>NZ_BAIV01000027.1 GCF_000517545.1 Bacteroides reticulotermitis JCM 10512 | reverse complement strand
GTAGATGCTTGGCTAAGTATGTAAAAGTTTTAACTTTTGACAATTTGCTCTGTGAATCCTGCTGTTGAATGATTTTAATATGGTGAGAAAAAATAGACTATTATGAATAAAATCACAAATTATTTTCATAATAGATTGAAATTTTAGATTTAAAAGATGTAAATAACGACAAACAGATACATTAAATTGCTACCTTTGTCCGTGAAATTAAAAATCTTATTATAACTAGAAGAATACAATGAAAGATTTTATGGAATTCATATCAATCCCTATCATATTACTGCTTAGTATGAGTGGTTTATTTATGAGTTTCTTCGCCTATGTTTTTTATTAAAGCGAAAAACGACAGGGAAGAGAAGTGATGTGACTTATGAAGTAAATACTAAATTTGTTCTTAAAAACGCCTCTACTCTATCTACATGCAATGCAGAACCAAATATAAAACTTTTTTTTGATTTACGTGCTTCTCTTGAATTCTTAAAATATGCATTGTGCGTATTGCGAGGAAGAATGTTGGCACGAAAATCTTTTTATTTTAGTGAGTATGCATCTTGTTCCATTATATGCAATGACTATTATGTCTTTGCATTAAGGCGTATTCTTGTTTAGTTGTGGGCTTTTCTCCTTTTTTTTAATTTACTCTTTTGTTTTTTAAAAGAATGCGATTATCTTTAGGGCCTAATCGAGAGGTATGTCTTGTGCACTGTTTTACGAAATAATATTTTCTAAATAACTAAAATTAATTTCTTAACAAAAAAAATTATTTATGGAAACTACTCAAAAAAAAGCTGCCAATAAAGTGGTAGGAATTAAAAATGCGGGTTTGGTTATGATCGGTTGTTTTATACTAGCCCTTTGTATATTCCAATTCCTCTTGGGAAACCCAAGCAATTTTGTGAATAACGACCCTAACAACCACCCATTGGATGGAAACTTGTTAGGTACAATTTACAAAGGTGGATATATCGTTCCTATAATCCAAACTTTATTGCTTACTGTACTAGCATTAAGTGTTGAACGTTATTTTGCTATTCGTTCAGCCTTTGGTAGAGGAGCTTTAGCTAAGTTTGTAGCTAATATCAAAGAGGCTTTGTCTGCTGGTGACTTGAAAAAGGCACATGAAATCTGTGACAAACAACGTGGTTCAGTAGCTAATGTTGTTACTTCTACTTTGGTGAAATATGCCGAAATGGAGAAAAACTCTGAATTAACAAAAGAGCAAAAACTTCTTGCTATTCAGAAAGAGTTGGAAGAAGCAACTGCATTGGAAATGCCAATGATGCAGCAAAACCTTCCGATCATTGCTACTATTACAACTTTAGGTACATTGATGGGTCTTCTGGGTACTGTAATCGGTATGATTCGTTCATTTGCTGCTCTGTCTTCTGGTGGTGGTACTGACTCTTTGGCTCTTTCACAAGGTATTTCTGAAGCTTTGGTTAACACGGCTTTCGGTATCTTGACTGGTGCATTGGCTGTAATTTCTTACAACTATTTCACTAATAAAATTGATAAACTGACTTATAGTCTTGACGAAGTAGGTTTCTCTATTGTACAGACTTTTGCAGCAACTCATTAATTTGCGACTTAAATTCTATTAATTATGGGTAGAGCGCGAATTAAAAAGAAAGATACGTTCATAGATATGACAGCTATGAGTGACGTAACTGTACTATTGCTTACCTTCTTTATGTTGACATCAACGTTCGTAAAGAAAGAGCCGGTGCAAGTTACTACTCCAGCCTCTGTCTCGGAAATTAAGATCCCGGAGACTAATATACTCCAGGTCTTGATTGATCCGTCAGGCAAAGTATTTATGAGCTCGATAAGCGGCAGGATATGCAGGCCGTTTTGGAGAGTATGGGTAATGAGTATGGTATTAAATTTACCCCTGAAGAGGAGAGTAAATTTGTGTTGTCTCCAACTTTCGGAGTACCTATTAGAAGTATGCAACAATTCTTGAATCTCTCGGATGAACAACGAGATAAAGTGTTGCCGAATGAAGGTATTCCTTGCGATAGTACAGACAATCAGTTTAAGTCTTGGGTGCGTAATGCACGCTCTGCTAACGCTGATCTGCGTATTGCTATTAAGGCCGATGCTACAACTCCATACTCAGTGATTAAGAATGTTATGAACTCACTTCAGGACTTGCGGGAAAATCGGTACAATCTGATTACTTCTCTCAAAACTACATCTGAAGAATAAAAAGGAGGAATTATGAGTGCTGAAGTACAAGAAAGCAGTGGCGGAAAAAGAAGTAAGAGTAAGCAGAAAAAAATGAATGTCCGGGTAGACTTTACCCCAATGGTGGACATGAACATGTTGCTTATTACTTTCTTTATGCTTTGTACCACTCTGAGTCAACCTCAGACGATGGAAATAAGCATGCCTAGTAATGAGAAAGATTTAACGAAAGACCAGCTTACCGAGGTAAAGGCTTCTCAAGCATTAACATTGTTGTTAGGCCCTGAGAACAAACTTTACTACTATGAAGGTGAACCGAACTATACGGATTATACTTCATTGAAGGAAACAACTTATGGAGCTGATGGTCTTCGTAACATTCTTTTAAGAAAAAATGCGGCTGCTGTTAACGAAGTGAGAGCTTTGAAACAGCAAAAGTTGGAACTTAAGATAACAGATGCGGATTATAAGAAAAGAGTTACTGAAATAAAGGGAGGAAAAGATACTCCAACTATAATTATTAAGGCTACTGATGATGCTTCTTATAAGAATCTGATTGATGCTCTGGATGAAATGCAGATATGTAATATTGGTAAATATGTGATAACAGATATCGTTGATGCAGATAGATTCTTAATGCAGAATTATGATGCAAAGGGAGCTTTATCACAAGGTTCTACCGAATAATGATGTAACACCTAAAAAAGAAAAGTAAAATGGCAAAATTAGATTTGACTTCTCCCGAATGGTGTGAGCTGATTTTTGAAGGTAAAAATCAAGCCTATGGAGCGTATCGGATGCGTGCTAACTCTGGGAAACGACACAATTGGGCGATGCTTATTGTGGTGATTCTTGCAATTGTTGGTTTTAGTATCCCTACGCTAATCAAATTGGCTACTCCGGAACAGAAAGAGGTTATGACTGAGGTAACTCAATTGTCTAAATTGGAGGCACCAGAGGTTAAGCAAGAAGAGATGAAACGTGTTGAGCCGGTAGCTCCTCCTCCTCCTGCACTTAGAAGCTCTATCAAATTTACAGCTCCTATCATTAAAAAGGATGAGGAAGTAAATGAAGATAGTGAAATCAAGAGTCAGGAAGAATTGACTTCTAGTAAGGTCGCTATCTCTATTGCTGACGTAAAAGGTAATGATGAAGCACATGGTAAGGATATTGCTGACGTAAAGCAGATTGTAACGCAGGCTGAACCAGAAGTTGAAAAGGTTTTCGACATGGTAGAGCAGATGCCTACTTTCCCTGGTGGTCAGTCTGAATTGATGTCTTACCTTGGTAAGAATATCAAATATCCGACTATTGCTCAGGAAAATGGAACACAAGGCCGCGTAATTATTCAATTCGTAGTAGAACGTGATGGTTCTATTAGCGATGTGCATGTTGCGCGTGGCGTTGACCCTTATCTGGATAAAGAAGCTGTGCGTGTGGTTAAAAGCATGCCGAAGTGGATTCCTGGTAAGCAGAACGGTAAAGCCGTACGTGTGAAATTTACAGTACCTGTAATGTTTAAATTACAATAATAATGAAGAAACAATTCTGGTTAATAGGTATGGTCTTTTTGGTACTGGTGACTTCATGTCGCCCGAAACCAAAAGATGGCCGTACAGATACATATTCCTCTGGTGTGGTAGCTATTGCAGCAGATGAGAGCTTTCAGCTTATTGTGCAGGAAGAAATCGATGTATTTGAGGGCATGTACCCATTAGCCGGGATTGTTCCTCGTTATACAACGGAAGTGGAAGCGATCAATTTGCTTTTGAAGGATAGTGTACGACTAGCAATTGCGACTCGTACGTTCACAGAAGCTGAATTGGAATCTTTCCGCAGCCGTAATTTTGCTCCTAGAGAGATAAAGCTTGCGACAGACGGATTGGCGTTGATTGTAAATCGTCAGAATCCAGATTCTCTTATAACTGTTCGTGACTTCCAACGTATTTTAACTGGCGAGGTTTCACAATGGAAAGAAATATATCCGGCATCTCGTTTGAAAAATATTCAAGTAGTATTTGATAATAAGAACTCGAGTACCGTGCGTTTCGCTATCGACTCTGTGTGTGGTGGTAAGCCTTTGGCTACAACTGACGTACATGCTCTGAACACGAATCAGCAGGTTATCGACTACGTAGCAGCAACACCCGACGCGGTTGGGATTATTGGTGTGAATTGGCTGGGTAATCGAAGCGATACTACGAATCTTAGCTTCCGGGATGAAATAAGAGTGATGGCGGTAAGTGCTGATGATGTGGCTACGCCAAGCAACAGTTATAAACCTTATCAAGCTTATTTGTATTATGGAAACTATCCATTAGCTCGCCCAATTTATGCCTTATTGAATGATCCCCGTAATGGGCTCTCTTGGGGATTCACTTTTTTCATGGCATCTGATAAAGGACAACGGGTTATCTTAAAATCTGGTCTTGTACCGGCTACTCAGCCTGTACGCATTGTCCATGTAAAAGACGAATAATACTAAAATTAATAACTAATGAAACGAATTCAAGTGTTTTTGGCCGGGGCATTTATAGCTGTCGGATCACTTTGTGCGCAATCGACCACTGCGGAATGGCAGGCTGGGGTTGCTAAGTTGAAAGAAACTATTCAGAATAATCCGGCTCAAGCTGCTGAAGAAGCATCGCAGCTGATTAAAGGAAAAAATAAAAAAAATGTAGACCTTTTGGTCGCTATTGGTGAAACCTATTTGAAAGCAGGCAAACTAACTGAAGCAGAAGAGTATGCAGCTTTAGGGAAAAAGGCAAATGGAAAATCGGCACTTGTCTCTGTTTTGCAAGGAGATATTGCTGTAGAACAAAAAAATGCAGGTTTAGCTTCTCAAAAATATGAAGAAGCAATCTATTTTGATTCGCGTTGTACCGAGGCTTATCTGAAGTATGCAGATATTTATAAAGCTGCGAACGCCGGACTTGCAATCGAAAAACTAACTCAGTTAAAAGAATTGGAACCGGATAATAAAGCGGTTGATAAGAAGTTAGCGGAGATCTATTATTCTAAAAATGATTTTAGTAAGGCAGCGGAATATTATTCGCATGTTGCCACGGATGCAACAGCTACCGAGGGTGACTTAGTGAAGTATTCGTTTGCTTTGTTCTTGAATCATAACTTTGAAAAGTCACTTGAGGTGGCTAACTTAGGTTTGCAAAAGAATCCTAAGCATGCAGCATTCAATCGTTTGGCGATGTATAATAATACGGACCTGAAACGTTTTGATGAAGCACAGAAAGCTGCGAATCTGTTTTTTAATGAAGCAGACAAGGCAGACTATTCTTATTTGGACTATATGTATTATGGTCACTTGCTCGATGCATTAAAGAAGTATGATGAAGCAGTAGTTCAATATGAAAAAGCGATTGAGCTTGATTCTACGAAAACTGACTTATATCAGAATATTTCGACTGTTTATGAGCAGAAAAACGATTATAAGAAAGCGATTGACGCTTATAAGAAATATATTACCTCTCTGGATAAAGAAAAACAAACTGTTGATTTACAATATCAGCTAGGTCGTCTTTATTATGGAGCAGGTACGCATGCCGATTCTTTGTCGACTACTGATGCTGCTGACCGTAAGCATGCTTTGGTTAAAGCAGACTCTGTATTCGCTGTAGTTGCAGAAGTTAACCCCGATAGCTACGTAGGTAATTTTTGGAGAGCTCGTAGCAACTCGGCACTTGACCCTGAAACAACCGACGGATTGGCTAAACCGTTCTATGAGAAAGTAGCCACTTTACTGGAAGGTAAAAAAGATGCTCGTTATAATTCAGTTTTGATTGAATGTTACAGCTATTTAGGATACTACTATCTGGTGACTGATAAGTTGCCGGAATCTAAAGAATATTGGAATAAAATTCTGGCTATAGACCTGCTAATGCTACTGCTAAAAAAGCATTGGACGGTATCAAATAGTGAATAATTTTAGTTGTTTGTCGTGACAGGAGGAGCGGAGAGTGATCTTAGCTCCTCCTTTTTATTTGCTTTTCTTTGGTGTATCTAAAAGATTTTCTATATTTGCAGTGTGTTAGGATGCTAATACACTATCTTTGTTTAACTATTAATGAATATGCAATGATTGCAGTAGAAAATCTTTCATTTACTTATCGTAGATCCAGGCAGCCTGTGCTCAATGAGTTCTCGCTGTCCTTTCACCCTGGCCGGGTCTATGGATTGCTTGGGAAGAATGGAGCGGGGAAATCAACGCTCCTTTATTTAATGTCAGGACTGCTGACCCCGAAGAATGGGAAGGTATTGTTTCGTGATACGGATGTGCGCCGTCGATTACCAATCACTTTGCAGGACATGTTTCTTGTCCCTGAGGAGTTCGAGTTACCGGCAGTTTCTTTAGTCAGCTATATTGAGTTGAATAGCCCTTTTTATCCGCGTTTCAGCAAGGAAGATATGATAAAGTATCTTCATTACTTTGAGATGGATATAGATGTGAATCTGGGTGCACTCTCTATGGGACAGAAAAAGAAAGTATTCATGAGTTTTGCGCTTGCCACCAACACCTCTTTGCTGCTGATGGATGAGCCTACTAACGGGCTGGATATTCCAGGAAAAAGCCAGTTCCGCAAGTTTATTGCATCCGGTATGACGGACGATAAAACGATTGTGATCTCTACGCATCAGGTTCGTGATATAGATAAGCTTATTGATCATGTATTGATCATGGAAGAGAGTAAGGTGTTGTTAGATGAATCGACCGCTCGCATATGTGAAAAGCTCTTATTTAAGGATAATACTCACGGGGAATTGCTGGAGGAAGCTTTATATGCAATTCCTACTGTTCAGGGTAATTGCTTGTTACTACCAAATGTTGAAGGAGAAGAAACAGAAATCAATTTAGAACTTCTTTTTAACGCTACGCTAGCTACTCCGGAGAGGATTGCACAGTTGTTTCACGATCAAAACAAAGAACTATGATAAAAGACACCTTTTTCAGCTTACCTCGCTTTGTGAATCTTTGCCGTAAGGAAATGGTTGAGAGTTGGAAAACGAATTTACTTCGTATTGTTCTGCTCTATGGATTGATGGCTGTTATAATGCTTTGGAATGGCTATTTTGAGTATAAATGGGATCATTCCAGTTCTAGTGACCCGATGTGGACCTTTCTTTTAGGTCTTTTTGCCTGGTTTCTTTGGGGAGGAGGATGCTTGAGCGCATCGTTTACAATGGAGAAATTGAAAACAAAGACAAGTCGTATTTCTGTATTAATGACGCCGGCCACTCCTTTTGAGAAATTCTTTGCCCGCTGGTTCGTGTTTACTGTTGTTTTCTTGGTTGTTCTCCTTATTACTTATAAAATGGCTGACTACACGCGTGTAGTAGTTTATTCGTTAGCTTATCCGGGGAAGAGTTTCATTACTCCTGTTGATCTATCACATATGGTAGGCGACTCGGATTTCTATACACTGTGTGATAATAATTGGCAGTTCGGTGCATTTGTTACCGGTTATTTCTTTGTTCAATCTTTATTTGTATTGGGTAGCACTATCTGGCCTAAAAACTCATTTCTGAAAACATTTGCAGCCTGTGCACTTATTGTTGTTGTGTATACATCGGTAGGTGCTTTCTTAGGGAAAATGTTTTTTCAAGGTAAGGGTTACTACAATCTTTGGGGCGATTGGACAGAAGAAAATATATTTTGCTTGCTGATCATTGGCTGTACATTGTTCACTATAGTAAATTGGACAATTGCTTATTTTCGTTTCAAGGAATCTGAGATTATTAATCGAATGTAATTTGCTTGCGTATGAATTTTAAAGAAAGTAGAGCTATTTATTTACAGATTGCAGATCGTATTTGTGATGAGATATTGCTGGAGCAATATATGGAGGAAGAACGTATTCCTTCTGTGAGAGAGTATGCGGCTATTGTGGAGGTGAATGCTAATACTGTGATGCGTTCGTTTGATTATTTGCAGTCGCAACAGGTTATTTATAACAAGCGAGGTATTGGGTATTTTGTTGTTTCCGGAGCAAAGGAACTCATTCGTTCGCTGCGTAGAGAGAATTTTCTGGGCGATGAACTTGATTACTTCTTCAGGCAGCTTTATACACTCGGTGTTCCCATAGAAGAAATAGTGAGCATGTATCGAGAGTTTGTAAAAAGGCAAAAATAATAAAAGAAGAAATAGAATGAAACGTACTACATACATATTAATAGGGCTTCTAGCCTCCGGTATAATTGTAATTATGGCCGTTTGTTTTACGGTGCTACTAACGAGCGAGAGACGTAGTGATACATGGAATACCCTGTTGGGAGCTGAGCAGATTGAAAAAGAATTGAGTGGAGTTCATACGTTGAGAATGATCGTTAATCAGGAAAAGAAATCTAAGCGTGTCTATCTGGATGGTATGGTTAGGATTCTACCTTGTTCTGATTCCCAGAAAGAGAAAATCACTTATCCTGAAAGCCCCTATCTGAACGTTGTTCAAAGAAATGATACTTTGTTTATTGAACTCGATCTTGACGCTTATAAACGCAACGAGGAGATCGCAAAAGACCAAACTCCGTATCTCCGTTTAGTTCCTCCTATACGTTTGAATGTAAATCAATTGGTAGCTATCAATACAGAAATGGAAGGAGTCGAGCTTGTGGTAGAAAATATGAAAGCTGATTCATTGGACATATCTTCCAGAAACCAAAAAGTCGTGCTTGATTCATGTCAGCTCCGTTCGTTGAATGCTGCCGGACATGGACTTCGTCTCCATGCGAAGGATAGTAAGATCGGGAACTATTATCTGAACTTAGATGGGGTGTGGGAATGGACCTTTGAAAATACGCAGATAGATACCGAATACCTGACCGGCAAAGGGTCGCATAGTAATGATTTAAAAAGAGGAGAGTGTCGCAGAATGATTTGGACTCCGGCGAGTGAGAAAGCTCATTTGACTGTGACGGTTTATGATAAGGCCGATATGCTTTTAGATACTGTTCCTCGGACTGGTAAGTAATCCGGGAGCGGTGAAAGTAACGGTGTGATTTTATCTAAAAACAAATGGAGTAACAAAATGCTAAGCAATTTGTTACTCCATTTGTCGGAATGAGGTGACTCGAACACCCGACCCCTACGTCCCGAACGTAGTGCGCTACCAACTGCGCCACATTCCGCTCAAAAAAGTGGTGCCACCAGGAATCGAACCGGGGACACAAGGATTTTCAGTCCTTTGCTCTACCAACTGAGCTATGGCACCTTTCTTGTTTGCGGGTGCAAAGATAAATATTTATTTTAAATACTCCAATAACTTGAAGGGAAAAAAGCTTCAAAATGTGATAAAAGGAAGATAATGCATGCGTTGCAACAGATCCACGGTTGGATTGGAAGCGGAAGAGAAGAAGAATGCTTATTGTGAAAATATTTGGAAAGGATTGAGGTGTATTAAAAAAGCATCCCTGTATGACCTCAGGGATGCTTTTGAGCTATATATTGCCAGACAGACTATAAAGAGGAGTGGATAGCCTGTGCTATGGCAGTAAATTCTTCGCTAGAAAGTTTCAACTTCGGATTAGAGAATAGCATATCTGTTTCATTCTGCATAGGGATCAGGTGGATATGAGCGTGAGGGACTTCCAGCCCGATAACTGCTTCACCTACTTTCCGGCAAGGAAAAGCTTTTTGGATGGCGAGAGCTACTTTTTTGGTAAAGACATGCATGGCTGCCAGGTCTTCATCACTTAAGTCGAAAATGTAGTCTATTTCTTGTTTGGGGACAATCAAGGTGTGTCCTTTAACCAAAGGGTTAATATCAAGGAATGCGAAGAACTTATCATTTTCGGCCACCTTGTAGCAGGGGATTTCGCCTGCGATGATTCTGCTGAATATTGTTGCCATAACTTATATAGATAAAAGAAGGCAAGCCCCATACGGAGACCTGCCTTTATTTTAAAATGAAATGTCGATTACTTCTAATGCAATTTTGCCTTGTGGGACTGTGATTTCCGCAATCTCTCCAACCTTCTTGCCAAGTAAACCTTGTGCAATTGGAGTGTTTACTGAAATCTTCCCTTCTTTCAGGTTGGCTTCACTCTCGGATACGATTGTGTAAACCATCTTCATTCCGTTTTTGACATTCTTCATTTTCACCTTGTTCAGGATTTGTACGGAATCTGTTTTGAGCTTAGATTCGTCTATGATTTTTGCATCAGCGATTATTTCTTTCATCCTGCTGATGCGCATTTCCAATAGACCTTGAGCTTCCTTGGCAGCATCATATTCAGCATTCTCAGATAAATCTCCTTTATCCCTTGCTTCGGCTATAGCTGCGGAGATTTTAGGGCGCTCCACTGTTTCCAGTTCTTTCAGTTCCGCCATTAATTTCTTGTAACCTTCTTCTGACATATAAGCCATGATGTTTCCTCCTTTTAATATTTTTAAATGGTCATATAAAACAAAAAAGAATTCCAACATGAGCCATGTTGGAACCCTCTTCTCAATTATTTCTTTTGCAAAGATAGCTTTTTAAGCGATACGTGTCAAGTAAAAAACGATGCTATGTAACATATTTAAATGAAATATGCTAATTAATAACAACTTAGAGCAATGATTTTACCGCCGCTTCTAAATCCTTAATATCCTCTCCACGCATCTTTAATTCATTGTTTCGGTTGATCAAAAAGACCGATGGCATTTGGCGAACATTATATACAGCTACGTTGGATGAATAAATCCCGTTTCCGTCGCGTACGCAGATCCATGGAAGGTTGCCGGCAGATGTTTTCCAGAAGTGTTCGTCGGCATCAAGCGATACTTGATAGATCTCTAAACCTTGAGCAGCATACTTATTATGTAATTCGCGTAGCAGGAGATTATGAGGGGCTCCGGCTGGCGATTGGAATACAGAGAAATCCAACAAAACAACTTTGCCTTTGAGATCGCTCAGTTTGCGTATACTTCCTTTTACGTCGCGCAAGGCTATATCAATGATTCCCGTTTCTACAATCTTTTCTTGAGGGATTTCGAGTGATTGAGTCTGCGGTTTGCGCGTATTCTTCATTCCTTTGATCACAATGTTGTATAGATTCTTGGAACGGGTTGCATGTGGATATGAATTATTGAGGCTGGTAGCTACCGCAGCGAAACACTTCACATCGTCTTTGCTATTGAGAGGATCGAAAATCAAGTAGTTATTCAGTTTTTGGAATAAAGCGAAATAAGCTGCCGCGGTATTGGGGGCTGCGAATATGTAGTTAACCTTCACATCATCTTTATACTTTTGGATTAGGTTCACCAAGCTGTCCTCAAACTGATCATGTCCCACTTTGTTGGAGCGAAGGGCTCCCATTAGCGCATCTGCACTGTTCTGTAGGCGGATTTGTTTCAGAGTCAGCTCTTTGATTTTCTGACTGTTGTCGGAACCTTCTACAGTATAGGCTGTCGAGAAATCGACATAAGGAGCCTTGACTTGGATTGCTTCGGTGGAATCTACAGAGAAGTTGATGACTTTCTCATCGACACGTAAGCGGTAAAATTCGGGTGATTCGGGGCGTGGTTGCTTAAACTTGAAATCACCATCTCCTTTTAACTTAACTGAATCCAACACGGAAATCCCTTCCAGACCGGAGGCTTCAAGATAGAGCATTTTACCATCGGCGCCGGATACATCACCGTTTATTTCGAATGACGGACCAGAGCTACACGCAGTATAGTAAGTGCGGTTAATGCTGCAAAAGTTACCTTTTTCATATAATGTGTGTTATTTTTGGAATTGCAAATATACTCCTTTTCAAGATTAGTCAAAGCATTTTGCCGGCTTCTTCGCCCTTATTTTGAAAAAAATAGGTTAGGGAGTAACTTTTTCGCTCATTTCCACCTATTTACACAGAATTAATGTATATCTTTGCGGGAATTTTGAAAGAAAAGTATAGATAAAACAATTTTTATGATCAACCCAATTGTTAAAACAATCGAGTTACCTGATGGTAGAACCATTACACTCGAGACGGGAAAGTTGGCAAAACAAGCAGATGGTTCTGTGATGCTTCGCATGGGAAATACCATGTTGTTAGCTACAGTTTGTGCCGCTAAAGATGCAGTTCCCGGAACAGATTTCATGCCGTTGCAGGTAGAGTACAAAGAGAAGTATGCGTCGTTTGGACGTTTCCCCGGTGGGTTCACCAAAAGAGAGGGAAGAGCTTCCGACTATGAGATTTTGACTTGTAGACTTGTAGACCGTGCATTACGTCCTTTATTTCCCGATAATTATCACGCAGAGGTATATGTAAATATTGTCCTTTTCTCAGCTGACGGTGTAGATATGCCCGATGCTTTGGCAGGACTTGCTGCTTCGGCTGCGCTTGCTGTTTCAGATATTCCGTTTAATGGCCCAATTTCTGAGGTTCGTGTTGGTCGCGTAGATGGACAATACATCATCAATCCTACGTTCGATCAGCTAGAGAGTGCAGATATGGATATTCTGGTTGCCGCTACTTATGAGAACATCATGATGGTAGAAGGCGAAATGAGTGAAGTGTCTGAAGCTGAATTGCTGGAAGCTATGAAAGTAGCTCACGAAGCAATTAAGATTCATTGTAAAGCACAGATGGAGTTGATGGAAGCGGTTGGCAAAACTGTAAAACGCGAATATTGTCATGAAGTAAATGACGAAGATTTGCGCAAGGCGGTTCGTGAAGCTTGTTACGACAAGGCTTATGCAATTGCTGCTTCCGGCAATAGAAACAAGCACGAACGTCAAGAAGCTTTCGACGCTGTTTGTGAAGAATTCAAGGCTCAGCTTTCTGAAGAAGAATTGGCAGAAAAGGGAGCGTTGATCGGTCATTACTACCATGATGTAGAAAAAGAAGCGATGCGTCGTTGTATCCTTGATGAAGGAAAACGTCTGGATGGTCGCGAAACTACTGAAATACGTCCGATTTGGTGCGAGGTAGATTATTTACCCGGACCTCACGGTTCAGCAGTGTTTACTCGTGGAGAGACACAATCGTTGACTACTGTTACGCTTGGAACGAAGCTTGACGAAAAGATCGTAGACGATGTATTGGTACACGGTAAAGAGCGTTTCTTATTGCACTATAATTTCCCTCCATATTCTACCGGTGAAGCCAAAGCACAGCGTGGCGTTGGTCGTCGTGAAGTAGGTCATGGCCATTTAGCTTGGCGTGCACTTAAAGGACAGATCCCGGCAGGTTATCCGTATGTGATCCGTGTTGTTTCCGATATTCTTGAATCCAACGGTTCTTCTTCTATGCTACTGTATGCGCCGGAACATTGGCGTTGATGGATGCCGGTGTGAAGATCAACAAACCGGTATCGGGAATTGCGATGGGACTTATCAAGAATTCTGGTGAAGACAAATATGCTGTCTTGTCTGATATCTTGGGCGACGAAGACCACCTCGGCGATATGGACTTTAAGGTAACTGGTACGAAAGATGGTATTACTGCTACTCAGATGGATATCAAGGTAGACGGTTTGTCATACGAAATATTGGAACGTGCGTTGAATCAAGCAAAAGAAGGTCGTATGCACATTCTTGGTAAGATCGAAGAAACGATATCCGAGCCACGTGCTGAACTCAAAGAACACGCTCCACGCATTGAAAGAATGACTATACCGAAAGAATTTATTGGTGCAGTGATTGGCCCTGGAGGAAAGATCATTCAAGGTATGCAAGAAGAAACCGGTGCTGTTATTACCATCGAAGAAACTGATGGAGTGGGCCGTATCGAGATTTCCGGAACTAACAAGAAGAGCATTGATGATGCTATACGCATGATTAAAGCAATTGTAGCTGTTCCTGAGCCGGGTGAGATTTATAAAGGTAAAGTACGTTCTATTATGCCTTATGGTGCTTTTGTTGAATTCCTACCTGGTAAGGACGGATTACTTCATATTTCCGAAATAGACTGGAAGCGTCTGGAAAATGTAGAAGAAGCCGGAATCAAGGAAGGTGATGAGATAGAAGTGAAACTGATTGATGTTGATCCGAAAACAGGTAAGTTCAAACTTTCAAGAAAAGTATTACTTCCCAGACCGGAAAAGAACTAATCGATAACTCATCTTTGAGATAAAACCAGAGAGCCTGATCACCTAGTGTGGTCAGGCTCTCTTTTGTTTTTAGCAATGCCCTGTATTATTTGGACACAGTAATCCTCTTTTCCTGTTTTGGGACGATAGCCCTGCTATGCTACAAAGATTCATGGCAAGAAGAAGCATTGGAAATCTCTCAATTGTAACTATCTTTGCCCGATTCACTAATTGAGTATACGTATTATTATGAAAAGACTAAATCAGATTCGAACGATTTTACTTGGAGTTATATATTGCTGTGCCATGACCTCTTTATCAGCCAAAGAGAGAGATATTCAGGCATTGTTGACCACTTTGGAATGTTCTGCAAGCCAAAACTCATCTTATATAGAGTTGGTAGATCATGTCATTGACAATGACGCTCAGACCTCGGTAGTGAGAATGATGGAGCATAGCCTGTTTCGAGATCTTAATTTATATATGGAATTACATTTGAATTGGCGGGAAGGGCAGATCGTTTCGGGTGTTATGAAAAAGAAGTTGAATGAATCAAAACTTATTATTACCTATCAGAAGGGGCTACTTAACTCTGTGATTGTGCCAGGATCGTCATTTGGTAAACGTATGCTCGAGTATAACGATAAAGAACAAGTCGTGAAGGTGGTGCAGGTAGAAAAGCCTGGTAGCGAAACAGAACGATTCTATGAAATTAAATACAATGAGGCCTACCAGATTAGTCAGATTCTATCTGTGCTAAGCCATCCCCAGAAGAAAAAAAGAGCTTTGTTTTCCGATAAGACATTTTATCGGAATGGGAATGAGTGTAAAACAGATCTAACGATGTATAGCGGTATAGAGACGCGTAAGTTTAAACAAAAGGTTTATAAGGTTGAGAAGGGAAGTTTCCAAGTGATTTTTGCGGATCGGAAATATATCACCACTGTGGAGAGAGATAAAAAAGAGTCGTGGACAACAGAAGCGACCTACAACGAACGGAACCAGAAGGTGCGCTTGATTGATACCAACAAGAACTCACAGCGGACGGCCTTGAATGTTATAGATAACGAATACGCAGAAGATTTGCTTATCAAGTCAACGACCCAAACGTATGTAAACGATGCGTTTGTAACTAATTGGGTTCAGCTATTTTATAAGCCGGATGCTTCGTCTCATAAATATATACCCTTGGATAAAGACGATATTTGTACGCAAGGATACTCGGAAGACGGTGAACTTATTCATGAAATGACTAGTAGTAAGCTCCGGGCTAAGAAAGACGGAGTTTGGGGAGCATGGACTTATAGGCGTGCATAGCTTGGTCTTGATAGAGGTTTTTCCCTTTTTGGGGGATGAGTCTGGTAGATGTGGAATGCGAAAAGAGAGTTTAACAGAATCTCGGAAGAACTTCAGAGACGCGATTGGCTTTTAATGTAGGGAGATCAATAGAAAAAAGAATCGGAAAGTACCCCCATACTTCCCGATTCGAAACAGTCAAAAATCGACCTTAATCAATTTATTAACTTAACACGAGGGCAAAGATATGAGAAAATTTTCTTTGAAAGCAAGTTTTGTTCCAAAAGTTTAAGGAATTAGCAAAAAATGCTTACCATTGGGCGGAATTTACACCCAATCCCGATGCACGATGTTTAAAAAGAGCATAGAATGCGGTCGTATTTGTACGAGCAACGCCGCATTGCCCGAAATCCAGTTGAAGCAAGCACCCGGTGTTAAGTATAAATCTGAATCGGTAACTCCCCTTTCAAGGCTCCTAAGGCATTAAAGGCCAACGAATCCATTTCCTCTTCGCCGGGATAAACGTGAATGGGAGCCAGAAACGAAATCCGCTTCTTCAACCGCGAGACAACATAGTCTGAGTAAGCGATGCCGCCGGTTAGTAAAATAGCGTCTATTTTGCCATATAGGGCGACTGATGTTGCTGCAATAGTTTTGGCTACATTATAAATCATACTGTCCAGTACTAGTTCGGCTTTTTTGTCACCTTCTTCAATGGAGCGGATGATCGCCGGAACGTTAGTCGTTCCCAAGTGAGCAGCCAGTCCGGCATGACCGGAGATACGTTTCTTCAACTCATCCCGCGTAAACTTGCCGCTGAAACATAAGTCAATAAGTGCACCGGCAGGTAATGTGCCGGCACGTTCGGGTGAAAACGGTCCATCCCCGTTTAGTGCGTTATTAGCTTCAATCGCTTTGCCGTGATGATGTGCAGCGACGGAAATACCACCCCCAAGATGGCAAATGATTAAATCCAAATCCTCGTATCTTGTACCCTGTTCCCTGGCATAGTGGCGGGCAATTGCTTTTTGATTCAAGCATGCCAGATTGTTATACGCGGCATTAAAGGAGAGCCGGTGATACGGGCAACGTCATCTAACTCATCGACTACTCCGGGATCGGCAATGAACGCACGGCATCCGGGGAGTTGAGAAGCTAGATTGTGGGCGATTAGTCCCCCCAAGTTACATGCATGTGTATGCATAGCATGCGTAGTCGTATCCTGTATCATCGCTTCATTAACTTCATATACTCCCCCGGAAACAGGTTTAAGCAACCCACCGCGTCCGACGACCGCATCGAATGCAAAAGGGATTCCGTTGGTTTCTAGTTCTCGGAGTACAAGGTTCTTGCGAAATTCAAATTCGTCTAAGACCTGAGGAAAGACAGACAATTCTTCTACACTATGCTGGATGTTACACATCAGCAATGGGAGCATATCTTCGTAAACAGCTATTTTGGTAGATGTTGAGCCGGGATTGATAACTAGTATTTTCACATTACTGGAGTTTAGGATAAATGTTCTTGGTAAACTTTCTCTCTGCATTTGCAATCTTCCGATACCTGAAGGCATGCCATGGCTATGCTGTAGTATTTGGAAAGACCGCTATCACTTCGGGAGGGGAGAACTACGGGGCAGATAGGGCCTTGCAGTGTACCCGCCATTTCGGCTTCAGCGAACAGAGAGACCGATTTATAAAATGTATTGGCCGATTCGATATTCGGGAAAATCAGCACGTCCGCTTGCCCATTGATAGGCGAAGCAATTCCTTTGATATCTCCACTAGCTTGTTCGCAGGAGGTACGTACATCCAGAGGACCATCGATGATCACATTGCCAAATTCCCCCGCTTCGGCTAGTTCCACAATATTCACATAATCCAGCGAGTGTGGAAACTTGGCGCTAACCTTTTCCGTGCAATGAATTAAAGCGATACGAGGTTGTTCAATGCCGAAATGCCGACACGTACAGATGGCGTACCATATCATTTCGATGCGCTGTTGTAAAGTGGGACGCGGAATTACGGCCGCATCTGAGAAAAATAGCAATTTGTGATAGGATGGAATCTCCATTACCGCCAAGTGAGTCAGAATTTTCCCTTTGGGGAGCAAGCCTTTTTCTTTGTCGAGAATGGCATGTAGCAGATTATCCGTATTAATAATACCTTTCATCAGGATGTCGGCTCCTCCTTCGCGTACGATGCGTACGGCTTCGCGTGCTGCTTCGTCCGGGTTTTCAATATGAATGATCTTCACATGCTCCGGGTATTGTTTGAGAATCGGGTAATTTTCAAGAATGGTCGAATCACCTATCATCAGGAACTCCGCGAACCCCTCTTCCAAAGCACGCCCTATGGCATATTCGGTGTTAGGGTCATTGGCACAGACTACGGCAATCCGTTTCCTGTGGTTTAACGTCTTCAGATGGGTTATTAGTTGGGCAAAGTTCAGTATAGGTTCCATAACGTTAGGTTTTTAGCAAATATCCGAAAAAATATCGAGATTATGATGGATAACCAGCAGAAAATATACTGTATGTATAACATTATGCTATATTTAATTTGTTTCCGCAGATCGTAGTGTTGGGAACAATTTTTCCTGTATTTTTGCAGTTGATTTATAGAGCTTAAAATAAAGTAAGTATGGATATTCTATTTCCACCTTATTTGGAAGAAGGTGATAAAGTGGCTATTATCTCCCCGTCGGCAAAATTGATAAAGCTTTTTTGAAAGGTGCGAAGAAACGGCTAGAGTCGTGGGGTTTGAAGGTCGTATTGGGAAAATATGTCTCCGGATCTTCCGGACGTTATGCCGGTACGATTAAACAGCGCTTGAGCGATTTGCAACATGCGATGGATGACGAACAAGTGAAAGCGATCTTTTGTAGTCGCGGTGGCTATGGCGTGATACACCTGATTGACAAGATAGACTTTACTGCCTTTAGCAAACACCCCAAGTGGCTGATGGGATTCAGTGATATTACCGCTTTGCACAATTTATTTCAAATGCATGGATACGCCTCCCTTCATTCGCTGATGGCTCGTCATTTGACGGTAGAGCCTGGGGATGACCCCGGTTCGCTCTATCTGCGGGATATGCTGTTTGGCCGGCTTCCGGTTTATACCTGTGAAAAACATAAATTGAATCATCTGGGAACTGCTAGCGGAACGTTGCGAGGCGGCAATCTGGCTGTAGCGTACGGGTTGCGTGGTACTCCGTATGACATCCCTGCCGAAGGGACCATTCTATTTATCGAAGATGTAAGCGAGCGTCCTCATGCGATAGAACGAATGCTTTACAACTTGAAATTGGGTGGTGTACTCGAGAAACTTTCGGGACTTATTATCGGTCAGTTTACCGAGTATGAGGAAGATTGCTCTTTGGGCAAAGAACTCTATGAAGCGTTGGCCGACCTGCTTGCGGAGTATAAATATCCCATTTGTTACAACTTCCCGGTGGGGCATGTCACAGAGAATCTACCGTTAATTAATGGAGCAAAAGTCGAATTGTCTGTAAGTAAAGATAATGTAGAACTTCGTTTTATTTGTTAATAAACCATTTAAAGCGGTCTATGCTGTAGTGAAAATGATTAATTTTGAAGTCTTGATATAAAAAAGTTGCAATGAAAAAGAACACTATGATGATGTTAGGCGCATTCCTTCTGTTTCTCACGATCTCCTGTGGAAGCAATAAAAAGGCAAGCGAAACAAGTGAACAAACGGAGTCGGCAAGCGTAAATGTACCGCAATTTGATGCCGATAGTGCTTATTTATATATACAAAAGCAAGTTGATTTCGGTCCGCGTGTGCCGAATACCAAAGAGCACGTTGCTTGCGGAAACTATCTGGCGCAGCAATTAGAAGCGTTCGGAGCAGTGGTAAGCAGTCAGTATGCCGATTTGGTTGCTTATGACGGTACCCTGCTGAAGTCCCGGAACATTATCGGCTCTTTCAAACCAGATAATAAGAAACGCTTGGCGTTGTTTGCGCACTGGGATACTCGTCCCTGGGCTGACAATGATCCGGATGAGAAGAACCACCGGGTTCCTGTACTCGGGGCGAATGACGGAGCGAGTGGGGTTGGCGTATTGCTTGAAATCGCTCGCCTGATCCAACAGCAACAACCCGAACTCGGCATTGATATCATACTGTTCGATGCTGAGGACTACGGAACGCCTCAGTTCTACACCGGGAAGCATACGGAAGAGTCCTGGTGTTTAGGTTCGCAATATTGGTCACGCAATCCGCACGTGCAAGGGTATAATGCCCGTTTCGGAATCTTACTCGATATGGTAGGCGGACAGAACTCTACATTTGCCAAAGAGGGGTACTCGGAGGAGTTTGCCCCGGATATAAATAAAAAAGTGTGGAAAGCGGCAAAGAAGTTAGGCTATGGTAATATCTTTCAGGACGAACGTGGGGGACGTGTTACAGACGATCACCTGTTCATCAATCGGATAGCCCGTATTAAAACTATTGATATCATTCCGTTTGAACCGGAGGGAGACTTTACCCCGACCTGGCATACAATCCATGATGATATGGAACATATTGATAAGAATACACTGAAAGCTGTCGGACAGACAGTGATGGAAGTGATTTATAACGAAAAATAAATAATGAGTAGAATGTCAATCAACGAATTACAAGACGAAGTGATTGCCGAATTCAGCGACTTCGACGATTGGATGGATCGGTACCAGTTACTTATCGACCTAGGTAATGAGCAGGAACCGCTCGAAGAAAAATATAAAACCGAACAAAACCTCATTGAAGGTTGCCAAAGCCGCGTATGGCTTCAGGCCGACGATGTGGATGGAACTATTGTTTTTAAGGCGGAAAGCGACGCGCTTATTGTGAAAGGAATTATCGCCTTACTTATTAAGGTGCTTTCAGGACACACACCTGATGATATACTGAATACCGAACTTTACTTTATAGATCGCATCGGATTAAAAGAACATTTATCACCGACTCGTAGCAATGGATTGCTTTCGATGGTGAAGCAGATTCGGATGTACGCACTGGCATTTAAGGCCAAAGAAGGAAAGGCCAAATAAGCGGATCAATATTAATAATGATAGCCCAACCATCTCAAATGAGTATGGTTGGGCTATTTTTTTTGCGGAATATCGAATGCTTTAGCTAGTGCCACCGTAATGGCACAACCGTTACCACTACTTGGCACGCTGGCTATTAATACTTGTTTTGCTAGGTGTTAATACGTATCACGCTGGCTATTCATATCTGTCGCAATGGCTATTGTTACCTGACCCGACAGCTTTCGGTACTCAATGCAACGGAGAGCGTATCCTTCTGCTTTGAGTAACAGTCGATGTGGTTCGAAGTAATAAGGACTTTCTCTACGCCTCTTGCTCTTCTTGATAAGTTTTCGCAGTCCGGCGCATGTGCAAAATCGAACTAAGTAAAATCAATGAAGCTACCACGATAGAGCCGAGATAGAAGAGAAAACTATTATTCGAAATCTGCGCGAATAAATCGTCTATGTACTTAAACTCCGGGTATTGGATGTTTGTATACACTGAGAAAGAATTATTGACTACATGCATCACAATACAGGGAATGAGGCTGCGCGTTTTGTAATAAGTCCATGCGAATAACAGGCCAATGAGGAAGGCCGGGATTATTTGCGCGGGGTTCAAATGGAAGATCCCGAAGACTAATGCGGAAAATAGGATGGCTTTTCCCGGACTGTATCGTTCCAATAAGACTTTGGTGATAGCACCGCGGAACAGTATCTCTTCAAACACGGGACCAACGAGGGCAATAGTCACAATACCCACCCAACCGGATTGTAGGAAGTCGAATGTTTGTTCCAGCAAGTCCGGGATCCACTTCAGGTACGATAACAATACGGTTACCAGAAATCCGCTGGATAATATAGCCAGAATGCTGTAAAATAAGTGAGCGACTGATACGGGCGACCATGTTGCTTTTTGTTTGCCGATGTAGCCCGCTTTCCAAAGATATATCCCCATCATGAGTTGTCCCGCCAATAGGAGGGAAGTAGAACCATCTGCATTAGAATGACTCGGTCCAGATTGCCAGTTGTAGCGAGTACATAGATTACCGCCGGAATCAACATCAAGATCGGAGCGATAATTTGTGAAATGAGTAAATAGATCAATAACAGTTTAATGACAGTTCTCATATTTATTTCGTTGAATGGTTGATGAACCGATCTACTTACTTGAGGCGGGAGCGTAATATCTGCTCCGTTTCTGCCGCATCCTTATGTAGTTGGTCGATCAACCCGTTTATAGAATCAAATTTCAGTTCCGGACGTGTGTATTTGACAAACGTCAGCCGGATATGTTTATTGTACAAGTCTCCTTCAAAATGGAGAATATTTACTTCAATGGTTCGGTTCGAACCGTTATTTAAAGTTGGTCGCAGGCCTATACTCAGCATTCCCATGTGCGTCTTCCCATCTACACTTACCCATACGGCGTATACTCCGTCGGCCGGAATTAGCTTTTCGGGATTGTCCACCTGTAGGTTAGCGGTGGGGAAACCGATTTTACGGCCTACCTGATAGCCTCCTACAACCTCCCCGTTGAGAAAATACTCATACCCCAGACAGCGCGCTGCTTCCTCTACCTCTCCGTTGAGGATAAGTTTGCGGATCAACGACGAACTGATTGGGTGCTCTTCGGTAGCTTGTTTATCAAGCTGCTCCATGCAGGCACGCGCTTGTATTACCTCTATACCGATCTGTTTGCCATAACGTACATAATCGTCAAAGCCTTCGCTACGATTGTGTCCAAACCGATGGTCATATCCTATGACCAGGCAGCTTACGTTGTAACGTTCTTTTAGAATGTGTAGCATAAACTCCCGGGCTGTCAGCTTTGAAGTAGCCGGTGTAAAGTCGAGCATAAAGCAAGAATCGACCCCAGTAGAATCTAACAGTTGGATTTTTTCTTCGGGCGTAGTCAGCAGTTCCGGACGGAAATCTGCATTCATCACCTTGCGGGGATGAACCAGGAAGGTGATCAGTGCAGATCGCAGGCCTTTGGCTTCCGCTATTTCTTTCACCTGCCGGATCAGATAGCGATGCCCCTCATGCACGCCATCGAAGAAACCGATAGTCGCTACACTTGCTTCGGGTACAATGCCCGTCGTATGATCTATAATCTGCATGTATCTATTAATTGTTTATTTAAACAGATGGCTCCAGTCTTCTCCGGCTTTGGGCGTATACGTGGTAAATCCCATTTGTTGCGCGGTTTGGCAATTGAGTTCCGAGTCATCTATGAATAAAGTCTCTTCCGCTTCAATACCCGCATCCTCGAGTACGGCAGTGAATATGGCCGGATCGGGTTTAACCAACTTCATCTCGTACGAGAGGTAGATCTTCTCGAAATAATTCTCGACGTTGAAAGTCTGGTAAGGGAAAACGTTTTGAAGCGACCATTTCCAATGAATTTCATTGGTGTTGCTAAGTAGGTAAACCGTGTATTTCTCCCGAAGTTGCATCAGTAGATCCAGTTTATAAGAAGGGATATCCAATAGGAAACTATTCCAGGCAATGTTTATTTGCTCGTCGGTGACCTGTTTGGACAACATCCTCCGGATTTGGTCGCAGAACTCTGCCGAAGAGATTTCTCCTTTCTCCAACTGCAAGAAAAACGCCTGCTGATGATATACATTCAACAACTCTTCGATCTCAGGCATACCCAGTTTCTTGAACTGATCGATGCAACGTTGGCGGTCGAGATCGATGAGCACGCCGCCAAAGTCAAAAAGAAGATTCTTTATTTTTTTATCCGTCATTCTTTATTTCTGAATAATACGTTGTACAAGTCGGACGCCTTCACCCACCCATAAAACAAGTGAGGAAATTCCGATTATCCACAACCAGGTTTGCCAATCGAGTGGTACCGTACGGAATACCGCATCTCCAAACTGAACGATGAGGAATTGACCGAGCAGAATAGCCAATACGATAAGCTCCATGCCGTAGGACTTGGACAGGCCTTTAAATGCCGAGTTGGTTGTACCGAAAACACGCGCATTGAAAAGGTTCCAGAATTGCAGCATCACGAAGAAGGTGAAGAAAACCGTCAGACGGTAATCAGTCATTCCCGTATCGCTGTATGTGAAATAGTAAATCATGCCAAGCAAGATGACCAGGAAGATTGTTCCTACCCCCAGTATATTATATCGCATCGCCTTGCTAATGATAAAGTCGGTGCTTCGACGAGGCTTCTCTTGCATGACCGATTCGCTCGGTGGGATGGAAGCCAATGCCAGTGCGGCGAATGTATCCATAATGAGGTTGACCCATAACATTTGCGTTACCGTCAACGGCAGTTCGGTTCCGATAAGCGAACCAAGCAACACGATCAGTAAAGCGACAAAGTTAATGGTGAGCTGGAACACGATGAATCGCTGGATATTCTTATAGAGCGAGCGTCCCCACATCACGGCTGTACTGATGCTATTGAATGAGTCGTCGAGCAGGGTAATGTCGCTGGCCTCTTTGGCAACCGAAGTTCCGGTACCCATTGACAATCCCACTTGCGCATGATTCAAGGCCGGTGCATCATTGGTTCCATCTCCGGTGACTGCCACAACAGCCCCTTTATGCTGAAGCAATTGTACCAGGCGTTGCTTATCCGTCGGACGGGCACGGGACATAATTTTGAGATCCATAACCCGGTCGAGTGCTTCTTCATCACTCAATTCGGCAAAGGCGACTCCGGTAATCCGGTTGCGTTCGGTATCGGTTTCGGTATCCCACAACCCGATCTGTCGGGCAATCTCTGTAGCGGTTCCCGGTGTATCTCCGGTTACAATCTTGATGCCGATTCCAGCCGACTGGCATTTAGCTACGGCAGCCGGAACGTCCGGACGAATTGGATCGGAGATCGCAACCACTCCCAGGAAGTTCAGGTCATTGGCTGAAACCAATTCGGCACAGGCATTGATCTTTTCGTCAGCTTCTACAATCTTGTACGCAAATCCAAGCGTACGCATCGCCATATTCTGGTATTTTAGCAGTTGGGCTTCGATCGTCGAACGATATTCCACAGCGTCTACCCGGCTTCCGTCTAAAATCACTTCTTTACATTTGCCCAGAACAATCTCGGGTGCTCCTTTAATATACAACACCTTTTTACCAATAGCCGGAGAGTCTACCAGGGTAGCCATGAATTTCCGTTCGGTAGAGAAAGTTAGCTGGTCGATGATATGTGCTTTTTCGCGCAGTTCCAAGTAATTTATCTGCTGGCTGTTGAGCCATAGCAGCAAAGCTACCTCCGTTGGATTACCTACTCCCTTCGGCTTTTCTCCGGGATTTATTTCTTCCAAAAAGGCGGTAGAGTTGACGCTGATACCTTCGGCAATCAAGCCACTGATATCGTCTCCAACCAGATCAGCTTTATTTTTTAAGCTATAGAAGTTTGGCTCATGCACCTGCATTAGGTTTTGGGTGAGCGTACCGGTCTTGTCGGTACAGATCACGGTAATCGCACCCATCGTTTCACAGGCATGCATCTTGCGAACCAAATTGTTGGTAGAGAGCATACGGCGCATATTGAGCGCAAGGCTGAGTGTGACGCTCATTGGCAATCCTTCCGGAACAGCCACTACAATCAGCGTCACGGCCATCATGAAGTACTTCAAGGTTCTTTCGAGAACCGGTAGCCAATCTTGCAGACTGTTTAAGGTACTGAAGTCGAAAGCGAGCAGTACGTCTTTCACAAAGAAGATGAGGAAAGCAAGCCCGGCAACGGTAAACCCGATCTTTCCGATTAGGTTGGCTAGTTTCGTCAACTGTATATTTAGCGGAGTCGGCTCCATGCTTTGTTCTGTACTCTGGCGTGCTACCTTTCCAATTTCGGTATTGTCTCCAACGAATGATACGCGCATGGTTCCATGCCCATCAACTACAGTTGTACCACGCATTACCGTATTGGAAGCATAGGTCGCTTCTTCATCGTAATCGGCTTCAACAGTTGTTTTACTTACAACCGGCTCTCCGGTTAAGTTCGATTCGTTAACTTCCAAGGAGATGGACTCCAGCAATTCACCGTCCGCCGGAATTTCTTCACCGGTCTCCAATACGATGACATCGCCTACTACTACATCTTTACGTGGAATCTCTTGAATGCGACCGTTACGGATTACTTTTACCGGGGTCTCTTCGTTGACTGCATTCAGTAAGTCAAACTTTTTACTGGCATCATATTCAAAATAGAAACCGATTCCGGTAGCAAGTAAAATGGCCGCTATGATACCGATTGTCTCGGCATACTCGTTTTCAATGATAGAGATCATCAATGAAAATACGGCTGCTACAAGCAAAACACGTACAACGGGATCTTCAAATTTCTCAAGGTAAAGTTTCCACAGAGAAGGACGTTTGGGGGGAGTTAATAAGTTTACGCCATATTTCTCCCGGTTTTGTAGGACCTCATTGTCAGTAAGTCCTAAGGAATGATCATCTTTTTTTGCACTCATGCAGCTATATACATTAAATTGATATGCGAAAATACAACATATAATTGGGGTGGAATGTTTAATTAAAGCTTTTTATGAAGTTGGCGGCTTTTATTGTGGGTTACCACACAAGCGGTAGGGGATTGTAAACCAGAAAGTACTTCCCTGTCCCTCTACGGAATTAACGCCGATCTCGCCTCCTAGCTGTGTTACAATGGTCTTACTGATAGCTAATCCCAGTCCTAAATTGCGGCCTTCTTGTTTTTCCTGCAATTTGTCGAAACGTTCGGCAACTTCTGGCAGTTTGTCAGCAGGTACTTCTTTTCCCTTGTCGGTTACATAGAAATAAAGCTCGGTTTCTCGAGTCTCATAGCCGATATATACACTGGCTTCTTGGGCGAATTTTATCGCGTTGAAGGTGAAAATCGACAGGGCTTGAAAAACCCAATTGCGATCTGTCTCAATCACACACCTGGCAAGTGCCGGATGTATTTCTATCTGCACCGATATGCTTGGGTCGGTTTTTAGTAGAAAATGTTGCTGGATATCGAAGAGTAATGAGTTAATATCCGTTTTTGAATATACAAACTCCAGTGTGCCGGACTCTATTTTCGATATGTCCAAAATGTCATTAATAACCTGTGATAATAGAGTTGCATGCATGTTGACGATCTCCTTGTACTTCGTCCTTTCTTCGTTGGTATTTGCTTGGGCTAATAATTCGGTGCAGTCTTTAATCGTATTCAAGGGAATGCGAACTTCATTATTGATCTCATTCAAAAGGGTTGCTTTTGAGGAATCGGCATTCTCGGCCTTTTCTTTGGCTAGTGTCAATATCTTCTCCGCTTGTTTCTGCCGGGTGACGTCATGAACGGTTAATACCATATTCTCTTCTCCATCCAGCAAGAAGTATGATCCTGAAATGAGGGTCTCACATTCTATGGTTTTATTGGCAGAGGTTTCGATGGTCAGGCTTGCTGCTAGTTCGGTGAAGTGACGCCTTTGCTTAAAAGCTTTTTGTATCGTGTTACGTATGGTACAAGAACTGCAATACGTGTGTGAGCCGCACCCGTTTTCTGACGACAGGGCGTTGTGGCATTTCAATAAATCACCGACTCTCTTTTCTTCCAATCCTTTTCGCGTACTCGTCAGTTGATAGTAATTTGTTTTAAGCACTTTGAGGTCTTTATCTATCAAGAGAATATAAGCGTGCGTGTTTTTCAGGATCGCACTAGCTATGTGATTTGTACGTTCCAGTTTTCTGGATTCTCGGAATAACCGTCGCTGTACCCGGTGGCGTATTCTCCGTTCCCACAAAAAACTGATTAGGAGAATGACGGATAAAATGATTGAAGTCGATAGCAAGGCTATAAGCATAAGGCATTTATTGATTTTATTCGATGAATACAAGCGCAAAGATAATTTTTTTCCTTATTAAATAGAAGAAAGGCTTTGAACAAAATATGTGTTTTTTATGTTATTTTATTTAGAACTGTAATAGAAACTAATAAAACGAACATTATGAAGAAGTACATTTGCACTGTATGTGAGTATATTTATGATCCAGAATTAGGAGATCCGGATAGTGGAATCGACCCAGGAACAGCTTTTGAAGATATTCCCGAGGATTGGGTTTGCCCTTTGTGCGGAGTTGGAAAAGATGATTTCGAACCTTACGAGGATTAACAAAAAGAAAGAGAGAAAATTCGTTTCTGAATAACAACTGATACGTACTTTTCTAAAAGAAGAAGCGAGGTTAAAAGGATACTTTTAGCATCGCTTCTTTGCGTTTTCTCCGTATTAATTCACTTTTATATGTATCTATTTCTGTACGAATTCGGATGGAGCGTAAAAAACACAGCGCTTCCGGATGCTGCATACCGATTTGACCTGCCTTCAGCAATAGATTAGACTTTTTGCTTTCAGCCTTTCAGTTTTTCGATAACCATTTGATATACAATGCGTATGGGCTGAAGGGAGAGGCTGGAAGTAAAAAATATAGCTTTCAGCCCTTTCAGTTTACAGAATCCTATAAATAAATAGCCGCACTTTGCCCGAGGTTAACTTAGGTCGAATTCTGGAATCAACCAACCGAAATTGACAATGTAATCTGTTGACGTATGAAGGCATAAACAATCGCTTGTATGTAGCAATCACTTAATTTATTGCAGCAAAGAAAAGCTGAAGGCAGAGGGGGACCGTCTAATTATAGCTTTCAGCCTTAAAGTGTTATAAACTAATTGGTTGTCTCTTAAACTGAAAGCTGAAAGGCAAAAACAAAACAATCTTTTGAGTTGTTTTTACCCTATTACTCTTCGAATCTTCCGTGTATTTCAAAACAACTACTCTTTTGATTTCAGGCAGCTGTTCCTTTGTCTGCCGACAACCATTCTTTTGATCCAAAGGAAGCGACTCTTTGCTAAGGGCTGGGCATTTGGTCAAAAGCCCGGGGCGTTTGAGTTGCTTCCCCCGGGCATTTGCTCATTTGCCCAGGGGATTCGGATCGGATTATTCGCTTGGTTTCGTCCAAATACTTATATGTTTTTGGAACATGAATCTCTTGAAATTTTGTATTGATCCGCATCTTGAGATGTATTCAGGCATTTGACTATTCAAGATCTATGTATTTAGTTCAAATGTTAAATCATTTCTACTTATACTTCTCTTGGGATGTATAAAATGATATTTTTATTTTGTTTCATAAAATATAGGACTTTTCCATGAACCTTTTAGAAAGAACTGTTGTTTACAAGGTTGTTTACCTAGAAAAAAGATAATTACATTTAAATGATACCGGAATGAAAACGCCTCTATTAGTTATAGTATGTATTCTGACTTTTACATCTTGTATAAAGGACTCCTTGTCTGACTGTACATACCGGTATCAGATAAAACTTTTTGTTGAAGAAAAGAGATATTCAGGCGGATATCCAGATGGTGTCGAACCCATAAACGAAAACTTAGAATTTAAGGCTTATGTAGGGGACCTCTATTATACGTTGCAGTGTGTTGACGATGGAGCATTGGTTGCTTCTCAAGTTTTTGAGACAATCGACACGGATGAGAAAGAATTTACTTTGACCTTAGATAATATTCCTAATGGTAGATATGAGTTAACCGTATGGGGGAATGTAGATAATGTTGATTACTTAGCCAGATTGCCCTATACTTTGCACACCAATGAGGTAGAAGCATCTGATATTTATTTGGCTTCTAAAATAGTTGACTTGAATGAGGGGGAAATACAAGATATATCCATAGGGATGCGAAGATTGAAGGGTAAGCTTTATATTGAATTGGCTGATTTGCCACCTCATTTTGATAAAGTCACTAAAACGGTATCAAATATTCATTCGGTAGTTTCTGATGATGTTATCTACTCCGGTGAAACGAAGGTGAGCAAGTCTTTTCCTTTAGACGGGCAATATTCTACAGTTGCGATAGAAACTCTTCTGGCACCAACCGTTAGTGGTAAACGGTCCTTACTCTCGTTGTCATTTCATCATAAAGAAACGGGCCAGGAATTACAAATGGATTCTCCGCTGGAAGTTGTTGTGAAAAAGAATGAAATCACATATTTGAAAATTGGCTATAAATCTCCTGAAGGAAAGCTGGAGGTTTGGCTCTTTGTTGATGGCAAGTGGCAGTTAATTAATAAATTAGATATAAAGCGAATCTAAGAGTATAATGGTTTAATGTTTAACAAAAAGAGTGTATTATGAAAAGTAAGGTTATTTATTTGTTAGCCTGTTTGTTTGCATGGTCGTGTGCCGATGATGATCAAATTCAGGTAGTTGATGAGAGTGTAAAAGGTTTGAGCTTTGAACTCAATGCCGTGTCTGGAATGCAAATTGGTACAAGGGCCGGTTCCCCGATCTATAGCCAAGAAGCAAGTCAGAAGGTTACTCGAGTAAGTGTTTATGCATTTAAGAAAAGTGGAGATTCATTTTTATTCGCCAAATCGTTTACAGTTCCGGGTTGGACTTTAGGGACAACTACGCTAATTTATGCAGTAGCTGAGAATGACAAGTTGTCCCCCGGGGATTATAAGTTTTTGGCTATCGGGCGAGATGCTACGGATAATTTTGCATTAACAATACCTACAGCGGATACTACCACAATCGAAGAGATGTATGCGGCAATCACTAATTCCGGTGATGAATCTGAGATTTTCGCCGATGTGAAAGAAGCTATTGTCACAGATGCTGGTACGCGCGTGTCATTAAATATGACACGTAAAGTGGCTGGTTTACTGGGCTATTTTAAGAATGTCCCGCAAATATTGAATACGAAGACTGTTAAGTTTTTGCGTTTGTCGATAAGCGCTTCTGATAAGAGTGTTAATTTGGCTACCGGTGTAGGGGCTCAACCAAGTGCCGGATATAATATATTCAATATGGATTTGTCAGGACAAACTGTTTCAAATGGATATTATACGGGGAATGATTTGAGCGGTGCAGGGGTGATTAAGCTGACTAACTCTCAATTAATGGGATCGTATTTGATGCCGGTAAGTAGTGTTTCTATGACACTTGGACTTTATGATGACACTAACGCAGCACTCAAGGAATGGTCTGTTCGGAATTCGTCTGTCGCTTCTTTTGATGTACTTGCCAATCACTTTTATTCATTAGGTGTTAAGACTTCTACGACTTCTACCAATGGTGGAGGTGGAGAAGGGGCGACTCCGGATAATGCGATAGATCTTTCTGTGAATGATGAGATTACGATCTCTATAACGCCGGGTTGGGCTGTTATTCATAACTTGACAATTCAATAGGTCGACTAACGTGCAAGGTATTGTGGGCTACATAATACCTTGCTTACCTGTTCTAATAAGTTTAAATCAATAGTTGTTTGGAATGAGCTATGTATAACCGGAATCATACTATATCATCATTTGGGTGGAGCATAATTTTGTTATTTGCTTTCTTCACTTCATGTACAGACAATGAAGAAGATGGTGTAACGGCTGATCGGATCGCTGTAAAAGTCGAGATGGGTGCTGGTAATAGTATTATAAATCCCACAAGAGCATTGGGTGACCCGACTTATTCTGTCGATCGAGTTTGGATTTTGCCATTTAAGAAAATAGCTGAGAATCTAGATAACTCAGATGTTAATTTTGTACCGGAATATTCATCATCCTTACAAATTGATGTGAATTCTTTTCCGATAAAGTCAATGACAATGCTTCTTTCCTCTTCATCAACTTATAAGATTCTAGCTTTCGGGTTTAAACGAACGGATTACAGTTCTTCCGACCCGAATAATGTAAATTATAGTTTCTCTGTGGGTGCTGTAGCTACGCCGGTAACCTTGGCGAACTTCCACATGAAGATGGCGAAAACAACGGTTGTGCCTGAATTATTCACCTCGGTTTGTTACTGTTATAACAATGGTGTTTTGTACGGTACGGCTTTCAAACCCTCTTTGTTACAGGATATTAGCTTACGGGGTGAGTTGACGAGAATTGTAAGTGGGCTGACAGTTCAGGTGACGAATATACCCACCTACGTGACATTCGTGTCTTTAGTGGCGGAGCAATTAGCAAAAGCCATTCAACCTATTGGAGGGATTCCTACGGTATGGCAAACTTCCGGCGATGGTGACAATCGGGTTCTCAATAGCCAAATTCCCGCCAGCGGTACAGTTTCATTTAGCAATCTAATACTGCCGACAACGAGTAGCCGCTCGACGAAACTTTATTTAGATGTTAAGTATGGCACATTAACTGAGAGATACACCATAAAGGTACCGGACTTGGCCAATGTGTCCGTAGCAAATAGCATCACGTTTACGACTAATCAGGTTGTTAAGATAATCGGTAGCTATACCACGATCAATTTAGGCTTTGTGCTTACATCAACAATCAATCTGGATGATAATCAGTGGGATGGACTGCAAAATTGATAAGAAATTTGATAAAAAAGGGAAGATATGGCAATGACATTAAAGGCGATACGATTCGTATTTGGAGCTTGGATTATCTTTTTATTGGCAGGCTGTGAAAAAGATACAGACTTTGTGATCGATCCTACGGATACTCCTCCGGTGGATACGACCCCTGCGGGCGTACCGGAAGGGGCATTTGTGGTGAATTTCACCGCTTCGACTTTCGAGTTGGGAACCAGAGCTCCCGTTACAGGAACCGATACTAGAGTGAGGCATTTGCGATATGTAATCTACAAATCGACCGGTGAATATGTAAAGGAGAAAACGATTTTAATACCCTCACAGGGAGTTCCTACCTGGCCACTGACGGCCGTGCGAGACACTTTACCCAAGGGGAGTTATAAAGCTGTCTTTCTAGGGAATATAGAGAAAACATTATTTCCGTATGCCACAAGTGGCTCTTCTCAAAATTATGCGGATGTTTTAAGCACGTATACCTCTACGTATAGTGCTGCCCGCATCATTCTTCCACCGGTGGAGTTCGCGGACAATACAGAGTATTACTGGTCCAATGTTACGTTCTCGGACGCAACACCCAACCCCGCAGTCCTCATGCAGCGAATTATTGGTATGCTTCGGCTGCATCGAAATTTTGTGGATACCAACAATGCCTTGAATATATTGGTTCAGAATATCTTGACTCAAGTCGGCTATCGGAATATCATAAAAAATGCTCTTACTGGGTCATTGTCAGATAATTCGGATGGGATCTTGTACAAAACGATACGTCCAGTTCTTGTCAATCGATTGACTTTCCTACTGGCAGGTGTAGTTGATCCTTTGTTAAATCAGTTGGTACTTGATTTGGCAGAACCGATAACTACTGCTTTGTACAACCAATTGGGGCAGGCGCTTCTTACTCAAATAACTTTGGCGCTGGCAGCCAATGCAACAGGGAATGAAGGAGGGGTGGCATATTTGGGACGTATTTTAAACCCTTGGGCGTATGGCACGGAGTCTATTGTGACCATCGACAATTTTCCGAAGTCGATCGATTTTGACTTGAATGTCAAAGAGTCTTTTCCGGTAGGCCAACGATTTAGATATGGCTTAAAAACAGATACCGGGGGAACTGTAAATGACAGGTATGTTGCGATAAAAGGCTTTAATGCGAGTTATAACGTGAAGAAGATCGATATTCTTGCTAAAGGCTTGGTAGCGGGACTTGTGATCGATCAGGTTATAGGCAGTGATTATTTACTTCCGGGCGCTTTTATGGATATCACGGATCCCCTTACAGCAACCGGACCAAAATCTAATTTAAGATACAAGGCTGATTATTCTTTTCTAGACTTAGCGCTTAAATCTTATACTTTGCAGACAGATGGAGCTCATAGCTTAACATTATCTGTTCAAATAGGAAATGTGGCTAATATTGACAATATCTTATCAGGGACTATTGCTACCGTAAAAAAAATACCGGGTCTTGGACTCATTATAGGGGGGTTGACTGATGCACTTGTCAGTTTGATACTTGGTGACATTAAAAACCTGACAGTTTCTGTACCGGTGAATCTGCCTTTGCTGGGAGTTGAAAATATGAAAGTAAGCGGAAGTTGGAGTACGGTTGCTTCGTATTGATTAATTGATGTTGAACGTGGCGCTTTTTGCTACAGAGGATTGACCTTTTATTTGTTCAATAGAGCTCTACTCATACAAGAAGCGGATGAAAAACATTCGATCCGCTTCTTTGCTATCTGAAATATTTTTCATAAATTGCCGCCCGTTAATCAACTGGTCGGTCAAAACTGCTATGTTATAGTTCGTGTAAGATTACACAATGGTGAAGGATGTCAGTATATTGGTCGTTCGCTTGATAACATTCAGATGGAATTGAATGTTTTGGCATATAAATACCCTTTGCGAATTGAAAAATCTATGTCTAATATTATTGTGCTTTTTAAGCATACCTGTTTCGGGTAAGGAAGATTTGAAATCCTTATCTGAATATTTAGACCGTATCATAGATAATAAGCAGCAATTTGTTGGTCAGAAAGAGCAAAAGATAAATAGCCTGAAGAATCTATTAAATGAAAAAGACTATTCTCTGAAGTATGAGTATGAAATAAACCAGAAGCTGTACGCCGAGTACCAGAAGTTGAAAGTCGACTCGGCCATATACTATGCCGAACGCAATGTGCAAATTGCTGAAATGGTAGGAGAAGCCAACCTGAAGTACAGCGCCGATATAACTTTAGCTTCTTTCTATTCATATTCCGGAAAGTTTATCGAATCAGAAGCAATCCTCAAAAAGATCGACTCTCACGATCTGCCGCAATCGATTTTGGGCAATTATTACGAAGCATACTTACTCTTTTACGAACATTACTCAACGATGACTGGGCAAAGCAATTATTGGCAGTTGATAAATGCCTATCGTGATTCTTTGCTGAGTGTTCTGGATCATTCCTCCTTTGGTTACAAAATGAATATGGTACAAAAGTACATGTCTTCAAATGAGACGAAAAAGGCCGAAGACCTATTGTATAGCTTGCTGGATGCTGAAGAAGAGAATACACCCGAGTATGCCCGAATAACCCATTCATTAGCTGGAATTCATGGTGTGAATGGTAAATCCGAATTGGAAAAGATTTACTATATCAAGTCCGCTATAGCCGATGTTAAAAATTCGATTAAAGAGAACGCTTCGTTTCATAGGTTAGCTCTAATCTATTACAATTCAGGAGATATTACGAGGGCATTCAAATACACTCAGTCTGCTATCGAGGACGCAGTCTATTCCGGAGTACAATTTCGAACCGCAGAAATGTCTCGGTTTTATTCAATAATCAACGCCTCTTTTCAGGCTGATAAAGTGAAAAAGAATGGGGAATTGAAGAAATACCTTTTGCTGATAAGTGTCTTATCTCTCTTCCTTATATTACTAGTCGGCTATATTTATAGCCAGATGAAGAAGTTGTCTAAAATTAAGGAAGAGCTTTCGCTGACCAATGATAAGTTGGTTGAACTCAACAAAGAATTGAATGAAAAGAATGATTTGCTGCACGATAAGAATACGCAACTATGGGAATCTAACCGTGTGAAGGAACAATACATTGCCCAATTCTTTGATCTTTGCTCCACGTATATCGATAAGATGGAGGACTACCGAAAAACATTGTATAAGCTTGGCATAAACAGGCAATACGAAGAATTGATTAAAAAACTAAAGTCAACGACGGCCGTTGAGAATGAACTGGAAGAACTCTATTCGCATTTTGATCGGATCTTCTTGAATCTTTATCCCACATTTGTTTCTGATTTCAATTCCTTGTTGGCAAAGGATGAGCAAATTAACCTGAAAGCTGAAGACCTGCTGACTAAAGATTTACGTATCTATGCGCTCTTGCGCTTGGGAATCACCGATAGCCTAAAAATCGCAGGCTTTCTGCGTTGCTCCATGAGCACCATCTATAATTACCGCACGAAGATGAGAAATAAAGCAGCTTCAGACCGCGAAGAGTTTGAAGATCTGGTGATGAAGATTGGTATGACCCGGAAAATACACTAATTCCTATCTTAATAAGATAACACTGCTTTCCTGAAAGGCATTCGCTGAATCACCTTTGGTGCATATGTACTTATAAATCTCTTCAACTTATTTGTGAGGCCGAATCGATCTCGAAATAGAGAAAATAAAAGAATTTCGTCGGTTTAACAAATGTCTCAAAAACAATAAAAACAGGTCAATTGGGCTTGTTGAGCTTCCAATGTGCCTTTTAGATCTTCTACATCTTTAGATGTAGTTAGAAAGGTAATATATTAATATACAGTATGTTGCTTTTTCTGTAGTCTACATAATTGCCTCTAGGTCTAACCATTTGGCTAAATCGGATTAACTTTGTGATAAGAGAAAAATGGATCTATTTCCGGGGTGGAATATACGTGAATAGCGTTCATCTTTTCTTTTAAATGGACCTTGAAGAGAAATAGTATACTTAATAATCTTTTATCAAAAACATGAATAATCTAATTAAAGTTGGGATTATAGGTTTGGGCAGAATGGGACGGTTCTATCTGGAGGAGATGCAGAAGAGTGGACGATGGAACATTGCTTATATCTGTGATACTAATCCGAGATCTCGCGAATTTGCACGAAAGCACTCCCCTGAATCCAAAGTAACCAATAATGAACAAGAAATATTTGATGATGAGTCTGTACAGGTAGTTGGGCTTTTCGCTTTAGCCGATTCCCGAAAAGAACAAATCGAACGAGCAATCCGGAGTGGTAAACATATAATTTCCGAGAAACCGGTTGCTGATACGATCATGCGCGAATGGAGTGCTGTTCGCATAGCGGAAAATTCACCTTTATTCTCAACTGTAAATCTTTACTTGCGCAATTCCTGGTATCACAAACTAATCAAGAGTTATATCCGTCAGGGAGAGATCGGAGAACTGGCAATTATTCGGGTATGTCATCTCACACCGGGATTAGCTCCTGGGGAGGGACACGAATATGAAGGTCCGTCTTTTCATGACTGTGGCATGCACTATGTCGATATCGCACGGTGGTATACCGGATGCAACTTTAAAACATGGAATGCACAGGGAATGCGGATGTGGAACTATAAGGATCCTTGGTGGCTGCAATGCCACGGGACGTTTGAAAATGGCGTAGTCTTTGATATTACCCAAGGTCATGTATATGGTCAACTCTCTAAAAAACAAACACACAATTCATACATAGACATTATTGGGACAGAGGGCGTTGTGAGAATGACGCATGATTTTAAAACAGCTGTCGTAGAGCTGTACGGTGTGACACAGACAATTCGTGAAGAACGCCCGTTTGGCGGCAAAAATATAGATGAGTTATGTAATCTATTTGCTGATTCTATCCAGTCGGGTGTGCGACATCCCGATCTGCCTACTTTGCGCGACTCAGCCATTGCATCCGAATACGCTTGGAAATTCCTCGAAGATGCTAAAAACAAAGACTTACCCGCTATTGGCGAATTGCAAACGCTCGATCGTATTCTGGAAAGACGCCGAACGATGAAGAATGGCTATGGGTTATTGCAACAAGTGTAAACATTTCATTTACTAAGATCTAATATTTACTAAAATCTAATTTAAATTATGTCAGACTTTACAAGGAGAAAATTTCTCAAGACCGGAGCTGCTGCTTTAGCAGGTATCACCATTGCCCCCAGTAGCATTCTGGGAAAAAGCTTCGGGCATGTACCGCCAAGTGATAAGTTGAATATCATCGGTGTTGGTGTCGGTGGGCGAGGAGCTCACGTGCTTAGAAGCATGAATACGCATAACATTATCGGCCTTTGCGATGTTGACTGGAAATACTGCAGCAATGTGTTTAAGGAATATCCTAATGCCAAGAAGTATCACGATTTCCGGAAAATGTTTGCGGAATTGGGCAAATCAGCTGATGCGGTGATGGTGGCAACTGCCGATCATACACATGCTATTGTGGCTGGTGAAGCAATGACTATGGGAAAACACGTGTATGTGGAGAAACCTTTGACGCATACTGTGTACGAATCTCGTCTGCTGACTAAATTGGCCGCCAAGCATAAAGTTGCTACCCAGATGGGTAATCAGGGAGCCTCGGCTGAAGGCGTTCGGAAAATTTGTGAATGGATATGGAATGGAGAAATTGGTGAAATAACCAAGGTAGAAGCTTTCACCGATCGCCCGATATGGCCGCAGGGACTTAATCGCCCGGACAAAATAGAGAAGGTACCGAGCACATTAGACTGGGACTTGTTCTTAGGCCCGGCTAAGTTCCGTGAATACAATTCCATTTATACGCCATGGAACTGGCGTGGCTGGTGGGATTTCGGAACCGGTGCTTTGGGTGATATGGCTTGCCACATTCTTCATCCTGTATTTAAAGGATTGAAATTGGGTTATCCTACTAAAGTACAAGGAAACTCGACCCTGCTTCTTACCGATTGTGCACCTAATGCACAAACCGTGAAGTTTACTTTCCCTGCGCGTGATAATATGGCGAAAGTTGCAATGCCTGAGGTTGAAGTATTCTGGTACGATGGTGGAATTAAGCCGATGCGCCCAGCCGGATTCCCTGCTAATAAAGATATGAATGATCAGGGCGGAGGAGTAATCTTCTACGGTACAAAAGATACTTTGTTCTGCGGATGTTATGGTGCTAATCCATGGTTGTTGTCAGGTAGAACCCCGAATGCTCCTAAAGTACTTCGCGAAGTGAAGACTTCTCATGAGATGGACTGGGTAAGAGCTTGTCAGGAGCATGCCGATGACCGCGTACAGACCACATCTCCATTTAGTGAAGCAGGGCCGTTTAATGAAATGGTTGTAATGGGCGTGCTTGCAGTACGTTTACAAGCTCTCAACCAAGAGTTGCACTGGGACGGTGAAAATATGCAGTTTACCAATATCGATCCGAATGCAACGATCAGTACAGTCATAAAAGATGGATTCACGATTGCGGATGGACACCCATCCTTCAATAAAACATGGACTGATCCGGTGAATGCATTAGCTTATGCGCAGGAGTTAATCAAACACACGTATCGTGATGGATGGAAACTACCGGATATGCCGAGATAACCAATCGAAAAACAGATTATTAACAATTAGACGAATCGAAAAATCATGAAAAAATTAAATTATGTCGTTGGATGTATGCTGATAGCAGGTGCACTTGTTGCCTGTGGAAGTGGAAAAAAGAAAGCCGAAAAGGCAGATGATACTAAAACTGAAAATGCGATGCCGGAATATAAAGTATTAAATAATCCCCAAGTGGATCTATCGGAGTTCAAAACCGATAAGGACGGATTCATTGTGCTGTTCGACGGCAAAGATCTGAAAGGCTGGCGCGGATATGGCAAAGATAAGGTGCCTGGTAAATGGATTGTAGATGATGGCGCGATTAAGTTCAACGGCTCGGGCGGCGGTGAAGCTCAAGATGGTGACGGTGGCGATCTTATCTTCACGCATAAATTTAAGAACTTTGAATTGGAGTTCGAATACAAAGTGGCTAAAGGAAGCAACTCGGGTGTTTTCTACTTGGCTCAGGAAGTTGAATCCAAAGACCCGGCAACAGGTGAAATGAGAATGGAACCTATCTATATCTCTGCTCCCGAAGCTCAGGTACTTGACAATGCGAACCATCCGGACGCTAAACTGGGTAAAGACAATAATCGTCAGGCCATGTCTCTGTATGATATGATTCCGGCAGTTCCTCAAAATGCAAAACCTTTTGGCGAGTGGAACAAAGCGAAAGTAATGGTTTATAAAGGAACTGTTGTTCATGGACAAAATGGCGAGAATGTGGTTGAATATCACCTCTGGACAAAACAGTGGACTGATATGTTGCAAGCTAGCAAATTCAGCCAAGAAAAATGGCCTTTGGCTTTTGAACTGTTGAATAACGCTGGTGGTGCTGAACGTGAAGGTTACATTGGTTTGCAAGATCATGGAGATGATGTTTGGTTCCGCAACATTCGCATCAAAGTGATGGATTAAGGAAACCAAGACTCTTAATTATCTAATTTCACTTTTCATAGAATTACTACTACTCCATTGAAGGACTCCTTTTAGTTCTTCAATGGAGATAGTACTTTGTTTTACCTTTTATAAACTAATACCTCAATCAATCATGAAAATAAAATTGGCTTTTCCGGCATTATTGCTTTGCTTACTACTACTGCCTGCTACCACAAAGGCACAAAAGAAAACAGCACCGAAAAAAGATATCGCTATCCAACTGTATTCCGTGAGAGATCTTATCGGTGGTGATGTTTCTCAGCCTGAGAAATACAAAAAATACACAGACGTGTTGAAGCATCTGGGACAAATGGGATATACAGCTGTTGAAGCTGCGAACTATGGAAATAGAAAGTTCTACGGACGTACCCCTCAAGAGTTTAAAAAGGATGTGGAAGCTGCCGGTATGCGCGTCTTATCTTCGCATTGTACGAAATCATTGAGTCCGGAAGAATTAGCTTCGGGAGATTTTACCGAATCCTTAAAATGGTGGGATCAGTGTATTGCCGACCATAAGGCTGCCGGGATGAGCTACATTGTTACTCCGTCGTTAGGGGTGCCAAAAACAGTGAAGGATTTGCAAACTTATTGTGACTATTACAATGAAATAGGCAAAAGATGCAAAGCGAACGGATTGAAGTATGGCTACCACAATCATGCCCATGAATATCAAAAAGTAGAGGACAAAGTAATCATGATGGATTATATGATTGAAAATACGAATCCCGAATATGTCTGTTATGAAATGGATGTGTATTGGGTGGTAATGGGCAAAAATAGTCCGGTAGATTATTTTAATAAATATCCGGGCCGGTTTAGTCTCTTGCATATCAAAGACCATCGTGAGATTGGACAAAGTGGTATGGTTGGGTTTGATGCCATATTTAAGAATGCTAAAACAGCAGGAGTTGAACACATCGTTGTAGAAGTAGAAGGGTACAGTACGGGCGTTGAAGAAAGTGTGAAAACAAGTCTGGACTATTTGCTTCGGGCATCGTTTGTGCCGAGTACATATAAATAATAGCAGCCAATTAAAGAACTAGCCTTTGCCAGTGCGATCAGTTCTGTACTTTCTGTCCGCAGTCTAAAGACATAGCTCCTCTAGTTAGTTCGATACAAAAGCGATGGAAAATCGGATAAATGACGAACCATTTGTAACGTCAAATTGTTTATTATTACCGAAATATGTTTGTAAATTCAAATAAAAACAATCGTAATTATGAAGAAGTACATTGCGGAAATGGTCGGAACTATGGTTCTGGTTTTAATGGGCTGCGGTAGTGCAGTGTTTGCAGGAAGTGCAGCAGGCGAAGTTAGTGCAGGTGTAGGTACGCTAGGCGTTGCTTTTGCCTTTGGTTTGTCTGTTGTAGCTATGGCTTATACTATTGGTGGAATTTCAGGTTGCCACATTAACCCGGCCATTACACTAGGAGTTTTCCTATCCGGACGGATGAGTGGAAAAGACGCCTCCATGTATATGGTCTTTCAGGTGATCGGTGCTATCATTGGCTCAGCTATTTTGTTCGCATTAGTTTCTACAGGTTCCCATGGAGGTCCTACTGCTACCGGCTCGAACGGATTTGCTGACGGACAAATGGTGCATGCTTTCATTGCGGAAGCTGTCTTTACGTTTATATTTGTATTAGTAGTGTTGGGCTCTACCGATTCCAAAAAGGGTGCAGGTGCATTTGCCGGCTTGGCTATTGGTCTCTCACTGGTACTGATTCATATTGTATGTATTCCTATCACAGGAACATCTGTAAATCCTGCTCGTAGTATTGGCCCGGCTTTGTTCCAAGGTGGTGCGGCATTATCGCAATTGTGGCTCTTTATTCTCGCTCCCTTTGTAGGTGCGGCATTTAGTGCCATTGTATGGAAAACAATTGGTAGTGGCGAACAAACGGCATAACTAAGGTCTTCCGAAAAGAATAGAAAAGTACTGTCTGCGAACTTGCTTCCGGATAGTACTTTTTCTTTTTAAGCAACCATTGTGAGGTTTCGCTGTATCATCCGATATGGCTTGATTTCCGTCATCCGGCTATTATAGGCTAATCGCTGTTTTAGAATTGCGCATCTTCTTATATACCCTTTCGCTTCACCGCGTATGTGTGATAATGCGTACAGTAGGAAAACGCCTTTTTTGTAGCACAATGAGCCTTAAAAAATCACAAAAAGAATGTTCCATTTATAATAAAGCAAGGGGTTACTTGCCTCGGACTGATTAAATTGTCTATATTTAGTGCAGTTACTCACCTTCTAAAAATGATGAAGCGAATGATACAAGTCTATTGTAAGAATAATAATCTTTCTAAAGAGTTTCCTGTCGGTAGTTCACTTTTGAACATTTATCACGGTTTTAATCTCGATTTTCCTTATCAGGTAGTTAGCGCAAAAGTCAATAATCGTTCCGAAGGCTCAACTTCCGGGTTTATAATAATAAAGATATAGATTTCCTTGATGTAAGAGATTCTTCCGGTATGCGAACCTATGTTCGTTCGCTCTGTTTTGTTCTTTATAAAGCAGTTAGCGAGTTGTTTCCTGATGGCAAATTATATGTAGAACATCCGGTATCTAAAGGATACTTCTGTAACCTGCGCATTGGCAGAACCATTACGCTGGAAGATGTCGCACGTATCAAAAAGCGTATGAAGGAAATTGTAGCAGAGGACATTCCTTATCATCGCATTGAATGCCATACAACGGAAGCGGTACGCGTGTTTAGCGAACACGGAATGGAAGACAAGGTGCGTTTACTGGAAACGTCCGGATCACTTTATACCTATTACTATACGCTAGGCGATACGATCGATTACTATTATGGCAACCTATTGCCTAGCACCGGCTATCTCAAGCTTTTTGATATCGTGAAATATTACGATGGCCTGTTGCTTCGTATCCCGAGTCGCGGAAACCCTTCCGAGCTTGAAGAAGTGGTAAAGCAAGAGAAAATGCTCGATGTATTCAAGGAATATTTGAACTGGAGTAATATTACAGGGCTTAATAATGTGGGTGACTTTAACTTAGCTTGTGAAGCGGGGCATACCACTGATTTGATTAATGTTGCTGAGGCGTTGCAAGAAAAGAAAATCGCTCAGATAGCCGATACTATTTTTCATCGGGGTAACAATGGAAATCGCGCGCGCTTGGTGTTAATCGCCGGGCCTTCCTCTTCCGGGAAAACAACCTTTAGCAAACGGCTATCCATTCAGTTGATGACCAATGGATTGAAGCCATATCCCATCTCATTGGATAATTACTTCGTTGATCGCGAGGAAACGCCGTTGGATGAAAACGGGAACTATGATTATGAATCTCTCTACGCGCTAGATCTTGATCTGTTTAATCGACAACTTCAAGCCTTGTTGCGTGGTGAAGAGGTGGAACTTCCCCGTTTTAATTTCACGTTGGGTAAGAAAGAGTATACCGGTGACAAACTGAAAATTGACGATCATACCATTTTGATTCTGGAAGGTATTCATGCGTTGAATCCGGAACTGACTCCTCATATACCTGCTGCCAATAAGTTTAAAATATATGTTTCAGCTTTGACCACTATATCCTTGGACGATCATAACTGGATTCCAACAACGGACAACCGTTTATTACGCCGTATAATACGCGACTTTAATTATCGCGGCTATTCGGCACAGGAAACAATCTCACGTTGGCCGAGCGTACGTTCGGGTGAGGATAAATGGATCTTTCCGTATCAAGAGAATGCCGATGTCATGTTCAACTCTGCTTTGATCTTTGAGTTGGCTGTTCTCCGTATGCATGTAGAACCGATTTTGATGGGCGTTCCTCGCAATTCTCCGGAATATTGTGAAGCGTATCGATTGCTGAAATTTATTAAGTACTTCTTGCCTGTGCAGGATAAAGAGATCCCTCCGACTTCTTTGTTGCGAGAGTTCTTAGGTGGAAGTAGTTTCAAATATTAAGTTATTCCTTATATTGTACGGGGAGTCTCACTTCAGAATTGGAGTGAGACTCTTTTTTTGCAGGTTGTATCGTTGGATAGGGGTGCATAAATCAGCATACAGTTGCGAAATAAAACGATAGGAGATGAAGCCGGAGAGAGAAACTCCACACTTATCTGTCTAAACGAATAGTAAATTTCTTTAAATGAAATATTTCTTTAGGAAACAGAATAAACAAGGATGGAGTCATTTTGGGAAAAAATAGATCGATATGCTTATTGCTTTTGTTCTATTTTAATCTATTGTGTATTAGTTGTTTATCCCATGTTTGTGGACGTGGTTCCTTTAGAACCTATTTAAAATTTTAGAATAAAATAGGATGCTTTTGGGAGACTCGAGGAATAAAAAGATGTTATTTGTTTGTGCAGTATTTGAACATTCTTTGCATTTCAATGTTAAGGAGTCGAGATATTTAACGAAAAGAAGGATTATGATTTTTTACAACAATGTTTTAGCTAAATGGTTATTAGGGAATAACAAACAGTTTTTTATGTTAGGAGGATTATTTTTTACGAAGGATAGGAATCTGGAAGTCTGGGAAGATATGGAACTACGCATTCATGTGCGGCAATTTTGGGAGTGTCTGTCATTAACTTTACTTCCGGCACTCATTTTGTCTTTGTGGCTTTCGTGGTGGTGGATGATTCTTGCACTATCTACCTATCATATGCTGTATTGGTTTGAGAGAACGCTTCATTCTCACTCTGTATTCGATTGGGAAGCAACAGAGAATTGTGGCGATGCGCTATATCTTCGGAAAAGAAAATCTTATGCTTGGATGAAGTGGTATGGCCGGAAATCATTACCGTTGTCTGATTGGGACGAGTAAGACTTAACTTTTATATATGTGTAAAGCGACTTTAAGAAGGTTTGCTTTAAATTCTAAAGAGCCTATTGTTTGCGAACAATAGGCTCTTTAGAGTTTATGAGATTGTCTTTCTATTTCAGTCCCTGTTCAAAAAACGCTAAGATCTCTTTTTGCATATCCCGGTTGCATACATGCGGCAAATCCCAGAGTTTGGTCGTGAGCTTATTGCCTGCCGACCGACTATCCCAGACCTTGTGCATTTGGCGATACGCATCCTCGACCGAGGGGACGGGAAACAGTTTGTCTTGGCGTCCGTTGAAGAATAGCATGGGCTTGGGGCAAGCAATGGAAGCGATATGCGGATAATCCAGGTAACGGCGTAAGCCGGGAAGTACATTCGCATAATTGGAATCCCCTTTTCCGGAGCCTTGCTTTGAGGATAATTGAAAGTCGGTCGTTACCATCCAGCAAACAGAAGCTCCTGCCTTAATCCTGTCAGACAAAGCTGCTAGCATCCAGGAACGATAACCACCCATCGAGAATCCCATGCAACCGATCCTTGCCGGATCGACCTCTTTCAGTGAAGCGAGAAAATCGGTGGTGTACATATCTTCGTACGTAATAAAGCCACTCCAGCTTCGTCCCAACATTTCAAAGACACAGGCAACCGCCTGTTGTTTGTCGTATCGTACACCTTCTTTTCGTCCGCGCTCACCCCAGAATAACGCGTCTATCGAGATAACTACATAACCGTTCGCTGCCAGATAATCTCCGACATATTGGTCGTCATAACATTGGTGCGCCCATTGATCGGCATCTGCGGCAATCAGCGAATCAACACCGAATGGGCGGATCATCTTCTCTTTCCCAATGGAGAAATGTGCTCCGTGATCATGTAGCAGAACGACTGCCGGGAAAGGCCCTTTCCCCTCCGGAACAAGTAAGTATCCCGGTACACGAGAATAACCGGTGAGGTTGAATGCTATCTTCCGAGCTTCGTATCCGTTTCGTTGCTCCGTATCCAATACCTCCATTTCATACTTTTGGGTGCTGGGAGGAGGAGTTAGCATCGCATCCAATACGGTGGCACGCGCCTCTTTTCTCCACTTGCCGAAGTTCTTTTGCGGACTATTTCCCCAAGCCATCGGGTAAGTTAGTTCTGTTTTCAGTTGGTCGAGAAACAAAGGCAAGTCCCGCTCAAACTCATGCGAAAGTGGGGCTTGTGCGAAGGTTGATGCCAACCATAAGATGGCCGTGATACAAGAAAAGACTCTTTTCATCATCATTCAATCAATTTTTGAAGGATTCGGAATAGAAACTATGCGCTATTCCGAATATTGCAATCCATATTATTTCAAGTGTTTTTTAATCCAGAGAAGATGCCCGTATTCGGTATCGCTGGAAGTCCAATGCTCATTGATCGGTGTTATCAATGCTTCTTTGGGGCAATTCAGTGCGTTGTACACAATGTAGCTGGTTGTTGGCGGACAAACATCATCATTAAATCCCCAAGTGATAAAAGTGTCAGCCTGAATCTGTTTGGCAAAGTTTACGACATCGTAGTACGCCATTGTTTTCAGCTTTGCGGGCGAGTCCATATCTACCGAATTTCTGAAGAAGTGCGGATAGCCGCCTGCCCGTCCGGCTTTATAACCGGCCATATCACTCAGAGCGGGATGATTGGCAACGCAAGCCGTCACCCGTTGATCCAGTCCGGCAGTGATCAGCGCCAACGCTCCCCCCTGACTACCGCCTTGAACAATTACATTTTTGCCATCCATTCGGGAAGAGACGTTAGTAAATCAATGCTGCGCACGCAAGCCAGATACACCCGCTTCATATAGTAATTGTCGCGGCTGTCCAATCCGTTAGTCAGGTATCCGTTCTCTCCACCATTGAATGCGGTACTGATTTCTTTGAATTCCTCATCGCTCATCTCGGGATTTAGTCCGTGAATCTCGATCTCAAAACGGATAAAACCTTGTTCTGCATAGTACTTATGGCGTAAAGGTTCCTTGATCGTTTTGATTCCCGCTCCCGGAGGGCATAATACAACCGGATATTTTCCACCCCCTTTGGGATAGAACAAATAACCATAAATGCTCTGCCCACGGCGATTGAGTTGTAGCTTGATTAAATAGCAGTCGATTTTGTCCGTGGAATATTTGGCTACGTGCTCTTTGGTATACGACAATGGAAACGCTGCCTGTTCGGTTTTAGCTTTCTCCCAAAACTGGTTGAAGTCGGCAGGTAAGCTAGTGTAAGGTTGCAGTTTTTCGGGAGAGAAACCCACCTTCACATGATGCGCATACGTTTTTCCGTCTACCGTTGCTTTCACTCGACAGTCGCGGAAGCCGGGCTGTTTCATGGTACCGATTGGGATTACCGCTTTCCCGTTTTTGAGTGTAACATTACCTTGTGCGTCGGCTGGCATCATATCTCCACCGATCTCGTATGTCACCAATGCTTTGTCTACCGGAATGCCATATTTGTACATTTGTACCTCCACGGTGGCCTGTTCGCCGGTTTTATAAAGCCAGTCGGCATGGTTGGGCACGGTTGCCCAAAGCACATCGCTTCGGTAGGGATAATTTTCGGCTACTGCCCATAAAGAAGTAATTGATAAAATCCAGACGGATAGAAGTAGTTTTTTCAGGGTTCGATTCATTTTAGTATTCATTCTAATTTCAGGTTTGTTATATTGTAGGTGCAATATTACGGAAGATTCAGCAAAAGAGGGGCGAAAAAGTGTTATAATAGATGGAATATCTGGTAGGCTGACAAATATAGCGGAAGTTTTTCATCGTATTGAATAACTTCCGCTATATGTAAAAAGATAAAAATGGCAATCAGTGGCCAGATAATCTCTTCTTATCTCAATGCTTCCACTTCATCGGGTGTCAAAGGGATTTTCTTACCCAGGCGGCGTGAACCGGTTTCGGTAATCAGATAATCTTCTTCATTACGGATTCCGCCGAAGTCTTTATAGGTTTCCACTTTATCGTAGCAAATGAAGTCCGTAAAATTCTTTTCACTTCTCCATTTGTCGATCAGTTGGGGAATGAAGTAAATACCCGGTTCTACCGTATGCACGAAGCCCGGTTCCAATGGAATAGCCAAGCGTTGAGACTTACGGCCGAACTGTGTGCTCTTAGGTTGTCCGTTATAGCCAACCCAAACTTCTCCGAAGTTCTCCATATCGTGAACATCCAATCCCATCATATGTCCCAAACCATGTGGGTAAAACAGCGCATGGGCACCTTCACGGACAGCATCTTCGGCATTTCCTTTCATCAGGCCGACAGCTTTCAAACCTTCCACCATCACACGGGCAGACAAATCGTATACATCCATATACGGAATACCCGGGCGGAGAGCTTTTACCGATTCCAGATGCATCGCATTCTGGATTTCATAGATTTCGCGTTGGCGTGCAGTGAATGTTTTGTCGGCAGGCAGAGTAGACGACATATCGCCCGCATAACCCGACTCTACTTCGGCACCGGCATCAATCAGGAATAAATCTCCCGGTTTTACTTGATTGCCGTAATAGTGGTTGTGCAAGGTCTGTCCATTGATTGTGGCAATGGTAGGGAACGAAAGTTGGCAGTTGTTCGATTCTGCTACGCGGTTCATCTCCGCTACTACTTCATACTCATACATACCCGGGCGTAAAACCTTCATGGCGGCAATATGCATATCGGCTGTGACATTGCAGGCTTTTTCTATTTCGACAATCTCCTCTGCCGATTTATAGTTTCGTTGAGCCACAATGGCACGAATGAAAGGAACCGAACCCGCTTGTTGTGCCGGAGCTATTCCGAGCCAATCCATCAGTTTCAGTTTATGTTCAGGGCGATAGGGAGGCAAATAATGTACGCTTTTCCCTTTGGAAGTATATCGATGTAAATAACTTGTGATGTCGGCCGCAGGTATAACTTCGCTTATTCCTACTCGTTCACACTTTTCACGCAGCGTGGGTTGTGCGCCCATCCACACAATTGCATCGATTGATAATTCATCTCCAAAAATGATTTCCTTATCCTCACTGACATCGATGATGGCAGAAAGTCCGGGGGCGGAAATCCCGAAATAATAAAGGAATGTGGAATCCTGACGATAACGGAAAGCATTATCTTCATAATTCAGTCCACAGTCATCGTTTCCCAGAAATAACAAAATGCCAGATCCTATTTGCTTTTTCAGCAGGGCTCTGCGCTGCACATACGTCTCTTTTGCAAACATATTCTCTTTATTTTAAAGTTCGTGCAACAAAGATAAAGATTTTTGTGTTATAGGATTAAAAATCTTCCTACTAATCTGGGTAATCTCTCCGTAAAGAGTTACTTTTGTAGCGAGTATAAAGAAATAGTAGAAAGCTAAAACAGATATGGCACAAGGTTCCCGTCAAATACAAACGCAGGCGCAGCAACAGATACAGACGCTTTCGCCGCAGCAGATTCTGGTCGTGAAATTGTTGGAGCTTCCCGCAGTTGAATTGGAAGACCGTATTCATGCTGAACTATTAGAAAATCCCGCACTCGAAGAAGGAAAAGAGGAGAGTGTGACGGATGAGTACGCGGATGGCGATAGCTCCGAACCAGAAGGAGAGCATGAAGAAGCCACCGATTACGACTCGTTGGGTGATTACCTGACCGAGGACGATATACCCGATTATAAGTTGCAGGAAAACAACCGTTCGCGTGACGAACGTGTGGAAGAAATTCCTTTTTCTGATGCTACTTCTTTTTATGAAATCCTCAAAGAACAACTCCGTGAACGTAACCTGACCGATCATCAACGTGAATTGGTGGAATACTTGATCGGTTCGCTGGACGACGACGGCTTGCTACGTAAGTCGTTGGATAGTATTTGCGATGAATTGGCAATCTATGCCGGCGTGGAGTGTACCGAAGAAGAGCTTGAAGAGGCTCTATCCTGTTTGCAGGATTTTGATCCGGCAGGTATTGGTGCACGTTCCCTACAAGAATGTCTGCTGATACAGATCCGTCGGAAGAAAGAAGAGAATAGCCAAGACGCCCAGTTAGATCTCGAAGAGCGTATTATCAGCGATTGTTACGAAGAGTTCACCCGTAAGCATTGGGAGAAAATGGTTAAACGGTTGGATGTGACCGAGGAAAACTTCAATGAAGCCATTGCCGAAATAACGAAGCTTAATCCTCGTCCGGGTGCTTCGCTTGGAGAGGCAATTGGACGGAATTTCCAGCAGATCGTTCCCGATTTCATTATCGATACCTACGATGACGGTACTATAAATATCAGTCTGAACAACCGGAATGTGCCCGAGCTACGCATGAGCCGCGACTTTATGGATATGATAGAAGAGCATACCAAGAACAGAGCCAATCAGACGAAAGAGTCGAAAGAGGCCATGATGTTCCTCAAACAAAAGATGGATGCCGCACAAGGGTTCATTGATGCCGTTAAGCAACGTCAGAATACGCTATTGACCACAATGCGTGCTATAATTGATTTACAGCGTCCGTTCTTCCTTGAGGGAGACGAGTCCCTGCTCAAGCCGATGATCCTGAAAGATGTGGCGACACAGACCGGCTTGGATATATCGACTATCTCACGCGTAAGTAATAGCAAATACGCACAAACCAATTTTGGAATTTATCCGTTGAAGTACTTCTTCAGTGATGGCTATACAACGGAAGACGGTGAAGAAATGTCGGTGCGCGAAATACGGAGAATCCTCAAAGAATGTATTGATGCCGAAGACAAAAAGAAACCGCTAACGGATGATGAACTAGCCGACATCTTGAAAGAAAAAGGCTATCCCATTGCCCGTCGGACAGTCGCTAAATATCGCCAGCAATTGAATATTCCGGTAGCTCGGTTGAGAAAGTGAGCGATTAAGATGAATTTAAAACGTGTGTGTTAAAGTATAAACTTTTAATGTTGATGAATCGAGAGAAAGAACATATCGCAGCGGATAAGACATTGTTGCAAATCGCAAAGGTGACTTCAATCGTGTTTACCCCCTTTTCTATCCCTTTTCTGTCATTCTTGGTGTTATTCCTGTTTTCGTACCTCCGCATCATGCCGATACAGTATAAGCTGATCGTGTTGGGTATCGTCTACTGTTTCACCATTCTGACACCGACTATTACAATATTCCTATTCCGTAAAATCAACGGTTTCGCTTGGCAAGAGCTGAGTGAACGGAAAAAGCGGTATGTACCCATCCTGTTGACAATCATTTCGTATGTGTTCTGTCTGCTGATGATGCGAAAACTGAATATTCCTTGGTATATGACCGGTATTATACTGGCATCTCTGGTCGTATCCGTTATTTGCATTGTCGTCAATCTGAAATGGAAATTAAGCGAGCACATGGCTGGAATGGGAGGAATTATCGGTGGGCTGATTTCGTTCAGTGCGCTGTTCGGTTACAATCCGGTGGTTTGGCTTTGCCTGTTTATTCTATTGGCAGGGATATTGGGCTCGGCTCGTATTACGCTGGGGCATCATACACTCGGCGAAGTGATTTCCGGTTTTGCTGTGGGACTTGTTTGCGCTTTATTGGTGCTGCACCCTATCAGCAATGTATTATTCAGAGTATTTTTATTTTAAAACTATAGTATAAATCCTAAAAACTAATCATTATGAACTTTCCTCAAAACTTGAAGTACACAAATGAACACGAGTGGATCCGTGTAGAAGGAGACATCGCTTATGTCGGTATTACCGATTACGCACAGGAACAATTGGGCGATATCGTATTTGTCGATATTGTGGCGGTAGGTGAAACCCTGAACGCTAATGATGTCTTTGGGTCGATTGAAGTAGTAAAAACTGTATCCGATTTATTTTTGCCGGTAGCCGGTGAGGTATTGGAGCAGAATGACACTTTGGAAGACAATCCGGAACTGGTAAACCAGGATCCTTACGGTAAAGGTTGGTTGATCAAAATCAAACCGGCCGCTATAGCCGATGTGGAGGGTTTGCTTAGTGCCGATGCATATAAAGCGTTAATTAACGAATAGAAAACTGATTCCACTTTCCTCTTCGTGACAACGATCGGAGAGGGGAGTAGAACTTAAATTATTTATTTATGACTCCGATTGTAAGTATCATCATGGGCAGTACGTCCGACCTTCCGGTTATGGAGAAGGCGGCTCAACTGTTGAATGATATGCATGTGCCGTTCGAAATGAACGCTCTTTCTGCTCACCGTACGCCGGAAGCGGTAGAAGACTTTGCCAAAAATGCTCGTTCTCGCGGCATTAAAGTAATTATCGCTGCTGCCGGAATGGCTGCCGCCCTGCCGGGTGTCATTGCTGCAAATACTACTTTGCCGGTTATTGGCGTGCCTGTAAAGGGTTCCGTTCTCGATGGGGTAGATGCTCTTTATTCCATTATTCAAATGCCTCCGGGCATACCTGTCGCAACAGTTGCAATCAATGGAGCCATGAATGCGGCTATACTAGCCATTCAGATGTTGGCATTGAGTGATGCCGAACTGGCTGAGGCTTTTGCCGCTTATAAAGAAGGCTTGAAGAAGAAAATCGTAAAAGCCAACGAAGAACTGAAAGACGTTAAGTTCGAGTACAAAACCAATTAGTCACAACTGGCTGTCGATAATTGTTAGTCAGGCTGTACGCATACTTATGCGATGAGGCTTGACTACGTTGTGAATTGTCAATGGCTTCCTGTTAGTTGAAAAAGATGGATTTATTTAATTACTTTCGAAGAGAAACGACCGAGGTAAATATCGGAGCAGTACCCTTGGGTGCTTCCCATCCGATTCGTCTCCAATCGATGACCAATACCTCTACGATGGATACAAACGCTTGTGTGGAACAAGCCAAGCGAATAGTGGATGCCGGTGGCGAGTATGTGCGACTGACTACACAGGGCGTTAAAGAGGCGGAAAACCTGATGCATATCAATATCGGTTTACGCAGCCAGGGATACATGGTGCCGTTGGTTGCCGATGTCCACTTCAATCCCAAAGTGGCTGATGTTGCCGCACAGTACGCCGAAAAGGTACGTATCAATCCGGGTAATTATGTAGATGCACCCCGCACTTTCAAGAAACTCGAATATACCGACGAAGAGTATGCGCTCGAGACAGAGCGTATCCGTGCCCGTTTGGTTCCCTTTCTGAATATCTGTAAGGAGAATCATACGGCTATCCGTATCGGTGTCAATCACGGCTCCTTGTCCGATCGGATCATGTCTCGCTACGGCGACACCCCCGAAGGCATGGTTGAGTCGTGTATGGAGTTTCTGCGTATCTGTGTCGATGAACAGTTTACCGATGTGGTAATTTCCATCAAAGCCTCCAATACAGTGGTGATGGTGAAGACAGTCCGGTTGCTTGTCGTCGTCATGGAACAGGCCGGAATGGCTTTCCCATTACATCTCGGTGTGACCGAAGCCGGAGACGGAGAAGACGGACGCATCAAATCGGCGCTAGGCATTGGCGCATTACTTAGTGACGGATTGGGAGATACCATTCGCGTGTCGTTGAGTGAAGCACCCGAAGCTGAGATTCCCGTTGCCCGTAAGCTAGTCGATTACATACTGCTTCGTCAGGATCATCCTTTCATTCCCGGAGCGGATGCACCGGAGTTCAACTATCTCTCGCCTTCGCGACGGACTACCCAGGCTGTACGCAATATCGGTGGCGAACACTTGCCGGTTGTCATAGCCGACCGCATGGATGGTCGGACCGAAGTAAATCCGCAATTTAAACCTGATTACATTTACGCAGGCAGAACCTTGCCCGAACAGCGAGAAGAAGGGGTAGCCTATATTCTCGATGCCGATGTCTGGCAGAAGGAGCCCGGTACCTGGCCTGCTTTCAATCATGAACAATTGCCGTTGATGGGTGGCTGCGATGCCGAACTGAAATTCTTATTCATACCCTTTATGGCGCAAACAGACGAAGTGATAGCTGCTTGAAGGCACATCCGGAAGTTGTGATTGTTTCGCAAAGCAATCACCCCAACCGTTTGGGTGAACATCGTGGTTGGTGCATCAGCTGATGACGGAAGGACTGCGGAATCCCGTTGTCTTCTTCCAACATTACGCCGAAGACAATGCCGAAGACCTGCAAATCAAATCGGCTGCGATATGGGCGCTTTGATTCTCGACGGATTCTGCGATGGAATTTTCCTCTTCAATCAAGGTAGCCTGAGCCATGCTACAGTAGATGCTACGGCTTTCGGTATTCTGCAAGCCGGACGAATCCGTACTTCTAAGACCGAGTACATTTCCTGTCCCGGTTGTGGGCGTACGCTCTATGATCTGGAAAAGACGATAGCCCGTGTGAAAGCGGCTACTTCGCACCTGACCGGTTTGAAGATCGGTATCATGGGATGTATCGTCAATGGCCCCGGCGAAATGGCGGATGCTGATTATGGTTATGTAGGAGCCGGACGCGGTAAAATTAGCTTGTATAAAGGCAAAGTCTGTATAGATAAAAACATTCCTGAAGAAGAAGCGGTGGAACGCTTGCTTGAATTCATACGGAATGATCTTAAAAAGAAATCGGATATTGGCTGATGGGTTAAATCATCCGTCCAATTCCTTCCTCTTCCTTTGGGCTTTTCGTTGATTTAGGTGTCGCAAACGGAATGTAACTTGACTTGTCGTCATAGTCACTTTTTTGCGTATCTACCAATATATCAGCTACTTATTTTGCGTCTTCTTTTTTAGGTTGCTTCATTCCAATGCGTGATGCGCATGGCTTGCACCTAAAAAAGATAATTCATTCAGTAAATCAACCTCCAAAGAGTTCCCGCATTGTATGAATCTGATTATCAGACAAATACGTCAAAAAGTGATTATGACATGATTAGTTTGCACTTACACGCTTGAATAAGGTTTTGCAGGTGATCCTGATTCAATATCGCTCGTTTTTATTAAAGCTTGTACATGAATGAAGCAAACCTTGTACATGAATGAGGTAAACCTTGTACATGGTTCGGGTAACTCTAGTACTAGGTTCGGGTGACTCTAGTACTTGGTTTGGGTAACTCTTGTACAAGGTTCAGGTTACTTGAGTACTAGGTTATTAATACCCAAGCGATAGGCTATTAACACATCAGCCTTAGTCTATTAATACCTGAAAGCTTAACTAAAATACGCCAACTTCCTGATTCTATAGGACTAAGGAAACGAAAAAAAAGAGCCTGATGTTTTTAAAAAAGATCAGGCTCTTTCAACCAAAAGATCAGGTTCTTTTTTGAAAACGTCTAGATCTTTTTGAGAAAGAAATCCATGCAAAATCCAGCTTCGTTTGTAGTTTAAATCCTACTTTCCACTCCCCTACAAGAAAGAAAAAATATTTTATCTCTCATGGTCTCATTGTTTTGTGTTTAACTGTCAGTCAATCAGTTCTATATGCAATGAGAGATGTTTTCTGAAAGTGGTATCTCTCATCATTTTCCCGCATTTTCTCCCCTTTTTGAGCGGATCTCTCATACATTTTGGGGGATCTCTCATACTTTTTAGGTCTATTTGTGTTCCTAATTTCATCATCGGGGCTTGACAAAAGCACTTTGTAGAATGATACAGTACGCTCATCTCTTTGTCTTTTATTCGCATATTGTTCAGTATATCAGCCGCTTATTTTGCGTCTTCTTCTCTTAGATCACTTTCTTCTGAGGAGCGATAGCCATTGCTTGTTTTCTCAAGAAACAGAGTTTTCAATCCATTAAACAAGACTTTTCTTAAACCATATCGTGCGCAACTATTCGTAGATTTAAGCTGTCTTTTTTATGTTTATTCCCTTTTATTTCCTGTTGTACATATAGTGCGACGGCTGTTCCATAATATGTGCGACACTTGTTCCACAATATGTGAGTCAGCTGTTCCACATTATGTGGAACAGGAAATGTAATGGCAAAAAATGCCTTTTGCTAGTTGTTTACTACTAGCTGGCGGGAGATTTTGCCAAGTAGATAGCCTTTGGAAGTCGGTATTATCTATTGAATAGATGCAGGCTATCTCCCTCTATTTCATGCGGATCTCAGTTAAAGAAAGTAATGAATATCCTCTTCTTCTTGCTTTTATATAACGAGAAATATAGAGTCGCAATAAGGTAAACGAAACAAACTTTTGTTTCCATTGCCCCAACGGGATTGATCACTGATTTAGCTTTACTGTGTTATAAACCGGCTATTTATTCGTGCAAAAACGACGTTTAGGGTTAAGAAAGCGTAATGTTTACCCGGTTGCGTGCGATAAAATGATTGTATTCTCTACTTTCAGCAACGAGAGTTGCGGTAGCTCTCAGGTGAAAATGTGTTTAATACAATAATATAAGCTGTCTATATGGATACTTATTTTCAATACGATGAAATAGCAATCGAATATTTGAAGAAACGAGATAAACGATTGGCCGAGGTTATCGAAAAGATAGGCAAAGTAAAAAGACCGGTTATTACGGATTTATTTACTGCACTCATCCACTCGATTGTTGGACAGCAGATTTCTACGAAGGCACATCAAACTGTTTGGGCAAGGATGCAAAATGAACTAGGCGAAATTACGCCCGTTATTATGTATGATTTGCCCTTGAATGATTTACAAAGATTCGGCATTACCTTCAAGAAAGCTACGTATATCAAATCGGTGGCGCAGAAAATAATAGCCAAAGAATTAGATATAAATGCACTGCATACGATGTCCGATGAAGAAGTTTGTGCCAAGCTCTCCGAGTTGGACGGTGTCGGTACGTGGACAGCCGAAATGTTGATGCTTCACTCCATGCAAAGGCCGGATATCTTGAGTTATGGCGATTTGGCTATTCTTCGAGGGCTGCGGATGGTGCATCATCACCGAACCATTGACAAAGCCAGGTTCGAACGTTACAGAAAACGTTATGCTCCTTATGGATCGGTTGCCAGTATTTACCTTTGGGCTGTCTCAGGCGGAGCATCGAAGAGATGAAAGATTACGGTATTCAAAAAACAAAGATCAAAAGTGGAAAATAAAATAGTTCAGATACAATATTATCAATCCCCTTTTGGGGAACTGGTAGTCGGTTCTTTTGAAGATAAACTCTGTATGTGTGATTGGACGGATGAAAAACGGCGAATAACAATCGATCGACGCATACAAAAGATGTTGCATGCTGGTTATGAAGTATCAAGCTCGGATGTGATTGCGAAAACGATCACTCAGTTGGATGAGTATTTCGCACGCAAACGAACGGTATTCGATATTCCGTTGCTCTTTGTCGGGACGGACTTTCAAAAAACAGTGTGGCAAGAATTACTGAACATTCCGTATGGAAAGACTTTGTCGTACGGTGCCTTATCGCAAAAACTAAATAATCCGAAAGCGATTCGTGCTGTGGCCAGCGCTAACGGGGCCAATCCGATTTCGATACTTGTTCCCTGCCATCGTGTAATTGGTAGCGACCGCAAGCTGACCGGCTACGCAGGTGGGTTAGCCGCTAAAAGAGGACTGTTAGAATTGGAGTCGAATATTCAGATGGTGTTGTTTTAGTCAGATAAACAACTTTAGGCGAACTATCCACGGAGTGTTCACCTAAAGTCTGAGTCTGCGAATCCGGACGAATACTAATCGTTAGGCTTTCTGCTTCCATCCGATAACGGCAAAGTTACCGTTTGAAATCTCATCCACCTTTTCAATCCACCCGATTTCACTTTCCGCTTTTGCTTTTAGAAACGGGCTTTTGGTTGGCGTAAGCAACAAACTTGAATTAACTACCCACCATTTGTTCTTGATGCCGGCGCGTTGTAAATCCAATTGTAAGCGTTGTGCCTCAAATACAGGAGTAGCCTCGGGTAAAGTGATGATGACTACTTCGGTCTCTTCTTCATTGCGTAAGCGTGGCAGTAAGTTCTGAACGGCAGGCGTGATGTTTCCCTGTGTGCGTTCTACTTCTTTATGGTAACTTTGGGTGGAATCTAGTAGCAACAGGGTATGTCCGGTTGGAGCAGTGTCAATAACTACAACTTCGTTGTCCGCTTTGGCTACAATTTCGGCAAAGGCATTGAATACGGCAATTTCTTGGGTGCACGGTGAACGTAGATCTTCCTCGATGTAGCTTAGATCGGCATCACCCATTGCCTCTCTGGCCTTCTGCAATATATTTTTCTGATAGATGGCAAGTACTTCTTTTTCGTCGATATGACTAACGGTGATACCCTCGACCCTTGTTTCAATGAACGATAAGTGATTGGCCGGATCGGTTGTTGTCAGGTGTACTTTCACCCCTTTGCTTGCCAGGCCTCTTGCGATATGGCCTGCAATGGTCGTTTTGCCCACGCCGCCTTTTCCCATGGTGAAAATAACACGCTTACCCGACTGGTACAAGTCATCTATGAGGTTATCAATCGGTTGAAAAACATTGGTGTCGATCTCTTTTCGCATCACGCTAGCCTGTGCATCGTTGTTTAGCATCTTGCGAATGTTGTCAATGCCGGTCATGCTATAAGAGCGGAGCGGAATCATGCTGGTATTTAGCTTTCGCAAGGCTTTGGGGCGATTGTTTAGCGCATTTTGTTGCTGTTGGTAGATCTGTACGGATATTGCGTCGTCTTTATCATACTCTTCCAGTACTCCGTTGATAATCAGGTGTTGTGAAGTAATATGCAAATCCAGCAATTCATGCGACGAACGCTCCACCTCTTTCAGAGGGCTTTCGTCCGGGCGGCTTATCAAGATCAACGTAGTTTGTTTGCTGTCCGACAAGGTGCTTACCGCTTGCTTGTATACGTCTTTTCGATCTTCCAAACCGGAAAGTTGCCCCAGACAAGATGCTCCCGTTGTATTTTCCGCAATAAAGGTATTCCATGCAGACGGTAGTTGAAGCATCCGTAAAGTATGCCCGGTCGGTGCGGTGTCGAAGATTATAAAGTCGTATTCCCTCCTTTTGTCTTCATTGGTAATAAAATCTGAGAACTCGTTAAACGCAGCAATTTCGACGGTACACGAACCTGAGAGTTGCTCCTCCATGTTATTGATGACACTTTCGGGTAGTTTGCCTCTAAAGGGAGTGATCACCGTTTCCCGGTATTCAGCTGCTGCCTGTTCAGGATTAAGGTTGACAACGGTCAGGTTGGGTACTTCCTTGATCGATGTTCCTTTATTGTTTAGCTCCATTTCAAAGACATCTTGTAAGTTAGATGCGGGGTCTGTGCTGATTAGTAATACCTTTTTGCCATTGTCGGCAAGGCTGGTAGCCGTGGCGCATGCAATTGATGTTTTGCCTACACCGCCTTTCCCCGTGAAGAATATATATTTCGTCAGGGCTATTTCGGATGGGTTATATTTTTTCATATCTTTCTGCTAGTTTATTTTCTCACAGTTAGTTCTTCCTCGCTGACGTGTAGCCATGCGGCTATCTGTTTGTTGGAAGGGTATTGTTTGGTTAGCACAACTTTATCGTTCAAAGTGGTAATAGGCAATACTTCGGCCGATTCCTCCATCAAGAATGCATTGATCACTTTGTTCTCAACATAGACCTGCGGATGATCACGCAAATTAAATCTTTCTATCACTACGCCTTTCTTTTTCAGGCTCTCGATAACGACCGCTATACGCATCAGTTCAGGGTCGATATTCACACCACACAGTCCGGTGGGGCAACATAGCACCGGGTCGTATATCTTAACCGTTGGGCGGGTGTCTAATTTTAAATTCAACATAGCTTTATGATTTTATTAATTGTTTTATTTCTTCCTCAGTCGGAACGTAGCCTTTTATCTTCACCTCGCCGTTCACCACAATAGCGGGCAACGACATAATTTGGTATTTGACTATTTCCAGTATATCTTCCTCTTTCCTTAAGGTAGCCTCCCGGTTAGTCTCAGCAAGTACTTTAGCTACCTTCTCATAAACGGATTTACATTTGGCACATCCTGTACCTAATACGATTATTTCCATATTTTTATTGTTATAAACTGGTTACTATATAATAGATGCCCACTGCGATAAAAACTGCCGATACAATACGCCTGAACCAAACCTCAAAACTCTTCACCTTGTTGTAGAATTTACCCACGTTCGACAGGCTGTATGCCAGCAAGTAGGCGATAATGATAACTGGCAATCCGGTTGCTATGGCAAAGACCGGGGGCAAGAGTAAGCCCGATGCACTGCTAATGGTCAGAGGTATCAGCACACCAAAATAGAGCACCCCGCTGTAAGGACAAAATGCTAAGGCGAATAATACGCCTAAGAGAAAGGCATTCAGGTAGTTTGGCTTCATCTTCTTTTCGCTAACTTTCGACATGAGCCGGCTCAATGCGGGAATGTTGAATCTGATTACATCCAACATGAATAGGCCGATAACAACTAATGCAATACCGAGGTAAACTCCGCCGATGTTTTGCAGCATTTGTGCCGCATGAAACTTACTTGCGCCCAGATAGAACGCTAGCCCTAAAAGTGTATAACTGAAAATGCGGCCTAACGTATAAAAAACACCATTGAAGAGCACACGCTTCTTGTTGGTTATCTCTTTGCTCAGGTAGGCTGTTGCCGTTATGTTGGTGGCTAACGGGCACGGGCTTATAGCTGTCATTAACCCCAATACGAAGGCAGTCAGTACAGGAATATCCGAATTGTCTACTATCTGTTGAAGAACGTCCATATGTTTATGAGATTCGTTGGTTTACTTCTTTTTTTATTAGCGCGCTTAATGCTGCCGGATTGCTTATGGCGTTGGCGAAAGCTTGTTCGGTTATATCTACGAAGTTCTCGCCTTTGACAATAATCAAAGCATTCCACGAAACTTCGTATTTGTTAACCAGACTTTTATATTGCTTCTCGCTCGTGTCTATTTCGATGAATCTCACCTTGGCGTTGCCTGCATAGGTTTCTTTGATGGTTTCTTCGGTCAGTTCTCCCACGGCTATGCAAGTCTTGCAGCGTTGCTTACCGTGAAAATAGTAGATGGTTACAGTCGAGGAGTCGCCTGCTGAAACGATTTGTTCTTCTGCCTGCTTTTCTGCTTGTTGGACTCCTGCCTTATTACCGCACGATACGAGGAACAGGGTAATAAATGCGATAAAGATATTTTTGCTCATACGCTGATTTATTTATAGTATTTCTTTCTCAGCCGGAAGGCTATATTTACCAAAAAGATAAGTACCGGTACTTCAACGAGGGGACCGATCACACCTGCAAAGGCTTGTCCGCTATGAATGCCAAATACACCGATAGCAACTGCAATGGCCAGCTCAAAATTGTTGCCCGTGGCTGTGAACGAAATCGAAGCGTTCTGATCGTAAGGCGCTCCCATCAGTTTACTTGCGTAGAAGCTCAGAAAGAACATGGCAACGAAATAAATTAATAGCGGGATGGCAATGCGTACTACATCCAGTGGTATCTGTACAATCAGTTCCCCTTTCAAACTGAACATTACGACAATTGTAAGCAATAAGGCGATCAAGGTTATCGGAGAGATTGCGGGGATGAATTTGCTTTTATACCATTCTTCTCCTTTGAGTCTGACTAATATCAGGCGGCTGAGAATACCCATTAGAAATGGAATGCCCAAATAGATGGCAACTGTTTGTGCAATAGTGCCGATAGATATATTCACTAGCGCACCTTCAAAACCGAATAAGACAGGTAGCTTGGTTACGAATATCCATGCGTAGAAACTATAGAAGAATACCTGAAATATACTATTCAGGGCAACCAGTCCTGCTCCGTATTCGGTATTACCCTCCGCTAAGTCGTTCCATACAAGTACCATCGCGATGCAGCGGGCTAACCCGATGAGGATAACACCAACCATGTATTCGGGATAGTCGTGCAAAAAGAGGATGGCAAGTACGAACATTAGTATCGGACCGATAATCCAATTCAGCACTAACGATACGGTTAGTATTCTTACATTTGAAAAGACTTTCGGTAGTTGCTTATAATCGACTTTCGCCAGTGGAGGATACATCATCAGGATGAGGCCGATTGCCAAAGGAATGTTGGTGGTTCCACTCGACATCGAATTAATAGAATAGCTGAACGATGGGAACAAATATCCCAACCCTACACCGATAGCCATTGCCAGAAAAATCCATAGGGTCAGATTCTTATCCAGAAAACTCATTCTCTTTTTATTCATAGTCTTTTATTCTGTTTGTATATAGTGCGAGAAATTTGACTTTGATTTCATCTCTTACCCGGATGTATTCGGATTGTATAAAATCGGGTGTGCCTGTTGCTTCAGACGGATCATCAAACCCAATGTGCAGGCGATTCTTTACTTTACCCGAAAATGTCGGGCAACTTTCGTTGGCACCGCCGCAAACGGTAATCACGTAATCCCATTCATCGGCTAAATATAGTTCTACACTGTTGGAGGTATGATGCGAAATATCGACTCCTGCCTGTCGCATAACTTCTATCGCTTGCGGATTAACTTGTCCGCTGGCCTTTGTTCCTGCGGAATAAACGAGCAATCGCGGATCAAAGGATTGTAAGAAACCGTGTGCCATCTGGCTGCGACAGCTATTTCCTGTGCAAAGGATTAGGATCTTAGGCAGTGGCTGGTTTGTTGTAAGTTGTCGATTATCATCATCCTTGCATGGATCGGGTTGAAAGTTGGAAATTACGTCTTGCATATCTGTATTTATTTGAAATATGTTTCGTATTTATACATACTATTCGTGATTCGTAGAACTACGAACAACTGAAGCAAATTTTTTATATGTCGCCGCAACTCTCTTCATTATTAACTTCAACGAATAGAGCAGCAAATAGGCTCTTTGCCTTTTCCCAGTTCTCTTTGTGGATGCAATATTTAACTGTCGGCAATGTAATTGTACCTTTTATTAGTTCGGCATCTTTAAGTTCGTTCAAGTGTTGTGAGAGTGTGCTTTTGGCGATGGGAAGCACTTCAGACATATCGCCGTGATAACAACAGGATTGGTTAGCAAGCATTTCTAATATGGCTACTCGGATGGGGTGTCCCAATGCTTTGGCGAAGCGCGCCAATTGCTCTTGTTCGGCTGTTAATTCTTTCTTAGACATCTCTTATGACTTTTCTTGTTCGCAAATATACGAATGCTTTTCTTGTTCGCAATTATACGAACTCTTTTTTAAGGAATTATGTGCTATCTTTTGCATTTATACGCATTCTTCTAATCAAAAGCATGCAGTATTTTGTTCTTTTAGTTGTTTATAGCCATAACTTAGAAAATAGTATGTTTAACTTAAAAGAATAAAGGTATGAGTAGAAAGAATTTAAAAGCCCTGATCGTTTTGGCGATGGGAGGCGGATTACTGTTCGCATGTCAGAGTGGAGCTAAACAAGCTCAGGCTGATGCATCCAGTGTAGATAGTGTCAAAGTAGAATCAGCTGTTGGTACTGCGGATATTCCGTATAGTTTGGTCGAGCGTTACTTCGTGAAAAATACGGTGAAGAGTCTCGAAAGCCCGAAGATCACCACGCCGGAGGCATTTGACAATGTGTTTGGAGCCGCTGCGGTAATGGGCGAAGGTGGGAGACCGACTGTGATTGATTTCTCGAAACAATATGTGATAGCTGTCGTGCTGCCGGAAACTGAATATGCTACGACACTTTCACCGGTCAGCTTGCAGAAGAACGAGAACGGCGAGGTGCAGTTTACTTATAAGGTAGCGAAAGGAGAGAAGCAGACTTATACCCAACGCCCTTGCCTGGCTATTTTGGTAGACAACAGCCAAGAGGGAAATGTAGTTTTGAAGGAAGTAGAGTGACAGATCGTGTGGAGTAAAAACACGTGAAAGTTGAAACTAAACCGGTTCACTTGAAAAGATGTGTTCAAAATAGCTTATCTTTGTTCTCTATATAGTAAATGGAAACAATATGAGTATCGAATTAGGAAAATTCAATCAGCTGGAGGTAGTTAAGGAAGTCGATTTTGGCATGTATCTGGATGGGGAAGAAGAAGGAGAAATCCTTTTACCCACTCGTTACGTACCCGAAGATTGTAAGATAGGCGACTTCTTGAATGTATTCCTTTATCTGGATATGGACGAGAGACTGATTGCCACTACGCTGACACCGTTGGTACAAGTGGGACAGTTTGCCTGCTTGGAAGTCGCTTGGGTCAATCAGTTTGGAGCTTTTCTGAATTGGGGACTGATGAAAGACTTGTTTGTGCCTTTTAGTGAGCAAAAGATGAAGATGCAGGTGGGACGAAATTATGTTGTTCATGTGCATCTGGATGAAGAAAGCTACCGGATTGTGGCCTCGGCAAAGGTTGAACGCTACCTGTCGAAAGATGTGCCGGAGTATTCGCCGGATGAAGAAGTGAATATCCTTATCTGGCAGAAAACTGATTTAGGATTTAAGGCGATTATTGATAATAAATACAGCGGCTTGCTGTATGAGAATGAAATATTCCGTCCCCTTGAAACAGGCGTACAGACCACAGCTTTTGTAAAGCAGGTGCGCGAGGATGGAAAAGTGGACCTGATGCTCCAAAAAGCAGGATTCGCTAAAGTCGATGATTTTGCGAAAACCTTATTGGAGTATATCAAAGAACATGGCGGACGGATTTCCCTGACCGATAAAAGCCCGGCGGATGAAATCTACGATGTGTTTGAGGTAAGCAAGAAGACATTCAAAAAAGGGGTGGGCGACTTGTATAAAAAACGCTTGATAACATTGGAAGAGCATGGTATTAAGCTGGCAGGTTCCTAAACAGAATAGGGAAATCCCTACACATGAATAGAGAGAATCATTAGGGTGGGGAGTTTCCTCACCCTATTTTTGTAACATCACTAAAAGATCATAATAACTAAAAACGTAGAGTTATGCGTAAGATTATAGTAAGCCTCTGTATCCTGTTTGCAGCCCTAACATTGAAAGCTCAAACAATTAGCGGTATCCGTGTAGACGGTGGCAATATCCCGGTTCTTGTTTATATCAGTGGAAATCAGATGTGCTTGCCGACTACTACTTGTTTTGTAGCCAACCTTCGGCCGGATTATTATCGCATCGAGGTGTATGCCACTCGAAACACTCGTCCGGGCGAGCGGGTTTGGAGAGGTGATAAATTGTTTGATGAACGTATGTACTTCAATGGAAATGAGTTGAAAGAGATCTACGTAGGACGAAACAATGATCGACCGGACCGCCCGGGAACAGGAGATTATCGTCCGGGGCGCGACCGCTATGATCGAGTGATGGATGATCGGCTTTTCAGCGACTTTCTAACCCGAGTGAAAAAAGAACCTTTCTCGGATAATCGAATGAAACTGATTGAAACAGCGTTGGTCAACTCCTATTTCACCTGTGGACAATGTCTTAGCTTGGTAAAGCTCTATACGTTCGATGATGATAAGATGAAAATCATGAAGATGATCTACCCCCGGATCGTAGACCGGGAAGGCTTTTTTACACTGATCGATTCATTGACATTCTCATCGAATAAGGATGAAATGAACGACTTCGTAAAGAGTCAAGGGAATCGAAGATAAATTATTCACTTAAAACGTACGATTATGAAAAGGATACACATTATTCTGCTGTCAGTACTACTAATTCTCATTAGCAGCTGTAGTACTACTTATACTTCGATGAAGCGCGTGATGCAAGTACAAGAGGGTATGAGCCAACGAGAGGTACAAGGATTATTGGGTACTCCCGACTATCGACGTTTTGACGGATATCTGGAAGAGTGGGAGTTCTATCGCGAGAATGGCAACGTCTTAATTTCAGCTCCAATGACCATTCTCATACAGTTTGTGGATGGAGAAGTCACTCGGATGAATACATATGCCGGATACGGCAGTACACCCGTTCCCTCTTCGGTAGTTGTCTCTCCGGCCGTGGTTCCCGGTATAGAACCGCTTGGTATATCTCCGTATGAAGATCGTTATTCGGCAAACGTGGGGCGTATCGATTTTAGGGCACTTCCTCCTGCTGATTTTGATTTGTTTTTCAGAGAATATAGAAACGAACCTTTTGATTCGGGAAGAGTCCGGATGCTGGACAACTTAACGTCCTCTTCCAACCTAACCTGTCGACAATGTTGCGATCTGATCGATCTATGCACCTACGATAGTGAGAAGAAGAAACTCATCAAACGGCTCTACCCGGCAATTGCTGATAAGAAGAATTTCCAGATCGTATTGGATAAACTCACTTTTGAGTCGGACAAGCGCGAAATAAGGCAGTCTGTGAAATAGTTGAACTCCATGTGTAACTAAAAAAAGAAAATTATGAAAAAATATCTGTTTATACTGTTTATGGCTGTCACCACCACTGCAATGGCTGGTATGAGTACGAGTAAAGTACGCAAGGAAACACGTTTCCTTACCGATAAGATGGCCTATGAATTGGACTTAAATACTTCGCAATATAATGATGCTTATGAGATAAATTATGATTTCATCTACTCGATCCGTAACATTATGGATTATGTAGTGCGAGGTGAAGAATGGGCGATGAACGACTATTACGAAGCGTTGGATATTCGCAACGATGACCTTCGTTGGGTATTCAGTGAATCGCAATACCGTAGATTCTTGGGTGCTGATTATTTCTACCGACCGCTGTATATCAATGGAGGACGCTGGAACTTCCGGGTTTATATCAATTATCCGAATACCCGCTTGTTCTACTTCGGCATACCTTATCATTACCGGACATATAGTGGCGCACACTATCGTCCTCACTACCATCATGTAAGCTATTATCGGGGAAGATATAATCAGTTTGGCCATTATTCCCGTCCGTATCGGATTCGCGATGAGAGAGTTTTTCATTCGTATCGCCGCTCGGATTTCGGATCGGTCAATATGCGCCCGAACACATCCAACCGTCCAAGTAATGCACCTACGTCCGGGAGTTTCGAATCGTCCGGGCAACTCAGGTAGACCGGGTAACGTTTCTCGTCCGGGCAATACTAACCGTCCCGAAAATTCAAACCGTCCGGGTAGTACAACTCGTCCCGGTAATACAACAAGACCGGGAAGCGGCAATACAATCCGTCCTGAAAACTCAAATCGACCGGGGAATACAAGCCGTCCGGAAAGTACCAATCGTCCGGAGTCAACAACTAGGCCTCGTCCGGAAACAGGAACTACTCCTTCGAGAGAGACTAGGCCCGGAAGAGAAATTACCCCGGATAGAAATGGAAGTTCTACCGGCAACCGAGGTGAAGGAAGCACAAGTAGCGGACGTCGCCCGTCGACTTCCGGTTCTTCGACCACCACTCGCCCATCCAGTACTAATTCTGGAAGTAGCCGAGAGAGTGGACGCTCTACCGGCAGTAGCAACCGGACGACAACGAACCGGAGCAATAGCAGTAGTTCGACTCGCAGCAATGTTTCGAGCCAACCGTCCGAAAGGCGGTCGTCTACCGAAAGCACGAGAAGTAGCAGCAGCAGAGGTAGTAGCTCTCGCTCTTCCGAACGTGAAACGAATTCAAGAAGATAACTTAGACCTTTATAATTATCACTCCTCCTTCGATACAGGAGAATTAGACTCTGGTTTTGGACCAGCTAAACTGTTTCGGGCATCGCCCGTAATTTGGATGTCGGGGCGGATACTATCTGCTTCGACATCACTTATTAAACCTTTCTTTGCTAAACGTCCGGCAAGCAGTTTATAATACCCCTCCATATTCTCTTTCAGTTGTCCGCCTTCGGCAAAAGAGCGGCGGTAATGTTTGGGCTTCGGTATGATAGAGGCCAAGAAAATACTTTCCTCCGTGCTCAGTTGAGACGGACGTTTGTTGAAGTAATAGGTAGAAGCCTCCTGAATGCCATAGACTAGCGGTCCCCATTCGGCTATATTCAGATACACCTCGTACATCCGATCTTTCGAAGTCAGTCGTTCCGTTTCTATCAGCCATACGATTAACGCCTCTTCCAGCTTGCGCGCAAAGTTCTTACTTCGATTCAGAAATACATTCTTGACCAGTTGCATGGTAATGGTACTTCCTCCACGTGCAAAACGCTTCACTTGCAAGTCGTAAATCAGTGCTTCGCGCAAAGCATCCGGTAAGAATCCCCGGTGGTAGAAGAACGCTCCGTCCTCGCTTTGAAGAACAGACATCCGCAGAATCGGTGAGATACTGTCTAACGGGGTGAAGTGTTCCCAAGAAGGTCCTATGGGAAATGATCGTACCGGCATCCCGTTCTCATAAGCAGTGTACATAAACTCACCATTCATTTTGGCAAGTGATGTTTTTCCGTAGGCGGTAATCTTGAATTCTTTTTCTTTCAGTTCCGATTCCAACTTGAGGCTGTCGAGTCGGGCGAAGTCAACGTCTAAAAATAGATGATAGGCTAGTGAGCCACTAGTCTTTATTCCTTCCAGATTACTGAATAATCCTTTAGGTAAGGAGCTAAACAGGTCATCAGCCGGAAACCAAGGTTTATCGATTGAAGCTGTTAAATGCCATTTACCCGCATTCTTTTCCGCGCGTAAATAAGGTTGGAACTGAAGCTTATTGAATAAAACAGTGGTAGCACTATCTATTTCGATAGCTTGTTCGCTCAGATTCACCCGATAATTTAGTTGTCCTCGGTCAAGGTAGATTGCTTCAGGGGATAGAGCTTTATGGAATACATCTAATCCGTTGATCCTCGCTTTTCCTGTCAGGCAGATCCGGTTGCCCGATAATACCTCCTTCGTCAGGCTATAAGATAAGGTGTCGAAAGTTACTTTGGCACCGAAACGACGTGTTATATAAGGTAAAGTAATCTTTCGGGAGTCGGCAGCGTATAGGTTTGCTTTCAGAGTACTGGCATGTTGCCGAAGTTCTCCGGTCATAATCCAATGCTGAGATAAGGTGTCTTCCTGAATATCGACAGCGGACCGGAAACGGTTCTCTTTAACTAAAAGAGACGGAATATGAATGGCTACAAAGTTACTATCCTTCCGCTCCGTGATTCGTATATGTTCCAATCGACCGTTTTCGGGCAAAAGACCATAACATAGGTCTAGCACCTTATTGACCTTTTCGGCATAGCTTGTTCGGGAAGATGTTTCCTGTGTCCGATCTTGCTCATCCTTTTTGAAAAGAAAATCATAATTGGCAATGGAATCGTGCTTGACAAGTGCCAGTGTGAGTCCGTCTACGGTTACATGATTCACCTCGATTCTGCGGGTAAGAAGTTTCCAAAAGTTGAGCTTAATGTTGACCGACTGGAGAGTCAGCAATGTGTCTCGTTGGTTGGGCACCATGGAGAGACGCTGAAGAATCACTTCATTCAGGCCATGCATCTCTAACTTATCATAATGGATGTGCAACCCATTGGTTGCTTCAAGACGAGCAGTACGTTTATTAACGATACTCCGTAGAAGGGCATTCCGCCCTAGATATATGCTGATAAGGCAGATGAGGAATAATCCGCCGGCAGATAACAACAGTATTCTCTTTAGACTGTTTCTTTTCATCATTTGTTTTGATCATTATCAGTTGCAAAGGTAGGCATAATTCTGGTTGTTGTCGGAGATGGTCGGGTATTTTTGGAATGATTCCGACTAAATCGTTTTTCTGTGTGCTGTTTTTTGAGGAGGTATTACGCTTAAAAGTAGACACTTAGAAAATAAACGAGAAAAAAGTTTAGTTCGTTGCAACTATTTGAGTCGGGACTTCCGTCTAATATACAGAATAACAAAAATAGTATGTTAAACAATTTAAAGAATATAATTATGAAAGCTACCGTATTATTCCGCGTTATAGTTTTAGCGATAGTTGCATTGGTTGGTGTAAACAACGTAAATGCTCAGGATGAAAATTTTGTTACTAATGAAGAGAAGGTAGATGGCCTTGTAGTATCAAAAACAGTCTATCGATTGGAAGGCTCTTTGCATCGGCACATGAAGTATGACTTTACGTATGACGATCAGAATCGCATGACTGTCAAAGAAGCTTTTAAATGGAACGCCAGCCGCGAGAAATGGATGCCGTATTTCAAAGTGAACTATTCCTATTCAATTTCGGAGATCACGATGTTGTATGCACGTTGGAATGAGCTGCACAAGGCTTATGACGCTGGTATAGAGAAAAGTGTTTATGAGCTGAACGAGGCCAATATGCCAGTAGCCTGTTTGACTTATAAATTGAATAAGGGCCAGTGGTTGGAAAGACAACCTGAAAACTGGGTTATGAATATACAAACTCCAACGGTAAACCGAAATGATAGCCTGTTGGTAGTCAGATAAAACAATTAGGAGTTGTGAAACTCCTATTCTCTCTCTTTCTTTAACACTAGATTGCGGTGGATGGTCCAAAGTAAAGGATCTCCACCGTTCTTCTTTATTTGATTAAAGGCAGTAGGTCACCATATCCTTCTGTCTGCATTTTTTCTTTAGGTATAAAGCGGATTGAAGCACTGTTGATGCAGTAACGAAGTCCGCCTTTTTCTTTGGGGCCATCTGTAAATACATGACCTAAATGAGCGTCTCCGGATTTACTGCGTACTTCTACCCGAGTCATGCCGTGAGAAGAATCTTTCTTCTCTTCAAGCAAATCTTTTTGGATCGGTTTGGAAAAGCTAGGCCATCCGCAACTGGACTCAAATTTGTCGGTCGAAATGAATAGAGGTTCCCCCGTAGTAATATCGACATAGATACCCGCCCTGTATTCGTTCCAGTATTCGTTCTGAAAAGCAGGTTCCGTAGCATTTCTCTGTGTTACGGCATATTGTTGAGCTGATAGTTTCTGGCGCAGCGTAGCATCATCCGGCTTTGAGTAAGCCCCTTTAGCGATTTCGGCATTCGCCTTGCGAGCCATATCGAATAAGGCAGGATTGATGTGGCAATATCCACCCGGATTCTTGTCCAGATAATCTTGATGATAGGTTTCTGCGGGATAAAAGTTTGCTAGCGGTTCTACTTCAATAACAATTGGGTGCTTATATTGAGGTGACAACACTAGAATAGCTTGTTTGATGATCGAAAGATCATTTGCGTGCGTATAGTAAATACCGGTTCGGTACTGGGTTCCATGATCGTGCCCCTGTTGGTTGAGGCTGGTAGGGTCGATGGTTTGGAAATAGAGATTGAGTAGCAAGTTCAGTCCTACGATTTCGGGATTATATACGACTTTCACCGTCTCGGCCGCTAAGGTGTTGCCCGTACAAACTTGTTCATAACTGGGATTAGCCACAAGACTGTTGGCATATCCTACTTCCGTGCTCTCTACACCCCGTATCTGTTTGAGGAAGTGTTCGGTACCCCAGAAGCAACCTCCTGCCAGATAGATTTCAGCTTTATTTTTCATTGGTTTCGCTATTCCTAAAAATACATTATTGATCACTAGAATCGCGATGATAATAAAATGTTTCATATCCGTTGATTCTTTCATCTAATAACGAATGAACCAACGGATATGTTCTGGAATAACTACTCAAAAGTTCTGCGTGCCTTATTCAATAATCTGGCCTTTGTAAAAGTCCAGTATCTTGCTGCGGAATAAGTAATCGTATTTAGCTTGTATCCGGTCGGATAAAGCTTTGGTTAAATTCAATTTAGCTTCATTGTATTCCACGAAAGTGGACTTGCCGTTATTGAACTTTTCGCTCATCAACTGAAAAGAGGCTTCGTTGGCACTAACGGCTGCTTCGCTGGAGTTGTATTTGCTTTCAGCGGCTACAGCATTATACCAAGCTTGTTGAATTTCTTTATATAGCGTTTTCTTAGCGTCGTCCAGTTGCAGAGATAAACTGGTTTGTTGCAGACGAGCTGTGCGTATTTGATTGCGAGTAGAAAAACGGTTGAATATGGGGACATTTAAGCTGAGTCCTACATATTTGTTTAAGTTGTTTTTTAATTGGCTACTGAAACTTTTTTCCGATTTACCATTCACCGTGTAGTAGCTACTTCCAAGTCCGGCACTAAATGATAATTGCGGATAAAGTGCACTTTGAGCAATACGAATCGAATTGCTACTACCCTTCAATCTATACTCTGCCGCTTTGATACTCGGCTTATAGGCTAAAGCCTGTGTGTAAATATCATCAGGAGGGGTAAGTGCCGCAAACTCAATGTCTTCTTTGGGACTTTCAAGGGTGAAGCCTTCCGGTGTAGGTAGCTCTAATAGCTGGCTTAAGTCCAGCAGCGATAATTTATAATTATTATCTGCTTGTACCGCACTCATCTGATCCTGAGCAACACGGGCTTGCGCCTCCGCAACTTCGGCAGGGGAGGCTTTACCTACTTCGAAAAGTCCGTTCAGGCGCTTTAGTTGATCCTGACTCAATGCTATTTGGTTTTGAGCCACCTTGCTTAATTCCAAGTTGAAGAGTACTTGTAGGTAAGAAGAGGTAACATTGATAGCTATGTCTTCTTTGGCTTTATTCAAATCTTCAATAGCTGCTTTCAGGTTTAGTTTAGCTAATGAGTATTGGTTAGGCAATTGAAAACCTGTGAAGAGTGGAACATTAGTGCCTAGACTTAAGCTAGTATTCGCACTATTGATGTCATTGTATGAGTTGTCCACAGGAGATGCAGAACGTCCCCAACTCCAGTTCTGACCGGCGCTACCGTTTAAGTTAGGTAGGCGCGACCATTTATTGGTGTTTACGTTTATCTCGTTTTGGGCAGCTGCATTAGCGGTTTGGCGAATGTTAATGTTGTGCTCAATCGCATAGTCGATGCACTGCCGCAAAGACCAGGGCTGCGAAGAGGCGTTTTGTGCTTGTACGGAACCGAGTTGAGTTCCGTATAGCAAGATGGTTACTAGTGTTGTATAGATTGTTTTCATTTGCATCTGTTATTTAGCTTTTTTCTCAGCACCGCGAATCTTGTCTTTAGCGGTTAATCCTTTTTTAATCTCGATCTTGATGCCGTCGCTCATACCGGTCTTTATCTGAGTACGTTTGAACTTCTGTTGCGGGATGGAATCCGTCATAATATATACGAAAGTTGAATCACCGCTGAATTCGATGGCACTCTCCGGAACTGACAATACCTTCTTGGCATGCTGCAAAACGATCTCAGCATTGGCCGAATAACCCGAACGAATCTTAACGGTGTCGGGAACGGTGATAGCCGCTTTAATCTCAAATTGATTGGCACCGTTGTTTTCTACCCCTTTGGGAGATATATATTCCAGGATAGCATTGAAAGTCAGGTTCTGCAACGCACCAATGGTTAGTTTAACCGACATTCCTTCATGGATTCGGCCGACCTCTGTTTCGTCAATGTTACCTCGGAAGATCAAGTCGTTCATGTTGGCTACGGTAGCAATGGTAGTACCGTCGTTGAATGTATTACTCATAATAACAGAGTTACCCATCTTAACCGGGATGTCCAGAATCAAACCATCAATCGTAGACCGGATCATCGTGCTACTGAAAGAAGCACTGTTTTTGGTGATACCCTCTTTGATAATTTCGAGGTTATCTTTAGCGGTCTCTTTCTCTTCACGCGCCTGCTTAACTGCTACTTCACCTTTTTCATACTCTTCCCGGCTGATCAGTTTGTCCGCATATAACTTTTTGACGCGGGCGAAATCTGTTTCGGCTTGTGCGGCGTTGATCCCTGCTAAGCGGACACGGCTCTCTGCCGAGTTTAGTTGACCGAGTTCAGGAATAACCTTCACTTTCGCGAGAACTTCTCCCTTTTTGACGCTTTGTCCGGCTTCTTTATACACTTCATCGATAATTCCTGAGATCTGAGGCTTTATTAAAATTTCGTCTCTAGGTTCTACCTTTCCGGTGGCTACTGTCGACTTTTCGAGGTCAGTTACTTCCGGAGTGATTGTTTCGTAAACAGCCACTTTAGGTTGGGACTTCTGATACAGGAATACAAATGTTCCCACAAGAATTATGGCTATAATTACCAATAGCGCGATTTTCAGATACTTTTTCATCTTGAATATATGTGTTTAATTTTTGATTCTTCGTTTTTCACTCTTTGTTCTCTTCTCTATTTACTCATCTCGGATGGCTTCAATCGGTTTAATAGCCATTGCCCGATAGGCCGGAGCCAGACCCGCTAACATGCCTAATCCGATGAGTAGTGCACAAGTTCCTATAGCCAAACCGAAGCTGACTTGAAAGTGAGCCGTTCCGCCGCTAGAGTTTGCTCCCATCTCTACCAATTGAAGTATCATTACTCCAAAAGAGATGCCGCACATACCGGCAACGGTGGTCAATACCATACTTTCCGATAATATCTGTTGCAGAATATCTCTGGGACGAGCACCGATTGCCCGACGGATTCCAATCTCAGTCGTACGTTCTTTTACCGTTACCATCATGATATTCGATACACCGATAGCACCCGCCAGCAATGTGCCTAAGCCAACCATCCAGATCAGGATGTTGATTCCGGTAAACAGATTGTCGACCATTGAGAACATAGCTTCGGCATTCAGATACATCAGGGCCTGTTTGTCATTCGGAGCAATGTAGTGAGCCGCTTTGATTATCTGTTCCATTTGCGGTTGAATATCCGACACTTTAACCCCGCGTTTGACGGTAAAGCAAACTACGTCAATTCTTCCGCCCAGATTATAGGCCTGTTGCATTGTGGTAAAAGGAAGCGTGACTGCTTCTGAGGCACGTCCCTGTATATTCATATCACCTTCGGAAGACGACATACCGACGATTCGGTAGTAGATTCCATCCACTCGTACATACTTGCCGCATGGATTTTCTCCCGGTTTGAAAAGACTCTCGTATACCCGTTTGCCAATCACGCAAACTTTACGGGCTTCACGTATGTCCACATCGTTGATAAACCTTCCGTAGGCCATATCTTGTGATTCAATATGTAGATAATCGGGGTATAAGCCTTTTACACTGCAATCATATTTTTTATCTCCATATACGGCATGCGATCCCCAGCGTGCTATAGAGGGCGTGACAACATCCAACTCTTTCACTTGCGAGCGGAGGCGTTCAATATCGACAGCTTCTAACTCCCACGCGCGTCCCTTGCGGAATCCCTTGTAAGCTTCTCCTGTCCTTTGAGAAGCTAAGAATCCGGAGTTCGTGGCAAACCCTTCAAAGTTCTTTTTCATCATATCCTGCAGACCTTGGCCTCCACCTATCAGAGCTATGAGCATAAAGATTCCCCAGAAGACTCCGAAAGCTGTAAGTAAGCTTCGCGTTTTGTTTCTTGTGATGGTGATGAGGATTTCCTCACACGTATCTATATCTATTCTCATAATCTTAATCTGCTCTAAGTGCTTCGATTGGCCGAATGCTGACGGCTTTGCGTGCGGGGACTAATCCGGCCAATGTTCCTGCGATTATTAATGTAACTGTGGCTTGTATGGCTATTCGAATGTCGACGGTGGGGTTTAGAAATACGACTTCCGACCATATCCCGTTGTCCATAGTTTGATTTCCGAACGCATTGTTCATCCATTCGGTAACTCCGATGCCGGCTACCATCCCTATATAACCGAATATGGTAGTGATAGTCACACTTTCTACAATGATTAGCCAGAGGATAGACAAGGGTTTGGCACCTAAAGCTTTCCGGATACCGAATTCGCGCGTACGCTCTTTAACGGTAATAAGCATGATGTTGGAAACTCCCACTATTCCGCTTAGTAAGGTAAATATACCGATAACCCAAATAGCAGTTCGCAGCAGGCCTGTTCCCTTTTGTTGCTGCAGATAGTTGGTGAAGCGATTCCATATCCAAATGGCACTATCGTCAGTTGGGTCGAAGCGGTGGTTGGCACCTATAACCCTGCGGTAGCGTGCTTCAAAGGCCTCATTAGATTCGATGTTATCAAGATTCTTGGTTGTCATCACCAAGTTATTCAGTTTGTCCCCTTTGTTGTAAATCGTTTGTAGGGTAGTGAACGGGAGGAATGCATCGCTATCTCCGCTATCCCCTTTATCGTTGTATATCCCTACTACCTGATAAACCACATTACCCGCATTGACTACCTGTCCGATAGGCTCGGTATGTGTTTTGTCGAACAGCACCTCCGCTGTTTTCTTATGAAGAACAATCACCTTGCGGCGTTCTTTAATGTCGATCTCATTAATGAAGCGTCCTTTGAAGAGTTTGACAACTTCTACTTTCGTGTGATTGGGATATACCCCCGTCAGACTTAGGTTCACATATTCTGCTCCAAAGCTCACGTTTACGGCGCTTTGCCGTACGGTTGCCCCGGCTTCAATTACGTTATCCGGAAAATACCGTTCGGTAGCATCGAAGTCTTTGTTGTCTAACTGTACCCGTCGTCCTTCCTTCAGGCCGTCGTATGACTTGGTAGTCCATCCCGGAAAGATCTTGATAGAGTTCATTGCACGCTCGGAGGCTGATTGCTCGAATGCGTGAATCAGGCCATTGCCCGCACCTAACAGTACAATAAGCATGAAAATGCCCCACGCTACAGCAAAGCCGGTGAGGAATGTTCGCAACTTATTGCGCTTGATGGTGCTATATATTTCTTGCCAAATATCAAACATAATAACTTATTGAATAAGATGGGAGATTATTTCATATATCCGTTTTGACCGAAAGGCGAAGAATCGTGATCAGAGTTGTCTTCGATCCGTTCGATTGTCCCGTCTTTTATATGGATAATTTTATCAGTCTGGTTGGCAACTCCACTTTCGTGAGTTACTACAATAATAGTCATCCCCGTTTTATGAAGATCTTTTAGAATCTGCATTACTTCTACCGAAGTCTTGCTATCCAATGCACCGGTTGGTTCATCGGCAAGAATGATTTGAGGTTGGGTTATCAGAGCACGTGCGATAGCTACACGCTGTTTTTGTCCACCGCTCATCTCGTTAGGCATATGATGTGCCCAATCTTTCAGTCCGAGCCGGTCGAGATACTCCAAAGCGAGTGCATTTCGCTTTTTACGATTCATTCCTTGATAGAATAGAGGAAGTGCAACATTCTCCACCGCATTTTTAAAAGAGATGAGGTTGAACGACTGGAATATGAAACCGATCATGCGATTTCTGTATTCGGCGGCTTTGGTTTCGCTCAGATTCTTGATAAGCACGTTGTTTAGATAATAGTCGCCGGTATCGTAATTGTCCAATATACCTAATATATTCAATAATGTCGATTTTCCCGATCCCGATACTCCCATAATAGATACGAACTCTCCCCGTTCGATAGTAAGATTGATGCCTTTAAGCACATGGAGAGGGGCCCCATTATGGTAAGTTTTGTTAATGTCTGTAAGATGTATCACACTTTTAATTGATTTGGTTTCAAATTTCTATCATTCTTCTGCTATTAGACGACTGCAAGATACGAAAAGTTGCAAATGAAGTGAACTTTTTTTTAAAAACATTTTGTAGACTCAATCTTCTTTGCGTAATTTGTGTGCACTAATTGAATAATTAACTAACCCTATTAAATAAAGTATCATGAATTCAAACCTGGAAAAGACCTACGTTGTGGGTATTGACATTGGCGGAACAAACACAGTCTTCGGAATTGTAGACGCACGAGGAACTATTATTGCGAGCAGTTCGATTAAAACTGCCGGTTGTCCGACAGCCGAAGAATATGCGGACGAAGTATGTAAAAACTTACTTCCCCTCATTATTGCTAACGGTGGTGTAGATAAGATTAGAGGTATCGGTGTAGGCGCTCCGAATGGTAACTATTATACAGGTACTATCGAATTTGCTCCCAATCTTCCGTGGAAAGGTATTATTCCGTTGGCTGCCATGTTTGAAGAAAGACTTGGTATTCCCACTGCCTTAACGAATGACGCCAATGCAGCTGCTATCGGTGAAATGACGTATGGTGCAGCTCGTGGAATGAAAGATTTCATTATGATTACACTCGGTACCGGTGTAGGAAGCGGAATTGTGATTAACGGACAGATGGTCTACGGTCATGATGGCTTTGCCGGTGAGTTGGGACACGTCATTGCACGTCGCGGAGGCCGTTTGTGCGGTTGCGGACGTAAAGGTTGTCTCGAAACTTACTGTTCGGCTACCGGAGTTGCCCGTACAGCGCGTGAACTTTTGGCTGCTCGTACAGAGCCTAGCTTGCTTCGCAATATCTCGGCTGAGAGCATCACTTCGAAGGATGTGTATGATGCAGCTGTACAGGGAGACAAACTGGCACAAGAAATCTTTGAGACTACCGGAACTATTCTGGGAGAATCTTTAGCAGACGCTATTGCTTTCTCAAGCCCGGAAGCAATTGTTCTATTCGGTGGTTTGGCCAAATCGGGCGACTATATCATGAAGCTATTCAGAAATCAATCGATGATAATGTGTTGAACATCTACAAGGGCAAAACCAAACTATTGGTGTCCGAGTTGAAAGACTCCGATGCGGCCGTGTTGGGTGCTAGCGCATTGGCTTGGGAATTGAAGGTTCTAAAAGACTAACTTTAGTCCTTATTATAATAAAGGTAATGAAATCCTCGGGCTCTTGTAGCTCGGGGATTTTTTTTGTTCGCCCAACATCGCACGGTATACCTAATAAAAAAGAGGATGTCTTTTGGGACATCCTCTTTTTATCTCGAATCGAGTGAGTTGGATTAGTTAACTCTTTTTTCTTTGATTCTAGCCTTTTTGCCGGTAAGAGCACGCAGGTAGTACAATTTAGCACGACGAACTTTACCAACTTTGTTCACTTCGATGTTATCGATAGCCGGTGATTCGATTGGGAAAATTCTTTCTACGCCAATTGTTCCTGACATTTTACGTACAGTAAAACGTTTTTTGTCTCCGTGGCCAGAGATTTTGATAACAACGCCGCGGTACAACTGTACACGCTCCTTGGTACCCTCGATAATACGATATGCTACTGTTACAGTATCACCTGCTTTGAAGCTAGGGTGCTTTTTGCCGGTAGCAAATGCTTCTTCTGCAATTTTAATTAAATCCATTTTTTTATTATTAAATTGTTTTATCGTTACAACGCAACATACCAAGTATCTCTTGTCTTGACAGCGATTGCGCGAAAGCGGTGCAAAGTAACAAATTAATAGTTAGATAGCCAAATGATTTTAGAGTTTTCCTTTATAAACTTTATGATTAGAAGTGAGTTATATGATTGGGTGGTGAGAGCCAAATGCTTGAAATTCTAGTTTTATTAGCAGTTGGGATTCCCTTTTATTTAGCTATTCGAATATCTATAAAGAAAGAAAATTAGTACATTTGTCGAATTAAATAAAATAATGAAGATGAAATCAAATTACGCGAAAATTATTCCAAGTACTATTCTTACAGGAATGTTGCTGTTTACCTCCTGTCACTCTACTCGTGAGGTTTCTAATTATGAAATAACGCAGTCAGGAGGAAGCAGAATTTGTATGGACTCTACTTGGGACAATGCCCCTGATGAAAAAGTGGCTAACATTCTGATGCCTTACAAGGCCGACGTCGACAAAAAGATGTATCAGGTTATTGGAGTTAGTGCCATGAAAATGGAGCAGAAACGTCCCGAGAGCCTACTTTCCAACCTAGTCGCTGAAGTTTTGAGGTGTGCTGCTGAATGTGTGCTGAAGCATCCGGCTGATATTGGACTGATGAATATGGGCGGTTTGCGAAACATTCTTCCCGAAGGAGATATTACAGTAAGTACCGTATATGAGATACTCCCTTTTGAAAACTCCCTTTGCGTGCTCACTCTCAAAGGAACAGAAGTGAAACAGTTGATGGAAGTTATTGCTTCTTTAAAAGGAGAGGGGATTAGTGGCGCTTGTGTGCAAATGACTGCTGATGGAAAGCTAGTCAGTGCTACCGTACAGGGACAACCGATCGTAGATGATAAAGAATATACAGTTGCCACGATTGATTACCTCGCTGATGGAAACGATGGTTTGCTTCCCCTGGTCCAATCAATTCAACGCGAATGTCCGGATGAAATGACCTTGAGAGGTATATTTCTCGACTATGTGAAGGACCAGACTGCAGCCGGAAAGAGTATTACCTCTAAATTGGATGGCCGTATAACTATCGTACCGGCAGTTACCTCGGATAAGAAATGAGTATTAATAACAAATGAAAGATTGTCATATGAATCAATATAAAAAGAGTCATTCCGGTTTTAATGGAAAAATGGGAATGACATTACTACTTCTGTTTTTGTTAGTCCCCGCATTTGCGTTGGCACAAGAGTTTAAGAAAATAACACTGTTGCAAACCAGCGATGTACATAGCCGCATAGAACCGGTCCTTCAGAAGGGAGACCCCAACTATGGACAAGGAGGATTCTCACGGCGTGTCACTTTCTTGAAAGAGTTTCGCAAAGACAATCCGAATGTATTTCTATTTGATTGCGGCGACTTTTCGCAAGGAACACCTTATTATAATGTATTCCAAGGTGAAGTCGAAATCAAGTTAATGAATGAAATGCACTATGATGCCGTAGCGATAGGCAACCACGAGTTCGATTTTGGAATTGACAATATGGTACGTTTATTCAAAATGGCTAACTTCCCCGTGGTGTGTGCCAACTATAATGTCGAGGCAACTGCCTTAAAAGACCTTGTGAAGCCGTTTATTATCATCGAACGCTCGGGTTTGAAGATCGGTGTCTTTGGCTTGGGTGCTAAATTAGAAGGATTGGTACAAGCCAGCAAATGTGCAGGCGTGGTATACGAAGATCCCGTAACCGTGTCCAATGCGATCGCTGCCCAACTGAAGAAAAAAGGATGCGACGTCGTAGTCTGCTTGTCGCATTTGGGTGTTCAAGACGATGAAGTCTTGGTTACAAAGACTCGGAATATTGATGTTATACTCGGTGGACATTCCCATACATTTTGGGATGCACCTAAGGCATATCTGAATATGGATGGGAAAAGCGTCTCAATCATGCATAGCGGAAAAAATGGAGTTTACGTTGGACGCACCGATTTGACTTTGAAAAAGAAATGAGAATAATTACATTCCTACTGGTTATATGGTTGATTTTCCCCTGTCATCTTCAAGGAAAAGGTTGGTGCGACGGTTGAACCTTTGTTGCTTTATAAGGCTAATCAAGATAAACACTGTCACCAGTGGTAGATTCGGTTATGTACAAACTGTCGCTCAAAGAGAAAGTTGCTCAATTATTCATTTATACCATTGCGCCGGTCGATACGAAGCGGAACCAACTTTTGTTGCGTGAGGCAGTTGATACTTACAAAGTAGGAGGATTATTGTTTTCTGGTGGAAAAATGCAGAATCAGGCGGAACTAACTAACCGGGCGCAACGCATGGCTAAGGTTCCGTTGATGATTACTTTTGATGGAGAGTGGGGGCTTGCCATGAGATTGCGTGGTACGCCCGTCTTTCCGAAGAACATGGTCTTGGGATGTATCCAAGACGATCGCCTGATCTATGAATATGGGCGTGAAATGGCTCGGCAATGCAAGCTGCTGGGCGTACAAGTCAATTTCGCTCCGGTAGCTGACGTTAATATAAATCCGCACAACCCGGTAATAAACAATCGCTCGTTTGGTGAAGATCCCGTCCGAGTATCCGAAAAGGTGATCGCCTACGCCTCCGGTCTGGAAGGTGGAGGCGTCTTATCTGTAAGTAAACACTTTCCGGGGCATGGCGACACAGATGTGGATTCGCACAAGGCCCTTCCTGTTTTACCCTTTACCCGGGAACGGCTGGATAGTGTCGAACTCTCGCCATTCAAAGCCGCTATTCGAGCCGGTGTGAGTGGAATAATGGTTGGGCATCTCCAAGTACCGGTCATTGAACCGGTAGGTGGGTTGCCCTCTTCGCTTTCGCGCAACATTGTATATGACTTGCTGACCGATGAACTAGCCTTTAAAGGATTAATATTTACCGACGCACTGGCTATGCGAGGTGTGTCGAACAACAAAAGTGTCTGCTTGCAAGCACTCAGAGCCGGAAATGATATGGTACTGGCTCCCCGTAATATCAAAGAAGAGATAGCGTCGGTGCTCGAAGGAATCGAAAAAGGAGAACTGACCGTAGAAGAAATAGAGGCCAAATGCCGCAAGGTGTTGACCTATAAATATATACTAGGCCTGCGGCGCAAACCAATGGTTCAGCTTTCGGGGCTGGGACTTCGGGTCAATACACCTCAAACACGTGACTTGATTCGGCGGTTAAACCTGGCTGCCATCACAGTAGTGAACAATAAACAGCATATTCTGCCATTACATGCCGGAGAAAAGCAAGAGATCGCTTTGTTGGAAGTTGGCGAGCCCGAGGGTACGAATGTATTGGCTGCCCAATTGTCTCGTTATGTTTCGGTGGTGCGTTATCGGTTGCGTCCGAATCTCTCCGAAGAGCAGGCCGTGTTGTTGCGTGACTCTTTATCCGCATACAAACGAGTTATCGTTGCCGTCAGTGAGCAGCGGTTGGCTCCTTATCAACCATTCTTTGCCAAGTTCGTTCCCAAGAATCCGGCCGTTTACCTGTTCTTTACACCCGGCAAGATGATGTTGCAGATTCAAAGAGCGGTGAAAGCAGCTTCAGCTGTTGTGTTGGCACATAGCTACGGTGATGATGTACAACGTCAAGTGGCGGATGTACTGTTTGCTAAGGCGGTAGCCGACGGGCGGTTGTCTGCTAGTTTGGGCGGTTTGTTCCGTTCCGGCGATGGAGTGACCATTACGCCGAAGACCCCTCTGCATTTTATACCCGAAGAGTACGGCTTGTCTTCCACCGTTTTGCAACAGATCGATTCGATTGCCCTGGAAGGTATTTGGCAAGGAGCCTATCCCGGCTGTCAGGTTGTTGTGATGAAAGACGGTCATGTGATGGTTAACCTGAATCTGGGCAGACATACCGACGCGAAAAGCGCCCGTGTGCAGGGGACCGATATGTACGACCTGGCTTCCTTGTCCAAAACAACAGGTACTCTGCTTGCTTTGATGAAACTGTATGATAAAGGGCGATTTAACCTGACCGACCGCATTGCCGACTATTTGCCTTTCCTGCAACGGACCAATAAAAAAGACATAACGATTCAGGATATCCTTTATCATCAGTCCGGTTTGCCTTCAAGCATCAGTTTCTATCTCGAGACAATCGACAAAGATAGTTATAAAGGCCACCTCTTTATGAATCGGCGAGATGCGACGCATCCCGTGCAACTGGGAGCAACGACCTGGGCGAATCCGAACTTCGCTTTCAAAAAGGGTTATTTTTCTTCGGTTGGTAAAGACGATTATACGCTTCAGGTGTGCGATAGCCTTTGGCTGAATCGTAGTTTCCGGAAAGAAATAGAAAAGAAAATTGCGGAAGCTCCTTTGGGGGTGAAGAAGTATGTATATAGCGATGTCGGTTTTGTCCTTCTGGGTATGTTGGTAGAACAGCTTGCCGGAATGCCGATGGATGCTTATCTGCAACGTGAACTGTATGAACCGATGGGATTGGAGCGTACCGGCTATCTGCCTTTGCGTCGTTTCCCGCTGACAGAAGTCGTACCTTCCTCTATCGATCATTTCTTGAGAAAAACCACACTTTGCGGTTTTGTACACGATGAGGCTTCTGCCTTCTTGGGTGGAGTTGCCGGTAATGCCGGTCTATTCTCTACCGCTCTTGAGGTGGCTCAGGTTTATCAGATGCTTCTCAATGGAGGCGAATTGAATGGACAGCGGTATTTGAGTGTGGAGACTTGCCAACTGTTTACCCGGGAAATGTCGAAAATCAGTCGCCGCGGACTAGGGTTTGATAAGCCCGATCCCGATAATCCGAGTAAGAGTCCTTGTGGAAGTAAGGCGTCTGCTGCTGTATACGGACATACCGGATTTACCGGAACTTGCGCTTGGGTTGACCCCGATACAGGTTTAGTCTATGTATTCCTGAGTAATCGGATCTATCCGAATGTGTTCAATCGGGAATTGAGTAAACTCGAAATCAGGGAACGTATACAAAATGTGATTTATGAAGCTTTGAAGAAATAAAAAGCATATAAAAAAGGCAAGCCGCTCTCTTTACTGAATGTATCGAGAGCGGTTTTTTGTTTCTGTTCGTAAAAACTCTGAAGACTTTGCAATTGCCTGGTGCCTCCAAGGAAGATGTTATCCTGTTGGTTACTTAAACAAAGGGCTTAGTAACTCCGGAATCATCGTTTCTTCGATTTGAAGATGAGCAACGACTCGATCTCCCTGTTCTGTCAGATGGAAATACATCAAGCGTCGGTCCACGCGTCCCAGTTTTCTTTGAATAAGTTTTTTCTCTTCTAATATTCGAATCACTTTCGACGTATGCGAAGTGCTTAAATCGGTCGATTTAGCCAGATTCGTCGGAGTCATCTCTTTTTCGGATTCATGGAGTACGCATAAAAGCAGAGCCTCATTGAGTGATATCTGATGTGTCTTTTCAAACCGCTCCTCAAATGTGGCCAAGGCTTTTATGATATCTTTCATTTTGCATAATGTCTTCATACCTCTTCTCGTTTTTTAAATAAATAAATTAATGTTAGCGTTGTCCGCCCGTTCCATGTAAGTTGCTACACCGCCCACGGTTACTTCATCTAAAAGTTCTTCCTGCTTAACCCCCATAACATCCATAGACATTTGGCAGGCTATAAATTCGGCGCCGCTTCAATGGCTTGTTGACGTAAGGACTCTAGCGAATCGATCCCCTTTTGCTTCATGATGTGGCGCATCATTCTGCTTCCGATTCCTCCCATATGCATTTTAGATAACTTCAATTTGAGCGAGCTCGACGGTAGCATCATGCCGAACATCTTTCCGAAGATATCTTTTTCAACCTTCGGCTTATGTTGTTTCTTAATCACATTCAGCCCCCAGAAGGTGAAGAATATGGTTACTTTTTGTCCCGTGGCAGCCGCTCCATTAGCCAATACAAATGTAGCTAATGCTTTGTCCAAATCATCGCTAAACATGATAAAGGTTTTCCCTTTCGCATTGCCCGATGTTGTAACCTCGCTCGAAGCAGGCTCGCCTTTGGCGATACGAACAATCGATTTACCTCCTTCCGTCTCTTTGGTTATGAGTTGGTTACCTGTCGAGTTACACCATGCAGTGGCATCTCGTACAAACCCCGGATCGGTAGCTGTAATTTCAATTTGTTCACCCGGCAATAAAGTATCCATGGTTTTTTTCATTTTCAAGATCGGTCCGGGACATTGAAGTCCGCAAGCGTCTACCCGCAGTAAATTAGCTGTGGCGGCAATCGGAGCAATAGCTTCGGATTGGATCGGCTGTTCCGCGCCTTGCTTCTCATCGTGTAAAACGATGGGCGCTGTAGCAGCGCGGTATGTTTTCAGCCCACCTACTAAATTGCGTACGCGCTCGAATCCGTGTTGAACCAGAATGCGATAGGCAAGATAACCTCTTAGACCGACGGCGCAGAATGTGTAGATCATTTTATCTTTCGGCAGCTCTTCTAACCTGTCTCGCAGTTCGTCCAATGGAATGTTTACGGCTCCCGGCAATGTATCGAGTTCAAATTCATCCGGTGTCCGTACATCCAGCAGGAAGTTATTCTCCATTTCCAAGTCTCTTAGCTCTCTCCAATACACAGGTTTCACCTTTTCAGATAGAATGTTTTCGGCCACATAGCCGGCCACAGCTACCGGATCTTTCGCCGAAGAGAATGGAGGCGCGTAAGCTTGTTCCAGTTGAGTCAGATCATATATAGTGCCTTATGCTTGATAACCAAGGCTAGCTCGTCAATGCGTTTGTCCACCCCATCGTAGCCAACGATCTGTCCGCCATACAACTTGCCGGTGGCTTTATCGAATGTAATCTTGATGCTCATCGGCATGGCATTGGGGTAATAACCGGCATGTGAAGCCGGGTGAATGGTGGTCGACATATAATTCACGCCCGCTTGGCGAAGTCGCTTGCCCGGCAATCCGGCAGAAGCCACAGTCAGGTCGAACACTTTAGCTATTGATGTGCCGATTGAACCTTCGTAAGCAATAGTGGCTCCTAACAGATTGTCGGCCACGATGCGTCCCTGACGGTTGGCTGGTCCGGCAAGGTAATTCAACCACGGGTTACCATTGAGGGGATGCGGATATTCGATTGCATCGCCAATCGCATAGATCGATTCATCCGATGTTTGCAAATATTCATTCACTGCTATACCTCCGGCGGCTCCGATCGTTAATTCCGCAGCACGCGCTAAAGTTGTTTCCGGGCGTACTCCAATGGATAAGATAACGATATCAGCCTCGATCGATTGCCCGTTTTTAAAGATAACTTTAATTTCTTTCCCGTTCCGTTCGAATGCGCTCACCGCTTGTTCCAGGTGTAAGTTTACCCCTTTTTCCATCAAGTGTTGATGTACGAGAGCAGCCATCGAGAAGTCGATGGGAGCCATAACCTGGTTGCCCATTTCCACAATAGAGACTTTTGCACCCCGATGATGGAGATTTTCAGCCATCTCCAGACCGATAAAACCGGCTCCGATCACAACCGCTTTTCGAGGTGATACCCTGTCGATATATGCTTTGATACGATCGGTGTCGGTTACATTTCTCAGCGTAAAGATTCCGTCCAGCTCAATACCCGGTAGGGGAGGGCGTACGGGTGAAGAACCTGTAGAGATCACTAGCTTATCATAGCTTTCCTCATACGTATCTTGACTACTTTGGCGTATGGTGACTGACTTTTTCTTTCTGTTAATGAAAATAACTTCATTCTCAGTGCGCACATCTATCCGGAAGCGATTAGAGAAAGCCTTTGGCGTTTGCACAAAAAGCTTCTCCCTTTCTTCAATAACTCCGCCTATATAATAAGGTAGTCCACAGTTCGCATAAGAAATGTATTTTCCCTTTTCAACTAAAATAATCTCTGCTTTTTCATCAGCTCGTCTGATTCGTGCAGCAGTGGTTGCCCCACCGGCAACTCCTCCAATAATAATGATTTTCATATGGTATTTTTGAATAAATAGTTTCCTATGGAAATAACGAACGGCGGACGCAAAATGTTTAATGCATTCAAATATAAGTTGTTGATTTACTGTTTGATGTCTTCGTTTTTCATCTTTCTCTTTTCTCCTTTTTACTTGCTAACTTTCGCTCTTTGCTGCATTTTACTTGGATAAGAAAGCCTGTAATACCCAATCTTTTCGATCTGTTTGCCCTTGCGAAGCGAGCCAATCGTTTTAAGTGCCATTCTAAAATTTTGTATACCTTCTAGTTGTTATTTTTAACTTTCTAAAATATGATGTAGCCCTAAAAGGATGAGAGATCCCACTTTTCAAAAACATCTCTCATGATATAAGGTATTGATTTGTCGATTTTTAATTGAATAATGATAAGATTATGAGAGATCAACTATTTTTTCTTTCTTGTAGGGGAGTGGGAAGTAGGATTTAAACTACAAACGAAGCCGGATTTTGCATGGATTTCTTTCTCAAAAA
>NZ_BAIV01000028.1 GCF_000517545.1 Bacteroides reticulotermitis JCM 10512 | reverse complement strand
TTATCTCGTTTGTGGGGTATAAAACGCAGGAAGTTAAAGCAACCGCCATTATGAAGATTGTTCTTCAAGAAGACTCCGAACTACTGGACGAGGTTGTAGTTGTTGGCTATGGAACACAAAAGAAAGCTAATCTAACAGGCGCAGTGGCGAGTGTTGATGTGAATAAAACCCTATCCAGCCGTCCTATTGCAGATGTGGGGAGAGGTCTTCAAGGAGCCATTGCAGGAGTGAATGTTACCGTCCCAACAGGGGAAGTAGGTTCAGATCCTATCATTAAGATTCGTGGCCAGATAGGCTCACTTGTGGGAAACAACAATCCTCTCATCTTAGTCGATAATGTGGAAATCCTAAGTATTCAGATGGTGAATCCGGATGATATCGAATCCATCTCTATCTTGAAAGATGCAGCGTCTTCTTCTATTTATGGTTCGAAAGCTGCATTTGGTGTTGTTTTGATAACAACGAAGACCGGATCTCGCAATGAGAAATTTGAAGTGAGTTATTCGAATAACTTCTCGTGGCAGAATCCGGCAAGGAAATTAGAGATGGGAGGCGTTGATGCTTTACGATATACATTAGACGCTCAGGATAATATGGCAGCACCTATGCCGGCAGGTGGCTTCTGGAGGCTCGATCGTGAATCTTTAAAGAAAATCATCGAGTGGCAGGAATTGTATACCGGAAAGGTTAAGTATAACGATCCGGTCCTGTATGGCCGTGATTGGGTTTTTGATGGCGAAAAGTACGGATATCGAATTTATGATGGTGTTAAGTCACTGATACGTGATTGGGCACCGACCATGACCCACAACCTTTCTCTTAGTGGAAAGACCGGACGGACTTCTTATAATATTGGTTTGGGGTATCTTGATCAAAGTGGAATGTCGAAAGTAGCCGTATATGATGACTTTAAACGCTATAATGCTTCTATCAGTATAACTTCGGAGATAAATAAATACCTGACTATACGAGCCGGTTCTATCTATTCGGATCGCAATAAACGATATCCCGGCTCCGGTGCTCCTAACTTCGACTCTTGGCTTTATTTGTATAGATGGACTCCGCTGATGCCTATTGGCGTAACCGAAAATGGTAATTCGCTAAGAGAGCCTGCCTATGAGGCTAAAGCAGCTAATACAGATAATTTGCAAGATAAATACTACAATGTAAACTTAGGATTTACGTTGAATATCACTAAAGTGTGGGATGTGAAATTTGATTATACCTACGATCGCTTAACAACGGACAAGAAAAACTCCGTGATACAGTATACTGCCGGACAAATGTGGTATTCTCCTGTGCTTTGGAAAGAAGATGGTTATCAGGTGTATGTTGACGAAACCGGGCAAAGAGTTAATACGGGTGGTATGCCTGCCTATTGCTTTCCGGTGAGTGATTATCTCTATTCGGGTGTAGCAAGCAGTTCGGTTCAGAACTATAATAAAGCGGTTGATAATAATACCTTTAACGTATATTCTACTTATAACTTAAAGTTGGGGCAGGAAAACCTACACGATTTTAAATTCATGCTTGGTATGAACCGAGTAACCAATAAGTGGAGTTCACAGACAGGTAGGAAAACGAATTTGATAGACCAGAAAAAGCCTGAGTACTCTTTTGCTTCCGGTGATCAGTTTATTGACGGAGGACGGAATTGGGAGGCACAATTAGGATTTTTTGGACGTATCAATTATGCTTTTGAGGATCGATATCTTGTTGAGGCCAATTTACGTCGGGACGGATCTTCTAAATTTCCGAAGCATTTGCAATGGAGATGGTTCCCCTCTTTCTCTGCCGGTTGGGTGTTTACCAATGAGAAGTTCATGAAACCGATCGACCGCATTTGGAGTTTCGGTAAGTTTAGAGGATCTTGGGGAAGTATTGGAGATCAAACAGTACCAAATACACTGTATAAGTCGGTCTTAGGCAACAGTGAGTCAACCTGGCTAGACGGGACTAACAATAGACTACCGGTATTCGGCACTCCCAGCTTAGTTGATGCGGATATATCCTGGCAACGGATTGAAACGCTTAATCTAGGACTTGATTTGAGGTTCCTAAACAATCAGTTAGGGGTAACCTTCGATTGGTTCCAGCGTGATACTAAAGATATGATTATTCCGGGAGAAAGCCTGCCAGGCACCTTAGGTGCGGGAGTTCCGCAAGGGAATTACGGTAATTTGAGAACCAAAGGATGGGAGTTGTCTGCCGACTTTAATCATACTTTCTCTAACGGGTTGCGCATCAATGCAATGGCTACGTTGTCGGATGCTACAACCGTTGTAACCAAAGGAGCAGACTATTTGACTCCGTGGGCAGATCGATCGTTGAGTTCTACATACTCCACAGGAAGACGTTTTGGTGATATCTATGGCTTGGTAACCGACCGCTTATTCCAGAGAGAAGATTTTGCGTACGGTCCGGATGGAAACATCATACAAGAAAATGTCATTTATCAGGGAACCATGCGTACTACAAATAAGCAAACAGCTCAGTACCCTGTCTATCAGGTACATTATGAGAATAGTGCCAAATTGATTTTTGCTCCCGGTGATGTGAAATTTGTCGATTTGAACGGAGATGGTTATATCACGCCGGGATCGAACACCAACGGTGATCCGGGTGACTTAAAGGTTATCGGTAATTCTACTCCCCGTTATGAATATAGCTTCAGATTGGGTGCGGATTACAAAGGTTTTGATTTATCTATCTTCTTCCAAGGGATAGGCAAACGTAAAATCTGGGGTAGTGGTCAGTTGGCTATTGCCGGATATGAGGCCAAAGAGGGAGCTATTCCTAAAACTTTTGCTACGGACTACTGGACTGAAGAACGCACGGACGCTTTCTATCCCAGAGCTTGGAATCTAGGTGGAAATAATACTGGCTTCAGTATGCAACGTCAAAGCAAGTATCTGTTGGATATGTCTTACTTGAGAATTAAGAATATCACATTAGGCTATACTATACCGGCAAATATACTTTCCAGAATTCACTTGACGAAGGCAAGAGTGTATATGTCAATAGAGAACTTCTTTACGTTTGATAATCTGAGAGGGTTGCCGGTCGATCCGGAGGCTACATCAGGCTATTCTATGTTTAGCGATATTGAAAATTATAACTTAGGAAGAACAGGAACCGGAACGCCTATATTTAAATCTTTATCATGTGGAGTTCAATTAACTTTTTAAAATGTGAGACTATGAAATATAAGATATCATTTATACTATTCACTATGGCTTTGTTCTTAACAAGCTGTAACGATGTACTTGACCGACCCTCACTGACAACCGCCGAAGATAGCGAGTATTGGATTAACGAGGAGCGAGTACGATTGTATGCCAATGGTTTTTATGCTAATTTCTTTGTTGGGTATGGAGAGAAAAATGAGACCGCTTATGCGCCAAACGCCAATTATATATTTAGTGATAACGGGGTTACTCTCGGTACGCAAAAACAATTTGTTCGTTCCGTACCTACTTCGAAGGGCAGTAATTCTCTTACTGTAGAGTGGGAGGATACGTATACCGGACCGACATGGAATTTTGCATGGATCAGGAAAGTGAATGTGATGTTGGATCGTATCACACAAGTGATGCCCAATTTGCTTACAGAAGAACAATATAACCATTGGGTAGGTGTCGGACGCTTTTTCAGAGGGCTTGAATATGCTCGTTTGGTAAATGTGTTTGGTGATGTGCCTTATTATAGTAAAGAGGTGACTACGGTAGAGAAAGATGAATTATATAAAGATCGGACACCAAGAGACGAAGTAATGGACGCAGTCTATAACGACTTTGAGTATGCGATGAATAATGTTAGGCTCAATGATGGAGCTCAGTATGTCAACCGTTATATTGTGGCTTCGTTTGTCTCCAGATGGGCTTTGATTGAAGCTAGCTGGCAGAAATATCATTATAATAACAACGTTCGCGCTACGAAGTTTTTCGAGCAAGCCATCGCAGCAGCTGATATGCTCATGGCAAGTGGAAAGTATGATATAGAGACAGACTTTCGGACTTTATTCGGTTCGACCGATTTGACGTCAAGTAAAGATTGTATTTTGTATCGGAAATACGACGCAGGTAAGAACATTACGCACTCCATCGCATCAAGCTGCGTTATGAATACGCCGACTACCAATGGTGCGAATCTGGATTTAGTGAAAGCATTTATTTGTACGGATGGTAAAGACTGGCAGACCTCTGCGCTAGCAAACACGGATGATTTTACGCTCAGCAATCTGATTAAGACGAGAGACCCTCGCTTTGAAGCCAGTTTTTATAACGAACCGACTTCTTTAGCCAAGAGTAGCTACTTATATGTTACCAAATTTATTCCTCGTAGTGCCTTGGAATATCTTAAAATTCCGGGAGGAACACCTGCTGCTGAATTTCAGAGCGATAAAAATGTGACCGGCTACCCAATAATGCGCTATGCTGAAGTCCTATTGAATTGGATTGAAGCCAAAGCGGAATTGGCTAGTATCGGAGGAACGGCGGTTGCTCAGGGTGATATCGACCGATCGATTAATAAAATACGCAACCGCCCGTTGGCACCGGAAGCCGTAGCGTTGGGAGTGAAGAAAACAGTCAAGATGGTTCTGACGGAATTGCCCAATGATCCGGATCGCGATCGTTCGGTGTCTGCCTTACTATGGGAAATCAGACGAGAGAGAAGAATGGAATTTGCCTTTGAGTTTTCGCGTATTATTGATTTGAGACGTTGGAAAAAGCTAGACTACATGGATACAGACCGAAACAAAGAGTTGCTGTTTGGCACTTGGGTGAACTTCCAGAAAGAAGCTGCTGCCGAGCTGAAACCCGATAACAAGAACAAAATCAGGGTTATCGATAAGAGCGGAAAGATAATTGTCTATGATGGTGCCAATGGCGCTCAAATGAATGGCTTTTTCTATCCGAAAGAAAATTTAGGCAGACTTCCATTTATCGACTTGCCTAATATTAATCCATACCTTTCGCCAATTGGTACGAACGATATTACGTTCTACAAAAACAGGGGGTATACACTGACTCAAACGAAAGGCTGGCCTAGTGTAAACTAAGCAGGCGCATATAATTGTATAAGTTATGAATTAATAAAATATAGATTATGCATAAATTAATAAGAAACATAGGATTTATAATCGCCCTGTCAGGTGTTGCACTGGTTGCCTGCGATGACGATTATCCCAAAAGTAAAGTGGAACCTTATGCAACAGAGCTTCTTACGATTAAGGTACTCAATGCCGGAGCAGATGGCAGTACGGTTTTGCAGGGAACGATTGACGAAGCGAATAAGACTGTTAGCTTTCCACGTCTGGAGCTGACTACCGACTTTTCGGCCTTGAAGTTTGAAGCGGAAGTTTCGGAAGGGGCAGAATTGAAGCAAACGGTTTTTGACTTCTCGATGGATGAAGAGGAAGCGTCTAAAAGATTGCTTTTGCGTATTCAGAACCATAATAGATATAAAGACTATTTCGTAGAAATAAGGCGAAAAGTCCCTCTGTACGGTGCTGACTTCGGACAAGCTACTGAATATAACTTCTCAGGTAGTTTGTTATATCCGAGTTTTACAGGTCTTTTGACCCGATGCGCCTCTTTTGATGGTGAGCATGTGTTAGTTGTAACTAGAGAAGCAACCGGCCCTCATTTATTGAAGCTATCCGACATTAAGAAAGGTACGATTGAACCGAATAAGCTGGATCTGACCGGTGTAACCGGTGGCACATTCGCTTATAATACCGGAGCTTTGGTTAACGGGCATATCTACATCTCTTCCTTGTCGGGTGGAGCAGTTTCCCCATTGAAGATTTATTACTGGGAGACACCAGGTTCTAAGCCGGAATTACTTGCGAATATAAACACATCCGCTATACTGGATGCTGGTCTCAGACATGGGGATGCGATCTCTGTGAATGTTAATAAAGAAGGAAGTGGCTTTATCTATTACGGTGATAATTCTACATATACAAAAATCCTGAGATTAACCGTGACCAACCATACAACGATAAGTGATCCGATTGTATTTAGTACGGGTAAGGACGTATCGACCTACACGAATGTATTCCGGATAGAAGATTCCAACGAGTACGTTTGGAGTGGTGTTAAGGTGCCGGTAGCGCTTACAGACGAATCTGTGGGTGTCAAATACTCAATGGATAAATCGCATATTGCAGCAGAAGCAATTGCTGCTAAAATCTTTACTTTCAATAAGGAGCGGTATCTGATGGTTTGTACATCCGGTTTGGGAGGTGCTACTACGGCTACTCCTGCTTTGCATGTGTATAACATTACAAGGGGAAAAACGATAGAAGAGGCACTCGAACGCTTCGATATGGGTGACAATCATACCCCTGATTATTCTTTTATTCTGGGAGGTGTGGGAAATGCGGCTCCGTCTGCTCAGACTGACTACTATATTGAAAAGGATGAAGAAGGCAATGATGTGAAACTTTACCTTTTCGGTTCCCGGGCCGATTCGGGATTTGTAATCAGTGAATTCCCGATAAAGAAGGGAGAAATAGAAGACTAATAATCTTATAAAATGAACATGATATGAAATACTTGAAATATTTATTCCTAGTTGTTTTTATCGGACTAGTGGCATCCTGTAGCGATGACGATAACGATGCCGTGAATGAAAATAGACCGCTTCTTCCTAAAAAAGAGTTGCGGGGAGTATGGGTGGCGACCGCTTGGGGAATTGATTGGCCGATGGGGGATTATAATGCTGATACCCAAAAGCAAAAGTATATCGATTACCTGGATTTGTTTGCGGAAAATAATATCAATGCTGTTTTCTTTCAGATCCGTGGAATGGCCGATATGTTTTATGATTCCCAATACGAATCGTGGAGCAAGAACCTGACCGGAATTGCCGGACAGAATCCTGGTTACGATGTTTTGAAGTTTCTTGTTGAAGAAGCTCATAAACGGGGAATACAATTCCATGCTTGGCTCAATCCCTATCGAATCTCTACCCGCGTAAGTAAGGCAGATAAATTTGCGGAATTGGATTCTAAAATCCCGGCTGAACTGACAAAAGATTATGAGAAAATACGCATTTACAATCCTGCGCTTCCCGAAGTGCAAACCCGGATTGTGAATATCGTAAAAGAAATCATTGCCAAGTATGATGTTGACGGCATTCACCTCGACGACTATTTCTATCCGTCTCTGGAGGCTTCCGAGAAGTTGAATGATGAATTGGAATACGATACTTATGGAAAAGAACAGTTTGCCAGCATCGAGGACTTCAGGAGAAACAACGTGAATGTAGTCGTGAAAAATATCCAGAAAGCGATTATGGATACTCGTCCCGATGTGATATACTCCATCAGTCCGGCAGGTAACAATACCAACAACTACAACACGCTGTTTGCGGATGTTGTAAAATGGTCGCAAGAGGGATGGGTAGATGTAATTATCCCACAGTTATATACCACTACCGGAGTTAGTGAAACCAGCTTTAACCAGCGGTTGTATTGGTGGTCACAGTTTACGTATAAGAATAGCCTAATGGTTGGCTATGGCATTTATAAGTTTGGAGATCCCACTGCCGGAGAAAAGTTCCAAACGGCAGAAGACCTGCTGAAGCAATTTGAATTTGCCGGCACCAAATATAAAGTGCAAGGTAGCGTATTGTATCGTGCTCAAAACCTGGTGGAGAATAAAGTCGGCATCATGGACGTTATCAAGCAAGTGTATAAAAAGCCAGTTTTACTCCCTTACCTGGGTAGGAATGCTGCCGAGCTGCCGGCGGCTCCGACTGATGTTAAGTTGAATGGAACTAATCTGTCATGGAGCGCCGTACCGAATCTCCGATATGCGGTGTACAAAAGCAATGGTATCGGACAGGTGGCTGATCTGGTTGGAGTGACTCAGGAAGCTTCATTTCAGCTAGCCTCTAAAGGAGCCTATTTTGTGACTGCAATCAGCTCCAACAATGCGGAAAGCGAGTTGTCCAAGCTCGTAACCTATTAAAGTACTAACAGAAAGGGATTCACAACGTCAACAGTGTGAATCCCTTTTGTTTTTCGCTAAAACGAAGCAGGTACGAATGCTGCCAGGCTTAGTTAGCCGAATGATATTTAATTAAACCATTCACAGAGGTTTCTTCTACCAGATCGATCACAATTCCGAACTCTTGGGCAACCTCTTGCAACAAATTGCTATTGTTATACGCCAGTGAGCCAATAAAGCGAATCGGATAGTTCTGATAGTCATATTGGCAAATGCTCCGATTGAAAAAGTTTCTGAGATTATTCGTCCACAGGTCATGAGCATATTCATTTTGCAGATAGTCACTTAAAAAATAGGCAATTGTTCCTAAGAACCGATTGGGAGAGGGGCGATTGTAGACATACTCCATAGCGTCACTGGGTGAGATACGGAACTTATCATAGAATTCGTTTGCCAATTCATCCGGAACCAATCCTTTCAGCAAGTCAGCGAGAAACAATCTTCCCAGCACAGCTCCACTTCCTTCATCTCCTAATATATAGCCTCCGGCTTTCACATTCTTTACGATCTGCTGTCCGTCATAGAAGCAAGAGTTAGAGCCCGTACCCAGAATACAAGCAATGCCTGATTCGTTTTTGAACAATCCCCGGGCAGCACCCAGTAGATCGCTTTCAACCTGAATCGGTGTCTTAAACTGAGCGACTAAGGAAGCTCCCAGAATCTCTTTTTTCGCGTCCGAACTACATCCTGCACCGTAATAATATACTGTCTCTAATTTGGTTCTAAAGAATACTTCCGGCAGTCCAAGTCTGATGCTTCTGCTTATCTCACGTCTGTTCTGAAAGAAAGGATTAATCCCCTCCGAGAAGACATGCTGGATAAGCTGGTCACCTTCAATCAGTGCCCACTCCGTCCTTGTTGAACCGCTTTCTGCAATGAGTTTCATATAAAAAGAATTTGAATATTCAGAATGCAAATATAGGATTCTTTTTTGTAGAAATGGTCCAAAATACGGATCTTAATGTATATTTAGGATACGAAAGGAAATCTGATTCGGAAATAGATGGGAAATAAAAGAAAGTTTCCCGGCGTTGAGTGTAACCGATGGAATATTCGTATATTTCAATAAACATAGAGTGCGAATAGATATGAATAAAAAGGTTTTAGTTGCGTTTGCCGCATCAGTATTGTCGGCTGGAATGTCTGCTCAGTCAGTATATCCGGGACAGCATCATGGAAAGATGAAGATAGAAACGGTTGCGCCGGTCTCCGTGGCGAGTTTTGATTTGAAAGATGTACGCTTATTGCCGAGCCGTTTCCGGGATAATATGTTGCGAGATTCGGCATGGATGGTTTCACTTGACGTCAATCGTTTGCTGCATAGCTTCCGTACCAATGCCGGGGTCTTTGCCGGACGAGAAGGCGGCTATATGACCGTAAAGAAGTTAGGCGGTTGGGAGTCGCTCGACTGTGAACTACGCGGCCATACTACCGGGCACCTACTTTCAGCCTTCGGATTGATGTACGCGGCAACGGGAAGTGAAATCTTTAAGTTGAAGGGTGACAGCCTGGTCAATGGGTTAGAAGAGGTGCAAAAAGCTTTGAAAGGTGGATACTTAAGTGCTTATCCGGAAGAACTAATCCATCGCAACATGCAAGGGAAAGGCGTGTGGGCTCCCTGGTATACCCTGCATAAGCTATTCTCCGGCCTGATCGATCAATATCTTTATGCTGACAACCGGACAGCCTTGGAGGTTGTAACCCGTATGGGCGACTGGGCGTATAATAAACTCAAGCCACTGAGCGAGGAGACGCGTCGCCTTATGATACGGAATGAATTCGGAGGAGTAAATGAATCCTTTTATAATCTATATGCCATTACGGGCGAGGAGCGGTATCAGTGGTTAGCTGAATATTTCTATCACAACGACGTCATCGATCCGTTGAAAGAACAGCGTGATGACTTGGGGACGAAGCATACAAATACCTTTATTCCCAAAGTCCTTGCCGAAGCCCGTCATTATGAATTGACGCAGAATGAAACAAGCCGGAAACTATCGGAATACTTTTGGCATGCCATGATCGATCATCATACGTATGCTCCCGGATGCAGCAGCGACAAAGAACATTTCTTCGATCCGAAGAAGTTCTCACAGCACCTGACCGGATATACCGGAGAGACTTGCTGTACCTATAATATGTTAAAGCTGAGCCGTCACCTTTTTTGTTGGACGGGTGACTCATCGATTGCCGATTATTACGAACGAGCCTTGTACAACCACATTCTGGGACAACAAGATCCCGAAACAGGAATGGTCGCTTACTTTCTTCCCCTGCTTTCAGGTTCGCATAAGCTGTATAGTACCAAAGAGAACTCCTTCTGGTGCTGTGTAGGCAGTGGATTCGAGAATCATGCGAAATACGGCGAAGCGATTTATTATCACAACGATCAGGGCATTTATGTCAACCTATTCATTCCTTCCCAGGTTAACTGGAGAGAAAAGGGGCTGACTCTCTCTCAGGAAACTAATTTCCCGGCCAATGAAACCACCCAGTTAAGTATTCGCAGATAAGCCGGTGCGTACAACAGTCTATTTGCGATACCCGTCATGGAGTCAAAACGTGAAAGTATTGGTGAACGGAAAGAGAGTATCGATCCAACAAAAACCGGGAACGTACATTGCCATCACGCGTGAATGGAAAGATGGTGACCGCATAGCGGCTACCTATCCGATGCGCATACAGCTGGAGGCTACTCCGGATAATCCTCAAAAGGCCGCATTGCTCTATGGACCTTTAGTTCTGGCAGGCGAGCGAGGTGCGGAAGGTATGCAGGCGTCCGCACCATTCTCTAATCCGGCTCTCTACAATGACTACTATACGTATAATTACCAGGTACCGGCCTCCTTGTCCACCTCATTGAAAATAGATATGAAACATCCCGAACGTGCACTGAAACGTGTCGGTGAAGAGCTGCTGTTTACTACCGGCCAAGGCGATGTTATTCGTCCGCTTTACGACCTGCATCGTCAGCGTTATGTGGTTTATTGGGATTTGACAACCGAATAAAAGACAACTCATGAGCATGCGAAAAGGATTGTTGTTGGTTGCCGTTGTGGGTATCTGCTTTTGGATAACTGCCTGTAAGGCAACCTCCACGCAAGGGCATGAAACCGATTTTACTCCGCTGGATTCGATTATACAAAGTTGGGTCAGCAAGGGCTATTATCCCGGAGCTTCTATCTGCGTGGTGAAGAATGATACGGTCATCTTTCAGAAGAACTATGGCAACTACACCCCTGATACGAAAGTGTATGTGGCTTCCGCTGGCAAATGGGTAGCGGCTGCCGTAATCGGTGCAGTGGTCGATTGTACCGATTTGGACTGGAATGATGCGGTAGCCAAATGGTTGCCGGAGTTTAGCGGAGACGCCAAGGGGCAAATCCTCTTGCGGCAATTACTCTCTCATACTTCGGGCGTACGTCCGTATCTTCCCGAACCTCGTGTGGACAACTACAACCGGTTGGATTCGGCAGTTATTGAAATCCTTCCTCTGGATACGGTCTTCGCCTCCGGTAGTCGTTTTGAGTATGGAGACTCGCCATGCAGCTTGCCGGAAGAATGGCTGAAGTTGCGATGAATAAGGATTTTGAAACACTCTTTCAGCAGTTATTAGCCCAACCTCTGGGAATGAAGAATTCTCATTTTACCCCGATCAATACCGATGGCGGGCATAGTCCTATGTTGGGAGGAGGGTTGTGTACAACGCTGAATGATTACATCCATTTTCTGGATATGATTTATCATCAAGGCATCTATCAGGGGCAGCAGATCCTTTCCGCCGCAACGATCAAGGTGATGCAAGCCGATCAGGTGAAAGGAGCTATTATACCTCCGGATAACTACATCGCGAAAGCACTCGGGCAAGCTCACAACGGAATTTACGGATTGGGTGAGTGGCGCGAATTGGTTGATCAGCAAACCGGAGAAGCCTACCAGATCAGTTCGCCCGGTTGGGCCGGTGCTTATCCGTGGATAAACAAACGTGATCGAGTCTATGGATTCTTCATCACTCACGTAGTAGGTTCTTCCGCCAAAGAAGACGGATTTTCGTCCTTCTATGGCAGTCCGATTATTTCACGAACCGTTTCGGAAACTATAAGTGGTCATTGATCCGGCGTGAGATCAAGCCTAAGTTTAATTGTTGAACATCAAAAAGAAAGATATATTATGAGGCAAATTGTTTTATGCTTAATCGGATTGTGGCTTACATCCTTCGGCTATGCGCAAAAGATAAAGCACCCTTCACTATTGTACACACCGCAACGCATCCAGCAGGTGAAACAGCGTATGCAGAGTGAACCTAAATTGCAGGAAGCCTGGGTGAGTATTCAGCAGACTGCGGATGAGGCTTTGAATAAGAAGGATTTTAATAAGCTCGACTACTTGGCGTTAACCTATTTAATGACCAATGACCGGAGCTATGCAAACACGATCAAAGAGATTCTATTGAAAGCGATCGAAGCCGAGACATGGGGCGATACAGAGATGATGGCTCGCATTCCCGTGTGGCGTTCGCATCTGGGAATGGCGCATAAGACTTTTCTCTGCGCGATGGCCTATGATGCAGCCTACGATGTCCTTTCTGCTTCGGATCGAACTAAAATAGCTCAGGGCTTAAAGCGATTGGCTGTGGAACCTGCCTTAGGCGATTGGTTGCTGGAGCCTACCCGTATTCATGCGTTGAATTCAATGGGACATAACTGGTGGACCTCCTGTGTTTGTCAGGGAGGGTTGTTGGCCATGAGTCTTCAAAACGAACTGCCTGAAGCCAGGGAATGGGTAGAACAGCTTCACGAAGCGCTACCCGAATGGTTTGACTTCGCCGGCGATGTGCTGCAACAAAAAGCGAAGAGTTTTGATGAGGCTGGAGGAATGTACGAAAGCCTGAATTATGCGAACTTCGGTATTCAGGAGGCCTTGTTGTTCCGCATTGCGTGGATCAATACACATCCCGGACAAGATGCGGGAGATATTCCTCAACTAGCCAAACTACCCAATTACTTCTCTCAAGTATGCTACCCACGTACGGGGATACTGCATAGCCTGAACTTTGGCGATAGTCATAAAAATGTAGCTGCCGAGTCCAGCATGATGCTGTTGTACACGTTGGGAATCAAAGACCCCGCCATCTTATGGTATATCAATCAGGTGGAACCGGGACAGCATCGCGATGGCTTCTTTCTGAATCGTCCGTTAGGTTTCCTTTATACCCCTGATCTGCGTAAAGCACCTGCTATACCCAATCTGCCACCTCCCAGTTGTTTGCCGATTTTGGCTGGGCAACGATGCGCAACTCATGGGAAAAGGATGCCACCTTGTTAGCGGTGAAAAGTGGCCACACATGGAATCACTCTCATGCCGATGCCAATTCATTTATCCTCTTCCATAAAGGAGTCGATATAATTAAAGATGGAGGCAACTGTTGGTATCCGAATCCGAATTACCGGAACTACTTCTTTCAGAGTCAGGCTCACAATGTCGTCTTGTTCAACGGACAGGGACAGTCACGCGAACAGCAGTATAGCGGATCTACGTTAAGGGGTCATCTTTATCATCTCATGGATGCCGGGAATCTGAAGTATGTACTGGCAGATGGTACCGGCCCGATGTCGGACAACTTCAGCCGTAACTTCCGCCATTTCCTTTGGATGGATAACGTGATTTATATGATCGATGACTTGAAAACTCATAAAGTAGGGCGCTTCGAATGGTTGTGGCATACGAATGGAACCTACCAGAAGTCTGGAGTCGATGTGAACATAACCAATGATAAATCGTCCGTTGTCATTCGTCCCCTATATCCTCGTTTGTTGGCGAAGTCTAATTTTGTACACGACTATCCGGAAGATTTATATTGGGAAGAGGTGGAAGCGCCTACCGAAGATCTGAAAGGAACGGAAACCTATTACTCCTTTCATCTGCCCGCCGAAGTCAACCGTGTCAAAGGACTGACGGCGATCATTCTGAAAGATACGCCCGATGAAAAGGAACTGCCAAAGATGGAGCGAAGAGAAGGGCAAGACTGGATTGGCCTGCGCATCCGCCACCAGGGAAAAGTGACCGATCTATACATCAATCAATTGGCAGACGGGCGACTGATGCACAGTAACTCTTGGATTATGCCGGATGGTTGGATGACGGACGCCTATCTATTTGCCGTTTCTTATCCCGAGGGAACAGCGGCTGCTGATGCGAAAGACTTTTTTATCTGTTACGGTAGTGCGCTCAGACGAGATAAAGAGAGCTATTTCTCTTCTCTTTCCAAATTGTTTGTTATCCGCAAAGAGGAAGATAAGAAGTTGAACCTATGGATCGAAGGGCAGCCGAAGATAAACGCCAGTTTCAAAGCAGCGAGGAAACCGGTAGCCTTGGAAGTGAATGGTCATGGAATGCCTGTTGTTTACAAGCAGTCTCAATTGAAAGTCAAGCTAGCAGATTAACACTCATTTCTGGTAGAGTATGCTTTGTCTTTTGTACAAACCTATATAAAGTATGGGATATTTTATGTAGGTTTGTATGGTTTCCATCAAATCTGAATTCCTATGTATAATCTGATACGACACATTATTAGCCTTCTGTTTCTTGTTCTGACCCTCTCTACTTACGCGTCCTCTTACTCTTTTCGGGGGCTGTCGGAAACGGACGGGTTATCCGATTTAACGGTCAGTGCTTTGTATAAAGATTCCCTAGGCTATGTTTGGATCGGAACAGCTACATCCATAGAACGCTTTGATGGCTTCCGTTTCAAGCACTATCCGATATTCGGGGACAATGAAAAGCTGAAATGGGTCAATGTGATAACCGAAACAGTAGGCAATCAGCTTTGGGTAGGAAACGATATGGGACTTTGGCGAGTAAATAAAGAACAAAATAAGTTAGACCCATTCGCCCCGGATATCATAAAGTGTGGCGTTCGTGCTTTGTTGACCGATTCCGAGGGAGCGTTGTATATTGGCAGTGAAAATGGATTGTTTGTCAACCGGCATAATCAGCTGAAACGGATTGCCATCAATCCGGACATCTTGTCGCCGGATAACTTCATTGTCGACTTAGGCAGGGGAGAAGCGAACACATTATGGATTCTGACCCGTTCCCAGCTCTATTCCATGAACCTGTCTACCCGGAAAATAACGTTATGTCCCTACGACGGTAAGCATAAGCCGGACTATACCTATCGGAAGATCGCCCGAATAGGTTCCAAACTCTATCTGGGAACGATGGAACATGGAGTGATTGTCTACGATATACCTACGGGACAGTTTAGCGACAGTGGGATTGATTTAGGCAGCCATATAATATCCGATCTCTCAAGTGATGGGAAAGATCTGCTCTATGTGGGTACAGATGGGAATGGCGTTCACTTTGTGTCCGTCAAAGAACAACAGATTATACGCTCTTTCCGCTATGAACCCGGTACCAGTGGCGGAATCCGTTCCAATTCAGTCTATTCTTTGTTAGTAGACCGAGAAGGGTTGATGTGGGTTGGGTTCTATCAATTGGGACTTGACTACACCCTGTATCAGAGTGGACTCTTTTCCACCTACGCGTATCCTCCCTCTTTTGACTCCAAAGAGATGCCTGTTCGTGCCATATCGATCAATGACCACGAACGATTAATTGGTTCCCGCAACGGTTTGTTCTACGTTGATGAGCGAGCCAAACGATTCAAGAGCTTCAAATCTCCCCAACTTCGCTCGAATATGATCATGTGTATCTATCCTTTTCAGGGTAAGTACTATATTGGTACCTATGGCGGTGGAATGTATGTGCTGGAACCTTCTACGTTGAGCATCCGTGATTTTGATTCTTCGCAGAGCACTCCTTTTCTCAAGGGCCATGTGTTTTGTGTCAAGGCGGATAGCGAAGGCTGTTTATGGATCGCCACCTCTATGGGACTGTATCGGTACAAGGATGGGAAACAGCTGAATCATTACACCAACTCGAACTCCAAGCTTCCGGAAGGCAATGTCTTTGATATTTGTTTCGACTCCACAGGTAAAGGGTGGATTTGTACAGCCAACGGCCTGTGTATCTGGGACCCTTCAGCCCGGAGCCTGAAAGCGGATGTATTCCCCGAAGGCTTTATCCATAAAGAGAAAGTCCGGACGGTGTATGAAGACTCCGACCACGAGTTATATTTCCTCCCCGACAAAGGCCCTATCTTTATCTCCGACTTGTCGATGACTAACTTCCGTCGATTCCAGCCCGGCACTCCTTTGGAGGGCAAAGATGCGATGTTTATGATAGAAGATCGTGAAGAATGGCTGTGGATTGGTACGAATCTGGGTCTTTATCGTTATGATAAAAAGAGCACATTCGTCCCTTATAATTTTGTCGATGGCTTGCCCAGCTCTATTTTTATTACGTGCTTTCCTGTGATCGATTCATTCGGAACAATATGGTTTGGCAATTCAAAAGGATTGATTTACCTAACCAGAGACCTACGTGATGAGAAAGGAAACAACGCCTATCCATTGGCTATTACCGATGTATATGTGAATGGCAAAGAAGCTTTTTACCCGATCGTCCAGAAAGAAGGCAAAGACTACAAAGTCTCGCTGGAACCATCGCATAAGAATCTGACCATCTGTTTTTCCGGATTTACCTATTCCGATCCTGTTTATATGTCGTACGAATACTGTATGGAAGGCCTGGATGAGGGATGGCAGCAGCTAAGTGGAAAGTCCGAACTGACCTACTATGACCTGACTCCCGGAAAGTATCAATTCAAACTGCGTCGAATCGGTGAACCAGAGTCCGAAATCCGTTTGTCGGTGGTAGTTGCTTCGCCTTTCAATGCCGCCCTTTGGATCATTATTCTCCTATTAGTCGTAATCGTATGTCTGGGAGTTGCCTATTATCGGAAAAGAACGAAACAACAACTAGCCACCGATCTTGCCGAGGCCTCGAAGTCGGTCGTTGAAGAGAAATACCGAAAGAGTAACATGAGTAAGGAGGAGTGCCGGAAACTGGCTGCCCAACTCGATGCTCTGATGCAAGAAAAGAGGTTGTATATCAATCCCGATTTAAAGATTGCTGACCTAGCAACGATGCTCAACATTTCGCCCTATACGCTATCTTATGTGTTCAATCAGTTTTTGGACAAGAGTTACTATGATTACCTGAATGACTATCGCATAGCCGAGTTTAAGCGTTTGATTAATGAAGATGAGTATGCGAAGTACACGCTGACCGCTTTAGCCGAATTATGTGGTTTTAGTTCGCGCACTTCATTCTTCCGTTATTTCAAGAAAGAGACGGGGATTACACCGAATGAATACATCCGAAGCATTGGCCGAACGAATGAAGAATGAGTAAACTTTGGCATTGGTTAGTAACTCTTCCCCAACTGTATTGTTATATATAAAGAAATAACTCCTACCAATATTTACTATCGGTAGGAGTTATTTTAATTTTTGTTGCCGTTTGGCTCTCTCTCTTTGTGATCCGCCTGGGGCTCGAACCCAGGACCCCAACATTAAAAGTGTTGTGCTCTACCTGCTGAGCTAGCGAATCAATCCTTGTAGCATTCTTTCGAATTGCGGGTGCAAAGGTAGAACATTTTTTTAGAACTCCAAAACATTCCAAACATTTTTCATATCTTTGTAGCATTATCAACAATATACATTAATTTATTATATGGCTGACGATAAAAAAATTATCTTCTCAATGGTGGGAGTGAGCAAAGCTTTCCAACCGAATAAGAATGTACTGAAGGACATTTACCTATCGTTCTTCTATGGAGCAAAGATCGGTATTATCGGTCTGAACGGTTCCGGTAAATCAACTGTGCTTAAGATTATTGCAGGGTTGGAGAAATCTTATCAGGGAGAAGTCGTGTTTTCTCCGGGATATTCGGTGGGATATCTGGCACAGGAACCTTATCTGGACAATACAAAAACAGTAAAAGACATTGTAATGGAAGGGGTACAGCCTATTGTGGATGCCCTGAATGAATATGAAGAGATCAATCAGAAGTTCGGTTTGCCCGAATATTATGAGGATCAGGATAAGATGGACAAGCTCTTTACCCGTCAGGGAGAGTTGCAAGACATCATCGACGCTACCGATGCGTGGAACTTGGACAGCAAACTCGAACGTGCTATGGATGCACTCCGCTGTCCTCCCGAAGAACAATCGGTGGCTAACCTCTCCGGTGGTGAGCGTCGCCGGGTGGCTCTTTGCCGCTTGCTTTTGCAGAAACCCGACATCTTGCTGCTCGATGAGCCTACCAACCACTTGGACGCGGAATCTATCGACTGGCTCGAACAACACTTGCAGCAATATGAAGGAACGATTATCGCTGTGACGCACGACCGTTACTTCCTCGATCACGTAGCCGGATGGATTCTCGAACTTGACCGTGGTGAGGGTATTCCTTGGAAAGGAAACTACTCTTCTTGGTTGGAACAGAAAACGAAGCGTATGGCGATGGAAGAGAAGACAGCCAGCAAGCGTCGCAAGACATTGGAACGTGAGTTAGACTGGGTTCGCATGGCTCCTAAAGCTCGTCAGGCTAAGGGTAAAGCTCGTTTGAACTCGTACGATAAACTGCTCAACGAGGACGTGAAAGAGAAGGAAGAAAGATTGGAAATCTTCATTCCGAATGGTCCGCGTCTGGGTAATAAGGTGATCGAAGCGGTGCACGTAGGTAAGGCTTATGGCGATAAACTGTTGTTCGACGACCTGAACTTTATGCTTCCCCCGAATGGTATTGTGGGTGTGATCGGTCCCAATGGAGCCGGTAAAACAACCCTCTTCCGCTTGATTATGGGTCTGGAAACGGTGGACAAAGGTAGCTTCGAGGTAGGAGAGACCGTGAAAGTGGCCTACGTAGACCAGCAACATAAAGACATCGATCCTGGCAAGAGCGTGTATCAGGTTATCTCCAACGGTAACGAACTGATCCGTATGGGTGGACGCGACGTCAATGCACGTGCGTATCTTTCCCGTTTCAACTTTGCCGGTTCCGATCAGGAGAAGTTGTGCGGTGTGCTTTCCGGTGGTGAAAGAAACCGTCTGCACCTGGCGATGGCTCTGAAAGAAGAAGGCAACGTACTCTTGCTCGATGAGCCGACCAATGATATCGACGTCAACACACTGCGTGCACTGGAAGAAGGTCTGGAAGACTTTGCCGGATGTGCGGTGGTTATTTCGCACGACCGTTGGTTCCTCGACCGTATCTGTACCCACATTCTTGCCTTCGAAGGCGACTCCAATGTGTTCTACTTTGAAGGGTCCTATTCGGAATACGAAGAGAACAAACTGAAGCGTCTTGGAAACGAAGAACCGAAGCGTGTTCGTTACAGAAAATTGATGGAAGATTAATCTTTTACGATATGAGTTGTTGGTGAAGCTGCCGACTGCTTTTATTGGATATATAAGAGCCATTTCCGCCCTGTTTGTCAGGCGGAAGTGGCTCTTTTCTTTTTACATCTTTTTTAGAATCGTTCTAATCTTTGCATTATCTGTTTATCTCTCTTAAAAAATGTAGCATAAACGTAATGTTCATATGGAAACTATCAATTATCTTTGCCTACGGTTTATTAATCACATAACTAATTATATTATGTTAAAAAGAATGCGATCTTTTTTACTTTTGGCAGTGCTGCTCATTGCAACTGCTATTCGTGCTCAGGTCACCACTTCCAGCATGAGTGGTAAGATCACGGCACAGAATGAACCCATTGTCGGAGCAACAGTCGTTGCTATCCACGAACCCTCCGGGACCCGTTACGCAACGGTTACCAACATTAGCGGGCAGTACAATCTGCAAGCGATGCGTACCGGTGGTCCGTACAAAGTCGAGATTACCTACATTGGTTACCAAAGTGTAGTGTTTAAAGACATTAATCTTCAGTTGGGCGACAACTACGTATTGAATGGCTGGATGAAAGAATCCGCCGAGTTGCTGGATGAAGTTGTAGTGAGCGCTTCCAGAAACAGCAACATGAAATCAGACCGTGCCGGGGCAATTACCAATATCGGCAGTGACCAGATCGCTTCTTTGCCCACAGTTAGCCGCAGCATGAATGACATGATGCGTTTGACTCCGCAAGGCGCTAACACTGGAAACGGATTTGCTGTAGGTGGTGGTAACTACCGTCAGTCTTCAGTAACGGTCGATGGTGCTGCGTTTAGCAACACATTTGGTATAGGTTCAAACCTTCCTGGTGGTGGTTCTCCGATTTCTTTGGACGCTTTGGAACAGATTGCCGTATCGGTAACTCCATTTGATGTTCGTCAAAGTGGATTTATTGGTGGAGCGATCAATGCTGTAACCAAGAGTGGTACAAATGAATTTACCGGTTCAGCTTATATGTACCTGAACAATGAGAATTTGAGAGGTAATAAAGTAGGTGATTTAGAACTGATACGTGAGAAATCGCAACTCCACACTTACGGTGCCAGCCTTGGTGGAGCAATTATCAAAAATAAGTTATTCTTCTTTGTTAATGGTGAGTATGAGGATAATGTAACCGCAGGTCCTACCGGTAGAGCCAGAGAAAATGGCACTGATGCCTGGGGTTCTAAGACTGCCAATATTCATCGGCCAACCGTTTCGGATATGGACGAGATCCGGGACTATTTCATTAGTAACTACGGATATAATCCGGGACGCTATCAGGGATATTCGGTTAATACACCAGCTTATAAGCTTATGGCTCGTTTAGATTGGAATATTAACGATAATCATAAAATTAACTTCCGTTTTACACGTGCACATTCAAAAGATAGTAACGGACCTACCTCTTCAACATCTCCGTTGTATGCTAATAATATTTACCCCGGAGGAGCTGACATTTCCAAAGGGGCGGGTAATGTAAACCATGATGCCGCTTTGTATTTCGAAAATTCTCGTTACTTTAAAGAGTACAACTTTACATCATACGCTTCTGAGTGGAACTCTAAGTGGTTGGATGGCAAATTGAATAATGTGACTCGTGTGACTTACTCTTTCCAAGATGAGCCGAGAAGTTATAATGGTGCCAGCGATTTCCCAACGGTCGATATCCTGAAAGACGGTGCTGTATATGCACGTCTCGGGCCGGATGTTTTCTCTGTAGGCAACCTTGCTCAAGCTAGAACATTTGTATTAACTGACGAAGCTTCTTATTCAACAGGTATTCATAACCTATTGGCTGGTGTTCAGTTTGAATATAATAAGGCGACCAATGGTTTCCAACAAGCAGGTAATGGATATTATATCTTTGATTCTTGGGATAACTTCAAGAATAATGCCTATCCTTCAGCTTTCGCCATCACACATTCAAACGCTGCTGACTATAGCCAGTTCAAAGCAGAGATGAAGACCCTGCAATATTCACTGTACGTACAAGATCAGATGAATATCAATGATAACTTTAAGTTGACTGCCGGTGTTCGTTTCGAATTGCCTAAATATCCTTCTTTGAAAGATAACTATAACGAAGATTTCGCTCGATGTGATTTTGGTGGAGTTAGCTATTCAACAGACCAAGTACCTTCTGCAAAAATATCTGTTTCTCCTCGTGTAGGTTTCAACTGGGACATCACTGGCGAACGTAAGTATGTACTTCGTGGAGGTACAGGAATCTATGTAGGACGCTTGCCATTTGTATGGTTAGTTTCTGCTGTAGGTAACTCGAATGTTGGTCAAACCCAATACTCTTATACTGATGTTACTAAGGCTACTTTAAAACCCCATTTCCAAAAGAACGTGTCGGGAGTTTTAAATGAGTTGTATCCGAATGGCAGAACTGCTACTATTACATCTCCAGTCGATCCTACAATTATTGATAAGGACCTGAAGATGCCATCAACTTGGAAAACATCTTTAGCTTTTGACGCTAAACTTCCGGGTGATATCAACTTCACTTTAGAAGGTATATTCAATAAAGACATCAATCCTGCGGTTATTTCTAATAAGGCGATTAAACCTGCTGATGGAACAACTACTTATAGCCCGAACGATACACGTAGTAAATATGCCAGATATGCAGATGCATCATGGACTAACAAATCACAAAACGCATACTTCATTGAGAATGGTGGTCACAGAGCCTATTATTACTCCATCACGACTCAGTTGGCTAAAACGTTTGATTTTGGTTTGAATCTGTCCGCAGCTTATACCTACTCAAAAGCTAAGTCTTACAGCGACGGTATTGGTGACCAGGTAACATCAGCCTATAAAACCAACACCTATTCTGTAAACAGTATCAACGGTCATGAAACCGGTTACGGTACCTATGTATCTCCTAGCCGTATTGTAGCTTCTGCCGGATATCGTCTAGAGTATGCAAAGAACTTTGCTTCTTCACTTTCTTTGGTTTATGAAGGAATGAATATGGGATATGCTGGTGGTTATGGTTATGCTCGTTACTCTTACACATTTGCCGGTAATATTATTGGTGACGGTGGTGCTAACAACTTGCTTTATATCCCCGGTTCCAGAGAAGAACTTAATGATTGGGACTTCGCTGAGAAGACAAAGAATAGCGTGACTAGCAAGTATGATGACTATAAATTGGATGGACAGCTTTATACGGCCGATCAGCAGAAAGATGACTTCTGGGCATATATCAATCAAGATAGCTACCTGAAGAATCATAAAGGTGAATACGCTAAACGTGGTGGAGCTACCATGCCTTGGCATCATCAATTGGATTTGAAATTCATGCAAGACTTCTACATGAATGTAGGTGGAAAGCGCCACACACTTCAATTCGGAGTTGACGTGAAGAACTTCCTGAATCTATTGAATTCAGATTGGGGCTTGTATAAGGTCGTAAACAACACGAATCTCTTGGCTTATGATAGCAATGGAGAAACGGGTACAGGTGCAGGCAAAGGGTTCACGTTCCAAAAGAATAACGGACAGAAATTGTCTGAGTCTTATACAAAATATAAGAGCTTCAACTCTACGTATTCAATACAATTTAGCATACGCTATTTGTTCCATTGATCAACTGATTCTAAAATTAATTTCCGAGCTGACTCAATATGTATATATTGAGTCAGCTTTTTTATTAGTGATTTTTTAATAGTATGACCTAGAAGTCGTTTTTACATGTGCGTGAATAAATTTCTTAATATTGATTAAATAAAATGCGCAAAAAGCTTTTTTTATTTAGGTTTTTTATGTATTTTAGAGGCGAATAAAAGGACTAGTCGACGAGTGCAATTATTTTATTTCTATTGGTTTTCTTATTGATTTGTTTTACTATCTAAGTATTCACTTAAAATTAGAACATTATGAAAACAATTATTAAATCACTTCGGACTCCTTTTTTACTTACTTTGGGGATTTTCCTCAGTATTGCTATTACTAATTGTAGTGATATGGATGAACTAGACAATCTAAGTAATGAAGTGGAGATTAAAACACGTGCTGTACCTACAATTGCTTTTGATTGGGAGAATGTTGATTGGATGCCAACACCTTCAATGCAATCTCGGATACCTACTCCTTGGGTTGGACAGGGAAGTCTAGTGGGGGTGTATGGTTTTGATGTCGTAAATGATAGAAAAGCTATTAATGGTTGGGAATTGCTTTATAGCACTTTTGATGAAGATGCTAGAGCACCACTAGTTAACCCTTACTTTATACTTTATAATAAGTATAGGGGAATTATGCGTATATATTTATATTTGACAACTTCGTTTGTAACTTCCTCTTCTTATATTCAGGATGGGATATCTATTGTTGGTCATCGCTCTTCAATGTTGAATTTTTTGGGAGGTGAAGCTGTAGATATTAGTAGCTATAGTCAACAATACATGCAAATACAACCCGCGCCTAAAGATGGCTCATTACCTTTAGCATCGAATAGATGGTACATGCTACAATATGAAATTGCATATGACCCAAATTTAGAGAATATTCCATATAATGAAATACAGATGAGTTGGACTTTAAATTATTATAATATTCAAACGGTGGAATTAGGAGGTCGTGCTGTTGGAAAGCTAAATGGGGTTATAGGAAAATCCTCTAATAGGGACTTCTTTACACCTTTGGTTGGAATTGGACAGACTATAGGTACAGGTGTCCTTGCGGGTATAGGAAGAGATTTTATAACTAATAATACAGTAGATAAAAATACAGGTGAGAATAAGTTAGGACTGTCTGGTCGGGTTTTTGAAGACTTGTCTAAAGGTATTTCCAGTGCATTATCAGCTGCTAGTGGGAATTTGCCAGGAGCAGTAATGAAACTTTTTAGTGCTATTGTTGGCGGCAGTAGTGAGACGCCTATTAGTATGAGTCTAGATGTTAATATGAAATTGACTGGTACAGGTAAAGAAGGAGGTGCATTTCCTTCAACTCCTAGTTCATTTTGGGTCCCAGGAACATTTATCCCATCTAATGCTGTGGGATATATTCCTTTGTATAATAAACCATTAGGAGTCTTGTATTTGCGTGAAAAACCTGTAATGAAGATAACTGAATTTGATGAACTTGAAGAATGGGAGCTGGATCCTCAATATGGTCATGATATGATTCGCACATATACGCGAATCTGTTACTTGCCTAAAAAAATAGATTTTTCTAGTTATTTAGTAATTAACCCTGAAGTATTGAAAGTTGCCAAAGTAGAAGTATTACAGCAAGACTTAATTAAAATTCATACAAAGGAGATTAATCTAACTTATGATTATTGTCCTAGTGGTTGGCTCTTTCCTTATGGAGTTCGCTTCATAGTTAAAGTTTCTCCTAAGGATGGGAGCCAATCGTCTATTTTAATAAAAACATTTAATATCGATTATGAGTTGATAGGATTTTAATAAAATAATAGTCACTTTTGATGAAAATAAAAGGAATGAGCTTTATATGCTTGTTCCTTTTATTTTATTGTATCTTATTTGATGAAAGGAAACGGTGTATGAGTAATTCTAAAGATTCTGTTAGCATAAATAAGTGGTACCATTTTAAAAGTTCTGTAAAAAGTATGCAGAGACAGTCTGTTGGTATTACATAAAGGTCTTTAGATTTTCATCCGCATGAGTACCGGTTTATGATCACTGTGTTCCAATTCCGGTGAGAAGTACTCCAGCCCGATGAAGTCCGCGGTGTGGAAAATGTAGTCAATTCTCAGCAAACGTTTGAGGTAACGATACGTGTGCATATATCCTTTACCACAGGTTTGGAAGCCGTCGAGTAGCTTGGTGCCTATAATCTGGCGATACGTGTACGAAGACGGGAGAGAGTTCAAGTCACCACAGACCAGTGTGGGATGAGGGGAAACGTCCACCATATGGCGGAGGTAGTTTGCCTGGACAGAGCGTTTTTTGAAGTTGTCACGCAGTCCGCTGATTAGAGTCGACAAGGCCCGACAAATACCCTGTCCGCTCTCGATCTTGAATTCTCTTTCCAGTTCGCGCCGGTTGTGACTCACGGCTGTGGTCTGCAAGTGGTTGTTGAATAGGCGGACCACTTGGCCGTTGATGTCGATGTCGCACCACAGGCTGCAATTCTTGCTGTCGGGGTAGGTGACGAGTTGCTGAGCACGGATGGGGTAGCGGCTGAAGATGGCCAACTGCAAGAGCGGGTCTTTGTTCGGTGAGCCAATCGGAATGTACGAGTACGTCCATTCCGAAAGCGTGGTGCGAATGCTGTCGACCGTAAAGTCATTGTTCCCGCCAAACTCTTGAAAGCACATGACGTCCACCTCCTGCGTTTTCATATAACTGGCTATTTCCTTGCACGAACGCGCCACATGATCGCTGCCGAACCGGTCTACATTGTACGTTGCCACCACCAGTTGTGTGTAATTAGCCGAAGCTGTTGAATCCGTCTGAACATACAAGTCGCTCGCTGTGTTCGACAGTTGGATAACCCGCGTCAGAAAGCCCCAGTTAGCCACCACGGCAAGCAAGGGGAGAAAGACCCAGAACCGCCAACGGATGGCCCAATATAAAACCGCTCCCATATTCAGGAGCAGCAAAGTGGGGAGGAACAGCGCGACGAACGACGCGAACATACACTCATACGGAGATATATAACCGGCCAGACAGCCGATAAAAGTAACTCCTGCCAATACACAGGTCAGGAGGATCGAGATATAATAGAACAACCGAAATACTGCTTTCATTTTTGGACATAGAAAGGTTAAGAATACATATATTAACGCATTGAGCCTTTCTATTGTTTAGCCACTGTTTTCAGTTTCGCCCAGCCATTTGCGGATGGTTGCCTTCAGTATATCTTTCGAAAGCGGTTTAGCCAGAAAGTCGTTGCATCCCGCTTCGAAAGACATTTGCCTGTCATTCTCGTACGCGTACGCGCTCTGCATGATAATCGGAATGGTGGGAGATAGTTCACGGATTATGCGGGTTGCCTCAATACCGTCGAGGTTAGGCATCTTGATGTCCATCAGAATCAGGTCCGGTTTGGCGTGTTCGAATAGATACACCGCTCCATACCGTCTCGAGCACGTACCAGGTTGTACGACGACCGCAGGATTACATTTAGCAGATCGTAATTGTTGTCCGTATCTTCCGCGATGAGTATGGTCGCACGCTTTTGGCCTTCGGGCTTGGTCGTGGGCAGATTGAGCGTCGTCCCATCGGTTTCGACAGTCTTCTCCAGCACTTTATGTTCGTCCGTGTCTTCGTTGTCCGTCATTTCGCTGGGTAGCGTGAAGGTGAACGTGGTTCCTTTGCCCGCCATTGAGACGACCGAGATCGTCCCGCCCAATCGTTCGACAATTGTTTTGCAGATAAACAGGCCTAGTCCCGTGCCCTGCGCGAAGTTGTTCAGTTTAGCGAATCGGTCGAATACCAGACCCACCTTTTCGGGTTCGATGCCCATGCCGGTATCCGTGACGTGGAAGACGACCATGTTGTCCTCCATCTTGTAGCCGTAGCTGATTGCGCCCTGCGTCGTGAATTTAAACGCGTTACCAATCAGGTTCGAGATGACCTGGAACACCCGATTCTTGTCCGATACAATCACGATATGCTTGTCCGAATTTTCGTACACCAGGCTGACCCCGAGGGGGGTACGGAACACATGAGCGTCGTACACCTCCCTGCATAAGCTGTCGAGGTTGACCGGTCCCAGGGTGAATTCTACGATGCCCGATTCGATTTTCGACAGGTCGAGTATTTCGTTGATCAGTTGCAGCAACCGTTCGTTGTTCGAGCTTACAATTTCGTAGAACGAGCGTCGTTCGTCGGCATCAGCGCTTTCGGCTATGAGTTGCGAGAATCCTACGATGGCGTTGAGCGGTGTTCGGATTTCGTGGCTCATATTGGCGAGGAAAGCCGATTTGAGTTTATCGGAAAGTTCCGCTTTCTCCTTCGAGGCTTGCAGTTCCCGTTTCACCATTTCCAGTTCCGTGATGTCCCATTCGATGCTGATGATGATAGGCGACACCAAGCCATCCCCGTTCACCCGTATTTTCCGTTTGTCGAGGATGAGTAAGTTCCCGTTTTTATCTTTCCCCTCCAGCGTCCAGTGCATTCCCACGCCTGATTTGGCCACCAGTTCATCCTCCTCACGTCGCTGATGAGCGATTTCGATCGGGTAGAAGTCGTAGTCATTTTTGCCGACCGGGTTTTCGATGTACGAGTCGCGGTTGTGCGCTTCGTTGTTCCAGTATATATAGTTGAAATCGTCGCTGATATCCTTCACCACGATACCTGCGGGCAGGTTGCCGATGGTGTTGTCCATGATGCGGTTGAGCCGTTTGATCTGCGCTTCGTAGCGCATTCGGTCCGTTATATCGTGTGCGAACGACCAGAAGCTTTCCTCTCCCGAATCGTTGGTCACCCGGTAGATCATGCCTTCGAGCGCCACCACCGATTTATTGTTCTTGATCGGGTGATAAGCCACAAAACTACCGTTGCTGCCATCGATTATCTCCCGGCAACGTTCGTCCCATTCCTGTTCCGACTCGACGTTGGCTACAATGTCATAGATCTTCAGATTCTTATCCGCATAATCCTCCGACAAGCTATGATTCTCGAGGAACTTCCGGTTGGCGAAGATCAGCGTGCCGCTTTGCGTTGCGGCGAAGATACTCTCCTTAGCGTTGTTGATCGCGTGTGTGAGCGTATTGATGTCGTTGCGCCGATGTTGAATATCGGTCACGTTTTGTATGTAGCCCTCCAAGCGGAATTGCCCGTTGGGTAAGACTTCCCTCGAGTACGTTTTGATGCGGATGTAATGAATGCTGTTATCAACCCGGATCCGGTAGTTCATGCTTTCGTCGGTCAGCGTATCGCGGTTGCGTTTCCACCAGTCGATAAACAGCGTGCGATCCTCTTCGATCACCACCGTAAGGTACTGGCTCATGGTGACACTTTGTACCGATTCCTTGCATAGAATCCCCGTATGGCCCATGTACTGGAAAGTATTGTCGTAGCTGTTGTAAATCCATTGGCCTATCTGTGCCGCCTTTTGGATCTCCCGCAGCGTATGGTTAGCGTGTTCGAGCAAGCGTTTGACGTTACTTCGTTTCGTGATGTCGCGATACTGGCAAAGCACTAGATCGTCATACGGATGCATGACACATTTGAAGTAGTATTTCTCCTCGTTTAAAACGATTTTGTAATTCTTGTTAAGTGTGACCCGTTCGTTGAGTACTCTTTCGAAGTCAGGTTTCAATTGTTGCAAGGTGTATTCGGGCAATAAGTCGAATATATTTTTCCCCAACAGCCGTTCCTCCGTCATAAACCAAAGGTCGCTGTGGACATCAATATCGACGCAAATCCCATCCGAGTTGACCAACAACATCGTGTCGGCGGTCATCTTTAGAATCCGTTGGAAATTATCGGGATTATGTAGTGTTCTGCTCATGTTCATTCGCAATTATTAGGCAAAATACTGGTTATTCTGTATTTCATTATAAAGGTAACAAAAAAGTTGAAAGATTGGTTTATCAAAACTGAAAATATCGTTTCAATGCAGTGACGGTTGGATTTTCGGGGAATCATACCTTTGCCCTCCGTGATTTTTCCCAAGCTCCGTTGCCCTGTCTTTTGCGTAGATAACCGATGCCTTTGAGTACGTTGATGTTCATAAATAGAAAGTAATAAGGAATGAAAAGATATTTGTTTCTGATCTGCCGGGTCGAAAGCACATAACCCCTCCATCCTGCCAGATAGAAGACCGCTTGCAGTATCAGTAAGGTGCCGTAAAGGCAGTTATTCCCGCCTGCCAGGCAGATTGCCAGGTTGAGTGGGAGCAGTGCAAAGAGTAGGAAAGGGTGATGGACCACCGCAGTACCCGGTGCGATACATATTGAAAGTTCAGTACACCGTAGCGGAACGGATTTAGTAAAGCTCGCAGCCGTGCGATGGATTGCCACCCTCCGGCAGCGATGCGTACCTTTCGTTTTTCCTCCTCGCGCATATCCGCCGAACCGCTTTCGAGTGCATAGGCGTTGTTGCAGTAGGCGATGATGTAGCCCCGCATGGTGATTCTCATCGAGAGTATAAAGTCGTCGAGAAGCGTGTCCGGCTCCATCGGTTCAAAGAGTTCCCGGCGGATGGCAAACAGTTCGCCGGCCGCCCCAACAGCCGAGTAAAGGCGTGCGTCGAGTGCTTTCAGGGTCGATTCGTACCGCCAGTAGATTCCTTCACCACCGGCTGCCGCTCCATCTTTTTCCTGAGAGGCAACCCGTTTCTCACCTGCCACGCAGCCCACTTTCGGGTTGCAGAAGGCACGAACGATTTCCCGTACCGCTTGGTCGTTAATCATCGTGTTGGCATCGGTGAAGATCACCAACGGCGAATCCACGAGCCCCATTCCCCGCGTCATAGCGGCAGTTTTCCCCTGTCGCTGGGGTTGGAAGTGCACGGTAACCTTTCCCGCCCAACGGGTTTGCAGGCGTTGGTTGGTGTCGTCGGTCGTTCCGTCGGTCACCCAGACAATATGGAGCTTGTCCGCCGGATAGTCCAGTGCCAAACAATTCTCCATCTTCTCGTCCACCACCGCTTCCTCGTTGTAGGCCGTGATGAAGAGCGTCACTTCAGGTAGCAGGCTGTCGGTATCAGGCAGTTGCCACTTCGTGGGTTTGACAAACATCTCTTTCAGCCTGACCAACAGGTAGAGCAAAATCCCGTAGCCAGATAGGTGTAGAACACCACAAACAGGGCGATCCAGAAGATTATCTCGAGACAAAGTAACGTGCTCATAGTTGCTTCTATTTGATTCGTTTATTCAATGCATCCTTTTGAGCCGACTCCTTGAGCATGCTCACAAAATAGGTGGCATCAGCCTTTGCCGACGCGTCCGACCGATTCTTCTCATACCGTTCCACAAAGTGTTCGGCATGCTCCGCCAAGTACTTCCGGCAGTCAATGTTCAGCATCAGTCCCTCGCCGTAATTGGCGTACGACAGCCCGGTGACCGTTTCGTTGGACTCGACCGAAGCAATGTCTTCCAGCTGCAATCCGGCTACGTTCACCGTCACCGAAGGGTAGTAGAAATACGAGCCGGCTGTTAGCGTCAAGGTCAGTTTCCACGTAGTTGCGTCTTGCTGTTCTAACTTTATCAGACTGCGATTGCGGTAATAAGTATATTCATAATACTCCTCTTGATTGGGAAACCATACACTGTCGTCTCCATCTTTGCCATACGAGTCATTGATCCATTTCAGCAGATCCACCCAACCAATATCCGTGTTGTGTACACCTATGTAAATAGCCGGTAACTTCGTATAAGTATCCGAAGCAAGCGTCTGCGTTATTCGCTGTTCTACCTGAGCAGGCCTGTCGTAGAATGCTCTTTCTATTGGCGTATGATCTATATCTAAACCCTCTTTGAACGGATAGACTTTCAACGCTCCGGCTTGGGCAGTGAGTGTTGAGATAAGCGGGTAATTTTGGGCGGCTTCAAGATATGCCTTATCCCCGCCGGGCTCTGCCAACATCTTACATCCTCTTCCGGATAGTTTATTTAGTATAATCTCCTGCGACTTTTCAAAGTGAGTGACTAGGTCTTGTGAGGTGCTGTTATCCATTTTCATATCATGGAACGCAATCCCGACGCCATAGTTTAGCATCTCTCTCACATTGCCCCATATCAACCCCGATTTCAGGAAAAAACGATAGTAGTTTTCGGTGAATCCTTTGAATACATTCGTGGTTGCGTTCATATAATCCCATTCAGGAGCGAGAGTCGTGGTAAACGAGAAACGCACCTCACGCCCCGTACCGTCCGTGGAGCCCAGCGTCTTTCCCAGAAAATAAGCGTCCGGAGGTAGATCCCCTTCATAAAGCTGTGCTACGTCATAATAGTATCTGTCCGATATTGGTTTCCCATGGATGGCAGCCCACGTTCGACTAAAAGCAGCCGGTTTGCAGTCATCCTGTGTAAGCATGAATAACCACTTTTTATTATATTTAAGTGCGGGCATGTTTGCCGTCAGACCAGCTAGCGGCTTGCCGGGTTGAAGGCGGATCGTGATTTCGATTTGTTTTTCGGGCGTTTCGTTTATAAACGGATACAGAAAGTCGGTTTCGCTAATCACCTCTCGCGCTTGTCCTTTGTCCTGTGTCTTATCATCCGGGTCATACAAACTCTGCTGCTTGACACAACTCATCGTTGTCAGGCCAATCCACAGGATACATAGATAAAATAAACTAGTAGAATTCATGCGATTATTTCTTTATCATATTGTTGTCTTTATCTTCGTATTTTTTTTGGGAAGTGAAAAGTCCACTGAGACCTTTCAGCCCTTTAACGACCCGTAGCTTGAAGCTGTTCGCTAAGCTTCCGTCGGTGTTCAGCGTACCGTTGCCCGTCATCACCCGGGCTTTCTTCGAGCGAATGAAAACGAGCTTGCCATGTGGTTTCATAGCCAGAGCCAGCGATCCGTCTTCACCCCGGCGAATATCCGTGCGGAATCCGAAATGTCGTCCCAAAACCGTGTGGAAGCCGAATGTCATACCGCGTACACAGAGTTCGGGACGATTGATAGCCTGAATGTTCAGGTAAATATCCCTGAGTGTCTCATAGCACCATAACCCCAGCTTCGATTGCCCCTCCTGCGGCATGAAACTCCACAAACTGAATGTGGCTGCTACGCCAGGTTTCATCAACGCCTTTACGTGCGTTTCAATATAGTGTGGCGGGTAGATTGTGTCGGCATCGATGCATAGATGATACGTACCTTTTGCATGATCCAATCCACATTGGCGTGCATGTCCCGGCCCTTTCTTCTCCTCGTTGAAGTAGGTTACGCCCAAGGTCTTCAACGCTTGTTCCGTTCCGTCGCTTGAATGATTGTTGACGGCAAGTATCTCAATTGGGAAGCTGCATTGATTTTCGACAAGCGACCACAGGCAACTTGTTAGATGAAGTTCCTCGTTGTAGCAGATTAGAACGACCGAAACCAGCGGCTGTTCATGTGTGTTCAGCGTTTTTAGTTCCCGCTCAATACTGCTAATTATATCTTGCGGAACAGAACCAAAAGGTTTCTCGTATATTGTCAAATACTTTTCAAACCATTTACTCATGAATTAGTTCTTAAGGATTAATGACTCGAATAACTTCTGCCATTGAGGCATTACATTCTCCGGTAGGTATCTTTTCACATTTTCTCGGGCTTTGCGGCCCATCTCCATGCGAATGTCTTCGTGTTCAATAAGATATCCTATGTTTTTGGCCAACTGCTCAACATTACCGTTTTCCACAAGCAATCCGTCTTCTCCATTTTTTATAATGTCCGAAGGGCCATGCGGACAATCAAAAGAAACGCAAGGAATGCCACATGACATTGCTTCTGCTAATACCAAGCCAAAACCTTCCCAGCGGGAACTCATCACATAAAAATCACTCTGCTTATATTTGTCATAGATATCGGGAGTGGCATGATACAGATAGACTGCTGTTTGTAAGCTCTTCTCTTCGATTTGCTTGGATAACATTTCTCTATCCTCTCCATCTCCGTATATCTCTAATGTCCAGTCAGGATGTTGCTGATGTACGATGCTCCAAGTGGCTAATAATAAATCATAGCCTTTCTGTTCGGTTAGTCTGCCTGCACTGATGACCCGCTTATGCGTTGAAGTATTGATTGTTAACTCTGGCGGATAGTAGTGCAATAGGTTAGGAATAACGATCGCATCGGTTATTTCTGACCAGTCTCTGGCATCATTTCGGGTCAGGGTAACGAAAGCCGACATCTGCTGCACAAGGCGATGCAATTGTTTGTTTTTCCATCTAAACGCTAGTCGTGTGAAGGGGTTTTTCACTCCTTCAATATCTTTTTCAATGCTTTTTCGCATGCTATGACTTTCCAATATCGTGCGCACGCTATTACCCAACAAGTTCATTCCCACCATTGTTGGAAACTCACAACTAGCTCCTATCACGATATCCGCTTGGGTATCACTTACCAAATCTTGAATCTTTTTGAAGAATAACTTCTCCATTTGTCGATGCGCCCACATACGTTTAATAAACGTGTAAGTGTACTCTTTGTAGAACAGTATGCCCAAATCGATATGGGTGGCTTTCGGGGATAAGGGATGGATGATGGGGTGTGTACCTTGCTCCCAAGTAACTATATAAATTTTATATCCGAGGTTTTCTGCCAGATAGTTTATCTTGTCGATGAATATTCTTTCTATTCCGCCATACACGGCCAGCGATCGATATAAATAGATAATAGTCATTTTATATGCTTTATTTAGTTGACATAAGTTCTTCAAATAAGGCTTTCCACTGAAGAGAGATGGCTTCCATTGTGAAGTCTTTAGCTCTTTGATGAGCCTTTTCCCCCAACTGCTTGCGAATGTCCTCATGCTCAATCAGGTAACCGATACGATTCGCAAGCTGTTCGATGTTGCCATCCTCTACCAACAAACCGTTTACTCCATCAGTTATCATGTCGCGTGGCCCGCAGGGACAGGTGAAAGCAACCGGAGCGACTCCATACGCCATTGCTTCGCCCAATACCAACGGCAAACCTTCGTAGCGGCTTGATAAAACGAAAATCGAACTCATGCAGTATTTGTCGGCAATGTTCGAAACCGTATGATGGAGTATGCAGTTCTCGTGTAGGCCTAATTCATCTATTTGTTGCTGGAGAACAGTTTGCAGTTCGCCTTCTCCATAAATGTCCAATGTCCAGTCCGGATGCTTCTGAGCCACTATGGCCCAAGCGGCAATCAGCCTGTCGAATCCTTTTTGAGGAGCGTATCGCCCTACTGCAATGGCATGTTTGGACGATATATCCGTTTGCTTTCCTTCCAATGGCGTTGCTATGGGATTGGGAATAACCGTTATGTTGTTTAGTTCAGGCCAGTCTTTTGCACCTTCATGGGTGAGTATGACAACTTTAGATAGCTAGATAGACCCCTGACGAATCTTTTCGACCATCTTTCTTTAATCAGGCCGATCCAGAAATTCTTGCTTTGCACCGCTTCTGCCCCGTAAGCATACCGGCTGACGTGGAATTCTCCCATCTTAATACTACCATCTTTCAAGTCAGTGATGAAAGTAAGCTCCCGGCGTAAAGTCGAGATCGTGATATCCGGTCTCAATGAATTTATGGCATTGGATAACCGTTTGCGGAAGCGGCGGTAGCGAAACGGAAATTTCAACGCTTTACTTAGGCGTGATTGATCATACGGCCAGTCGAAAACAACATCCAAGTCGATATGTTTCACCTTTGGCGAGAGCGGGAAATGCGGCTCCTTGCCCATCTGCTCCGAAGTAATGATGTAGACCTCATACCCTTCGAAATGCTCCGCGAAATAGTTGGCTTTGAAGGTGACAATTCGCTCCAGCCCGCCCGGAGCATATAAAGAGGGTAAATAATAGACGATTTTCATGGTGCGTTATTCATTTATTTTAGCGATGATCTGTTGGGCATATTCCTCTCCGGCATCCGATACCTGCTTGCCGTCGGCTGCCTCGTTTACATACTTACGTTCCACTTCACTTTCCGGTGTGCGCCCATTTTCCACCATTCGTATTCCACATCCACGTGGCCGATGTCGATTGCCTGATAGCCTGCCTTGAACAGATCGTAGGCCAGAATCGTGGCCGTGGGGCCTAACGCGATGAGAAACAAAACTCCTTTTTCCTGTTTTTGGGCTTCCGTCAGAATGTCATCGTAGCGGTCGAACGCGTTGCAAGGCGGACAGAGGATGCGTCGGATGCTGCGTGCTCCGTCGAAAAGGTCGTTGCCAACTCCCAGCCGGCTTTTCTCACCTTCGATGAAGACCACATCGCGCCCTTGCCAGATGTCGCGCATGTTGTGAAACCATTTGGCAGAGTTCGCTTTGTCGGCGAAGTCCATATACGGGCGGGTGACAAATGTGTTGTAATACACTCGGTTCGGCACCAGCAGCCGGTCCCACCAAGAACCGTAAATGAAGAAATGCGTCCGCCAGAAGCGGCGTGCCTTCCGGTTGTATCGGTATAGGTCGGTAAACGTATCGGATATGCAGACCAAATGCCCCTTTTCCTGACTTCTGAGCACCTCCTTCAGGCGTTCCGCCATGCGGGCATCCCCCTTTTGGAAGCCGATGTTTTTGTCCGGCGAGGTGAGCAACATCTCCCCGTCACCGAAGCGGCTCACCGAACAGCGATCTACAACGATGCGCTCAATTGTTTCGTCGATAGAGGCTACGTGCGGAATGACCTTCTGATGGCGACGAAGTACCATGTACCAGAAATTATACCATTCTACGGTGATCCCGTATTTGAGCTTGTAGCGGATTTGTTGTAGATTCATATGAGTAGGCTCCTTTAGGTAAATTAGCTTATAATTGATCTATCACTTGTTGCATCTGGCTTTTCCAGGAAAGCGATTGCTCGATCGAACGGCGTATCTCTTCAGGCGATAAATGGACTGACTCTCGAAAGCGTGCCAATTCATTCATATCCAACGGAGATTCGTCTGCCGGAACTCGCCACACATAGCTGAATGTCGAAATCACTGTCCGTCTCTGAGTACACAAATGGAATACCTCGCACGGCATACTCTCTGTTTTTTAGTGAGCGAAGATGGGTGATTCCACTGCGATGGCGTGCCAAACTGCCGATACCCATCTGACAATGGTCGAACAGCGTATCCAAATCACTACCGAACATGGCTCCGTGAAAATGTACATATTCCACCAAATTGTTTTCTTTGACCAGCCGGTGATACTCGTCTACAACTTCGGGTACGCCTACGCCTACGATATGTAGCATGATGCGAAGCGTCGGGGAAGGACTCTGCTGATAATAGTTCGCAAGCCCACGGATGGCCCGATCGAAACCATGCCACGGATGAATGGTGGCAATAGCAATCAAGTGTAATTCGTTGAGGGGTGCGTCAGGTAAAGTCTTTTTCAGTGGAATCTCATCAGGATCTATACCGTTGGCTATGCGTATCGTCGGTCGTCCGAAGATCGTTTTGTGGTCGGAGAAAGTCACGATTTTATCAATATAGCGGGCCATGGTACCTCGCAAGCATTTGTCCATGAATAAAATATATTGATAGGGCAGAGGCAGGCTCTTGTATTCCTGATCGTAGGGGTAGGTAGGGATTTCCATGATCACCTTGATCCCTTTTCTCTGTAACTTTCGGTAGAGATTGATTAGAAACGGTGTTGTGTTGTGGTCACAGCGGGCATATACCCACTCGATGCCTTCTTCCACGGCGTACCGGTAGATGCAATCGAGTCCTGTACGTTTGCGTATTTTTCCTTTCAGGCCGCTTCCGTAGTCTTCCAGAATGGCGTTGTCAATCATCCGGCGTTTGTGATTGTCGGTGTCGTCCAACCAGCAGACGCGTACATCCGCTCCGCAGGCACGAAGGCCTTTTACCTGGTAATGTATCTTTTTACTGATTCCGCTTGCTTGGCTGAAACCGTGAAAGATAAGAAATAGAGTTTTCATTCCTTTTTCGCTTTTCTCAATCTTTGTACAGCTTTCCGTACGACGCCCCCAATGTCATACTCATGCGTAAGCTGTATATACAGTCCAAAGATACTAAAAGTTAGCAAACTTTTCGCTATAAATGACAAAAAAATGTGCGTCCCGTCCAATGTTATTTGCAAGGGTAGCAAACACCCCGCTAAAAGTAGGCTGAGGGCGAGCGGTGAAAGTAATTGACGGATCAGAAAACGAAACTGCCGACGGCCGAATGTCACCCGGTACATTATCCAGTAACATTGCATGAAGTTGATGGTGAACGTGACGGTGATGCAGGTTGCCACCGCTGTGAGTGTGCCGAAATAGAAGATTCCCAACAGCATGCCCGCTACGTTGAGCGTTGACGAAAACACCCCGCATACGAATAAACTACGGGTGTCGCCCGAGGCTTGAAAGATGGAGCCGGACGAGGAGAGTATGATCTGCACACCGACCGAAAGAGCGAGGATGCGAAACACCGGAACGGAGGGCATCCACTGGTCACCGAAAATGAGAAGTGTCAACTCTTCGGCTGTAAAAAATAAGAACACCGCCATTGGTAGGCCGATGAAGGCGAGGAAGCGGAGGATGCGTTCGTAAGACACTGCCAGCCGTTCCCGGTCGTTCTGAAAATCGCTTAGCACCGGGTGCATCACCGGGGTGATAACCTGCGTGATATTCTGCAAAGGGAGCATCATCAGGCGATACGACTTCTCGTAATATCCCAAAGCGGACATATTCATATACTTACCTATCAGGAGTTTGTCGAGGTTGCGACTGAAGTAGTTGATCACATTGAAGAGGAACTGATAGGCGGAGTAGGAGAAGATGCGCCGAATGGCCGTCAATCCCCACGACAGGCGCAGGCGTTGCGGGTAGCGGGCGTAGGAGACAATAAATATCAGTATGCTCGACAAGATTGGGTTGATAATAAGTGCATACAATCCGGCTCCGCAGAAAGCGGCGGTTACGGCGGCAATTCCCCCGATCACCTGAATGGTGAAGCTCCGCAGGGCGATGAACCGGAACTCTTTGTTGCGGTAGAACATGGCTCCGGGCACGATGGTGGCGGAGGCGAAAAAGAGGTTGACCGACAACAGTTGGCAGAGCGTGCGCAGGATTTCGCTCTCGTAATAGTCGGCAATGGCCCACGAAGCGGCGAAGAACAGCAGGCTGATTACGATTCCCGTCCAGATGGTAAACGAGAATATGTTGGATAACTCGCGCTTGGTAAGCGACTTATGCTGCACGATGGCGGGCGAAATACCCATATCGGTGAGCAGGTTGAAAAAGGCGATAATGACTGTCGCGATGGCCACCACACCGAAGTCGTCGGGGGTGAGTAGGCGAGCTAGTACGCCCGCCACGACGAGGGAAACGATAACACCGCTGTATTTGGCCAGAGCGGTGTAGAATACACCCGAAAAGAGTTGTTGTTTAATACTTTTTGCCATCGGTTACCGATTTTGTTTGTTGCCCGAAAGCGCGGATTTGAACAGTAACACGGCCAGGTTGCGGAATGTTACGTATCGTTTGTATTTGAAAAGGCTGATCCGTGCCAGTCGCAGGCGTTGGCGCAGGGGGAGTACGTGGGCTTCCCACACCATGGCGTTGAACATCTGTCGGAGGTAGGCGTCGATCAGGCTAGCGATGTATACATCGGCTGTCTGCCGCTTGTAGGCGAGTAGCTTATGGGTTACTGTGAGGTAGCCTACCAAGTTACGTTCCGAAAATTTGCGGGTCATAGTGGAGTCGGCACGCATACGTCGCTTGAAAAAGGTGCGGCGGATGCAGGCGGTTCGTTGGGCCTGGAGGTAGAGCAGGGCGGTGAAAAGTTGGTCTTCGTGTACAATGCCGGGGGTAAATCGCAGGTGGTGATCTTCCAGAAAACTCAGGCGGATGAGACTCAGGCAAGGCGAGGGGGTATAAACCTGCCGGTTTATTTGGACTTCGAGTGCCCGAGGCCCGCTGTAAACTTGGTCGGTCAGCTTATCGGTACGTTTGTAGATCAGCGGGGGCGCGTTGGTAATTCCGTCGTAGAAGTTCTCGGCATCGAAAAACACAAAGTCGAGTAGGTCTTTTTCGCAACGAAGGTAGCAGAGTTCGAGGGCGTCTTCTTCCAGCAAATCGTCACTGTCCATGAAGTAGATGTACGCCCCTTTGGCTTGTGCGATGCCGGCGTTGCGTGCCATCGACTGGCCTTGGTTGGCTTGCGGATATATGCTGATGCGAGGGTCGGTGCAGGCGAGTTCGGCCAGGATGTCGGCACTTTGGTCTGTTGACCCATCGTTGATCAGGATAATTTCCAGTTCTTTGAGGGTCTGTCGCATGATGCTTTCTACGGCTGCCCGGACATATTTTTCGGTGTTGTAGACCGGAATGACAACGCTTACTTTGATAGGGTTCGTCTTCATAAATTTATTTCTTGAATGCGCGGCTCTTTTTTCCGCTCTGCCAACTCGTTGTAGAGGTTGGCGTATCGAGTGCCTACTTCCTTGATACTCATTCGATCGAGGGCGTAGTCATGGTTCATTTCTCCTTTCAACTTGCGCGACAACCGGCGTGCCTGAAGCAGGGCGTGTCCGATCCGGAATTTGTCTCCGGGGTGAAAGGTTGGGTTGCCTGTTTCGCGCAGCAATTCGCCGATGTTACCGCTGTCGGGCCCGGCTACAACCTTGCGGAAGAGGAAGGCGAGCAGGATGTCGCTGGTGCTCAAGTCACCTTTCTGACCAATGAGGATCACGTCTGCGGCAGCGATATAGTACGGCAGGTCGCAAGGGTCCACCACTTCGTCACTGGCTCCGGCCCGTAGGTTGAACCAGCGGTTGAGCAGGGGAATCAGTAGGTGATATCCCATTCGTGAAAGGTAGCGTTTGAGTGGTTTCCCGGGGTAGGGGTTTTGCCTTGAAAAGGGGTATAGGCGTGGTGCGAGCAGCAGTTTGTGGTCTACCGGTGTACGACGGAATCCGCCAACGGTCAGGCGTATTTCATCGCGGCTTCGATATTTGCCGAGAGCGGCTACAATAAACGCGCCTTGAGGAAGTCGCAATTTCTGTCGGGCATGTTCGGTGCTGATATCTTCTTTATAAGTATATTGGTAGAGGTGGTGGGGGATGACCACGTTTAGAGCCTCGGGGTAGAGCTCGATAAATTCCCTGTGGCTGAACGCGCCCATGTGTACCACCACATCACTGTTCGATTCAATCACGTCGTAAGCACGGCCAATTATTTCGTTGCCGTTTTTTGGGCGGCTGTTGTGTCGAGTATATATAAATCGGGTGCCGGCGGACCGAAAGTGAGCGATCCGTTCCTCCAATCGGTGGACTGCCAACGGATCGTGACAATTCCACCCTACCACCTCTTCCGGCCATTGAAAGTGTATGACGGCGTAGTGAGTAGATGGATTCCAAAACTCTTCGGTCGAGCACCGGACATCGATTTTCCGTTGCCGAATGGCGTCGCATAGGGTGGGGACGAAGAGGTTGTCCATCTCCCCCGACTCACGGAAGACAATCAGAGCTTTAAACGGTCCGATGTCCGGTGCTGTTTTTTTTAGTTTGTTTTTGTCCATTCCAAATACTGTTTCTTCTAAACACAAAGATAATAAAAGATTTTCGTCTTTCTATTTATTACTACGCTTCTTTTTGACCAAAGTTTGCTTTGCTTTTTCCGCCTCCTGGGCCTTGCGTTCGCAGCTCTGGGTATAGTGGGTGTTAAATTGCACCTTCTTCTGTATGGAACGGCGCCTTTGGATCTCCTCAATATCGTCGGTGTCTTGCACGAAGAAGATTTGGGATTCGTCGTACTTGTCCAGTTCAGAGGAATCAACGGATTTGAACACGATGCATTTCCCGTTGAGCAGGTTGATATACATCATTTTGATAAGCCGATAGGGGTAGATCATGCATTTAATCGACTTCAGGTGATTGAATACCGCTTGTATGAACAAGACCACTAGGAAGTTGCTGTGATTCTCCAGCCTCCATGCACTACTCGAGTTAACGGTGGATCGTAACCCAAGTCCTTTGTGGGACAGAGGTGATAATAAACGCAATCTTTTCACAAAACGACCGAAGATTACATGAACCCGTCTTCTTATTTCTTCAAGTAAAATCTCGTCGTCATTCTTAATTCGTGTTAATTTTTTCATGCTTTTCTCTTTTTAAAAGTTTGAATACAAAGGTTTTAAAAATTTCGCAGATAGGGTTATTCAATAATGAATAACCCTAATTCAAATGAATGAAAGATCTTTGCAATCACGAAGTTAACTCGTATTGAGATGCGTAAAATAAGTAAAAATAATTATTTAAAAAAGAAAAAATGAAGAATGATAATTTTTTTAAGCACGATGCTTCGGCTTGTAACGGAGAAAAGATGATGAACTTAATCGACAAAGAAGGTTTGCGTGGGTACGGCGCTTATTGGGTGTTGTTGGAAGCGTTGCGTAAAGGGGCTGATTTGTGTTGTCCGCTGAGCATTTTACAATCGTTGGCGGTTCGTTCACGAGTACGGGCGTCTTACTTGCTGCATATCGTGCAAGATTTCGGCCTTTTTGTGGTCGAGAAAGATCATTTCTATTCACCGGGTATGAAGCGGCGGATGTCTACCTATTTGCTGAGTAGCAAATTAGAAAGTGTTAAAAAACGACCTAAAGTGTTGGAAATGAGCGAAAGTTCGGCTGTACCCGCGCGTATAACAGAAAAGAACAGAACAGAAAAGAATATTACCGTCGTTGACAGTAATATTGGGGGCGGGCAAATTCCACTGAAGCCCATTATGGGTTGGGAGGCGTTGGTGAACGAAATGGCGCTTTGCGAGGATTACATGAATCAGGCCGGGGTTCATTCGGGATTGGGTGGACTTTACCTCCGTTGCCGGAAACGCATTGTGGGGCTGTTCAAGACGCATATTCAGCTTCAGGGAAAACAGGAAAACCTGCTTACACTGGGGGATGTGAAGTCGTATTTCACGAATTTCATTGCTGCGGGAACGGTGACGAATCGGAAGGTTCGGGAGGCTTTGCAAAGGGAGAAACTGGAGGAGGAACGCTTTGACTTTCATCGCTTTGAGACGGTTGTCGATGGGCAGCGATCGTACTTGGGACATCTCATCCCCAATGACGCCCCGCCACGTCCTGACCCTTCCTCGGTATGGGACAACTTGCTCAAGCAATGGCATCACTGAGTCTGCTCTTGGATGCTCGCTGCTTGGCTTTGGATGTTCGCTGCTTGGCTTTGGATGTTCGCTGTTTTGGCTTTTTGGATGTTCGCTGCTTGGCTTTGGGATGTTCGCTGTTTGGGTTTGGGATGCTCGTTGCTTCGCTCTTGGATGTTTATTGCCCACGTCTTTCGGGAATTTGCCCGGCTCTCCGACGCTCATTGCCCTGGGCAAGCAGTCCGTAAGCCCTGGGCATTTGGAAATTTGCCCAGGGCATTCTGAAGAACGTTTTTTGCAGAGCGATTGCTGGGGTATGATTTGACCGCTAAGGCCATCCAACTCCTGAAAACCCAAGAATGAAGGGGGATTATTCCTCCCCGACAGTCTAAGGCAACCAGCAGCTGCACAACCCTTGATGGCTCACTAAACAGCAGATTAGCTAATTCTGACAGTCTAAGGGCGCAATGAAATTATTAACTTAAAACCAACGAATAAGCATGAAATCAAACGGAGAACTGAAACGATCCGGTTAGCCCAATATCGCTTGGAATGAGCTTTGCAGTCGCTAGAGCTTTCGGCAGCTATCGGTGCGTCCTTGCATCTGCCGGCTCCGAATCAAGCAAATAGGCGGTAAAATAGTCAGAGAACGGACGCTGATAGCCTAACAGTACAGCGAATTTATTGACTTAAAAACCAACGAACTAGCTATGATTCCAAACGGCAACTTGAATCGGTTCGGCTAGTCAAGTACCGCTTGGAGTGAACCGTGCAACCGCTCACGCTTTTGGCGACAATTCATGAATATATCCTGAATCTTTTGACTCCGCACGGAGTCCGGAAATGCTGATGTTGTAAGGTAAAATCATTCTAAGAGTCAACGGCTCAAGAAATAAGCGAATCCAGACTACCTAACGGAAATATGAATTAATTAACTTAAAACCAATCAATTGGCGGCGAACCAATTGACTAATTATATCCCTAAATTAGAACGAAATGAGAAATTTTGCCAGTTATCAAGTCGACGTCCATCACCGTACGAGCGGCGTCATCAAAACCGTTTGTGAAAAATGCCGCCCCACCCGACGAAACAAACGCGATCATTCACTGCGTGTCAATATCGACACAGGACACTGCCACTGTTACCATTGTGGAGCCGATTTCTATGTTCCCGACGAGGAAGAGGAACGACGCAAAGCCGAACGGAAGGCTGAGCGCAAACGTCAGTCCGCCCTCGCTCCCCAGCATTTCCGCCGGCCTGTGTTCGATGCCTCCCGAACTGTACTTTCCGAGGCTACCGAACGGTGGCTTGTCGAAACTCGTTGCATCCCGCAATCGGTCATTGCCGACCTGCGTATCACCGAACAAGAGGAACTTATGCCCCAATCCGGCCAAAAGGAACGTTGCGTCTGTTTCAACTATTTTGAGGGCGAGCAGCTTGTCAACACCAAGTTTCGCAGCGGTGCAAAGCACTTTAAAATGGTGCAGGGAGCCGAACTGATTCCGTACAATATCGATTCCATCCTCGGACAACCTTCCTGTATCATTCACGAGGGTGAATTAGATGCCGCCTCTAGCCTTGCCGCCGGATTCAAGAGCGTCATTTCCGTACCTGCCGGTGCCAATGCCAACCTTGCATGGATGGATCGTTTCATGGAGACTCATTTCGAGGATAAAAAAGAGATCTTGATTGCTGTCGATTCCGATGCTGCCGGACTCAAACTGCGTGAAGAACTTGTCAACCGACTTGGGGCGGAACGCTGTCGCATCGTCAGCTACGGGCCGGGCTGTAAAGATGCCAACGAACACTTGCTTAAATACGGATTAGAGAGTCTTCGCATTGCGATCCAACAGGCGGAGGAGGTTCCGCTCGAAGGTGTTTTTACGGCTCTCGACCTGCATAGCGAATTGCGTGCGTTGTACGACAACGGTTTCGGTCCGGGAGCGGACACGGGTTGGAAAGCGATGGACGACATCTGCACCTACGAGCGTCGCCGCATGATTATCGTCACGGGCATACCCGGATCGGGCAAATCGGAATGGATCGACGAACTGGTCTTGCGGCTCTGTCTGCGTCATCAGTGGAAAATCGCTTTTTTTAGCCCTGAGAACATCCCTGTGGTCTACCATCTCCGCAAACTGATCGAGAAACTCACCGGTTGCCGATTCCAAAACGGATTTGGAATGACCGACGGACTGCTGGCACGTTCCGAAGAGTTCTTGGCTGAAAACGTGTGTCACATCACCCTCAAGGGCAGTGCCACACCCGACCGTGTGTTGTCCAAAGCTCGCGAACTGGTTGCCCGTAGAGGTTGTCGCATCTTCGTTTTTGACCCGCTCAACCGCTTCGATCACACGCCCGAACCCGGGCAAACGGAAACGCAGTATCTGTCGAATCTATTGAATAAAATCACGGAATTTGCCAATCAGTGCAACTGTCTGGTGGTGCTTGTTGCCCATCCCCGCAAGATGAATCGCAATCCGATAACCAATTCCACACCTCGTCCGGAAATGTACGACATCAGTGGTTCGGCGGACTTTTTCAATAAAGCCGACTACGGTTTGGTGGTGGAGCGCGACCGGGAAGTGGGCGTGACTCGTGTGTACGTGGATAAAGTGAAGTTTAAGCATTTGGGGCAGGGAGGAGAGGCGACCTTTGTTTACGACCTTGTCAACGGGCGTTATTTGCCTTGTGAAGAGTCGCACGAAACGGGTGTACCACCTGCTCAACGGGTACGAAATACGCAGTTTGATAACACTTGCTGGTTGCCCGAAAAGGATCTGTTCGGGCAGATGGTGGATGTTGCGGATGATGAAACACAGGGGTAGGGCTGTGCATGGCACGCTTGCGTATGGCTTCGATGCGGTTTCGTTTACCGTTCGAAAAGGGAGCTATATATAAAAGGAGTCAGGGCAATTTACAGCCTGATACGCCTACTCATTAATCGGAGTCAGCTTTGTTTTTCGTTCGGGAAAGGGATTTATGGGTGGAGTGAGTCAGTGCAACTTGAAGCCTGATACGCCTACTTACCATTCGGAGTTAGCTTTGTTTCTCGTTCGGGAAAGAGATTTATGCGTGAAGTTAGACAGTGCAGTTTACAGTCTGATGCGTCTACTTACTAATCGGAGGCAGCTTTGTTTCTCGTTCGGGAAAGGGATCTATGCGTGAAGGGAGTCGGGGCGACTTTTAGCCTGAGACGTCTACTTACCATTCGGAGTCGGCTTAATTTATTGCTTGGCAGAGGGTTTGCAACCTAGAAAGAGTCGGGTTGATCGCCAGGAGGGGCAAAAAGCGTCTGGAAGAGCAGTTGGCCGGATGAGTGACCGGTCGATTTAGCGAGGCAAAGGGAGGGACCTCGCTAAGGCTCTTCCAGCGCTTCAACAATCAGTTTCACCTGTGCAGGCGTGTATCGACGGCTTCGGCTGGTCATTCCCGTAGATAAAAGCCGCTGCCGAAGTCCGGGAGCAGCATCGATCCACTTATTGAATTGTTCAACGGCACTCTGTTGCAAAATGTCGGGTAGATAGAGTGCGGCAAGTTCGCCTTTGCCGTAGCTTCGATATTGGAACGCTTTTTCCTCCTCCGACCAGCCGCTTTTGTTTGTCTTTGAATTGTACATAATAACCTGTTTGTGTGCGCTTTACTGCTCATAAAGGTACTTATTTTCGCCGAATTGAGCAAGCCAATATTGAAAAAAAATAAGGTGAATGAAAAAAAACTTTCGATTGGTATGAAAATTTGTCGATAATTTCTTGCAGGTTTCATTTTATCCATTAACTTTGCAGGTAGATAAAAGGTCGTACTTTATTCAAGGATTCTTGTAGATAAATTAGAAGTCAACTTATTGTTTAACTTAACAAAAAAAGATATGATGAATAATACAAGAATTGGTTCGAACGCAGGCAAAGTTTGGCGCATATTGAATGAGAAAGGTGAGCTTTCGATGTATATGCTATGTTGCGCCACTAGTTTTACTTTCGAAGATGCGGCTTTAGCTATAGGGTGGTTAGCACGGGAAGGTAAAATAACACTTCGAAGAAAAGACAATATGGCTTTTCTGAGTGCAAAGATATAACGTTTTTCTGGGTGAGTGCGATGCACTTTTATTTATTGTTGCAACCTTGTCAACTCTGCATGCTTATTCCCTTTTGCAGGTTGATGAGGTTGCTGAAAATAAGAAACAAATATTTTAAGAAATTTGTTTCTTATGTGTCATGTTTGTTCTTTTTTGTGCTGTTTGAATCTATCCTTTTATTGCATTGCTTCACGCTTCTTTCTTTTCTTGATTTATTATTACTATATTTGCTGATAAGTAATGACGTAAATGTATAAATAAGATGATCGACATAGAAAAAATGGTAAGTTCCCTAAAACTTGCTACCAACAAAAGTATCGCTGAAGCACATCAAGGTAAAGTAGAAAACAAGCATAGGCTAATCATTTTGATCGTAATACTGATTGCTATATGCGGTTTGGCTCTTTTATCTATATTTACGGCCCCGCCAAAATGGGTGATCATACTGTGTTTAGCTGCTGTGATCATATTTGGTTTTATATTATATCGTCTTCTTTATCAAGAAGAAGGTACCAGGCCTAACTTCTTTAGGAATAAGCTTGGTGAGAAAAAGAGTCTTTATAATTATAAGCGGGAAGTGATGTATTTACGTTTACTTCTGGAGGGCAGCATCTCTCCTCATCATAGCAATCTTGATTTTTACGATATTATATTAAATAGGATAGGAGATAAAAAAAAAGTGCCTGAAATTTCTTTCGAGACACTACTTATACTATTAAATATATGTACTCTTATCATAGTACTTTTTGACTTTCTTCTTAACGGTAGTGAACCTATGTCTGCTAAAGCGCTTCAAGAATCTGCTAGGTTTCAAGCTTTTTTATTGGTTTTGAAGTTCGCTATATTCTTTTTTGCTATGTGTGCTGTGGTCTGCTTCCTTATTTATAGACGTGCTAAACCTTACATTGATTTGCATTCCATTATTAGCGATCTCCGTGATGAAGACAAACTAAAATTTAAGAAGGGCAGTCATTGTTCTAATGAACTGCACCTGCATGTATCCATTGATACAGTCGATAAAGAATCTAAATAAGGTTAGGCGGGGGATAGTTTCTCCCCCGTTCACTTCCTTTTCCCGACTCTCTTGGCACTCTTTTTCTTTTGACCTTCTCTTCCTCGCCTTCCCAACTCCTTTGGACATTACTTTCTTCCGGCTTTTTTATCGCTATCTTTTCTTCTGTTCCATTCCTATTCCTGGCTCCTTTAGCATTCCTTTCTTCCGGTTTTCCCTTCAATCACTCCCCGTGAATCCGGTTTAAACAGGTTTAATCCGGCATAGTCCGGTCTAGTCCGGTTGAATCCCGATTTGTACTTTCACGTTGCCGTACCTTTGTTTAACTAACCGAGGGGGAGGTGAAACTTCCGCTCATAAAGTAAATAATATGGCAATAGTAACAGTAGTGCGCTACAAGCGCAGAAAGTTGATTGGTGACAAAGATTCACCGCAGGTTTATTCGCTTCGACCCAAATGTGGCGATGCAAAAGTGTACTCCATCGAAGCCTTAGCCAAGGAAATCGAATCCATTGGATCGTTATCGGCGGAAGATGTGACCCACGTTATGAAGTCCTTCGTCCGCTCGATGAAGCGAGTGCTTGTCGACGGCAATCGGGTGAAAGTGGACGGACTAGGCACTTTTTACACCACCCTCACCTGTCCGGGTGTGGAGGTTGAAAAAGACTGTACGGTGAAAAGCATCACCCGGGTTAACCTCCGCTTCAAGGTGGACAACTCCCTGCGATTGGTTAACGACAGCACGGCAAGTACCCGAGGAGCTGAGAATAACGTCGTCTTTGCGTTGGCTTCCGAAGTGAAGGACTCATCGGGCGAAGGTGGTGAAGAAGGGGGAGGTGAAGCACCCGACCCAACTTTGTGATAATCCGAGGTGAAACACTCCATTGATCGATCTAGCTAGCATGCGCAAATTCACTGAACGGAATTCCACCGAACGACCTCAGTTGCCCGATCTGGCATAAACAGTTTCACGGATCGATCTAATTGGCACGAACCGTTCCCCCGAATGAGTTTCCCGAACGATTCTGCATGAACGATTTCATTGCGATTGACTTTGCACGAACAAATTCGCTGAACGAAATTCCGCCGAACGACCTCAGTTGATCGACTTTGTGTGAACTGTATCACAGACCAATCTGGCTAACGAGAACCCGAATGATTTCACCGAACGATCTCAGCCAAGACAGTACTTAGTGCCGACTACCGTACCGCCTTGGCTTGCTTCGATAGCCGCACCATTACCAAAATGGTATTGGTTGCGCAATGAAAGTAATCATCAATAAAAGTCAGAAGTTATGATGGATAAGATTTTAGATGTAATATTAGAAGTACTCTTTTTCTTCCGCCGGAAGCGAAAAGGTAAAAAGTAGAAGGAGGTCCTTAAAATGAGGAAGATTGACCTGATTGTAGTCCACTGCTCCGCCACCCGTGCGGACAGAGACTTCACCGAAGAAGACCTTGAAATATGCCACCGTCGCCGTGGGTTCAACGGTATAGGTTACCACTACTACATTCGCAAGAATGGAGACATCAAAGTAACCCGTCCTTTGGAGCGTATGGGAGCTCATGCCCGTGGACACAACGAACACAGTATCGGCATCTGTTACGAAGGCGGACTCGACTACTGCGGATGTCCTGCGGATACCCGTACCGAGTGGCAGAAACATTCGCTGCGTGTGCTCATCTCTGCCTTACAGCAAGACTATCCCGGTTGCCGTGTCTGCGGACATCGCGACCTTAGTCCCGATCTGAACGGTAATGGCGAGATTGAACCCGAAGAATGGGTGAAGCAATGTCCCTGTTTTGATGTGGGAAGAGACGGTTAGTACCGTATGATATGAAGTAACTGGGGCTGTCCATTTTCGGGCAGCCCCAGTTCTTTTTATACGAAATGACGAATTACTCAATGCTTTTGTCTACGAGCGAGTGACTAAGACCGATCTGTTTCGTCCTCGCCGTGTTCGGTATGAATAAATTTCTTATTGGCCCCTTTCAGGCTGAACAGGTTGCCGATCATGGCCATGGCAAGTGCCGGAATCTGCAAGACCGCTTTAGCCAACTGTTTGTTGAAACGTGCGGCAGGGATGGGAACTAACATCGCAGCTACCTGTGCGGCCGACAATACCCACCATTTGATGGACATTACCCACTGATCACCTCCCGTTTGCCAACTCAGCAGGAGCCAAGCCAAGGTAAATAGAAAGGTGAAACCGAATACAGTCGCTAGTTGTACAAGGCGTGGCGGAAGCATCCATTGGATAATTTTGTCGCAATAGTCGAAATTGCCCCGAAGTAGCGCGCCGGGAAAATGCGGCAGCGAATTGCGCAGCGCACCGAACTGTGCCGCTATCCAACGCTTACGCTGGTTCTTGATGGCGTCTTTCTTCTGCGTCTTTTCATCGTACACGGGCAACTGTTGCAGAAAAGCGGTGTGAATGCGTTGTTGCAGTAGCAAGGCTTCCAACTCCTTGTCCTCACCGGCTGTTTGAAGCTTTCGCACATTTCGACGGAACCAGTCGGCATCAAACGCCATTCCCGACCCTGCCAGTCCGGCCGATAGTCCGAGTACGTTGTGTCCGCTACGGAAGATTCCGTTGTTTATCTCTTCGCTGATACCATCGAGCATCGAAATCTCGGTGTTCAGGTTCTTTCCGGTTCGGCGAGCTTGCACCGATTGTAGGCCGCTTTCGAAAGCCCGGTTGATCTCCGCCAGAAAGTTAGGTGAGGTCAGGTTGTCGGCATCCATGATAACGACCACGTCGTAGGATTGCACTTCGATGGTATCGATTGCCAGTGCGAGTGCTTTGGCTTTCGAACTTTCGGAGTAGTTGGCTATCAACAACCGGATGGGGAGCGAGTGCAACTCTTCATTGGTGGCGGACTCCATCTGGTCGGAAATGACTACGATGTCGAATAACGATTGCGGATACTCCTGTTGGAGGAAACTGCGCACGGATGATACGATGACACGATCTTCTTTGTAGGCGGGGAAAAGCACCGCGAATCGGCGAAAGCTGTTCGCTTCGGGGAAATGTGGGTTCCGGTAGAACTTAGATGCCAGGGCGTAGATCAACAGATAGGCTACGCAGAGGGCAAGCGGGAGAAAGAGTATCCAGTCAATGTAGATCATGGTTGTGAGGGATTAGGCGAGTTTACACAAAGCTTTTCTTCACGCAGGGTGGGCGACCATCCGTCTTTGGTTGCCCGGCATACTTCTCCGGCAAGATCCCACCGGCGTTGTAATAGATAACTCAGCGCGTTTTTGGCTGCGGCTATGGTGCTGAGGTAGATCAGGGAGACGGTCCGACGCGTGCCCCGCAGGTTCCGTCGGGCATAGAGCAGGCGGTTGCGCGTGAGGTAATAGGTGCGGGTTTTGCTGAGCTGTCCCGTGCTCCGGCTCTCTTTGTGGAAAACGGTGCAGCGAGGTTCGTACCAAAGCTCGTAGCCGGCACGGGTCATGCTTGTACACCAATCCAGTTCTTCGTAATAGAGGAAGAAGACTTCGGGCATCAGTCCGGCTTCTTCGATCACCCGTCGTTTGATAAGCATAGCGGCGCCATGCAGGTAGGGGGTGGGGTGAGCGGTATCGTAGCTTCCATCGTCCACACAATCGTAGCCCAGAGTCCGGTTGCGTAAGGCGAAACGGGAGAGAGGCGTGAATCCGGCAAACTGGACGTGTTGGGGCGGAAAGGCGAAACGAAGTTTGGGAGAGACGCCACCAATCTGCGGACTGCTTTCCAACCGTTCAACCAAGGCCTGTATGCCATCTTCTTCGATAAAGGTATCGTTGTTGATAAAGAAGAGGTAGCTGCCTTGGGCGTGCCGGATGCCTACATTGTTGCCTCCCGAAAATCCGTTGTTCACAGGGTTGCGGATGGCGGTAACAAACGGGTACCGGCTACTGATCGCAGCGGCTTCGTCCTCACGGGAGGCGTTGTCGACAATAATAATCTCGTAGCTCACCGAATGTATCTTGTTGCGGAGTGATTCGATCAGCTCACACGTGTCTTCCAATCCGTTGTAGCAGATTGTGATGAAGGAGATGAGCGGCTGAGCAGGATTCATGGCAGTTCGTTTAGGGGTTGTTCCGGTGTAAGGGCTTTCTCTTTACTGATTTGCTTGTCGATATGTTGCGCGGCAAAACACAAGGCGAATCCGGTGTACACAGGTAGTTGGTTGGGGTATTGCATCACGTCGTTGACGTAGGCGGCTATGAAGAACCCGGCGTCCATGCTGAGCCAAGCGGCTACCAGTCCCCGCAATCGTTTGTCTCGTACTTTAACCAACAAGATCCAAGCTCCCCACGCGAAAAGTATTCCGTGTATGGCGAGGTACAGTATGAGTCCGATGATACCGGTCTCCACCCATACGCTGACCAACCAGGAATCCGGTGGGTAGGGCATGCTTTCTTTGGGGTTGAAACGCTCCGATTTGGATAGCCCGATGCCATAGCCTATAGGCTTACTAGCCATCAGTTCTTTCATTCGCTCCCTGTTCTGTACACGTACCAGGTAGGAGGCATCTTCGGTAGGATGAAAGGCGGAACGTATCTTAAAGATGTATTGGTTGCCGCTGCCGATATTGGTGAAATAGAAAAAGCAGAATAAAGATATGAATAAGAGGACTCCACCAATCAGCATTTTCCAGTTCTTGGAGATGACAACGACCATGAGTATACCTCCTGCAATAACCGCTACGGCAGCTCTGGTTCCGGATATGGCCATCCCGTAAAGCCCACAAAGGGCAATGAAGAGGAAGAAGAGTTGCTTCCATCTTTCTTTGACAAAGAAGGCGGAAATGCCGAATAGGGTTGCCGACATAGCAGCGTGGACTCCATAGTTGGCCGCATCAGAGAAACAGGAGAAAAAGCGAATGCCCGACCAGATGATATGGGTACGCCATCCGCCTGAATTGTATAGGAAGAATAGGTCTTTTTCGCTGAAGCCGTGGTTTTTCTGCCAATAGCCTTTGATGGTGAAGATCAGCACAAAAACAGACCAGATGAATAGGAGTATTTCGATGCTCTTTGTACTACGGATGACTAATGGAACGAGAAACGCACATAACAGGGGGATAAGTGCATAGGGTAAGAATCCAATATTCCATGCATCTAAAACATTGTTGGGGTTGAATAACTCTAGCAGGTAGTAGCCAAGCCATATCAAGCACACAGTGAACATGAGGTTTCGCCCTTTACTCCAATCAGTACTCTTGTCTTTGTCGAGCTGAAACAAACAAATGGGGACGAGTAGGAGGGTCACTATAAGAGTGGCAACTCCTGCTTTCACATTGATAAATATTCCCAGTGCCATGAGGAGGAACTGGGCTAAAAACAGAAGATGAAAGCTTGTAAACTTATTCGTCATCATTGTTGGCTTGCTCCGATCGCTTGCGGAAGCTACCGGAACGTATCTTTTCGGTTAATGATAATTGGCTGAAACGGTATCCTAATCGGCGTAGCAAGGTGTACGGCGGGAGCATTCCGGTAAAGTCTTCTACGGCATTGGGCAGGGTGTGTGTAAGACACATTCGGAAAGGCACATCCGATTTGTTGACTTGACACAGGAACTGAGACGCTAGCTGTTGGTCGACAGTTTTCCATCCTCGATCGGCCGGAGACACCAGTAGGTTGACGTTAGAGTCGAGTAGTAATTCGGTCGGAATATTGCTCTGAATCAATGCCGGATAGACAACAATCAGGATGTCTTCTCCTTGCGGGGTATAGAAGTCGGTCACGCTCTTGGCTAGCAGGTAACGGGAGTCTTCGGTTTGGAAGTCCTCGCCATACACCAATAGCCGGGTGCGGAGGTTACGGCTTTTCCAGAACTCATCAAGCTGCCTGCCGAGTTCTTCTTGTCCGGAGTCTTCAAGGGTGCTGAAGAGGTTGACTATAAAGAGTTCCGGCGATTTTCGTTTGGTGAAGTAGCGCAACAGTGAATTGCTTAACTCCTGTATGGCGGCCTGAAAATAGATTTTACTCTGTGGGCTTGAATTGCTGTAGGGTATCGCACCGACAATTTTAAAGCCGGTAACTTTGCGGGCACGGGGTGCGTCGCGCAGCGTCCGGTCAATAAACTCGATGAGGATAAAGAGCAAGACCAGAAAGAAGAAGGTACCGACACAGGATGCTATCACGATTTGCTTCCGGTTGGTGGAATTGGCGGAAATCGGATAGGTGGCGTCGTTCAACACTTTGAGGGTGGCGGAAGTCATCTCCAGATTTTTCTTTCTCAACAAGGCGTCGTTATAACTTTGAAGAACGGTGAGGTAGTTACGTTCGGTAAAGTTGATCGAGCGTTCTTTCTGCTTGATGGTGGTTCCTACCGGAGCAAAGAATACATACCGTTCGTTGAGTTCACGACGGGAATCCTGAACGACCGACAACTCGGCTTTGGCCTTTTCGAAGGCAAGTGTTTGCTCTAGCCATTGCTCGATAATATTGGTTCGGGAAGTTCCTTCCTTGGTGTATTTATGGCTTACGTAGCTGTCGGATAAACTATTCAGCTCTTGCTTCAGCTGTGTCAGGCGTTTCTTGGATGCGTCTAGACTTTGATCATTCTTTTGTTGATTGGTGGGAACAGCCTCTGCCTCCGAAATTTCACCGGTTAGCGTCGATGCTTCTCTTACTTTCTCAATGAATTGCATATTCTTGAGCACTTGCTTGGCATTGCTATCCATATGTCTTTCGAGTTCTCCGAGCATGGATCGAGTACTGTTGTAAGCAAAAAGGGCATCTTGCTCGCGGAGTTCAAACTCTTTATTGATCGCTGCTACTTCTTTGGTCTCATCGTAGTAATTGATAATACGCTTTTCTACGTTGTACTTGGTCAGGTCGTCTTCTTCGTTACGCAGTTGTTGGCCGATACGTTCCAACTCGGATTTGAAATATTCGATTACTTTATCGGTCTCTCCATAACGGATGCGGCGGTATTCGTTGACGAACTCTTCCATCAGGATGCTGACGGTGTTGTAGGCAATACCCGGATCACCGGAGCTATAGCTGATGTCCAGCAGGTCGCTGGTCAATCGGCGTTGTACCTTGATATTCTTGAGTGCGTTGTAGCTATAGAAAGGATGGTTGTAGTAAAACAGCCCGTAGATGTAGTTGTCTTTCTGGGGTTTCATATATTTCTCCAGATTAGCAACGGTTTTGTCTTCACTGGTTTTGTCGATCAACGCCAGTATTTCTTTGCCATGCGGACTGTTTCGCACATGATCGTAGGTGGATCGGTAACTGGAAGCGGTGATTCCATCCATATCTTTATTCGGATCGCCTTTGATCAGCACGCGGGCGTATAAGCGCAAGCAAACCTGCTTCAAAGTACTTTCCGCTTGGATGATACTAATCAGGTTGTCCATTGAGTTTTGTATGATAGACCAATCGGTCCGTTTCTCGCTTTCCAAATTGTAGCCGGAAACAATGCCTGTATAGAGAGTAGCTTTCACATCGTAGCCTCCTCGCATATGGCGGGTATAGAAGATCGCAAACAGGGAGATAAGTACAGTGACTGAGATAATTACCCAGCGGTGGCGGAATAGGGCCCGTATGATGGATATAATAAAGTCCATAGTCTTGTTTTTTACTTTTTGATAATAGGAGTACGTGCAATAACCTCGAGAATCATTAGGCTCTTTGTTAACTCAAACTTACTATTTTCATAGGCTTCACGGGCTTGTGACTGTCTTTCTTTATAGTCAGCTAGTTCATTGGACTCGATGGTTCCGTTGGCGAAGTTCTTTTCGGATATCTCGTATTGTAGGTTGGATAATACCAGATTCTCGCTTCGCAACTGGAGTACTTTCAGTTGCGAGGTTGCCATGGCGTACATTTCGATAATGTTCTTTTTGATCTCATCATACTTGATCTCTCTTTCCAGTTCGGCACTTTTCACGCTGAGCTTCTGGCGGGTGACACGTGCTTTCAGATCAAACAATTGATCGAGCGGAATGTTTACGCCTGCCCCCACGGTATAGCCGTTTTGTGCTTGGGTGGAGTAGGTGAGGTAAGGGGCAATGGCGACATCGGTATAGGTTGATTCGTTGCCGAACATACCGTATTGATAGCTGCCTCGCAGAGAGAAGAATCCGAGAACCGAACGTTTCTCTTTGGCGAGCAGTTTGCGCTCTATGGCAGCCTTTACATCGGCCATTTCGTAAACGGGACTATTTTTGGCATTCTCAAACAATACGTCCAAAGGAGGTAGGAGGATGTTGCTAAAGTTGTCATCTAGTAAGTTGGCATCGTTGTTGGCTTCCTGCGCCATTACGTTTTTTATACAGCCCAACAGAAGGCTGATACTAGGAAGTAGAATTTAAGTTGCTTCATAAATCAACTTTATTTATTTGCTACTGGAACATTACAGTGATGCAAATATAGAAAATAAATTTATTTGTTGCCTATCTTATATGGGAAATTGTAAATAATATGCTTTTTTTCTGTGAAGAAGCTCTACTCGATCCGCTTGTTTGCCGAATAAAGAACGAGCACCCCGCTTGTTTTTCAGTGTAATGGAGGCTATCGGATGTATCCGGTAGCCTCGGAAAAAAGAAAAGCACTTTGATCGGAATTGCTCATTCGACGTTATTATGTCATCATATCATGAGCGAATTTGTCACGATATCGCCCCGTTGACTTAAAAAGCCTCCGTCATGTTGAAGTAAAACAAGTTCTGTTTGTTGATAGGGTTTCGGCCGAAATCAAGGCGCACGTTCATGCGGGGTTGAACTTCGATACGCAACCCTGCTCCGAAGTTAGGCAGGACGCCTCTATCTTGCCGGGAGTCGGTCCCATGAAACCGCAGCCGGCCCATCCCACATAGCCGATGTGGCTGAGTATCTTCTTGAATCGATTTCCTTTGTCGGTGTTGATCATCTGCCGGTATTCCGCCATCAGGACGTGGGAGGACTTGTCGCGGTATTGCCCCATGTAGTAACCCCGGAGGTCGAAAGGGGTTCCGCTGAGACTATATTTGGTCAGGGGGACATCGCCGAACACATTTTTGGTTTGCACGGTCCATGCCAGTACCCGTCGTTTTCCGAGCGTCTGGTATTGGCGGTAGTCGATCTCCATCCGGTAAAAACGGTTGTCGCTTCCGAACCATTTCTGGTACATCATGCCGCGGAAGTCGAGATAAGTACCTGATAGGCGTTGGCGGGGACATCGCGCGTGTCGTACGTCAGCAGAAAGCCGAGCCCGGAGCTGAATGAGTTGTAGCCGTTAGCCGTTCCACCGGCGCCGACGTAGGAGGATTGTGTGGCCATTCCTTCGGCCGGCTTGCTTATTTTGTCGTAGTTGATGTCTATCTGCGGACCGGAAAAGAAGTTACTTTTACCCAGCCGGAACAGGAACCAGGGATTGACCTGTATGCCACTGTAACGGTACTCGCTGGTCTCTTCGCCACGGGGGTAGTTCTTATTGGTGGAATAGCCGATGCCGTAGAAGTTCTCGAGCGTGTTCTTGTATGCAAACACGCCAAAGATACGGAAACGGTCGCCTGCAAAGAACAATTGAGGCTTGGTGAACAAGTTGAGTCCGCCTTCGAACATGAATGCGGCAGCCGTGGGGACGACCGAGCGTTGCTGGGTGGTGTCACTGGGATTCATGCGGAACGTAATCAATGCGCTACCGCCTATCAGGAATCCGAAGTCAGGGCTGTAACTAGGCCCTCCCAGTATGTTGTAGTGCAGGTTGCGTTGGGCTACGCGTTGCTTGCGTAACTCACGTTTGGACAGGCCAGGCAGGCTGTCGGTCGGCATACGGACTGTTGTGGTTTTTACACTTCCCTCTATTTCCCCTTTATTTACTGTAGTTAAGTCGTTTTGTGCCCTTAAACAGCCAATGAAACAGGTCATTAGCCAAGCACTCAGTATATATCTTTTCATATTTCTTCTGAATGAGCTGACAAAGAAAACCCTTTTATTCCAATTAGTTTCAACCTTGCTTGATAATATTTCTAAAAAAGAATTGTATTTTTGCAAAAGGCTATCTGTTTCTTGCAAATAGCTGTCGGAATACCGGACGGAAACAGGGAGCTGTTCGTCCAACTTATATAAAGTATTACCTATTAATATATAATGTGTAAAATGAATAGACAATTTTTATCGGCATTGGCTTTTAGTGCACTTGTTTTTTCGGCACAGGCACAGGACACAAAAGGAGGCATCAGCGAGGGGATGCTGCAACAACTCAAGGAAAGTTACCAGGGAACGCCCAGCGATCAGGCGTTGCGTAATGCGATCAGTGGCAACGACATTCGGAAGCTGGCACTGAATCTGGACAATCTCAAAGGCATGGATACCCATTTCTCCATCAAGGTGAAATCGAAGGGTGTGTCCGATCAGAAGTCGTCGGGACGCTGCTGGCTCTTCACAGGGATGAACGTGATGCGTGCCAAGGCGATCGGCAAGTATGATTTGGGATCGTTCGAATATTCGCAGGCGTACTCTTTCTTCTACGACCAACTGGAGAAGGCGAACCTTTTCTTACAGGGGGTGATCGATACGGGCAAGAAACCGATGGACGATCAGATGGTGGACTGGCTCTTCCGTCATCCGTTGAGCGATGGAGGAACATTCACCGGGGTGGTCGATATTGTCAGCAAATACGGCTTGGTTCCGAAAGATGTGATGCCGGAAACCAACAGCAGCGATAATACGGCTCGCATGGCGAATCTGCTGGGGCTGAAACTACGTGAACAGGGTTTGCAGCTTCGCGATATGGTGGCCAAGGGAGCGAAACCGGCTGCAATCGAGAAAAGCAAAACTGAAATGCTGGGTGTGATTTACCGTATGTTGGTGCTTAACTTGGGTGTACCGCCGACCGAGTTTGAATGGACACAGTACAACCCGAAAGGAGGTGGTGGAAACGGCTACGTATACGCCGATGAGCTTCCTGAAAAAGTTCGGTGACGAAAGTCTGCTGAACAGTTACGTGATGTTGATGAACGATCCGAGCCGCGAATATTACAAATCGTATGAGATCGACTTCGACCGTCACCGCTACGATGGAAACAACTGGCTATACGTCAACCTACCCATTGAAGATATCAAAGAGATGGCAATCGCTTCGTTGAAAGATAGCACGATGATGTATTTCTCTTGCGACGTAGGTAAATCGCTCAACACGGATCGCGGACTGCTCGACCTGAAGAATTACGATTACGAATCGCTTATGGGAACATCGTTTGGCATGGATAAGAAACAACGGATTCAGACTTTTGCCAGTGGTTCCAGTCACGCTATGACGCTGATGGCGGTGGACCTGAATAAAGGGGGAACGCCTACCAAGTGGATGGTGGAGAATAGTTGGGGAGCTACTTCGGGCTATCAGGGGCATCTCATTATGACCGACGAGTGGTTTAACGAGTATATGTTCCGTCTGGTCGTTGAGAAGAAATATGCTACCGCCAAGGCACTCGAAGTACTCAAGCAGAAGCCTATCCGCTTACCTGCATGGGACCCCATGTTTGCCGGAGAGGAATAACAACGGGTAAACGGCTTCATCATCATTTTGGGGTGATCGCAAAGTAAACGCTGTAACTCGCAAATAAATAACGGGCAAGAGGTCGGAAGCTTTTTGCCCGTTTCATTTTGGGGGTAGAGCGGAATAGGTTGTTGTATTACTCAATCGAACCTCTTATTTACATTACTCTAAGCATCCCGTTATCTCATCTGACGGCAGCGAGCGTCCCAACTTAAAAAGTCAGTTGGATCGCTTTTTAAAAGTGATCGACAAGGCTTGACTGCCCTGTTAAAGAGTATCAGTCTTACTTTTTTATCACCCGGATCAGTCGTTCTGCTAGCTCATACTTTAACCGGAAACTGACTAAAAACCTCAAAATAAACGGAAAGGTATTGCATTTTATTTTGCATTTCCTCTCTTTTTTCTGCCCGTTTCTAGTATTATTTATTATTTTTGCGATAAGACTGTGAAACCATATATTTAATATAGCATGCTAAATGTAATAAAGTTGCGTAAAGGGCTCGACATAAATCTGAAAGGAAAAGCAGCCGGGACGTATACAGCTATGAAAAGCCCGGGATTCTATGCGCTTGTACCCGACGACTTTCCGGGCATTACTCCGAAAGTGGTTGTGAAAGAACAAGAGTACGTGATGGCAGGAGGTCCCTTGTTTGTCGACAAAAATCATCCCGAGCTAAAGTTCGTTTCACCGGTAAGCGGTGTGGTGACAAGTGTCGAGCGGGGAAGCCGACGGAAAGTGCTTAACATCATTGTTGAAGAAGCTACCGAACAAGACTACGAAGAGTTCGGCAAGAAGGACGTCTCGTCTATGGATGCCGATTCAGTGAGAACCAGCTTGCTAGATGCCGGACTTTTTGCATTTATCAGGCAACGGCCTTACGATATCATAGCCAATCCCACCAATCTCCGAAAGCGATTTTCATTTCAGCCTTCGACAGCCATCCGCTGGCTCCCGATTTCGAGTTTGCCTTGAAAGGTGAAGAGGCGAATTTCCAAACCGGACTGGACGCATTGGCGAAGATCGCGAACGTATATCTCAACATACACATCAAACAACGGAACAGTCAGTTGGCAGCGATGCGGAATGTGACTCTTACTGCATTCGACGGTCCCCATCCGGCAGGAAATGTGGGCGTACAGATCAATCACATCGATCCCGTGGTGAAAGGTGAAACGGTCTGGACACTCGATCCGCAGGCCGTTCTCTTCATCGGACGCCTGTTCAACACGGGGCGAGTGGATTTCACCCGAACCGTAGCTGTGACAGGTTCCGAGGTATTGCATCCGGCTTATTGCAAGCTACAAGTGGGAGCTTTGCTGACGTCAGTCTTTGCCGGGAATGTTACCCGCGGCAAGGAACTTCGGTATATCAGTGGCAACCCCCTTACCGGCAAACAGGTTTCCCCAAACGGATTCCTCGGAGCCTTCCACAATCAGCTGACCGTCATTCCCGAAGGAGATGACATTCACGAGATGTTGGGGTGGATCATGCCACGCTTCAAGCAGTTCAGTGCCAATCGTTCGTATTTCAGCTGGCTGATGGGGAAGAAAGAATATACGCTCGACGCACGTGTCAAAGGTGGAGAGCGTCACATGATCATGTCCGGCGAATACGATAAAGTGTTCCCGATGGACATTCTGCCCGAGTTTCTGATTAAAGCGATCATTGCCGGCGACATCGACCGCATGGAAGCTTGGGGATATACGAAGTGGCTCCCGAGGACTTCGCCCTTTGCGAATTTGTCTGCTCCTCGAAGATGGAGTTGCAGCACATTGTCCGTGCCGGGCTTGACAGGCTTCGCGTTGAGATGGCATAACCTTATAAGTACTAATTGATAACTCTTAGATAGTAATGAAAGCGTTAAGAAAATACCTGGATAAGATCAAACCGAACTTTGAAGAAGGAGGCAGGTTTCACGCCTTCCATTCGGTATTCGACGGGCTGGAGACTTTTCTGTTTGTACCCGGCAAGACGGCGAAAACGGGTACTCATATACACGATTCGATCGACAGTAACGAATCATGTCGATTGTCGTAATCGCCCTGATGCCCGCTCTGCTGTTTGGAATGTACAACGTCGGTTACCAGCACTTCTTACATACTGGTGTGCAGGGAACTTTTGTCGAACTGTTCGCGTACGGCTTTCTGGCCGTATTGCCCAAGGTTATAGTCTCCTACGTGGTAGGGTTGGGCATCGAATTTGTGATTGCCCAATGGAAAAAGGAAGAGATACAGGAAGGCTTTTTGGTTTCCGGGATGCTTATTCCCCTGATCGTTCCGGTGGATTGTCCGTTGTGGATCATTGCCGTAGCCACCGCATTTGCTGTGGTGTTTGCCAAAGAAGTGTTTGGCGGAACAGGGATGAATATATTCAACGTGGCTTTAATTACCCGTGCCTTCCTCTTCTTCGCCTATCCAACCAAGATGTCCGGTGATGCCGTATGGGTGTCGGGTGACAGTATGTTTGGTTTAGGGAAAGCAGTCGACGGACTGACGGTGGCTACTCCACTCGGAGAAGCGGCTACAACCGGTGTAGTTCCGGCTTTCCATATGGATATGGTGACCGGATTTATCCCCGGCTCCATTGGCGAAACAAGTGTAATTGCGATCCTGATCGGAGCGGTGATCCTGTTGTGGACAGGTATTGCCAGTTGGAAAACAATGCTGTCTGTCTTTGTCGGTGGTGCGTTGATGGCTTGGATATTCAACCTCGTCAGCATCGAACATAACGCCATGTCGCAGATGCCGTGGTACGAACATCTGGTGCTAGGCGGTTTCTGTTTCGGAGCCGTGTTCATGGCAACCGACCCGGTCACTTCCGCCCGTACGGAGACCGGAAAGTACATCTTCGGCTTCCTCATCGGTGTGATGACAATTGTAATTCGTGTGCTCAATCCGGGATATCCGGAGGGCATGATGCTCGCCATTCTGCTGATGAATATCTTTGCTCCGCTGATCGACTACTGTGTGATGCAGAGCAATATCAGTCGCCGGGAGAAACGGGCTATAAAATCTAACCCTTAAAACCGAAAGAGATGAATACAAATAGTAATACCTATACTATTATTTATGCTTCGGTAATGGTTGTTATCGTTGCATTCCTACTGGCCTTTGTCAGTTCCGCGCTGAAAGATACGCAGGACAAGAACGTGCAGTTGGACACCAAGAAACAGATTCTCGCTGCGTTGAACGTCCGGAAAGTGACGGATGTCGAAGCGGCCTATAATACGTATGTCAAGGCGGATATGCTGATGAACGAGGACGGTTCGCTGACTGAAAACACAGGAGCTTTTGCCATGAACTACGAAAAAGAGGTGAAGGAATACCAACGCCTGCATGTGTTTGTCTGTGAAGTAGACGGTCAGCGGAAATATGTGATGCCTGTCTATGGAACCGGTCTATGGGGAGGCCTTTGGGGCTATGTGGCACTGAATGACGACAAAGATACGGTGTTCGGGGTTTACTTCTCGCATGCCAGTGAAACGCCGGGTTTAGGTGCCGAGATTGCCCTGGAAGGATTCCAACGTGAGTTCATGGGCAAGAAGACCTTGGACAATGGGGCAGTGGCTCTGAGTGTGGTTAAGCATGGGAAAGTAGAGAAGCCGGGCTATCAGGTAGATGGAATCTCCGGTGGTACAATTACTTCGGTAGGAGTGGATGCCATGTTGAAGTCTTGTCTGGGCAACTACATTCGCTTTTTAACAATCAAATAAGGAGGAAGACTAGCTATGGGACAATTGTTTTCTAAAAAGAATAAAGAAGTATTCGCCGCTCCGTTGGGAATGGATAATCCGGTAACCGTTCAGGTACTGGGCATCTGTTCGGCACTGGCGGTGACGGCTAAGCTGGAGCCTGCGATTGTGATGGGGCTTTCGGTGACGGTGATCACAGCCTTTTCGAACGTGGTTATCTCACTGCTGCGCAAAACCATTCCGAATCGCATCCGCATCATTGTGCAATTAGTTGTGGTTGCCGCTCTGGTGACGATTGTGAGTGAGTTCCTGAAGGCTTTCGCTTATGACGTCAGCGCGCAGCTCTCCGTATATGTGGGACTGATTATCACCAACTGCATCCTGATGGGACGTCTGGAGGCCTTTGCCATGCAGAACGGGCCGTGGGAATCTTTCCTCGATGGCTTAGGAAATGGCTGGGGTACGCCAAAATTCTGGTGATTGTAGCATTCTTCCGCGAGCTACTAGGCTCAGGTACATTGCTCGGCATCAACATCCTGAACTACGAACCGGTGCAAGGAGTGGGTTATATCAACAACGGACTGATGCTAATGCCTCCGATGGCGTTGATTCTCGTAGCGTGCATCATCTGGTATCAACGGGCACGCCATAAAGGTTTGCAAGAAGAGAAATAAATAGAGATATTAATGTGTACTGAACCTCGGAACACGGCGTTTGCTTGAGTTAGACAGCTACTCGTTTTCCGAAGCCAGGTATTCAAAGTTACCAAATAATTATGGAACATTTAGTAAGTTTATTCGTTCGCTCCATCTTTGTGGACAACATGATATTCGCCTTCTTCCTGGGTATGTGTTCGTACCTGGCTGTGTCGAAGAATGTGAAAACAGCCGTAGGACTGGGTATCGCCGTTACGTTTGTACTCGTGGTGACGCTGCCTATTAACTACCTGCTGCAAACCAAAGTACTGGCAGCCGACGCGATCATTGAAGGAGTCGATCTGAGTTTTCTGGGCTTCATTCTTTTCATTGCCGTTATTGCCGGTATCACTCAGCTGGTTGAAATGGTGATCGAACGTTTCAGTCCGGCACTGTATGCTTCGTTAGGCATCTTCCTGCCACTGATCGCTGTAAACTGTGCCATCATGGGAGGTTCGCTGTTTATGCAGCAACGTATCAATCTGGGCGAGAGCGATCCGAGGTATATCGGTGATGTCTGGGATTCGGTATCCTATGCGTTGGGTTCGGGCGTTGGTTGGCTGTTGGCGATTGTCGGACTAGCCGCTATCCGTGAGAAGATGGCTTACTCCAATGTGCCTGCTCCCCTCAGAGGTTTGGGGATCACGTTTATCACAGTCGGCCTGATGGCTATTGCGTTTATGTGCTTCTCGGGGTTAAACATTTAAAAGGAAAGGAATCAGACGATGGATATGACTTTAATATGGACAAGCGTTGGTGTATTCCTGATCGTGATCTTGTTGCTCGTTATCATTCTCTTGGTTGCGAAGAACTACCTGGTACCCTCGGGGGATGTGAAAGTCACGATTAATGGCGAAAGAGAACTAGATGCTTCTTCCGGTTCTACGTTACTCAACACGCTCTCGGTGAATGGAGTGTTTTTATCCTCCGCTTGCGGTGGAAAAGGCTCTTGCGGGCAATGTAAATGTCAGATTACGCTAGGAGGGGGTGAGCTACTACCTACGGAGGTTCCGCATTTCAGCCGCAAACAGATACAGAACCACTGGCGTTTGGGCTGTCAGGTGAAAGTGAAGAGTGATATGGCTATCACTGTACCCGAAAGTGTGTTAGGGGTAAAAGAGTGGGAGTGCGAGGTCGTTTCCAATAAGAACGTGGCTACTTTTATCAAAGAACTTATCGTAACCCTTCCGGCGGGTGAACACATGGATTTTATTCCGGGTTCGTATGCGCAGATCAAGATACCGCCCTATGCAATGGATTATAATAAGGATATAGACAAAAGCCTGATCGGGGATGCGTATCTTCCGGCATGGGAGAATTTCGGATTGTTCGGGCTGAAGTGTACCAACACGGAGGAAACGGTCCGAGCCTATTCCATGGCGAACTATCCCGCTGAGGGTGACCGCATGATGCTGACAGTACGTATCGCTACCCCGCCATTCAAGCCGAAAGAGCAAGGCCCCGGATTTGTGGACGTGATGCCCGGCATTGCCTCTTCGTACATCTTCACCCTGAAACCGGGCGATAAGGTGAGCATGAGCGGACCCTATGGTGAGTTTCATCCCATCTACGATTCCAAACGTGAAATGATGTGGATCGGTGGAGGGGCAGGTATGGCTCCGTTACGTGCACAGGTTATGCATCTGCTGAAGACCCTGCATACTACCGACCGCAAAATGAGTTACTTCTATGGAGCCCGTGCCTTGAACGAGGTTTTCTATCTGGACGACTTTTTGAAACTGGAGAAGGAGTTCCCGAACTTTACGTTCCATCTGGCTCTTGACCGTCCCGATCCGGCAGCTGATGCGGCGGGTGTGAAGTATACACCGGGTTTTGTGCACCAGGTAATTCTGGAAACCTACCTGAAAGACCATGAGGCTCCCGAAGATGTTGAATACTATATGTGTGGTCCCGGCCCGATGTCGAAAGCGGTCGAAAAGATGCTCGACGATCTGGGTGTACCGCTTGAGAACCTGATGTTCGACGACTTCGGGTAATAAAACACAATTCTTTTGGTTTGGGCGGTGGTTGATGTCAGTCAGTTACCGCCTTTTTTCGTATCTTTGCCCCATGATACAAAAAAATGAAATCATACAGGCAGCTCTCCGCAATCTAAAGATCGAAGAGCTGAACCCTATGCAGGAAGCCGCAATCGAACAGGGAACAGGCAGGAAAGACGTAATTCTCTTGTCGCCCACAGGTTCGGGAAAGACATTGGCCTACCTGCTTCCGTTGTTGCTTACGCTAAAACCCGATACGAAAGATGTTCAAGTACTGATCCTGGTTCCCTCGCGTGAACTGGCGTTACAGATCGACAGTGTGTTCAAAGGAATGGGCACGGTGTGGAAAGCTTGCTGCTGTTATGGCGGTCACCCCATTGCCGAGGAAAAGAAAAGTATTGTGGGCAATAGTCCGGCGGTCATCATTGGTACTCCGGGACGTATTACCGACCATTTGTCGAAAGGGAATTTCAATCCCGAAACGATTCATACGTTAATTATCGATGAGTTCGATAAATCACTCGAGTACGGCTTTCACGACGAGATGGCGGAGATAATCACGCAACTTCCCGGACTGAACAAACGGGTGCTTCTTTCGGCTACCGATGCGGAAGAGATCCCTCTTTTCACCGGATTGAACCGGACTGTGAAGCTTGACTTTCTGCCGGAAACAGTCGAGGAACAGACGTCCCGCTTGCGATTGATGCAGGTTATTTCTCCATCCAAGGATAAGATCGATACACTCTACAACCTCCTTTGTACGTTGGGAAGCAGTTCCAGCATTGTGTTCTGCAACCACCGCGATTCAGTGGACAGGGTACACCAGTTGCTTGCCGGTAAGAAGCTCGTTGCCGAACGCTTCCACGGAGGTATGGAACAGCCCGACCGCGAACGTGCGCTGTACAAGTTCCGCAACGGAAGCTGTCACATACTAATCTCTACCGATTTGGCTGCTCGCGGACTCGACATCCCCGAAATCGAACACATCATCCATTACCACCTGCCGGTCAATGAGGAGGCGTTTACGCACCGGAATGGGCGTACTGCCCGTTGGGATGCGAAAGGTACATCCTACCTGATTTTGCACGCGGAAGAGAGGTTGCCGGATTATATTCCCGAAGAGGTTGAAACGCTTACGTTACCGGAGAATCCTTCGCGTCCTCCCAAGTCGGTTTGGACTACTATATATATAGGTAAAGGAAAAAAGGAGAAACTGAGCCGGATGGATATTGCCGGATTCCTTTATAAGAAAGGCAATCTGGGTAAAGAAGATGTAGGGGCTATCGATGTCAAAGAGCATTATTCTTTTGTTGCTATCCGCCGGGTTAAGGTGAATCAATTGTTAACGCTGATCCGCGGCGAGAAGATAAAAGGGATGAAAACCGTTATCGAGGAAGCAAAATAAGGACAAAACCTCGTTGAATGGAGCATGCTTGCAAGAGGCTTATTGTCTGAGATTTTCTATTTCAGGCTTCTTATTCGGGTTCATTTTAGATGTCGTGAATTTGCCTATTTCCCGGGTTCTTGCTATGTATAGATAACAATTTGGTGTATATATCCTGCATAAACAAATAAAAAGTAAGGTAAGTCAGCCTTTGAACGGTATTTTTATAAGGAAAGATTTGTCCGCCGGAAATTAATTCGTAAATTCGCAGGGTCAAAAGACATAAACTAACGAAATTGTTAAACCCAAAACAAACTTCAAATGAAAAAGCATAATTTCAATGCAGGACCTTCAATTCTTCCGAGAGAGGTAATAGAGGATACAGCGAAGGCTATTTTAGATTTCAACGGCTCCGGACTTTCTCTAATGGAAATCAGCCACCGTGCTAAAGATTTTCAACCGGTGGTTGACGAAGCTGAGGCATTATTCAAGGAACTTCTTAACATTCCCGAAGGCTATTCGGTACTGTTCCTTGGCGGAGGTGCCAGTCTGGAGTTCTGTATGGTACCCTATAACTTCCTTGAAAAGAAAGCTGCTTACCTTAACACAGGTACATGGGCAAAGAAAGCCATGAAAGAAGCTAAAGGTCTTGGTGAAGTTGTAGAAGTTGCCTCTTCGGCCGATGCTAATTTCTCATTTATTCCCAAAGATTACACGGTGCCTGCTGATGCTGATTATTTTCACATAACCACAAACAACACGATTTTCGGTACGGAACTTAAAGAAGATCTTAACTCACCGGTTCCTATGGTTGCCGATATGTCTTCAGACATCTTCTCACGTCCGATCGATGTGTCCAAATACATCTGTATCTATGGCGGTGCACAGAAAAATCTGGCTCCTGCCGGCGTGACATTCGTAATCGTAAAGAATGACGCTTTAGGCAAAATGTCCCGCTATATTCCTACGATGTTGAACTACCAGACTCATGTGGAAAGTGGTTCCATGTTCAACACTCCTCCGGTAGTACCTATCTATTCGGCCCTGCTTACGCTACGCTGGATCAAGGCACAAGGCGGTGTGAAAGCGATGGAAAGTCGTGCGATTGAAAAAGCTGACCTGCTTTATGCAGAGATCGACCGTAACAAGCTATTTGTCGGAACAGCTGCGAAAGAAGACCGTTCACGTATGAACATCTGCTTCGTAATGGCGCCCGAATACAAAGAATTGGAAGCTGACTTCCTGAAGTTCGCTACCGAAAAAGGTATGATAGGCATCAAGGGACACCGCTCAGTAGGTGGCTTCCGCGCTTCTTGCTACAACGCATTACCCAAAGAAAGTGTACAGGCGTTGATCGACTGTATGCAGGAATTTGAGAAACTTCATTAATAGGTCTTTCTCTCGTCCCCGCTCCCGAGGAGAGGAGACGAGAGGCTACCTTACTGATCAATAAATTATAAACTAAAACCGAACCTGTCTTTTTCCTTGTCTCTTGAGGGAGAGGGTTGGAGGAAGGTTCCTGTAAGTTACTATGAAAGTACTTATCGCTACTGACAAACCGTTCGCTAAAGTTGCTGTGGACGGTATTCGTAAGGAAGTTGAAGCAGCCGGTTATGAGCTTGCTTTACTTGAGAAATACACAGAGAAAGCACAATTGCTGGATGCTGTGAAAGATGCTAATGCGATCATTATCCGCAGTGATATTATTGATGCTGAGGTGCTTGATGCTGCTAAAGAATTGAAGATTGTAGTTCGTGCCGGTGCAGGATATGACAATGTAGATCTGGATGCTGCAACTGCGCACAACGTTTGTGTGATGAACACGCCGGGGCAAAACTCGAATGCTGTAGCCGAATTGGCCTTAGGTATGATGGTGTATGCTGTGCGTAACTTCTACAACGGAACTTCCGGCACAGAGTTGATGGGTAAGAAACTAGGTATTCATGCGTATGGTAACGTGGGCCGTAACGTGGCTCGTGTAGCTAAAGGCTTCGGTATGGAAGTATACGCCTACGATGCTTTCTGTCCCAAAGAAGTGATTGAGAAAGATGGAGTAACCGCTTTAGATTCTGCTGAAGAACTCTACAAGGCTTGTCAGTTTATCTCTCTCCACATTCCGGCAACTGCTGAAACAAAGAACTCGATCAATTACGCTTTGCTGAAAAACATGCCTAAAGGTGCGTTGTTGGTAAACACTGCCCGTAAAGAGGTGATCGATGAGGCTGGTTTGGCGCTGTTGATGGAAGAACGTGCCGACTTCAAATACGTGACTGATATTATGCCTGCCGCTCATGCAGAATTTGCTGAGAAGTTTGCAGGACGTTATTTCTCCACTCCGAAAAAGATGGGTGCCCAGACTGCTGAGCTAACATCAATGCCGGTATTGCTGCTGCCAAGCAGATTGTCGGCTTCCTGAAAGACGGTTGCGAGAAATACAAAGTAAACAAATAATATAAAGGAGCCTCTCCCCATCTCTTTCCTTCGACGGGGAGGGATGGGGAGAGGTTCCTTTTTAAAATAATAATACTATGGCAATAATTAAACCATTCAAAGGTATCCGTCCTCCGCAAGAACTCGTGGAGCAGGTTGCTTCCCGCCCCTACGACGTATTGAACTCCCAAGAAGCACGTGAAGAAGCTGCTGGTAATGAGAAATCATTGTATCGCATCATCAAGCCTGAAATCGACTTTCCGGTCGGTACAGACGAACATGATGAGCGTGTTTATGCCAAGGCTGCTGAGAATTTCCGTATGTTTCAGGACAAAGGATGGCTGGTGCAGGATGGCAAAGAGAACTACTACATCTATGCGCAAACCATGAACGGAAAAACGCAGTACGGACTGGTTGTGGGAGCTTATGTGCCCGACTACCTGAATGGCAGCATTAAGAAGCATGAGTTGACCCGTCGTGACAAGGAAGAAGATCGCATGAAGCATGTCCGTGTGAACAATGCCAATATCGAACCGGTATTCTTCGCTTATCCCGATAGTGCAGTGTTGGATGTCATTGTGAAGAAGTACACGCTGAATCTCCGGTTTATGACTTTATTGCTCCCGGTGACGGTTTCGGACACACCTTCTGGATTGTCGATCAGCAAGCCGATATTGCCACGATTACAGCTGAGTTTGCCAAAATGCCGGCTCTCTATATTGCGGACGGACATCACCGTTCTGCGGCTGCCGCATTGGTTGGTGCCGAGAAAGCCAAGCAAAACCCGAATCATCAAGGCAACGAAGAGTATAACTACTTCATGGCTGTATGTTTCCCTGCCAACCAGCTGACAATCATCGACTACAACCGAGTGGTGAAAGATTTGAATGGGCTGACTGCTGCCGAGTTCCTGACTGCTTTGCAAACGAATTTCATCGTAGAAGAGAAAGGCACGGACATCTATAAACCGGCTGAATTGCATAACTTCTCACTCTATCTTGACGGGAAGTGGTACAGCCTTACTGCCAAACCGGGAACATACGATGATAATGATCCGATCGGTGTACTTGATGTTACGATCTCGTCCAATCTGATTTTGGATGAAATGTTGGGCATCAAAGATCTACGTTCCGATAATCGCGTGGATTTCGTGGGTGGTATTCGTGGTTTGGGCGAACTCAAGAAACGTGTCGATAGTGGTGAAATGAAAGCAGCTCTGGCTCTTTATCCGGTATCCATGAAGCAACTGATGGACATTGCCGATACAGGCAATATCATGCCTCCCAAAACAACTTGGTTTGAACCGAAGTTGCGTTCGGGATTGGTTATTCATAAGTTGGATTAAGATATAGCTCTCAGCTTACACCGGGCAGATAGACCCTTGCGGGGTCTCTTTCCTGCTCTATGTTTGCATACTCCTCAGGATGCTGGCATTCCACTTTTGCCAATGGAAGGAGTGCTATGTTAACCGTTTACCGGAGCTGAGTCTTTTATAGAATTGAACGGTCGGTCTGTTACAGTCATTGGGTTGACTGCATCAGACCGACCGTTTTGCTAATTGTGTAAATGGTTTAATATCATTGACTAAGTGGCTGGCTCTATTCGATAGGCTGCTCGGCATCATCGGACTAAGGCCATACTTCTACCGGATGGATGTATGGTAGCATGGATTGAGAACTCGATCTCATCGGAGTGGAACATTGGTTTTTATTGAATTGAGTACACGATTTCATCAGAGTTGACTGACGTCCGCTTTCATTGGATTAACAGCTCAACCTCATTCGATAGGATGTTTACCAGCATCGAATTGACGGTCGGCTTTCATACGATTCTCCTCTTTGTTTGCAATTCATCATATACTTGCTGTTTCTCAGTGATTGTCTTTGCTTCTTTATCAAGCCGTTTATAAACAGTTGCTTGTTTACCCTCGCTTCTTCACCCGCTTGCTATTTATAATTTATCCGCCTTCTTCGCAACCGATTGCCCGGCTCATTTCGTTCGAATGCCCTGGGCTTTTGCACAAATGCCCCGGGCTTTCCGGCAAATGCCCAGCCCTCCGTAACCAAACGCCCCCTTGTAATGATGAAATGCCGACACTTTGACAACGCACCAATCGTTTAATATTTCCAACCGATCGATTGAATTTTCTCAATAAAGCCGTATCTTTGTCACATGACCGTTGAAGATACTTATAAAACCATACTAGAACCTTCCGAAGGTATATTTACGGAAAAACGAAGTAAGTTTATAGCATTGGCTTTTCCCGTTCGTACGCTTGATGAGATCAAGACGCTGCTTGATGCGCATCAGAAAAAATATTACGATGCCCGTCATGTATGTTATGCGTATATGCTCGGAGCCGAGCGGACTAACTTCCGCGCCAATGATAATGGAGAGCCTTCCGGAACAGCCGGCAAACCGATTCTGGGACAGATCAATTCAAATGAACTGACAGATATTCTGGTCATTGTAGTCCGCTATTTTGGTGGAATCAAGCTGGGAACCGGCGGTTTGGTTGTTGCTTATAAAGCTGCTGCCGCTGAAGCTATTGCTGCTGCCACCATCATCGAAAAAACGGTTGACGAGGATGTTACCGTATTGTTCGAATACCCCTTCATGAATGATGTCATGCGAATCGTTAAAGAGGAAGAACCGGAGATTCTCGACCAGTCATACGATATGGATTGCAGCATGACGCTGCGTATCAGACGCTCGATGATGCCTAAGCTGCGGGCTCGTTTGGAGAAAGTGGAGACTGCCCGAATTCAGGAAGAAGAACCGACTGAGTTAACTGACTAGCTTTGTAGCCGTATCAATTGCCGTCATCGAAAAAAAACGGAGACGAAGATGTTGATGCATTGCCTTAACTCAAATAATCCGTTATGCGTCTTGCGATATCCACCTATTCATCGTGCCGGCATTTGCTGAGTAATTCCTTTTTGAAATGCTTCCCTCTCTTTGGATGGCACGGAATATTTATTTCTGTTAGTGAGTTTTCCCTCACGATATAAAAGCTCCCAAAGAAGCTCTATCAGCAATAATTTGACGACTTGGACTTAGCTGTTTTAATTGGTTGAACGCTTTTCATTACTGTCTTTAGAAAGTAACCCGACGGCCTGTTTTGTAGAAACAGGCGATTAGAATAAGAGGGATGTTGCAAGGAATCACCGGAATTGAGTGCTCAAGGTCAATTGTTTCACGACCAGCAGACGTCCGTTTATCGATGATTACCAAAGAAAGAAGGAGGAGAAGAAGAGACAAATAATCATGAAAAAAGAGAAGATAAATGTAAAATGTGCTACGACAACAGCTCAGTGAATAGAAAAAATGTATCTTTGCAACTATTGAGAGGTTCTTTTGTTGGATGCTGGTTGGAAGAGAGACACTCTGGAAGGGGTGGCAGACAGTCCGACAACATAAATATTTTCTCGCTTTTTGCGGAGGACTCTATGCGGAACGATTCAATGATGGGCTAGAGAATTTGGCTAGTAGCTCTTGCCGACCAGTACTTTTTAATGATTCGTGCGCGGAATAACCCGACAGATAATTGGAAGCCGGATAAGTCTTCCCGCGTGCATGGGCTGTGATATGCATGAGATTGTATACATTCAAATGTCCGAAGTTGCCTTTCCCCGGAGATGCGACTTCGATAAAATAAGAAACAGATCAAATAAACAAACGAAGCAAAGGTTGAAGATAGAGATGATTGAGAACACTGAAAAGAAAAAGCATAGACTGACGAATGTAGGTTTTATATTTCCTTCTTTACTGTTGATTTGCAGTCTGCTGGTCTCCTATACCGTACAAGCACAGGACGTTGCTCCCAACAATATTCCTGTCCCCTGGTATTCGCAGAAAATCAGCGGATGCCCTTATGCCCATTGTTCGCTTGCCTCTTCACTCATGGTATTCGATTATTTCAAGGGGATGAATGTCGATGCACAGCGTTCTTCGCAAGAAGCCGAGCAGAAGCTGATCGAGTATCAAAAGAACTATTTCTTGAAGAAACGCGCTCCTTTCAAACGGCGTACCTCTGTCGGACAAGGTGGGTATTATTCCTTTGAAATAGACTCACTCGCACGTTACTACGAAGATATGGTGAGTGCCACCCATTTCATGCAAAAAGACTATCAGGTTCTGAAAGAATATATTGATCGGGAGATTCCGGTTCTTGTCAATGTCAGGTATACCGGTGCGGTTCGTGGATTGCGTCCCGGACCCCGTGGACATTGGATGGTGCTTCGCGGAATTGATGAGAACTATGTGTGGGTGAATGATCCCGGACGCTCTCCGGAAATGAGAGACAAAGGTGAAAACATCCGTTATCCGATCAAGAAGCAAGCCGGCAACCCGTCGTATTTTGATGGTTGTTGGACAGGGCGGTTCATCATTGTGACTCCGAAGGAATGGGTACGCAATTCTCTTTTTGCTCAGGTCGGGAAGCTACCGCCTTTGGAAGAGGTTACGCAGATTCATCCGCCGGTTGTTTGTCCGACTGAACTGCCGGAAGTGCTTAGGCAATAAGGATCGACGGTCGATGCTGGGACGTAGTCTGAGACAGAAAAGCATTAGATCGGTAAAGTATGGAATGATAAAATAAGCTATCCTCATGCAAACGGAGTGGTAGCTTTTTTGAGTGAAGATAAAGAGAGTGTTGCAGTGAAGCAATCCGGGAATGAGTTTCCCGATGGTGTCAAGCTGCACCCCATTATATAAAACAATAAAATAAAAAATAAGAGCGAATGGCATTTGAAGCAACCAAAAGAGAATGGTGCGAACTTTATACCTTTCTTCGCCTGTTGGCCGAAGGGAAAGTAGCCTTGGGTACTGCACAGGGGAAAAAGGACGACGTTTATTGGCCCATTGCGATGATTCAACGAGAAGAACACGATGGTACACGCCGTTATTATATTGAAAACGAGTCGATCCGTATCGTAGGTGAAACGATGGAACAGACAATTTCCCGGGAAGATTTTGGTGTTGTGGCAGGTTTGATTCTGCAAGCAGTCAAGTCCTCTTCGGAGAATGATGTGTCGTCCCCGGACGGTGTGGAAGAGTTTCTGAATGAAGCCGGTATCTACGACCTCGAAGCAAAGACCGAAGACCGTACCGATTTCTCTGTTGCGTTTTGGCATTCGGAAGCCCCGTTAAGAGGTTTCTGTGTCCGTTCGCGATTGGGAACCATGAACCCGTTGCTCGACGGTGGCCGGGCTGCGAATCTCAAACTGGAGCAGAGTGGAGCTAAGTTTGCCACACCTGCCGTAAGTAAAATCAATGCCTTGCCGGAATCTCCCAACGAAGTTTCCGAAAGAATGATGCTGATCGAGCGACTCGGTGGAGTACTCAAATACTCGGATGTAGCCGATCGCGTTTTCCGTTGCAACCTTTCGATGATCGACCTGCATTTCCCACGCATGTTGACAGAAATGGTCCGTATTATGCATTTGGATGGCATCTCACGCATTAGCGAACTGACAGAGATTATCAAGCAAATGAATCCGTTGAAACTCAAAGACGAACTGATCAACAAGCATAGTTTCTATGAATTCAAGATGAAGGAGTTTCTCATGGCATTGGCGTTGGGTATGCGTCCGGCGAAGATCTATACCGGAGAGGATTCCGCCGTTGAAGGCTCTTATTGGTTGATGGGAGCGGAGAGGTGCTTTGCTATCACAAGTCGGAAAAGAAGATGATGGAAGATTTCCTATTCTTGAATACCCGGTTGGAAAAAGGATCGGTCGATAAGGATAAATACGGTTTTCTGGAACGAGAAAATGGTGTTTACTACTTCAAGCTGAATGCTAAAATCGCGTTGGTCAAGCGATAAGACTGATAACTGTTGCGGGCATTTCGTTGCTGCTTGTTTGGGCATATTTCATCATGAATAGCCGTACAGACTAAAGAGGTTGTACTAATCTGATTATGCAGAGTTTGTCCGGTTGGCAAGTTTAGTGGGCTTGCATCAATTTAGAAGCAAGGTGAGCTGACCATCGTTGTTAGCTTTAAGGATTGTAATCCTTCAAGAAGCTTGTAGAAATGCTAGTTGAACACTTGAACATCCTGTTTGAGAATGAGAGTTTGCCCTTAAACTGATCTTTTATCAGTTTAAGGGCAAACTTCTGCATAGAGGCGTTTTGCTTGCTTTGTCTGCGAATATCTGATTTTACCCACCATACTATCCGCCTAGTGTTTTGAACATCTATTGTGTGCTTGGCTATGCTGTAGCGGTAGTTTACTACTTGAGATTTTTCCGCGGACCTTGTGAATGGATCTGTTTTACTTGCTTGACTACTCAAAAAACTATAACTTTGTAGGCAAATATAGATTGAGTAACTCGATAGGTAGCTCCATGAGGCGTATTATATGAAAGAGTAGCGTGCACATAACCAAGCTACATCTATGGCCGGAATCCGGATATACCTCGGTAACAGAATCTATAAAAGGAAAGAATAATCATTGTATAAGACATCGATAGTTTATGAAAACAAATGCAGTTTTAGAGAATATCAAAGCTCGTCGCAGTGTGCGGGCATATACCAGTGAACAAATCGCAAGAGAAGACTTACAGGTTATCCTGGAAGCAGCAACATACGCCCCGAACGGAATGCACCTTGAGACGTGGCATTTTACAGCTATTCGGAATGCTGATAAATTGGTCGAACTGAACGACCGAATCAAAGGAGCATTTGCCAAAAGCGATGAACCCCGTATCAAAGAGCGCGGGCAAAGTCAGACTTACTGCTGCTATTACCATGCACCGACAGTCGTCATTGTATCTAACGATCCTACGCAATGGTGGGCGGCCATGGACTGTGCCTGTGCCATCGAGAACTTATTTTTAGCAGCCCGCTCTCTGGGCATTGCCTCTTGTTGGGTTAATCAGTTGGGTACGACTTGCGACGATCCGCAGGTACGTGAATACCTCACCTCTTTGGGAGTACCTGAGGGACATCGGGTCTACGGTTGCGTGGCTTTAGGTTATGCTGATCCGCAAACGCTGATTAAGATGAAAACGGTAAAAGCAGGAACGGTGACTATAATCGATTGATAAAAGAAACTCCCGACAGACGCAAAGATCTGCCGGGAGTTTTTTTATTATCAATCAAATGTTCCGTATTGGGTAGGGAGCAACTTTCGATCTCCCAATGTATTATCAATACGAGCTACATTGATCCAGAACTTATTGTTGCGTACACTCTCGATGGGGTATACCGCTTTCTTACGCGTGTAGCTGTGTTCCCATTGATCGCTTACCGCTTCGTATTCAGGATGCGGAGCATTGATCAACACATTATCCACCTTATCGGCTTCACCGTCTTTAACCTCCTGAATCTCTTTCCAGATGTTCAGCATCACATCTACGAAGTTGTTTAGTTCCGCCAGACTCTCACTTTCGGTCGGTTCGATCATCAGTGTGCCGTGAACCGGGAAGGAAAGGGTGGGAGCATGATACCCATAATCCATCAGACGTTTGGCGATGTCATTCTCCGTGATTCCGGTTTCTTCAAATATCTTACGGCATTCCAAAATCATTTCGTGTCCCACAAAGCCGGTTGCACCGCGATATACGATGCCGTACGTGTCTTGCAGGCATGTGGCAAGGTAATTGGCGTTCAGAATCGCGATGCGGGTTGCCTGTGTTAAACCCTCCGTACCCATCATACAGATATATCCATAGGTTATTGGGAGGATTCCGGCACTACCGAAAGGAGCTGCTGAAACTTGGTTTTGCGAATTACCGAACAGGACGTGTCCCGGCAGGAATGGCGTGAGATGTTCTGCCACACCGATAGGACCCACACCCGGACCGCCACCGCCATGCGGAGAAGCAAATGTCTTGTGTAGATTCAAGTGACAAACATCCGCCCCGATAAATCCGGGATTGGTCAGGCCGACCTGTGCATTCATGTTTGCACCGTCCATATAAACCTGAGCCCCACAGGCATGAATGATCTGGCAAATCTCCCGGATCTCCGTCTCAAAGATACCATGCGTAGAAGGATAGGTAATCATGAGAGCAGCCAGGCTCTCTTTGTATTCTTCGGCCTTGGCACGTAGATCGGCCATGTCCACATTACCCTCTTTGTCGCAGGCGCAAGTCACAATGTCATAACCCGCTTGTATGGCTGATGCCGGATTCGTTCCGTGAGCAGAAGACGGAATCAAGACCTTATCCCGATGTCCTTGACCAATACTTTCGAGGTAAGCACGAATCACCCGAAGTCCGGCATATTCGCCCGCCGCTCCGGAATTCGGTTGCAGGCTGAAACCGGCAAAGCCTGTGATCACCTTCAGATACTCGCTCAGGTTGTGAATCAATTCCCGGTAACCTTCAGCCTGATCTTCAGGAACCAGCGGGTGCATACTCATAAACTCCGGACAACTCAATGGCAACATTTCGGCTGCCGCGTTCAGTTTCATGGTACACGACCCGAGTGATATCATCGAATGAGCCAACGAAATATCTTTGCGATCGAGACGTTTGATGTAGCGCATCATTTCCGTCTCCGTATGATATTTACAGAACACCTCGTGCGTGAGGAAACTGCTGGTACGTTTCAGGGGACCGCTGATCGTCGACACTTTATTTACTGCCTCCACTTTCTGGTAATCTTTACCCGCGGCAATGGCAAAGATGGAAATCAATACATTCAGAGCAGCAATGTCTGTTGTTTCATCAATACTGAAACCCACATCGCCATTCTCGAAATAGCGTAAGTTCACTTCCTTGCTTAGCGCGATGGTACGTACCTGTGCGGCCGATAAATGGTCGGGCAATACAAACCGAAGCGTGTCGAAATATTGTTGGTTCACCTGCGTGTAGCCCAGTTTCTTCAAATGCTTTTCGAGCGACGCGGTGATGCTGTGAATCTGTGAGGCTATGTTTGTGATACCCTCCTGACCGTGATAAACGGTGTAGAAACTTGCCATTGTTGCCAGCAAAGCCTGCGAGGTACAGATGTTGGACGTTGCTTTCTCCCGTTTGATATGTTGTTCACGGGTTTGCAGCGCCATGCGATAACACAGCTTCCCATATTTATCTTTAGACAGGCCGATGATGCGTCCCGGTGTGTTGCGCTTAAATTCGTCACGTGTTGCAAAGAATGCAGCAGATGGTCCGCCATAGAACATAGGAACACCCAGACGTTGGGTGCTTCCGAACACGATGTCGGCTCCCCATTCGCCCGGAGGAGTCAGTAACGCCAAGCTTAGTATATCGGCGGCAACGGCTACTTTACAGTCGGCAGCGTGTGCTTTTTCGGTGAAACCGGCATAATCCTCCGCGCATCCACTGGCATTGGGATATTGCAGCATGCAACCGAATACCTCTTCCGAAGGTTCGAATTCGGTGTATTTACCTACGCGCAATTCGATTCCCTGTGGTACGGCACGCGTGGTCATAACCGCTAAAGTCTGCGGGAAGATTTGTTCGTCAACAAAGACCACATTGGCTCCGGCTTTCTGTTGGGCACGCGAACGCAGTGCATACATCATGCTTACGGCTTCGGCAGCGGCAGTCGCTTCATCGAGCAACGAACAGTTGGCCAACGGCATGGCTGTAAGATCGCAGACAGCTGTTTGGAAGTTGAGCAATGCTTCGAGACGTCCTTGTGAGATTTCCCCCTGATACGGAGTGTACGATGTGTACCATACCGGATTTTCAAATACGTTCCGTTGAACAACGGGCGGTGTTATGGTGTCATACCAGCCCATACCGATATACGTGGCGTAGCGTTTGTTCTTGGCAGCCAGTCCGGCAATGTGCTTGCTAAACTCATATTCCGACAGAGCTTCGGGAAGTGCCAGCGGTTCTTTCAAACGGATGTTGGCAGGGATCACTTTGTCGATCAGTTCATCCAGTGAGCTTACACCTATCTTGCGAAGCATCACTTGCGTGTCATGTTCATTAATGCCGATGTGACGGCTAGCAAACAAATCGGTTCTCATATGCTTAGGGGTTAAGGCTTCCCCCATCCGTGTCCGGCAATGAAAACAGGCCGTCGGGAGGAGAGAGGCTTGATTTTATGTTATCTAAAAAAAGGATTTTCGGCTTTTTCCATCCCGATGGTAGTAGGCGCTCCGTGTCCCGGATAAACGACTGTTTCGTTGGGTAGGACAAAGAGTCTGCTGCAAATATGTTCGATCAGCTCGTCGAAGTTACCGCCTGTGAGGTCAGCCCGTCCGATACTTCCCTGAAAGAGTACATCACCGGAAAACATGCAGTTCTCCTCTTTGCAGTAAAACACCAAACTTCCCGGTGAGTGGCCCGGTACATGAATCGCTTCCAGCGTTGTATTGCCAAAGGTGATGATGTCTCCGTCGTGCAGGTAATGTCCCAGTGGAACAGGAGGCTCCTGTAGTTGGAAACCAAACATCCGGCTTTGCTTCGGAGCTTCCTCAATCCAGTATTCATCTGCCTGACTGGCTTCTGCCGATAACCCGAACTCTTTCAACATGAACGGGTTGCCAAAGATATGATCCAGATGCAAGTGAGTGTTGAGCAGATGCTTCACATTCAACTCGTTGGAGAGTATGAACTTTTTCAGTGCCTGCTTTTCCTCTTCATAGAAGCAGCCCGGATCAATCACAACCGCTTCTTTGGTCTCATCCCATAAAATGTAACAGTTTACGGGAAACATATTAAATTCAAATCTCTTTATTTTCATGTCATTCAGTCCTTTATTTATATGGGAACGTAGACTACCTTTTTGGTTTGGAAAAACTCTTCGGCAAAGTCTTCGCTCAAATTGTGAATCATAACTTTCTGCTTAAACGGCATCGTTTCATTCTCCAGTTCACCGCCTTTCAGACAAATGAGGCCGTTGGGCAGTGCGTTCCGTTGCTTGGGAGAGATGTTCTTCTTGATAATCTTCATCAGATCGGTCAGCGGCATAACGGCACGGCTTACTACGAAATCGAATGTCTGTTTCTCCTCTTCAGCCCGTGCATGACGGAATGTGATGTTCTTCAGCCCGATGGCTTGCGATACTTCGGTTGCCACCCGGACTTTCTTACCGATACTGTCTACCAAATGAAACTTGGTTTCGGGAAACATGATTGCCAGCGGTACACCCGGGAATCCTCCGCCTGTGCCCAAATCCATTACGCTGGTTCCGGGAGTGAAACGGATTACTTGGGCGATGCCCAATGAATGGAGCACATGATGTACATACAGGTTCTCGATATCTTTGCGAGATATCACATTGATTTTTGAGTTCCAGTCGGTATAGAGGTCGTATAAAGCTGCAAACTGTCTGTGTTGCTCCTCCGTCAGATTGGGGAAGTATTTCAGTATAATATCCACTTCTATAAAAAACGTTTTACGGATTATTAATTGTAAATAAAGGCTTTGACCGACGTTTGGAGGTGTGGTACAAAGCCCGGTAAGTTGGTTATTTCAAATTGCCCAAAACAGGGCTGCTACCCAGCAAATGCTCCATCATGGAGAATGGGATTTTCACGATAACCGGTCCCATGGCATACGGTGTGATGTCGTACACATTATAGTGGAAGGTTATGCCCTCTTCGCTCAGGAAGAAATTCTCTGTCGGGGTGATGTCACCTGTGGAGCCATATCCCAGGTCTTCGAGTGCTTCGCGGGTAGTTACTTTGTTTTCGGTCATCAGCTGGTTCCAGATCAGGTCGGCCAGCGGTTCGGTGTATTCGCCCACAAAGATATCATCGAGACGAAGCGGACGCATGAGTGTGAGGTCCATATTGAGATAGGTGGTCATGTAGATGCCATGAGCACCACCGGTATATTCGTTGTAGTTGATGCGGTAAACGAGCAGATCTTTCTGGTAGAACTGCACGCGGCCTTCTATGCTTTTATAATAGGAGTACCAGGCACCGATGGAAGGTTCGTCTTGCTTGTTTTTCTCATCTTCTGCGTACATCGGTTCGAGGTCGCGGCGGTAATCGGTTATGTATTGTTCGGTATATTCTTTAACCACGTCTTTGGGTTTCTCACCGATGTATTTATCGCCAAAGCAAGCCGACAGAAAGTAGCTGTTCAAACTGTCTTTCAGCATATTGTCAGTCGATTTAACCGGATAGGCAAAGTTAATGATGATGTTACAGCCCGGTTTTGCCGTATCTCCGAAGAGATGGGCGGTTTGGTTGACCTGTATACTATCGAATTCAAGTTTTCCTGTATCCTTACTTTTGTCATGACAAGAAAACAAAAAACCGCTTACTGATAGGATTATTGCAAGCAGGCTGACATATTGTTTTTTCATATAGGGTTATGTTTAAATTCTAAACTCCTGTTATTACTCCTTATCGACAAATATAGAGTAAATTCGTGAATTCGGCGAATAAAAAAGAAAAAATATTCGACCGCCCGAGCTTTGCTTTCAAGGGAGAGAGCTTAGTCACTATCGTATATTCCACACAAAGAAACTCTCATGTGTAGGAAGAACCTGGCCGCGTTTGTATTGCACACTCCAGCTAACAGGTTCTAATGTCTTCCGGCATGCTTTGATATATGGGTTTTCGGGGTCGGTAATTGTATATTTGGTCTTGTCTTCTCCGCTTCCTGATACGTTTATTTTGATTGTCAACTTGTCCGCCTTTCCAATTTGATTGGGGGCGACATCGCAACTTACTTGGATATTCTTTCCGACAAATTCGGGTTTAAGATTCCAATTGATGGACTGGAGTGATCTGAGACAATCGTTATAGTTTTGCTGCGTCATTGACTTTCTGAAGTTTTGGTAGGCTGTTTGAGAGGTAAGTACGCCATCTTTGAGGGTGCAGAATATTTCTGTTGGATAGTAAGCTTTGTTAGACCCATATGTCAGATCATTACCTTGTGTACAAAACAATTCACCGCTATACCAGGTTGCCTCGATTGGTTCGCCGGGACGCGCTTCGGGGAAGATACTTTTCAATGGGAACGGATCGGAGGTTTTCCAAAGCTGAATACTTTTGAGGAATAAGCGTTTGTCGGCTAGTTCCCAGATAGCGGTGTAGTTTCGCAAACCGTTTACAGGCAGGAAGGGTAATAGCCGGGCATAAATCTGTGTGTCATACTGTAGTGGAAAACCTCTCAGCGCATAGCGCTTTTGATCAATGTATATGGAGTCAGGATTATCCGCTGGCTGAGCAAGGCTACGGCATCCTTTTTTATCCCATAAGCAAACTACTAGCCTAATTTCTTCTATTTTTCCACGGATGAAGGCTACTTCCCAATCGGGAATCAGGTCTACGCATCTCTTCAATTCTTTCATATAGGGGTGATCTGGAGCTAATGAAATACCCCATTCACGGTTTATTTCCCACGTAATTGTATTTATACGATCTATTTGCCCATTTATGTTAGGCTGTATGATTAGATCGGCAGTTACTCGTTTGTCGGCTAGTTCGGGAAATAGATCCCCGTTGAAATTGAACTTTACAATATTTTCGACAGACTGTCTCTTCGCAAGGGAGGCTTTTTTGACATAATTCCGGTAATGCTGTTCGTTAATGACGATTCCCTTGCATATGTCGTACATCATTTCATTTTCGTACTTGCGTTCGAATCCATCTCCGTCAAGTTGGACTATTCTGCCACTTCCTGCGTATATTTTCACGTTGAACCAAGAAGCCAGAATCCTTCCTTCTTCATCTTTGTAAGCATCGAATATTCCTTCCAGACTCACAGGCGTATACTTCTCGTTTCGGTCCCAACCCTCGCGAATTTCTTCAAGATATATTTTGCCGTTCTCGATTCGCCAAGTAGCGATGTACCCTCTCCAACATGCGGTTGATTCTACTTTTTTCAAGAGACGTTGATCTACTTTGGCTCGTAGCAATGGATCGTATACTATGGGGCAGTCAAGTAATTCCAATGTATCTTTACCTATAACCAGGCGATCACCGATTTGTGCGGTAGCCTTGATTTCTGCCAGAGAGCTTATGCAGCAGAAGATAGTGAATAGTAGGAGATGCTTTTTCATCCTGATTCGAGTGTTGGTAAACTTTCCAAATGTAGCAAAAAGTGATATTTCTATCCAAATAAATATAAAGAAAATTTATGTATTCAACGAGAAAAAATGATTGTCCGAGCTTTGCTTTCAAGGGAGGGAGCTTAGTCACTACCACACAAAGAAACTCTCATGTGTAGGAAGAACCTGGCCGCGTTTGTATTGTACGCTCCAAATGACATGTTCCAATGTCTTCCGACACGCTTTGATATATGGATTGTCGGGGTCAGTAATTTTATAATTCAAATAGTTTTTTCCGAATCCACTTACAGATATTTCGATCTCCAACTTTTCCGCCTTTCCGTCTCGATTGGGATAAGCTGTGCATGTTGCGTAGATACGCTTCCCGACAAATCCGGGATCAAGAGTCCAGTCTAAAGATTGGAGTAAATCTTTGCGATGTTGAAAGCTTTGCTCATTGATCGGAATTACATAGTTTTGGTAGGCTGTTTGAGAGGTAAGCCGACCCTTATTGAACGTACAGAGTATTTCCGTTGGGTAGTATTCTGTGGAGTAATTCAGCGTTTCTCCCTGTGTACACAGCGTTTCACCGTCATACCAACTTGCTTCTATCGGTTCGCCGGGCCGCGCTTTGGGGAATATTTTTTCCAATGGGAACGGTTTTGGATCATTCCAAAGCCGAATACTTTTGAGGTATAAGCGTTCGTTGGCGAGTTCCCAGATAGCGGTGTAGTTTCGCAAACCGTTTACAGGTAGGAAGCGTAGTAGACGGGCATATAGGCGTGTATCATACTGTAGTGGAAAAGCTCTCAATGCATAGTACTTCTGATTGATGTATATGGAATCGTTATTCTCTTCATTCCGAGTGATGCTGCGGCATCCCTTTTTACTCCATAAGTCAATCGATGCCTCAATATTTTCTATTTTCCCACGAATGAAAGATACTTTCCAATCAGGCACGAGCGCCAAACATCTCTTCAATTCTTTTGCATAGGGATGGTTGGCTGCAAATGGCTTAATCTTTTTACCATCCAGTACCCAATCCAGAATTTTCAGGCTGTCTATCTGACCATCTGTATTGGGTCGTATAGACAGGTCAACCTTGAGATTCTTATTAGCCAAGGCGGGAAATAAATCCCCGTTAAAGTTAGACATGATGACTTTATAAAAAGCGTCCTTATAGAAAGGGTTCTCTTCCCCAAGAGAGGACTTTTTGATATAGTTTTGATAATGCTGTTCATCGACGACGACTCCTTTTTGTATGTCGTACCTTGTTTCGTACTCATAGTTGCGGTAGAAGTCCATATTCCAATATCGAAGCCTCTTACCGCTTGCAGCATATGTCTTTCCACTGACCCAGGAAGCTAGAATCCTTCCCTGTTCATCTTTGTAAGCATCGAATATACCTTCCAGACTTACATCATTATTGTTGTTTTCTTTGGGGTACTCTTGAATGGCTTCAAGATACAGTTTATTGTCAAGGATTCGCCAAGTGGCTACATATCTTCTCCAGCATCCGGTCGAAAGGGATTTCTTTAAGAGACGCTGACGAACTTTGCTACCCAACAATGTATCATATTCTATGGGGCAGTCAAGTAATTGCAGGGTATCCTTGTTAATAATCAGGCGATCGCCTTGTTGTGCAGTAGCCTTGATTTCTACTAAAGAGCTTATGCAGCAAAATAAAGCGAATAGTAGAACGTATCTTTTCATGTCGATTGAATATTGGTTTACATGCTAAATATAACTAAAAACAAATATAAGGTAACTTCGTAAAATCGGCGAATAAAGTAGTAAAGAGCAAAGGATTGTCCGGGCTCTTTTTCAACGGATAATCTGTTGTGACTACTTTTTTATTCTTTGCACAATGAAATTCTCATATGTAGAATAAATATTTCCACGTCTGTATGCCACTTCCCAAATGACTGGTTCTAATGTCTTCCGACACACTTTGATATATGGATTGTCGGGGTCAGTAATTGTATATTTGGTATTGTCTTTTCCAACCCCTTTTACCGTTATTTCAATTTCCATCTTTTCTGCTTTTCCGTCTCGATTGGGATAAGCTGTGCATGTTGCGTAGATACGCTTCCCGACAAATCCGGGATCAAGAGTCCAGTCTAAAAATTGGAGTAAATCTTTGCGATGTTGAAAGCTTTGCTCATTGATCGGAATTACATAGTTTTAGTCGGCTGGTGGAGAGATAAGCCGGCCCTTCTTGAGCTTGAATGCACAGAATAATTCCGGTGGGTTGTATGCTGTGGAGTTACTAATCTCTTTTCCTAGTTTACACACTATTTCACCGTTATACCAACTTGCTTCTATCGGTTCGCCGGGGCGAGCTTCGGGGAATATTTTTTCCAATGGGAACGGTTTGGGATCATTCCAAAGCCGAATACTTTTGAGGTATAAGCGTTCGTTGGCGAGTTCCCAGATAGCGGTGTAGTTTCGCAAACCGTTCACAGGTAGGAAGCGTAGTAGACGGGCATATAGGCGTGTGTCATACTGTAGTGGAAAAGTTTTCAGTGCATAGTACTTCTGAACGATGTATATGGAATCGTAATTCTTTTCATTCCAAGGGGTGCTGCGGCATCCTTTTTTATTCCATAAGGCAATCGATACCAGATTCTTCTCTATTTTCCCACGAATGAAAGATACTTCCCAATCAGGCACGAGCGCCAAGCATCTCTTCAATTCTTTTACATAGGGATGGTTGGCAGCAAATGGCTTTTTCTTTTTACCGTCTATTGCCCAACCTAAAATCTCCAGACTGTCTATCTGACCATCCGCATTGGGTAGTATAGACAGGCTAACCCTGAGACGCTTATTAGCCAAGGCGGGAAATAAATCCCCGTTAAAGTTAGACATGATAACTTTATATAAAGCGATCTCATAGTAAGGGTTCTCTTCCACAAGAGAAGACTTTTTGATATAGTTCTGATAATGCTGTTCATCGACGACGACTCCTTTTTGTATATTGTACCTTGTTTCGTACTCATAGTTGCGGTTGAAGCCCATATGCGAATATCGAAGTATCTTGCCGGTTGCAGTATATGTTTTCTTACTGAACCAGGAAGCTAAAATCCTTCCCTGATCATCTTTGTAAGCATCGAATATAC
>NZ_BAIV01000029.1 GCF_000517545.1 Bacteroides reticulotermitis JCM 10512 | reverse complement strand
GGGTAGGGGGGGAGGTCGACGGGGTGGTCCCCCCCACCCCCCAAAAACGCGCCCCCTTCTTAATAATTAAATTTGTAACGCGCGCTACGTACGCGTAAGGAGAACGCTCACGGCGTATCCAGGTAACGGGTCAACAGTTCTACCTGTCGTTTGCTGAATGCCTGCTCGTTCTTTCCTTCGGGGCCTCGATAGAGTTCCCGCGACAAAGACGGGTTACGGCGTATCCACTTTTGCAATTTCCGCAATGCACCTTCCGGCGTGAGGTAGGGAGAGTAAAGTTGCGCCAATTCGACCTTCGCATAGACGCGTATTTTAAATTCTTCATCCATATAGTAGTTTTTTAATCGTTCAAGAATCCCTCTTAGTGGACATAAAAATACAAATTTATCATAACAAAAGCAAGCGTTTAGGCAAAAAAAATGAAGAAAAGTAAGACAAAATACGTCAAAGTAGATCAAAGTACGTATCAGTAGGTTTCGATACGTACCGATACGTACAAGTAAGTACTCCCATAATTTCGGCATGCGGTATATTTGCAAAGGCTTGAAAGAACCGTAGGACAGGCGCCGCCACTGATTCGACAAGTCTATCGGAGATGTTGAAAATCAGCATCTTAATCAATCTTTAAACGAGTATAAAATGTCAGTTACTTACAAAAGAATTTTACGTAAGTCGCCCATTGACCCAAAGTCCGACGGGAAGTATTATCCCCAGCTCATTGTCTGGGGTAAGTCGGCCACGCTGGCGTCGATCTCGAAGCGAATGAAAGAGAAAAGTTCGCTTTCGCAGGGTGATATTCTGAATGTGATCAGCGGCTTTGTCGAAGAGTTACGCACCGAGCTGTACAACGGTCACGCGGTGAACATCGAGAATTTCGGTGTGTTCAGCCTTTCGGCCACCACCAAAGGGACGGAAAAGAAAGAAGATTGTCTGTCGGAGAATATCCAGGCGATACGCATCTGCTTTCGTGCTTCGAACAGCATCCGGCCCAACCTGAACCCGGAACGAAGGAGGATCGGATCGACTTTGTGGACCTCGATGCACAGTTGAAGCTGCTCAATGGAGGCGAAGGAGAAGAGCCCGAAGAACCCGGCGACGGTGGCGGTGAAGCTCCGGACCCCACAATTTAGGGCCATCGGTTAGTTGTCGGAGCGTCCCTCCGGTTGGTGTAGCGAGCGCAAAGACGCAAGCCACCGGCGGGCACTCCGACCCAAACAAAGTGATGGAAATGCTCAATTTAAAATTATCGAATCATGAGAAAGATTAACTTACTTGTAATCCATTGTTCAGCCACTCGTGCCGACCGCACGCTGACCGTTTTTGACTTGGAGACGGACCACCGCCGACGTGGATTCAACGGGATAGGCTATCACTACTACATCCGCAAGGATGGAACGGTGCACCTCACTCGTCCCCTCGAAAGCATCGGGCGCATGCCAAAGGTTTCAATGCAAACAGCATCGGCATCTGCTACGAAGGCGGACTCGACTGCGAAGGCCATCCGGCGGATACCCGCACGGAGGAACAGCAGACCGCTCTTCGACTGTTGGTTCACCAACTCAGCCAGCGATTCCCTGATTGCCGGGTATGTGGCCACCGCGACCTGAGTCCGGACCTCAACAACAACGGCGAAATAGAGCCGGAAGAATGGATCAAGCTCTGTCCCTGTTTCGATGTCACTCAATGGCTTGCCCAGACAAGCGCTACGTAGTACAGAGTTAGCTAACCAACAGCGTGCGTTTTGGAGGAGCAGCCTCGTCAAACGCGCGCTGTTACAAAAGAGGAAGAAAGGAGGTAAAAATCATGTCAGCTAAGAAATCTATTTGGGATAAGATTCTGAAAGTCGTCATCGCTGTGGCATCGGCAATAGCCGGAGCTTTGGGAGCCAACGCAATGAATCTGTAAGCAGCGGAATGCCGCAAATACAGCTGTTGCCCATCGGCTAACGAGTCTGTTTTGCGGCATTCACAAGCATCAATTACCTGAAAACAATCGATGAAATGGGGGAAATAAGTGGTTCACCTAAGTTGTTTGAGGTTTCGAGTCCAGTAGTTGAATTGGGCACAAACTTCCTTTTATTGCTGGAAATTGGGTGAAACTCTCAGCTAATGAACCCACTTTACAGCTAAGAATCGAACGACTCTCCGTATTAGACGAATCCGCTTTGCGGCAGTTAAAGGCATCAAGTACCCGAAATCATTCGATTAAAAGGGAGAAAATGAGCGATTAATCATCTCTTTTTTCAACATTAGAGTTCGCTTTCCGAATTGGTAACACCCCCTATTCCGCTGATGAGAATCGGTTGCCCCTTTCAGCTAACAATCCCGCTTTGCGGCAGCCAAAAGCATCATTCCCCCGAAAACATTCGATGAAAAGGGGCAAAATAAGCGGTTCACCTCCAATCCTTTAGCTGAAAAACCCACAGTCCCAATCAGCTACCAAACCCATTTCCCAGCTAAGAATCAACCGAAACACCCCATTCAAAAAATGAATCGGTCAAAACTTCAAGCCCAAACGAACGGACAGCGAATGGTGGCTGAGCTGTTCGGCAAACTCCTTACGGAACTGATTGTCCGTCTGAGTTTTCAACCGTTCAAACTCTTGCAACTCATAGCCGACAGCCAACTGCAACTTCATCTTCCCGGCCAGCGGGTATTGTACACCAATGGAGGGGTTGATGAAAAAACCACCGTTCACCTTGCGCTGCGGAGCAAAGGCATACCCCACGCCCAACTCGGCATAAGGGTGAACCGACGCGTTTTTCCCAGCTGAAACCGGACATCGCCAAACAACGGGATCAACGTTTTCTCATAGAATGAAAGCCCTGTGCCCGCACCAACAGCCCATCGGTCGGTCAGGTTATAGTACCCCAATACCTGCCAGGTGAAAGGCGTTGATGAGGGCGTGCTCATCGCCAATCCCGTGCCGAGGGTAGTTGCATAAGAGATCCGACACGCCTGACGATCGGTTTGCGCATGAGCTGTTAGCAGGGTGAAACAAGCTAGCAGCATGAATAGTTTCTTTTTCATATCATTGAATATTGATCGTTATTTCTTTCACAATGTGGGTAGCCGTAGTCAGCGAAGAGGTATCAGCGTCCACGGCTCCGTTGCTACCATTGGGGCTGCTATGCCCGATCAGACTCGCTTTGTATTGCTTGACGCCGGAAGCCAGATCCACAGTCGCAGCGTACACAACGGCCGGTTGTCCGCTCCCCTCTTTGCCGCCCGAATAGTTGGAATCACCCTCCTGCGCATTCTTCGGATAGTTATCGTTCCAGTCGGTTGAATGATTCACCTCTACCTTGACGACAAACTGGCTCAGGCTACCGACCGGGGTCATCTTGATGTCAAAACTCCCCTGCGGGGTTGCCCCCGTTACCGCATCGGTGACCGGCTCGTCTTTGGTCGGCACATACAAACCATCGGGATAGACCACACCACGGGCATAACACCAAACAGGCAACGCTCTTTACGCCGGTTGCCTTTGTTGGCCTGCCACGATTCGGTGGCTATCTTATGAGTCACGTAGATGGTGGAGATATACTTCCCGCTCATGTCCTCGATCCACATCGCAATCTGTGGCGGGTTCTTCTTCTCGATCCCTAGAAATAAGGGGAAGTCGTGCAGCCACGCATCGCCTTTCTCTACCACAACTTGAATATCTCCATGCTGATATTCGAGTAGTTCGTTGTTGCATGATGTCAGCGCTCCGGCAGTCGCAGCGCCAAGCCCTAAAAGGGTGAATACTTTGTTTGTTTTCATTGCTTTATTGTTTTCTGTTATTAGATGTAACCAAGTGGTCACATTGTGCGTAAATTTTTTAACGGATATAGCGCTTCATCCCCTCGGATTGCCTGATCCGATAGTTGTCCGCAGCATCTAAATAGATTATGTAGTAATCGATAGCGGCGTGGAGCAACCGGTCCAGTCGGTCTTCGGTGGAAACAAGCAAGGCGGTGGCATAGGCGTCGGCGGTTACACAATCGGGGGCGATAACGGTCACACTCAGCACGTTAGTCTCCACCGGGTAACCGGTCCACGGTCGATGGTATGCCCCCGCAACTTGCCATTCACACGTCGGAAGTTGTTGTAATTGCCGGAGGTAGCGAGTGCCGCCTTGCCCGAAAGATGCAGGATGGCACTGAACGTATCGGCCGGACTCCCACCCAGTTGCTTGGGAGGTTGCACGATGCCTACGCTCCAGTCGTTGCCGGATGGGTTCTTTCCGCTGGCAATCATCTCGCCACCAATATCCACCAGGTAGTCGCGCACGCCTTGTCCCTCGAGGTAGCGGGCAATAACCTCGCACGCAAACCCGTCACCAATGGCGGAGAAGTTCAACTGAACACGTGGGTCTTGTTTGACGATCACGTCGTGGGAAAGCTCAATTTTATCGTACCCTACGTAGGTTTTCAGGTATTCGAGGGACTCCGCTTGCGCAGCTTCAGGCCGCTCCTCGTACCCAAAACCCCATCGATTGATCAGGGGAGCACAGGTGGGGTCAAACGCTCCGTCGGTCTGCTTAGCCAACTCCATCGCCCGGTTGAAGGCTTCGATAAAGAGAGGGTCCAACTGAACGGCTTCGTTCCGGTTGACGTGCGAAATGGTGGACTGCGAATCGAAGGGGTTGATGGCTCGGTAGAACTCGTCATACACGCGCATGATGCCTTCGTCCAGACAGGCGGAATGCTTGTAGATAATCCGGTGATAGGTATGTTTCTGCCCCGACAGGGTATAATAGGATGCATCGGTGGCGCATCCGAACAGTAGAAATGGGAACATGGGCATAGCTGTTTACAGGTATATCGGTTTACGGATTCACAGATACGGTGACGGACTTGACAATGTCCAGCGCAGTGGTGAGCTTCGAAGTATCGGGGTAGATCGCACCATCGGACCCGTCGGGACTGCTGTGACCGATCAACTTTCCTTGAAAGACTTGCTGTCCCGAAGTCAGATCGACCGTAACCTGATAGACGACAGCGGGTTGTCCGCTTCCTAACTTGCCACCGGAATAATTCGCGTCTCCTTCTTTAGCGTCCTTGGGATAGGCCTCGTTGAAGTCCACCGAATGGTTGAACTCACACTTCACAATCAGTTGCCGCACCTGCTCACCGGGCTGAATATGTACGCCGAAGCTACCTTTGGGAGTGGCTCCCGTGACGGCATCGGGCAGCGGTTCGCCTTTCGTTGGCAGGTAGAGTCCGTCGGCATACTGCTTGCCCTGCGCATGACTCCAACAGGGAAGGGATTCTTTGCGACGATTGCCTCCGGCGGCTACCCATCCTTGTCGGGCGGTCTTTTTACTTACGTAAATGGTTTCAAGGAAATTTCCTTCGGGATCTTCGGTCCAGATGGCGATCTGCGGGGAGTTCTTCATTTTGACGAACCAGAACAGGGGGAAATCGTGCAACCAGGATTCGCCTTGTTCAATGGCAACTTTGAGGTTGCCGGGACCGAATTCTACGGACTTACTTTGCGCACTGCAACTCAAGGTGGCTGCGGCAAGCATGACACTTAACGAGATTTCTTTCATATGCATTATTTTATCATTATATCGACCAGCAGGTCGATGCCTTGTGCTATCTGTTGCCAACCTTCATCGCTCTGAATATCGATACCGTTGTACATCTGGCAGTTTTCTTCGAAGATGGCGAGGTAAACGATTCCCGCATCGAGCAGGGCGGATATGGCTTGTATTTGTGCTTTGTCGGCTTTGGCGAACTGGGACATCATGTGCATAAAGTGCACACCTTTCTGTTCGCGTTGAGCACGAAGCTGTACCACAAATTCTTTATCGGTGGACAGCTCCCACCGCCGCAGCCTTTTCAGGGCGATACTGGCTCTGAACTCGACTATCTCCCGCCGATAGAATGCTTTCAGATAGCTTCGGATATCGGCTGTCTCGGGCATTTCCATAGGGGCATTCAGCCAGAAGTCGTTCTTCTTCATGTAGGCGTATATCAAACCGTCTAACGATTCGAAATAGCGATAGATCAGGTTCTTCGAAAAGCCTGCGTGCTTGGCTACCTGATTGACTCCCAAGCCTTCGAAGCCGACTTCTGCGATCAGTTCTCCTACGGCGTTGATTAGTTTGTCTTCGGATTGTTCTCTGTCTCTTTCTTTACTCATAACTCGTAATTGTTGATGTGACTAAGCGGTCACAAATATAAGTAACCATTCGGTCACATACCAAACATTTTTAGGTTTTTAACTTATCAGGGAAGATTTTAGAGGTTTGGAGGGGATTGGAAAAGGGGTGTTTGCAGGCGGGAAGCTCCCCTCCTATCGGACATCAAAAAAGGGGACTAAAAGCCCCCTCATTTGATACGGTATCGGTTGGTTGTTATTCAACAATCAGTTCGAAATCGTCTACGGTTAGTACACTACCCGGTGCACCGCTAAACTTGTCGCCATCCTTGCTGGAAGAACATACGATAGTCATTCGGTACTTCTTAGTTGCGTCGAACGCTTGCTTATATTCCAGTTTAAGATCGAACTCTTTCCAAGCAGTTTGCGCTCCGCCCTCTAAGGAACCAATCGCAACAACGCGGGAAGAAGTATAGATGTTATTATCGGGATAGGTAGCGTCGTCATTCGCAACTCCGGTCAGGTAGTCGGACCAATCTTCGGGATCGGTAACGACGTTCTTAACGGTATAAAGCACCACCTTAATGGCAAATTGATCGTTTTTAGTCGCATCAACCGTAGCTACGTTAGGAGCAGCAACCGTACTCGCGTAATAAGTCGCTCCGGGAGTATATTTAAAAAAGCCTTTCAAAGAAATCGGCTTCTTGGTATAGTTAATACCAAACTTGGTACTGTTCAAAGTGTTATTTGAATCAATTTCAAAAGATCCCAAGAACAAGGACCCGGTAGTAACTTTTGGAACTTTAATACCAAATATTTCGGCTCCCTGAGAATCCAGCGTTTCAATTCGGGCAGCAGACTTGCCACCATGTGCATCACTAGTCTGGGTAACTACATCCCGATCGGTTAATTGCATCATTTTCAACATGAATGAACCTTTATTGCTTGAGCTCCATCCACTCGGATCATGAAAGCTAATCGTCGGTTCGTCCGGCACACCGGCAACCCATGTCTCGAAGTCATAAGATGTCACCTGATTTCTTCCCGCAATAGACACAACGTACTTCTTCATAGTCCCATTCTCAGCCATGACGGTATAGGTTACAGACTTTCCGTTCGAGAAATCCTGCACCACACCGGTAGCCGGAGTAACGGTTGCTTTTTCGGAGATGGTCAGTACCGGAGTCAGTTTGAGTTGCTCATCCGTTGCCGCGTCATTCACCTTGAAAGAGATCGTACCGTTGGCATCATCAATCACAGGCTGTTGGGTAACTAGTTCGCTATCGAATGCGAAGGTTAAGATTTTAGCTTCCGCACTTTCGTTGCCGGCAAGTTTGGTTCCGGCGAAGTTGGCCTTCACAGTCTGATTCAGGCCGGCAACTTCAACACCGATCTGTATGTCAACCTTATTGCCTTTCACCGTACCGGTGATGGTAACGGGACAACTACCCAGCGGAGCCGCCAAAACCAGGGTCTGCTTACCTTCAAAAGAGTAACCGCCACTGATAGCTTTCACCTGACAAGGATCAACTTCAATATCGCCTACATTGAATGTCGCGAAGCTGAAATCTTTTATAGACAGGGCGATCTGGTTATTTCCCTTAGCTGATTTGGAAATGGTAATACGTTGAGGAACCGAAGGCATCTGGGCATTATCTACAACAACGCTCAAGTCGCCTTTATACGTTCCGGCAAGATCAGTCTCGATAGGCAGCTTTACGTCGTCATCGTCGTCGCTGCATGCTGTAAACAAACTTATTGAACAAGTAAGTAAAAGCAAATAAAATAAATTCTTTTTCACGATTTTCTGTTTTTTAGTGAGTAATTTATGATATTGAGTATCTACTTTATTTAAAGTAAATTAAAGATTATCTCTAAATGGCCTAGTCTATCCGAGCCGGGCTAATCCCTGATTTGTATACTATTTTATGTTTTATCCCCTCTTTTCAAGTCCTTCCGATGTTTGATTATCTCGAAAGCATGCGATTGTTTTCTAAACGCTTTTTCGCTAGAAGATATAATCCCCTTGAACAAAAAAACTAAAGAAAAAACAATAGTTTTTTATAATTGTTCACCGTAAAGCTATCTTTTTAAGAAAAAAAACACTTCGTCTAATTCCCGGTTATTCGAGCAATTTCATAAGATATGCTCAGAGATTATTCCTCCAACGAAACCGGTCTTTATTCAACAAAAAAAGAGGAGATAGCCTAAACTACCTCCTCTTTTTGATCGAGTCTGTTATATAGAAATACGCGTTTACTTAGTGCCCGCGAACTTCACAGCAATGTCCATCATATCTTCCAATACAATTTTCAGATTCACAGTCACCTTATTCCCTTTTATCGTTCCCTCCAATTCGACAGGAATACCTGCTGGGTACAATACTCCGAGCGTCGGACCCATCCAGCCATCTTTATCTATCCCTGCTTTATCTCCGGCTGCAATTGTCAGATTGGAGATTTTCTTCGTAAAGGTGTACTCACCATCTTTCACCGAAACCAAGTCGATATTATCGATGTTAATATGACCGATAGGCATCGCGCCATCAGCACCCGGATTTAATATAAGATTCTTAAGCAGAAAGGAGAAGTTCGTATCAGAGCTACCCTTGATAAGCTGAACGCTTTCGGATGATTGGAAAGGTATCGGCTCATCACCTAACGTGGTCAAAACCACATCCAAAGTTCCCGCATAAGTCCCAAACGGGTTAACCTTATCATCATCATCGTCGCTACATCCCGTAAACAGAGTCACGGAGCAAACAAGCATTAATAAATAAACTAAGTTTCTTTTCACGATTTTAAAATTTAGTGAATGATTTATATTAAAAAGTTACTTCAAGATTATCTACATAAAGTACGCTTCCCGGAGCACCGGTAAACTTATCACCGTCCTTGCTGGAAGAGCATACAATAGCTAACTTATACTTTTTCGTTGAGTCAAATGTCTTTGTTCCAAAGTCAAAGTTAACCGAGAAGTCGACATACTCTGCCTGAGTCTTACCATCTACCGATGCTTTGGCTACAATCTTATCGGAAGTCAACAGGTTGGTTCCATCCAGATAGTCGGCAGCATAATTATCGACTTCAAACAGCACCGCATTCAGCGCAGGTGCGTCTGTCTTGCTTTCATCCTTAGTAACTACATTCGCCTTTTTAGGATCGGCACAAACGTAATACACTTCACCCGGCGTATACTTATAAGAGCCCTTAAATGCTATCGGTTTCTTCGTACAGGGATAACCGAACCTCGTACTCATCAGTGTATTCGATATATTCACTTCAAAGATACCCGAAAATACAGTACCCGACGTAACTACAGGAATAGCCGGTATAAATGAGCCTACGCCTGCCTGTCCCGTTGTATTCAAAGTTTCCAAACGGGCTGCCTTGCCCGATTTTGAACTTTCGGTAGGCAATACGGCATAAGGAGCATCAGTAGCATACAGTTTCGGATACATCGATTTAATCCACTTAACTCCTTCATTGGAAGTTCCCCAACCATTGATAGGCTCTTCGTACTTCTCATGAGGCTTGGTTGATTCGAGGTTCTTAGTTTCCCAAGCATTCAGGTCTGTTTTAAAACTACTCATTCTCTGAGCGGTAATATAATAAGTAGTTGTTTTCTTACCACTCTCCGATTTCACCTTCAGCGTTTGCTTTGCAGTGAAATCAATAACTGCGCCCGGAGTATATTCTCCCGCACCTAAGGTAACCGTGGATCCGGGTGAGAACTGGAATACCGGGATCAGCAAGCTTTTCAATTGCTCATCGGTTGTTTCCTCTTTTACAAAGAACACAATCTTATTCGAAGCACTTCCAAGTTCCACTTCCGGCTGAAAGACAACCAGTTCATGGTCAACTGTCATCTTTTCAATCAGAGCATCTGTATTCTTCTTACCTCCCTTATATATATATTCGAGTTTCAAGTCTCCGATGACCATCGATATATTCAGCGTCAGCGTGTTATCCGCAAATTTTCCGGTCAACACCATCTCCGCATCTCCATACGTCTTATTCGCTAATGTTTGCTTTACAGGATCAATAGTCATGCCATCTTCGCCAATCAGCAAATTGGTTGCATCGACTTTGATGCTTCTTGTATACGTCTTCTCACCGTTGGAACAAGTTAATGAAAATGCTTTGATTCCTATTTTGTTATATCCGGCAGACACAACTTCAATACCATCAGTAGGGTATTTTACCTCAAATTCGGCTCCAGAGACTGTCAATTCCTGACGCACATACCAGGCTTTCACTTCGTTGGCGTAGTCGATAACTTCCTTACTGGCACGTTCACCGTCAAAAACCACATTGATATTCTGCTTCAAGGTTACAGCGTATACCACAATGAAGAAGTCAGCCTTTTCACCGACAATCGTTCCGCTCACTTTAACCCGCAGCTCACCCAGATCAGGATGATTGATTGTCACGCTGGTCTCTTGCAAATCAACTTTGCTCGTTTCGCCCGCCAAGAATATTAGGAACCACAATGTCGCCTACAGCTAATTCGGCTTCGCCAATCACAATAGAGAAGTCCTTCAACTCCAGCTTCACAAGGTTGTCGCCTTCTTTGGTTACATAGATTTGTTGTGTAGATGTACCGATAGGAATACTCTCTAAGGTTACTGATAATTCACCTTTATATGTACCGGTGATGCCTGTTAGGTCGGTATCACTACCGCCACCCTTATTATCGTCACTGTCACTACAACCGGTGAATAGGCTTACCGAACAGATTAATGCAAATAAATAAAACAGATTCTTTTTCATAAAATTATTGTTTAGTTACTATTTAAGAATCAAACTCCATGTAAAAAGAAAAATAGAGCATGACTCACCACGATATAAAAAAAACGTCACAAAGTAAGGACATTTTTTTCAATACGGCAAGTCCTATTCTTCGTTTTATATGGCTCTTTTTTAAGATCACAGGCTTTTTAAACCGCCCAATCGGTCAAAAACGGAATATTAATGTTCCATTTTACTACAACCGACTTGCAAAATTACTCAAAAGCATACTGAATAAGCCTGTTCTGCTTTTTTCAAAACAAATCGCATATTTCGGATACAGATATTTCGCATTAGCAACAATTCTATCAAAAAGTTTGTTATATTTGCATGTAGTAAACTTTTAAAGGCCACAACTATGTTTAATTCATTTGGAAATATTTATTGCCTCACCAGCTTCGGCGAATCACACGGTAAAGGTGTGGGAGGCGTTATTGATGGATTCCCCGCAGGAATCATCATCGACGAGGAATTCGTGCAACAGGAACTGAACCGGCGCCGTCCGGGACAATCGATCCTTACGACACCGCGCAAAGAGCCGGACCAAGTAGAGTTTTTGTCCGGAATATTCGAAGGAAAATCAACCGGATGCCCGATTGGCTTTATCATTTGGAATAAGAATCAACATCCCAACGACTACAATAACCTAAAGGGGGTATATCGCCCTTCACACGCTGACTATACCTATACGGTGAAATATGGGCATCGGGATCACAGAGGAGGAGGACGTTCTTCGGCTCGGGAAACGATTTCACGCGTTGTAGCGGGTGCGTTGGCCAAACTGGCACTCCGACAGCTGGGTATCAGCATCACTGCCTATACGTCACAAGTGGGACCGATTAAGCTCGAAGGTACGTATTCGGATTACAATTTGGACTTGATAGAAACCAATGATGTACGCTGTCCGGATACTGAAAAAGCCAAAGAGATGGGCGACCTTATTTATAAGGTGAAAGGAGAAGGCGATACAATCGGTGGTACACTGACTTGCGTGATCAAGAATTGTCCCATCGGACTCGGGCAACCGGTATTCGGTAAGCTGCACGCTGCATTGGGTAATGCGATGTTGAGCATCAACGCTGCCAAGGCTTTTGAATATGGTGAAGGTTTCAAGGGACTAAAGATGAGGGGATCGGAACAAAACGATGTCTTCTACAACAACAATGGCCGGATTGAAACGCATACGAACCACTCCGGTGGTATTCAGGGCGGTATCAGCAACGGACAGGATATTTACTTCCGGGTAGTATTCAAACCGATAGCCACGTTATTGATGGAGCAGGAAACAGTTAATCTGGACGGAATAGACACGACTCTCAAAGCGCGTGGACGTCATGATGCTTGTGTATTGCCTCGCGCAGTGCCCATCGTAGAGGCAATGGCGGCTATGACCATACTCGATTATTATTTATTGGATAAAACAACTCAATTATAAATGGACGAAATTCAGAAACACATTCTATCGAACGAGCCTAAAATGATGGAGGACTTGTTCAGCCTTATCCGTATTCCCAGTATCAGTGCGTTACCTGAACATCAGGACGATATGTTGGCATGTGCCGAACGTTGGGCACAGCTTCTCTTGGAAGCAGGCGTAGACGAAGCTCTCGTGATGCCTTCGAAAGGTAACCCGGTGGTTTTCGCACAGAAGACAGTAGACCCCAATGCCAAAACAGTATTGGTGTACGCTCACTACGACGTGATGCCTGCCGAACCGTTGGAACTGTGGAAGAGTCAACCGTTTGAACCGGAAATACGGGACGAACGTATCTGGGCGCGTGGAGCTGACGACGATAAAGGGCAGTCTTTTATTCAGGTCAAGGCTTTCGAATATCTGGTAAAGAATGGTTTGCTGAAGAATAATGTGAAGTTTATCTTTGAAGGTGAAGAGGAAATAGGTTCTCCGAGCCTGGAAGCATTCTGTGAAGACCATAAGGAGCTTCTCAAAGCGGATGTGATTCTGGTATCGGACACGAGTATGCTGGGTGCTGATCTGCCCTCGCTCACCACGGGGCTGCGCGGATTGGCTTACTGGGAGATTGAAGTGACAGGCCCGAACCGTGACTTACACTCCGGACACTTCGGAGGTGCGGTAGCCAACCCCATCAATACCCTTTGCCAGCTAATCAGTAAGGTAACAGACTCCGATGGACGTATCACGGTCCCCGGATTCTATGACGAGGTGGAGGAAGTACCGCAAACAGAAAGGGATATGATCGCTCACATCCCCTTTGATGAGAAAAAGTACAAAGAAGCGATTGGCGTAAAAGCTCTCTCCGGAGAGAAAGGATATAGTACGCTCGAGCGTAACAGCTGTCGCCCCTCTTTCGATGTTTGTGGCATCTGGGGAGGTTATACGGGTGAAGGTTCGAAGACTGTACTGCCATCGAAGGCATACGCAAAGGTATCTTGCCGCTTGGTTGCACATCAGGATCACCACAAGATCTCGCAGATGTTCGTGGACTATATCGGAAGCATCGCTCCGGAGACGGTACAGGTGAAAATCACGCCGCTTCACGGAGGACAAGGCTACGTTTGCCCCATCTCTCTTCCGGCTTATCAGGCGGCTGAGAAAGGGTTTGAGAAAGCTTTTGGCAAGAAGCCATTGGCGGTACGCCGGGGAGGTAGTATTCCTATTATCTCTACGTTCGAACAGGTGTTGGGTATCAAGACGGTACTGATGGGATTTGGTTTGGAATCGAATGCCATTCACTCGCCCAATGAGAATTTCTCGCTCGATATCTTCCGCAAGGGAATAGAAGCGGTCGTTGAATTCCACAAGGAATATGCGAAAGGATAAGTGCAATAGCGCCAGAATCATTATAAAATGAAATAACAGCAAGGGCTGCTCCGATACAGGGTAGCCCTTACTATTGGCCGAAAGTATAGCGCGCTTTCAACAGCTTAATCACTCCGTTAAACGGGATCACCGGCAAAATCAGGGGTTAGAGCGTGTAGAAGGAGCCGGAACTTAAACAATACGCACATGCAAAAAAAGGTATTACCTAAGCCGGTTTTTCAACTAACTGACAACCAGGTGAGCCTACTCAAAGGTTTTCCGATAGGTGCAGCCGCTTCGCCACTCCGAACAGCCATAGGCTGCTTTTCCTTTGATAATCGTTCCTTTGCCACATAGCGGGCAAGTCTGTCCAACTAACGGGTCTACAGTATTAGCAGCTTGGGCATTGGGTGTAGCCGGTGTACCAGCCGGAGTTGACGAGCTTGGCGCAGCACTACTCGGAGTTGCATTACCTGCTACGGGTTCAGCAGCCGGTTTCGTCGGAGCAGCTTTCTTCTTCGGAGCTGCCGGTTTGCGTTCCCGTTTCTTAGTCTCCTTCTTCCCCTTCTCCTCTTGCTGAACAGATACCGCTTCTTGAATGGTTATCCGTCGGTTGGAGTTATCGGAAAGGACACTCATCACAACCTCGGAAACCATCTGTTTCAGTTCCTCCAAGAATTGACGGGCATCGTATGTCTTCCTTTCGATCTCGCGCAGTTTCTTCTCCCAGATTCCGGTCAGCTCTGCCGACTTCAAAAGTTCTTCGTGAATGATCTGTATCAACTCCACACCCGTAGGGGTAGCAATGAGGTTCTTACGTTCTTTCCGTATGTAGTTTCGCTTGAATAAGGTCTCAATAATCGCGGCACGGGTAGATGGACGCCCGATTCCGTTCTCCTTCAAGGCATCACGCAACTCATCGTTGTCGACCAACTTTCCCGCGGTTTCCATAGCCCGAAGCAGGGTAGCTTCCGTATACGGACGAGGTGGCTGGGTCCATTTCTCATTCAGAATGGGAAGATGGGGACCACTTTCTCCTTCCACAAAGGCAGGTAACACACTCTCCTCTTCGCCCTCTTTTTCATCTTTATCTTCGGGAGCGTTTACATTCTCAGGCACACCGAATACAACACGCCAGCCCGGTTCGAGTATCTGCTTGCCCGTTACCCGAAACTCGATGCTTTCCACTTCACCTAACACGGTGGTCGTGGCGACTTTACAGTCGGGATAGAACACGGCAATGAAGCGGCGGGCAATCATATCGAATACGCGTCGTTCCATATCGGTCAGGTTCTGCGGATGTTGTCCGGTAGGGATAATGGCATGGTGATCGGTCACTTTCGTATTGTCGAACACTTTCTTGGATTTCGTTAGCGTCTTTCCCACCAACGGGGTAGTCAGCACCTCATAGTCGCGAAGCCCTTTCAGGATGCCCGGACATTTGGGATAAATATCGTCACTCAGGAAAGTCGTGTCTACACGCGGATAGGTGGCGACTTTCTTCTCGTACAGTGACTGGATGATTTTCAGCGTTTCATCGGCCGAGTAGCCAAACTTCTTGTTACACTCTACCTGCAAAGAGGTCAAGTCGAACAAGCGGGGTGGATATTCCCGACCCTCTTTCTTCGACACATCGGTAATGGCAAACGGCGAGTTCCGGATCTGTTCGACCAACGACTCGCCCTGTTCCAAACTCTCGATAGGGTCTATTCCGCGGTTTTCTTCTTCCTTCTTTGTCTTCTTGGCTGCCTCTTTCTTTTTATCTTCTTCCAGCATAAGTTCTTCCTCACTCTTCTTGATTAGAGCGGAGAAGGTAGTATCCCGGTAAACGGTTTTCAGCTCCCAGTATTGCCGGGGCGTAAAGTTCTGAATCTCCAGTTGTCGGTTTACGATGAGTGCCAACGTTGGTGTTTGCACACGTCCGATGGAGAGTACTTGTTTGTTTTGTCCGTATTTGATGGTATACAAGCGTGTAGCGTTCATACCCAGTAGCCAGTCGCCGATGGCCCGACTCAGTCCGGCTTCGTACAACGGTTGGAAGTCAGCCTGGTCTTTCAGTTTGGCAAATCCTTCACGTATAGCTTCTTCGGTCAGTGAAGAGATCCACAGACGTTTCACCGGACAGCGTGCGCCTGCCTTCTGCATCACCCATCGCTGAATCAGTTCTCCTTCTTGGCCGGCATCCCCACAGTTGATAATCTCATCGGCCTTCTGCATCAGTCCCTCAATAACCTTAAATTGCTTCTCGTAGGAGGGGTTCCCTATCAGCTTGATACCGAAGCGTGGCGGAATCATAGGCAGACTACTCAAACTCCATGATTTCCAGGAGGGGGTATATTCGTGAGGCTCTTTGAGGGTACAAAGATGACCGAATGTCCAGGTCACTTGGTATCCGTTTCCTTCTATATATCCTTCCCTTCGGCTATGAGCGCCGAGTACTTCGGCTATATCGCGTGCGACAGATGGCTTTTCAGCTATGCAAACTATCATTCTGACTTCTTCTTTTTTTTATATTAACAGCTTACAAAGTTAAGCGATTATTTTGCACCTGCCACATAAAGAGAGAAAAAAGAAAACAACCCCCGTAAGCACGAACCTTAGGCCGCATTTACGAGGATTATTTCAAATAATCAATTTGCGCGTAGCAACCGGTTTACTGATTATTACTTATTTTTCTGTGTTACTTCGATACCACTCGGCCATAAAGCGTCGGCATAGGATTTGGCATCGTTTCCGTTCTCTGTATAATCTTTGGCTATATCCCCTCCACCTTCGTTGAACTTCCAGTAGCACAAAGTCCCGGAGTGGTAGGATCTACGTCGTACATATTATCGTAGAGTTCCTGTTGGGAACGGGCTACGTTCCATATACGGACTTCACAAAACAGATAGTACTCCTAGTAAAATAGGGGCTATCCGACTTTTCGGACAACCCCTACATATTTCTATCCTCACTCTCCGAACAGATGTTCCGATGTGTGAATACTTAGCTTACTTGTATGGAAGCTAGACACGCCCCAAATCATGAGAGAAGCTTTTTGAGCCTCACCGATGAGGTCGGATATAGCAAACCGGGACTACTCTTCGTCCAACAGGATCTCCAGAATCTGGCAAGCAGCACGGGCTACCGGAGTACCGGGACCGAAGATTGCTGCAACACCCGCCTTGTACAAGAAATCATAATCCTGCGCAGGAATTACCCCACCGGCAATGACTACAATGTCTTCACGGCCTAACTTCTTTAGTTCTGCGATGATCTGTGGAACCAAGGTTTTATGACCGGCAGCCAGCGAAGATACACCAACTACATGGACATCATTCTCAACGGCTTCGCGAGCAGCTTCCGCCGGAGTCTGGAACAAAGGTCCCATATCCACGTCGAAACCACAGTCGGCATATCCGGTGGCAACTACTTTCGCACCACGGTCGTGACCGTCTTGTCCCATCTTAGCAACCATTATACGAGGTTGACGTCCCTCTTTCTTGGCAAATTCAGCGGTCAGTTTACAAGCCCGTTGGAAGTCGCCATCGTTTTTACTCTCTGATGAATACACGCCTGATATTGTTCTAATTACTGCTTTATAACGTCCTACTATCTTCTCGCAAGCAGAGGAAATCTCACCCAAAGTAGCACGTAGACGAGCAGCCTCTACAGCCAATTCGAGCAGGTTACCTTCTTTGGTCTCCACACACTTCGTGATCGCTTCGAGCGCTTTCTGTACTTCAGCCTCGTTGCGTCCTTCTTTCAAACGCTTCAGGTTGTCGATTTGTTCCAGTCGAACAGCCGTATTGTCAATTTCAAGAATATCAATCGGATCTTCTTTCTCCAGACGATACTTATTCACACCCACAATGGTTTGCGCTCTACTGTCGATACGAGCCTGTGTACGGGCAGCCGCCTCTTCGATACGCATCTTGGGTATACCGGTCTCAATTGCTTTTGCCATACCACCTAGTTTTTCAACTTCCTGGATATGTTCCCAAGCCTTATGAGCCAGTTCGTCGGTAAGAGCTTCTACGTAGTACGAACCTCCCCACGGGTCTACATTCTTACAAACATAGGTCTCTTCCTGAATATAGATCTGTGTGTTACGGGCGATACGTGCGGAGAAGTCGGTTGGCAAAGCGATAGCCTCATCCAACGCGTTGGTATGCAGTGATTGGGTATGTCCCAATGCAGCAGCCATGGCTTCGATACAGGTACGGCCGATATTGTTGAACGGATCTTGCTCGGTAAGCGACCATCCCGATGTTTGCGAGTGCGTACGCAAAGCCAGTGATTTAGGATTCTTCGGATTGAATTGTTTCACAATCTTGGCCCACAACATACGTGCGGCACGCATCTTGGCAATCTCCATGAAATGGTTTGTACCAATGGCCCAGAAGAATGACAAACGTGGAGCGAACGCATCGATATCGATTCCGGCAGCTGTTCCGGCACGTAGATACTCCAACCCATCGGCCAGCGTATAAGCCAACTCAATATCCGCCGTAGCACCTGCTTCCTGCATGTGATAACCGGAGATCGAGATCGAGTTAAACTTAGGCATCTTCTGCGAAGTATATTCGAAGATATCGGAGATGATCTTCATCGAAAATGCGGGTGGATATATATAGGTATTACGTACCATGAATTCCTTCAGGATATCATTCTGGATTGTTCCGGCCATCTCTTCCAATTTAGCACCTTGCTCCAAACCAGCGTTGATATAGAACGCCATGATAGGAAGTACGGCACCGTTCATGGTCATCGAAACGGACATTTTATTCAACGGAATACCATCGAACAAAACCTTCATATTGTCGAGTGAACAGATAGAAACACCCGCTTTTCCAACGTCACCCACCACGCGATCGTGATCGGGGTCGTAGCCGCGGTGCGTAGCCAAGTCGAATGCTACGGAAAGCCCCTTCTGACCGGCAGCCAGGTTACGGCGATAGAACGCGTTCGATTCTTCGGCTGTGGAGAATCCGGCATACTGGCGAATGGTCCACGGACGCAGGGTGTACATTACCGAATAGGGTCCACGTAGGTATGGAGGAAGTCCGGCAGCATACTCCAGATGTTCCATACCTTCGAGGTCTTCTTTGGTATAAACAGGTTTTACATTGATGTGTTCCGGGGTCTTCCAATTGGCGGCGATCCCGTTCTCTTTCTGCCATTCAGCACCATTTACCGGCTGAAATGCGGCATATATATCGATGTTCTTAAAATCTTTTCTCATCTTACTTCAATAATTTAGCGTTGAACTCTTTCAATGTTTCGAGCACATTGACGCGAACATGGATGAAATTCTCAATACCGGAAGCTTTCAAAGCATCGGTACATTCGGGATTACCGGCAACGATGAACAGTGCACGACCGTTCAAAGCCTGATAAGCCGGAACAGCATACGTTTCATATTCCTCATCACTGGAGCAGATGACAACGATATCCGCCTTGGCAGCCATTGCAGCTTCCACACCGGCCTCTACCGTTTCAAATCCGAGGTTATCGATCACTTCATAGCCGGCACAAGCCAGGAAGTTGCACGAATACTGTGCACGAGCCTGCCGCATAGCCAGGTTACCAATGGTCAACATAAACGCTTTCGGACGTTTGCCGGAGGCTTCTGTCTCGAGACGCAACGCTTCAAACTCACTGGAAGCCCGATCGAAGATCAGAGTATCCACATCCTTCTCACAAGTCTCTTGTCCACCGCAGCAGCAAGTCTTCTCCAGAGGCGCTTTGTTGCCCGCTTGTTCGTTGAAGTTAGGGAATTGATTTGTACCCAATAGAACTTCACGGCGTTGAGCTACCGCCTTATGGCGTGCTTTATTACTTTCGTTCACAGCTGCCTGCACAGAGCCTTCTTTGATGGCAACATAGAATCCGCCGGCTTCTTCTACCGACAGGAATAGTTCCCAAGCTTGCTTGGCAATAGCTGTTGTAAGATTCTCAATATAGTAAGATCCGGCTGCGGGATCGATCACTTTCTCGAAGTGCGATTCCTCTTTCAACAGCAATTGTTGATTACGAGCCAGACGTTCGGAGAACTCGTCCGGAGTTCCATAAGTAGCGTCAAACGGTACAACGGTCATCGAATCGACTCCGGCCAACGCCGCGCTCATCGCTTCAGACTGCGTACGGAGTAGGTTTACGTGAGCATCAAAGAGGGTAAGGTTGAAAGTCGATGTTTCGGCATGTACTTTCATCTTAGCCGCACAACGACATTCATCGTTAGCTCCCTTGTTATCGCAGTCGCGCAAACATTCGGGTTGATAAGACGCAACAATATTCGCCCATAACAAACGAGCGGCACGGAACTTGGCTATTTCGAGGAAATAGTTGGAACTGACACCGAAGTTGAATTTGATTTTCTTAGCCACTACAGCAGCCGGAATACCAGCCTCTGTGAGTTGACTCATGTATTCGTTACCCCACGCTAGAGCATAGCCTAGTTCTTGGGAGATGTACGCACCGGCATTGTTGAGCGAGCGAGCGTTTACATTCAGCACCCGATAGAAAGGAAGAGGTTGGATTGCTTCGAGCAACGCTTTGGCAGCTTGCAGCGTGTCTCCTTTTTCTTTACCTTTGGTAAGCATTTTGTTGAAGAAGTCATAGTTGATCGAACCATGTAGTTTCTTCACGTCATAGTCTTTCTTCTGAAAATACGCTACCAAGAGTTCCGCCAGCTTCACAGCGTGTCCCTGACAGATCGAGAAGTTCAGCTCCACGCATTCGGCCTGAATGTCGTTCAGCAGAGTTTCGAGATACGCCTCATCCAACTCTTTTGCCTTGAGATGGAAAGAGAGAGAATCGATTCCTTTGTTCAGGATATCCAATGCCGTCGTGTTTGCTTCTTTGGGGGATTCAACTCTAACTTCCTGACGTACCAGCCATTCGTTATTGTCCTTCTTTGTACCTCTGAGATACGGAACTCGCCCGGAAGTGCATCTGTTGTTTTTAATCCTTCGAGGTCTTCCATCCGATAGAAGGGTTTCACCTTGAAGCCTTCGTTTGTTTTCCAAACAAGTTTCTTCTCAAAATCAGCTCCCTTCAAGTCTGCCGTAACCTTTGCCATCCACTGTTCGGTAGAGACAGGAGAAAAATCAGAGAAGAGTTTTTCTTTTTTGTCTGCCATAGTTTATTTAAAATTAGAACCAAATTTTATAATTATCTTTACCTATTTCTTGCCAATTGCTCTTATTTAAGCCTGCAAATATAACCAATTACTTAATATGAATCTTTTTTTTAGAAAAAATTCGCACTAAAAGCTACCATTCTGTCGGTCGGACGGAGTATAAATAAAAGGATGGAAATATTTGATTAGCTGCAATGTTATAGCTAATTTTGCACCCGTTTTCCGGGAAATATCATCAAAAAAGCTAATTATAATATTATGGAATGGTTACAAAGTTTATTGTGGGACTCTAGTTCTGTGGCACACATCGTACTCCTCTACGCTTTCGTAGTGGCGGCCGGTGTGTACTTAGGGAAGATAAAGGTATTCGGAATATCTTTAGGAGTCACGTTTGTTTTATTTGTCGGTATCCTGATGGGACATTTCGGATTCACAGCCGACACGCACATCTTACATTTCGTGCGTGAGTTTGGTTTGATCCTGTTCGTCTTCTGCATCGGTCTTCAGGTAGGTCCCTCCTTCTTCTCTTCCTTTAAAAAAGGAGGAATGACGCTCAATCTGTTGGCAGTAGGCATCGTTGTGTTGAACATCGCCGTAGCATTAGGGTTGTATTTCCTTTGGGCAGGACGTATCGAGTTACCGATGATTGTAGGTATTCTCTATGGAGCTGTGACCAATACCCCGGGACTTGGTGCCGCTCAGGAAGCGTTGAACCAGTTGAGTTATAGCGGACCGCAGATTGCGCTCGGTTATGCTTGTGCCTATCCCCTGGGTGTGGTTGGTATCATCGGTTCCATTATCGCTATCCGTTACATCTTCCGCATCAATCTCAACCAAGAAGAAGAGAACCTGCAAGCTCAAACTAGCGACACCCAACACAAGCCTCACATGATGAGCCTCGAAGTACGTAATGAGTCGATCGACGGCAAGACCTTGCTGGAAGTGAAGAAGTACCTCGGCCGTCAGTTTGTCTGCTCACGTTTGCGTCACGACGGACATGTGACTATTCCCAGCCACGATACTGTTTTCAATTCGGGCGACCAGATATTCGTTGTTTGCTCGGCAGATGACGCGGCTGCTGTTTCGGCTTTTATCGGTAAAGAGATCGTACTCGACTGGGAGAAACAAGACCTTCCGATGGTATCTCGCCGTATCCTGGTTACCAAGCCGGAAGTCAACGGTAAAACACTCGGTGTGATGCATTTCCGCAGTATGTACGGTGTCAACGTGACCCGTGTCAATCGTTCGGGTATGGACCTGTTCGCCGACCCCAACCTGGTGCTCCAAGTGGGTGACCGTGTAATGGTGGTAGGTCAGGAAGATGCTGTGGAACGTGTAGCCGGTGCGCTAGGCAACCAGTTGAAGCGTTTGGACACCCCAAATATCGTAACCATCTTCGTCGGTATTTTCCTCGGTATTCTACTGGGAAGCCTACCGATCGCTTTCCCCGGCATACCGACTCCGGTCAAACTGGGATTAGCCGGTGGACCGTTGGTAGTAGCCATTCTGATCGGACGATTCGGACATAAATTCCGTTTGGTGACTTACACCACGATGAGTGCCAACCTGATGCTTCGTGAAATAGGTATCGTACTCTTCTTGGCCAGCGTGGGTATTGAAGCCGGTGCTAACTTTGTGCAGACAGTGGTTGAAGGCGACGGGCTCCTTTATGTAGGAACCGGATTCCTGATTACGATAATCCCTTTACTTATCATTGGGGCCATTGCCCGGTTGTACTTCAAAGTGAATTACTTCACGCTGATGGGATTGATAGCCGGTAGTAACACCGACCCTCCGGCATTGGCCTACGCCAATCAGGCAACTGCGTTGGATGCTCCGTCGGTAGGATACTCTACGGTTTATCCGCTGTCGATGTTCCTTCGTATTCTGTCGGGACAGATGATTTTACTCTTGATGATGTAGCGCGCCTACCTCTCAGATAAGCAATAACCGATACTGTGGCACTGATCCACAGGACGGAAAAGAAATAGTCCCCTTATTTAGTACCTCGATACTAGATAAGGGGACAGTTCTTTATATAGGATATAGTCAATAAACGGTTTTCTACTGAGTCGAATTTCAGTCTATTGGGGATTAGCGTTCCGGCTGACTTCATTCAATCGGTCTGAAAACAATAAGACTTTTGACTGAAAACATGAATTGTTTCCGACCGTAACATTACTTGTTTAGCGGGTCATCTTCCGACCTCTTACGAGGTATAGGTGTGACATAAACCTAATTTTCAGGAAACTGTAACCGGGAGAAATCCGGATTTTCAGCGTTCGAGTTTCAGTTTCTTGACCACGTACTCTTCGATAAACTCCACCGTTTCGTCGATACCCAACGTAGAGGAATCGATACACAGGTGATACGTTCCCGCTGCTCCCCAGGTCTTAAAGCTATAGTAATTATAGTATTCCGCACGCTTCTTATCAGCCTTTTCGAGCATGGCCTCAGCAGCATCTTCATGTATCTGGTGCATCCGGCAAAGTCGTTGGATACGATCTTCCTTCGAAGCGGAGATAAATATGTTCGCGCAACGGGGATGTTCTCGCAGGATGTAGTCGGCACAACGGCCAACAAACAGGCAGGATTTCTCGGCTGCCAACTGCCGGATCACGTCACTCTGAATCTTGAAAAGCGCGTCGTTGCTCAGGCAGTTCAGACTGGGCATTACGCCTTCGCTAACAAAAGGGAAACGCATACCGAACACGCCGCCGATCAGACTCTGTGAAGCTTTCTCATCCGCTTTCTCAAAAAGTTCCTTACACAACCCGCTCTCTTCGGAAGCTAAATTAATCAGTTCTTTATCGTAGAAACCGATTCCCAGACGGGCGGCCAGCTTTTCACCGATGTCTTTTCCACCGCTACCAAGCTGGCGACCAATGTTTATGACATATTTCTCATTCATAGTACTTCGCTTGTTTTAGTATTCGTCTAGCAAACATACGAATTATTTCTAAAAATAGCAACGCACCCCGCCTAATTTTATTTCTTCAAAACGACATCAACACGCACGGTCTTCTCTACCTTTTCTCCGTTTGAAATGGCGATAAACTTACATGTCGTGCTACCTATACCTCCTTTAGATGTAACGGTCAGAACGTTGTCTTTGAGGGAAGAAGTAACCAAATCATTGTCGGCAAACTCTACCTCACGGATGATGGAAAGCGCTGTATTATCGGCATCTATCATCTTCTCGGTCAGGTCGATTGTTTGAGTTTCATTCGAAGCCAGCAGGATCTGATTCGTTAAGATTTCCGGTTTGTTGGCATCTTCGAAGAAAGGTACCGCAGGAAACCAATAGTATCCGTCCGCTTCGGAATTCTGACCGCCATTCACTACAATTTCTTTCTCCAGCGTTCCATTCGGAGCAATCAGATACACCCAGTTGAAGTTCTCATATCCCCGGGTAACGGTGGCGACCACACGATCGGTTAGCGGATCAACACGTATACCGGCAGCGTAGAGAGACAATTGTTTGTCCTCGTTCTTCCCCAACGTATAGAATGAAGAGTTGAATGCTTGGGTATCGATGTTGTATTGTGCAATGGCTGTGATGCTCCATGTACTTTTGCCATGTCCCCAATAAAGTACGTTCTCTTGGGTAGAGGCACACAAACTGCCTGCATTCCATGCACTCCAAGAACCACCAATTTTGATTCCCTCCGGGTATGCCATCCTTTGCTCTTCCAAGGTCCGCGGGTTTATTTTCAGGAAGTCGGTAGATGTGGCAACCCACACGATTCCGTCCTTACTTCTGGTTAAGGCATTGAATGTCCCGGTCATCGCTTGTTCGATCTTGTTGGTCGCTACATCGATCACATAAACCTTCTTCTGTGTCAACGCAAACAACCGGCCTTCGGCATAGCACATAGTACCCACCTGACCGGTAACACCTTCTACGGGATCTCCCAGTTGCAGATTCGCAATATCAAACCGGCGAACACCTGCACTGTGGCTTACATATCCTACTTGATCGTCTACTCCGACAAACGCACGCCCGTCGCCTCCGATGTCGGTAAATACGGCTTTCTTTTTCAGTGTATTCGCATCGGCCACTACCAAGCGGTTTCCTTGTTTGGACAATAGGTAGACATACGATCCCCAGGTGGTGCCAAACTCTGTGGTCACGCCCAGCGTCTCACCTTCATTGGCTGCGCGATAAGCACGGTACACCACGTCATAGCCGGTTCCATTTACTTTAAAATAGTTCACCGTACCGTTGTCATGACCAAACCAGTCTTCATTGGCTACATAAAAACCTTTAGCTGCTTTGACAGCCGATGGTTGCGAATCTTCATATTGTTTTATTTGCGGATCTTCCGGTTCGTCATCCGTACAAGACACAAAACCCAGACTCAAGGCTACAATTGCGGGTAAAAAATACTTTTTCATTTCTAGTTTCAATTAATATATTAAAGATATGACTTGTTAACGCCTGAACGGCTTCAACCTTTGGGCAGGCATTCTCTTGCTCGCTTCGGACTTCAACGTTCAACAGCGTATCTGTTTTTTCAAAAGCCAACCTCCGGAGATGCGTATATAAGGAAAAGGGCAGTCTGTTCTCTTTCAAAGAACGGCAAGCACAGCGTATTACGCAGGCAAACGCTGCATATTCCGCCTATTGTACAACAAGGTACTCGGATGATAGATAAAACTGCACATTCCAAACTTCAATCCCAGAAAGTTTCAGAAATTCAATTCTGGCAGGTCTTCTGACTTACTCCATCTTCCCAACGCCCTTCCCATCTCTCTAAAGCGAGACAGTGGATTTGAGTCTTGCGGGAAAACTTTTGGCGGAGCTTACAGCAGCGGGTCTGTTCAGGACTTACACCTGATTCCCTTTTCACCACTCTTACCGTAGAATCGGAAGAGTGACACCAAAATTTCTGGGGCAAAGATACGATAAGCAAATGAAAACAAAAACAAATTGTAAAATGAAAGACAAAATCCGGTATCCGTCTGAGGGTGCAAACCGATTCTCTGCACACAGATAGAGCAACACAGATACTCTCGAGCGCTGCAAGCGTCTTTTTACTAATTTGAAGGAAAAAGAAGAATCTTTTTGAAAAACTACATGGTCCTTTACTAATAAAGACTATTTTTGCAGCGTGAAGGTGTTTCTTTCCGTCTGATGATCCGGCGGAAAGAGATGAAAAGGGAATGCCGTGTAATCCGGCAACAGTTCTTGCTGCTGTAAATTCCTGTTCGGAAACGAACAAAACAGTTTTACCAATAGCCACTGACCGTTTAGGGTTGGGAAGGCGTAAAACCGGAATGAGTCAGAAAACCTGCCTTGGCAATCGGAGTCACTCTTACAAGATATGAGAGTACCGAAGACTGCTTTAAACGCTTTTGCAAGAATTAGCACTGACAAAGAAGTCGCCGGCTACCAACTTATCTGATCAGACATACGCTCCGATACATAAAATGGATTTTATGTTTAACATTAATAATAAGCGTATGAAGAAGTCATTATTCCTTTTAGTTTTAACCTGCCTATTTGTATCCTGTTCATCGGATGACGATTTAAACCCATCGATCCAGCTCACGGCCAATGATGTAGAAGAGTTTGTTTATGGAGAAACCCGCGAGTTCCCGGTTGTTTTGAGCGAAGTTACGTCTACTTCCTTCAACACACCCAACGGATGGGAAGCCAAAATCAAGAATGATAAGTTGATCGTTACAGCACCTTCCCTGGTAAGTAGCAGTTTGGCCAGCAGTGTTCAATCGATATACTTGCCGGATCAGCAAAGGCTTCGTTGAAAGTAAAAGCGTTCTACCTCGTCACATTTGAAGATGTAAATGCCAAGTATCTTGCCGGACCAACAGCAGAAGGAGAAAATCTGGCTTCGACCTATACCGGTACAAATCCGGAGAGATATACCGGTTACCACGACAGTTCGTCCGATTTATTCTTCAATACAGATGCAACCGCTTTCTATTCAGGAGGTATAGCCATTTCTCAGTGGAATGACTTGACGAAAGAAGATTATACCAATCAATGCAGCGTATTCTTCGGAGATAACAATCAGAAAAACGGAGGTAACAATAAGTCTAAGACTTTTGCCGTAAGCTATGTCAGCAGCTATAACGACGCGCCTACGATGAACTTCCAAACTGCAAATGCCGAACATATAATCGACCACGCCTACTTTACCAACAGTACGTATGCGGCTCTAACGATGACTAACGGCAACAACTACGCTAAGAAACTCTCCTACGATGCCAAAGATTGGTTCAAACTCGTCGTTGAAGGATTCAGTGCAGCCGGCAAGTCTACGGGAACGGTAGAATTCTTCTTGGCAGACTTCCGCACACAGAATGCCGGCGGTATCGTTAACCAATGGAAACGGGTAGACCTGAGCTCGCTGGGCAAAGTGCACAAACTGAGCTTCACCATGGACGGTTCTGACAAAGGAGAGTACGGTGTCAACACACCGACTTACTTCTGCGTAGACGATATTGCTGTAATGCAGTAACATAGGTAAGAGCTTGAAAGAAGCATACTAAGAATCACCCGAGGCATACGTTTGCTTTGCCCAGGGGAACAACAACTTTTGCCCTGGGTAAATGATCCGTTTGCCCAGGGCATTTTGGTATTTGCCCGGGGCAAAGGAACAGCTCCTTTTCAACAAGACGATAATCAAGCCACCCCTTCCTCAGCCAACTAACGAATCCTTACAAGGCGTGCCGACAGTTATCAGAAGCAACCGCATCCGCAAGTCAGCCCGGCATAGCAAACCATTGGCAACACACTAATTATCAAGCCGAAACTTATCCCCGCCGCAAGACAGTCCACACCTCTTTTTTCGGCAATCCGCTTAAATAAATTGTTAATAAAAACACAATATACAGAAATATAACTATCTTTGCCTTTGCAAAGTTGGTATCCGTTGCCGCGTTCGATGCGGTATCGGATTAAAAAGGGAATACCGTGTGAATCGGTAACAGTAGCCGCTGCTGTATTTTCCCCGTATGACTATGATGTCATGCAATTTGTAGTACAATGCCACTGGATATTACTTCTGGGAAGGCGCTACAAATACGGGAATAAGTCAGAAGACCTGCCTCCTTGCAGTTGGATTTTACTCCTGCGGCGTTCGGGAAGTAGGTCGTTGTCCTTTTCGGGTATACAGCAATGTATCGTGAAAACGGACTCCTTCTATTCACACTAACCGGGTATCTCTGCACCCGAGTGAAATCCATTATCATCAATTCAGCAACTTAAAAGAATGCTCATGATAAATGGATTTTTAAAAACAACCGCCAATTTACTAACGCTTTGCTGCGTAATGGCACTTGCTTCGTGCGGAAACGACCGTGATGAAGAAATCTCGAAAGGTACTCCTCCCGTAATCACATTTGAGAACGGCACAGGCGTCTACGCAGTGAAAATACTGAAAGACATCACCATCACGCCCGTCGTGACAAATGCCACTGACCCCATCTATACGTGGAAAGATAAAGATGGGAAAATCATTAGTAAAGACGTCTCCTGCACCTATTCGTCCAAAACTGCCGGATCGGTCTTTCTTCGCTTTCGCGTTGACACCGAAAATGGTTATGCGGAAGAAGAAATACGTGTAGAGGTCGTAGATAAAATGATCCCTGCCGTATCGCTAATCCCTCTCTACAATACGTATATAGGTAAAGATATAAGCATTGTATCTTCCGTCAACATCACCGATGGGAGCACCTATGCCTGGACGATGGATGGCAAAACGGTAGGAACAGAACCCACCTACACATTCAAACCCAGTGAAAAAGGACAGTTCAGTCTGAAACTTGTGGTAACCAACGAAGACGGTAGCGGCAACGCCACCACCTCGATACTGGTATCGGACAAGCCGGAGATGAACATCGTGTTCAACGAGACCCAGCTGACTGTTCCCACCGGACGTGCCGCCTGCGTATCTCCCGTCATCACCGATGCCACCGCCAACGCGACCTATGTATGGCAAGTGGACGGAGTGACCCAACAAGGCCAAACACAATCCACCTTCACCTTTACACCTCCCAGTGCCGGAAACTATCAGGTGAAAGTGACCGGAACAGACGGCACCGTGGTGAAGAGTGCCACACAAACCGTTGTCTGCCTGACAACCAACGAAGCCAAATATTACCGCGCTCCCACAGCTAATAGCTCGAGCATGCAGATCACCGTATTTGACCTCTTGCCTGCACCGGGACAATTCGTTAGCCAGATTAACGGAGCCACACAGGCGGAAGCCAACACGTATGCCGAGCGGCGAATCAACCAAGATAAGAACTATATATCGTTGGGGGCTTGGGGCGGCTACATCGTGGTAGGCCTCGACCACAGCATCTACAACAAGAACAACGGTTACGACTTCTTCATTACAGGCAATGCCTTCAAAGGAAGTTCCGAGCCTGGCATTGTTTACGTGATGCAGGACGAGAACGGTAACGGAAAGCCTGATGATACTTGGTACGAACTGCGCGGCAGCGAGACCGGCAAAGCGGAAACGTATCAGAACTATGCAGTGACCTACTATCGCGCTCCTAAAACCAATATGCCTCTGCAATGGACAGACAATCGCGGCAACTCCGGCAGCGTCGATCTGAAACCCTCCTTCCCTTCCTGCTCAAAGATGCCCAATATACCCTGCGCGGTACACGCCTGAAAGCGAATACCCGTCATGACGGCCTATGGTACAACGATGCCTACGATTGGGCTATGCCGACAACTGGGGAACTGACTTCGTCGGTGGAGAGAATGCCAACGCAGACCCTGCCGGTAACGGATTCAAGATAGCCAACGCGATGTATCCCAACGGAGAAAAAGTGACGTTGCGCTACATCGACTTCATCAAAGTGCAGACAGGCATCCAGTCGGTAGCAGGTGTGCTCGGAGAGTTGTCCACAGAAGTTTTCGGCTTCACCGACAACCAGATGAACGAATCACCTTCCACCCTGCAATAACTATAAATTTAAAGCATTACAGATATGACTCTGAATATTTTAGGAAAAACCTTTTTGTCGGTTCTTTGCGCCGTAACCTTGTTCACAGGTTGTAGTGACGACGACGATAACAGCCCGTTCGTCGGACTGGACAACAATATGCTTTCATTCTCCCTCACCCAGGGAGTAACCACGTGGCAGGCAGCCATTGACGACAACGAGATCGTGATAACCGTTCCCGAAGGTACCGAACTTGCGGGAGCTACCGCCACCTATCGCCTGAGCGAACAGGCCGCCATCTTCCCCGATCCCGCGGGCATAAACTTATGGAACGAAGAACAACAGTTCGTTGTGAAGTCGTATAACCAGACCAGACGGACGTACAAATACACCATCCAGTACACGCCCGTCAGCGAGGTGGCCAACATCACCCTCAACTCACAAGCGGAAGTCGATGCGTTCGGCACGCACGGGGTAACGGCCATAGAAGGAAGCCTATTCATTGGACTTACTGAGAACACAACCGATCCGATCATGAATCTGAATGGTTTATCCAAGCTCACCGAGGTAATGGGGCAACTTCAGATCGGGCAATACTATCAAGGCGAGTACCTTGACGGACTGGCTAAAATCAAGCGAGCAGGAAGCATCTTGATCACGACTGTCGGAACAGGCGTTGCCAAAAACCTCAAGTCGGTCTCCTTCCCTGCCCTCACACTCATTCGCAGAGATTTGAACCTATATAACGGTAAACAGATTGAATCCCTTTCGATGCCTCTTCTGAAGACTATTCTCGGAAACTCGGAGATTCAGGAAACGAGCATAACCTCTTTCAACATGAACTCTCTCCAGCAGGTGGGAGGAAGTATAATCTTCAATAGCAATCAACTAACTGACTTGGAGTTCCCGGATTTGGAATCCATCGGAGATCAGCTCTATCTATACGCCAGCACTTCCGGCGCAGGATTTCCCAAGCTGACCACAATCAACTTACCGATATTGGGCACTTGTTCCCGAATCAGATTCGAAGGGGCAGAAAGTTTGGAAACTCTCCGTATTCCGAAATTAAAGGCTTTATCTACGCTGAGTTTCCAGAAATCTCTGTCGTTTACAGACATCAATACCACTATAAAAGACCTCGAAAGCATAGAGACTCTTACCCTCTCTTCGACCTCTGTTTTGCAACTGGACGCTACCGGCAAGACTATCGAGAAACTTACCATTTCCCCAAACGGCACCGATCAATTCACCCTGACGGGTAAAGACACCTTTGGTGACATTGAGTTTGCCAACAACAATCAGGCTCCGTTGCCTATTCTCGTGGGCATAAACACGATAGCCAACTATTCCATCCGCACGGCACGGGGTAGCGTCTCCTTAGACGGGGTGAAGGCGATCACCGGAAGCCTGAGCACCAGTCCGGTTACCATGAACGTGCTGGATGAGTTACTGCTGCCGGACTTGGAATCGGTAGGCAGCATTAAGACGCATCTGGGAAGCAACGGAGTAGCCACTCGCCTCAACGCACCCAAGCTGACCGAGGTCACGGGAAGTCTGGCTCTCACCGTCAACACCAGTCAGGCAGACCTTTCGTATATCAACCTACCCGTACTGAGCAAAGTCGGCGGGGAACTGAACATAGCAGGCAAAACAACCTCGCAACAGACGATTACGCAGATCAATTGTTTCCCCAAGCTAAGTTCTGTAGGAGAGGTGACCATCAAAGGCTTTAAGAAGCTGTTCAACTTCAGCCCGTTCAAGCCTATGATCGAGCAAGTGAGCAAATGGACAGTCACATATTGCGGTTCCAATCCGACCTTACAACAGATGAAAGACTCACCTACCGGTATTTTAGCAATAATTAAAAAACAAACTTATGAAAAAAAATCTCCTTTTCTGTGCTGCTTGCGCACTTATCGTAGCGTTAGGCAGTTGTACGAATGATGTGCTGGACGAAGTGCTGGACGATTCTCAACCAACCGAAGAGCCTACACGTTCAACGAATGACACCCGATGGTTGCATGCGTATGTATTATGTGAAGGAACCTGGAAAGCGGGCAATGCGTCCATCCCGGGATATTTAATTAAATATGATAGCCTTTGGAACGAAATCTCCAGAACTCAGGTAGGAGACACCGGCAATGCGCTCATTAAATACGGTTCTAAATTGTATTGTGCTGTGAGCGGCAATGGTCTTACAGCCGACAATGGAGGAATCCGGGTGTTTAATGCCGGTACAGGTACAGCACTAACTTCACTCATTCAGTACGACGACCCCAAGAGTGGACATAAGATCATGCCTCGCCATTTGGCAGCTCACGGTGGAAAAGTGTACATCAGTCTCTATTCCGGAGCGGTGATGTCTATCGATACCCTCGTTTATGCCAAGCAAAACTCCCTTGCACTGGCAGCCACCTATTCCGAAGGTATCTGTGTAGCGAACGATCAGGTTTATGTTTGCAACTCCGGAAACGCCAATGATACGTCTGCCGGAAGCGGAAACACGATCTCCGTGTTGCCACTCGATCTAAGCGAAGAAGATCAGCTTACCATTGTTTCGAATCCGAAGCTCATCAAACAGGCTCCCGACGGAACGATTTACTTCAACGCGCTGGGCAACTACACAACAGAGAGCTCGGCTTTGTATAAACTGACCACGACCGGTTACAGCCAAATCACCGATCAGGTGGGAGGTTTTGGAATCGGAGCCGATGCTGTTTACACAGCGGATATTGATTGGATGTCAATGGATTACGATACACATCTGAAGAAAGTAACCTTTGCCGGAGTAGTGAGCCAATTTAATGTGAGCACCCTACCCGATTTTATGTTTGGCTATAGTGTTTCCGTCAATCCGTATAACGGGGATGTATGCATCGGTCAGTCCATGGGACAGGATCTAAACATTTTCAAATCGGATGGTACAGGCCCGACGCATACGATCGAGACGGGCGTTGCCAACGTCAACTCGGTAGTATTCGCTAATTAGTCCCTACATTCTAAATAGGCCGGACAATCCGGTTTTACCTTCACCTGCCTGCCGAAAGTTCTCAGCAGGCAGGTGAATCTTCTTATTTTTTACTACTTTTGCCCGATAAAAGCATGCATATGAACAAAAAGGCTCCTATAATTCTTCCCATAATTCTCCTATTTCTTGCCGTAGCGTCGTGCATGGATTATGATCCTTTCGAGAAGAAAGCGTTCAATGCCTCCGGTAACGGATTATTCATTACCAATGAAGGCAACTTTCAATACGGCAATGCCAGCCTTTCTTACTATGATACGAATACGAAAGAGGTTGAGGAGGACGTCTTTTTCAGCGCGAATGGCCGTAAGCTAGGAGATGTTGCCCAATCGATGACCATCCATAAAGGCAAAGGCTATGTGGTGGTCAACAACTCAGGCGTGGTCTACGTCATCGATATACAGACTTTCGAGGTGCTCGGAGGTATCAAAGGCCTCTCTTCGCCTCGCTATGTGCACTTTGTGAACGATACCAAAGCTTATATAACCGATCTTTATGCGCCCGTTATCACGGTTTTCAATCCCCAGACCTTGGAGAAGACGGGAACGATCGACACCCAAGGCCATAAATCGACCGAACAAATGGTGCAGTACGGCAAGTACGTGTTTGTCAACTGTTGGTCGTACGACAACTCTATCCTGGTTATCGATACCGAAACGGACAAGGTGGTAGACAGAATCGCCGTAGGCGTGCAACCTACTTCACTCGTTCTCGATAAATATGGTAAGCTGTGGACAATAACCGATGGCGGATACGAAGGTAGCCCCTACGGATACGAAGCTCCGGCACTCTACAAGATAGATGCCGCCACACGGACGATAGAAAATAAATTCACCTTCACCAAAGGGGAGAACGCTTCGGAAGTTACGCTCAACGGCGAACGAGATACACTCTATTATATCTGCAACGACATTTGGCGGATGGACGTCACCGCCACGCGCACACCGGTACGCCCTTTCTTAAAACGACCGGAGAAGAATAGCATCTTCTACGGCCTGACGATCGACCCTTATACGTCGGAGGTCTATGTGGCTGATGCCATCGACTATCAACAACGCGGAGCTATCTTCCGCTACACCTCGCAAGCCGTACCGGTAGACACCTTCAAGGTAGGTATCATCCCGGGAGCGTTCTGCTTTAAATACAACCGTCCATGAGTATGATAACTAAAATACGGATAAGTATCGCATTCCTGCTTTGCTGGGTACTAACCCTGCAAGGACAAGACAAGAAAGTGGCCTGGCAGTTACGTCTGGACACGGTCACCATTGTCGGCAAACGTCCCTTCCGCGATATCGGAGCCACAAAAACGGTACTCGACACACTCGTTCTGCGTGAGAATATAGCCAATAGCCTGGCAGACGTTTTGTCGCAAAGTACCTCGATCTTTATCAAAAGTTACGGCAGGGGAACCATGGCAACCGCTTCTTTCCGCGGTACGGCTCCCTCGCATACGCAAGTACTTTGGAACGGCATGAGTATCAATTCACCCATGTTGGGACAGGTGGACTTCTCACTCATCCCCTCCTATTTCATCGACGACATGAGTCTGTGGCACGGGGCAAGTTCGGTCAATGTTAGCGGTAGCGGACTGGGTGGTGCGATTACATTGGGCACAGGCCCCGAAAGGAAAAAAGGGTTCGATCTGCACTTTGTGCAAGGTATCAGTAGTTACCGAACTTTTGACGACTTCCTTCGTTTCAGTTATGCAGGCGAGAAGTGGCAAAGTTCGACCCGCCTCTACTTCGCCAAATCGAAAAACGAGTTCAGCTACACCAATTACGATAAAGCGCAACTCAACGAAGACGGTAGCTACAACCCGGAATATGAAAAGTCCACGAACAAGAACTGCCAGTATCAGGACTTCCACTTGATGCAGGAACTTTATTACGACCGCAAAGACGGCAATAAGTTTTCGCTCACCGCTTGGCTGATGAATTCCGACCGGGGCGTACCGATGCTTACATCCGACCAACGCGAAGAGGCAAACTATAAAACCCGGCAGGAGGAAACTACGTTCCGTGCCGTCGGCGGATGGGATCGAACAGCGAGAAGCTGAAAGCATCCGGTAAGCTGGGCTATACCTACACGCATATGCAGTATAAATACGACTCGCGAGTAGGTGAAGAGCAACTGAACCGCATGCAAAATGCAAGCAGCTATGTCTATTCCGGTTTTATGTCGGGCAATGTAGAATATATCCCTTCTGAGAAGTGATGATCGGTGCCAACCTAAACGGAACATTCAACTATGCCGATACGTGGGAAAGTGTGGACAAGGTGGGTATATTGAGAGCCGCCCGGAGATTTCCGCACTCGCTACCGTACGCTACCGCCCTTGGTCACGCGTGGGATTAGCAGCCGACCTGCGGGGTATGTATTACAATAAATTCACGCCGCTCATTCCGGCCGCCTTTCTGGACGTCACCCTCTGGCCGCGTTACGGACTTATGTTCAAGCTTCTATCGCCCGCAACTACCGCTACCCTACGCTGAATGACCTTTATTTTCAGCCGGGAGGCAATCCGAATCTGGCACCCGAGAAAGGATTTACATACGACACCGGCCTGGAGTTTACGCTCAAATCGGATGAGCTTTTCACCCTGAAAGGTGAAGCCACCGTTTTTGATTCGCACATCGACGACTGGATTCTCTGGATTCCTACCACCAAAGGGTACTGGACACCTCGCAACGTGAAGCAGGTACACAGCTACGGTCTCGAACTAAAGGGAAAGGCTTCGCTTCGTTTGGGAGAGTGGACGTTGTGGATGGACGCCAACTGGACGCACACCAAGGCAATCAACAAGAGCGAACCGGTTAGCTCGGAAGATAAATCGACCGGCAAGCAATTGGTTTACATACCTGAGTACTCGTCGGCGCTCATGACGCAGGTGAGTTGGAAGGATTTCTTCTTTATATATAAGTATAACTATTACAGCCAACGCTATACGACTTCAAGCAACGAGATGTACACCAAGCGGGACCAACTCGGCGCTTACTATATGAATGATGTATCGCTGGAGAAACGGTTCAAGTGGAAGCAAACGGGGGTATCCGTGAAGTTCTCGGTGTACAACCTCTTCAACGAAGAATATATATCCGTACTCAGTCGCCCCATGCCCCGGAGGAACTATGGTTTCACCGTCAGCATCAACCCACGGTGGGGACATAAAAGCAACTGACATTTATTCATTTAAAAACAGAATCACTAGAATATGAGACATACCCTTTCAACCCTTACGCTGCTTTGCCTGCTTGTACTGTCAGGTTGCAAATCAGGCAACAAGGTTTCGCTGGAAGCTTTTAGCAACGAAGTATATGCGCCCGAATACGCTTCGGGATTCAAAATAATAGGGGCGGACAATACTGCCAGCACCATCATCCGAACATTCAACCCCTGGCAAGGGGCAACCAACATCGAGATGCCTTATTTCATCTCACGCAACAACGAACAACCACCTGCCGGATTTAGCGGAACCGTTATTCCTGCCGGTGCGAAACGAATTGTCTGTATGTCTTCTTCGTACATCGCCATGCTCGACGCCTTAGGGGAAGTCAGCCGCATCGTGGGAGTTTCGGGCATCAATTATGTTTCCAACGCCTACGTTCTAGCACACAAGGATTCGATTCAGGATATGGGTGCTGAAATGAATTATGAACTGTTGCTGGGACTAAAGCCTGATCTGGTACTGCTGTATGGCATTGGAGATGCGCAGGCAAGTGTGACCGACAAGCTGAAAGAGTTGTCCATCCCTTCGATGTACGTAGGTGAATACCTGGAAGAATCTCCGCTGGGCAAAGCGGAATGGCTTGTTGTCTTAGGGGAATTGATGGACATTCGGCAGAAAAGTATCGACGCATTCCGGGAGATTCCCCAACGCTATCACGCTCTGAAAGCGCTTACCGATTCGGTAGAGCAACGGCCTACGGTGATGTTCAACACGCCTTGGAATGATAGTTGGGTAATGCCGTCGACTCAGAGTTATATGGCACGCCTGGTTGCCGATGCGGGAGGGGACTATATTTATAAGGAGAATACAACGACCAGCTCCACGCCCATCGGTTTGGAAACAGCCTACCAATTGATACAGAAAGCGGATTACTGGATCAACTTAGGCATGGCTTCTTCGTTGAAGGAATTGAATAAGATGAACCCGAAATTCTCCGCTGCCAAAGCTGTACACAACCAGACGGTTTACAACAACAACCTACGATTGACGGCTACGGGCGGCAACGACTATTGGGAATCGGCGGTCGTACACCCCGACATCGTATTGCGCGATTTGATACATATCTTCCATCCGGAACTGGTTCCCGATTCACTCTATTATTACCGACAGTTGCAATGAGTAAAAACGGAAAACGAACCTCCCTGCTATTTACCTCTTTGGGTATCATTGCCATCGTCCTGCTTCTGGCGGATATGGCAACCGGAGATACCTTTATCCCCATTGGCAAGATATGGGCGGTACTTACCGGAGGCGAATGTGACGGCACCACACGCAACATCTTGCTCTCGATCCGTTTTATCCGGGTTGGCGTTGCCGCTTTGATAGGGATCGCTCTTTCCGTAAGCGGACTGCAAATGCAGACCGTCTTTCAAAATCCATTGGCGGACCCGTATCTATTGGGAGTCAGTTCGGGCGCAGGGCTAGGAGTCGCGCTATTTGTATTGGGCGCACCGACATTGGGATGGACTGATTTCCCGATGTTACAGTCCATTGGTATCGTTGGTTCGGGCTGGATCGGAACTTCCGTTATCTTATTGGGTATCGCTATTCTCAGCCGGAAGGTAAAGAACATTCTGGGTGTATTGATTGTGGGGGTCATGATCGGGTACGTAACGGGTGCCATCATTCAGATCCTGCAATACCTGAGTTCCGCCGAACGCTTGAAGATGTTCACCTTATGGTCGATGGGATCACTTGGACATATCACCTCCAGCCAACTGGCAATCATGATACCTGTGCTTTGCGTCGGACTGGTTTTATCCGTCGCTTGCATCAAGTCATTGAACCTGTTGCTGCTCGGCGAGAACTATGCACGCACCATGGGCATGAACGTCAAACGCTCACGTACCCTGATCTTTATGTCCACCGCGCTACTGACCGGAACGGTTACCGCATTCTGTGGCCCGGTAGGATTTATCGGATTGGCTATTCCACATATCACACGCCTGGTGTTCAGCAATGCCGATCATCGGGTATTGGTTCCCGGCACAATGCTGATCGGCATGATCGGTATGCTGATTTGCGATATCATTGCGAAGAAGTTCCTGTTGCCGATCAATTGCATCACCGCCCTACTCGGAGTTCCGGTTATTCTATGGGTGATTAGTAAAAACTTAGGTATATTCAAATGATTGAGCTCAAAGATCTGACATTAGGTTATGGCCAACACATCCTGCTGGATAAAGTTTCCACCGAGATAGCAACCGGACAACTCGTTGCCCTACTGGGACGCAACGGTACGGGCAAGAGCACGCTGCTTCGGGCCGTTATGGGCTTGGAGAAACCGCAGGAAGGGGAAATCCTCCTGGATGGTAAGCAGGTGGCTCGTCTCAAACCGGAAGAGCTGGCTCGTAAGATCAGTTTCGTGACGACCGATAAAGTGCGCATAGCTAATCTCAGTTGCGAGGATGTGGTTTCTTTGGGACGTGCTCCGTATACCAACTGGGTGGGCCGCCTGCAAGAAGAAGACCGGGAACGGGTGACCGAGGCCATGCGCCTGGTAGGAATGAGTGATTATGCCGGCAAAACGATGGATAAGATGTCCGACGGTGAATGTCAGCGCATTATGATAGCGCGGGCACTGGCGCAAGATACGCCGGTTATCTTACTCGACGAACCTACCGCTTTTCTGGACTTACCCAACCGGTACGAACTTTGCCTACTCCTGAAATCCTTAGCCGAGAATGCTCGAAAGTGCATTGTATTCTCTACACACGACCTGGACATTGCTCTCTCGCTCTGTAGCACAATTATGCTGATTGACAACCCGCGACTCTATAGTTTACCTACTTCGGAGATGGTCAAAAGCGGGCATATCGAACGCCTGTTTCGCAACGATTCCATCACGTTCGATCCCCAGGAGATGCGCGTCCGCGTCACCGAAACAGGTAAAATTCCCTAAAAAAGATTCTTTCCGCATAAATGGTGATGATTCCCGATTAATGGCTATCTTTGTCACCGAATCGGTTTTGGGTGGCCTTTAGCTATCCAAATTAAAAGGGAATCGGGTGTAAATCCCGAACAGTCCCGCTGCTGTGAAACTCCATACAACTCTTGGTAATACTCCTGCACTGGACTAATATCCGGGAAGGCACCAAGCAGGGAGCCAGTCAGAAGACCTGCCGTTCAATGTCTGAAAAGCTGTCTTCACTCGTGGGATAGGAAAACAGCCGACTATTAAGTAACCGTTTCTAAGAAGCCGTACTTGAAGATATATTCTTCGGGCGGTTTACGTAATGGCATACATATGTATTCATAATATAAATAACGATGGAAGTTCTAAGAAATTTATTCGAAGGTTACCCCAATTTATGGGGAGGCGGGGTGGCGCACTCTGTTTTAATTTTGTCGCTTGTCATAGCATTCGGCATCATGCTGGGAAAAATAAAAGTATGGGGTGTTTCTCTCGGGGTTACCTGGATTCTATTTGTCGGCATCGCGTTCGGCCATTTCAACCTGAACCTGGATGAGCACCTACTCCATTTCCTAAAAGAATTCGGATTAATCTTATTTGTTTACTCAATCGGCCTGCAAGTCGGGCCGGGCTTTTTTTCAGCATTTAAGAAGGGTGGTTTCACCTTAAATATGCTGGCTGCTTTGGTGGTATTCCTCGGAGTAGCGATCACGGTTATCCTGCATTTTGTAACAGGGACGCCTATCACGACCATGGTAGGTATCTTGTCGGGTGCGGTAACCAATACCCCCGGTCTGGGTGCTGCCCAACAAGCCAACAGTGATTTACGAGGGATCGATGCTCCCGAAATAGCCATGGGCTATGCGGTCAGCTACCCGTTGGGTGTTGTAGGTATTATCCTATCACTCATTTTCCTGAAATATATCCTCCGCATCAACACGACTCGCGAAGAGGAAGAGGCTCAGAAAGGTCTGGGCCATCTGCAAGAACTGACCGTTCGCCCAACCTCTATCGAGGTGAGAAATGAGGCGATCGACGGACTCATTATTAAAGAGCTTGGCCCGCTGGTGAATCGCAAATTCGTCATATCACGCATACGCCACCGCGAAGGAGGGGTAACGGAGCTGGTCAACTCGGAGACTGTATTGAATGTAGGAGATATTATTCTGGTTATTGCCAACCCGATAGATATGGAGGCAATCACGATCTTCTTCGGCAAGGAGACGCAGATGGAGTGGAATGACCTGAACAAAGAACTGATTTCCCGACGCATTCTGATTACCAAACCGGAACTGAACGGAAAGACGCTTTCGCAACTTAGAATACGAAATAACTTCGGGGCGAATATTACCCGGATTAATCGTTCGGGGGTGGACTTGGTCGCTTCGCCGAACCTACACTTACAAATGGGCGACCGGGTTACGGTGGTTGGAACCGAACTGTCGGTTAGCCATGCGGAAAAGGTGCTCGGTAACTCGTTGAAACGTTTGAATCATCCGAACCTGATCCCTATCTTTATCGGGATTGCGCTAGGTTGTATTCTGGGTAGTATACCGTTTGCTTTCCCCGGCATTCCGCAACCGGTCAAGTTGGGATTGGCAGGCGGCCCGCTTATCGTTTCGATTCTAATCAGCTGCTTCGGCCCGAAACTCAAACTTATCACATACACGACCATGAGTGCCAACCTGATGTTGCGCGAAATCGGTATCGCACTCTTCTTAGCCTGTGTGGGACTGGGTGCCGGAGAAGGCTTTATCGACACCGTAATCTATGGCGGCGGATATATATGGGTTGGCTATGGGGTAATTATCACCGTTCTACCTTTACTTATCGTAGGTATGATCGGAAGATGGTACTGCAAACTGAACTATTTCACCTTGATGGGAGTTATCGCGGGATCTACGACAGATCCTCCGGCATTGGCCTATTCGAATGACCAGACTTCCTGCGATGCTCCGGCAGTGGGCTACGCAACTGTTTATCCGCTGACTATGTTCCTGCGGGTACTGACTGCCCAATTGCTGATTCTGGCATTGGGCTAGCTCAACCAGCTACTGCTCCGGCAGGGGAATACCGCTAAACGGCTTCACCTCGCCTATGGCAAACACGCTGTGCAGGCTGCCGATGCATTCGATAGTACCCAGCGTATTGAGGATAAAGTCCTGGTAGTGTTTCATGTCGCGTACATAAATCTTCATCATAAAATCGTAATCACCGGATGTGTTATAGCATTCGGTGATTTCTTTGATCGTTTCGATGGCTGCCATGAATTGCTGTCCGTACTCTTTGCTGTGCTGCTTCAGGCGAATGTTGCAGAATACAATGAAGCTGTTTCCTAACTTATCGGCATCCAAGACTACTGAATATCGTTTGATAAACCCTTCGCGCTCCAAGCGTTTCTGACGTTCGAACACCGGGGTAGCCGACAAATTTACGGCCGAAGCCAACTCTTTGGTTGTCAATTTCGCATTTGCCTGCAAAGCCTTTAGAATCTTCAAATCAATCGCATCTAACTTCTCCATAGAATATTATTCTCATCCATCCTGTACTTACAGAATTATTTTATAGTTTATACTTCAATACAAGCGCAAAATTAGAAAAATAATCCAACTTCAAACAGGCTATTAGATTTTATTTCCACGAGACATACCTTTGTAGAGAAAAAAGCAAAACAATGGGAAATAAAAACAACGCACCCTTTCGGGCAGATATCGTAGGTAGTTTCCTGCGTCCGGAAGAGTTGAAAAAGGCACGTGCCGACTATCAGGAGCATAAAATTACGGCAGAAGAATTGAAAGCTGTGGAGGATAAATGCATCACCGAACTTATCGGAAAGGAAAAAGCAGCCGGTCTGCAATGCGTCACCGACGGAGAGTTCCGTCGCAGTTGGTGGCACCTCGATTTCTTCTGGGGATTTGAAGGTGTGGAATACCAAAAGGCCGAACAGGGATATAAGTTTCACGATGAAGAGACCCGTGCGGAGTCAGCTTCTCTATCCGGTAAGGTTCGTTTCAATCCGAATCATCCCTTCTTCGAGCATTTCACATTTGCCAGTCAAGTAGCAGGCAATGAGGTCTTGACGAAGCAAACCATTCCCTCTCCGTCACAATTCTACATGGCACTGAGCTGGCCGGGCAACCAACACGCCATTGCCGACTTCTATACCGACGAAGAGGAACTGTACAGTGACATCGCAGACGCTTACCAAAAAAGCATACGAAAGTTCTACGAACTGGGTTGCCGGAATATCCAATTGGACGACTGTACCTGGGGAATGCTTTGCAGCCGCGAGTACATGGCAGCCAAAGGGGTGACAGCCGATGCCGAACAGGTGAAAGCCTTGCAAGCCCTGTATGTGAGATTGAACAATGAAGCGATCGCCGATTTACCGGAAGATTTGGTAATCAACACGCATGTTTGCCGAGGTAACTACCACTCTACTTGGGCAGGTTCGGGAAGTTACGAACCGGTAGCAGAGTCTCTGTTCGCCAAAGAGAACGTACATGCTTACTATTTGGAGTTTGACACAGAGCGTGCCGGAGGATTCGAGCCTCTCCGCTTTGTACCGGAAAACAAACACGTGGTATTGGGTCTCATAACCTCTAAGCATCCACAATTGGAAGAGAAAGAACAGATCAAACAGCGTATTCAGGAGGCAACTCAATACGTACCACTCGATCGGCTTTATTTAAGCCCTCAATGCGGATTCGCCTCAACAGAAGAAGGCAACATCCTCACCGAAGAAGAACAGTGGAATAAAGTAGCACTCGTACGCGAAATAGCGGCCGAGGTATGGGGTTAACGATCGATTCCGTCTCGTGACAATACACCTTGGGTATAGTAATGCTTTACTTCACGCATCTCTGTAACCAAGTCAGCCATTTCAATCAGCTCTTGCGGAGCATAACGTCCGGTAATGATCAATTCGGTTTCCGGACGTTTGCTGTGCAGAAGCTTCTGCACGTCTGCCAGTTCCAGCAGGCCTAGATACAACGCAATAGTCAACTCATCCAGAATCACAATCTCATATTCGTCCGCCAGCAAGATCTGCTCACATCGTTCCAACCCCTTACGAGCCATGCGGATATCTTCCTGATCAACCTCACGGGTCAGCATACAGCCGTTGCCGAACTGTTCAATACATATATGCTCGAATTTCTCAACCATACGGGTTTCGTGGTACTGCATACTCTTGACAAATTGCCCGACGAAGACGTGCTTCCCGGCACAAAGGCACGTACAGCCAATCCGAAAGCAGCCGTTGTCTTTCCTTTTCCATCGCCTGTGTAAACGTGAATATATCCTTTTTCCATTCGGTGTAAATGCTAGTGACTGTACAAAAATAAACTTTATCTTTGTGATATGAAAATAAATGAAGACTACCTAGCCGAAGAATTTTCGGTCATAATTCCCGTAGCCGACTTTATGGCTCAATACCGGGATGCTGAGAAGTTTATGGGTTTCTGCCAACAATGCCGCCGCTATGACACTTGCTGGGCCTGTCCGCCATTCAGTTTCAATGTAGACCATTATCTGTACCAGACTGCCTTTATACTAGCCTCCAAGATCACGCCGCTGCACCCCCAAGAGATTACAGATCCCATTACGTATGGAGCCGAACTGATGAAGACGGAACGCTTGTCGATGGATGCTCGCTTACTCAGACTGGAGAAGCAGTATCAGGGACGCGCTTTCTTCGCCGGGTTTTGCATCGTTTGCCCTTCCTGTACCCGCATCGAAGGTAAGCCCTGCCCCTACCCTGAATTGGCTCGCCCGTCATTGGAGTCTTGTGGTTTCGACATTGGTAAGACTACCTCCCAATTGCTGAACATCGAGCTAAAATGGAGCGAGAATGGCAAGATGCCGGAATACCTGACGCTCGTCGGTGGCGTATTTCACAACGCCATTCAATAGCCACACTAAAAATTACAGGAGCAGACCACCGCTAAAGCACTCCTACACCCTATCGGCTAACTACCTTTGCTCTATCAACTAATTCGTTCGACCCGGGTGGAACGAAACAAATACCCGGGTCGGACCAAACACCGACCTAGGTGGAACGAAACATCAACCCGGGTCGAACGAATCCAAAGTAGTAACCTAACTAATTATTTTTAGCGTATGAGTGCCGTATATGATTTATTTGAGAACCCGCCCGCAGAGGATGGAGCACAGCAACCTTTACACGCCCGAATCGTGCTCAAAGGGACTGTCGGGCAGGAAGAGTTTTTAGACCGCGTACATAAGTTTACGGGCATCAGCCGAAGCCTGCTGGCAGGTGCCATGGAAGCTTTTGCCAATGAGACTTGCGACTTGCTGGCCAATGGATGGAATGTAGAATTGGGCAAACTGGGTTTCTTCTCCGCCTCCCTGCAATGCCCACCGGTGTATGATAAGAAAAAGGTCCGGGTATCCTCCGTCAAACTGAAAAGTATCAACTTCCGGGCAAGCCGGGTATGCAGAAGGGAAGTAGGCCGGCAAATGAGGTTGCAACGCCGGGAAACTTCCCCTCAGTCAAAACAGGGTGGCATTTCCCGTCCGATGTGTATCGAACGACTTGCCGAGTATTTCAAAACGCATCTGTTCATCAGCCGGACAAGCTACTGCCTGCTTACCGGACGGAATAAAAGATGTGCGATAGCCGATCTCAATGCTTTCATTGCCGAAGGGATAATCCGGCGTGAAGGGCTGGGAAAACTGAGTATTTATTGCAAATCAGACGTTTTTTCTCCTCCCCAATAGAGCCAAATAGTTAATTCTCTATTTTTTTTCAAAATTGTGCGTCAATGTGCATCATTGACGTTCATTAAAGCACATGGACGTTTTCCATATGTCGTATATTTGTATCGTGATCACAAAGAGATATGGTAATAAAATTAGTAACTTAAAAACATCATTTAAAATGGCATTAAAGTATGTAATTAAAAAAAGAATTTTCGGTTTCGACAAAACAAAAACTGAAAAGTATGTGGCACAAAACTTCATTACGAATACCTTGGATTTCCGAAGCTTATGCGATGAAATAACCAAAGTGGGCATGGTACCTAGCGGAGCGGTTAAATTTGTACTCGACGCACTGATAGATACCTTGAGTATCAACCTCAACAAAGGTATCTCCGTTCAACTGGGGGACTTCGGATGCTTCCGACCGGGCATGAATTGTGAAAGCCAAGAGACTGCTGAGAAGGTAGACACGGATACAATCCGGAGGGTGAAAATCATTTTCACACCAGGCTATAAGTTTAAAGAGATGCTACACAACGTAAGTGTGCAAAAGCTCGAAACCGAACCTTCCAAACCGGAAGAGGGAGGCGGTGGAGAAGCTCCGGACCCGACAACACTCGAGAATCTGTAAATCAAAACCTGCACCTGATAAAACAGGTGCAGGTGATGCTTAAAAAAACGTATGATATGTTGATATTTTGTTCAATATTTCGTATATTTACCAAACCTTAAAATGAAAAATTAAATGGAACATTCAACCTGGGAAGAATTGGAAGAAGAAGAGAAGCCTTTTGTCATCAAAACGTATCTAAAAAAGGATTTAGCCTGCCTTTACAACCCGAACATTACGCCACGATGCGCCATCCGGATGCTAACCAAGTGGATAAAGATCAATAAAGAGTTGTACGCTCGCTTGACGGAACTCGGATACAATCCGCGTACACGTACTTTCACGCCCCGCCAAGTACAGCTAATAACCACTTTCCTGGACATTCCTTAGCGGATGTCCAGGGATACCTGGCATATATCAACGAGCAGCTTCGGCCTTCTTAAACTGCCTGAATTGCCACCAAAGCATAGCGCCCGACACAACACTTGCCGCCAAATCGGCTACCGGCATACTTACCCATACGCCTAGCTGCCCATAATAATGCGGCAGAATCAACAGACACGGAACGAGGAAAAGCATCTGCCGGGTGAGTGAAAGGAAAATAGCCTTATTGGCCATTCCGATACTTTGAAAGAAGTTGGAAGCTACCATCTGGAAACCTACGATGGGGAAAAACAGGACAACCAAACGGAATCCCTTCGAGGAGATCGCGATCAGCTCTGGGTCCGACGTAAAGATGGCGGAAACCATTTCGGGAATAAACATACCGATCAGGAAACCGATTGTCGTGATTACGGTCGCATAGCGAATCGTCTCCTTCAACACCCGCGTCACACGCGGATAAAGCTTCGCCCCGAAATTATAGCCGGCAATAGGCTGCATCCCCTGATTCAATCCCAACACAATCATTATAAAGACAAAGACGATGCGGTTGACAATGCCGAACGCGCCAATAGCCAAATCGCCTCCATACTTCTTCAACCCCTGATTGATGAGGATGACAATGAAACAAGAAGCCATATTCATCAGGAAAGGAGCCATACCGATCGCTAAAGAGTCGGTTACAATCTTACGTTCCAACCGGTAAATACCTTTCTGCAACCGGATCAACTCGTCTTTACGACTGAAGAAATGAAACTGCCACAGCAAAGCGATCAACTGCGCGCAAACAGTAGCAGCAGCCGCTCCCCGAATCCCCCAATCGAATACAAATATAAACAAGGGGGCGAGCAGCACATTGATTACCACCGTGGTTATGGTAGCGATCATCGCCTTCTGCGGATGTCCGGAAGCCCTAAGTACCGCATTCAGCCCGAGGTAGAGATGGGTAACCACGTTACCGAGCAGGATGATCTGCATAAACTCCCGGGCATACTTCACCGTTTCGTCACTTCCTCCGAAGAAATAAAGAATCGGATCGAGAAACGGTAGGACAAGGAGCGTAAAGGAGATACCGATAATCAGGTTTAAGATAAGCACATTGCCAAGTATCTTCTGGGCAGTACCGTAGTCTTTCTGCCCCAGCTTGACAGATATAAGTGTAGAGGCTCCCACTCCGACCAACGAGCCGAAAGCAGCACCTAAGTTCATCAAAGGAAACGTCAGCGCAAGCCCCGAAATAGCCAGTGCTCCTACCCCGTGTCCAATGAAAATACTATCTACCATGTTATAAAGAGAAGATGCCGTCATAGCGATGATTGCCGGAATGGCGTATTGCATCAGAAGTTTTCCAATCTTTTCAGTACCCAGCGCAGTGGGTGTTTTTTGTTGACTCATATTCTTTTCTTTGAGGGCGCAAAGATACAAAAAAGAGACGTAATACGGGATATATAAGAAAAGTTTCGTATTTTTGCCTCCAAAATTGAGTTAATACATAACGAAATGAATATATTAGAACTAAGTGAACAGGAAATCATCAGACGTAACAGTCTGAACGAACTTCGCGCGATGGGTATTGATCCCTATCCGGCAGCAGAGTATGTAACCAATGCTTTCTCCACCGATATTAAAAAAGAATTCAAAGATGAAGACGAACCTCGCCAGGTATCGATCGCCGGACGTATCATGAGTCGCCGTGTGATGGGTAAAGCCTCTTTCGTTGAGTTGCAGGATTCCAGAGGCCGTATCCAGGTATATATCACCCGTGACGACATCTGCCCGGGAGAAGACAAGGAAATGTACAACACCGCATTTAAACGTCTGCTCGACTTAGGCGACTTTATCGGAATCGAAGGTTTTGTATTTCGCACGCAAATGGGCGAAATAAGCGTTCATGCGCAAAAGCTGACCGTTCTGGCTAAGTCCATCAAACCGCTGCCCATCGTAAAACACAAAGATGGCGTAGCATACGACTCTTTTGAAGATCCTGAACTTCGTTATCGCCAACGCTATGTCGACCTGGCAGTAAACGAAGGCATCAAAGATATTTTCATGAAGCGCACGAAAGTATATAGCTCCATGCGCGAGTATTTCAATACCAAGGGCTATCTGGAGGTAGAAACTCCAATCCTGCAAGCAATCCCCGGTGGCGCTGCGGCTCGTCCGTTCATCACACACCACAATGCTTTGGATATGCCTCTTTACCTACGTGTTGCCGACGAACTTTATTTGAAGCGTCTCATCGTAGGTGGTTTTGAAGGTGTATACGAATTCTCCAAGAACTTCCGTAACGAAGGTATGGACCGTACGCACAACCCGGAGTTTACTTGTATGGAAATCTATGTATCCTACAAGGACTACAACTGGATGATGGAATTCACCGAAAACATGATCGACAAGATCTGTATGGATGCCAACGGAACGCACGAGGTTAAAGTCGGCGACAACGTAATCAACTTCAAAGCTCCTTACAGACGGGTGACTATGCTCGATTCGATCAAGGAATTTACAGGATACGACCTCACCGGAAAGAGCGAAGCTGAAGTTCGGGAGGTCTGCCAGGCGTTGAAAATGGATATCGATGACACAATGGGTAAAGGCAAACTGATCGACGAAATCTTCGGAGAATTCTGCGAAGGAAATTATATCCAGCCTACATTTATCACCGACTATCCGGTGGAAATGTCACCGCTGACCAAACGCCATCGTAACAATCCGGAATTGACGGAACGCTTCGAGCTGATGGTAAACGGTAAGGAATTGTGTAACGCATACTCCGAATTGAACGACCCGATCGATCAGTTAGGACGCTTCCAAGACCAACTCCGCCTCAGCGAAAAGGGAGACGACGAGGCCATGTTTATCGATATGGACTTTGTACGCGCGTTGGAATATGGTATGCCTCCTACTTCGGGAATGGGAATCGGTATGGACCGCTTGGTTATGCTCATGACCGGACAAACGGCCATTCAGGAAGTTCTGTTCTTCCCGCAAATGCGCCCTGAAAAAACAACCAAAAAAGATTCGGCTTCCAAATACATGGAACTGGGCATCCCGGAAGAATGGGTAGCTCTCGTACAAAAAGCCGGTTACAACACAGTAAGCGACATGAAAGATGTCAACCCGCAAAAACTACACCAAGACATCTGTGGTATAAATAAGAAGTATAAATTGGAATTAACTAACCCAACCGTGAACGAGGTGACCGACTGGGTAAACAAACTTAATTGAATCTAATTGCAGAAAGACGTATCAGACTTCTTTCTGCAATTATCAATGATCCATTAAATATGAAATTACCCGGTAAGATAGCGATAATGGGCGGCGGAAGTTGGGCTACAGCCATTGCTAAAATGTGTCTGGCTCAGGAAGACTCCATTAATTGGTATATGCGACGAGACGATCGCATCACCGACTTCAAAAGACTGGGGCATAATCCGGCCTATCTAACAGGGGTGAAGTTCGATGTAAAGCGTATCAATTTCAGTTCCAATATCAACGATATTGTGAAACAATCGGATACACTCATCTTCGTGACCCCTTCTCCGTACCTGAAAGCGCACTTGAAAAAACTGAAACATAAAATTCGGGACAAGTTCATTATTACCGCTATCAAAGGAATCGTACCCGACGATAATGTTATCGTATCAGAATATTTCACCAAGGAATACGGTGTTCCCCCCGAAAATATCGCCGTATTAGGTGGCCCATGCCATGCAGAAGAAGTTGCGTTGGAACGTCTCTCGTATCTGACGATCGCTTGTCCGGACAAGGACAAAGCACGTATCTTTGCCCGCCGGTTGGGAAGCAGCTACATCAAAACTTCCGTGAGTGACGACGTGATAGGTATCGAATATAGTTCGGTACTGAAAAATGTCTACGCCATTGCGGCAGGTATATGTAGCGGCCTAAAGTACGGAGACAACTTTCAAGCGGTACTGATATCCAATGCGATTCAGGAAATGAACCGTTTTCTCAACACGGTGCACCCGCTCAACAGAAATGTATACGAGTCGGTGTATCTAGGCGACCTGCTGGTAACCGGCTACTCTAACTTTAGCCGTAACCGGACGTTCGGAACCATGATCGGCAAAGGATACTCCGTGAAAAGCGCGCAGATTGAGATGGAAATGATAGCCGAAGGATACTACGGTACCAAGTGCATCAAAGAAATCAATAAGCATCATCATGTGAATATGCCTATACTGGATGCCGTATACAACATCTTGTACGAACGCATTTCGCCAATGATCGAGATAAAGTTACTCACCGACTCATTCAGATAAACCTTATAAATAGTATAAAGATATGATTAGTTTGAATATTGAAAAAACTTTTGGTTTTATCGCAAAAGAAAAAGTTTTTGCCTATGAAGCTGAGGTAAAGGCTGCACAGGAGATGTTAGCAAAAGGTACAGGGAAAGGAAACGACTTTCTAGGTTGGTTACATCTGCCTTCTTCTATCAGTAAAGAGCATCTGGCTGACTTGAAAGCTACCGCACAGGTATTGAGAGATAACTGCGAAGTAGTCGTTGTAGCCGGTATCGGTGGCAGCTATCTGGGTGCCCGTGCTGTAATCGAAGCCTTGTCCAACAGCTTTGCATGGCTGCAAGATAAGCAAACTTCTCCGATCATGATTTATGCCGGGCATAACATCAGTGAAGATTACTTATACGAACTTACCGAATATCTGAAAAACAAGAAATTTGGTCTTATCAACATCTCTAAATCGGGTACAACTACCGAAACTGCCCTCGCTTTCCGCCTGCTGAAAAAGCAATGCGAAGATCAACGGGGCAAAGAGACTGCTCAAAAGGTTATCGTAGCAATTACCGATGCCGAAAAAGGAGCTGCGCGCATCACAGCGGACAAGGAAGGATACAAAACGTTCATCATTCCTGATAACGTTGGCGGACGTTTCTCGGTACTGACGCCGGTTGGCCTGCTTCCGATTGCGGTTGCCGGCTTCGACATCGAACAATTAGTTGCCGGAGCAGCTGATATGGAGAAAGCTTGTGGTGATCAGGTACCTTTTGCCGAAAACCCAGCGGCTATTTATGCTGCCACTCGCAACGAGTTGTACAAAAGCGGGAAGAAGATCGAGATTCTCGTTAACTTCTGCCCGAAGTTGCACTACGTAAGTGAATGGTGGAAGCAGCTTTACGGAGAATCTGAAGGCAAAGACAACAAGGGTATTTTCCCGGCTGCTGTTGATTTCTCTACCGATCTTCACTCCATGGGGCAATGGATTCAGGAAGGCGAACGCTCTATCTTCGAGACGGTGATCTCCGTAGATAAAGTAAATCACAAACTGGAGGTTCCTTCTGACGAAGCGAATCTGGATGGCCTGAACTTCTTAGCCGGCAAACGTAGATGAGGTGAACAAGATGGCTGAACTAGGTACTCAGTTGGCTCACGTAGACGGTGGTGTTCCCAATATGCGCATTGTTCTTCCCGAACTGAGCGAGTACTACATTGGCGGACTTCTGTACTTCTTTGAAAAGGCTTGCGGCATCAGCGGTTATCTGTTAGGAGTTAACCCATTCAACCAGCCGGGCGTAGAGGCTTACAAAAAGAATATGTTTGCTCTGCTAAACAAACCGGGATACGAAGAAGATTCGAAAGCTATTCAAGCTAAGTTATAAGAACTGTATTCCCTCAATATAAAAAAGAAGCGACCTTTTGAAGATCGCTTCTTTTTTATTATATATAGGTGGAAAATCATTCGTTGTCGGCTGCCTTCGTCTTTAAATCAATAACTTCCTGTGCTCCTTCGCACTCGGCTTTGGAAGAGAGATAGAAAGATAGCTTCACATCACCGTTTTGGTCGACTTTCTCCACGACGGCCTGCACCAGAACCTTGGACTTTGTTACTCCATCCTTAAATCGCAACTGCCCTTTTTCCTTATTGGTCAGATTGCCTTCGGAAGTTACTTCGCCCTCCTCATAAACCAAGTCGGTAAGTACCTCTCCCTCGTTCAAGAGTTTAAAGGTCTTCAACTCGGCCCCATTGCCATCGAGCGATAAATAGGCATCAACCTTATCACCCGGCTCCAGCACAGGCAACTGGTCTAAATTACCGGCATAATTCTTCGATTTTTCAATTTCTCCGTCTTCGCCTTCTAAACTTACATATAGTTTTTCGACTTTAATAACCGGACTCTCTTCCTTGGCGGAACAGGCTCCCAGCAATAATGGCAGCAGAAATAATAGTCCCTTTTTCATACTATCAATAGATTAATCATGCCACAAAAATACATATTATCTTCTAATTAACAAACAGTTGCGCCATTTATCAACCTGACTACCAACCGACAACTATCTTTTCGTTAGGCTTTGTCTCTCATTTTTTATAACTATCTTTGCACGATATATCTTCCTATCTGGAAGATTATCAAATTCTAAACTGTTGAGCTATGCAAAATTTAATCAAGAAGTCGCATGTATTTATGCTACTATCGGCTTTATCCTTATTTATGATATTAGTTGGTTGCCAACAGAGTAAACTCAAAGAAGCAATCGAGAATGCCAACAAGCAGTGTCCCATCACCTTAGGGGAAACCGGAGAGATTAGCAGTATTGTTTATGATGGGCAGAATGTAATTTATACGCTCTCTATCAACGAAGCGCTTACGGATATGGAGGCGTTAAAGGCAAATCCCGAAAGCCTGAAAACATCAATCATGCTCATGCTTCAAGATCCGACGACAGATACCAAGGACTTGTTTACCCTTATGGTTCAATCGAAAGCAGGGCTGCACGTCATATACATTGGCAAAGATTCAGGCAGTAAACTTACTTGTGAACTGACGCACGACGAGCTGAAAGGTACGCTTGATACCCAAGTCGATTCGCCGGAAAACGATCTAGCCAATCTAAAATCACACCTAGAGATAGCTAGCCGGGAACTTCCGATACAAGTCAATAAGGATACCCGTCTGGAAGAAGTGCAACTCACCGATAAGTCTGTTATCTATGTATCTCACATCGATGAAGCCGGATACAGTCTCAGTAAAATCAAAGATAGTTCGATAGCTATCAAACGGAATATCATCGAAACATTGTCCACAGCCGGCCAAGCAACTCGTGTGTTTATCAACAATTGTGTAAGTTGTGATAGGGATATAATATACCGATATGTCGGTAGCCAGTCCGGAGACCACTACGATGTGACAATCAGCATTCCTGAACTAAAGGATATTATCAAATAAGATTAAGAATCGCAACGATTCTATTAAACTCAAAATATGAAGAAGAAACTCAAAGCTGTCCTGTTCGATATGGATGGCGTACTATTTAATTCCATGCCCTACCATGCCGAAGCCTGGCATCAAGTAATGAAGAGCTACGGGCTTTCACTCAGCCGCGAAGAAGCGTATCTGCACGAAGGGCGCACAGGTTCTTCAACGATCAACCTGGTTTTCCAACGTGAATTAGGTAGAGAAGCGACGCAAGAGGAGATCGAAAACATCTATAAGGAGAAAAGCATTTTATTCAATTCATATCCCGATCCCGAACGTATGCCGGGCGCATGGGAACTGCTTCAGAAGGTAAAAAGTAACGGACTCACCCCGATGGTTGTTACCGGTTCCGGACAACATTCGTTATTGGACAGGCTGGAGCATAATTTCCCGGGGATGTTCCGCAAAGAATTAATGGTAACCGCCTATGATGTGAAATACGGCAAACCCAACCCTGAACCCTACCTGATGGCTCTCGGTAAAGGGGACCTGCAAGCCGACGAAGCAGTCGTAATAGAAAATGCACCGCTCGGAGTGGAATCCGGACATAAAGCCGGCATCTTTACCATTGCGGTCAATACCGGTCCGCTGGATGAGCAAGTGTTACTCGAAGCCGGTGCAAACACGCTCTACCCATCTATGACATCGCTTTGTGAAGATTGGGAAGAGATTCTGGAAACCATGCCCAACTGCTGATTCACTTCATTGAATCAAACATCCATAATAGCATTAAGGAATACTAAGTTCCTTAATGCTATTTCATACCCCATCCATATACCTGAGAACAAGTACGATATAGAGACTATCCAATCTCTGTCTCTCTACAGCTATTATACACATCAATAGCTTCCCTATAATAGCATTTACCTCCCCAAGCAAAAGAAACTCTCAGAAACTGTAAGGAAACTGGTAGTTACGTTCAAGAATAATTGTACAGGAAGATGAATTCGCATAAAATGTCAATCATTTTCATCAAAGCTGTTGTAATTTAATCTTTTATCCTATATTTGTAACATTCCGTTTACAGATGCATCAGTAAAACGTAGGAAAACATTTTGTTTGTAACGAAGGACGCTAATTTTATTATCCCGAAGTTGGAAGCTCGACAGTTTCCCTTGGAAAGAAATAATAGACAGAGACATCTCCCCGCTGAGTAGAGAATTACAATTTCCAATATAAGAAAAATGTATGTACGAACATTAAACTTTGATACAGAGATGAGAAAATCACTTATTCGTATATTCCTATTAGTTGCGACGTGCACTGCAGTAATGACATCATGTACCACAGAGGTCACTCCTAAGACAAAAAAACAAAAGTCTTACATTACACAGTTCGTCAAATGCGAGCAGCTGTACATAACAAGCTCGAATACTTCCATGCTCGACCTAGAAAAAAAGGAATTCTTCTGGCAATACCTGAACGAGGGGCAAATGAAGTCCGATGTGTCACTAAACGTTAATGCTACGCTGATTAACCCAAACTTGAACGAACACGAATTCTACCCCGCTAAGAACGATGACGATCCGCGCCGTGCCGAAAAGCAGGCAGTTTACGAGCGTTATATCAAGCAACTGAACGATATGGCCTTTGTCTGGAATAGCTCGACATGCGGGCCATCGCGGGACCTCACCGTGACATGTGTGCCGTTGAAATCCGTCGCTATCACTGCCGACAAGGACTTCGGCGAAGACCTGCCTGCAGGTGCAGACTTGGGGCAACTGTTCCATATCCTCTTTGACGATGTGGCTGCGACCATCAGCGCTGGCTACACTGCGACCGGCGATTGCTACCAAGGACTCTTGCCAGATTATCAATGGGTGTTCGGTCCCGATCAAAGCACATGCAGCCCCATATCGCTCCGCTGCCTTCCGCTGAAGGACGCACCTCTGGAAGACTACTCGTTCACCGAAGCGCGGTGGGTATTCTTTCTTGACGACAAGCCCGAGAAGCCGGACACTTACACATTCCACGTGCAGATGAATTTTGCCGACGGTACCGTGCTCGAAACCGACTCGCCACCAATCCTAATCAAAGGAGAGAATTAACTTAAGAAGTAGCCACCAAATCCGGTGGCTATTTTCATTCCATTATACATACTGGTATACTTTATTGTAATATTTACGACATAAGGATTATCTAAATAACTGACGGCTATTATATAAATAAAGCCATTTAGAACCCAACTCAGAGGGGAAAGAGATATACACTTCTTCTTATCAGTACAAGCTCGGAGCAAGCTATCTTTACTATATATGCTCATGACTTTTAGGTATTTTTATATTTTCGAATACTGACATTTGGGTATTGACTGTGTGTTTTTCTGTAACTAATTTTGCAGGTAATAAATAAAAGAAAAAAATGGAAAAAGGACTATTTTATGTAATGCTAATATGGTTAACATTGAGTGGGTGCAATGATACTATCAATGAGGTATTGCTAGAAGAATCAACACCCCGTATTATTGAATCGAATCAGGACAAAGCTGTTTGCACTGCAATTGGGATGGAGTGGAACTGCAAATGGATATTACAGATATGCAGATTCAAGGGGATTTTTTGAGTTTGATACGACCTCCGGTGCTGCGTGGGAAGGCGATGGGACGCATTCAAGCTATGTTTTTGCCGACAGTTTTAGGATGATTTATAACATATATTATGAAGAAGATTCTTGTTATAATGTCTTTTTTTTGTGTGTGTTCGGGAATTGTTTCTTGTGATGACAGAGATATCAATGACAATCCGCTCGTAGGGAACTGGGAATCGCAATTTTCTTTGCCTAAGGATACGTTTGAGTATGCTTATGATGAACAAACTGACACAATCGCTGTTCAGGGAAAACCTTTTATCGTAAATAGCATTTGCGATATGGATAGTGGTAGTTTTGTGAGTTTCGCCCATGAAAATGACATCCAATACAAATGGATGAATGTAAATTTTACCAACAGCGAACTAGTTTTGTCGTTGGCGGAAAATTCTAAAGTGGATAAACGCCGTATGTGGATGTGGCTTAGTAGTGGAGATTATTTCAAGAAAATATATATAGTACAAGATGGAAAAAAGTAGTTGAAGAAGTATCTATGCTGAAATGCAATAATGCGATTTCTGATTAAGAAAAAGCTATTAATATTATAGTTCGTATCTCCAATGCGGATTACCCCAACAATACCACCGCACGAAGAAGGTGCAAACAGTTCTGCTATATCAACATCGAAGGCATTGGCTATCTTTTCCAATACTTCTACGGATGGATTACCATTGATGTGGTTACTAAGTCCAACACGGTTAAAATGGACAATATGAATAAAAAAATCCGCAATCAGCTAATAATTAACTGATTGCGGATTTGCTAAGTGACCCCGGTGCGATTCAAACGCACGACCTTCAGAACCGGAATCTGACGCTCTATTCACTAAGCTACGGAGCCGTTCTCTTAATGCGAGGACAAAAGTATAAAAAAACTTCTCATGTTCCTAGCGATTCTACTTTTTTTATGCACTTTTGATAGGATCCCCTCCTCGCTATATTGTTATTTTGAAACACTTTAGTGGAATGGTTTATCAAATTGACATTATTTTAGAGAGTTTCCAATACATATATCAATATTATTCATACCTTTGCCGACAATTAACATTCAATAAACCTATGAGTTATCTGATAAAACCAAAGAACTATCAACCACTGCTCGACCTGAAACAAACCGAGCTGGGAATTAAACAAATAAAAGAGTTCTTTCAACTGAACTTATCATCTGAACTGCGCCTGAGACGGGTGACAGCTCCGCTCTTCGTTCTGAAAGGAATGGGGATTAATGATGATTTGAATGGTGTGGAACGCCCCGTATCTTTTCCGATCAAAGACTTAGGAGATTCGCAAGCTGAAGTCGTTCATTCATTAGCTAAATGGAAAAGACTCACTTTGGCGGACTACAACATAGAACCGGGATATGGTATTTATACAGATATGAACGCCATTCGCTCGGATGAGGAGTTGGGAAATCTGCACTCACTTTATGTAGATCAATGGGATTGGGAACGTGTAATCACGGAAGAGAATCGGAATGTGGACTTCCTCAAAGAGATTGTCAACCGCATCTACGCTGCCATGATCCGCACAGAGTACATGGTCTATGAAATGTACCCGCAAATTAAGCCATGTCTGCCGCAAGAATTGTACTTCATCCATTCCGAAGAACTACGTCAGCTCTACCCGGACCTCGAGCCGAAATGCAGAGAACATGCGATTTGCAAGAAATACGGTGCTGTATTTATCATCGGTATTGGTTGCAAACTGAGTGATGGCAAGAAACATGATGGCCGCGCTCCCGATTACGATGATTATACATCCAAGGGAATCAATGATCTTCCGGGATTGAATGGAGATCTTTTGCTTTGGGACAATGTGCTGCAACGCTCTATTGAACTGTCTTCCATGGGGGTTCGCGTAGACAAAACAGCTTTAGAGCGCCAGCTGAAAGAGGAACATGAGGAGCAACGCATGGAGCTTTATTTCCACAAACGACTTATGGAAGATTCGTTGCCTTTATCCATCGGAGGTGGTATCGGTCAGTCGCGTCTTTGTATGTTTTACCTCCGCAAAGCACATATTGGAGAAATCCAAGCGAGCATCTGGCCCGAAGATATGCGCAAAGAATGTGAAGAACTTGATATACACCTAATTTAATAATGAACGTACAGATAGAGAGTAGTTGGAAAACACATTTACAGCCGGAATTTGAGAAAGATTATTTCGGCAAGCTGACTGATTTTGTCAGAGATGAATATCGTCAATTTCAGATCTTCCCTCCGGGGAGCTTGATCTTTAATGCTTTCAATCTTTGTCCTTTTGACAAAGTGAAGGTCGTAATTATCGGACAGGATCCTTATCACGGTCCGGGACAAGCCCATGGGCTCTGCTTCTCAGTCAACGATGGTGTGAGATTTCCGCCTTCCCTACTGAATATCTTTAAAGAAATCAAAGAAGACTTAGGTACCGAGTCTCCTGCAAGCGGCAATCTGACTCGCTGGGCGGAACAAGGCGTACTGTTGCTGAACGCTACCTTAACCGTGCGTGCGCACCAAGCCGGTTCGCATCAGAATAAAGGATGGGAAGCATTTACAGATGCTGCCATACGGGCTTTGGCCGAAGAGCGGGAACACTTGGTTTTCATCCTGTGGGGGGCATACGCCCAGCGTAAGGGAGCATTTATCGACCGCAACAAACACCTGGTGTTAAGTTCGGCACACCCTTCTCCCCTATCTGCATACAATGGATTCTTTGGCAATAAGCATTTTAGCCACACCAACGAATACTTAAAAGCACACGGAGAAGCAGAAATCATCTGGTAAAATAAACTCCGGTGACATAGATAAAATAAGAGCGATAGTTTCCGCATGAAACTATCGCTCTTATTATTTTATAATTGAATGATCAACGAAGATCTCTTAATGTTATAAATTTACTTCGTATATAATAGTCAGGTTCTTTCCCAATCTCTCACATCCGATTAATACCACTGGATATTACTTTGTGTCTGGCTTCTCTGTTCATATTTCAAGTCTTGCAGGATACTGGCATTGGCACGTATCGTGACATTGTAGTACTTCCAACGACCAAACGGAGAAAGGCTGGCTGATAAGTTGAAACAGTGCAAGTCGCGAGAAACCGTACAAGAGGTTTGCGTAATTTCTTTAGCTTGGAAGTCGTATCCCGAATTGAAAGAGAACGACCAATTGTTGGATATCTTCACATTACCGTTGGCATTGATATTATGCGTATAGCTATAAGGGTAACGCATCGAGTGCCGGTTAATAGCCTTATTCTTATCTTCACGGATATTGAACGAATAACTTAAACTTAAGGACCAAGGCATCTTAAAGACCTGATAGCCATCCGAATCGGATTTCGCTTTCTCTACTTTCTTGGTAGTGGTTGCTTCTCCGTCTTCTTCTTCCGAATCATCGTCATCGTCTCCGGAAGGTTTCTTCTTGTTGGCTTCTTTTTCATCCTTCGGACCAAACCACTTCTTCCACGTATCGTTATTTAGCGTATAATTAAAAGAAGAACCATAGCCCTGGAATCGCCCGAATCGCCCATACGACCACTCCGTACGATTGCTGGTAACAACCGTACCACTCTTATCAAAAGTATACGCATAAGTAGCAAATTGCGCATTCATATTAAAGGTGTAGCTTTTTGATAACTTCAACCGAAGATTCAGGCTCAAATCACTCCACGGTCTTTCTTTGGCAGCCATATTATAAGACATATTCGCACTCAAGTCATCAATCAAGCTGACTTTCTTAATGGAGTCATTCTTATCCTTATATTTCATTTCGAAGTTATTCGCCATAGAGAAGTTAACCGTTCCCGAACCTTGACGAGATGGTACGCCAAAAGGCTGACCGGAAAAAGGAGAATAGTATTGTGTCGCTCCATTATAGTCAGTATATTCTTCCCAGTATTTACTGAAACCGGGAGCACCGCTCAAGCTTACCTGTGGAGTGAAGACGTGACGGATCTGTATCTCTTTCTTCTTCATAAAAAGAGGCTTATACATACCGTACACTTTCGTACTCATACTTAAGCTAGCCGAATAATTAGACACTCGATAAAACCCGTTGATCGAGTCATTGGCAACTGACTCCAGCCTGCGGGTATCCATATTGTACTCCTGATTAATCTTCCGGGTATACCAACGTTCGGTATAATTTACCGAAGGAGAAACCTGCAAATATTTAAAGAGCGTGAAAGTTGCACTGACCGGAACATTATGATTCATGGCATTCTCCCACTCACTAATCCCAGCCTTAAACAAACGATCATCTTTGGTCCGAATACTATTGGTTAGACGTCCGGTATAGGACAGAGATATTTTTTCATACCAACGTTCCTCACCAGCTGCTTTCTTTCTTTTAAACGGAAACAAACGGCTCAGCGTAATATTTAAATCCGGTAAAGTCACCGCGATGGAAGAGTCACGCATCGTCTGCGCAATATTAGATGTTCCGGACAAGGTCAAACCCATATCTGGAAAGCTGCGCGAATAACTGATACTTGATGTTTTAGTATTCTGTGTCAACAGCTGAGAGTTATAAAGGTTGTTGACATTGGTACGTTCGTAGCTACTTGTCGAGAAGTTCACACTTGCCGAGAACGTACTATTCGGACTGGCTTTAGCATCCTGTCGGTGATTCCAAACAACCTTAAAGTCTTTGGCAACCGTATAGTCAGACATCCCTTTGTCTCCGGTCTTTGTCACCTGGTAGTCAGCCTGAAGTGTTCCGGAATATTTATATCGCCGATTGTAATTCGTCAAGCCGGACAGCCGCCAAGAACCCTTGGTATAAATATCTGCGGTCATTTTCAAGTCCATAAGATCACTTATCGCAAAATAATAACCGCCTTCTGCCAAACCAAAACCACGACTGGAGTCATCCATATACGTAGGCATGATGAAACCGGAAGAGTAGCTGCTCGAAAAAGGAAAGAAAAAGAATGGAACCGCTATAGGTAACGGTACATCTTCTACTACCAGATAGGCAGGCCCGGTTACTACATTCTTCTTAGGACGTACTTTAGCTCTGGTCAACTGCATATAAAAGTGCGGATGATCATGATGGTCACAAGTGGTATAGCGTCCATCTTCCATGAAGATTTCGTCATTGGCACCTTTCTTGGCCTTGTTACCCGTCACATAGCCTTCTCCTTGTTGAGTGACGATGTCCGTTATTCCAGCCTTTTTACTCTTGAAGTTATAGCGTATGGTTTCCGTATCGTAAGCTGTATCGCCATCTTTAAAGACAGGTTTCCCTTTTTCCACGCCGGCAGAATCCTTAATACCATAAGCGTGAACAGTACTGCTGTCGAGATTCATCGAGATAACTTCAGCCGTTAATTCAATTTTCTGGTAATTGACCTTTCCGCTACCATACAACGTAGCATTCCCTCCCTGTACAAAAACAGTAGAGTCATTGGATTCATAAACAACAGGAGCATCAAGAGGTTGCTTTTTCTTTACTACCGGCAAAGAATCAATGCGTACCGTATCAGCCTTCAATGAATCGCGCCCATTCTGCAAGGAGTCCGTTCCTGCGGTATTAGAGGCAATCATCCCCCTTCTTCGACGCTGAGACGTGGCTCATCGGGTAAGAATAGTAAGACAATCAGTAGTATAAGTGGTATAAATATTTTTGCTTTCAATGGCGCCATTAACTAATAGTTTACGCTTGAAGTGGCAAAAGTACATAAACTTCATCAATTATACGTGAGAATCGTGGTTATTTAATTATTTTTTAGTGCTACGCAAAGAGCTTACACCACTCGTCAAAGCGGCAAAGGCCTTCTTCTCCATATTTTGCAATGCTTTTCCGAGCCTTTTCAATCGTTTTCTCTTCGTCAAGATGAGTCTTCGAAAAGAATTTATCAGCGAAACATATCAATTGTTCCTCTAAACTAACCGGAACCATTTCTCGATGAGGTACAGGAAGCTTTTGTTCAATGATTTCGTGCAATGAAAGTCCGGCACCTGTATGGCGTTCACAAACTAGCGCATGCCTATCTAACCCTTCGCTACGCATTAAATCAGCTCCCAAATATCCATGGCAAATATAAGGATGGGTACCAAAGCAGTAGATAGAAGGTGCCTGTGTCAGGAATATCCCAATATCATGGAGCATGGCGGCTTCTTCCACAAACTTGCGATCAATAGCCAATTCCGGATGCCTGTCCGCTATCTCTAAAACCTTTTTGGCTACAGAATGACTATGCACCATTACTATCTTCTTTAGCTCATTATTCTGCGGATAGTATTTATTTATTATCTCAATCGGATTCATACTTTCTCTTTTATTCTTGTTCGCTTGCTAATAAATGAATATTTTTGTGCAATATTACCTAAAATAGTACCGATATGCAAGTGAGACCTTTTTTCGTTATCAGTTTTCTATTGGCTCTGCTATTCTCATCAAACTCTTATGGAGTTGTGACAACCGGAGCGGAACGTATCGATAAATACTTGCCCTTACTTCAAGGCAAACGGGTAGGATTGGTGATTAACCATACCTCGATTGTCGGACCGACCCGGACTTGTTTACTCGACTCCTTACTTCAATTAAACGTAAATGTAGTCAAAGTGTTCGCACCTGAACACGGTTTTCGCGGAGATGCCGATGCCGGAGAAACAGTCAAAGATGGTAAAGATAGTCGAACGGGAACTCCTATTACCTCCCTCTACGGAAGCAATAAAAAACCAACGAGTAATCAATTAAGCGATTTGGATATAATTGTGTTTGATATACAAGATGTGGGAGCACGGTTTTACACCTATATAAGTACGATGTATTACGTCATGGAGGCTTGCGCCGAAAACCAAAAAGAAATGCTTGTGTTGGATCGCCCTAACCCTTGCGATTATACGGACGGCCCTGTACTAAAGCCCGCTTATCAAAGTTTTGTCGGCATGCTCCCCATTCCCATATTGCATGGTTGTACAGTCGGAGAACTTGCACGAATGATCAACGGAGAAGGATGGCTTACTACAAAAGAGAAATGTCGGCTAACCGTTATTCCGGTAACAGGTTGGAAACACGGTCAGGCCTATTCCCTACCCGTCAAACCTTCGCCTAACCTTCCGAACGATCAGTCCATCCGCCTATATGCGTCCTTATGTCCTTTCGAAGCAACTAACATCAGCGTGGGGCGTGGTACACTTTTCCCCTTTCAGGTTATTGGAGGCCGCAGCAAAAAGTATGGAAACTTCACCTTCACACCTCAATCTTTACCGGGCTTTGATAAGAATCCGCTGAACAAAGGCGTGTTATGCCACGGTGAAGATCTACGTAAGACAGAAGACGTTAAGGGTTTCACACTCCGCTTTTTCCTTCAATTCTACCGCCTTTCCGGTGAAGGGAGCGCATTCATCTCAAGGGCACGTTGGTTTGACCTATTGATGGGAACCGACTCAGTGCGAAAAGCGATTCTTGCCGGCAAATCAGAAAAAGCCATCCAAGCCGGTTGCAAAAAGAACTTGAGGCCTACAAACTTATGCGAATGAAATATCTATTGTACTGATGAGTGGCGTTTGCGCCATTCGGTGACTTTCTGCTCATAAGCTTTAGCTTTCTTTCCGGTCAGCCAAGGGATATCGAGTATCTCAGGAATGTTCTTTGCGCCATCTATCACCTCGATACCAGCCTTCGTTTTGATAAGACTGACGTCATCATAAAGCGAATCATTTTCTAAGAAAGCGCGCATCCGAAGGGTATCGCCTTCTACATTCACCGTTTGATAGAAACGATGATTCGTTCCATAACGATCGTAACGATCACTTATCCACAAGCGATATTCTTTGGGGGATGCGTGGCTGACGAGATAGAGCGGTGTTGTCATTTTCCCATCGTCTGTTTTGTTAGTCATGCGCGCATAATTATGCTCATGCCCTTGAAGTACAAGATCCACCCCATATTCACGAAACAGAGAATCAAACATCCAACGTACGGTTAGATTGTTCATTTTCCCCTTAATGGAATAGACGGATGATGAAGCATGACAATCTTCCACTTCTTCGTTGACTTTTTCAACGTATTCTCCAACCACTCACGCTGGGAAAACATAAACCAAGGATCTCGATTACTATCTAAGGTGATAATCGTGGCATCTTTATAATCGATAGAATATACATTATTGTCTTTATATCGCGATTCGAGCAAATAGGATAAGACATAAGCAAAACGCTTCTCTAAGACACGGGTCAGTCCCTTCACATATTCATGATTGCCCGGAGAAATTAGCAAGGTTTATGAGGGGCTATCGAATCAACGCTCTGATAAGCTTCCTCCCAGTAACAATTCATTGGACGTTCGGCGAAATCACCGGCGAACATATAAAAGTCTACAGCGGGATAACGGTGACGGACATTCTCCATGAATTCGCGAGTCTTCCCACGCAAAGTGTCTTGCACATCGCCAATAAAGACAAAAGAGAAATGATCGGTAGAGTCCGGTTGCATAGTAAACGAATACCAGGGAGAAGCCATCTCATCATTACACACCCGATAAGAATATGATTTGCCATAAAGCAATCCGCGAAACTTAGCCCAGTTTGCATATCCAAACCCACCAAGTGTACGTAGAAACTTAGAAGAACCATCTACAAAAATCGTATCGCCGGACCCTATGCGCGTATACTCCAATCGAGCCTGCTTGGAAACTCCCCCACAAATCCAACTGACGTTCCGCGATAGTTCGCCACTATTTCCAAAAGTCAAAATTACCCGTTGAGGTTCATCAGAGAGGACATACCTTACTTCAGGGATGTTGTAAAACCAAGTCTTCCAACGTATCTTACAAAGAACTCCACCAGCTATTAATATCAATAAGAGTAGTCCGCAACCAATTTTTATTTTGCTTATTTTCATGGCTATTACCTTAGTGAAGGCAAATATAAAAATAGTGTTCTAAAATTCCGGTAATATGACCCTTTTTAACCTTTCATTGAACTTCTCTTTTTCTCTTTTTCCACAATTGCCAGCTATTAATGATATTCTGCCATAAAACATACGATCCCGGAGCGACAGAAGACAAAGGATCTAGATAAGTATGAGCCATCCAAATAGCAAGAATCGTATTCTTTTGACCCAATGCCTGCCCTCCACTAATGCGATCATTATAAATACTTCCAATCGTTTTTCCTAAAAAGAACTGAAGACAACAAGCTACTAAAGCCCCCAAAGCGATAAAAAGTTCGGTATGCCCATCACCCGGATTGTTTATTAATGAGAAGAGCGTCTGCGCGGTAACAATAGCCAGAGAAACAGCCCATAGATAAAATGCGATTTCGTGGAATCCCAACAATTTATGATGAACCTTGGGGAGTAGTTTTTCCAATAACCAAGCAACTAGGAAAGGGCAAATAAGTAAAGGGAAGACTTTGCCTAAAATTAGAAGAAACGAAGCCCAGAAATTGATATCAGGATGTACTTCAATTAAAGGGAAGAAGATGGGCACAGCCAGAGCCGCTCCAACATTCCCGATCAATGTATAGGTTGTCAAACTTGCAGCACTACCGCCCAATTTCGAGGTGATCACTGCAGCGGCTGTAGCTGTAGGGCATATGATACAGACCATTACACCTTCGGCTACGATTTTATTAAAGCGATACAACAGTAAATAAACGCACAAAGCACCTACTATTTGAATCAGCAGCAACCAAAGATGAAGAGGTTTGGGTTTTAAGTCACTTGTCGATACTTTACAAAAAGTAAGCAGCAACATAACAAAAATCAAATAGGGTGTCAAAAAGGAAAGCTCCATAAACAACGGATAACCAATAGCACCCGTCAACATCGCAATAGGAAGCGTCCAATTCTTCAATAACTTAAGCATTGCTATACATTTTAACTTCAAACGACAAAGTAACACAGATTTCAGGATAAAATCGATGACTAAACCGAAAAAAACACAAAACTTAAAAGCAAAGCATCAGTTTTCTGCAAATTTCTACTACATTTGCATATTAAATTAGAATATGAAGTCCAGTAAACTGTACATATTACACCTATCTCTTTGCTTCTGGCTAGTTGCTTCGCCTTTTTGCACCACTAATTTATGGGGTAAAGACTTCGTGGTAGTCATAGACGCCGGACATGGTGGACATGATCCCGGAGCTATCGGGAAGACCTCCAAAGAAAAAAACATTAATTTAAATGTTGCTTTAAAGTTCGGCAATCTCATTAAACAGAACTGCAATGACGTGAAAGTGATTTATACACGAAATAAAGATGTATTTATTCCTTTAAATCGTCGTGCGGAGATAGCCAATAACGCGAATGCCGATCTATTTATCTCGATACACACCAATGCATTAGCTAATAATCGAACAGCCAAAGGTGCATCCACCTGGACTTTAGGACTTGCTAAATCCGAAGCGAACTTAGAAGTAGCCAAACGAGAGAACTCTGTAATCCTCTATGAAAGTGATTACAAAACACGATACGCCGGCTTCAATCCGAATTCTGCCGAATCGTATATTATTTTCGAGTTCATGCAAGATAAATACATGGAACATAGCGTGCACTTAGCGTCACTCATTCAGAAACAGTTCCGTCAAACATGCAAACGGGTAGACCGGGGTGTACACCAAGCAGGGTTTCTTGTGCTAAAAGCAAGTGCCATGCCTAGTATCCTAATCGAGCTAGGCTTTATATCAACCCCCGAGGAAGAAAGGTATTTAAACTCCGAAGAAGGTACCGCCACAATGGCAAAAGGAATCTATCGGGCATTCTTAAATTACAAACGGGAACATGAGCTGCGCCTGACCGGAAGTAGCCGAACAATAATTCCGAGTGAGACAGAAGAGCTTGCTACTATCAGCACGCCCGAAATAATTGAAGCGGATTCAGATACGCAAGTAGTAGAAACTCCCCGCGAACCATTGATTGCTGCTAACAAAACTCAAAGAACAACCTCCAGATCATCTACCAACAAGAACCGGCCTACCGTTGTTGAGAGTGCGGCGAATGATAGCGAAATTCTGTTCAAGATACAGATACTCACATCGTCTCAGCCATTATCCAAGAATGACAAACGCCTGAAAGGTTTAAAGGATGTTGAGTATTACAAAGAAGGAGGAATCTTAAAATACACCTATGGAGCTTCTCCCGATTACAATCAAGTGCTACGAACGAGAAGAAGCATAGCCACACAATTTAAAGATGCCTTCATTATTGCTTTCCGCAATGGAGAGAAGATGAATATCAATGAAGCAATATCCGAATTCAAAAGAAGAAGAAATAAATAAAAGATAAGATGAAGTACATAACAAAAGAAGTTAGAATAGGAATCGCAGGCATTATCGCCTTATGCATACTCATTTATGGGATCAACTGGTTGAAAGGCATACATATGTTCCAACCATCAAGCTATTTTTATGCAAAATTCGAGAATGTCAATGGCCTAACGAAATCTAGCCCTGTATTTGCAGACGGAGTTCGGGTCGGTATCGTACGCGATATTCTCTATGACTATACTAATCCCGGCAATGTCCTTGTCGAAGTTGAACTAGATACAGAGTTGCGTATCCCCAAAGGAAGCTCGGCCGAATTAGTCGCCGAATTGATGGGAGGAGTACGCATGAATATTCTTTTGGCTAACAATCCGCGAGAAAAATATATGGTTGGCGATACCATACCGGGGACCTTAAATAACGGAATGATGGAAAGCGTTGCGGAACTGATGCCGGAAATAAAAAACATGTTGCCTAAAATGGACTCGATACTTACCTCCCTCAATACAATTTTAGGAGACAAAAGCATTCCTGCTACGCTGCATTCTGTCGAAAAGACAACAGCCAATCTGGCAGTAGCCAGCGCTCAAATGAAAAACTTGATGAGCAAAGATATCCCGCAACTAACTAACAAGCTCAATATCATCGGCGATAACTTTGTTGTCATCAGCAACAGTCTCAAAGAAATTGACTATAAGGCGACTTTTCAGAAAATAGACGCGACACTTTCTAACGTAAAAACAATTACAGAAAAATTAAACAATAAAGATAACACGGTCGGTTTACTACTTAACGATCCGAATTTATACAACAACTTAAACGAGACTACTGCCAATGCAGCCAGCTTGCTCGAAGACCTGAAAGCGAACCCTAAACGATATGTGCACTTTTCACTTTTCGGCAAAAAAAATAAGTAGTCATTTTTGCCTTATATAGATTTCATCTAAATAAGCGCCTAAGGGTAATAGCAACAATAATGCTTTGCAAAGTCAGTCTACATAGTAAAAGTTATATTATTAGCCTAACTGGTTTTCATTGAACAAATGAGGATATTTTAATGACAAAACCCTTATATACAGAGGCTTATTAAAAAACAAACAGGCACAAGAGTGAGTCTTCACACTCAAAACACTTAAGTAGCTGAATGTAAACCGATTATTGATTTTACGGAAAAAGCAAGAAAAAAGAAGATTTGTTTTTTTCAAATAAGATTCCCAATTTTGCAATCGTAGAAGTTTTGCTTAATTTAATAAATGTATTAAAGTCACTATGATTAAATCAAATCATGTTGTACTTTGGAACCGCTGTCTCGAAATTATTAAAGACAATGTTCCTGAGACGACATATAACACTTGGTTTGCCCCTATTGTCCCCCTAAAATTCGAGGACAAAACGCTAATTGTACAAATACCCAGCCAGTTTTTCTATGAAATACTGGAAGAGAAATTTGTCGATTTACTTCGTAAGACGCTCTACAAGGCTATTGGCGAAGGAACCAAGTTGATGTACAATGTTACTGTAGACAAAACTTCAATTCCCAATCAAACAGTAAATCTTGAGGCTAGTAATCGCTCAACCGCTATTACGCCTAAAAACATAACCGACGGCAATAAAGCCCCTGGCTTTTTTAAAGCCCCGGCTGTGCAAGACTTAGATCCACATCTAAACCCGAACTACAACTTCGAGAATTTCATCGAAGGGTACAGCAATAAATTATCAAGAAGTGTAGCAGAAGCAGTTGCACAGAATCCTGCGGGAACAGCTTTTAATCCGCTATTCCTTTATGGAGCTTCCGGCGTAGGGAAAACACACCTTGCCAATGCCATTGGAACCAAAATCAAAGAATTACATCAAGGTAAAAGAGTACTCTATGTTTCAGCTCATTTATTTCAGGTGCAATACACTGACTCGGTACGTAACAATACCACCAATGACTTTATAAACTTCTACCAGACCATCGATGTATTAATTATTGATGACATACAAGAATTTGCCGGAGTTACCAAAACGCAAAACACGTTCTTCCATATTTTCAATCACCTACACCAAAATGGCAAACAGTTAATACTAACATCCGACCGTGCCCCGATCTTACTCCAGGGGATGGAAGAAAGGTTATTAACCGTTTTAAATGGGGGATGGTAGCTGAGCTTGAAAAGCCCACTGTAGAGCTCCGCAAGAATATACTCCGCAACAAAATACATCGTGACGGTTTACAATTTCCACCGGAAGTAATCGAGTACATTGCAGAGAATGTAAATGAGAGCGTTCGTGACTTGGAAGGAATTGTAATTGCCATTATGGCGCGTTCTACGATCTTTAATAAAGAGATCGATCTGGATTTAACACAACATATCGTACGCGGAGTTGTCCAGAATGAAACGAAAGCCGTAACCATTGACGACATTCTAAAAGTAGTATGCAAACACTTTGATCTCGAAGCGGCTACCATACATACAAAGTCACGAAAAAGAGAAGTGGTTCAAGCCCGGCAGATCGCCATGTTCTTGGCCAAGAAGTACACCGATTTCTCAACCTCGAAGATAGGTAAGTTTATTGGAAATAAGGATCATGCAACTGTATTACACGCCTGCAAAACGGTGAAAGGACAGATTGAAGTTGACAAGAACTTCAACAGTGAGGTGAAAACAATCGAAGCTACTCTCAAAAAGAAAGCGTAATTAAGTATAAGATGTAAATCACATATAACTGTAAAGCAGGAATTTACATCTTACACTTAATCCATTTGTTCTAAAGAAAACCTTGTTGACGAAGAACTTTCAATAAATTCTCAGACATAAATTCATTATCCTTCTTGGTATAACGTACATCTGTAAAAACCTGAGCCAGCGTTTCTTTATTATTCTCTTTTATAAATTGCTTGTTTTCCGGAAGTGACTCCTTTTCAGCATACAAACGATTGATATCTTCTGGAGTATAATCATGATAAACCTCTTCATGAACCGCTGCCTCCAATGGAAGGCGATCTACTTGTGCAGGCATACCATCAGGATAACCAACGGTTATGGTTGTGATAGGAAACACTAATTCCGGTAAATGAAGCGTATCAATTATCATCTGAGGATTGTAAGTTGTAGTCCCGATGTAGCAAATACCCAAACCAACCTCCTCTGCCAACGTACAAAATGTCTGAGTTACCAATAAGGTATCCATTGTCGCATTCATAAATGACATTAGGTTATTATATCCGGGGAGTGCATTTCGTTGTTCACACCACAGACTAAAACGACGAAAATCCGCACAAAATGTAAGCACAACAGGAGCACCTTTCACCATGGGCTGATTAAAATGAGCTGGCGACAATTTAGCTTTCATCTCCTCGTCACGGGTAACAATCACACTATAAAGTTGCATCCCCCCCGTGGTAGAAGCCCTGAAAGAGGTTTCAAGCAAATCATTTAACAAATCAGGCGCAATATCTTTCTGCTGATATTTCCTAATAGTCCTTCGGTTCTTTACTGATTCAAACATGTCTTTTTTTTGCAAAGATACAAAAAAGCCATATTATATTATTATATCGCTAAAATATTATAATTTTCTTTTTGGAAAACTTTATCGAGTGAACAATATTATAATTTAATTGTTTATCAGCAAGTTACCATTATTAAATAGACAACTTGCAGTAAGCCAATAAAATAATTCATTTTTATTTTGATAGTTTGAAAAACATTATTAGCTTTGCAGTCGCATTTATTAGCGGTAAGTAAACTTCTACAAATTACTTATTTAATAATAAATTCAAAGATATACAACATCGTGGAAAAGCAAATTTATTCTTATGATGAAGCCTACGAAGAATCTTTACGATATTTCCAAGGCGATGAGCTTGCAGCCAGAGTTTGGGTAAACAAGTACGCAGTTAAAGACTCTTTTGGGAACATCTATGAAAAATCTCCGGAAGACATGCACTGGAGAATAGCAAACGAAATTGCTCGTGTAGAATCCAAGTACCCCAATGCTTTATCAGCCAAGGAACTATACGATTTATTAGATCACTTCAAGTACATCGTTCCTCAAGGAAGTCCTATGACCGGAATCGGAAATGATTATCAGGTTGCCTCCTTATCCAACTGTTTTGTTATTGGTGTTGACGGTGCTGCCGATTCATACGGAGCAATCATCAAAATCGATGAAGAACAAGTACAATTAATGAAAAGACGCGGTGGTGTAGGACATGACCTTTCTCATATCCGGCCCAAAGGTTCTCCGGTTAAAAACTCTGCCCTGACATCCACTGGACTAGTTCCTTTCATGGAACGTTATTCCAATTCCACGCGTGAAGTTGCGCAAGATGGACGCCGTGGTGCATTAATGCTCAGTGTATCTATCAACCATCCGGATTCGGAAGCTTTTATCGATGCTAAAATGACTGAAGGTAAAGTGACCGGAGCCAATGTATCCGTCAAGCTGGATGACGCATTTATGGAAGCAGCTATAAACGGCAAGCCTTATATACAAAAATATCCGATCGATGCTGCCAATCCCACTTTCACCAAAGAGATAGAAGCAGCTACGTTATGGAAGAAGATTGTACATAACGCATGGAAATCGGCCGAACCCGGAGTACTCTTCTGGGATACGATCATTCGTGAGTCCGTTCCCGATTGTTACGCTGATTTAGGCTATAGAACGGTTTCTACCAATCCTTGCGGTGAAATTCCTTTGTGCCCCTATGACTCTTGCCGCCTGTTGGCTATCAACTTATATTCGTATGTTGTAAACCCATTCAGACCCAATGCTTACTTCGACTTCGAATTATTCAAAAAGCATGTTGAGTTAGCGCAGCGCATCATGGATGATATTATCGATCTGGAACTAGAGAAGATCGAACGCATCATCAACAAGATTGACGACGACCCGGAAAACGAAGAAGTAAAACGGTCGGAGCGCGTATTATGGGACAAAATATACAAGAAGAGCGGACAAGGACGTCGTACAGGAGTTGGTATTACTGCCGAAGGAGATATGTTAGCAGCTCTAGGATTACGGTACGGAACAGAAGAAGCTACTGAGTTCTCTGAAAATGTGCATAAAGTCGTTGCCCTATACGCCTATCGCTCTTCTGTAGCAATGGCAAAAGAACGCGGAGCGTTTGAGATTTACAACAACGAACGCGAACAAAACAATCCATTCATCCAACGTTTGGCAGAGGCAGATCCGGAGCTATACAAGAACATGAAAAAGTATGGCCGCCGTAACATTGCCTGTTTAACTATCGCTCCAACCGGCACAACCAGCCTTATGACACAAACCACTTCAGGTATTGAGCCGGTGTTCCTTCCTGTGTATAAACGCAGAAGAAAAGTCAACCCAAATGACACCAATGTACATGTTGACTTTGTGGATGAGACCGGTGACGCATTTGAAGAATATATCGTATTCCACCATAAATTTGTAACTTGGATGGAAGCGAATGGATTTGATCCGGCTAAACGATATACGGAGGAAGAAATTGACGAACTCGTTGCACAATCTCCCTACAATAAAGCCACATCTAATGATGTAGATTGGCTGATGAAAGTAAAAATGCAAGGAAGAATCCAAAAATGGGTAGACCACTCCATCAGCGTAACAATCAATCTTCCGAATGATGTAGACGAAGATCTGGTAAACCGCCTGTATGTGGAAGCTTGGAAATCCGGATGTAAAGGTTGTACGGTTTATCGTGACGGTTCTCGCTCAGGCGTCTTGATCTCGGCCAAAGCCGATAAAGACAAGAAAGACGAACTACCTCCATGCAAACCGCCTACAGTAGTAGAAGTACGCCCCAAAGTTCTAGAAGCAGACGTTGTTCGTTTCCAGAATAACAAAGAGAAATGGGTTGCTTTTGTCGGTCTATTAGACGGACACCCCTACGAGATATTTACCGGACTACAAGATGATGATGAAGGTATTTTATTACCTAAGAGTGTCACCATGGGCCGAATTATCAAGAATGTAGATGAAGAAGGAAACAAACGCTACGACTTCCAATTCGAAAACAAGCGCGGCTACAAAACCACGATTGAAGGGTTGTCGGAAAAATTTAATAAAGAATATTGGAACTACGCCAAATTGATCTCAGGCGTTCTTCGCTACCGGATGCCCATCGAGCAAGTAATTAAGCTGGTAGGTTCTTTGCAGTTGCACAGCGAAAACATCAACACTTGGAAGAACGGAGTTGAACGCGCACTGAAAAAATACATCCAGGACGGCACAGAAGCTAAAGGAAAAAGATGTCCGAGTTGCGGCAGCGAAACTTTAGTTTACCAGGAAGGCTGTCTGATATGTACCACATGCGGGTCATCTCGATGCGGATAAGCCAACAAAAAGTGTGATCACACGATATTACAGCGGGAAGTTCCAATCAACTTCCCGCTGTTTTTATATATCTCCATCTTCCTTTTCTGTATAATTTATTCGATAGCAAATAGATGATATATGAAAAGAATATCTTATACTTGCATAGTCATTAGCATACATCCTAAATCAGAAATATATGATTGTATCATTTCATATTGAATATCGTACCAGTTGGGGCGAAGAGGTTTACATCGCTAACCTGTTTCCCGAACCGGTACGCCTACACACCATTGACGGTATCCACTGGGAAACAGAAGTAGAAATTCACTCACCGGAACAAGATATAGACCTCACTTACAGCTATCAGATAGAATGCGACGGCAAGATTATACGCCGGGAGTGGGACAACTTCCCACGCACACTCCACCTATCGGGTAACTCCCGCAAAGTATACCGGATTAATGATGCTTGGAAAAATATTCCCGAGCAACTTTACCTTTACAGCTCCGCATTTACCGAATCGCTACTGGCACATCCCGATAAAGCAGAAATGCCGATGAGTTATAAAAGTGGGTTCGTAATTAAAGCCTATGCACCGCGTATCAACAAAGACTATTGTCTGGCGGTATGCGGCAACCAAAAAGCACTGGGCAACTGGAATCCGGACAAAGCCGTTCTGATGAGCGACCATAACTTTCCCGAATGGATCGCTGAGATCGATGCCAGCAAACTGAAGTTCCCGTTGGAATATAAATTCATCCTATACAATCGAAAAGAGAATCGCGCAGAGTGTTGGGAAAACAACCCCAACCGTTACGTGGCAGATCCTCTTCTGAAAACAAACGAGACATTCATAATCTCCGACCGGTATGCTCATTTCTCAATCCCCACTTGGAAAGGAACTGGAGTAGCCATTCCCGTCTTCTCTCTTAAATCAGCTAAGAGTTTTGGTGTAGGAGATTTCGGAGACCTCCAACTCATGATCGATTGGGCAGTAAGTACCCACCAAAGAGTTATTCAGATTCTGCCCATCAACGATACGACCATGACACATACATGGACGGACTCCTACCCTTACAACAGCATCTCTATATATGCTTTTCACCCCATGTATGCCGATCTATCACAAATGGGCACACTCAAGGACAAGCAGGCGGAAGCACTTTTCCGTCAAAAACAGAAAGAGATCAATGATCGTCCGGCTATTGACTATGAGGCGGTCAACCAACTTAAATGGGAATTCTTTCATCTCATATTCCGACAGGAAGGAGAAACACTTTTAGCATCCGACGCATTCAAAATCTTTTTTGAAGCAAACAAAGAATGGTTGCAGCCGTATGCCGTTTTCAGCTACCTGCGCGATGCTTATCATACACCCAACTTTCGCCAATGGCCCAAGTATACGACATATGACACCCATGAAATAGAAAGAATGTGCCGGCCGGAATCGGCAGATTACCCGCACATCTCGATTTACTACTACATCCAGTATCACCTGCATCTGCAACTGCTGGCAGCCACAAAGTACGCTCGTAAACATGGCGTCGTACTCAAAGGAGATATTCCAATCGGAATCAGCGCAACAGTGTTGAAGCCTGGACAGAGCCGCATTATTTCAACCTAAACGGACAAGCAGGTGCTCCACCCGATGATTTTTCCATAAACGGGCAGAACTGGGGATTTCCTACTTACAATTGGGAAGTCATGGAGAAAGACGGCTATCGCTGGTGGATGAAACGCTTTCAGAAAATGGCCGAATACTTCGACGCTTACCGCATCGATCATCTGCTGGGCTTTTTCCGTATTTGGGAAATCCCCATGCATGCCGTCCACGGATTACTCGGACAATTCGTGCCATCGTTACCCATGAGTAAGGAAGAGATCGAAAGTTTTGGGCTCACCTTCCGCGAAGAATATCTCCGCCCTTACATACACAATTATTTTCTCGAACAAGTGTTTGGCCCTCACACCGACTTTGTAAAACAAACATTTATAGAGCCTACGGATACAGAAGGAATTTATCGCCTGAAACCGGAGTTCGACACCCAGCGTAAAGTAGAAGCCTACTTCGCCGAAAAAGAAGACGCCGATAGCAAATGGGTTCGAGATGGACTATACGCTTTGATAAGCAATGTCCTGTTCATTCCCGACAACAAAGAATCCGGTAAATATCACCCCCGGATCAGTGTACAACATGATTACATCTATCGTTCGTTGAATGAACAAGAAAAAGATAACTTTAACAAGCTATACGATCATTACTATTATCAGCGACACAATGACTTCTGGTATCATCAAGCCATGAAAAAATTGCCGCAACTGACTCAATCCACGCGGATGCTTGTCTGTGGCGAAGATCTAGGCATGATTCCCGATTGCGTAGCTTGGGTTATGAACGAGCTTCGCATCCTTAGCCTGGAGATTCAACGAATGCCCAAAGATCCAAGCAATGAATTCGGTATTCCTAGTGAGTACCCCTACCGTTCGGTTTGCACCATATCAACTCATGATATGTCGACCTTGCGAGGATGGTGGGAAGAAGATTACCAACAAACCCAACGATTCTATAATTCCATGTTGAGACATTATGGAACTGCTCCTACCGTGGCAACACCCGAGTTATGCGAAGAAGTGGTACGCAATCATCTGAACAGCAACTCCATGCTTTGTATTCTAGCGTTACAAGACTGGCTCTCCATAGATGCCAAGTGGCGAAATCCGGATGTAAAAGAAGAACGTATTAATGTACCATCGAACCCACGCAACTATTGGCGCTACCGGATGCATCTCACGTTGGAACAGTTACTGAAAGCTGACAACCTAAACGTAAAAATCAGGAAGCTAGTAACAGAAGCGGGGCGAAATACAGATAAGTAAAGGCACGAAAAGCAACAGTTTTTTCAAATGTATAAAATAATTATACTATTTTTGTATCAAAACCAACTGCTATCATGAAAATAGTCATTGTTATAAATAGCATCATTCCGGCAATTAAATACGGAGGAACAGAAAGAGTTATTTGGTACTTAGGGCAGGAGTTACACAAAATGGGACACACCATCACCTACCTGGCTCCTAAAGGCTCCTATTGTGATTTCGCACAAATAATAGAGCGTAATCCGGCAGTGCCTGTCAGTGCACAGATTCCAGTCGAAGCAGATATCGTTCACTTTCAAGGGACTATCCCCGAAGGTGTAAACAAACCCTACATAACCACCATACATGGCAACGGAGTACCGGCCAATGCCGACCGAAATTTGGTTTTCGTATCACGCAATCATGCACAACGTTTTGGTAGCAACTCTTTCGTTTACAACGGACTCGATTGGGAAGACTATGGCCCGGCCAATTTAAAGCTGCCCAGATCCCGCTACCATTTCTTAGGAAAAGCCGCTTGGAAAGTCAAGAATTTCAAAGGAGCGATGGCAGTTACCAAAGCAATCAAAGGCGGTCAGTTGGATGTACTCGGAGGATATCGGTTTAACTTCAAGATGGGAATGCGTTTTACGTTCAGCCCTCAGATTCATTTCCACGGCATGGTTGACAACAGTGCCAAAAAAGCCATTATCGAACGTTCGAAAGGGCTTATCTTTCCGGTCACTTGGCATGAACCTTTTGGACTGGCCATTACCGAAAGCCTCTATTATGGTTCTCCTGTTTTTGGTACACCCTACGGTTCACTACCCGAGTTAGTGCCCAATCAAGTCGGCTACCTATCCAATAAGGCAAGCGAACTCATACATCATATGAAAGAAGCCGATTATTCTCCTGTAACTTGCAACGAGTACGCACGCGACCTGTTTAACTCCCAAATAATGGCTCAGGAATATCTAAAAAAGTACGAAGCTGTATTAAACGGAGAATCACTTAACCCGGAGATACCGCAGGCTATCGATATCGCACGCAACCTCCCTTGGGAGTAGTAGGCGAAAAGTCCCCTAACAGTTAGAGAAACAATGAAGATAAACAACAGCTATATATTTCTAAAAGATGTGTCCTTCTACGCTTACCATGGAGTGGCACCGCAAGAAACTAAGATTGGCAATGAGTTCGTAATCAACTTAAAGCTAAAAACGGATATCAGTCGGGCTGCGGAGACAGACGAAGTAGCCGATACAGTCAGTTATGCCGATGTGCACGCAGCCCTGAAAGAAGAGATGGCTATTCCGTCTAAACTCTTAGAACATGTATGCGGACGCATCTGCAGGCGACTCCTCAAGGAATTTCCTGCTATTGAAGAGATTGAAATGAGTTTGGCTAAACGTAATCCTCCGATGGGAGCCGATATCGAAACTGCAGGCATAGAATTGCAGGTCAGCAGAATATAAATGCAAACTCGCAATATTTACAAACCTATTTACGCACCATAAAACCCTATCTGAGAACGTTACGGGGCGAATCCCTCAGATAGCATGTCTTAGCGGATGATAATAGACTACCAAACATCCTGCATCTCAAAGAAGATAAAACGCTTGAACCAAACAAAACGCAATTGTGCCAATGTAATTGCATAGTAACGCAACAACATTGGCACAATCAGTGTATTATACTTTGTAATTACTACTTTTTCTTCTTTTTCTTGACAGATTCAACAGCCTCGTTAACCACATGCTTATCTTCAAAGCGTTTGGTATAGCCCGAATAGTCAGGATGAGTCCGTTCATATTCCGAATCCATAAACAAGGGACTGGATATAATATGGTCAGCCGTAGAGCGGTTGCAGCAGAAAACAATATTTTCCACACTAGCCAGACGAGTCAAAGCCTTTACATCCGTATCATGAGGTTGTAGCGTCATCGGGTCCGTAAAAAAGAAAAGGTAATCTATTTGCCCATCAACAATGCGCGAACCCATCTGTTGGTCACCTCCTAGCGGGCCGGATTTTAAGATCGTAAAATCCCAGCTCTCATCCGGATGCTTCTCTCGCAATGCTTCCAGAATCAATGTACCGGTAGTTCCCGTGCAATAGAACTTGTGGCCCATCAATAGTTCCGAATTCCAGAGCACCCATTCTATTAAATCCTTCTTCATAGCATCATGTGCTACCAGTCCAATACCTCTTCTAGCCTGTAGTTCCATTTTGGTTATTCTTTAAAGTCCGACAATTGAGAGAATCGTTTGCAACCTCTCCCATAAAACTGCCACAAGATACTACTTTTAATTCGTTCGGGTATGAAATTTTGAGAAGTTTTTTTCAGGTTCTCTTCACGCAAAGGCGCAAAGGAAGCGCGAAGCGAAGCAAATTCTCTTCGCGCCCGAATCACCTGCCAAGCATTACCTCCCTGCCCTTTCAGCAGAAAAGTGAGTGCAGCGATATAATCCAGACAAGCCCGTATACGCATCACTCGCTTCAATTCCTCATCCGGCAGATTTTTATAGAGCATGACAAGATTGTTACGAAAATTGAGAAAAGTCTTCCGAGGGTTCTCTTTTTTAAGCGTAGCCCCTCCCACATGATACACTACACTTTCGGGGATACAAACGATTTCCCGACTACGAGCACGCAAGCGCCAGCATAAGTCGATCTCTTCCATATGAGCAAAGAAGCGTCCGTCCAATCCGCCAGTCTCCAGGTAATCGCTCCTTCGGATAAACAAAGCAGCACCTGTAGCCCAGAATACCGGAATCACCTCATTGTATTGTTCTTCGTCAGCTTCTACAACCGAAAAAATGCGCCCCCGACAAAAAGGATATCCATAATGGTCGATAAAACCTCCGGCCGCCCCCGCATACTCAAAGAGTTCTTTTTGCCGTTGGCTTCGTATTTTGGGTTGGCAAGCAGCCACTTCCGAGTGTGTATCCAGATAAGCAATCATCGGTTCCAGCCAATGTTCCGTCACCTCCACATCCGAATTCAACAAAACGACGTATTCAGCGTCAACCTGCGCCAACGCCTGGTTGTAACCTTCAGCAAAACCATAGTTACGGTCTAAAAGGATTAGTCGAACAGCAGGGAACTCGCTCTGCAACATCTCAACCGATTTATCAGTTGAGCCATTATCCGCCACACAAACCTCTATCCCGTCGTTAAGCGAATGCTCAACTACCGAAGGCAAAAAAGAACGAAGCATTTCACATCCGTTCCAATTTAAGATGACAACCGATACTTTCTTTTCCATATTATTTTTTCGCTTCACCTTCCTCCTCCGCACGAGTCGCTTTCCATCGTTTATGCGACCACAGCCAGTAAGCCGGTTCCCGTTGAATCGTCTGTTCCAGGCGATTGGCAAACATCTCCGTTATCTCACCTTCAGCCGTTTCTTTCGGAGTTTCAGTCATTAGTTTGAACTCAGCCTCACAATATCCTCGTCGCGACTTCGTCAGTTCACAATAGAACACCGGGAAGCTCATCATCTTTGCGATGCGCTCCGCACCGTTCAGGAAAGCCGTTTCCTGTCCTAAGAAGACAGTCCAATGCTTCTCATCCCCGCTGGGCCATTGATCGGTAATCAAGCCGACCACCATCTTCTTCCCCGCACGCTTCAGCTTAATAATCTCTCGAGCCGTAGAGTGTTTGGGGATGTTATAGCCACCAAAGCGAGAACGTATCTTTTTAAAAAGCTCGTCCAGGTATTTATCGCGTAACGGTTTGTATACTTGTGCCGGCACATCTTCCGGTTTCATCACCGCACCCATGCCGATAAGCCATTCATAGTTAGCATAATGGGGAATCATCACGATGATTCCGCCGTATTTCTCCGTCAGTTCCAGGTATTGTTCGGTGTTCTTATAAGTCATTCGGCGGTAGAGATCCTCCTCCGACATATGCAGCAACTTCAAATCTTCCAGCATATAATCCGACAGATAGCGGAAGAACTTACGTTCGATCCGCAAACGCTCCGCATCCGACTTTTCGGGGAAAGAGTTTTTTAGATTTCTCCGTACTACCTTCCGTCGGTATCGTCCTACACGGTACATCCAGAAATAGTTGAAATCAGAGAAAAGATATAATACACTAAAAGGAAGGGCCGAAAAAAGCCACATTCCGCTATAGACCAACCAGTAAACGAGCCTTGATTTCATAATTAAGCCAGTACTATGCCCTTTAATGCCGTTTTATCCTCGTTAAACTCCCCTAAGCGCACGCTGACTATTTGGTTATCCAGCGAGTCATCACTCTCTACCTCCACCCGGATGTAGTTTGCCGTAAATCCATGCATCGGCGCATCAGCCTTCGGTTTCTCCATCAGTACAGCCATAGTCTGTCCGATATGACGAGCGTAGAAAGCCTGCGTTTTCTCATCCGAAAGCGTCAAAAGCGCTTGGCTACGTCTATGCTTCTCTTCCATTGACACAACATGATCGATTTTCAAAGCCTGCGTTCCGGGACGTTCGGAATAGCTGAACACATGCAACTGCGTCACATCCAGCCCTGCTATAAACTGATACGCATTCTCAAAGTATTCTTCCGTTTCGCCACGAGTTCCTACAATCACATCCACCCCAATAAAAGCATCAGGCATAACCTCTTTGATCTTCTTCACTTTCGAAGCGAACAAAGCCGTGTCATACCGACGACGCATCAACTCGAGCACTTCATCACTTCCCGATTGAAGCGGAATGTGGAAATGCGGCATAAAACGACGAGAGGAAGCAACGAACTCTATAATTTCATCCGTCAGCAGATTCGGCTCGATCGAAGAGATCCGGTAGCGTTCAATACCTTCGACCTCGTCAAGCGCCTTCACCAAATCGAAGAAAGTCTCACCCGTAGCCTTACCAAAGTCGCCGATGTTCACACCCGTCAGCACAATCTCCTTACCACCTTCGGCGGCAGCTTCCCGGGCTTGTTCAACCAAAGACGCAATCGTTCCGTTCCGGCTACGCCCACGAGCGAAGGGAATGGTACAATACGAGCAAAAATAGTCGCATCCATCTTGCACTTTCAAGAAGAAGCGTGTACGGTCTCCTCGCGAACAAGATGGGGCAAACGATCGAATATCCTTAGTAGCTGTCGCATGCGCCTCGCCCGATTCATTTTTTTGCAAATCGCCCAAGTATTGGAGAAGTTCGCCTTTCTGTTCGGCTCCCAATACCAAATCGACTCCACCGATTTGAGCAACATCACCCGGTTTTAACTGCGCATAGCATCCCGTGACCACCACAAATGCTCCGGGATGTTGTTTCACCAGCCGGTTGATAGCCTGACGGCATTTCTTATCCGCCATCTCCGTCACCGAACAAGTGTTCACAATGCAAAGGTCTGCTTTCTCTCCTTTGCGCGCGGTCCGTACCCCTGCTTCGCGCAGAAGTTTGCCAATGGTTGATGTCTCTGAGAAGTTCAATTTACAGCCCAGCGTATAGTATACGGCTGTTTTATTTTGGAATACAGTGGTATCTATCATAATCTGTTGTTACACCTAAATTTGGGCCAAAGTTACACATATTATTAGTAAAACGCTTTAGAGAATCAAAGTTTATTCCTATTTTTGCACAATTTACAAAGAAACGTGCAATGATTAAAGAGAATTTTATCAAACTCTACGAAAGCAGTTTTCGCGAAAACTGGGATTTACCTTGTTACACCGATTACGGTGAAAATGTCGATTACCGTTACGGACAAGTAGCCGAAGAAATAGCCCGGCTACACCTCCTGTTCAAACATTGCAGCCTTCGCCGGGGAGACAAAATCGCCGTTATTGGCAAAAATAACTCCCGCTGGTGCATTGCCTACATGGCAACCATCACCTATGGAGCAATCATCGTCCCCATCCTTCAGGACTTCAATCCCAACGATGTTCACCACATCGTTAACCATTCCGAATCAACGTTCCTCTTCACAAGCGACACCATCTGGGAGAGTTTGGAAGAAGAGAAGCTGACAGGCATACGCGGTGTATTCTCCTTGACCGACTATCGCTGCCTATACCAGCGTGACGGAGAAACCATACAGAAGTTCCTCCGGAATCAAGATAAAGAAATGCACGCCGCCTATCCCAAAGGTTTCGCGCGCGAAGATATCCAGTACACCACCCTGTCTAACGACAAAGTGATGCTGTTGAACTACACTTCGGGAACCACAGGATTCAGCAAAGGCGTTATGCTCACCGGCAACAACCTAGCAGGCAATGTCACTTTCGGCATCCGCACCGAGCTCCTGAAAAAAGGAGAAAAAATCCTCTCCTTCCTCCCCTTGGCACATGCTTATGGATGCGCTTTCGACTTTCTCACAGCCACAGCCGTCGGCACACATGTGACGCTACTGGGCAAAACGCCTTCTCCCAAAATCATTATGAAAGCGTTTGAAGAAGTAAAGCCCAACCTTATCATTACCGTTCCGCTGGTTATTGAGAAGATCTACAAAAATATCATTCAGCCCCTTATTAATAAGAAAGGTATGAAGTGGGCACTTAACATCCCACTGCTCGATACGCAAATCTATAGTCAGATCCGAAAAAGACTGATTGATGCTTTGGGCGGACGTTTCAAAGAAATCATCATCGGTGGAGCCGCCATGAGCCCGGAAGTAGAAGAGTTCTTCTACAAGATTAAATTCCCTTTCACCATTGGTTACGGTATGACCGAATGTGGTCCCCTCATCAGCTACGCTCCTTGGGATGAATTTCTGTTGGGCTCATCAGGCAAGATACTCGATATCATGGAAGCTCGTATATATAAGGAGAGTCCGGATTGGGAAATCGGCGAAATTCAGGTTCGGGGTGAGAACGTAATGACCGGCTACTATAAAAACCCGGATGCCACCAAAGAAGTATTCACCGAAGACGGCTGGTTACGCACCGGCGATTTAGGCACCATGGACGCTCACGGGAACATCTATATACGTGGACGACTCAAGACTATGATTCTGAGTTCGAGCGGACAGAATATTTTCCCCGAAGAATTGGAAGCCAAACTCAATAATCTGCCGTTCATTCTCGAGAGTCTGGTCATCGAGCGCAACAAGAAATTGGTAGCTTTGGTGTACGCCGATTACGAAGCTTTAGACTCTCTCGGTCTCAATAATCCGGATAATTTGCAGACAATTATGGACGAAAACCTTAAAAGTCTGAACAACAGTGTAGCCGGATACGAAAAAGTGAGCCAAATCCAGCTATATCCCACCGAGTTCGAAAAAACATCCTAAAAGAAGCATCAAAAGGTATCTATACAACAGTATTGCAGTCGATTAATGTACACTTTTAGACAGGAAAAGACATAAAAAAACAAGCTTTGGAAAAAAAAACTAAAAAAAAGTTGGCTTTAAGAGAACAACATATTGAAAAAGTACATACCTTTGCAACGTTTTAATAAAGCAATTGATTGTATTACGTTTAAAAGCAAAAGAAAATGAAAAAATTAGTTTTGATGGCAGTAGCTATCGCAGCAGTATCATTCGCATCATGTGGTAACAAAGCAGCTGACGCAGCAAAAGCAACAGCAGATTCAATCCGTATCGCTGATTCAATCGCAGCAGTAGAAGCAGCAGCAGCAGAAGCAGCAGCTCAAGCTACTGACACAACTGCAGTAGCTGATAGCGCAGCAACTGAAACTGTAGCTGAATAATTCAGAACAGCTTAAGAAATTGAAAGAGGGTATCCTAACAAGGGTACCCTCTTTTTCGTATATACCCTTTCCTCTCCCGCTGAAGTTTTATGCCGTGCCATTCGTATGCCATCATATACCCCATGGCCCTAAATGGAAAACCGCGCGAATTATCCCAATCCACGCGGTCAAAAACAAAATTTATAAAACTAAACACCAGTGTCTCACGACACCTGAGTTACTAAAGCCCTTAGGGCTAGACGGAAGAAGTCCGTAGCAACATCGCATAATAACTAAGACTTCGTTTCATCATATTAACATTCGAAAAAAGGATAGAGATTATTATATTTTCTTTCATGCATACAATCGGTTGGAAATAGGTTCTACCTTTTCCGCAAATTAAGCATGCCATACAACTGATAAGCATAGGCTGTGCAATTTCTTTCTTGCCCTATTGCTAGTATTTATTCCTTCGATGCATATGAAAGCACCGAAGGAATAAAATCAACCGAGTCGAATATACAGCTTCCGGTGTGCTTTTATTTTTCATCTACAACGCAACGGACACTAAAGCCAGACTTACGTTGACCAGCGTCATAGTGATCGCCAATTGTTGGGACCGAATCGCTAGTTTTAAAAAAATTCAGAGCATACGCATTCAAATAATAATTTTGGCTAGGCGTTGACGACCAATAGTATCCCTCTAAACTAATATTTCTTAAGGTTCCACTATTATTTACTCGGTACCCCGAATTGGGGAAGAAAACGTTCTCTTTGCTAGTAAGACCATAATTTAATTTGCGTTCACCACTAGCTCCTTCAGCAGAAGTAAGCGGAAGATTAGCAAATGAAAGCGTCGTCTCGTCTACTTTGAAGTCCGTAAATTCATTGGAGGTCGCATTCGCCATTTTTTACCATGGAGCAAACCATTTGTCCCTTTTTCTGTAAGATATCTACAAATATCACCTATGCCAGTTGAACCGGTAAGATCTGTAACTTCATAGAGATACGCACGATCTCTATGCTCTTTACCCTCTGGAACATTATATATTGTTATGGCTTCTTCAACACGCGGCCACGTAGCCCAGTTGTCATATGTAGTTTGCACTCCACCCGGTGCATAGAGATTAACATTATGTCCCCATTTCAGAGACTCCCCATCATTAGGCGCAGAAGCAATACCCCAAAGACTACCCCAGTTAAAGAAGACACCCTGATATTTTTCACGAGTTTTGACTCCTACATCATCAAAGGTTAACTTCGTGCCATCCCAATAGATATTGGAACCTGCCCAGCCACCATGTTTCTTTGGATAATATCCACCTATTATTTTAAGAGTGATTGTCTTATCAGCAAATTTCTTGGGATTATCTGTACTCTCAAATACGACATCTACAGTCCCTCTAATTCCTGATAATTCTTCTTTGATAACTGTAAATCGAACATCGGTACCCGTCGAAAGATTGGCATCACCCGTGGTTCCAACTTTCAGATTGTCTGTTGTTTGAATATTCAATAGTTTATCACTGCTCCGCTCTATTGACTTTATCCTCCAATCGGCATTACTTTTTATATTTAAAGTATACGTACTTCCATTGGAATCGTAATAAGTTTTTACGTTGGTAGATAAAGTATAATTCACATGGCGTATGAACACCGATGCTGAAACACTCCTGATACCATCAGTAGTAGTAAAGTCCAGCTTGGAGATTTTTTCCAGCGGACTCTCTTTCTCTTTCTCTGTAAAAGCGGTCGGAGTTATCGTATAAGTGTAGTTTCCCGTACCACCCGATATCGTTGTTTCACCCAATACCGGTACGCCTGTCCCCACAAAGGTTTGTAATTTCCAAAATTTGAATTGACAACACTTAAATCACGGCCTTTAGGAGACCATTTAATATTGAGCTTCTGTGATATAGTTTCGTCCATAGAGGTAAATAGTAATTCACTCACAACCTGGCCATTCGATGTAACCTCTATACTCACCTCGTCCTCTGTCGATTGATTTACAGTCAGGTATATTTTAGTATTGGCGTATTGGATATAGATATAGCCTACACGATTTTCACCTGTCTCATTAAGAGCTACCGTAAGGGTCATCGGCACTTTTGAGCCATCCTTACCCTGTGCGGCATTCATCAGTTTGTCCACCTTCAGCCAACCGGTATTTGGATCGATTGGAGTTTTCTTATCCGCTTCGGTTACTCCAACCACTTTCCATCCACCCGGATAGTCGGTCTTTATATTGACTATTTGCGGATCGCCGTTACGGTAGAACTCGAAGATGCTTCCCGGGCTGAGTGCCAGGCGATAACCACCCGACTCATTAATCTCGCCCACTTCCCCA
>NZ_BAIV01000030.1 GCF_000517545.1 Bacteroides reticulotermitis JCM 10512 | reverse complement strand
ATCCATGGCAATATATCAACTGTACCATGATAATAAGGCTCTACATCTTTCGCATCCATATAAAATTCAAAAGCTTTTAATTGAGGAATAGAATGACAATAAGACAGCAAAGAACCGGAATCCACAAAAAAGGAATCATTATTCCCAAATAAACAGTATTTATCACGTGTGCTAAATGACATATCCGTGTAATACTTATTTTTAGTCATCCTCTTTAAGTTACCATCGCTATCATAAGAAGCTTTCCCCAGAGGTAAGCCATTTAACCAGAAAGCCGAAAATCTATTCTCTACAACTTCCAAGGGAACATGAAACAATAAGCATTGGATCCTCTTCCTTTAAAACTTCTGTTACATAGTCATAATAAATACCATTATTCCCTGTATTCAGAAACGTTGGACCTTTAAATCGGACTTTGCTATAAGTCAACCAATCTGAAAAAAACTGATAATCAACAGATTCATTATTCGAATACGAACTATAGACAAGCATTCCCGATCTTGGATAATGGTAAGAAATAGTATCCCTTATACTATTGAAGCCATCATCTAATACTAAAGACTTTATTCTAATTCCTCCATATTGAGTCCCAATCCCCCAAGCAGGCGAAAATGCAATTGTATTAGGCTCATAGTCAACAATAATATTTCCACCATTAATCAATCTAATTTTCTTCAAAGACTTAGCCTTAATATCATCACCAATATCTCCAACCGGATAGTATCGCCTTGGATAACCCCATAAATCGCTATCTAATTCAACATCTTCCGGAAACATATAATAGTCAAAGTGCGCTGCATTAGACTCAATCCCATTTTTATCTAAAAAGGAAATAGAATTTAAAAACTACAGAACTCGTCAAAGAGATTTTTGATATTTTTGTCCCAAACCAATCGTTTAACTGGACATTTTTAAGTTTTCCATAATCATACTCAAACCTGACTATTTGATTGGGTGCTATAACTTTTTCCAACAAAGGGGAATACACCGTATATCCCACGCCATTATACACATCTTTATTCCGAACACTCTTAAAACTTTGATACAAAGGCATAGTAACACATTCGAGGGCCATATCCAAATACATGGCTATCATATCAGAAAAATAGGTGCCTCTATTTCCATAAAGGTTTCTTGCAGTATTCAGAGAAGAGATTAATTCGCCAACCGATTGAGATAGATAAGAGTAATTACTTAATACTCCCATTACATTCCAATTTAATTGGAGAGAAGACACATTAGCTTCAAAATAAGGGTTTCGATAGACAGTACCATCACTATTGAAACAATGTAAATCCAAATTAAGCGACCATGAACTTAGTTCTAAATATCTGCGTGCTCCAGCTATAGCCTCATCAAACCTCTTATAATCATATCCGGGATATACAAACTCAGTTATAGCCTGACCATATGAATAGGTAGTTTTATATGAATTACAGTACGAATTTACAGCTATATTCTTTAAATCATGACCGTCTTCTACATTCTTTTTATATTGATATATTATTGCTCCGCTATTCAGCGGTTCTATCTTGCTTAAATACCATGAAGTTATGTAATTTTCACCCGTAATATTATTAAAACTAACAGCTCCCTGATTGCAAACATCTATAATCCACTCACGCTGGGCATACGTATATCGTGTTCCATCTTCATCCGTCAGAATCCACTTAGAGATTATCATACCCAAATATTCGCATTCAATACGTACATTAGTGCGCTCTAAAGGTTTTACACAAATTTTATAATCATCATCAAATCCAAGGATGAAATTTATAGTTTTCCCATTGAAGATAGCAGTAAATATATCCGACTCACCATCACGTATACGTTTATTCACTTTTGTTGCTTCTTCTATCAATGGAGTCGTACAAATCATTCCATGACTTACATATCCGTAAACACCTTCATCCGGTATTCCTCCACGAATGGTACGTGTAATAACACCTCCTGCATTAAGCGTCCAATTATATCCAATTAATCCGGGCACATCCTCTACCTTAACACCATTCCCTATATAATCCAAAGAAATAGGAAGTTCATAATTCCCTGATGTCAACTTGTAAAGCGGCACTTTATAATGAAAAGTTCCTGTAGCGTGATCAACAACCACATCTTTACTGTCTAATAAACCTTCCGCCTGTTGACCAGGTGAAAAATCCTGAGCATACCCCATAAGTATACTCGAGAAAAACAGTAGTATACAAAATATTTTTTTATTCATAATTTACATTTTTATTATAGACCGACTGTGATTCTCAGTCGGTCATTTTAATTATACTTCTTTTTACAGTTTCATCGCATTAGCGCCCAAGACGCCAGCCAAAGCCGAAGCCACTGCGATAACGACCTTCAGGATTATATCACATGCTGATTTCTTCATTGCCATAATTTACCTCCTTTCCGTTCTTTAATTTGTTGTGTTACTTTGTGTTCCTCCATGCATGTAGTCCTAGCAGCAGTCACCTTGACCACAAACCCGCCAGCCTAAAAATTGTACAGCAGCTACCTTACCAGTTGTCGGAGCATAACCCGCTTTGCCAAAGTCTGAATATCTATCAAGCGTCCTCGACGTCATAATACCGGTAAAACCGCTCTAAAGCTTCCGAAAAGAGCGCACAAGCCCCCTCTCATGGTGCTGCTCACCACAATTAAATTGAGAATTCACATGTTAATGGATAATTACTAGTCTAGTTAAAAGTCAAATATTCGGTTAAGCTTGACACCCACACTTCGTATTCTATATCCGCTGCAAAGCATTTATACAGCCGATGCTTCTCCACCTTCTTCATTGCTACCCCACCCATATTGCGATCTAGGCTATATTTTCCTCACTGCCTGAAACGGAAACAAGTTTACCAGAATGGAAACTTTGGTACCGGGAACTAACACCGTACGGAAAGCACCAAAGGCATCTGTTATTACAGTTTCCGAAGTTTGCATACATTGTGCTATCAACGTTACTAAGCAGCCAAGCATGTTCTCACATTATCAGGAAAAAGGAAGAAGCATCTTGAGAGTTGGTCGAAATCTAAATTTCTCGAACGTACATCTCAGAGATTGAAGTGTTTTTACCGCTTTTTATCTTCCAGAGTTGCCTGGAGAAATTTGTATAATACTGCCATAGTTACAATCGTTTTAATCGTTAATATTTCTAGTTAGTCTGTGTCTTTAAGCTCATCGACAATGCAAACATAGGACCTTATTTCTGCCTGAGCAAGGGATTTTCAAAGTGTGCGTTAATAAGTTCGTTAATATAAGCAGCAGTTCACGCATGGCTAATTTACAGCATATTACTCAATAACAAAACATATCAAATCGACTGATTCAGAACAGTTAGCAAGTAATGACTGAGCGGTTTCAAAGTTTAGCGCTAGTTTCTCCTCAATTACTTTTCAGCACGATTGCATAGGATTCGAGAGGGAGGAATATGATAATCCCGGAAAAGTTAGAAAGCTTGCATTCGATCGATAGCCAGCTGTATCAGTTCGAATTTCCTCTTCGCTGGTTTCTTATCTAGAAAAAGACTTCCTCCTTCTTCCTGATCCCCTCCTTGAAAGGAGGGTTAGGGAGGATGTTTTCTTTCCTTTTCTTTTCTTTCTTTTTATGTAGGTGCAATTTGTTGCAAAAACATGCGATGTTGTATACAATATCGGGCTTTATGTATACAATATAGCTGGTTTGTGCAACATCATTTTCATGAATATCTGCTCACTTTTGCAACGGCCGACTCCTTTAGCAGCAATTTTGCAGGCGGTGCATTTGCTTATCGACATGGAAGATTCCGAAAGCAGGCAAACACCCTTAACCTCCTACGATTCGGAACACAATACACTGAATATCGGATAATTGAAAACAAAACTCTCACGCTTTCCAATTTACCTCTTAGCAAGTAATACTTGTCCGCTCGGCTATTAACAACTAATACCTCAATCATTAATAGCTGACGCAGTAACTATTATCAGCTGAGAACAAACATCTTTTAAGTCCGAGGAACAGGTTCTTCCACTCTACATGCCTTCATCTGTTTTTATTTCTATTCTTAAAAATATTTCAGGCTACCGGAATATCACAAAAAAACGGACCGCTTTTAAGGCGATCCGTCTTTTTATATAAATTGATTATCAGAATATTTACTACTCATTATAAATACACAAGTAGTAAGCTCTCAATAATGGCAAGAATCTGATTGTGTGAACTTTCACTTTTCAACTTCTTCACCTTTCAGTGTAGCCGAACTGGCTTCCGTAACACGTACGTTCACAAAATCACCTACTCGATGTGTACCACGGTCGAAAACTACAACCCGGTTCTGCTCCGTACGACCGAACAATTGCTCACGTGAACGCTTGGAAACTCCTTCCACAAGCACCTCGTAAGTCTTCCCGATACAACGTTGATTGGATTCGGCGGACAAGCGGTTTTGCAAAGCGATGATTTCGCTCAAACGCTGTACCTTTACCTCTTCAGGTACATTATCTTCCAAGTGCTTGGATGCATAAGTACCTGGACGCTCGGAGTATTTAAACATGAAAGCGGCATCGTATCCGCAGGCTTCCATAAGCGAGAGAGACATCTGGTGATCTTCTTCGGTCTCGGAGTGGAAACCGGCGAAAACATCAGTTGTCAATCCACAGTCAGGAACAATTCGCTTAATGGCTGCAACCCGGTCGAGATACCACTCACGCGTATATTTGCGATTCATCAGTTTCAAGATACGCGAGCTTCCGCTTTGTACCGGCAGATGAATATGCTTGCACACATTGGGCATCTGCGCAATCACTTCCAGTGTTTCGTCGCACATATCCTTTGGATGAGAAGTTGTAAAACGTACACGTATGCTCGGAGCTGCTTCAGCTACCATACGAAGTAATGCCGGAAAAGTCACCACTTCACCCGACTCTTTTTCAAAAGAATAGGAGTTAACATTTTGACCTAACAGGGTTACCTCTTTATATCCCTTTGTTACCAGGTCGGCCACCTCTTTGAGAATGCTTTCCACATCCCGGCTACGTTCCCGTCCGCGAGTATAAGGTACAATACAATACGTGCAGAAGTTATTACACCCCCTCATAATAGATACAAATCCCGAAATATGATTGCCGCAAATACGCGATGGAATCACATCCCGGTAAGTCTCTGTGGTAGAGAGCTCCACATTGATAGCCTTCTCACCGGCTTCTACAGCTGCAACCAGATCGGGCAAAGTAAGGTAAGCGTCCGGACCCACCACCAAATCAACATGATGGTTCGTTATCAGATCATCCTTAACCCGCTCAGCCATACAACCCAATACGCCTACAATCAAATCTTTCTTCTTCTTTTTTAATGAATGAAAGAAATCCAAGCGGTTGAGAATTTTCTGCTCGGCATTATCACGGATAGAACACGTATTCATAAATACCGCATCCGCTTCTTCGAGAGAATCGGCTACACCATAACCGGCCATTTGCATTACAGAGGCAATCACCTCGCTGTCGGCCACATTCATCTGGCAGCCGTAAGTTTCGATAAACAACTTCTTGTTGTCATCAGCAGTTGCGGATTTAAAGTCCACTCCCGTCAATTCGTTCATATTCAGTTACTATTTAAAATTTGGCTACAAAGATACGGCTTAGCTTTCAATAAGGTGATGATCTGATATAAAAATAACGTAAAAACTTGCAGTTTCATCGCAACACTGATAATTAATGTTAATAGATAGAACTTTTCCCTCCTTATATCTTGCTAAGTATGATTTTATTCAGCACATTTGCAACATGAAAGAAACATTAGATTTTTTCATAGTTAAGGTTTAGGTTAAAAAAATTAAGGGGAGCTGTGAAGCTGCCCTTTTTTCATGCTAAAAATTTAGTTCATAACAGATAAAATGTCTACCTTTGGCGGACAAGTCTTTAGAAGTAAAACATTATGGAAGATTTACTAAAATTTCTCTTTATAGCAAGCATTATAGCCATCGGAATTTATAAAGAAGCTAGTAAGGCTAAAGCGAAGAAGCCAAGCCAAAACCGACCTGTGCCTTCGGCTACTCCGACAACCCCAAATCCGTCTCCACTACCTGCTGGATGGGATGAGTCCAAGAAGTCAGATGATTTCTTTCAAACAATTCCCCGGGAGTCTGTCGCCTCGAGAAAAGAAAGACTTTCTGCACCAAGCAATCAGTATACACAAAAGCGTACGGAACCTGTTTCAGATACGCTTTCTCAATCCATTCCCGAAGAAGAGGATTACACTATACACTCCGCAGAAGAGGCAAGACGTGCCATTATCTGGGGGGAAATCCTACAACGTAAATATTAACCGGCTTAGAACAACTATCGTATCTAAACACGAAATCATACTATAAAATTATGTCATTGAATCGTATCTCGGCAGCGGAAGCTGCAAGCCTTATCAAACATGGCTACAATATCGGGCTAAGCGGTTTTACACCCGCAGGAACAGCCAAAGCTGTAACAGCCGAACTGGCTAAAATTGCGGAAGCAGAACACGCCAAAGGAAATCCATTCCAAGTGGGTATCTTTACAGGAGCATCAACAGGCGAATCTTGTGACGGTATACTATCACGGGCCAAAGCGATCCGCTACCGTGCTCCGTATACAACCAACTCCGACTTCCGCAAAGCGGTAAACAGTGGAGAAGTTGCCTACAATGACATACACCTGTCGCAAATGGCGCAAGAAGTTCGCTACGGCTTTATGGGCAAAGTAAACATCGCCATCATCGAAGCATGCGAAGTAACCGCGGACGGCAAAATCTATTTGACAGCTGCCGGCGGTATCTCACCAACCATCTGCCATGTGGCCGACCAGATCATCGTGGAACTAAACAGCGCCCATAGCAAAGTCATGATGGGTATGCATGATGTATACGAACCGCTAGATCCTCCTTACCGTCGGGAAATACCGGTTTACGCACCAAGCGACCGTATCGGACTTCCTTATATTCAAGTAGATCCGAAAAAGATCGTGGGTGTAGTAGAAACCAATTGGCCTGACGAAGCACGCTCATTTGCCGATGCCGATCCACTGACGGATAAGATTGGACAGAACGTTGCCGATTTCTTGGCTGCCGACATGAAGCGCGGAATCATTCCTCCTAGTTTCTTACCCCTACAGTCGGGCGTAGGTAATATAGCCAATGCCGTACTCGGTGCACTCGGCCGCGATAAAACGATTCCGGCATTCGAAATGTATACGGAAGTAATACAGAACTCCGTGATCGACCTGATTCGGGAAGGACGTATCAAATTCGGGAGTGCTTGCTCGCTGACCGTAACCAACGATTGTCTGCAGGGTATTTACGATGATATGGATTTCTTCCGCGACAAATTAGTACTTCGTCCGTCGGAAATCTCCAACCACCCGGAGGTCGTTCGCCGCCTCGGTATTATTTCTATTAATACCGCGATTGAAGTAGACTTATACGGCAACGTGAACTCCACACATATTGGCGGAACTAGAATGATGAATGGTATCGGTGGTTCGGGCGACTTTACCCGCAATGCGTATATCTCAATCTTCACCTGTCCGTCTGTAGCCAAAGAAGGAAAGATCAGTGCCATTGTACCGATGGTTTCACACCAAGATCACAGCGAACACTCGGTGAACATTGTGATTACCGAACAAGGAGTTGCCGACCTACGTGGCAAGAGCCCGAAAGAACGCGCACAAGCCATTATCGAGAACTGCGCTCACCCTGATTACAAGCAACTGCTTTGGGATTACCTCAAATTGGCAGGCAACAGAGCCCAGACTCCGCACGCCATTCAGGCAGCCCTCGGTATGCATGCCGAACTCGCACGGACTGGTGACATGAAAAACACCAATTGGGCAGAGTACGCCAAATAAAGGCGCATCTTCCCATAGTTCATTCATAAAGCAAGCCTGTCACCGAGTAATGCCACTTTGTGACAGGCTTTTTGTTAACCCTCATTCAACCCAATCACCTACCATGAAAAAGCTTCTTACATTAATCGCACTCGGCTTAATTACGCTCCAGGTTGCCGGACAAAAAAGAGCGGAACTCGTTTCTCCCAACGGAAAAATAAAAGTCACCATAAACCTTTCGGATAAGATCTATTATTCGGTGTCTCACAACAACGAGCTTTTATTGGACAACAACCAACTGCAACTCGTCCTGAAAGAAGGCGCATTGGGAGAACGCCCCCAACTACTCAAACAGAAGCAAACAGCGGTAAATGAACTACTCACCCCGCCAATTCCACTCAAATTCTCAACCATCCGGAATCAATACAACCAACTCGCACTGGATTTTAAAGGAAACTACACCGTATGCTTTCGGGCTTTCGACGACGGGGTCGCTTACCGCTTCATCCTCAACCGCAAAGGAGAAACAGAAGTCCTCAACGAAAATTTAGCCATTCACTTACCGGCGGAATATACACTTCACCTGCAACAGCCCGGTGGCTTCAAAACCGCGTATGAAGAACCGTATACCCATCTAAAGAGTACAGATTGGAAAGCCGAAAACCGGATGGCAACCTTGCCTGCGCTTATCGATACTCACAAAGGTTACCACATCCTCATGAGCGAAACCGATGTGTCGGACTACCCTTGCATGTTCCTCCAAGGAGATGGGCAGAACGGTATGACTTCTATTTTCCCAAAAGCACCTATCCGCTTCGAAGAGGACGGCGACCGCAGCCTCAAACTTGTAGAAGAAGCCGATTATATAGCCAAAACCTCTGCCCAAAGAAGCTTTCCGTGGAGATACTTCGTTATCACAGAAGACGACAGACAACTATTAGAGAGCACGATGAGTTATAAACTCGCCCCTCAAAGCACCATTCAAGATCCATCGTGGATCCATCCGGGACAAGTTAGCTGGGAGTGGTGGAACGACGCTTCCCCTTACGGACCGGACGTCAACTTTGTATCAGGATACAATCTGGATACCTATAAATACTACATTGATTTCGCATCGAAATACGGCATCCGCTATATTATTATGGACGAAGGATGGGCAAAGAGCACGCGCGACCCCTACACACCCAATCCGAAAGTAGACCTGCATGAACTGATACGTTACGGAAAAGAAAAGAACGTAGGCATCGTATTATGGCTAACCTGGTTGACAGTCGAGAATCACATGGATCTATTTAAGACTTTCGCCGACTGGGGAGTACAAGGAGTCAAAATAGACTTTATGGACCGCAGCGACCAGTGGATGATGAACTATTACGAACGTGTGGCCGCTGAAGCTGCCAAACATAAGATTTTTGTCGACTTCCACGGCTCCATCACGCCCAAAGGATTGGAACACAAATACCCCAATATCCTCTCCTACGAAGGGGTGAGAGGCATGGAGCAAATGGGCGGATGCACACCCGACAATAGCATCTTTTTCCCTTTCATGCGAAATGCAGTAGGTCCCATGGACTATACCCCGGGTGCTATGATAAGCATGCAGCCGAATGTATACGCCAGTCAACGCCCCAATTCAGCAAGCATCGGAACACGCGCATACCAATTAGCATTGTTTGTGATCTTCGAGAGCGGTTTACAAATGCTGGCAGACAATCCCACCTTGTATTACCGCAACCCTGACTGCACGGACTTCATCACACAAGTTCCCACAACTTGGGACGAAACCAAAGCATTAGCTGCCCAAGTAGGCGAATATGCCATCATAGCCAAACGCAAGGATGGGAAATGGTATATAGGAGGCATAACTAATAATAAAGAACAAGAGCGCACGTTCACCCTGAACCTCGATTTTCTGGAGAGTGGAAGAACCTATAAAATGACCTTCTTTGAAGACGGCGTAAATGCAGGCCGTCAGGCAATGGACTATCGCAAAAAAGAGTCGCAGGTTCGAAAAGGAGAACCGTTAATCATTAAGATGGTTAAGAACGGAGGATTCGCCGCCATTATAGAATAATGGTTATTGTTTACATCTTCAATTCACTAAAAGCATCCAATTACTCAGAAACATCGGGTTTACGCCCATTTAGAGTCAGTTTCCAACACACAAGTATGCCTAAAAGCCAATTATTACACAATATATGTTAATATTTGGTCCGAAATCAGAATATATTTTTGATACCAAGATTATATCCATATGTTTGCACAATATATTATCAATGTATATCAACATTCGTCTCGCACAATAACGACAAAATAGAAGATAAACAAAAAGAACAATTGTTTATTTTAGAGGAGTAACAACATTTATAAAACACAGCATTAAGGACTATACAGACTAGAAAATTCGAAAAGACAGAAGAATCAAAACTCATTCATAATTACATATAAGTAATAAATATCCTTATCTATTTAGGGTATTCACACAAAGGGAATGTAAAATTATATTTTATATATTAGGAATATATGTTATAGAATCAACGCAATTATAGAATAAAAGCACAATTAATCTAAAATAAACTAACAATAATCGGAACGATGAATAGACGATTACAGAAATTAACGTTTCTATTGCCTTGTCTTGTCCTGCCTTGCTATACTCAGCCGCAACAACAGCTCAGGAACTCGCAAAAGACACTCCGGAAAAAGTAAATTCCACCGGAACCATAACAAAAGATTCCGGCTATCTGGAAACAGACAGCATTCAAACGCTTAACCTATTATATAAGCAATTGAAACCGCGCTCTAGCATTCGTCTCTCCAGATTCGCCGTCAAAAGCAACCTGCTTCACGACTTAACCGGTAGCCTCAATCTAGGAGTTGAAATGCGCACCGGCGACCAATTTACGCTCGATATGTCTGTCACCTACAACCCTTGGAAGTACGGAGACATGAAGAAATTCAATGTAATTGCCGTACAACCCGAGATACGGTATTGGAGCTTAGAGCCTTTCAACAAGCACTTCTTCGGATTACACGCAACTTATGCCAACTTCAACATAGCCGGAATTGGTTTTTCCAACTTCATGAAAGAACACTTGCTACGGGGTAACCTCTATGAAGTGGGCATCAGCTATGGATATCATTGGTATCTGAGTCCTCGATGGGCTATGGAAGCCTCCATGGGCATCGGCTACGTACACGTGAGCTACGACCAGAGCTTCTGTAAAGGGTGTGTTAAGTTCGAGAACCGACAGCATAAGAATTACTTCACTCCCTCCAAAGCTAGCGTATCGCTTATATACATGATTAAATAGACAAAGAAATAAATACCCATACACACATGAAGAGCTTCTCTATCATATTATTGAATTTACTATTGCTTCTGCCTACACAATTGTTCGGGCAACAGTACTCCGGCCAGGTTAGCTTTCTGGGTCGCGAACTGGTAGTTTTCAACGATAGCGTGGACATACAGTTTGCAGCTTTCATACAGAAGAAGGCCGTGCGCGACGCCCAAGTAATGATTCTATCACCCGAACTCTCAGGTAATCGCGAAAGCTTGTTGCTCCCCTTTATTCGCATTCAGGGAAACAACAGGCGTCAAATGGAAACCAGAGCCGCGCGTATTCGTTCACCACACGAATGGAGCGCAACCCCATACCGCACGTATCAGGTACATGCCGATAAAGATACCGTTATATACTACCACATACGGATAGCCCACGAACCGTGGATGAACGATGTGAAACTAGTTATTCACAAAGAAATGAATGACGGTGGAAACCGCATCCGACTATTCTCATTTACCATGGACGCCAACATACATCTCAACCTGCCAGAACCCTATGCAGTTAAGCCGGTCTATGCGTGGACAGAACCGCTTCCGGAGGTAAAGAAACGGAGTAAACAGGCACATTCGTTTCTTGACTTCAAGGTGAACAGTACTGTGTTACTTCCTAATTTCCGATTGAACCGCGAGAAGCTATTCAAAATCGAAAATGATGTATGCCTACTAAGTGATAGCAAAGATATTGAGGTTAACCGCCTGCATATCGATGGATATGCTTCACCCGAAGGCCGATTTGCCTCCAACGGACGTTTGGCAGAAGGGCGTGCTCAGGCATTGCGTAACTATATTGTGGCCAACAACTGCCTTCCCCGAACGAAAATAGCCACTACCAATGGCGGAGAAGATTGGAACGGTTTTCTCGAATTGCTCGAGGCAAGCAACCTCGCACAAAAAGAACAAATCATAGAGATTATCAAGCAGACTCGCGATTCCGAACAACGTAAAGTAAGAATGCGCAGCTTGATTGGCGAAAAAGCCTACCAACATATATTAACGACCATGTATCCATTACTCAGACGCGTTGTCTACACGGTAGAATATACCATCAAAGATTATAGCGTCAGCGAAGCTAAAGCCCTATTAGGTAAAAACGAAGAGTTGCTAAGCCACAGAGAGTTTTACCAAGTAGCTATGTCCTACGGAAGGGAGAGTAAGGAGTGGAATACGATTGTAGGTGAACGCATAGTCAAGTACTTCGACCAAGATCCGGTTGCATTGAGCAATGCCGCTGCCGTGTTAGCACAGCGAGGTGAAACAGCTACAGCCAAAAGATACCTTGAAAAAGCAGGCAATTTGCCACAGGCATGTAACAACCTAGGTGCATTGCTTATGCTCGAGGGAAATTATGAGGCTGCCCGCAAACTCTTTATCAAAGCACAAAACGCCGGATTGAAAGCAGCTGAAGAAAACCTTCAAGAGCTCAACAAGAAGATAAAGGACGAGCAACAACGCAATAAGTACGAAAAAAAACAACCAGAAGCTACAAAGAATTAGCAAACAAATAAAGGTTTGAAAGTATAAAACCAGTCCTGAACCTTAAAGGGAGAAGGAACAAACAAAAGATAAAAGACTAAACACCGTAAAGAAACAAGCAAGAAGGGATTTAAAATACCAATTCAACTCCTGAACCTGAGAAAGGAGAAGGAGCAACGAAAAAGGAAAGATGAAAGAATACGGTTCGCTAATAACAAGAAGATTTCAAGAATATTAGCTAAAGAAAAGGAACAAACACTGAAAAAGGGAAAAGAAAAAAGGATTAAAGCATGAGCTCAGTTCCCGAACTTAAAATAGGAGAGGGAACAACGAAAACGAAAGAATACGATTTGCTAATAAGAAGAAACCGAATTAGGAACAAATACCGATAAAAGGAAAAGAAACAGGAAAATGGCATATACGAGCTCAACTCCTAAACCTGGGAAAGGAAAAGGAACAAAGAAAAGGAAAAGATGAAGAATACGGTTTGCTAATCAAAACTTGTAGGGAAGCGTAAAAGACTAAACACCGTCAAGAAACAAACAAAAAGGGATTTAAAACACGAGATCAGTTCCTGAATCCCGCAAAGGAAGAAGGAAGAAGGAACAAAGAAAGAGAAACGACTAAAGCAAACGATTTACAAGTAAGAAACTAAACACCGTCAAAAGACAACAAACAAAGATTAAAAACATGAATTCAGTTCCTGAACTCAAAGAAGGAGAAGGAACAACAAACAAAAGAAACTATTAATTCAATTGATTTACTAACAAAAAAAGAAGAAATGAAGAAGTATTTTAAAACAGTATTCCTTGCAACAGCAGTAATGGTAAGCTTTGCAAGCTGTTCAAACGACGAGATCGTTGACAACGGGAACGATATACCCGAAGGAGAAACAACATCATTCATACTGACTATCGATCAGCCCCAGACCTATGCAGCATCGGATGACAACGCAACAGACGAAGAAAAACTGATTACAAGTGTAGATGTTTTTATCTTTGATAAAAACGACCAACTCAGAAGCCATACAGCATTAACGACGAACGATTTCTCTGAAACAAACAGTCAACTAACATCAACCAAGAAAATACCGACTACAACTGGATTTAAGAGAGTATACGTAGGTGTTAACCTGAATAAAGATTTGGTTGCTAACATCAAAACAATGGGAGTTGGAGCAACACATCAGCTACTAGAAAAGGTAGAAAACAACAAAGTAACCGAATTAGGAAACGAGCTTGATAACAATGGTTATGCCATGTTTAGCAAAGTCGTTCAAGAGCCGACATTCACTTTGGAAGAAGCAAAGAACCTTGTCAAAGTAAATGTAGAACGCCTCGTGGCAAAAGTGGTCGTGTATGAGAAAGATGGCCTGAAGAAAAAATTGGAGAGCGGCGATATTAGTACAATCGAATTTGCTGTTGGAAACGTGAATACGAAGTTTTTCCCATTGCCAAAAGCAAATTATATGGATCCAAACTACATAGAGACAACAACCGATCTAGCCGACTTCCTGAAATTAGGTTATAGCGACAGCTACTATATTGCAGCAAATACAGAGGGCACAACTATTGCTAAGGAAAAAAAGTGGAATATTCTAGAGAATACATCCAAGGGAAAAAGAAAATCCCAACTGACTTACACCAGCATCCGTGCTAAATTCCTGCCAAAGTATTTCGTAAGATGGAATTCCACTACTAAAAAGTTAGAAAACGACACCCGTCCTGGAGGGGCAGATACGTTTCATCAGGTTAAATCGGATAAAGGAATTTACTATTTCACGGATGCAGGCCAAGCTACTGCATACGGTAATTCATGCACTCCGAAAGTGACTCCAGTAACGTTCGAAAGGGGCTGGTGCTACTATCCGGTGTATTTAAATCCGACAGGTACACACAATGGCGCAAGCAAAGCTGAAGATAAGTTCAATGTATACCGTAACAATATCTACAAAGTTGTTATCGCAAGCATCGCCGGCCCTGGAATAAGCAAGATCACAGATCCGACAGATCCGACAGAGCCAGTTGACGAAACAACAAACATGACTGTTGAAGTTACGATCGAGCCATGGACCCTAAACACACAGACAGAAGATCTGCCTAGCAATTAACAAATAATCCTTATCTATATATCCACGTCCGGCTGTGAAAAGCACAGCTCTAGCAGCCGGACGTTCTCACTTTGAACGATGATAGATTATAAACTATCCCTTTTAAAAGCATCCTAGATGAAAAGATTCACATACATACCATTCTTATCAGCATTGCTCTCTATTGTATTGCTGTCATCCTGTTTCCACAATGATTTCATTGAGTGCGGACCCAATGTACGGATTTATTTTACCTGCGAGGCTTCACAGGGAAAGGCATCGGAGATCGACCGTATCGACGTTTTTGTCTACGACATAAAGGGAACTTTTATCGGCCAGTATACCGATGAGAACGTACAATTTACCCCCGAATACTTCATCAGCGTTCCGCTGGAAGCGGGCGAATATACATTTGTGGCCTGGGTCAACCTACGCGACTGCTACAAATACGACCACTGTATCGAAAACATGTCCAAGCTACCCGAGTCGGAGTTATACCTCCATAAAGACCCGAACAACGTAGCCAGCACCGTACCCCATCCCCTGTTCTTTAGCGACGAAAAAGAAGCCATCGTAACGGGAAGGATTTACCAGAACTTTGTGTTGCCCCTTGTGCGCAATACCAATACCATTAATTTGACTACCACTGGCTTACCACCATTCAACGAAGAGTTCATATTCACCATTTCAGATTGCAACGGTAACTATAACTTTGACAATTCATTCGCTTCCGAAACGGAAGAGATTCATTATATCACCAATTGCGTGAAAGACGAAAAAGCCCAACTATCGGGCACATTGAACGTGATGCGCCTTGCCGCCGAACGCAAATTCCCCGTTTTACGCCTTACCGCCGGCAGGATGCGCGAGATTCCGTTTGAAGCCAATCTGATTGACCTCATACTGAAGATGCAGGAGAAAAACCCCTCATTCACGTTTGAAAACACATTCGAGTACAACATCGTACTGAAATTCGACACCAACATGGATATCACAGTCATCATCAACGGATGGGAGCTTAACGAAGATATCGCAGACATTTAACACACACACACAAGCATAATAACGAAAAACTATAGAGTAATGAAAAGAATAATTTATTATTTGCTTCCACTGATGGCAGCGCTATATTCTTGCGCAGATGACTATGCCGATTCAGAGTTAAAAAGCAATGCAGGTATGGTAGATGTTACCTTTTCAGTAACTACCCCCGGACAATCTCCCTACACATACGCGCAAAATGTTGACGAAACCAAAAGTAATAAGATCGAGACAGTAGACCTGCTTGCGTTTAAGATAGTAGGGAATGATAAAAAGTTTGCCTACCGATCGAAAGCCACCAAGATAGACGATGTGAAGAAAGAATTCACAGCGACCGTATTTGTAGACAAATACAATAAATACCACTTTGTAGTTCTGGCCAACTCCACCGCCATTATTGATAAAGCATACCCGAGCGGAATTGCCAAGGAGACACTGATGAGCACGGTTCTAGAGGAACTGACCACAAAGAAAGAGCTGACCGAAAAGTGGGAAGGCGATGCGAACAAAGACTACTTCCTGCCGATGTGGGGAGAGAAAGACAACGTAGAAGTGACCGAAAACCTGAAAATCACCGATCTAAAGCTACTGCGTATGCTTGCCCTGATCAACGTTGAACTAAAAAGCACGTTGAGTGCCGACAAGTTCACGCTGGAAGAAGTGCATCTCTATCGATATTACACAGATGGCATGTTGGTACCCGACAAAAACCAACTAGATACAGACCAAGGCAAATACAAGATGAAACTGCCTACTATAAAAGCCGGATGGGTACCCGCACCGGACGTAAACCAGAAAGCACCCACGCTATGCTATAAATCGTCCGATAAGAAAACGCTGTTAAACACTATCTATACGTTCGAATCCAAAGTTCCCGGAGGTGCTGCCAACCCCGATCTTGGCCAGGTTACCTGCGTGGTTATCGGTGGAAAGTACAACAAAGAAAGCAAAACGTCTTATTACCGGGTAGACTTTGGCAAGAAGAAAGCCGATGGTAAGAGAGAATACTATAACCTTGTTCGGAACCACAGCTACAGCATCATCATCAATGATGTTTTAGAAGGAGGATTCGACGATGAAGACGAAGCCTACCGCGCACGTGCCAAAAACATTGAAGCGGAAATTGTGGAATGGGATGACAATGTGGTTATGGAAGGTATCTTCGACGGCCAATATGTGCTAGGTATGTCACACAAAGAAATCCATGTAGACTCAGATCCGCATACATTCAAGGATTTCATTGTCCGGTCAGACTATCCCTACTTCAAGAGTAAATATAAGCTGGAAGTATTTAAAGATGCAGCTTGCTCCATACCGTTCCCAGCGAATGAGATATGGCTGAATATTAAGATTGACAATATCGATAGCCCGGCACTTGTCAACGGCTTCAATGAGTACAAGACAACGTTTAATATTACGAAAGCCAATATAATGACACAGCCTGAAGTAGCCTATATCCGCATACAAGCCGGCCGTTTAAAATTGACAGCCAAGGTGATACAGGCAACACCGCTAACGTTGGACATAACCAATACGAGCGACCAAGCCCTCACAGAATTGGTTTTCTGGGACAAGGCAACGGGCTCGGAGGCTCAAAAGTTCAAGGTAAAATGGGTTCCTAAAAATCTCACAGTAACCGCCGCATCACGAGACATCACCTTCCCGGGATTCCGCTATGCGCCAACATCACCAAACAAACCCGGCACAAGCCAGGATTTTGAATACACTGCTTCAAACGGTACCAAAACCTTAGAGATTCTGCCGAGTACGCTCTTAATGGAAGAACTCAATACAAACCCTTTTATAGAGAAGAGGTCCGAATTGCATTTTACGGTTTCCGAAGGAGAAAGATCACGCACAAAAAAACTTGTATTAAGACAAAACACGTATCACCTTCTTGTGGACAAACTTGCGCCCTATCACCTTCTGAACGGAAAAGAATACAGTTTCCGCGTTCGTTGCAACACCAACTGGGCGGTTAGGAGTGTTAAGATTGAAGATGCCTCTAAACCTCAAAAAGACCTTACTGATTACATCACAACTGACAGTAGGGATGCAATTAAAGATGCGGCGGGAGGAAGCAACTATAACGTGCTCCCAGACAGCGGAACAATAATTAAATTCCAGACAGTGCCAGCCGAATCAATTATGCGAGGTACCATGATCATTGTCTTTAAAAGCACAGATAGCCCGGCGCATTTCAACGATGTGACTGTAAGAATTCCGATGAACGAGTTCTACCCAAGGTATAAGAAATTACAATGGGCAGGTAGTAATATCTATTTCGATCCGACTACCAAGAAGTACACATTTGATGATGTGGGAGTTACAACACATGCTAAGTATCAAGGTGTTAAATTCAAATGGGGAAGTATGTCTGCCGTATGCAATATTAATGTAACACCACAAACCATGTATTTTATAACTCCTGACATCATCAACCAAACATATAAGATGTCGCCAGTAACAGACAAAAACAACAACACATGGATGACTCATGCTTCTCTTGAGGATTTTGTAGAGGCCATTCCTCCGGCAGAATACGCCGATGAAGACCGAGCCTATTTGTACGAAATAACAACTAAAAAAACCTCCGCAGGTGATTTCGGTGACATCTGTCGATATATGACACTAAAGGGAATGGCTCCCGGAGGCAAAAAATGGCGTATGCCTACGCTAGCTGAATATCGGACCTTGATTTTCACCAGTGCTATTGGAACTCCAGGAGATTCTGGCATAATCTATGCGGGAAGCACTGAAAAGCGAGTTTCCGGACAGGACGTGATGGGTTATCATTGGGTAGCGACAACACGACCACAAGATGGTAGCAAGCAAGTTATCTTCCGGCAGCAGGGTACATAGAAAATAATAAAACAACATGGACTTGGATCCATAATGAAAACAACAAGAGAGTCTCTTACTGGACGTCTTCACCAATGAACTTTAACACAGGTGCCTATGCGCTTTACAATAGTACTTTTGTCCAAACGTTAAAGTATGGCAGAATTGGACGCCAAGTTGGGCAAGCCATACGCTGCGTTGTAGACGAAGACGCCGATTAATAACCACTGATCTCACCATATGTAGAGATTTTCGTTAAGTTAATGATAAGAGGCAACCAGTTCAACTGTGAATTGGTTGCCTTTTTGGGTTTCAGCCTTTCAGTTTATAGATAACCAACTGATATACAAAGACTCGCACTGAAAGCAAGGCCTGAAAGATGACCAGAATTGCCTTCAGTGCTTTCAGCCGATAACCTGCTTACAGAAACCGTCAAACCTCCGTAGCGGACAAGGGTTCATGTACCGCATAGATCTTTAGAAAATCCGGCTTATATCAAGCAAGAAAGGCTGAAAGCGGGAATTGTCTTTTCAGCCTTTGCTTTCAGGCATAAAAAACTAGATAACAGCGCAATACCTCCCAAGCTGAAAGCTGAAAGAGAAAATCAAAACATCGTTTGGTTCTTCGTTCTGCGAGGTGCAAGCCCTTTTTCTTGAAGAAGTATTGGGAAGAATCGATCACTCGTTTGAAGTAAGCCAAGCCCCCGTTTCAAGCAACTTGAACACTTGCGTGAGGCAATCCGAGTAGCGGGTTGAGGTTAATTGCGTACTTGGCTTGAGTAGCCGAATATCTTGATTCTATCAAACCAATCATCTTCATCCTACAATCAACTGGATATCTGATGGCAATAAGACAGCAGGAAGACTAATTTGCACCTAAGGTGAAGAAGAGCCTCCAACTGTTGCCGAAAGACAAGCAACCTTTGGATTCAAACGCCCCGGGCATTTGGCAGAAAGCCCCGGGCATTCGGTTGGAAAGAGCCGGGCATTTGACAGACAGCCCCGGGCTTTCGGTCGCACCCAACCAAGTATTCACCACAAAGGACGCATCCCACCAAACAAAAACTATTGGCCGGCAATCACCTCACAAACCTTATCCTGAAAAGCCCTCGCCTGAGCAGCCGACAACATATTCTGATTCATGATGGCAAAAGCCACTTCGTGCCCGTTCGTTGTGCGCAGATAGCCCGCAAGCGAATTGATTGCGGTAAACGAACCGGTTTTCGCATGCACATTTTTGTAAGCGGAAGTATTCTTCATCCGATTCTTCAAGGTACCGTCAATACCGGCAACCGGAAGCGACTTATACAGCTTTTGAAAAACATCCGTCTGCGAATAAGCGTACTTCAAAAAGTCGACCAGCAGGGCAGGAGAGAGGTAGTTGTAGTTCGACAATCCGCATCCGTCGGCTATTTTATAAGCTTTCTGATCATGGCCTAACCGGCGGATAAGCTGCATAATCTCTACAATGCCATCCTCAGCGGCTACGTGTTTTTTCCCGGTAGCCTGCGCACCCAGGCGACACAACATCGCTTCGCCGTTCAGGTTATCACTTTCCTTCATCAGCTGGTTCAATACCTGCTGAACCGGTGTCTCCCAGGTGGCCATTCGCACAGCATTGGCGGCAGGCAGTTCGGCAAAAGCATACGAAGCCGGAACCGTAAGGCCCGCTGCCTGCAAACGCTCTAAAAACGTATGCATAAAGAACCTACCGGAGTCGTAGACATTGACCCAATCTTTGCTCACCCGCTGCACGTTGCCCTGTACAAGCAATTGATTGCCATTTGTCAGCCAATCCCTCGTTGTCGAGAATCGCCCGGCAGACAGCGTGCGGGTTTTCGTCCGGTTGGTCACCGAATAATAGGTAGATCGCGGTTTGCAAGAGATGCGTGCCGTATCTCCTTGATTCGCAGCCGGAAAAGCAGAGACCTCCACCGCACCCCGACAAAACATCAACGGAGATAAATAGGGCTGATAAGCTTCCGGCGTATCGTCCCACGCCCATCCGCTCCCCCAGTACAGCGAGTCTTTCATCGATACATCGCCAAACACACGCCCGTTGATAACCGAAAACGGATACGTAATCACCTCTTCGACCAAAGCGTCCATCGCCCGGTCGTCAAATTCCGGATCGAAGCCACCTACAACATACAGATTGCCTTGCAGCGTATCATGCTCAATCACCCCATCGTACCACACCTCGGTGCGGAAAGGCTCATCGCCGTCGGGGCGGGAGAGAGCGGTGATGGCGGTCAGCAGTTTCATGGTAGAGGCAGGACGGGAGAGTTTGGTGTCCCGATAGACGTAAAGCGGCTTCCGGTCGGTCAGGTCGTAGACCGAGATACCGACCTCGGAAGCTTCGGGAAGCATCCGCTGAATGAGCGAATCAATCTGTGAAAAACCTGCCTGCCCCCATACGGGAAGCAAGCCGACCAAACAAACGGCATACAACAACAATCTCTTCATTTACTATACTTTTTTGCCTACTTCCCACCAAGTTCTCCCGATGCACTTCTCAGCGTTCGGCGAATCGCCCAATTCGGAAGGCGGAAGTAGCCTATCCTTTATTAATTCACCAGAAGCACCCTCAAACCGGAAGCCGTGCAAAGACCCCGTTCTTTAGATAACTTCTTTGAAGATTTCGCCTACACTGGGGTGCGGGCATACAATCTTCTTCCATTCGGCGGCCGTCAACCGAAGTTCGATCGCCATAGCTGCCAAGGCGATGATTTCCGAGGCGGGATTGCCCAGTACGTGCGCCCCAATCACCCGTTCGTCTTCGTCGAGCAATACTTTGCACACTCCGTTCACCCCTTCGTTTTCCGCCACAAACCGGCCGGAGAAAGCCATCGGAAGTTCCGCGACCCGATACTTCAAGCCTTTTGCCAAAGCCGTATCTTCGGTTTCGCCCACACCCGCAATTTCGGGATTGGTATAGACCACCGCCGGGATAGCCCGGTAACTCATCGCGTCTTCTTTACCCAAAATAGCGTGAACGGCTACTTCCGCTTCCCGAATGGCGGTATGTGCCAACAGCGAGTGCCCGGTTACATCCCCACAGACGTATACGCCCGGTATCGAGGTTTGCATATGCGCGTCGACTTTTACCTGCCCACGTTCCGTCAGTGCCGGGTGCAGGTTTTCGAGTCCGAATCCTTTGCTCACCGGACGCCTGCCCACACTCATCAAAAGTACGTTAGCCGTGCCGGCCTCTTCGGACGCAGACGCATCCGGCTGCATCGGTTTGTAGGTGTATCGCACGCCCTCTCCGTCGGGCAGAGTAGCCAAACCGGTCACTTGGGTGCTCAGCAGGAAACGAACTCCCCGCTTGGCATATTCTGCTCGGAGCAGGCCGGAAAGTTCTTTATCCATTCCCCCGAGAATCTCGTCCATCATTTCGACAACCGTAACTTCTACGCCCAGGCTGTTGAAGAACGAAGCGAACTCCATCCCGATCACCCCACCGCCTACAACGACCAGCGACGCAGGCAATTCTTTATTGTCCAATGCCTCGCGATGGGTCCAATAGGGTACGCTTTCGATGCCGGGAATAGGCGGGATAAAGGTTTCGGAACCGGTACACACCAGCAGGTTCTCTCCCTGATAGGCCTCTCCGTTGCAGCGCACCGTACGGCTGTCGACAATCTCGGCCGTGCCGGTCAGCACCGTTATGTTGCCGGAGTTCATCTTGGCCTTGATGCCCAGCACCAGCTTGCGGACCACCTTATTTTTACGGGCAATGATCTTGGGCAGATCGAAAGAGGCTTCGGACACGTTGACCGCGTACTTGGAAGCTGTTCGGGCGGAATCGTACAGTTTAGCCGAATAGAGCAGGGTTTTGGTAGGAATGCATCCTTCGTTCAGGCAAACGCCTCCCAGACTGTTCTTTTCGATTAATAACACACGTAGCCGGCTTTGCCTGCCGTTTCGGCAGCCGTATACCCGGCCGGTCCGCCGCCGATAATAATGATTTGGTACTTCATAGCGTGCATGATTTATGTGGATTGATCATCGGATGCTTCTTGCGCATCGGGCGATAAGTAACGATCGAGGAGGGCTAGAAACTCTTGCTCCTTGGCGGGCATCACCGAAGCGAATTTTCCCGCTCCGTATTCGATCAGCAGATAGTCCGTCACCGAGAATCGCCCGAACTTCATGGAGCTGTATTTCCGGACTGCCGTAACCTCTCCGATCGGGATTACTTTTTTACGGGCAAAGCGTCCGGTAGAGATTTCCAATATTCCGTCCCCAGTCACTGTGTAACGGGTGTGTATAATCTGCTCGATCACCACAAGCAACATCAGCGACATCAGGACGCCAAGCAATATATACTTACACCATAAAGCACCCACGGCATTGACGGTAAGCACGGCCAAAAGGAAATATTGATACCAGGCAATACGGGCATGGAATATACGATTCATAGGGTTGTATTTTGCCGCAAGGTAGCAATTTTATGAATTAGTGACAACGAAAAGAACAACGAAGTGAGTAATTTTGTAGCTTTGCGCCGTGAAACAAACAAGATTATGGTAAGAAAATTCGATTTCCTCGTCATCGGCTCCGGTATAGCCGGTATGAGTTTTGCGCTTAAGGTGGCGCACAAAGGTAAAGTAGCTCTTATCTGTAAAGCCGGATTAGAAGAAGCCAATACGTTTTTCGCTCAGGGAGGCATCGCCTCTGTGACTGATCCGCTGGTGGATAACTTCGATAAACACATTGAAGACACGATGATTGCCGGCGACTGGATAAGCGATCGTAACGCCGTAGAAAAGGTGGTACGCAACGCGCCCGAGCAGATCAACGAACTAATCAAGTGGGGAGTAAAGTTCGACAAAAAGGAGAACGGCGAGTTCGACTTGCACAAAGAGGGCGGACACTCCGAATTCCGCATCCTGCACCACAAGGACAATACGGGAGCCGAAATTCAGGTTAGCCTGATAGAAGCCATCAAGCAACACCCCAACATAACGGTACTCGAAAATTTCTTCGCCGTAGAAATAATCACACAACATCATCTGGGTATCATCGTTACCCGTTACACACCAGGCATCAAATGCTACGGCGCCTACGTTTTGAATGAGGCGACGGGCGAGGTAGATACCTTCCTTTCCAAACTGACGGTGATGGCTACCGGAGGCTGCGAAGCGGTTTACCGCAACACGACCAACCCGTTGGTAGCCACGGGAGACGGTATCGCAATGGTGTACCGCGCCAAAGGAGCCGTGAAGGATATGGAGTTCATCCAATTCCACCCGACGGCACTTTTCAATCCGGGCGACCGTCCGAGTTTCCTCATCACGGAAGCCATGCGCGGATACGGGGCTGTGCTCCGCACGCAAGACGGCAAAGAGTTTATGGAGAAGTACGATCCGCGGCTGTCACTGGCTCCGCGCGACATCGTGGCCCGTGCCATCGACAATGAGATGAAGCTTCGAGGCGAAGATCATGTCTATCTCGACGCCACACATAAAGATCCCGAGGAGACGAAGAAGCACTTCCCTAACATCTATAAGAAATGCCTCAGTCTGGGCATCGATATAACGAAAGACTATATTCCGGTAGCTCCCGCGGCTCACTATCTCTGCGGAGGAATCGTGGTAGACCTCGACGGACAGTCGAACATCCGTCGCCTGTATGCGTTGGGCGAATGTTCCTGCACCGGTTTGCACGGTGGCAACCGCTTGGCATCGAACTCACTGATCGAAGCGGTGGTTTACGCGGACGCTGCCGCCAACCATGCGTTGAGTGTACTCGAACGCTATGAGTTCAACGAGGATATTCCCGAATGGAATGCTGAAGGTACGATTTCGAATGAGGAGCGCGTACTGATTACGCAGAGCATGAAGGAGGTCAATCAGATTATGGAATCGTACGTGGGCATTGTACGCAGCAACCTCCGCCTGACTCGTGCCTGGAATCGCCTGGACATTATCTACGAAGAGACGGAAAGACTGTTCAAGAGCAGCAAGGCTTCGCGTGAGATCTGCGAACTTCGTAACATGATTAACGTGGGGTATCTCATTACGCGTCAGGCTATGGAGCGTAAGGAGAGCCGGGGATTGCACTACACGCTTGATTATCCGCGTAAAGTAGACTGATCCGACCAACCGCCGGGCGGTTTGTGGCTTTGCGGGTGCATTTAGATTCTTTGCATACGATCGGAATGTAGTTCGCAGGCTATCTTTATTTCGTTTAACTAGGGTCTCCCTTTCGTATAACTATAGTCATACGAAAGAATAACTATAGTGTCCCTTGCGTATGACTATAGTTATACGAAGTAAAAGTAGTAAGAAAGCCGATCCAAACAGCGGGTAATCCGAATCACTTTCGCATACCCCAAAAGGACATAAAACGAGGGAAATAAAAAAAGGGGGCTGTTCGTTGCCAAACAGCTCCCTTTTACTTGCTATATTTACAATTTTAGAAGTTTTCTTTCTTTACTTCAAAATAGGCTTGCGGGTGCAAACAGGCCGGACATACTTCGGGAGCTTCCTTACCTATTTCAATATACCCACAGTTACGACATTGCCATACCACTTCACCTTCTTTGGCAAACACGGACATTTTCTCGATATTATTGATAAATGCCAAATATCTTTCTTCATGTCCTTTTTCGGCAATCGAAATATTGCGATACATAGCGGCAATCATCGGGAAACCTTCTTTCTCAGCTACATCAGCAAAGTGAGGATAGTCTTTGGACCATTCTTCATGCTCACCGGCAGCAGCTTCGCGCAGGTTCTCAAGTGTAGTTCCGATTACGCCGGCGGGATAGCTGGCGGTTATTTCTACCATGCCTCCTTCGAGAAACTTAAACATGCGTTTGGCGTGCTCTTTCTCCTGATCGGCGGTCTCGGTAAAGATAGCGAAATTTGTTCGTAACCTTCTTTTTTGGCTGCGCTTGCGAAGTAAGTGTAGCGCATTCTTGCTTGTGATTCTCCAGCGAATGAAGTCAGCAGATTCTTCTCTGTCTGAGTTCCTTTAATACTCTTAGTCATAATTCTATTATATTTTTAAAATAGTTGATCACTCTGATGATAGTGTGTAAGTGTAGTACTGTCTTGAACACAAATATACGAATTTTGTTCATAAAAAAACAATTCCGACTTAAAACAAAGCGCTATTTTGTCGCCACAAAACAACCGGCGGACAAATAAGGTGTTTAAAAACATGTTTATACCGATTATTTTATGTAATTTTGTAACCCCTATCTAACAAAGAAACAGGATAGAGATATAACACCTCGTATTTATTATGAAGCTATTTGATTTTAGGCCCAAACTGGTTTCTTCCCTAAAAAACTACTCGAAAGAAACATTCATGTCCGACCTGATGGCAGGTATTATCGTCGGTATTGTAGCACTTCCATTGGCCATCGCATTTGGTATCGCTTCAGGCGTCGCACCTGAAAAAGGTATTATTACCGCCATAATCGCCGGATTTATCATCTCCCTGATGGGGGGAAGTAAAGTCCAGATCGGCGGACCGACCGGAGCGTTTATCGTTATTATTTATGGCATCGTGCAGCAATATGGCGAAGCCGGGCTGATTGTGGCCACGCTTATTGCGGGCGTACTCCTGGTGTTGCTAGGTGTATTCAAGCTGGGGGCTGTTATCAAATTTATTCCGTATCCCATCATCGTAGGCTTTACCAGCGGTATCGCCGTAACGATTTTCACAACGCAGATAGCCGACATATTCGGGCTGACTTTCGGAGGGGCGAAACTGCCTGGCGACTTCATCGGCAAATGGCTAATGTATTTCGAACACTTCGGCACCATCAACTGGTGGAATACAGCCGTGAGCATTGTGAGTGTATTCATTATTGTCATTACGCCTAAGTTCTCTAAAAAAATTCCCGGTTCGTTGATCGCCATTGTTTTGGTGACGGTTATCGTGTACTTCATGAAGCTTTATGGCGGAATAGACTGCATTCCCACAATCGGCGACCGATTCACCATCAACGCCGAACTACCGGAAGCAGTGGTTCCACCACTCAACTGGGCGGCCATCAACGACCTCTTTCCAGTGGCAATCACCATTGCCGTTTTAGGAGCTATCGAATCGTTGTTGTCGGCCACCGTAGCCGATGGTGTGATAGGCGACCGCCACGATTCGAACACAGAATTGATCGCACAGGGTGCTGCTAATATCATCACGCCGTTGTTCGGTGGTATTCCGGCTACGGGAGCCATCGCACGTACCATGACGAATATCAACAACGGAGGTAAAACGCCGGTGGCAGGTATTATCCATGCGGTTGTGCTGCTTTTAATCCTGCTCTTCCTGATGCCGCTCGCCCAATACATCCCCATGGCGTGTCTGGCGGGGGTACTGGTGATTGTTTCGTACAACATGAGCGGCTGGCGCGTGTTTAAGGCTTTGCTGAAAAATCCGAGAGCAGACGTAACCGTGTTGCTGATCACATTTATACTGACTGTCATCTTCGACCTGACGGTAGCTATCGAGATCGGGTTGGTCATCGCCTGTATTCTATTTATGAAGCGCGTGATGGAGACAACCAAGATATCGGTTATCACGGACGAGATCAATTTGCATGAGGAACAAGACTCATCGCTTCCCGAAGAAAATCTGGTGATTCCCAAGGACGTGGAAGTATACGAGATCAGTGGCCCGTACTTCTTCGGTGTGGCTACGAAGTTTGAGGAGACGATGGCGCAACTCGGCGATTACCCGAAGGTGCGTATCATCCGCATGCGCAGAGTGCCTTTCATCGACTCGACAGGTATTCACAACCTAACGTCGCTCTGCGAAATGTCTCACAAGGATAAAATAACCGTTATCCTATCGGGCGTTAACCCGCAAGTAAATGAGGCGTTGGAGAAATCGGGCTTCTACGAGTTAATCGGCAAAGAGAATATCTGCCCGAATATCAATGTAGCACTGGAAAGAGCTAAAGAAATCGTGGAATAAGAACGGGAAGAGCTATTCCCAACTTAGATAGAACCCTTACATTTGCGTCATTATGAGCCCAATAGGCTTATAATGACGCATTTTCGTTAGGCCTAATTACCGCTGCGACGCTGGTCATCCCGCAACTGTTAGAATTGAAACCATTGGCAAGGTTCTGGTGAAGATTTGCACCGTGAGCAACTCCAACGCTTAGGCCGTGCTAAACGAGCTTTCCAGCGTGATGCACACCCGAATGAATCAGCCCAAGAACGTCCGAAGGGTTGGACTACTTCCGTTATATACTCGTCACAGTGGGCATGATTTTGTAGCCCGCATCAAGTAATTCCTTTATCTACCTCGCAATAACAGAGATTTACAATTTCAGGTATTCTTTTCCATTATTAGATATTTCTTTATCCGTATCTAATAATGGAAAACAAATATCTATTTTTAAACCACGCCTACACCCCCAGCCGTTACATTTGCCAGTGATAATTTTAAATCTAATAACACAATGAGAAAAGTAATTTGTATCCTAACAATGCTCTTCGTGTGCATTTGGGTGTCGGCCCAGAAACGTACCGTCTCCGGTATAGTAACCGATGCAAATAAAGAGCCAATGATTGGCGTATCTGTTTTAGAGAAAGGAACGGCAAATGGTATAATCACTGACTTGGAGGGGAAGTTTAGGCTTTCGGTCGGACCTAAAGCCACGCTCAAGTTTTCCTGTGTAGGCTTCTTGACACAGGAAGTAGCGGTAGGTAATCGCCAGGATATCACCGTGGCGCTGGTGGAAGACACCAAGCAACTGAACGAAGTGGTGGTTGTAGGTTATGGCGTTCAGAAGAAAAGCGACCTTACAGGTGCTATTGCTTCGGTCAGCGGAGACGACATCAAGAACCTTTCAACAGTAGATGCTGCCGCCGCGCTACAGGGTAAGGCTGCCGGTATTCAAATCTTGAACACATCCGGTGCTCCCGGTTCAAGCGCTTCAATCCGCATCCGTGGTTATTCATCAAATTCAGACAGACTGGGTCCTCTATTGATTGTCGACGGTTTGCAAGTTGACAATATCCAATATCTTGACCCGTCAATGATTGAATCGATGGAAGTTCTCAAAGATGCGGCTTCAGCTGCAATCTATGGTGCTCAGGCAGGTAATGGCGTTGTTCTCATTACCACAAAGACCGGAAACGGTGCGAACGGCCGTCCGAAAATAATATACGCTTTCAAAGCCATCAACCAGAGCCTTGGCAAGACGCCTGAGATTTTCGGTGCAAAGGATTGGATAAAATATAAAGAATTGTCCGGTTATGACATGAAGGCACTCTGCGAGAGCTATGGCGTTGACTACAACAACCCTAAAGAAACAGACTGGGTGAACGAAGTATTCGGTAGCAGCTGGGCGACTCAGCACTCGATCACATTTCAGGACGGCAATGACAGGGGGCATTTCTTTACTTCTGTAAATTACATTAATAATGATGGTATCGTACGCGGTAAGAAAGATACGTATACCCGTCTTACCGGTCAACTCAACGCAGACTATAAACTCTATAAGTGGATCAAAGTCGGTACAAACACCTCTATCGAGAAGTGGGCTACCCGCGACATCACCCACCAAAGCGCCTATGGTTCTATGCTGGCACCTACTCTTTTGCTAGATCCTCTGACTCCGGTCTATTGGGATAGTGTTGATGACTTCACAACAAGCATGAAGGAACAATATGCCAAGAACCCGGCAAGCATCCTCATCGCTCCGAATGGTAAGTACTATGCTACTTCAAAGTTCCAGATGGATGACAATGGTAATCCTCTACTTCAGCGCGACCGCCGCAATGCAAAGAATTCCGGAATCTCCGTTCGCGGAACAGCTTTCGCAGACTTTACTCCTATCGATGGTATTGTGATGACATCCCGTTTCTCTTACCGTATTGCACAAAACAATAGCCATGACTATGCTGCACCCTACTACATGAATGGCCAGGCGAAAGCTGATGATTATTCGATCTCAGCTGCAGCCAACAACAGCCAATATTATCAGTGGGAAAACTTCGCGAACTTCAACAAGACATTATTCGTAAAGCATAATATCGGTGCCATGATCGGTATGTCATATACTGAATATCGCTCGGACAATGTCTCAGCTTCGGCTACCGGTACAGGTGGCAACAAGATTCTCACCGGTGATGCTGATAACTTTAAGTATCTCAACTTTGTAAACTCGGCCGAGACTACTACAAAAAGCATCGGTAACCTTCCAGGAGTTGCTACAAGCCTTTCCTACTTTGGCCGTTTACTCTATACGTACGACAATCGTTACAGTTTGCAGTTCAACTACCGTACCGACGCATTCGACACGTCCAAACTTCCTGCTGACAAACGTTGGGGTAAGTTCCCTTCAGTTGCCGTAGGTTGGAACATCAGCAATGAAAAGTTCATCAAGGACAACATCAGCAGCGATATTCTTTCATTCTTGAAGTTTCGGGCTTCTTGGGGACGCAACGGTAATGTAAACGTGCTCAATAACTACCCATACATTTCGCCAATCAGTTACAATTCCGCTTGGTATCAGTATGGTGATAACCCTGCTCAGCACTATGGTTCTAATCCTTCCGGCCTTGCTAACCCAAACCTCAAGTGGGAGACATCTGAACAGTTGGATTTCGGTCTTGACATGCGTTTCTTAAACAATCGTTTGACACTTAGTCTCGACTATTATAACAAGAACACGAAGGACCTTCTCATATCCATCAACCCGGTTCCTGAGGTTTATACAAATTCGACTATAGTCAACGCCGGTAAAATCAACAACAAGGGCTTTGAGCTTGAAGCTTCTTGGAAGGATCATATTGGCGACTTGAAGTATAATATCTCCGGCAACTTGTCTACCTTGAAGAATAAGGTTACGTATCTGTACGACGACATCAAGCGTATCATTAGCAATACAGGTGGTGTAGATGGTACTAATAATATGGTACACAGCGCGTTTGAAGAAGGACACTCAATATGGTATTTCCGTGCATACGACTATGCAGGTGTAAATAAGGAAACCGGTGCAGCTCAGTTCCGCAACCATGAGGGTAAAATCGTCTCCTCTTCAGAATTGAGCGAACAGGATATGACTGATATAGGCAGTGCTATTCCAAAGCTTACCTACGGCCTGACTATTAACTTGGAATATAAAGGTTTGGACTTGTCAGTATTTGGTACAGGTGTAGCAGGCAACAAGATTTTCAATATCCTTTATCGGGCAGATACCCCAATGCGTAACTCACTGAAGTATTTCATGGACAATGCTTGGAGCGAAAACAATAAGAATGCTTCGATGCCGGCAGTTGCTGACGTAGCTCACGACCGTTACTTCTGGAGCTCAAGTGCTTCGCTGTTCAATGGTTCTTATTTCAAGATCAAACAGATCCAGTTAGGCTATACATTACCCAAAACACTCACCAAGAAAGTGGCTATGAAGGAACTTCGTGTCTTCGTATCTTTGGATGACTTCTTTACTTTCTCCAAGTATCCCGGTATGGATCCGGAGACTGCAACAACTTCCAGAAATGGTGGTGGAGGATATGATATCGGTACATACCCAACCATGAAGAAGTGTACATTCGGTGCAAGCTTTGCATTCTAATTCCTTGAAAACTAAAAAAAGTAATTCATTATGAAAAAAATAATATATTCCCTTTTAGGAGTTGCATTCCTTTTCAGTGCTTGCGAAGATCGCCTCGATATTGAACAGAAGGGTGTCATCTCGTTCGATAGTTTTTATAAGACTGATGATGATGCACAGAATGCACTCAACAATCTCTATCAGTCATTCTGTTTGAATATAGCTGGTAATGAAGGTGTATATGTAGCCCTTCCGGTACTCTTTGACGAAGCTGGCGATGATATGTTGGCAGCAGGTAATATGTACGGTGACAATGACTTCGGTGCACAGATTAACGAATTCCGCTATGACTCACAAAATGAGGTAATCAGGAATACATACTGGGGACTCTATGGGGTGATTTACGATTCCAACCTTGTACTGGATAATATAAGCCCCACTACACCTGTTAAGAAACGAGTTTGCGCCGAAGCTCGTTCGCTGCGTGCGTGGTCACATCTGATGCTTGCTATTGGTTGGGGCTGTCCACCATTGGTTGATCATATTCTTAAACCAAGTGATAAACCGGCTAACAATGCGGTCGAAGGCGGACACAACGGTCTGCTGGAGTGGTGTGCCAAAGAAGCAGAGGAGGCTGCTAATGACCTTGATGAACGTGAAAATCCATCAGACAAAGTTGGTGCCTCAAAGGTAACGAAGGGTTTCGCCCTTACTGTAGCCGGTAAGGCTCGCCTATTCAAAGGTGACTACCCCGGAGCGAAGACCAATTTGAAGAAGGTCATTGCTTCGAAAAAGTACGAACTCGTTCCTACTGCACGTTGGGCAAATTTGTTCCACGCGTCAGGCGATCTTTGTGAGGAGATGATTTTCCAGGCCAACGCACTTGAAAATCCAGGAATCGGTGACTGGAGCAACAAAATCCAGCGTACGTCCTGGATGTGGATTCAGTTCTGGAACTGGCGTACCGACAAGTTGGCTTCCAAGCCTTCATTTATCGGCCCCGATGGCTGGGGCGGTCACTCGATCCGTGCTGACTTTGCAGAACGCATGTTGGCAAACGATGGTTATTCAACACGTCGTAAAGCAACATTCCTCACCAGCGACGAATTCCTCTATGAAATGGAATGGAACGGCACCAAGGGCCTGAACTTGACTCGCGAAGAGCTGGAGAAATCCGATAAGATTGGTATTAAGGATTTAACAGGTCTTTATGGCTTCGCAGGTTATTTTGCTAACAAGTTCGTTGCATGGCCTGAAGATAACGAGAAGGGTTGGTATGGATTCAAAAATCTCACGATCTTCCGGTATGCCGAAGTTCTCTTGATGTATGCAGAGGCTTGTGCACAGACCAATGATAGCGATGGTTTGCAGTATCTTCAGGAGATACAGACACGGGCAGGTTCTGCGCATGTCTCAGACGAACTTACACTGCAGGAAGTGAAAAACGAAAAGAGTTATGAAATGTGGCTTGAGGCAGTTCGATTCCCCGATATGGTACGTTGGGGTGATACGGATGGCATTGTAAATAATGGCAAGGATATTCCATCTACTCTGGACGCTTTCTTTACCAAGGGGGAGCCTAAGCACCGCATTTATGTGGAGAAGGCAAATCCGAATAAGGGTAAGACAGGTTTCGTGAAAGGTAAACATGAGTATTTCGCATACCCGTTTGCTGCAACTTCAATCAATCCTAATCTGAAACAGAATCCGAGTGGCGAATAAACACAAGAGTGAAACGCCAACCCGATTATAAAACCGAACAGCACAAATTGATCGCAATAGGTTAGTTATTATAGGAGTGAGTATCTACACCGCGTCCGGACAGGCGTGCAAACGCACCTTCGCAGGATGGGTGTAGATATTTCGATTTTAAAGTATATCCGTTTAATTTTAATAATATAAATTATGAAAAGTGTATTGAAACTTGTTTTTTCTTCCCTGTTGGCATTGCCGCTAACGGTGAACGCACAACAACAGAATTTCCCTGAGGGGACTGTCCGCAATGAGCACAACATCAACGGTGCGGAATGGCCGCGCATCGGCAAGGATAACCGCGCGTATTTCCGCGTACATGCTCCCAATGCCCAAAAGGTGGAGATCAGTTTCCGCGGCGAAATGACCAAAGAAGCGGACGGTTACTGGACGCTCGTGTCCAAAGAACCTGAAGTGGAGGGCTTCCACTACTACCAGATCATTGTGGACGGCGTGAGCACAGCCGATCCCGACGGCAAGCCGTTCTTCGGCATGGGCCGGTGGGTAAGCGGCGTGGAAATTCCGGAAAAGGGTGTGGACTATTATTCCATAAAGAATGTACCTCACGGATTGATCACCCAAAGTTTGTATTACTCCAATATCCGCAAAGAGTGGCGCCGTGCCATCGTCTATACCCCCGCGGAATATGACAAAAACCCCTCAAAGAAATATCCTGTTCTCTACCTGCAACACGGAATGGGAGAGAACGAGACTAGCTGGGCGAATCAGGGTAAGATGAATTTTATCATGGATAACCTCATTGCCGAAGGAAAGGCGAAACCGATGATCGTGGTCATGGACAACGGTAACATTGAGTCGTTCTACCTCCTACCGGGTGAGACACGTGAGAACGCGATGGAGCGCTTCGGCGGACAGTTCCCCGACATCCTCGTGAAGGAGATCATCCCTCATATCGAAAGCAATTTCCGCACACTGACCGATCGCGAGAATCGCGCTATGGCAGGGCTTTCGTGGGGCGGGCTGCTGACGTTCAACACCACGCTGAACAACCTCGACAAGTTTGCTGGATAGGCGGATTCAGCGGGGCAGGCAGCATCGACCTGAAGAGCATCGACACCACCTACGGAGGCGTATTCAAAGACCGCAAGGCGTTCAACAACCGGGTACACGCCTTCTTCCTCGGCATCGGAGCCATGGAGAATCCCGAACGTACCAAGGCGCTGAGCGACGGGCTGAAAGCTGCCGGCATCAACAACATTTACTACGAGAGCCCCGGCACCGCCCACGAGTTTCTCACCTGGCGACGCTGTCTCAAGGAGTTCGTACCGCTGTTGTTCAACGCAAAGAAGTAAAACAGCATAAAAGTCATAGAAATGAAGATATTCAACCGAAAGAAAGGGTTGGAAGCATGTCTCGCACTGATGCTGTGCCTCCCCGCGGCGGCACAGCAAACCGGTGCGAACCCGCTTTCCGGGGGATTCCCCCCAAGGCAGGCGTATAAAATACAGACGCCGACGTTCCTTGCCGACTACTTCAGCCAGGCCTCGCCAGGCGCAGTTATGCCTGACGACAAAGGCTTCATCAGGCGCTGGCTGCTGTTGGAACCCATCGAAAAGCCTAACCGCACAAATACCATCTTTACCGACAGCTACCTACGTCAGGCATTCGACACGCTGTACTTCCACAACCAGTTTACTGTACTGCCCCAAGACGGCGAGAAAGTGAAAGTGGGCAAGCAGCGGCTGACGTGGCACGCACTGGACAGCAAGCTCTATAACGTGAAGCTCTACCGGCTTGCCGCTGCACTAAAAAAGCCCGTATACGGTGTGCTTTTTTGGGCGGTCACCATCATCGACTGCCCCGAAGAAATCAGTGAGGTTCGCCTCTCGGCAGGCTCCAACTCTGCATCCACCTGGTGGCTCAACGGCGAGCAAGTCCTACTGCTGTCCGGCGACCGCCGCATGGTAGTGGACGACGGACAGTCACGACGGCTCACGCTGAAGAAAGGCCGGAACATCCTGCGCGGAGCCATCATCAACGGGCCTGGCATGAGCGATTTCTGCGTCCGCTTCCTCCATGAAGACGGAACGCCAGTCAAGAACATTACAATCATCACGCATCAATGACCATGAAGAAGAAAGTAAAGACCATACTGTTGGGCGTGGCGGCCCTCATCTGCGCAGGAACATCCAGCACAGTGTCCGCACAAACCGGTGAACCTTATATCCACGACCCCTCGACCATAGCCGAGTGTGGGGGGAAATACTATACCTTCGGTACGGGTGGAGGCGGACTGATTTCAACCGACGGCTGGACGTGGAACAGCGGCGCAGAGCGTCCCGGAGGAGGCGCTGCCCCCGACGTTGTGAAAATAGGTGACCGCTACCTGATTGCCTACAGCGCCACAGGCGGCGGTCTAGGCGGCGGACACGCGGGCAAAGTACTGACCATGTGGAACAAAACACTGGATCCCAATTCCCCCGATTTCGCCTACAGCGAACCCATCGAAGTGGCGCGCTCCCTTGACGATGAAGACTGCGACGCCATTGATGCCGGGCTGCTGCTCGACCCCACGGATGGACGTCTGTGGTTATCCTACGGTACGTATTTCGGTTTTATCCGGATTGTGGAGCTTGACCCCCAAACAGGCAAGCGCGTGGAAGGCAACAAAGAGATTAACGTCGCCATAGACTGCGAAGCCACAACCCTGATGTATCGTGACGGCTGGTATTACCTCTTGGGCACGCACGGCACTTGCTGTGACGGTCCGAATTCCACCTATAACATCGTGGTAGGGCGCTCGCAAAAGGTAACCGGCCCCTACATTGACAATGTAGGGCGGGACATGTTGGAAGGCGGTGGCAAGATGGTCATTGCCGCGGGTGACCGCAAGACTGGCCCCGGACACTTCGGACGCTTCATCGAGGAGGATGGAGTGGAGAAGATGTCCTACCATTACGAGGCCGACTTCGACCGGGGCGGCCGCAGCGTGCTCGCCATACGTCCGCTCCTGTGGAAAAACGGTTGGCCCGTAGCCGGGGAAGCTTTTAAGGAGGGTACATATGAAATCAAGTCCGAACGTAGAGGCTACGCCCTTGAGCTTTCGGTTGACTTTGTCCGCATGCAGCATAATATATCTCGCTTCTGGGAGAAAAACGACAAGCCCGTCGAACCTTTGAAGTCGCAGACATTGGACGATGTAATAGGTACATGGCCGAAAGGAGATATTAATGTACGTATCGGCGACTACATGTTCCGTCCGCATCAGAAGTGGACCATTACCGCCGTAGCCGATGCCGGTGGATATCTCGGAGCGCCTTATTATAAGATTGTGATCGAAGGGACCAAACGTGCGTTGGCTGCCACAGCGGATGCTGAAGTCGTGACAATCCCCGAGTTTACCGGAGCACCCGAACAGCTCTGGAGAATTGATCAGTTGACGGACGGAACCTACCGGATCATGCCCAAGAAGGTACCCGGTACCGACAGAAAACTGGCGCTGGTGTCCATAGGGGACAGCACTCCCACACTTGCCGCATTCGATATTAACAGTGATAACTCTAAATGGAATTTCCATGACCACTAAATATTTATCATTAGCCTTTGCAATGCTGCTCACCATTGCTGCATCTGCACAAAATCCTTTTATCAAAGGACAATTCACGGCCGACCCCACGGCAAGAGTATTCAACGGAAAGATGTATGTCTATCCCTCGCATGACATTCAGGCACCCGCCGACAAGCCCAATCTCCGCAAAGACTGGTTTTGCATGGAGGATTATCATGTGTTTTCATCCGAAAACCTGACCGACTGGACCGATCACGGCGTTATCCTCTCGCAACAGCAGGTACCGTGGGTGAATGCCGACTCCTACTCCATGTGGGCGCCCGACTGCACGTATCGCGACGGCATGTATTACCTCTACTTCCCTGCCATGGTAAAGCCTGACTCAATAACCCGCAGATTCGGTATGATGATAGGGGTGGCTGTATCCGACCGCCCCGACGGGGGATTCGTACCGATGACCGAGCCCATCAAGGGTGTCTACGGCATCGATCCCTGCACGCTTATCGACGACGATGGACAGGCTTACCTGTACTGGTCGGGACGTGGAATGCATGGCGCGCGACTTAAGCCAAACATGCTCCAGATCGACTCCGAACCAGTTGCGATAGGGAACCTGCCGGACGGATCCCTGAAAGAGGGCCCTTTCGTATTCAAGCGCAAGGGAAAGTACTACTTCACCTACGTGGGTGCCCGTGGAAGGGGAGACCGAAAACCTCTCATATGCCATGGGCGACAGTCCGCTCGGTCCATTTGAATATAAAGGTCTGATTATGGATCAGTCACCCACGAAGTGCTGGACAAACCACCATTCCATCGTGGAATACAAAGGCGAATGGTATCTGTTCTATCACCACAACGATTACTCGCCCCAGTTCGACAAGAACCGTTCCGCTCGCATAGACAAAATCCACTTCAATGACGACGGCACCATACGTAAGGTCACACCGACCTACGTGGGGTGGGCATTACGCCTGCAACCGGTGAAATTCAGCTCGACCGCTACTCGGAACTGAGCAAGAAGGGCGCGGCTATTGCCTACATTGATACGACCGATTATTTTGCAGGCTGGAAGACTGTACTGCATGCAAAAGATGCTTATGTCCGTTACGATGACGTTGATTTCGGAGCCGGACTGACCTCGGTTTCGGCACGGATACTCGAAGGGAAAGGTAAGTTGCTGGTGAAAGTGAACGATAAAACGGTGGGCGAGATCATCGTACGAACCACCGGTACTGTTACAGTCCCTGTGCGCAATGTCCCCACGGGCATACATAGCCTGAGCCTCACCCTCGCCAATGGCGGTCCCATTGAAGTTGACTGGGTACAGTTCCGATGATTCCTTAGAAAAGGGTTTGGACCAATCGGTTTGATTGGTCTAAACCCCTCCCGTTGACTCCTCCACACATTATTCACCATTAATAGATCTGAATATGAAGAATCTGATCACATTGCTTATGCTATTTGGCGTTGTGGCAGTACAGGCTACCGAGCCCGTCATTCGCTCCCTTGAGGGAGGAAAGTACCAGCTTGAAACGGGACCGGTCACCATGACCGTCGACGGCGCCATGGGCGGCAGAATCTTATCTTTCCGGCACGGTGACCGGGAGGTTGTGTCGCAGTCCACCTTCCCCGAATCATTCGGTAGCACCTTCTGGACCAGCCCCCAAAGCGAATGGAATTGGCCCCCCGTGCCCGAGTACGATAAGATGCCCTACACCGTGGAGCGGTCCGACCGGGTACTGGTCATGACCAGTCACCTCTCTCCGAAGCACTACTACCGCATCCGCAAGGAGTTCCGACCCGAAACCCGGGGCATCGCTATCACCTACATCATCACGAACGAGTCCGCCGAGACCCGTCGTGTGGCTCCGTGGGAAATAACCCGCGTCCCCAACGAAGGCCTGATCTTCTTCGATACCCCCACCGAATCCATCTCACCCACCGATCTGATCGCCTTCACCGCCAAGCATGATCTCGCATGGTACCGAACCGACGTACGCGACAATAATCGCAAAGTGAATGCTGACGGACACGGGTGGCTGGCCTATCTCACGGCAGACAACCTGCTCTTCGTCAAACAGTTTCCCGATCTCAACGCCGGCCAGGCCGCGCCCAACGAGGCCGAGATCCAAGTATACGTCAATCGTGGGAAAACCTTCATCGAAATCGAGAATCAGGGAGCCTACACTAAGCTTGCACCCGGAGAATCGCTATCATACACCGTAATATGGAACCTCCAGCCTGCCCAGGACAACCCCAAACAGCTCGCTGCGACCATCAAAAACATCATCAATTAAATACCATGGCAAAAAGTAAATCCACATCTATCCTCCGGAGCCTGACAGGAGCGGCAATCTGCTTCCTCCTCACTACATGTCAGAGCAAACTCGCAGAATCCGGTCCGGCGCTGCTGGCACTGAACGACTCGAACTACTTCGAGGCTCCCGGGCTGAACATCCTCGTGTTCAGCAACTCGTACGACGGCATGTTTGATGATTCAAAAATGGCCGGAGTCGAGATCGTGCACCACGGCCTACGCACAGCTACGAACGGTGACGTGCGCCTGAATCCTACTCCCGGACAATGGGACCTGCACCCCACGCTAGTCGAAAGACGGGTGGAGCGTGACAGCAACCTCATCATCGCACAACTCAAGTACGACGACCCGCAGTTCACCTACCAGATACAAGGGCGTACAGTCGAAGGAGGCTTTTCCATCAGCGTATGGACCGACCAACCCGTGCCCTCCGCACTCGCAGGTACGGCTGGGCTAAACCTCGAATTCACCCCTATGCCCTACTTTGGCCGCACTTGGGTCATGGACGAACGCATCGGCGAGATACCACAGTACCCAGATGGCCAGATGACAACTCTCTCCACCGGCGAGACCGAACCCCTGCCCATTGCTACTGGAAAGCGGTTTAGCATAGCTCCCGACGACCCCGAGCGACACATCACAGTAACCACCTCGGGCGAAGACCTCATGTTCTACGATGGACGCAATAAGGCCCAAAACGGCTGGTTCGTGCTGCGTACCTGCTCCCCGCCGGCAAATCAGGCAAGCTAGTCGAATGGTTCATCACTGCGAATACGATACCTGGCTGGGTACGTAAACCCAACATCGGACACTCGCAGACAGGCTACCTTCCGATACAGCCAAAGCTCGCAGTCATCGAACTCGACAAAAATGATAAATCCCGCCCCAATGCTTCCTTGCTGCGGGTAAACGATGACGGATCAACGACCGAAGTACTCACCACCAAGCCCAAAGAGTGGGGGCGCTGGCAACGCTACGACTACGTCACGTTCGACTTCTCATCCGTCACCAAGCCGGGCGTCTACAAGTTATCCTACGGCAAGCAGACCACGCTGGCATTTCCCATAGCGGACGACGTCTACCAACGCGCATGGCACAATACGCTCGACGTCTTCCTGCCCGTGCAGATGGATCATATGTTCGTCCGCGAGGCATATCGCGTCTGGCACGGGGCACCTCACCTCGATGATGCGCTCCAGGCACCCGTCAACTATTCGCACTGGGACGGTTGGCGGCAAGGCCCGGTCACCGGCAACAAGTACAAGCCGCTTGAACACATCCCCGGACTAAACGTCGGCGGGTGGTTCGACGCTGGCGACTTCGATATCCAAACACCCTCGCAGCAAGCCGTGATCAACGCTCTGGTGCAGCTCTGGGAGGAGTTCGATGTGGCACGTGACGAGACGCTTATCGACCAGGCGAATCGCTACGTCGAGATCCACCTACCGACGGCAAGCCCGATGTATTGCAGCAGATCGAGCACGGTGCCCTACAGTTAGTGGCACAGGTGAAGGCCGTGGGCTATGCCCTACAAGGCATCAACGAGTCTCACCTCTGGCAGTACCGCCACCTAGGCGACGCGGCGAATAAAACCAACAACCGCAACTATACCGGGCAACCTGAGGCACAGACTTACCACCCCCGCTCCGGCGAACGGCCCTACAACCATAACAGTAAGGACTTCGACGATCGTTTTGCCTTCACCACACGATCCGCCCACCTCGACTACGGTTCCGTTACCGCACTGGCCGCCGCCGCACGCACCTTGAGGGGCTATAACGATGCCCTCGCTGCTGAATGCCTTGCGTCGGCAAGAAAGCTCTTCGACGACTGGCAACAGCATCCCATCGAGGACAAAGAACCCTTTGTCGCCGGATACATGACGACCCTTGAAGCCCGCGCTGCTTACGAACTGTGGCGTGCCACGGGCGATGCCACCTACCGTGCCCATCTCGACGAGACACTGCCCAACATGCTCTCTGCCTTCTCCTTCAACGCCCCGGTACTGGCCTCTATGATCCACACCTAGGCAACGACTTTCGAGACAAGCTCGAACCCTATGTACGCGACTGGGTACACAATGTGCTCGAGCCTGCCTCCCGCTCCACGCCGTTCGGCGTCGCTGTCAGCCGCCACAGTTGGGCGGGCAATAGCCTTATCATCTCGCAGGCCACTGCCGCATGCCTGCTGCACAAGCACTACCCCGCGTTGGTGGACACAAAATACGTCTTCGCAGGACTGAGCTATCTCTATGGCACCCACGCCGACTCGGATATTTCGTTCGTCTCGGGCGTGGGAGCATACAACAAGCGCGTGGCCTACGGTAACAACCGGGCCGACTTTTCGTTCATCGCGGGGGGCGTCGTCCCTGGCATACGGCTGCTCAAGCCCGACTTACCAGAAAACCGCAACGACTATCCTTTCATCTGGAGCGAAAACGAATATGTCATCGACATTGCCGCTGCTTATATCCTCTATGTGGTGGCCGTCAACCAAATGACACAGTAATATAAACGCCCGCTAAACTAGGTCTAGTTTAGCGGCGTTTACTATGAGACACCTTCGTCTTGCGCTACAGGGTATGGCAGGACGCTATCATTTTTATTTTTCACGGCTTGTCGATACGCCTGAGTAGTCTGCCGGACATGCTGCATGGTGCCGTCGGGATTGTAGCGGAGCTCGTCGACGCAGACGCTACGCCGGCCAATAGCACCTTGATGTCCATCAATGGTTAGTGTCGCATTATGGTAGAATAGGTAGCTCTTACCGTTGAAGTCAGCGATTCCCGGGTGGATGGTAAAGCTGTTTTCAGCCATACCGGTAAGTTCACCCTGCGGTGTCCACGGACCTTCCATGCTGGGGGCTGTGGCATAGGCGATATTTTCCCGGCCTTCGCCAAACGATGCGTAGGTGAGGTAGTAAGTACCGTTGCGCTTGGAGAGCCACGGACCTTCGACATAGCGGGGCAGATCAATGGTGCGTATTTCACCGTCAAGTTCAATCATGTTGGGTTTCAACTTGGCAAGGAAACACGTACCATTGCCCCAACAGAGCCATGCCTGACCATTGTCGTCAATCAGAGCGGTGGGGTCGATATCGTTCCACCAGCCACGAGCGCCGTTATCGGTCATGTCGTCGGATACCAATGGCTTGCCGAGCGGGTCAGTAAAGGGACCTGTGGGACTGTCGGACACTGCCACACCTACCCCGCGGCTGTTCCACGGTTCGCCGGCAAGGGCAGTGACATAATAGTAGAACTTGCCGTTACGCTCCACCACTTGTGCGGCCCACGCTTCGCCCACGCCCCAGCTGAAGTCGGTCGGACGGAGCACTGCGCCGTGGTCCGTCCACGTCTGCATATCGCGGGTGGAGTAGCACAACCATTCAGTGATGTTGAATTCCTTGCCGCCGCTGGCGGTGTCCTGCCCTTCATAGTACTCGTCGTGACCTACATAGAGGTAGAGAGTACCGTCATGCACCAGCGGAGCAGGGTCAGCGGTAAACTTGTCTTTAACTAGGGGATTCCCCGTGTTGGTAAATGTGGGGAGCTGGGCACAAGCCGCCAATGTGACGGTCATTAGCGCTGTGATAAAAGCAATCTTCTTCATGCGATTCTCATTTTTTATGGTTATAGTTTTGATGGTGTCGAAAGGTGAAAGAGCCGTTGGGACTGTTGCCCTTGGCACCGCAAATGCAGTACATCCCTCAAATAGAGCAAGAGAAGCCGATACGCTGCATCCACGTCAGCCTGTCAGACTCTATTATCTCGGGTTTGATTGGTATTTTCATGAGGAGATGAGTATAGTTTTGCCTTTGCAGGCTGCACGCAAAAGCTAGGGAAACAGTACTTATTATCCATTAGAACGTCTTCATAGCCCATCACTTAAATAAAATCTGGCTAAACCTATACAGATTTTCTCTCCATACCGGCCATGTGTGACCACCCGGATAGTCGTAGTAGCTATAACGGAGACCTATCCTGTCAAATTCTGCCTTCATCTTTTGGCAGTTCTCGTAAGCGATGTCTTCCTTGTCGCCCATCGTGAGAAACAGCGATTTCAAGTTGCGATTGACCAAATCTTTGTTTTTCACCAAATAGTCGTACATCACCGAGTTGTCGGATTGAGTGAACCAGCCGGAAGAGAATACACCCAACCAGGCAAATTTATCGGTATTGGGTAGTCCGGTATTGAGCGTCTGAATGCCTCCCATCGACAGACCGGCAAGTGCACGGTTGGCAGGGTCGGTCAATGTACGATAGTTCTTTTCAACAAAAGGAATGACGCTTTGTAACAACTCCAAGCTGAAAGCATCTTTACCCAAGGCATGACCGAAGTTCATGCTTCCGACATTGCCGTTAGCCATCACGACAATCATTTCGCGAGCTTTTCCTTCGGCTATCAGGTTATCAAGAATAATATCGGTATGACCCTGCTGTGCCCAGCCACGTTCATCTTCTCCACCACCATGTTGAATGTAAAGCACTGGATATTTTTTCGCATTATCCTTATCGTAGCTTGGAGGTGTGTAGATGAACATATGTCGCCATGACTTTGTCAGATCAGAGTAGTAGCGTTGCGAACGAATCAGACCGTGAGGTACGTTTTTCACCTGATAGAATTCGTCACCCTCAAAAGGAATCTCAATGCCGGCAGCCATCCGTCCCATTCCGTAGAATGTTTCGCTGGCAGGGTCGGCCACAGCCACGCCGTCTATCAATAGGGAGTAGTAGTGGAAGCCCGGACTTTGCGGATCGGTGGTGCAGGTCCACACTCCTTCGGCATCACGCTTCATATCGTATTTTTTACCTAAGTCCACCTGGATTTGTTTCGCTTCTGGAGCTATGATCCGGAATTTCACCCGGCTATCCGACAGGATGGCAGGAAATGAGGCATTGGGCACATTGGTCTTAGCAGGAGTAGCCACTACGGAAATCATTTGATCTTTCGGATAACCCAACAATTCGAGCATGGTCTGCGCATATCGTTCTCCAAGTATTCGATAACCTAATGCGTTGAAGTGCAGATTATCAAACGCCACCGGACAGCCTTGCGAGGATACCGTGTGTGCAGCAGGGATGATTTCGGGCAGTTTGTCAATCAGTGCATTGTGGGAAGCACATACACCACCCTGATCGGCATGTACCACCTCGCCCACAAGTAGCGGGATCGAGTTGGACTTCAGTTTAAGATCCTTCAACAGATTGTCATAGACGGCTTTCACTTTTCCCGGCCATGCTGCTTCGTTGGTGTTCGATTCTCCTTGATGTAGCAGGATGCCTTTGATCACGCCGTCTTTCTGTGCCAGCTTCGCCAGCTCTACCAGCCGTCCGTAGGGGTTGCCACCATAGGCTTCGATCATGCCGCGCATCCACTCGGGAGCGGTTTTTGTGTAAGACTGGTAACCCTTCTTGTCGAACAGTTCGATTTTACAACCGCCCACAGCCACCATTATGATGCCTACACGCACGTCTTTTGGCAGGTTTTCCACAAGAGTTCGACCGAACCAGTCAGCGGGAGTTAAACCTGTGTTACACCGAGCCAACGGTGGAACAGCAGTGTACCAATGTCCTTTCTCCCTTTGCAGCTCCGGACAATCCACGGCTGCCATTACACGGAAGCGTGGGTCTATGTTCTCTTTGTCTTGTGGCTCAATTCGAGTATTTCCCTCCATATTAGACTGTCCGAAGCAGAGATAAATATGAAAATTCCGGTCTTGTGCCTGCGTCATAGCGCTGCACAACCATACGGTGACGGCAAGCAGGATGTGTTTCTTCTTCATGATTATATTTATTACTTTATGTACTTACGGATGAACGCCTCCACGATGTCGAGCATCTGCGGAGTCCAAAACTGCCATGACCCGTGGTCGGCATCCTTGAGGGCATAGTATTCGAACGTCTTGCCGTTATCGGCAAGGCAGTGGGCCATTAGGTCGGTCTGCGCAAAAGGTACCACGCGGTCTCGCGTACCCGCAGCGAGCAACACAGGGGCAACGGTAGTTTCAGGTTTTACGTACCAGTTGGGGCTTGCCGCACGTGCCAAGTCGATGTTAGCAGCGATATCCTTCTTACCGATGAGCTGCCCTTCTGGGCTGTTTGCGTCACCCTTGCTGATCGTATTGGGCGCATCCTTAAGCACCGAGAGGTCGGTGGGTGGGAAGTAGGCGATGACGCCGCTCACCGTACACGGTACTTCGGGTGAGTCGGGCTCGTCCAGCTCCTGCCCCGTGGTAATGCCTGTGAAAAGGGAGACGTGTCCGCCCGAAGAGTCGCCCCACACGAAGAGATTGGCGGTGTCGATGCCGAAGCGTTCGGCATTCTTGCGGAGGAATCGAATGGCGTTCTTCGCATCAATCACCTGTGCGGGGAAAGATGCGATTCCCGAGTTCCGGTACTCCATAATGCTACCGTGAAGCCACGTTTGGCCATCTCTATCATATTGGGGATACCCATGTAAACGTTCTGTTTGAACCATGCCGAACCAGGAATGTACATCACGCAAGGTCGCGGTTTGTGATCACTTGTGTTAGGTATGAGCAGTTGCAGCGTCAACTCGATGTCGCCGCGCTTCTCGTACACAATGTCTTTCAGATAGAAGATCGACGTGCCCGTCTGCTCCACCTGGTCAATCAGCTGGACGGACTTTTCGGTGGGCACTGCCGCCGGAATCGTGGCTGGCATATTGGCAATCATGTCTTGCGCGTCAAGCGGAAGGGTCACCATGCAGCCCGTGGCGGCAATGGCAACAGTCAACAGATATTTCTTCATAACAGTATAGCGTTTAATTGTTGTTTCTCATAATCGTACTATTAAAAAGTAGATGCGGCGAAGATACGCCATACCGCCGCCATCGGCTTCTACAAATAGATAATTGATTTACACTTTTAGATAAAAGATGTACTTTGGTTGGAAAGTGATACCGACACTCAGCCGGTGAAGTCGCTGGGCGACTTGCCAAAGTGTTTCTTAAAGGTGGTGCTGAAGTAACCGATGGTCGAGAACCCACACATGCAGGCTATCTCGCCAATGCTGTAGCGATTCTCTCTAATAAGCTTCATAGCATGTTCCATACGCACGCCGCGGATGAAGTCTACCACGGACATACCAGCCAGCGCTTTCATCTTCTTGAAGAGTAAACTCGTGCTGACACCCATCTCTCTGGCAAAGTCGTCCTTGCTAAATTCTGTGTCGTCCAAATACTGCACGACCACCTCCATTGCTCGCTTCACGAAAGCGTCGTTCAGCGTGTTGACCGATTTGCCGGCACTGTCTTCCACCTCGGTCATTGAGCCGGACGCGATAAACCTTCCGCCGAGGATGCGCCGATTGCGTATAATGGACACAATACGTTGTGTCAGCGTCTTCATGTCGAACGGTTTGGTCATATAATCGTCCGCCCCCAGCCCCAGACCGCGCAACTCGTCCGTCTTTTCGGAAAGGGCTGTGAGTAGAATGATGGGTATGTGCGATGTTTCAAAGGTAGATTTCACTAGACGGCAGAGTTCCAGACCGTCCATACGGGGCATCATGATGTCGGATACGATCAAGTCGGGGATTTGCTGCTGGATGTATTCCCATGCTTCAACTCCGTCAGCAGCTGTCTCTACGCTAAAATGCTTGGCCAACGGACGTATCATAAAATTACGCAGGTCGTTGTTATCTTCAACAACCAGAATGCGCATATCCTCGGTTGGACAGTCGTTGGACAGATCGTCCTGTGGTGCGCTTATTTGTTTGCCAGTATCTTTATATTCTTCATTTTTGCAGCGAGGTACAATGATTTCAAACGTAGAACCTTTTCCCTCTTCACTTTCCACGCTAATCTTCCCGTTGTGCAACTCCACCAGCATTCTTGCCATAAACAGTCCGATGCCAGAGCCGGATATCTGTGCGCTGAGTGCATTCTGGCTGCGGTAAAACTCGTGAAACAGCTCGCGTTGGGCCTCTCGACTGATGCCGATACCTCGGTCGACCACTTTTAGCCGCCACTTGTCTTCATCGCTACGAAAATGCACCTCAACGGCAGATTGTTCGGGCGAATACTTGATGGCGTTGGAAAGCAGATTGTCTATCACCCGTTCCATCATATTTGTGTCTATCGCCGTGAGGCAGGTTTCTGTATCAGGGTAATAAGCAATCGTGATATGTTTTGCTGCTGCCATGGTCTCGAACATGCTGACGCGGCAGCCTATAAGTACGACGATATCGGCCATAACCGGTTCGAACTGTTCCTTACCTGTATCTACTTTTTGAAAATCCAATAATTGCTTGGCAACTGACGTCAGTCGCTCTGTCTGTTTTGCCGCTAATTGAAGATACTCTCTATCGTGTCCCGACAAGCTGTTCGTTTGATTCAGTTCATCGATAGGCGCCTTGACAAGTGTGAGCGCCGTACGCAAATCGTGCGCAATATTAGTGAAGAAACGCAATTTGTCTTCGGTATATCGCTGGTTGAGCCGGTTCATGTAGAACCGGAGCAAGAAGTAGGCCAACCAGCCAGCGAACAAGATGTAAGCAATCTTAAACAACCATGTAGCCCAGAAAGGCGGGGTAATGTGAATGGTCAGCGTGCGTTCGGATATGAGTTTGTGATTGTACAGCCGGACAGACAACTGATAGGTGCCCGGATTTAGGTTCGTATAGTTGATGTCACGCTGATCGGTCAGATCGCTCCAGTCATCATCAAACCCTTGCATTTTCCACGAAAAGCGTGCCGCACGCGAATCGTTACCCAGCGGCAGTATGTGAATTGTTACATTTTTCTGTTGATAATTGAGCGTGATGTTACTGATACTGTCCAGCGGAACTTTGTGCAATAAGTCGGGATATTGGCGGATAGACTGACCTGATAAAAGTATGTCCTGAATATAAATGCGACCTGATGGCTCCTGCATATTCAAGGTTTTCGGGTCCAAGATAATAATCCCATCGGACGTTCCCCACGCGAACATACCGTTGTGAAACTGAAAGCATGCGTCCGAATTGTAGGAAACATTGGAAATAGTCATGGGAGAGGAATAGGTGGTAATCGTTTTATCAATCGTGTTAAAACGACAAAGCCCCTTGTCCGTTCCCAACCAAAGGTATCCGTCGGAATAAAGGACGCTGTTCACATAATTGGATATGAGACCTTGCCGCATATCATATTTCTCCACCGCATTTGTACGCATGTTGTAGCTAAGGAGCCCCCTCCGTTACTACCCACCCATATTTTGTCCTGTACCACAGCTACATCTTGTATCATATTATTAGTAAGTAAAGTGGTCAGTTTTTTCGTGTTCTTGTCGAGTAAGAGCAATCCGTTATTGCAGCCTAGGATCAAGGTATGATCGTCCCATTCGTCCATGGTATATATCGGTTTCACCGGGTAGGTTTCAAACTTCCGAGTGAGATAGTCATATTTCAGTATCTCTCCACCCATTCCTGCAAGCCACATGTCTCCGTTTCTGTCTTTTAGAATATCGAACACAAAGCCCGTTTTGGCAAGAATACCCGTCTGTCGCGTGTAATGAGCTATGATTCTCGGATTCTTACCATCCATGACATACACTCCATGCGCATAAGTACCCACCCAGATGTTTCCGTCACTGTCCTCACGGAGCGCTAAGACGATGAAAGCTTCCGAATCTCTTTCTTCAAAATAGTTGATCCATTTGTCAGTATGCGGATTCCAGCAACTTAGGCCACTGTTGGTTCCCGCCCACAGTTGTCCTCTACTATCTTCTATCAAAGCATGAATGTGATTGTTAACCAATGAATTGGGGTTGTTGATGCGGTGCTGTAGGCGGGTAACGGCGGGCGATGTAAGGTCAGCGACGGACACGCCGCCAGTGACGGAACAGACCCAGATTCGTCCAGAACGTTGCCAATAGAGGTCGTAGACGCCGTTGCCACGGATACTGAGAGGGTTGTCGGCGTCTTCCTGCCAGATGTTGAGTACGCGGCTTCCGTCGCGCGAGAGTTTCCACACGCCGCGTCCATCGATACCGCACCAAAGGGTAGAGTCGGACACCAGCTCAATATCCTTAATGCACTGCTGGGGAAAGTGCGGCGCGGTGGCAGCATGCAGCTGGCGCGTGGCGGTATCGACGTACCAAAGCCCATCGCTCTGTGTGCCGATCCACAAGCGACTCATGCCACGGTCGAACAGAAGCGACACGGGTTCGATGTCGGCCCACGTCCGGTTCCACAATTCCACAGAGCGCCGTTCGGTATCGATCAGAAAGATTCCCCGTGGCCCAGCGGCAAGCAGGTGGTGAGTATCGAGGGGTGTCATGTCGGTGACGGCACCCGTTTCAGGGGCTATTTTCACGTACTGATTATCGTGGTAGTAATACAGCCCCGCCGAGGAAGCCAGCCAAAGTCCGCCATCCGGGTCGGCCTCAAGATCGAAGAGCCAAAGACCGGCAACACCGGTGCAGCGGGCGAAGTTGAAGTACCGCTCGAAGCGATCCATAAGCAAGTCGTAACGGAATATCTCGCCTTGATTGGTGAACGCGTAGAGATTGTTGTCTAGGCAGGCGACTTCAACAGATACCGCTACCGATTCAGAGGGCAGTTGGTAAATACGGCTGTCACTGTCCGTCAGACGAATGATGCCTGTGCGGGCGGCTATCCAGATGAATCCGACGCCATCGCGGCAAATAGAGGTTGTTTCGCGCACCGTAAGTCCATAAGCATCGGTCATATTTACAAACTTCAAGTCGTCAACCGGGAGCTGGGCAGCCGTTAACAACAGAAAAGCAAATAGAACCCACAACTGTTTTATGCCTCTATAAATTAATATTAATAAGGTGTCTTTCAAAGGTATCAGTTTATTCAATCCACAAAATAAGCAAAATAATCCCGAATTGTTTCATATTGTGGACACTATTTTTACGACAGGAACGAAGATCCTCCGGAAGCGCGGCATAGAAGTAGAACGGCAGTCATACATCCCGTTTACTCATCTCCTCGCACGTCAAGTGGGAACTCTGGCTGGGCAGCCCGTGTAAAGCGCGAACTTGGCAGCGACACCTTAACGCCTAGTACGATGCCGTAGCCGAAATACCGGATTGCTTTATCAGATCTACAATCCGGTCCAGCTCTTGGGGAGTAGCCTTCTCTAGATCATGATCAGGAGTTTCCCGGTCGATTGTATAAATCATAACCTGACGGGGGGCTATTTCTTTAATTGCCTCCAACCAAGGTAATACATACGTATCTGATGTATTATCTACATCCTTGCCTTGATAGCTTCCTTTCAAAAACATGGTTTGGATAATACAATTTCCCTGATAGGCTTTCATTTTATCTATCATACGCCGAACGGAATAGCTCCCGTTGGGACGATCTACCAAACGAATGTAACCTTCATCCACCGTATCCAATTTGAGTATGTTATTATCTACTTTGTTTAATGCATCAAACACAGCCGGACGAGTTATAAAGGTGGAATTACTCAGTACGCTTACTTTGGCTTCGGGAAAATAAGTATCTCGAAGCTGAAGTGTATCTTCTATAATCTCGGGGAATTTGGGATGTGCGGTCGGTTCTCCGTTTCCGGCAAATGTAAGTACATCAGGTGCCGGACCGTTGATCTGCATATCTTTTAGTTTTTCTTCAAGAGCTTTACGAACTTCTTCACGAGTTGGCAGAGGCGTTTTTGCCCGATGCTCGGCATTATATCCACACTCGCAATAAATACAATCGAACGAACATACCTTACCATCGGCAGGTAGCAAATTAATACCTAAAGAGACCCCTAAACGACGGGAATGAACAGGACCAAATATGGGTGAAGGAAAAATAACAGTCATTTGCAATCTATAATTTAGATTGCAAAGTTAATCAATCGCTATAGGATATACCCGCTTTCTGCTACTTTTTAAAGAAATAAAGTAATTACTTCTCCCGGCACTTTTTTTTCCACAACTTCTAGAACTTAACTCGCAACTGCATTTGCACATCGGCCTTTTTATTTCCTCGTATCAAATCATTGCCGGAACCTATCTCATCCCGATCGGAATAAATCGTTTCTCCGAATTTAGCTATGAACATCCAATGGGTATTTAAATCATAACGCAAATGGGCACTGCAACGAACCCCATGTCCCTGAAAGGACGGTGTAAAAAAGGTGTAAAGTAATCCTTTCTCAGCAGCATATACTCTCGAATCGTAGTCATCCGTAGAAAAATAACTGCCCTGTACTTCCATACGTAGAGGAAAACAGGGCAGTTGATAAGATACCATTTGCGAAGCCAGATATCCATGGCTCGCAGTTTTGCCCTGAATACTAAAATGGTTATAATCTAAAGTTGTACGCAATGAAAACATTTTCGAAGCTGAATAGTTCAATCGATAACGCAATTGATGTGAAAAGGTCGGCAAAGTAACTTCATTATTCGTTCCGGACAGATCACGCTCTCTCTTTTTATAACGATATTTCAAATACATTGTCAAATTATCAAACGGAGAATAATTTGTTTGAAGCACAGTTTCCAGACCTTGAGAGGCTTACTTATTCGATACTTCATCCATGGAAAAGAGAACCAATCGAACGAAGCAAAAAAACGCCAGTGACTGAAAGGTGTAGCTTCGGCAGCTAAATACCATCCATTTTCATTTTGAACGCTTCCTCCCTCTGCAAACGAATGCGCAAACATCGCCCAATATTGATACGAATAATAGCGCTGTATCAAAACCAGTTGATAATCTTCGGTCGGCGAATATTGTATACGGTTTATGGTTGCCATCCCTTGTTTGCCAATGGCCGTCTCCCCTTGGAATGATAAGCGATACCATCTATATGCATAGTCAGTTCCTACATTATAGAAAGTACGCCCATGAAGATTGTATTTAGAATAACCGGTTAATTCCGGTTCATAAGGACGATTGAAGAAGTAATAAATACCCGTTATCCCCCATTTTAAACGGTTTTGTTGATAACTCAAGTTTCCGCCTGTTAATTGCGTGGTAAACAGATTCTTCTTATCTGCTTCCTTCTCACTACGGTGTAATCCAGTTTTATAAATCGAAGTTATCTCACCATCCGTAATTACTCCATCCATTGTTCGGTGTGAATAGAAACCCGATGCCGTCCACCACTTACCAAGTGCGACCGTTGATGCAATTCCCCGAAAATAATTGTATTCATCCGTAGAAGCATGCTTTTTAATTCCGGTACTCCTACTATTGAAGGAAGAAGCATATACCGTTTTTCCCATCATATAATCTGTGCTAATAACCAACCCTTGGCCAAAACTCATCCGATAGTTACCAACAGCCAACGATCTTAGCCGTCCACAATTACGAAGCAGCAGATAAAAAGAGTAATAATCGTATCCATACCGATTATGTAAAGCACCGAAAGGTTCTCCTGCATCTTTCTCGGCAGCCATACCTACATAAAGCTGATCCCGATAGCGATAACCATATTTCACAGAGTTATAAACAGATGGGCCTAAATAAGTTTGTTCATAACCTTTCCGCTTATAAAGAGGTATATCAAAGCGAGTTATCGCCTCATGCTTGCCATACTTCCCCGCATTTCTTAACAGGGTTTTCCACTGAAAAGACTCCTCATTGTTAATAGCTTCCACGCATACAAAAGGAGATAAATAACGAATAGTCTGCTTATCCATTTCCTTCACCAGTTGAAGTTCATAGATAGTCTTCATACCATTATGTATATAGATATATGCCAGCAAATTTTCTATTTGAAGATCATTAAGAAAAGGAAACTGTTCCAATTGCCCGCGCGTAACTTTGTTTAAATTAATAGGATCGTGTATGTGCTCAGCAAGCTCTTGCAATTCATTCTCCCAGGTAGATTCATTAACCGGTTAGTAACATCGTTATTAACAGACAAATCTTCGAATACTTCTTCTAAAAGTGTTTCTGACGGGTTTTGAGCACTACAAGCAGGAATTATTAACAGGCTGTTTATAATACTTATCAACCAAAAGTGTTGACTCGTTTTCATCCCTTATTTATGTTTATTTTATTGTGTTCGTATAGAAACAGAAACGAAGATACTTTAAATAGGTTAATCTCACAAAGAATGCTCAATATAATGAAATTTAAATCATATTTTTGCAAAATGAAATGGAGAGTTAACATAGTAATAATGATGTTGTTCACAACTACCTGTTCGTTGTGCATCCAGGCTCAGACCCCACAAAATGGGGGATACTTAGTCCCGATGTGCTCCTATCAGGGAGAAATGATTCCTTGCATCGAACTACGGACTGTGTATATCTTCGCACCCTTGCAATTCAAAAATGAAAAAGCACGGAGAGAATATAATAAACTGATACGTGATGTGAAGAGGGTGTACCCCATCTCGTTGGAGATTAACCGCGCTATTATCGAAACTTATGAGTATATGCAAACTTTGCCTGATGAGAAGAGTCGCCAAAAACATATGAAACGGGTGGAGAAAGGTCTCAAGCAACAGTATACGCCTCAAATGAAGAAACTTTCATTCTCCCAGGGCAAACTATTGATAAAGCTAATCGACCGGCAAAGTAGTCAGACGAGTTATGAGTTGGTAAAAGCATTCATGGGCCCTTTCAAAGCAGGATTCTACCAAACTTTTGCAGCTCTCTTCGGTGCCAGTCTCAAAAAGGAATATGATTCGGAGGGAGATGATAAACTAACAGAAAGAGTCGTATTGCTAGTCGAAAACGGACAACTTTAAAGTCGGCAAGATAATTGTTTACTCCAATAGTTATCAACAGATACTCTTAATTGACAATCAATCCTTTATACAAGCTATCAACGGGTTATTCACAACCCAATAAGTAGGTATTTCAACTCAGTTTTTTAAATAAATCCCAAATAACAATTCCCGCAGTTACAGAAACGTTCAGCGAGTGTTTGGTACCGTATTGAGGTATCTCGATACAACCGTCCGAATGGTTAATAACCTCCTGTTGAACGCCTTTTACCTCGTTTCCCATTACAATAGCATACTTCTTCGACTTATCCAGTTCCAGTTCATCCAACATGATGCTGCCTTTCGCCTGTTCTACCGAATAAACTACATATCCTTCTTTTCGGAGGTTATCAACAGCTTCCACAGCGTTATTAACATACTTCCAATCGACTGTAAACTCTGCGCCCAAAGCAGTCTTATGCATCTCAGGATGTGGAGGAACTGCCGTTATTCCACATAAGTATATACACTCAATACGAAAAGCATCTGAAGTACGGAATACAGAACCTATATTATGCAAACTACGAATATCATCCAATACCACAACTAGAGGAAGCTTTACTACTTCCTTAAATTCTTCAGCGCTAATACGGTTTAATTCAGTTATTTTCAGTTTACGCATACATTCTTTCTTAATAGTTATATTCCAGGTGCAAAGGTACTTTTTTTCTGTTAACAGTGGTGTTAATAACGGTTTAAAACCTGTCGAAATCATCGGCAAAGATTTTGAGAAATAACCCTTGCATTATTCAAAACAAACGATAAGGAAACATTCGAATGAACATTCCAAAAAAGTTAGCACAAACTTACGCTACTTCCTTAAACACATTTTTCAGCATCAAATAGGTTTATTATCTACATAAAGTTTTTAACTTTGCACTTTATCAACAAGGGGTTAATAGCATTCTCCTATATGATGAAGCTTTCATTGATAATGAAGTGTGTAGATAGTAAATAGAGTTTTTATAATCCGTTCATAACTTATTCATAAAACAGATCTATGAACTAATAACTAATATCCAAAGAAATAGAAAATTTATTTGCTAACACTATTAACAGGCTATCATTACTAACAAAGGATTTTTTTAAAATAAGGAATAGAAAAGAATATTATTATGAATGAACTCATAAAGGCTATTAACGAGCTGAAGAAAGAAAAGAATGCAATCATTTTGGGTCACTACTACCAGAAAGGAGAGATACAAGATATTGCCGATTACGTAGGCGACAGTCTGGCATTGGCTCAATGGGCTGCAAAAACGGAAGCAGACATCATTGTGATGTGCGGGGTTCACTTTATGGGGGAAACAGCCAAGATACTTTGTCCCAACAAGAAAGTGTTGGTACCCGACTTGGAAGCTGGTTGCTCACTGGCTGATAGTTGTCCTGCCGATCAATTCGCTCAGTTTGTAAAAGACCATCCCGGATATACCGTAATCTCATACGTCAACACCACAGCAGCTGTAAAAGCTGTAACCGATGTGGTGGTGACTTCTACCAATGCTCGCCAAATAGTAGAAAGTTTCCCCAAAGATGAGAAAATAATCTTTGGACCCGATCGAAACCTTGGGAATTATATTAACTCAATTACCAACCGCAATATGTTGCTATGGGATGGAGCCTGTCATGTGCACGAACAGTTTTCCGTGGAAAAGATTGTAGAACTGAAAGCGGCACATCCCGAAGTATTGGTATTGGCACATCCCGAATGCAAAAGTGTGGTGTTGAAATTGGCCGATGTGGTTGGTTCCACAGCTGCTCTGTTGAAATATGCAGTGAATCATCCGGAAAACACATACATCGTGGCAACTGAGTCGGGCATCCTCCATGAGATGCAAAAGAAATGCCCGCAAACAACCTTTATCCCCGCTCCCCCGAACGATAGTACCTGTGCATGTAACGAGTGTAGCTTTATGCGTTTGAATACGTTGGAGAAGCTCTATGAGTGTTTGAAAAACGAATCACCCGAAATAACGGTGGATCCTGAAATAGCTCAGAAAGCCGTAAAACCTATCCGAAAGATGTTGGAAATTTCATCCAAGTTAGGATTATAATCTATTTTTAGGCTTTTAGATTCATCCCTGTTTTCGTTTTAATTGAAGAGACGAAGGCAGGGATGAATTATATAAGAGCTTGTTGAGTGAATCTGTAAACTGTTCGGATAATAGGAAAAAAATGTAATGAAAGAAGGATTATATTTTATGGTATAAATAAATATAAGATCTATATAAAGCGGGTACTCCTTTTATTATTATATCTTCTTTTTTTATTGTGTATCCAAACTATTATTTCTAAATTTGAAAAGTTATTTTCAAATAGGCCTTATGTTTTCAGAAAATGACTATTTTTTTCTCATAACTATATATTTAATTAGAACAAGATAATGGATACATGTTTGAATGTTGGAGAAATTGTGAAGCGTGCGAAGATCGTACTAAGCTTTAAAAGAGACAGTGAGTTGGCGGAGTTTTTAGGAATATCTCGCGCTACTCTATCCAATTGGGTTAGCAGGAATAGCATAGACTATCCGTTGATACTAAATAAATTGAAAGATGTTGATTACAATTGGTTGCTCGTAGGTAAAGGAAAACCATATTATGAACCGACCTATTGCGATAATAATTTGATTAGCGGTGAGGTACATATGATTCACAATCCTAAAACCAATGAGGTTAAAAGGAATCGTAGTATCGCATTATACGATATTACAGCGGCAGCTAATTTAAAAACGTTGCTAGCCAATAAACAGGAATATATTGTTGGACACATACAGATCCCAAGCATTCCATTATGTGATGGTGCTCTTTATATAAGTGGCGATAGTATGTACCCTATTTTGAAATCAGGTGATATTGTAGGTTTCAAAGAGATTAACAGTGTGAGCAGTGTTATTTATGGTGAAATGTATTTGGTTTCATTTATTATTGATGGTGATGAATACCTGGCCGTAAAGTATGTCAATCGTTCAGATATTGAAGATTGTCTTAAACTGGTGAGTTATAATCCGCATCATGACCCAATGGATGTTCCTTTTACTTCCATCAATGCCATGGCTATCGTGAAGTTTTCTATTCGCAAAAATATGATGATGTAGAATCTGTTCTTTCCCGCAAAGAACAGATTACTTACTATGATAATGCAGGCAAGACTTTATCCATTCTCTTATCGATGCATACACTTAGATCTGTTGTCACAAATTCACCATTATAAAATAAAGTGAAGATGGTAGCAGGTGTTGGTCCTGCTTGCGCTTCTTCCATTGATTTCAGTTTGATGATTTTCAACGGAATGTTTTTTAAGCGAGCTGTTTCTATCAGTGAATTTTGTATGTGGTATTCCGTAAATGGACAACGATTGGTATAATAAGCTACTAATCCGGTTTTATGAGGACATTTTCCGCTTAATACCGTATCTTTAAATTGAGGATTAGTAGCTTTGGTATCTAGTTTGAAAACTAGTAAACTAAATCCGTAGGGAAGTGTCTGAACTACTTCGAATCCTTGGCGAATCAACCATTTAGTATCACTCATGAAATGGAATTTCTTTGTTCCCGCAACGGTTACCAAACCGGATTTTCCATCTCTTTTAGCATCTTCTATGGCAGAATTTAATAATGCCTTACCATATCCATGTTGTTTATATTGTCCTGAAACCCAGAAACAGTTAATCATTAAGTAATTGGGTGCTTCGATAGGTACCCATGCTTTTTCGGCCGGTACATATTCGATAAAAACTTTGCCACGTTCATTGAGTCGACGGAATACATATCCGTTTTCGAACTCTTTCTTCAACCAATTCTTTTTTAATTCATAACCAGTGCTACATTTTTTATCTGAAAAAGCACAGCAGATATGTTCTTTTTCAATATTCTCATTATTTAAAGTGATAAATTCCGGTTTCATATAAGTTAGTCTGTATAGTTTATATATAGTTTACAAAAGTATAAATATTAATTAGAAGGTGACTAATTTGACCTTCTAATTTACTTGGTAATTCATGTATAGTCTGTTGTGTAATTCTGGTATGTGGATTGAGTTTTCGATGCAAATTTGCTGTATCTGCCTATTTTATGATGTATTTATTAAAAAAGAAGATGCTTTTTTCTACTTTTGCGTTTGAGATAAGAACGATTTGCTGATTATTTAAGAGAATAGAAATTGAAAAAGTCCATTAACTTTGAAATTTTCTTTAAAGAGAATTATTCTCAGTTTTATTTCTTTGCTCTTCATCTGATCGATGATGAAGAAGTGAGTCGGGATATTGTGAGTGATAGTTTTGAATACGCCTTAAATAATTATGGAAGATTGGATGTTGAAAATTGGAAAACCTATATGTATTCTTACATACGGAATAAGTGCATTGATTACATTCGACATCAAGAAGTGAAACGAAAATACATCGATTACTATCTACATGTAACTCGTGAAATAGAAGAGTCCGGATATGAAGAGTACGAAGAGAAAATAAAAGAGATCCGGAAGTTGATTGCATCGCTTACTCCACAGACTCGTTTGGTACTTCGTGAATGCTATATTCGCAATAAGAAATACAAAGAAGTGGCCGATGAGTTGCAGATTAGCGTCAGTGCGGTGCGAAAACATATGGTAAAAGCCTTGAAAGTGATTCGCGAAGGAATTGCTAAAAAAACAAAAGGTGGGGTATCTGATAAGGAATGTTAACCGTCTAATTATAAATCGCCTTAAGAGAATGGGTAAAGATGAAAATAAAATAGAGTCATGGTTTGATGATGCTTTCAAACTTACCACTTCTTCCGATGAAGTATCGGAAGAGGAAATGCGGCGTCTGATGAGTGAAGAAGAAGGTATGCAGATAGGCAGAGAAAACTTAGCTTGCAAAAGAGCTCTGTTGGAAGAATATGCGGAGCATAAGCAGCCGGATATTGATTTGGAGTGGAATAAGTTTCAACAGAAACGTACGGAAAAAACAAGAAGAAAGCGGTATCTGCTTGGAAGTGTCATCGGAGGAGTGGCTGCTTGTTTCCTACTTATTTTCGGATTAAATATACTTCCTTCCGGTAAGCAAGGAGAATTGTTTTTCGCAGCCGACTCACTCGTTCATCAGGTTACTTTGCAAAAAGTAGGTGGCAGCCTACTGGCATTGGATGCTCAAACTCAGGATAGTTTATTAAGCATGATGGGCGTTACACTCACCCAATCGGATTCTTTGCAATTATCTTACCGCTCAAAAACTGTTGAAGAAAAGATCGAAACCCACATTCTTTCTACTCCCCGCGGCCAAGATTTCAGTGTGGTATTGTCAGATGGAACCGTGGTATGGCTCAACGCTGAAAGTCGTTTGGAATATCCTTCCCGTTTCACCGGCGAAGAGCGAATTGTCCGTCTGCAAGGTGAGGCTTATTTCAAAGTAGCCAAAGATAGTCGGCATCCTTTTATTGTACAAACTTCCCAAATGCATACCCGCGTACTTGGAACCGAGTTTAATATACGTAGTTATTCTTCGGATGATTCTCACGTGACTTTGGTGAAGGGAAGTGTGGAGATACGTAGTCAAGCCAATCAAACTTACCTTCGGATGAAACCCGGTGAAGATGCTCATTTGCTAGATGACGGTACTTTCTCGTTGCACGAGACCGATGTAGATACCTATGTTTATTGGAAAGAAGGTTTCTTCTATTTCGATGACGCCCCTTTGACTACCATTCTTCAAGAATTGGGTAGGTGGTACAATGTGAATATTGTTTTTAATAATCCTTCGGCTAAGAATTGGCGAATTCATTATGTATGCGACCGAAAAGATTCCATTGAGCGGGCTGTTTTGTTATTAAGCCGCATTAATAAGTTAAATGTAAGTTTCGATAACAATACAATCTATATCAAGTAAAATCAACCTATCACAACTCCGAATCATCTTTTTAAAATAGTAGTTGCTTTACTTAGCAATGCGAATACTTCCAAATCGAATGGAGTGGATCTCCGCTCAAAAAAACGAAGCATTTGCTTCCTCATAAAGTATCTGAATAAAATTATGCTCTTGGCTCGTATAACTTGAAAATTGGAATATAAATACCTAGTTGTTAGACTACCAATACTTGCGTGCTAGGTAATTAATACCTGAAATCTAACGTGTTAATACTTAAGTACTGGATTATTAATACTTGAAATCTAAGCTATTAATGCCTGAAAAACGGATTATTACTACCTGTATACTTGAACAGAGATACTTGACTGCATGATACTCTTTACACTAAAATAAATATAAGCTAATACTGATAATTGGGTGACGTTTAAACAGCCGAAGAACCTATAAAATATATAGCTACGAACTTTTTGCTTTAAAAGATAGTTAAATGGACTTTTTATCCATTCCAACCGATGCATAATTACTTATTATATATACAAAATGATATATATGATAAGTAAATTGCATTTTTTTAATAGGAAGGGTGTCTTTTATTAAAGTGAAAACGACTACCTCGTGAATATGAATTAAAACGAGTAAAATTAAAACGTGTCGTAGCCTATGAAAAGAACATGGAGTTTAGTTCTTCTATTTCTTTTATTAGTGAGTTTTTATGAGCCTTTGTATGCTCAGATACCTCCTAAAGAAATAAGAATGGAAGTGAAGAGAGAACGTTTGCCGCAAGTGCTTAAACGTCTAGAGAAAATATCCGGATATAAATTTCTATTTGTGAATGCCGACCTGCATCAATTTGTTTTTGATGGAGTAGTTAGAGCGAATTCCATTCAGGAAGCCATGAAGATCGTGTTTGGTTCCCATCCGTTGGAATACACTATTGACGGGCAATTTATCACAATCAATTTGAAGAAACACGTCAGAAGTACAAAACTAGCTCATATATCCGATGTGGATAAATGGGTGATAGTAGAAGGTAAAGTAATTGACAAGCACCAGAATCCGCTTCCGGGTGTGAACATTACGTCGAAAAATCAAGATCGCGGAACCATCAGCCGCATAGATGGTACTTTCGAACTGACCTTGGTAAAAGGACAGCTGACCGATATCGATTTTTCGTTCATCGGAATGAAAACGGAAAAGATGGCTATCAGTTGCAAAGAAGATAAGATAGGCCTAACCATTATGATGGAAGAAGAAGACGCTAAACTGGATGAAGTCGTAATAACCGGTATCTTTAAAAAGGCCAAAGAGAGCTATACCGGAGCAGTGTCCAGCATTTCCTCCGAACAGTTGGAGATAGATATATAAAGGTCAGAACTTACTCCAGACATTAAAAAACATAGATACCTCCATCAATTTTGCTGTCAACAACCTGGTAGGTAGCAACCCGAACGCTCTTCCTCAGATCAATATACGCGGTAACTCATCGCTTCCCACTACATTGCAAGAGTATAATGAAAATGTGCGGAACGATGCTAACACTCCGCTGATTATTATGGATGGGTTTGAAATCTCTTTGAGTCGTTTGATGGACTATAACGACGAAGAAATACAATCGATCAACATCCTGAAAGACGCTGCGGCTACTGCTATTTATGGTTCGCGCGGATCGAACGGAGTAATTGTCATTGTTACCAAACAACCTGAGATCGGTAGGCTGAGAATCAATGCAGAGGTAGGTATGGATTTTGAAGTACCCGACCTGAACTCATATAATTTGCTTAACGCAGCTGAAAAACTGGAATTGGAACGCGTGTTAGGACTGTATAACAATACCGCCAGCCCGAACAACGATGTGTGGTATAAAGAAGCCTACTACAAACGTCTGCGCGATGTCCTTTCCGGTGTAGATACCGACTGGCTCAGTAAACCGCTACGTACCGGAGTCGGAACTCATTATAATTTGCGTCTGGAAGGCGGAAGCGAAGAGTTTCGTTGGAGTGCGACAGCTGCCTATAAAAAGGTAGAAGGAGCCATGAAAGGTTCTTCCCGTAAGAATTTTAATGGATCAATTACATTAATGTATAACGTTAAAAACCTAATATTTAAGAATTATACATCGTACGGTATCAATCGAGGGCAAGAGAGTAAATACGGTTCTTTCAGTACCTACGTACAACAGCAACCTTACAATGCTCCGTATACCAGCGACGGAGAGTTGGTACGTTATTTCGATGGGTTTCATAAGATGTCCGCCAAAGTGCAGAATCCTCTGTACGATGCAACGCTAAATAGCTTTGATAAGAACGGATACAACACGCTGACGAATAATTTCTCTATTGAGTGGAATCCGTTGGATGGACTAACCATGCGAGGACAGTTAGGAATTTCCGGTACAGACAATACGTCCGACATATTCCTTCCGGCCGAACATTCCACCTTTACCGAAGATGACTATTATGAAAGCGATGAAGGTTTTCTGCGTAGGGGTCGGTATACGTATGGCACAGGTACTAGTTATAACTATACCGGCAACCTGACCTTATCGTACAATAAGACCTTTCGGGATATTCACCAGCTTTACGTAGGAGTCGATTATTCGCTGGCCGAATCGAACAGTACCTCTTATCAGATTATTGCGGAAGGATTTACCAATGCGGATATCAATTTTCTGGCAAGTGCCCGGCAGTATGAAAAAGACGGTTCTCCCACCGGTTCAAAAAGTAAGACCAGACGTTTTGGTTTGACCGGTAATGTCAACTACATACTTGACAATCGGTATTATGTCGATCTCTCATTTCGCATGGATGGCAGTTCAACATTTGGAAGTGAAAAGAAATACGCCCCTTTTTGGAGTACCGGTATCGGATGGAATCTACATAACGAGGCTTTCATCAAAGATCATTTTCAATTAGCGAATATCTTGCGACTGAAAGCATCTTATGGTCAAACGGGAACTCAGCAAGGATCTTCCACCGGCTCTACCACTACTTATAAATACCTGACTGATAATAAATACATGAACTGGACGGGAGCCGTTTTGCAGGGATGGGGAAACCCGTATCTAACCTGGCAGAAAACCGATGAGTTCAACGTCGGTTTGGAGTTCGGTCTATTAAACGGACGCATCAAGGGTGAACTGGATGTATATACCAAAAAGACAAGCAACCTGCTGTCGTATATGGATATTCCTTATTCCATGGGCTTCTCTTCGTACTTGTCTAATGTGGGCGAAGTGAAGAACCGGGGTTGGGAAGCTGCCCTTAGCGGTTACCTGATCCGCGATCCACATCGGCGAATCAACTGGATGGTCGGAGCACAACTTGTATACAACAAGAATTATATTTCCAAGCTCTCCGAAGCCATCAAGCAACAAACCGAAGAGCGTGTAAAGCAAGATGTCGAGATTGATAACCTCCTTTATGAAGGAAGGCCTCAGAATGCCATCTATGCTGTTCGTTCATTGGGCATTGATCCGAGCACAGGAAAGGAAGTGTTTTTAGATAAGGATGGGAATCAAACCGATACCTGGTCGCCCTCGGATAAAGTCTTTTTAGGTTCGCGCGATCCTAAATTCCGTGGAAATGCTAACACGATGTTTATGTGGAAGGGATTTACGGTTAATATGTCGGTTGGTTTTTATTGGGGCGGACAGGTGTACAACAGTACCTTGATTGACCGCGTAGAAGTTCCTTTATCAACCTTGCAGTATCAGAATGTAGACGCCCGTGTTTACTACGACCGCTGGAAGAATCCGGGAGATGTTGTTTCTTTTAAAGCATTCGACAATACCAAGACAAGAGCCACCTCTCGTTTTGTGATGGACGATAATGTATTTGAAATTCAGTCAATCGGTTTGCAATACCGTTGGGATAGCGAATGGTTGAAGAAACACACTTCGGTTACTTCCATTACTTTCGGAATGAATATGTCGGATATACTCCATCTATCCACCGTGAAGATGGAACGAGGAACCAACTATCCGTATGCTCGTAATATCCAGGGTAGTGTGAAGTTTTTATTCTAATCTTTAAAATTATAAAGCTATGCATAGAAAAAGAATCTATATATGGATGAGTGTTTTGTTGGCGTTCGGGCTTTCTTCATGCAATGACTGGCTTGACGTACGTCCTGAAACAGAACAACGGGAAGATCAACAGTTTGCTACATACAAAGGTTTTCAGAATGCTGACGGGATGTTACATGAGTTTGGCTGGTCAAGATGTATATGGAAAAGCATTAACGATGAGTCACATCGAATCTTTATCCTCTTTCTGGTATTTCACTTTGCTGCCGACTTCGGAGGAACGATTGGCTGATTATTACCTGATGGCGCACGATTATAAGAATGATTACGCCAAAAGTGCTATAAAATTAATGTATGCCGGATTGTTCAATGCCATTGTACAGGCGAATTTAATAATCAAGCATGGCAATGAAAACAAATCGGTTTTTCCCAATGAGTCTACCCGTTCGGTTATTGTGGGCGAAGCCTATGCCATTCGTGCTTGTTGTCAGTTGGATATTCTCCGGTTGTTTGGTGAACTGCCGCAAGGAGCAACCATTCATGTAGAGTTACCTTATTCGGAAACAACTTCTTTCGATGAGATGCCGGCTTATTATAGTTTGGCTGCCTATGTGAAAAAGCTGGAATCCGATTTGACCAATGCCGAGTCGTTACTGAAAGATAATGATCCGGTGTTTAGTTATACCTTCAGTGCGCTTAACACTCCTACGAGAAAAATACTCGATGATGATTACTTCTATTATCGGCAATCCCGACTGAATTATTGGGCGGTAAAAGCACTTCAGGCGCGTATGTCTCTGTATCTGGGCGAAAAAGAGAAAGCCTATCACCTGGCTATGGAGATTATTGACGGAACCGGAGCGGATGGTAGTCCGGTGATGACACTAAGCGGTCATGCCGATATTGTAAACAAAGGATATAAGGCTTGTCCCAATGAATGCCTGTGGTACTTGAGTAAATATAATGTGAAAACAGTAGCCAAAGATTTAGTGGGAGGAGCCGATGTGCAGGTCAATTTAAACTATTTGTACACCACCAAAGAACGATTGGATAAAATGTTTGAAGGAGAGGCAACCGATTCGCACAATCGGTACCGGTATGTTTGGAATAAAAACGTAAGGAGTCAATACAGCGAAATCTGTGCTGCGATCTTAAAGTATTATTATGCCGACGATGTCGAGAACCAGATGCTGTATCACCAGATTATCCCGATGTTGCGCATGTCAGAGGTCTACCTTATTGCAATTGAAACGACAAGTAGCCTGACAGAAGCCAACCAATTGTACAAAACGTATATGCTCGACCGGGATGTGGTACTGACCGATGATGCTTTTCTGTCTTTAGATGCTGTCAAAGAGAAACTACCGAGCGAGTATCGTCGCGAGTTCTTTGCCGAAGGACAAATGTTCTATGCCTACAAGCGTACCCAGACGTTGAATATGCTTTGGGGTGCGGCACCTATGGCTGAAAAAGATTATATACTTCCCTTACCGGAGACTGAGTTTAATCCTACTAATCTTAATCAATGATTGTTATGAAATACGTCCAAAATATACTTATCAGTTTGGTACTGCTCACCGGATTGGTAGCCTGTGAGAAAGAGCTACCTGTTTATGAATCGACCGTCTGCCAATTGAATTTTAAATACGGAACAGCCAATCTTACCACAGATGAAGTAACAGAAGAGATGCGCATCCGCTCCCATTCATTTGTTCTCAACTCGGGTGAAGGCGTGATGATCGATACGGTTTGGGTAAAAGTAACCAGCATGGGTTATCTTTCCGATACGAATCGAACGATTGAGTTGCAACAACTGTCGACCGGTAAACAGGATGCTGTGGCGGGGAAGCATTATGTCAGCTTCGACGATCCTGAGTTGAAATCCCGTTACTACTTTCTTCCGGCCAATCGCCCGGAGGTTGAAATTCCGATCGTTGTAAAAAGAGATCCTTCCTTGCTACGGATGGAGATGTCAGCTTAAAGTTCACTTTCAAGGAAAACGAAAACTTCAAGCTCGGTTATCCTCAATTTGCGGAATACACCATCATTATATCCGACCGCCTATCGAAGCCAAGTATGTGGACCGATTGTGAATTGGATTATTATTTAGGTGCATACGGCTCGAAGAAACATGAGTTGATGATTTCTTGGACCGGTGAGACCTGGGATAATACCTATATCAATACGCTTTTCTATCAGGCGAATTATAGCGGCACTTTATATTGGGTACCCAAAGACGGAAACTATATGGATTATTTGGCTGGCTGGTTTGCTGATAAGCTGTCGAAAGAGAATGCCGAACGACTTGCTGATCCCACCATTGGAGATGTCTATAGAGAATCGGATGGCAGTCCCGTGGATTTTACCCGAATCCCCTAATTAATCATCAAATACGATTATCAAATGAAGAAATATAAGTTTTTACTTTTCATCAGTTGTGTCCTGAGTCTGACCGGCTGTTATAACGACGACAGTCGCTTAGCTTCCGATGATAAATGGATCGGAGATATTGTGATTGAGAAGATGGATGCTGTAAATGCCATTGCCTACAGCACCGTTTTGGATATCACTCCTACTGTTAACGGATATGCCGACAATCAATTGACGTATGCATGGTATATTTACGGCGGCGAGTTCTCCAAAGAAACACAGGATGGTTATCGCACACATCCGATTAGTGACAAGAAAACGCTGACTTACAAGGTCGATCTGAAGGCCGGAGATTATACCTTGGTTTTTGAAGCGACCGAACCTGCTACCGGATATGCGGTAACCTCCGAAGTGAGCTTGAAGGTGTCGACCCTCTTTTCTCAGGGATTCTATATTCTGAAAGAAACGGCGGAAGGAGATACGGAACTCGATCTTTACAACGCTGCCGATCAAACACATATATCCGATATTCTAGCTTCTACGCAGGGAGAACCGATGACAGGTGCTCCTCGCTTTATGAGTGTGGTTTATGGTCAGGCCTATATTGATCCGGAGACTGCTAAAAGCGCTTATGCCACGGGCCTGTTTATTACCAGTGGGCAACATGAGTTTTCTATTTTTCGGACCAATGATTTTTGAAGATATTCGATCGTTCCAGCCTTTTGTACGAAGAGATGCCTGCTGATGAAGTTCCCTATACAGCGACTACGGCCATGTATAATTTCTATTTTTCATCAAAGGGCGTACGTACGGGAGATACGGAAGTCTTCGGCGGAGAATTTGTAACCGGAAAACTGGGCTATCCCATGGATGAGGGTAGTAGTCAATTTGTGCAGGCGTGTGATGGTAACGGTTTCCTTTATTGGAATGAGCAGAAACATCGACTGATGTATACCAATGGTTCCAATGTCGTTACAATTAACTATCTGAACGGACAAGTGCCCTGGGATAATCTGCACGCTGTGACTACCGGATGGAATCACCTGGCCGGAGAAAACACAATGTGGTATCTACTTGAAGATACCAATAAGCAACGCTATCTGGTTGTTTTGAATAAGAAACACGAAATAATCAGCCTTCGTCCGCTTAATTCCGGTTCACATCTTGCTCAGGCCGACGTGGTGGCTGGCAATGCGCTATCTGCGTATTGTATCTATGCCGTTCATAACAATCAGCTATATAGCTATAGTCTGGACGAAAACGGAAGCGAATCGGCTGCCTTGGTTGTTACCGGTTTGCCGACCGGTGAAAAAATAACCTATTTATCCGATGTCTTTTTTAGCAAGGAATTCGACTATATAGTGATAGGAACCCAAAATGGAAATGAGTATGCTTTGTATATGTACGAAATCAAGGGCGGACAACCTTACGGAGCACCTGTACATACAATTAAAGGAACAGGAAAGGTAAACAATGTGCGGTATGTATCTCAAACTCCAACCTGGAGCTTTTCGCCGAACTATTATGCGTTCACGATTTATGCTTCACTGTATGGTATGGGACCTGATTACCCATATTAACCGATATTATTTAATAAATTAAAATTCAACAATGAAAAAGATTTTAATCATCGCTATGGTAGCTCTTATGTCGCTGCCTGTATTTGCGCAAACCGACTTTCGCCACATCTCTTATGAGGAAGCATTAAAGGCTGCGAAAACGGAACAGAAACTGGTATTTATGGATTTCTATACCGATTGGTGTGGGCCGTGCAAGATGATGATGCGTGATGTGTTTCCCAAAAAAGAAGTCGCCGATTTTATGAATAAGAAGTTTGTTAACATCAAGTTGAATGCCGAAAAAGAGGGACAGGAGTTGGCCAAGAAGTATAAAGTGGCTGCCTATCCTACCTTTATCGTTATCGATGCCAACGAAAAGATTATCATGACCAAAGTGGGCGGAGATTCGAGTCCTGAAAACTTCATAGCAAGCATCGCTCGTCAGATTGATCCGGAAAAAACACCGGAACGATTGAAAGCACGTTATGATGGTGGAGAGCGTACAGCTGATTTGATTTCCGCTTACGCAGGGATGAAGTTGGAAGAAGTGTATGCCGGTAGAAGACCGGATGAGTCCAAAAAGCAGGAAGCTTTCCAACTAGTTCAGGATTACTTCAAGGGATTGAAAGATCCACAGAAGCTTGCTCCTGAAAACTTATTTATCTATACTACTTATACCGAATCTCCTCTGGATGAGATCGCAAAGTATATGATTGCCCATCGTACAGCGTTTGATCCGACAATCAAAAATCAAATAGCCGATCGAATTGCATTGTTGTATAAAACCCAAATTCAGGGTTATATGATGGCACGTTCGGAATACAATGATGTTGAATACAAAGAGATCAAAAAGGGAATTACGGACTTGGGACTAAACAAGGAGAATCAATATACACAGGCTCTCCGCTTTATCGAATCTCAGGGACAAGGAACTCCGGCCGACTTTCTGACATTGTGCGAAACTGAGTTTAAGAATCTGGATCAAGATCAGCAGACTTGTCTGGTAGTCAATTTCTCCGGACTTATCAAAACAGAAGATGAGGCTGTTTTGAAACGGGCGTCTCAATTCCTACGCGGTCAGTTGAAGGATATGGAAGCTTCGGCTCTCTTCTATGCAGCTCAACAGGTTTATCAACTTGAAAATGGCAAACATTGATTTTATGCGTATAAAAAAGGCGTTTATCCATTTTGTACCTCTCATCGTTTGGTTGTTGGCAGCTTGTCCACTGGCTGCCCAACAGCCCAATGAGGGCATTTGTTTCGAGGCTAATAAGTCATTGGCCGAAGTGCTTCAAAAAGCCGGGGCAGAGAGTAAGTTAGTTTTTGTAGATTGCTATACTTCTTGGTGCGGACCGTGCAAACAGATGGCTGCTAAGGAATTTCCCAAGAAGGAAATGGGCGATTATTTCAATCCGAAGTTTGTCTCCGTCAAGATCGATATGGAGAAAGGAGAAGGTCCAGAATTGCTGAAACGATATGATGTAAGTGCTTTCCCTACTTTCCTGTTCTTGGATGCAAACGGAGAGTTGGTGCACCGGATGGTGGGATACAAACCCGCAGAATCCTTTGTGCAAGAGGTGGAAAAAGGAATAACCAATAGTGAGTTGGTGAATTCTAAAAAACGCTATGCAAATGGAGATCGCTCGGCGGCATTTATTGTTGCCTACCTGTCTCTGCTCAACCAAAATATTATGCGTGGGGAAGTGAAACGGATAACTGCGGCCTATTTAGCAGATAAAACTCCCGCTATGCTTGCCAACGATAGTACAGCTTTTCAGGTATTCTGTGATTATATGGACTCGCCTATGGATTCTATTTTTCAGAGAATGTACGGAGGTGAAAAACTCTTGGTTGAAAAGTATGGAGCAACAGCAGACGATAAGTTTTGGCAGGTATGGAGTGAGTATCCGCAGCTATTTTATCAAGCGGATGGTAAGACAATAACCAGCTATGACATGAATCGCTTGAATGAATATATCGGTTTCATGAAGCAATATAAAGTTCGCTATGTGGAAGCAATCCGATTGAACTATACCCTTATTTCCGCCAAGATTCAAAAGAACTGGAAAGAGGCAGCCCGTTTGGCTAAACTTTATTTGAAGCAGCCGAAAATGAGTGATAGCGATGCAATTGACTTCTGTACAGATCTGACTGAGAATATGCCGAGAGACAAGGAACTCGTATCTTTGATCCAAAACCGTTTGAAAGTTCTGGATCAAGAAGAAAAGAGCAATCCGGCTGCTAAGTCTGCCTATCCTCTTTATATTTATAAAGGAGCGAAGCTTTATTCCAAAGCAGCATATTATGAAGTAAGGTATAATGAGTTACTGAAGGAATGGGCTAAATCATAATTCTCTCTCTCTTTCTTTATAGAAAAATCCCCTTACGCGATCCTTGTTCATACATGGAAAAAGGATTCGTGAGGGGATTATAATTTCCTACCTTAGCGTATTCGCCGCTGATGTTATCAGCGTGAGTGTAAAAACTCACAAAGCTTTTCTACAGCTAATGCCCGGTGGCTGATTTGATTCTTTACGTCATTTCCCAATTCGGCAAATGTTTGGTTGTACCCTTCGGGCATAAATACCGGATCGTAACCGAAGCCGGAATCACCACGTTTCTCCAAAATGATTTCTCCTTTTACTACTCCTTCGAAGAGATACTCCTTTCCGTCGAGAATCAATGAAATAGCCGTGCGGAACTGTGCCTTTCGGTTCTCCTTACCTTCCAAATCTTGGAGTAGCTTATGCATATTGGCTAGCGAATCGTGGCCTTCACCTCCGGCATAGCGGGCGGAATAAACTCCCGGTGCACCACCGAGTGCTTCTACTTCCAGGCCGGTATCATCGCCGAAGCAATCCAAGCCATAGTTTTTGGAGACAAAAGATGATTTTAGCCAGGCATTTCCTTCCAGCGTATCAGCTGTTTCGGGAATATCCGTATGACAGCCGATGTCATTCAGGCTGAGGAGTTCTACTTTATCTTTCAGAATAGCAGTTACCTCTTCCAGTTTATGGGCGTTATTTGTGGCGAATACAAGTTTACGTTTCATTGTCTTTTTCTGTTTTTTAAAAGGATAAACGATTGATTGCCGAAGGGTTTACTTAACCTTTAGTTTATCGAATCCTTCACCAAATACCCCGATTACGGAACTCTGTGAAATAAAGGCATTCGGATCAATACTTTTCACCAGTCGGAAGATATCGAGTGACTGACGTTTCTTGGCAAGTACGACCAGTACTTTCGCATCAGTCTTGCTGTACCATCCCGTGCCATTGAGTACCGTAACTCCCCGGTGTGTCTCCTTGATAATGCTGTCGGCTATTTCATCATATTTCTGCGAGAAAATAAGGAACTGAACCGATTGACGTGCACTGTTAACAATCCAGTCGAGGACAACTCCAATAATGAACAACGTAACAAAACCGAAGATTACGCGACGCCAATCCTGAAAAACGAAATAGCAAGAACTGATGATGAATAAGTCACAGATCATAATCATTCTGCCCAACGTCACATCTCTGTATTTGTTGACAATAGCAGCAATGATATCCGTCCCGCCGGTACTTCCGTTGTAATTGAAGGTAATACCCAACCCTATACCACACATGGCGGCACCAATGATACAAGCCATAAAGTCTTGTCCGGCACCCAGCAAGAGAGGCTTACCGTCCGGTGACATATCCGGTACCTTTAAGTAGTTGTTTACCAGCAATTGGAATAGCCAGAGCAAGAGGGTTAATGTAAAGATGGCGTACGTCGTCTTAATACTGAACTTGGGTCCCAATATTCGAATGGCAAAGGTCATCAAAACAGCATTGATAATGAAGTATGACCATTGGATTGGAAATCCGGTTGAGTAGTAAATAATGGCTCCGATACCGGTTGTTCCTCCTGTGGTAATTTGGTAGGGCAGTAAGAATACCGCCCATCCTAACGAGTAACTTATCAATCCGAGAGTGATATAGAGGTAATCTTTTACCTCTCTCATTATTTCCGTTTTTGATAGATTATACATGTATATATTGAATTAATTTAAACGACAACGTTTACAATCTTCTTCGGAACAACGATTACCTTTTTCGGTGTTTTACCCTCGGTCCATTTTTGCGAGCGTTCGTCCGCTAAAACAGCAGCTTGAATTGTATCTGAAGCAGCATCCGCAGCAAACTCCATGTTGAAGCGCGCCTTTCCGTTGAAAGAGACGGTATAGTTGATGGTATCTTCTTTCAGATATTCTTCGTTGCAAACCGGCCATTGGGCATCACATACCGTGGTGGTATGTCCCAACGTCTCCCATAATTCTTCCGATACGTGAGGAGCAAAAGGTGCAAGTACAATCACCAGCTGTTCCAACACCTCCTTTTTGGAACATTTCAGGCTGAACAATTCGTTGACACAGATCATAAAAGCACTGACCGAAGTATTGTAAGAGAATACTTCGATATCACCTGTTACCTTCTTAATTAGTTTATGAAGCGCTTTGAGTTCTTCTTTCGTTGCCGGTTCGTCATTTACCAGGTATTCGCCTGTACGACTGCAGAAGAGCGACCAGAATTTGCGAATGAAACGGTGTACACCGTCTATACCATTCGTATCCCACGGTTTAGCCTGTTCCAACGGACCTAGGAACATTTCGTACATGCGAAGTGTATCGGCTCCGTATTTTTCGACAATCATATCCGGATTTACCACGTTGAACATCGATTTACTCATCTTCTCAACTGCCCATCCGCAGATATATTTACCGTCTTCCAGGATGAATTCGGCTGTGTTAAACTCCGGGCGCCAAGCTTTGAATGCTTCCAGATTCAGTATGTCGTTGGAGACGATGTTCACATCGACGTGAAGCGGTGTTACATCATACTTATCTTTCAGGTTCAGCGATACAAATGTATTGGTATCTTTAATGCGATATACAAAGTTGCTTCTACCTGAATCATTCCTTGGTTAACTAACTTTTGGAACGGTTCTTCAGTGATGGAAACTCCCATGTCTCGCAGGAATTTATTCCAGAAACGAGAATATACCAGATGGCCGGTAGCATGCTCCGTTCCGCCGATGTAGAGATCCACATTCTTCCAGTATTCAACTATTTTCGGATCGACCAATGCTGTTGGATTCTTGGGATCCATGTAGCGCAGATAGTATGCTGACGAACCGGCAAATCCCGGCATCGTATTCAGTTCCAAGGGGAAAATGGTGCTATTATCTATCTTATCGTTATCAACCACACATTTATTGACTGTGTCCCATGCCCACTTCTTAGCATGTCCCAACGGAGGTGCACCGGTTTCGGTAGGTAAGAACTTAACTACGTCGGGCAGTTCGAGTGGCAGACAACTTTCGTCGATCATATACGGCATCTCGTCTTTGTAATAAACCGGGAACGGTTCTCCCCAATAGCGTTGACGGGAGAAAGTAGCGTCGCGCAAGCGGAAATTCACCTTTACGCGTCCCAAATTATTGTCTTTGACGTATTTCTTGGTTGCTTCAATCGCTTCTTTGACGGTCAGTCCGTTCAGCGAAAGATCACAATAAGGAGTTACTCCTTCACGGGGAGAGTTACATACGATACCCTCTTTGGCATCGAAGCTCTCTTCGCTCACGTCACAACCTTCTACCAACGGGCGAATTTCCAATCCGAAATGTTTAGCAAAGGCATGGTCGCGGCTATCATGTCCGGGAACCGCCATGATGGCTCCTGTTCCGTATCCGGCCAATACATAATCGCTGATCCAGATTGGTACGGCTTCTCCTGTGAATGGATTGATGGCATAAGAACCACTAAACACACCGGTAATGCTACGGTCAGAGATACGTTCGCGTTCCGTACGTTTACTTGTGCGGTTGCGGTAAGCGTCTACTTCCGCTTTATGTTCGTCAATAGTTACTTTTTCAACCAGCTCGCTTTCGGGAGCCAGCACCATGAAAGTCACTCCGAACATGGTATCTGCGCGGGTGGTAAAGATGGTGAATTCCAATTCGCTATCTTTCACTTTGAACTTGATCTCTGCACCTTCGCTGCGTCCGATCCAGTTCTTCTGCGTCTCTTTCAATGATTCCGTCCAGTCAATTAGATCCAGTCCGTCGAGCAAACGTTGGGCATAAGCCGAAACACGTAAGCACCATTGGCGCATCTTCTTTTGAACTACCGGATAACCACCGCGTTCGCTCACGCCATCCACTACTTCGTCGTTCGCCAATACTGTTCCCAGCTCCTGACACCAGTTAACCATCATTTCACCCGTGTAGGCGATGCGGTAGTTCATCAGGATCTCTTGCTGTTCTTTCTCACTCATGGCTTTCCACTCAGCAGCCGTAAAGTTGAGATCTTCGTTGCAGGCAACATTCATCCTTCACTTCCGTAGATACCGAAAGCTTGAATCAATTCTTCAATGGGGCGTGCCTGTTTTTCGTCGTTACAATAATAACTATTGAACATCTTTTGGAAAGCCCATTGTGTCCAGTGGTAATAATCCGGTTCACAGGTTTTGATCTCTCTGCTCCAGTCGAACGAGAAACCAATCTTATCAAGTTGTTCGCGATAGCGGTTTATATTTGCTTCGGTAGTAATGGCAGGATGCTGTCCCGTTTGTATAGCATATTGTTCAGCCGGGAGTCCGTAGGCATCATATCCCATGGGATTGAGAACATTGAAGCCCTGCAGTCGTTTGTAACGGGCGTAAATATCCGAAGCAATGTATCCTAGCGGGTGTCCTACATGTAGGCCGGCTCCCGATGGATAAGGGAACATGTTTAGTACATAGAATTTCTGCTTCGATTCGTCTTCCGTCACTTGGTAGGTTTTATTGTCCTCCCACCGCTGATGCCACTTCTTTTCAATCTCCTTGAAATTATACTCCATAGCGATAATCTTTTTATTTATAGTGATTTATACTGTTATTTTGATTTTAATCAGCAAATTTACGTGTTTATTTTCAGATAACCACGCCAAGGCATAAAAAACCTTTCTTTTATAATAAGGTAAAGCCGGTAAATGAGGAAAGACGATGCAAGCACATTTGAATGGATGAATTGAGATAGATACTTACGAACTGATTGATCTTTCTCATATGCTTATGATGATGAAGAATTGAAAACTGTGAATGAGAAAGCGATGTATTATGCTTATAATAAATGCTTTGGTTTTAACGATTGTGAAAAGTTAAATAGGATAGTATATATGGAATATGAATGTAATTAGAACGAAATATTTGAATAAAGTATAGCTTATGTTCCAAGTAATTGTTTACATTTGTCATGTCTGCTTATGGATGATGTCAAAACGATTGGAATATGATTACTAGATTGCTCTTTCACGGCACAGATAAAAAGTGTATTATGAAATATTTGAATTTACTGTTGATGATTTCTTTAATAAACATATCCTGTAGAGAGGATACTTCTATTCCTAATGGGTATGTCAAATATCAAACATTTAACGAATATATTTTAAAAGGTGTCCCTGGTAACATCGATAACCTAAATTCTCCTTATGTATTAGTTAAAGAGGATATTGATACTATTTTTGTAATAAGATCAAGTTGTGAAGATAAGGTTTTAGAATATGTAAATATGAGAGACTTCTGGTATAGTATGCAAACTTTTGAAGAGTTTGATGAACATATAGATATATATTCGGAGATTTTCATCTCGAATGGTACAATATTGACGTGCAATTATAATAGGGAGCGGAAAGATGGGAAAGAATATAATATAATTATTGAAAATGAAAAAGAGAAGATTGTTATATGGCATATGAAAATGGCCTATTCGAATAAAAAAGAATTATACGCCAAAAAACAAAGATACCTACTATTAACGTCATGTTATCGGCCGCCGCATATAGCTTCAAAAGAGCCGTGAGGGTTCTTTAGCTACTCTTAAAAAAAACAGCGAAACACTCGTTTAAGGAGATGTTTCGCTGCAATGTACTTTCAAGGGGCAACTAACTAGTCACTATAACCCTCCGCCTAAAGCATGGTATAGATTAATAACACCTTGTATTTTATCGAATCGATCTTGCATCTGTACAAGTTCTGCATTCAATAAAGATTGCTGGGCAGTCAGTACTTCCAGATAAGTGGTAGAAGAGTGCTGCATCAACAACTCGGTCTGACGTACGACTTCCTGCAATGTCCCGACTTGCTGTGTGCCTATTTCGAGACGTTGTTGTGCGGTCTGCCATTGTGTTAGCGCATCATTGACCTCTTTGCCGGCATCCAGAACTGCCTGATTAAATAAGAGAGTCGCTTCTTCTTGCTGCGCTTTCTTTACTTTCAGGTTAGCAATGTTAGCTCCTTTATTAAACAGCGGCTGCGTGAGTGAACCGACTGCATTCAACAACATCTTACCGGGATTCAGAATTACTCCGCCACCGTTGTTGGTCCATCCTGCCGTACCCGACAAGGTGATGCTCGGATAAAACGCTGAGCGTGCCGACTGGGTAGCATAAAAAGATTGTGCCAAATTGAATTCCGCTTGACGCACATCCGGACGGTTGGACAAAAGCTGTAACGGAATTCCGGTTGACAAATCTTCCGGGAACTGTTGCCCGGCTAACGTACCACGGCCGATGGCTTGCGGAACGGTGTTCAGCAAAGTCGATAAACTGTTTTCCGTTTCACTGATCGTTTTCCGGATCGAGAGAACAGATGCTTCCAGCGACATTAGATTTGCTTTTGCTTGTAGCACGGCGGCTTCTGTCGTTTTACCGGAGCGTTTCAACGCCTCGAGAGTTCTTACCGACTGCTGCCAACTGTCTCGTGTCTGCATATTGATCTGAAGCTGCCCGTCAAGCATTAGCAAGGTGTAGTAACTGTTTGCAATGGTTGCTACCAATTGCGTTTGTACAGCCTGTTCGTACGCCCGACTGCCCTCAAGTGCAGCTTTCGCCTCCTGTTTGGCATTCGTCACCTTGCCGAAAATATCGACTTCCCAACTTGCGGTCGCTCCCAACGTATATGTTTTCGTTGTGTTTCCGTTGTAGCGGCTTACTGCTCCTTCGGGACTCAGCGAAACCGCTGGTAGATACGAAAGCCGGGCATTCATCAGAACCGCTTCCGCTTCTTGTACTTTCAGATGAACGATGCGTAAATTGGTGTTTTTTAGCAATCCCTGTTCAATCAGTTCCTGCAAATACCTGTCCGTAAACAGGGCTCTCCACGACAAAGATCCTATCGACACGGAGTCTCTCGCTTCTACATCCCGGTATAAATTATCAGTTTCAATTTCCGGGCGGGAGTATGAATTGTATATCCCGCAACTTGTCAGCAGACAGGCGGAGATACTTAATAAAATCAATCGTTTCATGCGTCTCATTTTTTTTCAATTTCCTCTAATTCTGCTTGTATCGACCAGTCAGCTCCTTTTTTGCTAATTTGTGTCGGCTTGATTTTCTCCTGCAAATATTGGAATATAATGAAGAGCACCGGCACAAAAAACAGCAACGCTAGCGTTCCCACAAGTATACCGCCTATGATGCCCGAACCAAGCGTATGATTTCCATTGGCTCCTACGCCGTTGGCAAACATGAGCGGAAGCAATCCGAATACCATGGCAAGAACCGTCATTAAGATTGGGCGCAAACGTACCCGGGCCGAGGCTAAGGCCGCTTGTACTAACGACATACCCGCCTGACGCCGTTTGGTAGCGTATTCGGTGAGAAGAATCGCTGTTTTAGCTAACAAACCGATCAACATAATTATACCTGTCTGCATATAAATATTATTCTCCAAACCGAAGAATTGAGCAAACAGAAAACTACCCAATAATCCGCAGGGAACAGACAGGATGATGGCGAACGGAAGGAGGAAACTCTCGTACAAAGCACTCAGCAGCAGATAAACCAGCAACAGACAAATGCCAAAAATAATCACAACATTGTTGGTTGATGTACTTTCTTCGCGCGCAATACCTCCGAATTCATAACTATAGTTTTTCGGCAATACCTGCTTAGCAGTCTCCTTAATCGCATTCAGTGCATCTCCCGAACTGTAACCATGGGCAGGAGTTCCATTGATCGAGATCGCGTTGTAGAGGTTAAAGCGCATCAAGTCTTGCGGTCCGTACGTTTTGGTCAGCTTCACGAACTGAGAAAGCGGAGTCATTTCTTCCCCTGCCCGTACATATAAATGATTGAGCGATTCGGGCGTTACCCGGTATTCCGGATCTGCTTGAATTACCACGCGGTAAAGCTTGGAGAATCGGTTGAAGTTTGATACATACCCACCACCATAATAGCCGGAAAGAGTCTCCAATACATCATTCGGCGAAAGGCCTGCCTGTTCGCACTGAGTTGCGTCGATATCTACCCAATACTGTGGATAGTTGGTTTCAAAAGCTGAATAGACCGCTTCAATTTCCGGGCGTTTGGAAAGCGCCGCCACAAAATCATCCGATACTTTCTTGAAAGCATTCAGATCGCCGGCCGTTTTATCTTGTACATAAAGCTCAAAACCATTACCCATACCATATCCCGGAATCATCGGCGGAGTCATAACGAACATCTGCGCATCCGGAATTTGCGGAGCGATGCCATAAATCTTGCTCACAAGTTCCGAAGCCGATTGTCCTTCCTCCCGTCTTTCGTCCCACGGCGTGAGCGCCAGGAAGTACATACCCATCGACGGACCTGAGCCGGAGAATGAGTAGCCAACCACGCTTGCCCGGTGACTGATTTCCGGTATTTGTTCGAGTTGCTTGTTCACCTGGTCCATTACACGTTGATTCTGTTGCATAGACGTACCCGGCTTCGAGTTCATGCTGATCATAATCATGCCGGTATCCTCTTGAGGAATCAAGCCTGTTTGCGTGCTTCGGACGAGGAAGACAAGTAAAACGATCGTTGTAGCCAACAAACTCCACATCAACCAACGACGTTTGATAAGAACTAAAATACCCTGTACATAACGCTTAGACAACACATCGAAAGTTGTGTTGAACGCTTTACGGAAGCGGGCGGCAAAGTTGTTTTTCACATTACCCTCTCCGTCAATGTACGGGTGTAGCAGCAAGGCGCAAAGGGCAGGCGAGAGTGTAAAGGCATTAATTGCCGAAATACCTACCGCCACAGCCATTGTGATACCGAACTGTGTATAGAATGTACCCGAAGTTCCACCCATCATTGAAACCGGAATGAATACCGCCATGAAGATGAGTGTTGAAGTCAGGATAGCGGTCGAAATGCCCTTCATCGCATCATTAGTTGCCATGTAGGACGACTGATACCCGACGTCAAAACGCGCCTGTACCGCTTCCACAACAATAATCGCGTCATCGACCACCGTACCGATGGCCAGTACCAACGCAAACAGCGTCAGCAAATTGATCGAGAATCCCGCCACATACATGAAAGCGAATGTTCCGATGATGGAAACCAAGATCGAGAGCGTGGGGATCAGTGTCGACCGAAAGTCCTGCAAAAAGACATACACCACCACAATTACAAGCAAGATCGCTTCTAGCAGCGTTTTAATTACTTCGTGAATCGATGCGTGCAAAAAGCGGTTCGTATCGTTCAGCGTGACAAACTCCACCCCTTTGGGAGATCCTGTCCGATCTCTTCCAGTGTAGCGTCAATTTCGTTGATGATTTCCGATGCGTTCGAGCCGGCGGTTTGATACACCATAGCCATGGCTGCCGGATGCCCGTTCAGGTCGGTGGTGTAATTGTAGGCTTCATCGCCCAATTCGATCTCCGCTACTTCTTTCAAACGAAGCACATCACCACCCGGCAATGAGCGTATCACCAAGTTACCAAACTCCTCAGGAGTCGAGAAACGTCCGCGATATTTCATCGTATACTGATGCGTGTTATCGTGGTTCTCTCCAAAAGCCCCCGTAGCGGCCTCTATGTTCTGCTTGGCCAATACGTTGCTAATGTCGGCAGGGATGAGCTTGTATTGTGCCATCTTATCAGGTTTCATCCAGATACGCATGCTGTAATTCGAACCGAACTGCATGACTTGTCCCACACCTGCGATACGTTTGATGCGCGGTTCGACGTTGATCTTCATGTAATTGTTCAAAAACTGCTTGTCGTACGTATCATTCGGACAATAGAGCCAAAGGTTTTCAACTCGGCATTCTGCTGCTTGGTAGTCGTAACACCGATTTTGGTTACCTCGGCAGGCAGCAGGCTTAAAGCGGTAGACACACGGTTTTGAACATTCACCGCTGCCATATCCGCATTGCTTCCCTGTTTGAAAAACACATTAATCGACACATCGCCACTGTTGGATGCTGTCGATGTGATATAGTTCATGTTTTCTACTCCGTTGATCGCTTCCTCCAACGGAACGATAACGCTTTTCTGCACCGTTTCCGCATTGGCTCCCGGATAGTTGGTAAATACCTGTATGGTTGGAGGAGCCATGTCGGGGTACTGTTCCACAGGTAAGATAAACAGGGAGATAATCCCCATCAGGACAATCGTAATAGACACTACGATTGACAGGACCGGACGGTCAATAAAATATCTTAAGTTCATTTGATTACGTTTTTACCTTTTTTATAAGCCGGCTGATTGAACGGTGATTGGCATTCCGTCTTGTAATAAACCTACCCCTTCACGCACGATTGTATCGCCCGGCTGAAGTCCGGTACGGACAATATAATCGTTGCCGTTGTTGAGCCGATCAACTTTGACCGAGGTGGCTACCGCCTTGCCATCGACCACTTTATAGACCAAAATTTTATCTTGCATTTCGTAGGTGGCAGTTTGCGGAATGATCACAGCCGCTGCTTCCGTGTGTGGCAGAATTATATTTCCGATTCCACCGCTAAACAGCAACCGTTTCTCGTTCGGGAACACCCCTCGTATGGAGACGCTTCCGGTTTGTGAATTGATTATTCCACTGATACTTTCTATGCGTCCGTCTGCATCGTACATCGTTCCGTCATTGAGCTGCAGGCGTACCGGGGGCATTTGCTTGATCGTTTCGTCGGGTGAACCGTACTGCCGCACCAATGCACGGAGTTGGTTTTCGGTCATTGAGAAGTAGACATACATCATGCTGTTGTCCGATACCGTGGTAAGCGGTTTCTGCATAGACGGGCCTACCAAAGCTCCTGCGCGATAAGGCAATGTACCCACAATTCCATCCGAAGGACTTTGCACTTCCGTATAAGAAAGGTTGTTACGGGCATTAATTTCCTGCGCTTTGGCTTGCTCGAGTCCGGCTTGTGCTACAGCCAATGCGTTTTGGGCGGTCGACAAGTCATATTCTGAAATCACCTTCTCACGGAAAAGAACTTTTTTACTGTTATAATCCAGTTGGGCGGTAGCTACTTGTGCCTGTGCACTGTGTACATTGGCTACGGCTACTCGCAAGGCGGCTGTATAGGGCACTTGATCGACCACAAAAAGCGTCTTACCTTTTTTTACTTTTTCTCCTTCCGACACACATAGCTTGGAGATCGTTCCCGATACTTGTGGGTAGATCTCAATATCTTGTCTCCCTCGGATGGAAGCCGAGTACGACTCTGTTATCCTGACTGAATCGGATTGAACGGTAAGCACGGGATATGCTTGACTGTATTCTCCGGCTGGGTTATTTTTACAGGAAACAACTAAGAATGAGCATATAATAACGAATGCTCTGATTAAACTTTTCATACGGACATTTTATTAGGTTATCAAATCAGTACCGATTCCCTTCTGAATACGGTTGGGATTTGAGTGTGCAAAATTAGGAAACATCCTTTTTGAGGAGGGTAACAAAAAACGGCTATATTGGGTACTTTTCAATACTAAATGGTGTGAAATAGCCGATAATCTTCTATATTTGTAGTCATTTTCAATCCACGTATGACGAATATAAAACATGCATTCTGTACCGGCGAACAGAAATGTGCAGCGGGAGAGTCTTCCTTGAAAGAGAGTTTGAATCGATCTTTCGATTTAAATGAATGTACGGTTTTGCTATGCACGGAAGGGAGAGCTATTGTCTCTGTCAATTTTCAGAAGCGGACTCTGAGAAAAGGGGATGTCGTATTCCTTTTCTGTGATGCTATATTTGTAATTAACGAGGTTTCGAGCTCATTCTCCGCTTTTTATATTTCACTATCCAACGACATTGCGGAGGAATCCTTGTACAAGATGACCTCTTCTACCTTCTGGCTTTTTACCTACGAACACCCGATCTGTAAAACTACAAAAGAGCAATATGAGTTGATGCATGCTTGGTGCCGGCAGACTAAGTGGATGATGGAAACGTGCATACCGGAGTATCGGTCATCGCTATTGAGTAGCCATATCTATCTTTTGTTTATTTCTGTCGACAGTGAAGTAAGGCGATTTATGCCCGCTTTTGGCGATTCGAGTAAAAGAAATCGGGGATGGGCTTTAATCGGAGAGTTCTTTTCACTTCTGTCCGAACACTTTCGTAAGGAACGGGGGGTACAGTTCTATGCGGATAAATTGTGTATCACTCCCGACTATCTTACCAAGCTGACGCGTAAAGATATGAATCAGTCTCCCAAGGAGATTATCGATCAGCAAATTCTGATTGAGATTAAACTCTTTCTTTCGAATACAAATCTGTCTATTAAGAATATCGCGGCGGAGCTGAACTTCGAAGATCCTTCTTATATGTGTCGTTTCTTCCGTCGGATGACCGGATACACGCCGCTCAATTATCGCAATCGGATTATTAAGTAATTGTTTTTACTTCGACTAAATTTTATTTAGAATATATCCGTGTATATGCATGATTCGCCGTATCTTTGCGGCATATTAAAACCATCGATATGCAACTAAAGCACGGGTACTACCATCTGATTGCTATATTGACAGTAGCCATTTGGGGACTGACCTTTATTTCTACTAAAATTCTGATCAAGCATGGGCTGACTCCTCAGGAAATCTTCTTTTACCGTTTTCTTATCGCATACTTGGGCATCTGGCTGATCTCTCCCAAGCGATTGTTTGCCAGTAATCTGAAAGATGAACTCTGGCTACTTGCCGGCGGAATTTTCGGAGGATCACTTTACTTCTTTACCGAGAATACGGCTTTAGGGATTACGCAGGCTTCAAACGTAGCGTTTATCATCTGTACGGCTCCGTTGCTGACCGTTCTTCTCTCGTTGCTTTTTTATAAAGGCGAAAAAGCCTCGAAGGGGTTGATCGCCGGTTCCTTATTGGCGTTAGTGGGAGTCGGCATGATGGTTTTCAATGGAAGTGTGATCTTGAAGATCTCTCCATTGGGCGATCTGTTGACTTTATTGGCGGCACTTTCATGGGCGTTTTATAGTTTGGTCATTCGCAGGATGACCGGCCGGTATTCGACTGTATTTATTACCCGCAAAATCTTCTTTTACGGGGTGTTGACTATTCTTCCGGCTTTTCTGCTTCATCCTTTGCGCCCCGATTTGGAGGTTCTTTTGCTTCCATCTGTACTCTTCAACCTCCTGTTCTTGGCGGTTCTAGCCTCTTTGGTCTGTTACGTCTTGTGGAATCTTGTATTGAAGGAACTGGGTACGGTAAAGTCTTCTAATTATATTTATCTTAATCCGTTGGTTACCATGGTTGCTTCGGCTGCCATTCTGCATGAGCGAATAACTCCCGTTGCATTGATGGGTGCTGCCTGTATTCTATGCGGTGTGTATCTGGCGGAACGGAAATAGACGGAAAGAAGCCTCTCCTTGCATGGATTTCTTTCCCAAAAAGATCTAGACGTTTTCAAAAAAGAACCTGATCTTTGTATGG
>NZ_BAIV01000031.1 GCF_000517545.1 Bacteroides reticulotermitis JCM 10512 | reverse complement strand
GAAACTAATTTTCTAAGTGGCGGAACAGATGTTCCTGACTGGTAGTTGTGTAAAGAACCCAATGAGTTGACTTTATATAGCCTTCTGCCTATTACCAATTGACTCACATTTTTCTTACCCCTATCTTTGATTGACTCTAGCCCTTCTTATATCTAAGACAACCCAACTCTTGCCTCCCCGATTCAGCTCAGTAACAGGTCACAAAGCATATCGCGAAAACAACTTATGTAAACACAAGAAAACTGCGTTAAATTAATGAATGAAGCTACTTGCTGTTTATAGTTTCTCCATATTGTTGCAGTTCATCAAAAGAAGACGCAAAATAATCGCCTGATATATTGAATGATACGCGAAAAAGTGACAAGTACATAATAGTGATATCTCATTGTGTAAAGTGCTTATATCAGACCCCACTGATGAAATCAGGAACGCAGAACGGTCGCACAGTATGTAAAAGGAGCCGAAATTGAAGTAATATTCAGGAAAAAATGAGAGCTCATCGGCTTCCATTCCCTTGCACGTGAAAGCGATCCCAATTTACGGCTGTTCTCAATGACGGCAAAAGTACACATAAAAAAATGCCAGATACTAAATTAGTACCTGGCACCTTTGAAATAATAATATTTATCACGCAGCCTTTGCTTTCTCTACGATAGCTTTGAAAGCTTCTGGATGATTCATCGCTAAGTCAGCTAAGACTTTACGATTAATCTCAATACCGGCTTTGTGGAGTGCTCCCATCAATCTTGAATAAGACATACCCTCCAAACGTGCAGCAGCGTTGATACGTTGTATCCACAGAGCACGAAAGTTTCTTTTCTTATTTCTACGGTCACGGAACGCGTAAGTCAAACCCTTTTCCCAAGTGTTCTTCGCTACGGTCCATACATTTTTTCTTGCACCAAAGTATCCTCTGGTCAGTTTCAAAATTTTCTTTCTTCTTGCTTTTGAAGCAACATGATTTACTGATCTTGGCATAGTTTTACTGTTTTTGAATGTTAGCGCCGTTACTTCACGCAACGAACTTCAAGCTAATGCATTCGGTTAATACTTTAATAATACTGGTACGCTTTGAGTTACTTCATTGCTAAGAGTTCCTTAACCTGGTTTACGTCTGTTGCGGCAACAGTTGTAGTACTACACAGGTTTCTTTTTCTCTTTTTAGACTTCTTAGTCAAAATGTGACTGTGAAAAGCGTGCTTTCTTTTGATTTTACCTGTTCCGGTAAGGGTAAACCTTTTTTTAGAACCGGAGTTAGTTTTCATCTTTGGCATCTTAGTTATTTTTAAATTATTAAATTATATGGTAACGCACTATACCCGCGCGTTACGCATTTCTTCTTACTTATTCTTCGTCTTGCTGCGGTTCTTCTACTTTAGGAGCAGAAGTCGCTGGTTTTGACGTTACCGCCTTTTTAGGCAATTCTTTTTTCTTTGGAGAAAGTTGAATAGTCATACGTTTACCTTCCAGTATTGGCATTTGATCAACCTTTGCAAAGTCTTCCAAATCATTGGCGAAACGCAATAATAAAACTTCTCCTTGTTCTTTGAAAAGGATAGACCGTCCCTTAAAAAACACATAAGCCTTCACTTTATCTCCATCTTCAAGGAATCCTTTGGCATGCTTCAATTTAAAATTATAGTCATGATCATCGGTCTGAGGACCAAAACGGATTTCCTTTACGTTTACTTTGACCTGTTTGGCCTTTTGTTCTTTCTGTCGCTTCTTTTGCTGATAAAGAAATTTAGAGTGATCAATAATACGACAAACAGGCGGTTGTGCGTTAGGAGAAATCTCCACGAGGTCCAATTCTTTTTCTTCAGCCAATTTTAAAGCCTGAAAAATAGGATATACTTTAGATTCCATGTCATCGCCCACTATGCGGACTTCTTTGGCGCGAATCTGTTCATTGATCCGATACTGCCCTTTTAAGCTGTCATTCTTCATTAAAAAACGTTTACTTCCAGTTTGTTCTTTTATCGTTTACTAATTATTTTATCACTAATAAGGCGCAAAGTTACCATTTATTTATCATACTTTGAACTTCTTCATTCACTTTTTTAGCAAATTCTTCAAATTTCATGGTTCCCTGATCACCTTCTCCTTGTTTTCTAACAGAAACTTCACCATTTTCTGCTTCCTTCTCGCCGACTATCAGCATATATGGAATACGTTTCATTTCGTTATCGCGAATTTTTCGCCCAATTTTTTCATTACGATCATCCACTGTTGCCCGAATGTCATGCACCTTTAGATACATTTTCACTTGCTCAGCATATTCATTAAACTTCTCACTAATCGGGAGAATAACGACCTGATCGGGAGTTAACCAAAGTGGGAATTTTCCGGCTGTATGTTCAATAAGTACGGCAACAAAGCGTTCCATCGATCCAAACGGAGCACGATGAATCATTACCGGGCGGTGCTTCTGATTGTCAGACCCCATGTATTCCAGTTCAAAACGCTCGGGCAAATTATAATCTACCTGAATCGTTCCTAACTGCCAACGACGTCCAATAGCATCTTTCACCATAAAGTCGAGCTTAGGGCCATAGAACGCGGCTTCGCCATATTCAACCTTAGCTGACAGACCTTTTTCCTGGCAAGCTTCAATAATCGATTGTTCGGCCTTATCCCAGTTCTCATCGTTACCAATATACTTTTCGCGATTTACTTTATCACGCAAAGATATTTGGGCTTCAACGTTTTCAAAGTTCATTGACTTAAATACAATTGAAATGATATCCATAACGCGTAAGAACTCATCTTTCACTTGATCCGGACGACAGAAAATGTGTGCATCATCTTGCGTAAAACTACGTACACGAGTTAATCCGTGCAACTCCCCGCTTTGCTCGTAACGACAAACAGTACCGAACTCTGCAATACGCAAAGGAAGGTCCTTGTACGAACGAGGAGAGTTTTTATATATCTCGCAGTGGTGCGGACAGTTCATTGGTTTAAGGAAGTACTCTTCACCTTCTTCCGGCGTATGAATAGGTTGGAAGGAGTCTTTACCATACTTCGCATAATGGCCGGAAGTTATGTAAAGCAACTTATTGCCGATTGGCGGTGTTATTACTTCCTGATAATCATAACGAGTCTGGATGCGACGCAAAAACTCTTGCAAGCGCAAACGAAGTGCAGTTCCTTTCGGCAACCACATCGGAAGTCCCTTACCTACTGTCTCGGAGAACATAAAGAGTTGCATTTCCTTACCGATCTTGCGATGATCACGTTTTTTGGCTTCTTCCATCAAAACCAGATACTCATCAAGCATCTTCTTTTTAGGGAAAGTAATTCCATAAATACGAGTCAACATCTTACGATCTTCATGTCCACGCCAATATGCACCGGCCACAGAGGTCAATTTAATAGCTTTAATCGGCGCAGTAGTCATCAAGTGAGGGCCACGGCAAAGATCTGTAAATTCACCTTGTGTGTATGTAGTAATATGTCCGTCTTCCAACTCCGATATCAATTCACACTTATAGGTTTCTCCGCGCTCGCCAAACACTTTCAAAGCGTCATTCTTCGCTATATCCTGACGAACCACCGCTTCTTTCTTAGCGACCAGTTCAGCCATTTTAGCTTCAATAGTAGCAGATCGCCATCCTTAATTACCGCTTCTCCCGGATCTACATCATAATAAAATCCGTTTTCAATAGCAGGACCGATTCCAAACTGAATACCTGGATAAAGTTCCTGCAAAGCTTCAGCCAAAAGATGTGCACTAGTATGCCAAAAAGCATGCTTACCTTCTTCATCGTCCCATTTGTAGAGTTTAATCTCTGCATCTTGGTTTATAGGCCGCCCTAAGTCATAAGTCTCTCCATTTACACCACATGCCAGCACGTCCTGTGCTAAACGAGAACTTATGCTTTCTGCAATTTGCAATCCGTTCACTCCTTCGCTATATTCACGGATGGAGCCATCGGGGAATGTTATCTTTATCATAATATGATGATGTTATATTTTCACAATTTCTACGCAAAAGTAACGAATACTTTTGAGTTTTCTATTTTTTATTAAAAAAAATGTTATTCAGGCTGCTCTGTAAAACGCTTGATTACGTTATAAGCAGAGACGATTCCAAGTTCACCAGCTTTGCTCAAATCGGACACACCTTGCTTATTATTTCCCAGAAATATATGTGTTAGCCCACGATTGTAGTAAGCATCAGCAAAGTCAGGACGCAATTTAATTGCTTTATCATAATCGGATATTGCCCCCCGGAAGTCTTTCAACATCGCAGAGATATTGCCTCGATTATAATAAGCATAGACAAAATCAGGTGCCAAACTGATAACTTGATCGAGATCTTTTTTCACAACCTCATAATCAACCGCACTCAGATTTTTCCGACTATCATCTTTACTATCGGCTCCTGGGATATCAGATTCAGTAGTTTGCTCCGCTTTTTGATATTCCAACTGTTTGCAACGAATAAGCGAGCGCATGAAATAAGCTGGGAAGAATTTATCATCGAGCAAGATAGCCTGCGTTAAATCAGCTACCGCACTTGAGAAGTCCTGTACCAGATAAAAGTCAATAGCGCGGGCAAAGCGTTTTTCGGCACTATTCTCATCAGCAACAATAGCCGATGTGTGCGAATCAATTAGGGAGAAATGCACTTTAGCTAGTTCCTCGGTAAGTGATGTTTCCATATTAGTAATCCGCAAACGCTTGGGTAATGTACCGGATAAGTTCATATTTTCAATATATTTATGGAAATTCACCATCCGTTTCACTTCACTAGGCTTCTCATAATAAGTCAATGCAAACATCGGTTCGAGTTTGACACTCACATTGCGGTCTTGTACTCGGCCACGGTAATCACTCGTATACTTCTGGTTAGCTTCGGAGTCATCGGCAATCACAATCTTTCGGTAATTATCCATGTTTTTATCCGACTTCTTACGAGTCTTGCCTTCCACATCCTCTTCACCTTCCTTCTTATTCTGAGCTACATCTTTATTTGTTACGCCATTCTGCTTATCAAGCTGAGCTTTCAGGATTTTGAAATCATCCTGTTCAGCCCCTTTCCGATCGCCTAACTTTTTACGAGCTTGGCCACGTTGATAATATCCGGCCAAGAAGTTAGGATATTGTTCAATCACAGTTGTATAGTCCTTAATCGCTCCGCGGTAATCACCCGTCTGAGCACGCAACAAGCCGCGATTAAAGACTGCCATCATATTATCAGGTTCCATCTGAATAACAAAATCAAAATCCTCAATAGCTCGATTATCATCTCCTACCCTCGCACGCAACAATCCGCGGTTATAGTGTCCGATGAAGTTATTCGGATCTATATCCAGAGCTAAATCATAGTCGCTCATCGCACCACGCAAATTGTTCTGGTGGAAACGTGATAATGCACGATTAATATAATTCCCCGCATTTTTCGCGCTCAAATGTATAGCATGATTAAAGTCAGCTTCGGCATCAGCATATTGGCTTTGCTGAAGTTTCACAACTGCTCTTGCCGACCAAGCGTCCGGATCATATTTATCTAATTCAAGTGCCTTATTAAAGTCACTCAATGCAGCAATTGTGTCCTTTTGTTGCAGATTGACTTCGCCCCGCATTAGAAATGCACGCGTATACCGAGGTGAGATCCGAAGTAAATTAGCTAAGTCTTCTTTCGCCTCATCATAATCTTTCTTCTGGATATGACAAAGGGTGAGATTATGCCACAAAGTCATATTCTCAGGATCATAATGCAACGCTTTTCTATAATCCTCAATTGCACCGTCGAACTTACTCTGACGTATGCGAGCCAAGCCACGAATCTGATAAGCTCCCACCACAAAAGGATTGCGTTTGATAGCTTCATCACAATCAGCTTCCGCACTTGGATAGTCATCCAAATTCACTTTAGCTAATGCTCTAAAGAAATAAGGCTCGTACAAATAAGGTTTAGCATTAATAACTTGATTAAAATATTGAATAGAGAGCACGTAGTCTTCAAAATAAAGAGCATTCCGAGCAATAGTCATCACACGTTCTGTATTTATTTGAGCACACACTAAAGTAGGAAACAGTAATAAGACTGTTAGTATTCTTTTAATCATGATCATTTTTGCTTGTAAACGAAGCAAAAATAATGCTTTTCGTTTACTAAACAGGGATATAAACGTTTTTTATCTTTATTTCACCTGTTTCATTTTATACGAGCTACGCGCCTTCCCGCTGAGCATCGCGTTTAACTTTCCCTTTATCATCTGTTTACGAAGCGGAGATATATGATCAATGAACATTTTTCCTTCCAAATGATCGAATTCATGCTGCATAACACGTGCTAAATATCCTTCCACAACCTCATCGTATTCAACGAAGTTTTCATCCTGGTATTTCACGTGTATCTTATCTCCACGCTTCACACCTTCGTGAATGCCAGGCAAACTAAGACAGCCTTCGTCCATCGTAACCTCTTCGCCACTAACTTCAAGTATGTGCGGATTGATATAGACCTTATTGAAATCTTTAAATTCAGGGAATTCATCAGATAAAGGATCGAGAGTTATAGTGACTACACGAATGGGTAATCCTATTTGAGGTGCAGCCAATCCTACTCCGTCAGCATTAACCATCGTTTCAAACATATTATTGATAAGTTCCTTCAGGTTCGGATATTCCGGTGTTATATCTTCAGCTACCTTCCTCAACACCTGTTGTCCGTATACATAAATTGGTAAAATCATATTTATTATTTCTCTATATTTTATATTTGTTTTCTCTGTTACTACTATAAACGGTTTGACTCAAGATATGTTTGTAAAATAATCGTTGCACTGATTTCATCTACTAATGCTTTATTCTGACGATCCTTCTTCTTCAAGCCGGCTTCAAGCATCGTACGATGCGCTAAAACGGAAGTAAATCGCTCGTCAACATATTCAACTGGCATATCTGGGAATCGTTTTTTCAACGAACGCACAAAAGGTTCTATATACTTCATGTTCTCTGACATTTCATTATTCATCTGTTTAGGAAGCCCAACGATGATTTTCTCTACGGGTTCCTTAGCCAAATATTCTCCAATAAAAGTCAAGAGGTCACGGGTAGGCACTGTCGTCAACCCATTTGCGATGAGCTGCATGGGGTCACTGACAGCTATTCCAGTGCGCTTACGGCCATAATCTATAGCAACGATTCTACTCATAGGGTACAAAAGTACAAAAAAAAGACGCTTCCTTTCATCGGGAAGCGTCTTTTTTGTAACTTTATCAGTTTCTTATACCGAATTATTCTTCTACGATAGCTACTCGGCTCAGACTTGCGTCATTGTAGAACATATTGCTCACACCGCCTTTGTAGTCTACTTTCAACTGAGAAGCAGATACACCGAACTCTTTAACCAATACGTCACGTACTGCTTCTGCTCTCTTCTTGCTCAATTTCAAGTTATATGCGGCTGATCCTGTACCTTTATCTGCATATCCGCAAACAGTGTAAGTTTTGTCACTTGCTTTGATAGCTTTTGCTACAGACTCGATATTAAGATATTCTCTCTTGCTAACGGAGCTCTTACCAATGTTGAACACAACAACTAAGCGAGGAGCTACTCCTACTACTTCTTTCTGAACTACTACTTCCGGTTTCTTGTTACGTGCATCAACTAAGTCACGTTTCAATGCGTCATTTTCATTCTTTAAAGAATTCATGCGGTCTCTCATTGCATCCAATTGGCTTTCCGGAACCATTGGTACAGTAGAGATACCCTTCCAACCACGTTTCTTGAATTTGTAAGTAAGACCTACAGTAGCACCAGCCATACCTTCTTTGCTTTTACCGCCAAATGCATCTTTCATCAATACACCACGCAATTCCACATTCAAATCCAATGCTGAAGATATACGGAAACGGTTGATCAAACCGGCATTAACACCCAGCTCATCAAAATGAGGATCAGACCATGAGTGTAGCAATCCTGCTCCTACATAAGGAATCAAAGAATATACACGATCTTCCTTATATCCGCAGAACATATTTGAAAGGTTGAATAATACATCACCATGAAAGTTAGCTAAATTCCATTTTTGCTTATGGTAACCGTTAGAATATGTACCACCTTTTACAAACACATCGTTTGCATTTGGTGTTGCACCTTTAGCTTGCAAGCCATTGTAAGCTACACGCAATCCTATTGATGGTGTAAACCATTTACCCACCGCTACATCTACTGCAGGAGCAATACGTTTTCCAAAATCGGCTTTACTATCATTGTCACCAAAATACACTTGCCCACCAACACCGCCGCTTATGAACCAATTAGCCCCAAAGCGGTTTGTCTCTACGGTATAAGTTTTGCCTTCTTTTTCCTGAGCAGACAGACATACAGATCCTGCTGCCAATAAAATAAACAATAATCCCTTTTTCATCTCATTTTATTTTAGTAAATAATATAATTCACCCTTATTTTATACTGATTTCAATATTCTTTCCGAGAACTCTATCTCGTACTAAGAGACGTTTTCGTCTTTCCCCTTTTACAATAAATTCTGCGCAAATATAGACATTTTATACAATACGAACAAAAAAAAAAGTAAAAAAATATAAGTATTATCGTCTTCTCTGACGACAAAACAATCACATGAAAGTCTGAATTAAATTCATAATTCTCAATAAATGAGAATTATGTAAAAGAAAAAACAGAAAGATCGTAAGGTGAGTTCTTTTTTTTGACTAAAGCCAATTAAAGTCTACAAAAGTCCTCCCAACGCCCTACTGTATTTCAATAGACTAGCTTTACATTATCAATCCACAAAGAATTGCCCGGAGAGCCAATATACGCGCCACCATGGCTAGAAGTGAATTGCAGGAAAAGATGCGTTGGTTCTTCACCCGCATCGCCCCAGGCCACTTCACGAATAGGTACACTTTCTCCTTTACTGTTAACTGTATAATTCTCGGTCACCTGCAAGCGCATCATGTGAGCCTTATACTCAGTCCGTTTAGAAATATCACCATACATGATTTCATGAGTCGTATTATTCTTCCAATCAGCCGTATGGTAAAAGTAGTTCACCATTGTGCCTATACGTTTGGCATATACATTCCCCTCCGCATCTTCCCAGCGCTTCTGCAATAACAGCACGACACACGGATAGTCTTTTCCTGATACCTCGGTAATCTTTCCAAAGCCTGTAGCACGAATACGATTTTCGCGTTCGGACATTTTTACTTTGTAGTCGAATTGTAGGGCCACAGGATGCCTAGTAAACGGTATCCCCGATTGCAGTATTTTCTGTGGGTTCTTAGTTCCTTTGATCGGTTCATGAACAGAACCGGTAAAAACAGACCCTGCCGCCAACACAGTGATATTTACTACTCCAAGCACTTTAACACTCTCCATTCGAGTATCCAAACGAGCACAATAACCATCCCCCTTTTCTCTGGGAAAACGGATGTGTTAGTTTTAGTGACTCCGGCCACTTTTGCCATTACATTGGAAGTAGCCCATGGTGAGCCTCCCATGTTCTTATATTCTTTATCACCTTTAATGACAGCTGTAGGACCGATGGCATATACATTTTTCGTATTTCCTCCGATTATGCCCGATTCTTTTATCTGGCGATCAACCCATTGATCCATATCTCCGAATGGCAACAATTCAACTTTATGCTGCGCCATTAAGACAGCAGAAGAAGAAAAGGTCATAATACCTGCAACAAATAGCAGGTTAGTTCTTTTTCTCATTATTAAACTCCTTTCCTTTTATAATTTATAATCCCATTGTTTCAAGGCAAAATCCCAATTTTCCTCAACCAACCGGATAGTACGGTCATCGTAGGTATATTTGTTTTTTTTGTAGCCCTTCTTTCCACCTACATACTTTCCGATAACTCCATGAGCTTCAGCAAATCCGGGAATAGACAATGACCGGTAGATTTCTTCAGTCATCGCCATCGCATCCGCCTCAAAGTCTTCAAATTTAACTTCAATCAAATTACACTCGGGAATAAACTTCTTATCAGCCTCATATTTATGATAAAGCTTGGCATATATAGATAGTATATTCTCTTCCAAGCGTTCGTTAGTGATATCTTGCAGTTTCAACGGTTGTATAGTATTGGTAAAGAAACTACGAGTAGACTCAAAGACCGTATAAGGGTTACGCATGAGGTAGATAAATTTCGCATTAGGAAACATCTTAACCAATTCTTTCACCCTTCCCGTATGAGGAGGGTTTTTACTTAAAAACTGGCTTCCCCCTGTATTCCACAAAGATATTTTGATTAACTTAGTAAAGACCTCTTCAAACACTTTCAATTCAGCTTCCGTAATATCGTTGAACAATAAATACTTATCGGCGTACTCTTGCTGATATTGAGGTAGGAACCAAAAGTTATAATACGTATAAGGCATCATGTTCGCCAAGGCAAACTCCTCTTCCTGTGGAAGATCAACAGCCAACTCCATATTATCAGTTGGCCTCTTATCGGGCATTAACCAACTCATATTCTTTTTAAAGAAAGGTTGTCCCCACATCATCAGATGAGGAAAAACCGTTTGATAAGTTGTGTTGTAACCAAAGTGGCTATCACAAGAGAGAACATTGTGGACAAAAGTCGTCCCACTGCGCCAATGCCCAAGTATGAAGACCGGATCATGCTCCAGAGTTTGTCCGGCAAGCTGTTTGGCATACCGTTTATTTTGTAATGCAGCCAACGGAGAAAGCAGGCGACAGACAGCCTTAGTCAGCCGGTATTTACCTTTATAAGCCTCGTCGATTTCCCTTCCCGAAGTTACGGCTTTAAACGTCTTCCAGTCAGCACCAACCAATGTATTGATTGGCAATTTATTAAATTCAAGTAATCCCACTTTATTTACCTATATCTCTGGTTTAACATTCTATTTAATCAATTTCACCGCAATACCCTGACGTTCGAGCTCACGTATCGCTTTCTCTACCGCTTCATGATGTTCGGGAGCAATATCCATTCGGTGCAAATCAAGCACAGGAATATCAGCAACATGATTGACATCTTTTGCTTCCACCCGGTCGATAATCATCCCTACAGCAGAAGTATTATTTGTGATCGGGTCAATCAAAATAAACGCTCCGCAAGCCTTGTTCTTTTGATAAGAATCGAAGAACAACTCTTTGGCAGTGGTGAGCACTACACACGCAATCTGATTTAGTTGGAGCGGCAAAGTTTCCGGTGTCAGCATTTCATTCTCCAACGAAAGATGCTCCATCGTGTTCACATCCACCTTATATTTTATAGAATCAATACGGGTGCGGCTTAGATTGGTGGTATGTTTGATAAAGAATGACTTATTAATATCCATCGATTCTTCATCCATCCAAACCATCATTGCTTCAAAGTTACGGTCCACGCAAGGCCGGTTTTCAGGATGAACCAACATTTCACCACGTGACACATCAATTTCATCTTCAAGTGTCAAGGTTACACACTGCGGTGGGAAAGCATATTCTAACTCGCCATCATAGGTAACAATACTCTTCACTTTCGAGGTTTTACCTGAAGGCAATGCCATAACGGTATCTCCCCGACGTATAACGCCCGAAGCAACTTTACCGCTAAATCCACGGAAGTCGAGGTTCGGACGAAGTACATACTGTACCGGAAAACGGAAATCAGCGAAATCATGGTCATTATCAATCTGCACAGTTTCCAGGAAGTCGAGTAACGAAGTTCCCTTATACCAAGGAGTCCGCGCCGATTTATCCACAACATTGTCGCCATCGAGTGCAGACAAAGGGATACATTGGATATCAGGAATCCCTAAAGGAGCAGCAAATGTTTTATATTCAGCTACTATTTCATTGAAACGTGCTTCAGAAAAGTCTACTAAGTCCATTTTATTAACAGCCAATACCACGTGTTTAATCCCTAGCAGAGATACAAGAAAAGTATGGCGCCGGGTTTGCGTAATAACTCCCGTACGAGCGTCAACCAGTATAATAGCAAGGTCGGCAGTAGAACCACCGGTAATCATATTACGGGTATATTGCTCATGTCCCGGAGTATCGGCGATAATAAACTTACGGCTATTAGTCGAAAAGTAGCGATAAGCGACATCAATTGTAATACCTTGCTCTCGTTCGGCTTTCAGCCCGTCAAGTAATAAAGCATAATCTATATTTTCACCTGCATTTCCCATTCGTTTACTATCACGTTCCAATGCATCGAGTTGATCTTCATATAGCTTCTTGCTATCGAACAATAAACGTCCGATCAACGTTGATTTTCCATCGTCCACCGAACCGGCAGTTAGTAACCTCAGGAGGTCTTTCTGTTCATCTTTATCCAGAAAAGCCTTTATATCTAATCTATTTTCTGTCATCACTTTGGCTGAATTAAAAATATCCTTCACGTTTTTTCTGTTCCATACTCGCATCTTGATCGAAGTCAATCACGCGTGTTGTACGTTCACTCTTTGTGGTAGTCATCATTTCCTCCACGATTTTCTCTATCGTATCTGCTTCACTCTCCACAGCTCCGGTAAGCGGCCAACATCCCAATGTACGGAATCGGACCATCCGCATCCGGACCTGGTCACGATACTTCTCCGGCAGACGTTCATCATCAGCCATAATTAAGTTACCATCATTTCAACAATCGGACGTTCCTTGGCATAATAGAGTGGTACAATCGGAATGTTTTCGAGACGAATATATTGCCAAATATCAAGTTCAGTCCAATTGCTCAAAGGGAATACACGAATGCTCTCACCTTTGTGTACGCGGGCATTGTAGATATCCCAGAGTTCAGGACGCTGATTCTTTGGATCCCACTGGTGAAATTTATCACGGAAAGAGAATATACGCTCTTTTGCACGTGATTTCTCCTCATCGCGACGAGCTCCACCAAAGGCCGCATCAAATTTATACTTATCCAGTGCTTGTAATAAAGCCTGAGTCTTCATTAAATCTGTGTGTACTTTACTACCATTCGCAAACGGACCAACTCCGGCTTCAAAAGCTTCCATATTACTTTCCACAATCAAATTCCATCCGTATTTTGTTGCGTACTCATCACGAAACTCTATCATTTCCTTAAATTTCCACTTCGAGTCAATATGCATCAACGGAAAGGGAACCTTACCGGGATAAAAAGCTTTTTCAGCAAGCCGTACCATAACCGATGAGTCCTTCCCAATGCTATATAGCATCACCGGGTTCTCAAACTCCGCAGCCACTTCGCGGATGATATGAATAGACTCAGCTTCGAGTTCTCTCAAGTGGCTCAATGTATAATCTTCCATTACTTTAATAATGTATTTAATTATGCAGCATCATTCATTACATGAACATTGCTGCATTTCATTTTTATTCTATTAAAAAAACAGACCAAAGTTACCGATCTTATTTCTAATCACCAAACCAGATCACTCTTCCAATGAGGGGTGTCATTTCCTCTCAACATCTAAACACACCCGTGGCAATACTAGTTCCAGCAGTCTATTAACAGATTCTTCTAAAGAAAGTTCCGACGTATCCAATGATAATGCCGGATTGCATGGGGTTTCAAAAGGGGCAGATATACCGGTGAAATTTTGGATTTCTCCTCTTCGAGCCTTCGCGTAAAGACCTTTTACATCGCGTTTTTCACATTCAGCCAATGGTGTGCTAACAAATATTTCCAGAAAGTCGTCTTTCCCGATAATCTCAGCCGCCATTTCGCGAATATCGTTGTTAGGACTTATAAAAGCCGCGATTGTGATAATACCACTATCGAGGAACAGCTTAGATACCTCAGCTATACGCCGGATATTCTCCACCCGATCGGTTTCGGTAAATCCCAGATTATTATTAATTCCGCTTCGAATGTTATCGCCATCCAGAATGCGACAGAGTAAACCACGCTTATGAAGTTCGCGTTCTAAAGCAATGGCAATGGTACTCTTACCCGAACCACTCAATCCGGTAAACCAGATCATTACACTATGCTGCCCTAATAGTTCTTCTTTATCTCGCCTATCCAGCATGCGGTCGAATATGGGGTAAATATGTTTTTTCTCTTCCATGATTGACAATTTAATTGCATTTAAAAGTCCCAGATAAGTGGGATTAAGATGACTGACACTAAGAAAGTGATGATATTCAGGGGCAATCCCACACGAACGAAGTCCATAAACTTATGATTTCCAATCCCCTGTACAATCAGATTAGTTTGGTAACCAATCGGAGTAGAGAAACTTGCTGAAGCAGCTACACAAACTGCAACGAAGAAAGGAACTGGACTTACTCCCATTTGTCCGGCAATCGACAACGAAAGCGGGAAAGCTAAAGCAGCAGCAGCATTATTAGTTAGTAGTTCTGTAAAGAGGTTCGTGATTAGAAACAACATAGCAAGCAATACATGAGGACCATAGTCATCACTCAATCCGATGATAAACCGTGCTGCAACATCTGCCATTCCCGAATTCATCATCGCCTTGCTAATAGCAAAAGCACAGGCAATGGTGATCAACACGTCCCATGAAATGTATTTGGTATATTTCCGTGCCGGGAAGATGTTAGTCCACGCCATAATAACCGTTGTAACCGCTACGAAAAAGAACATATCCAACTTTACATTCGGAAACATTTCTCGAAAGATAGGAAGTTCACCCACCGTTGCACCGGTAATCATCAGCAGCAATAAGATCAAAGCAAACCAACGTTTTTTCTTACCTAATGAAGGGCGGTCATTTCCATTAGCCAACAGCATGAAGACGGAAGACTCCCCCCAAGTCGGGATAAAACTATCGTCTGCCATAAGTACCAATGTATCACCTTCGCGCATGACTATCTGATCCAGATTCGTCACGTAATGCTGACCACTGCGCGTTTTTATTTCTTTCACCACAGCTCCATAATGGCGCTTGAAGTTAAACTCACTCAAATTCTTATTAATCCCCGGAAAGCGAGGGCCAAGCACTGCCTCTACACGATGAAGTTTAGCGTCTTCTCCAGCATCGCTATCCGCATCTACGGCATCCGGACGAGAGTCCGGCAACAATCTCTTAGAAAATATAAGTAGGTAAATAATACCTGATATGGCCACAAATATACCAATCTTACCCAACTCAAACATTGAGAAGCCTTCGTAGCCGGCATCCAAAATCATTCCATGCACCACCAAATTGGTAGAAGTTCCGATCAATGTACAAACTCCTCCGAGCATGGTAACATAAGAGATTGGAATCAGAAATTTCGTTGGCGGCAATTGAACGGACTTCGCCCAATTCTTTATGATAGGAGCAAAAATAACCACAACTGGTGTATTGTTCAGGAATGCAGAAACAAAAGCGATGGATGGCAAAATGCGTAACTGCGCTTTAAACACAGTCGTTTTCCCCTTGGGGAGCATTTTCCGAATCAACTGTTCCAACGTTCCTGATTGGCGAATCCCCTCACTAACCAAAAATAATAAAGCCACAGTAATCATTCCCTTATTACTAAACCCTTCTAAAACTTCTTTGGGAGTCAAAATACCGGCACATAAGAATAAGATAACCACAGTAAACAAAACCATTCCCGGACGCATCTTATCGGCAACCAGAGCCACAAACATTCCGAATAAGACGATTAATACAAAAGCAATTTCAAATGTCATATGCGCATCAGATTAGTGTAATTCCTTTCTTCTCAACGATAAACCAAGGGTTTAACAAATTCTCTTTGTTATAACGAAGCGGTCGTTTTTCACTCGTCTGATATATTTCCATTCCAGCAGCACGTGCTATGGCATGTCCTGCAGCAGTATCCCACTCCATAGTTGGGGCAAAACGAGGGTACACATCAGCTTTACCTTCCGCTACCAAACAGATTTTAATAGAGCTTCCGCTGGAAACAAGCTGTACACCACCATGTTTCTGCCTAAGAAGTTCAATATACTCCTCTGTTTCCGGTGAAAGATGCGAACGCGAAGCAACTACAACCGGAAAAGCATGTTTTTCTTTCCGAGGTAGCCGACTCGCTTTTTCAATCCAGCTTTCTATTGTTGCACCCTCCTCCGGACGAGTTATTCCAGCCAATTTATATGCTCCCACACTATCGGATGCAAAATAAAGGTCCTGCTTTACCGGCAGATAAATGACTCCCGCTATCGGCACACCATCACGAACCAAGGCAATATTAACAGTAAATTCCCCATTACGTTTGATAAATTCTTTAGTACCGTCAAGTGGGTCAACAATCCACAAGGTATTCCATTCACGACGAATACTGTAATCGAGATGCTTTCCTTCTTCGCTAAGAACAGGGAATGGAGTTTCGTCGAGTATTGTTGCAATGACTTCATGTGCTTTACGGTCTGCGATAGTTAGCGGAGAATTATCTGCTTTTCTTTCAATTTCAAAGTCCGAAGTCGGATCGTTATAGATTGAAAGTATCTTCTCACCGGCTTTTAAAGCAGCACAAATGGCAGTAAACAAGTATTTTTGTTCCATCTTGATTTCTATATTTAATATCTTGCTTAGAATCAAGGCAAGGTAGTCAAGTTTATGTAAGAATTGGCAAATGTAAAAATTTTCCTTGCGACAAAAGTTCCTCCCAAGCTTTTTATAACTTCTTTTAGTAGAAAGATGAATAATTCTAAAAAAAAGAACAAAATAGAGTGATAAAAAATATTTAATAAACAATTTTATATTCTAACAAGTCTAATTCCCCCTGCCACACAGCTTATAAAGTAGAGATTAACACCTCATTTACAACATATACGACTACTAGTATACAGAAAACATTGTCCTATATAGTGTATTTTTTAGCCTTTTTTACAATGCAACAACGAATACCAGTTCAGAATAAAGGGAAGCATTCTCAAATCAACGCAAGACCTGCTTCACTCCTCAGTAAACAAGGCAGATGAGCAAATCTATGTAAAAAGTTTATCCTCGCCAACCTATTAAACGAATCACCGGGGTAATATGGAGGAACTATAAGCAAACAAAACTTCATTAATCAATTAATGAGGGGTCGCTCTACACGTAGGTTTTACGTTGATCCTATAGAACACCAAGTATACGAGGGAAAAGTAGAAGAGGGTGCGTCAATCTTTTGACACACCCTCTTCGAATGATTAACTCTTACGAGCAATCAGTTTACTATTTTATCTCTTAGTGACGACCTATATTTGTCGACTAAACCCCAAGGATCAATAAATACGATAAAGCAACCATGCACCCTGGAAATCAGAACGCGTCGGATATTTGGCTTTGAATGAATCACGAGCATCGGCAGCAGCTCCTCTATCTGAGTATGAGCTAACAATCACACGATACATTGCTTTATCTGCATTAAATGCAACAGCAGCACTATATCCTTGTCCGTCCAACCAGTCTTTCAAACCATCAGCATTAGCCTTCACGCCAAAACTACCTACTACAACACTATAGTCTTTCAATGCGTTGCCGGAAACAACTGTAACCTTTTCCTGACGTACACCGGCAGTAGAAGCCGTTGATTTGGATGTTTGAACCGGAGTAACAGCAATCGGAGTAACTTCTACCGGAGCTTCTACCTGAGGTTCTGCAAGTTCTTTCTGTTTAGCCTTCTCATAAGCTTTTTTATAAGCACTCTCGCTCGACTTACAAGATGCAAATGCTAGCACCATGCACGCTCCTAGTCCTAATACTAAAAGTTTTTTCATAATCTATACCTTGTTTAAATTAATAATTTCATTTTCTATTCTTATCTTAATCTCATTTCAGGGAACAAAATAATAGTTTTTTTATCAGCCCACAAAACAAAACCGATAAAAAAAATGCTTATTCCGCATTCTTCTTGTACGAAATAGTACCTGTAGCCTGATTTGTAGGCATTATAAGCACTTCGGCAATCTGAATATGGGGAGGAGCCGAAGCTGCAAACCAAACGGTTTCGGCAACATCTTCACCTGTTAGCGGACGAATCCCCTTGTAAAAATCATCGGCAACATCTTTATTCCCTCTATAACGAATTACAGAGAAATTTGTTTCCACCATACCGGGTTTCACATTAGTTACCCGCAAAGGCGTGTCTACCAAGTCAATCCGAAGTCCATCGGACAAAGCTTTCACAGCAGCTTTGGTCGCACAATAAACGCTTCCGCCCGGATAAGCGGCTTCGCCTGCAATGGAACCTATATTAATGATATGTCCGCGCCCGCGCTCCAACATACCGGGCACTACCAAACGAGTCATCGCAAGTAGCCCTTTGATATTAGTATCAATAACAATATCCCATTCATCTAGGTTTCCTTCAAACTCCTTATCTACCCCGATCACGAGTCCAGCATTATTAATCAAAACATCAATAGCCTGCCATTCTTCGGGCAAAGACTCCAAAGAAGCGTTTATCGACTGGCGGTTGCGCACATCAAAAGGAAGTAAAAACACCTCTATTTTATAGGATTCTTCAAGTTCACGTTTCAGTTCCTCCAGTTTAGGCAAGGAACGAGAATTAAGGATTAAATTCCACCTTCGGAGGCGAACTTGCGGGCACATCCCTCACCAATGCCACTACTAGCCCCGGTAATCAATGCAGTATTTTTTTTCATCTTATCTAACTTAAAAACAGTTTTTCTTCATTAATGTACAAAAGTACGACGAAGTGGCGGTTGTTTATCTCCTCTCCTTAGTTAAATTTGATTAAACCATTAAAAGAAAAGAGTTATTCGCGCCTAGCATCACGTATCTTTGTGTCGCATAATTTAAACGGAGCATGAGGCTCAATCAACTATTTTACATGACATTTGAAAAATTGAACTTAATCGAGCCACTTCTTAAGGCTCTTAAAGAAGAGGGATATACCTCTCCTACTCCCATTCAGGAACAATCAATTCCCATATTACTTCAAGGAAAAGACTTATTAGGATGTGCACAAACCGGAACAGGTAAGACTGCCGCATTCTCTCTTCCTATCCTTCAGAAGCTGTACAAAACCGATCACCGCAAAGGAATCAAAGCGTTAATATTGACCCCAACTCGCGAACTAGCTATCCAAATTGGAGAAAGCTTCGAAGCATACGGTAAATACACCGGACTGCGATATACCGTGATTTTTGGTGGTGTAGGGCAGAAACCGCAAACGGATGCATTAAGAGGTGGAATACAAATTCTAGTTGCTACACCGGGACGTCTAATCGACCTGATCAACCAAGGATTCGTTTCACTCAAAACGCTCGATTTCTTCGTACTTGACGAAGCCGACCGAATGCTTGACATGGGTTTCATACACGATATTAAACGCATTCTTAAGCTGCTACCGGCCAAACGTCAGACACTATTCTTCTCTGCTACCATGCCCCCCGAGATAGAAAAGTTAGCAAACTCTATGCTCACTCACCCGGAAAAAGTAGAGGTAGCTCCCGTTTCTTCTACTGCCGACATGATCTCTCAATCAGTGTATATGGTAGAGAAAAAAGAAAAGAAAGATCTGCTTATCCATTTACTTCAGGATCCTTCCATCGAATCAGTATTGGTTTTTACACGTACCAAATACGGAGCCGACAAACTGGCACGTACACTGACTAAAGCCGGCATCGGAGCTGAAGCAATTCACGGTAATAAAACGCAGAATGCCCGTCAACGAGCTCTGACCAATTTCAAGAGCCATACACTTCGTGCCTTGATTGCCACGGATATTGCAGCACGTGGTATTGATGTCGACCAATTATCACACGTTGTCAACTACGAACTTCCGAATGTTCCCGAAACTTATGTACACCGCATCGGACGTACAGGACGCGCCGGACATGAAGGAATCGCTATTTCTTTTTGCGAATCGGAGGAACTCCCTTATCTCAAAGATATTCAGAAACTGATTGGTAAAACAATCCCGGTGGTACGCGATCATCCGTTTATTACCACTGCAGGAGTTGTTGCACAAGAAGAAAAGACTACTGAATTGAAAGAAAAGGCAAAAGAAAAGAAGATTTACAGAGGTAGCCGGAGCAATGGCGATTACTGGAGAAGAAAGAAAAGCACTAAAAATTAGTGAAAAAAAGTGATTGCTGAGAACATCTTTCCGATTAAAAATGTTATATTTGTGATATTAACATTTAAAAACACATAGATATGAAAGGATTGAATGTTTTAGCAGCTTTTCTGGGTGGTGCCGCTGTAGGTGCAGCCCTTGGAATTTTGTTTGCTCCGGAAAAAGGAGAAGACACCCGTAATAAAATTGCAGAGATTCTTCGCAAAAAAGGAATCAAGCTAAACCGTAACGAGATGGAAACACTCGTTGATGAGATTGCAGCTGAAATTAAAAGCGAAGTAGCCGGTTGATGCAATGGTACTGATTACTACAATTTGAGAATTGTAGTATTTCAGAGCCTGATTTATTTATTACTAATGAAATGAGAATTAAAAAACAGAGCGATCATGTTTGCAGACGACAAGAGCATTGAAAACTTTCAGCAACTTTTCTTTGAATTCAAGAAGTATCTTGAGCTTCAAAAGGAGTATACTAAGTTAGAACTCACAGAGAAGCTAACCATACTTCTCTCTACATTAATCATGGTTTTAGTACTTGTCATCTTAGGCATGGTGGCTCTGTTTTACTTATTATTTGCCCTTGCCTATGTATTGGAGCCACTAGTTGGCGGGCTAACAGTGAGTTTTCTCCTCATTGCGGGAGTCAACATACTACTCATCGCATTGGTTGCTATTTTCCGCAAACAGCTTATCATCTCGCCGATGGTCAATTTCCTTGCCCGCTTATTCCTCAACGATTCAAAAAAGTAAATTATGAACAATACGCCTACGCCGAAAATTACATTAGAAGACATTGCCCGGCAAAAAGCTGAGGTTTTGAATCAGATCAACGAACAAAAGATAGCAATGACGTCTACGGCACGTGCCATATTTGCTCCGCTTGTTCCGGCAGCAACCAAAGCCGATTCATTGATGCGTTCATTCAATACCGGCATGGCTGTATTTGACGGAGTTGTATTAGGCATAAAGATGATGCGCAAGATACGCCGTTGTTTCCGTAACTTTTAGATAACAACTCCCTTTTAATAAAACATCTTACACTGAATGTATTTCGGAAGAGTCAGGTAACCCAACTGACAGTCACTGGAATATACAATCTTATGTGAGGCTTTTTGAATCCAATAAATTGATAACAGATAAGGCACTTCATATAACAACAAGAACTGAATGGAGAGATTGGCTTCAACACAATTTCAATATTGAGAAAGAAGTTTGGCTGGTTTATGCTAAAAAGTCGACTGGCGAAGAACGTATTCAATACAATGATGCAGTTGAAGAAGCCTTATGTTTCGGTTGGATAGACAGCGTAAATAAAACTCTCGACAAAGACCACTCAATTCAGCGATTTACTCCCCGAAAAGCCAAGAGCAGCTATTCACAACCCAATAAAGAACGGCTGAAATGGTTAGTCCAAAACAATCTAATTCATCATTCATTTCTTGAAACAGTTCAAGAAATCATCTCAAAAGAGTATATTTTCCCATTGGACATTTTAGATGAGATAGGAAAGGACAAAACAGCTTGGGATAACTATCTGAAATTTTCAGAGCCATACAAACGAATACGAGTTGCATACATCGATAGTGCGAGAAAACGGCCCGAAGAATTCACCAAACGATTGACTAACTTTATACAAAAGACACGGGATAACAAACTTATTCCAGGCTTTGGCGGTATTGAGAAATATTATTAAGAATATCTACTTCTACACAACAAGAAACAACAAACCACGAACAGAGAACCTAATATTCAATAGATCGTTGAAGACGAAAAAGAATAAAAAGTAATAGACAAAAAACGATTCACCCCATTATGCTAAAAAAATAAGGCCGTCCCAACTTTTCAGTGTGAAACGACCCTATACTATAAAAACTTAGTTGTCGATTATACGTAAGTTTCGAGTAACTTCACTCCACCATCTTCAGGGGTGATAGTCACATTTTCGGTAGTAGCCGGAAGAAGAATAGACTCACCTGCTTTTACATCCAACTCATTCCCCTCATTATCCTTCAGTTTACATGAACCTTCCATGCAGATAAATATAACGAATGAATCAAGTTCGGAGTAATCACAATTAATCTCTTCGGTCATATCATAAAGCGAAGTCGTAAAGTACGGACATGCAACCAACTCTACCGGCTCATTCTGCTCAGCATCGTATTTAGTGCGATAATCATCAAGCACCTCGTAGTTAATAGCTTCGCGCGCCAATTCAGTATGAAGCTCACGCCCTTTACCATTAGCATCCTTACGATTGAAGTCGTAAATTCGATAAGTAATATCCGACGTTTGCTGAATCTCCGCAATAAAAGCACCTGCTCCTATGCTATGCACACGTCCTGCCGGCAAAAAGAAAACATCCCCCGGATGAATTTCGTATTCTTGCAATACCTCGGTGATGGTATTATTCAACACACGCTCTTTGTATTCTTTCGGGTTGATTTGTTCAGAGAAGCCAGAACATAGCTTGGCACCTTTGTCGGCCCCTATTACATACCACATCTCGGTTTTACCCATAGAATTGTGCCGTTTTTTTGCCAACTCATCATTGGGATGTACCTGGATAGATAAATCTTGCTGGGCGTCAATAAACTTAATAAGTAAAGGAAACTTATTACCAAACCGGGCATAATTCTCCTCGCCCACCAGTTCTTCGCGATAGCGCTTAACCATATCAGCCAGCGTAAGTCCGCGATCAGGTCCATTGGCTACAACAGACTCATTGTTTTCTACACCGGAGATCTCCCAGCTTTCTCCGACCCCTTCCAATTCTGAGTGTAAGTGTTTGAACGGGATAATCTTGTCGCCTCCCCAAAGCGTTTGCTTTAGAATAGGTTCGAATTTTAATGGATACATTTTCGTTTTTCTTGTTATAAACTTAGATTATTTTCTCACGGATTGTAATTATCCGGGGACAAACATACGAAAAAAAACAGAAAACAATATACGAAAAGTAAAAAGTTTCCGCATTTTTTAAATAAAGAAAATGAGTGTAACTTTCTGGTAGTTTATCCTCACCGACAAAATTGCTTTACGAGTTGAAACTGAGCATTCAACAACCGGAAAAACAAAGAGCGGAACTCAAAATAAATTAGTACGAGATAGGTAGAAAGGCAAATTACCAACCTTTATTTGCCTAGCTTCGGAACAATCTGCGGAAAAAGCCTATGCAGCTTTGCATATCCGGCAAATCAATTAACAAATAATAAGCCGCACACCAACACTTCTTTCAAGCGTTGTTTGTATGTTTGTGCATAATCTGTCAAACAGATAAAGATACATAAACAAGCGCATATGAAAGTTTTATTGATTAACGGAAGTCCCCGTAGAAAAGGGAATACAAATTTGGCACTCGAAGAAGTTGCCAAGGCGTTGGAAAGCAACGGTGTGGAAACGGAAATTATAGGAATTGGAGCCAAAGCTGTACAAGGTTGCATAGCTTGTAACAAATGTGCGGAGTTGGGACGCTGTACATTTCAGGACGATTTATACAATAAGGTAAGAGATCGTTTGGAGGAATCCGACGGAATCATTATCGGCTCACCGGTTTATTATGCCGGCCCCAACGGTTCGCTTTGCGCACTCCTAGATCGTTTGTTTTATTCTAGCTCGAAGCTATTAAGATACAAACCGGCTGCTGCTGTTGCTGTATGCCGCCGTGGAGGAGCTAGCGCAACCTTCGACCGACTAAACAAGTATTTCACCATAACTAATATGCCGGTGGTTTCTTCTCAATATTGGAATATAGTGCATGGCCTGTTGCCGGGTGAAGCCGCTGGTGACGCTGAGGGTTTGCAAACCATGCGTACATTGGGAAATAATATGGCTTGGCTACTTAAAAGCATAAAAGTAGGTGCTCAACCGATTCCTGAATCCGAACCCCGTGTAGCTACCAACTTTATCCGATAATTCTTCGGTGTAAAGGTATTCGTGGCATAACTATTTAGCCCATCTTATAATTTAATTGATTTCAAAGAGCGTGCTTTTTACACGCTCTTTGAAATATCCAGAAGTGTAAACTATTATCACACCACTAATCGATACTAAAAGACGTTGGCTTGATCTACCTCGCTCATTTTAAGTCGAGACAATTTCCACTATTTCAAAAAGGACCGATGTGGCCTCATACTTTCTGAGTACTACTTAAATTCCGACTCTTTACAAACTTTATAGTATCCGAGTAACCAATCTATGTCTATAATTTCATCATCGGGGCTTGATAGAAGCACTTTGCACAATGATACATCACTCTTATGTCATAGTCACTTTTTTGCATATCATTCAGTATATCAACACATTGCAATGCGCCTTCTTTTTTCAGATCACTTTGTTTTGAAAAGCGACAGCTAATGTAATGGAAAAAGATGCCTTTTACTAGTTGTTTACTACTATCTACCGAGGATATCTTGCAAAGTGCATAGCCTTCGGAAATCAGTATTATCTAATGAGTAGATCAGCCTGAGAAAAGTAGACGCAATATATCAAAATTATCAATCAGCTGTTTATGACAAAGAAATAGGATTATGACTAGATGTATTTTTACCTTTTGTTGCTCGCTTAAATTACCTATTTTACTGGTTGATTAGTTTATAGATGTAGGCTATTTTTCTCGTCTTTTGACTGATTTCAGTTAGGGGAAGTAATGAGCATTCTCTTATTAATGTGTAGATTAACAAAGAGTTATGTATAGTCCCCCATACTTTTGTAAGCGATCCCCTATTTTAGCAGTTTCAGCAGCATAATCAACTCCAAAAAACATTCTTCTCAATCCTGCGAAATTATCTAAATATAGTTACATACCACAAGCATTTAGAACAAAAAACAGAAATAACGATTTGCGAGTAGACACATTTAGCTGAGGAAAACACATTTTCAGCTTATACAAAATCAGCAAGCGTTAAAAAAGAAGCATTTCACAAATAATCAATAACTTAAATACCAATAGAACAAAATGGTCAAAAGTTAGAGGGATATATAAGCCTTTTGTCTATTTGTCCATCTTAAAATCGCCCTTAAATATCTAGATCTTTAAAAAAAAACGTTTGGACAATTCTTCCAAAAAATCGAGATATTTTCATACAAACGCTCCTAAGTTTTTCACCCATAAGCCCCATTCTTTTCATAATTCGCCTACATACCAAAATGATCCGATAGGAATAAGCTTCCGGAAGAGTATCCAATTCATAGCAAACACATCCCAATTAATCTCCCCATTTATGTGTGCAACATCCTGCATAGGAACATAAAAAGAGGCAATCCACTCAGACAATCATACTCAAAGCACCTGTATTCGAACAACCAGACTACAAACTAAATTTATTACCTTTTAATAACGTCTTTACGCTCACCTAAAAACAGATGTTAAAACATATGCAAAGCAATAAGAAAAATATGTAAAAAATGCCATAGATTTAAGGGGAATAATTTGGGAGTACCAAAGAATTTCCCTTTATTTGCAGGAAAATTTTAAATATACCAAACATGAATAACACATTCCCAGTAGAAGGAAATCTCTCAGGCTCAGCCGGAAAGATTTTCAAAAGGAGATAAACAATAAGAAAACCGATTTATTTATCCTTAAAAACGATATGGGAATGGAAGTAGCCGTGACTAATTACGGATGCGCCATTCTTTCGATTATGGTACCAGACAAAGCCGGAAAATACGCGAATGTCGTTTTAGGACATGACAGTATTGACCACGTCATCAATAGTCCGGAACCTTTCCTCAACACAACGATCGGACGCTATGGCAACCGGATTGCCAAAGGGAAATTCACCCTTTACGGTGAAGAACACGAATTGGCAGTCAACAATGGCCCCAACTCCCTCCATGGAGGCCCAACAGGTTTTCATGCTCGCATATGGGAGGCGACTCAACTTGACGAAAGCACCGTTCAATTCCACTACATATCAGAAGACGGCGAAGAAGGTTTCCCCGGAACACTGGAAGTAGACATGACCTATCACATAGAAGAAGAAGCGAATGCGCTAACCATCGAATACCGGGCTACAACCGATAAAGCAACCGTTATCAACCTGACAAACCACGCTTCTTCAATCTCGCCGGAATAGCCAACCCAACTCCTGTCATCGACAAACAGATTGTTACCATCAACGCTGATTTCTATACGCCTATCGACGAAGTTTCCATCCCTACCGGAGAAATAGCCAAAGTAGAAGGCACTCCAATGGACTTCCGCACTCCACATGCTCTAGGCGAACGCATTAACGACAAATTCCAACAACTTATTCATGGTGCAGGCTACGACCATTGCTATGTACTCAATAAACTAGAAGTAGGATCACTCGATCTGGCTGCTACGTGCAAAGATCCGGAGAGCGGACGTACCATGGAAGTATATACAACAGAAACAGGCGTTCAACTCTACACCGGCAACTGGCTGGGTGGATTTGAAGGAGCACACGGGGCTACTTTCCCCGCCAGAAGCGCATTTTGCTTCGAAGCACAATGTTTTCCCGACACACCAAATAAAGCACACTTCCCATCGGCTACCTTATTGCCGGGCGACGAATACCAACAGATTACCATTTACAAGTTCGGAGTGGAAGAATAAGTGTAAACTACATTGAAAAATATAACTAACCTAATTTTTATAAACTAACATTATTTTATAACCATGACACAAGAAAGAAAGAATGGTAATCTCATCGCGATTATTACGATGATTTTCCTTTTCGGTATGATTTCATTTGTTACAAACCTCGCTGCTCCAATGGGGATTGTGTTGAAAAACCAATTCTCCGTATCCAATGCACTGGGTATGCTGGGAAACTTCGGTAACTTTATTGCTTATGCCGTAATGGGTATTCCGAGTGGTATCTTATTACAGCGCGTAGGCTATAAGAAAACAGCACTCATTGCAGTAGCTGTCGGCTTTATCGGAGTGGGAATCCAGTTCCTATCCGGACATTCAAGCCCGGAAATGGCTTTTGCTGTTTATCTGACAGGTGCATTCGTTGCAGGTTTTTCCATGTGTTTGCTTAACACTGTGGTAAATCCGATGTTGAACAAACTTGGCGGTGAAGGAAACAAGGGAAATCAGCTGATTCAGGTCGGTGGCTCTTTCAACTCCGTAATGGCTACCATCACTCCGATGTTTGTAGGTATCCTTATTGCCGGATCAATTGAAAAAGCAACCATTTCTCAGATATTCCCTGTAATGTACACTGCGATGGCTGTGTTTGCATTCGCTTTCTTCGTATTGTTGTTTGTTCCGATACCGGAGCCTAACGCAGCTACATCAACCGAACCTATCGGCAGACTGATGGCGGGTGCATTAAAGTTCCGTCACTTTGTATTGGGAGCTGTTGCCATCTTCGTATATGTAGGTATTGAAGTTGGTGTACCGGGTACATTAAATCTATTCTTGACCGACCCATTGGAAAAAGGTGGTGCAGGCATTCCTTCCACAATCTCTGGTTTCGTAGTAGGAACTTACTGGTTCTTGATGCTTATCGGACGTTTGGCCGGTGCTTCACTGGGAGCTAAGATTTCCAGTAAAGCTATGGTAACTTTCACATCCGGACTAGGCTTAATTTTAGTACTCCTTGCCATCTTCTCTTCCACAGGAACAATGATCGACTTACCTGTACTTCAACAAGGTGCTACCGGAAGTTTGTCTTTCGGACTTGCCAAAGTGCCTATTAATGCCATGTATCTGGTATTAGTTGGTCTGTGTACTTCTATCATGTGGGGCGGTATCTTCAACTTGGCTGTTGAAGGATTGGGCAAATATCTTGCTGCTGCTTCCGGCTTGTTCATGGTATTAGTTTGTGGTGGTGGTATCCTACCGATTCTCCAAGGTTGGGTTGCCGACGTGGCTGGTTTCATGCCGAGCTACTGGGTAATCATTGTTGCTCTTGGATATCTGTTGTTCTACGGCCTAATTGGTTGCAAGAATGTCAACAAAGACATTCCGGTAGAATAATATATTGTATTAGATAAAGGTATTAAGATTTATTTATCAATTAAACTGTAAATATCATGGATATAGAACACGTAAGAAGCCGTTTTGCGAAACATTTCGACGGAGCTACCGGAGCTGTTTATGCTTCGCCGGGCCGTATCAACCTTATCGGCGAACATACCGACTACAATGGTGGATTCGTATTCCCCGGCGCGGTAGACAAAGGAATGATTGCTGAAATCAGACCTAACGGAACCGATCAGGTTAAGGCTTACTCCATCGACTTGAAAGATTATGTAGAATTCGGACTTAATGAAGAAGATGCTCCACGTGCAAGCTGGGCGAGATATATTTTCGGTGTATGCCGTGAAATGATCAAACGCGGTGTAGACGTGAAAGGTTTCGACACAGCTTTCTCGGGCGATGTGCCTCTAGGTGCTGGTATGTCTTCATCGGCCGCATTGGAAAGTACATACGCTTTCGCTTTGAACGAATTGTTTGGCGATAACAAAATAGACAAATTCGAACTTGCCAAAGTTGGACAGGCTACTGAACATAACTACTGCGGTGTAAATTGCGGTATCATGGACCAGTTCGCTTCTATATTTGGTAAAGCCGGTAGCTTGATCCGTTTGGATTGCCGCTCACTGGAATACGAATATTTCCCATTTAATCCGGAAGGCTACCGTTTGGTATTGCTCGACTCGGTTGTAAAACACGAACTAGCTTCGTCTGCATACAACAAACGTCGTCAAAGCTGTGAATCGGCAGTAGCTGCTATCCAGAAGAAACATGCACATGTAGAGTTCCTACGTGATTGTACCATGGAGATGTTGGAAGAAGCAAAAGCTGATATCAGCGCGGAGGACTATATGCGTGCCGAATATGTGATTGAAGAAATCCAACGTGTACTCGATGTTTGCGACGCACTCGAAAAAGGTGATTACGAAACAGTGGGACAAAAGATGTACGAAACTCATCACGGCATGAGCAAGCTTTACGAAGTAAGCTGCGAAGAACTCGACTTCCTGAACGATTGCGCTAAAGAATGCGGCGTAACAGGTTCTCGTGTTATGGGCGGTGGCTTCGGTGGCTGTACCATCAACTTAGTAAAAGACGAACTATACGATACTTCGTTAAAAAAGCACAGGAAGCTTTCAAAGCTAAATTCGGCAAAAGCCCGAAAGTGTACGACGTTGTGATTGGTGACGGTTCACTCGTTTGGCATAATACGCACAATCGACAAATAATACAGAGGGCTGTCCAACTTCGGGCAGCCCTTACTATTTAAACCATTGAAAAGAAAAAGGATGAACGCAATAGACCTTATTAATAAAATATATACCCTCCCTTCCGAATCGGGCCGTCGGCTGGAGGAGTTTATCACGGAAGCTACTTTTCCTAAAGGACACATTCTGTTAAGGGAGAACAAAATAGAGCGGGATATATACTTTATTAAGCAAGGGATTGTTCGTGCATACACATGCAAAGATGGAGACGAGGTTACTTTTTGGTTCGGCAAAGAGGGGGAAGTGATTCTCTCGATGAGAAGCTATATCCAAAACCAAAAGAGTTACGAGACTATCGAACTGCTGGAAGATTGCCTGTTGTACAAACTCCCCACCGATCAATTGCAACAACTATTCCGGGAAGATATCCATATAGCCAACTGGGGGCGCAAACTAGCCGAACAGGAGCTTATCCAAACAGAGAAAAGACTCATTTCCCGCCAGTTCAGCACAGCCGCCGAACGTTATGAGGAATTGATTCAGCATGATCCTCAACTGCTTCAACGCGTACAACTGGGACACATCGCTTCCTACCTGGGCATTACCCAAGTGAGTCTGAGCCGCATTCGCGCCGGCATCAAATAAAGTACCCTTCATTATTTATCATTTGTAAAAAACCGCCGCCCGCATTTTGCCTACCTTTGTCGCTAAAAAGAAGATGAACTGGATTATATTAGTTATAGCCGGGCTATTTGAAGTAGCCTTCGCATTTTGTTTAGGTAAGGCCAAAGTCGTAACAGGCAACGACGTTTACTGGTGGTACGGTGGTTTTCTCGTAACACTCACAATCAGCATGACCCTATTGATGAAAGCGACTCAACAGCTACCGATAGGCACGGCATACGCCGTATGGACAGGTATTGGGGCCGTAGGAACGGTGTTAGTGGGTATCTTTATTTTCAAAGAACCGGCCTCATTCTGGCGTATTTTATTCCTCATTACACTGATCAGTTCCATCATCGGATTGAAATATGTATCGTAGCTAACAACCCGGCTTCAGCCGCAATTCAACTCTTTTGAACTTTTTTTTTTTGTTTTGATTCCCGCATACAATTTGTATATTTGCATATCAGAGCAGTCTATCAAAACAAAAAAACGTACAATTATGAATGCAGCAGCTTGGATTAAGCATCTCGATCTACGACTTCATCCCGAAGGTGGATACTATAAAGAGATATACCGCGCCGAACCCATATCCGATGACAGTAAGGCTTCTGTCACCTCCATATATTACTTATTGGAAGATAATCAGAAATCCGCATTTCACCGGCTCAAGTCGTCTGAAGTATGGTACTATCACACCGGCTATCCTTTGATGTTATACATTATCCATCCGGATGGTGAACTGACTACCCACTTGATGAATGCCGATCCTGCCGGCGAACAGCAGGTAGCCATTGCACCGGGATGTTGGTTTGCCGCCGAACTTCCCTCCCACTTCGGGTATGCATTGGTCAGTTGTGCCGTTGCTCCCGCTTTCAGTTTCGATGATTTCGAACTGGGAAGCTTTAAAGCATTATCGCAACTGTATCCACAGCACGAAGAGTTGCTGGAACGCTTGTGCAAATAAACTTTTTCTATTCCTTGTAACATAAGTTACAGAGCCATTCGGATAACAAGCTCTATCTTTGTCGCAGTTAAATGAATTAAAAGCTCAAAAGTATGGAACAGTTACATGCACATGAAGTCCTCCACATGATGGAAGGCAACAGTTATAGCATCGCGTCACTCAAAGAAGCGATTATCGAAAAGTTCGGCAAAGAACAACGTTTTCACGCCTGTTCTGCTGACAATATGGATGTAGACGACCTAATCGTCTTTCTGCAAAACAAAGGAAAGTTTATGCCTGCTGACAATGGTTTTACGGTAGACATAACTAAAGTTTGCGATCACTAATCTCTCCAACGAGAATACATAGTCAAATTTCGCAAGCCATCAGTCTGCTAACAGATTGAACGGCTTGCGAAATTTTAGTTTATCCCCCTTCCCTCGCATCACTCGTCAAAGCGCATTAGGTAGTGATATTAATTGAAAGGACTTCTTTATTCATTGAAAAAGGATATATTTGTACGATATAAACTATTCTGAACTAAAGACCAATGAATCAAATTAAACTATTCGTTCTGACTATTCTTTCTCTTTTCGGCATAAACAGTGCCGCTTATGCTCAAGAATGTTCTATTACGTTATCGGGAACTTACCAGTTTCATCCTCAAGGAAACGATGCGACTTTGTATAATAGCTTCGTTTTCGATGGTGCCGGAAAGGTCGATATTCAGAGTTTGAGCCATGCAAAAGGTGACTTCTTTCAGGTAGGCGATACTGTGATTATTTATCCCGACCGAAGCACTTTTATCTTTTTGCTAAAAGACGAAAACACATTGGTGGGTATTAGCACATGGGTTGAGGATTTGATTTACAAAAGAATGGAAAACGACACGGTTGCGCCTCCGGCAGTAATTCGGGACCCACGTTATGCTTCACTCTTTTATGAATATTACAAGCTGACCAACCGAGAGGCGCCTACGCTTTTCACCTATATGAATATCAATACCGATACTACGCTTCGCGAATCGATGGAACGGCTATGCGACGAAGGTTTACCAAGAGCCTGCATAACCATGGCTAATGCGTTTATGCTCAGCAGCCCGGAGTTACTGTCTTTATTACACGACCCTAGCGAGGTGAAAGAGAAATCAGCTCCTAACAAGGAGGTCTTAAATTATTTCGCAAAAGCAATCGAACTGAATGAGTTGGATGCCATTGCACAGCTAGGAGCCTATCTTCTATTGCTCGGTCACAAAGAAGAAGCAATCAATATTTTTGAGAAAGGATGTGAACTTGGACATGCAGGATGCTGCTTCTCACTAGCCGGAATCGAATTACAACCGGACGAAGAATAAGCAGGCCCTGAAAACAATTCCCACCACTCATATGTTATTCAGTTGGTAATTCATGTAAAATATAAAGAATAATGAAAATGAAAAATCTATCTACATTCAGTTTAGCTTTAATAGCAATCTGTTTTTTCTCATTCATCGGAGTTGCTGCCCAAGCACAAAACAATAAGAAGAGTGAAAGCGAAAAAGCGCTCGAGGCTTTCCCCGCTGCGAAGACCGGTATGGTGAGACACATCATCCAGGTTAAGCCACAGAAAGATGAATCGGCGTTCCAGGTAGAGATCATACCGGGCAAAACAATGCTTGTGGATTGCAATCGTCACCAACTGATGGGTACACTCGAGCAAAAAGACCTGCAAGGTTGGGGCTATAATTACTATGACTTCTCTTCCGACGGTAAAACGATTTCTACTTTAATGGGTTGCAATCAGCCGGACGAATACCGATTTGTTCAGTCAAGAACTCTAATTGTGAGATACAACAGCCGACTGCCAATTGTAGTCTATGCGCCCGAAGGCTTTGACATCAAGTATAAAGTATGGAAAGCTGACAAAAAAATGTCCGATTCGGTTATCAAGTAATATCGAAAAATCGTTCTCGTAAACAAGTTGATTCTCATTCCACGCTCGATGGTGATTTGCCCAATACTTATATTTGTAGTATCTTTGCGCAAAACATTATAAAAAATTATGAGCGAAATTACCGTATGCCCACAATGTAGCGTAGATAACTGCTACTTTGACGGCACATTGAATGTATGCCCCGATTGTAGTCATGAGTGGAATGAAGGATCAGAAAGTGATGAAGAGACAACTGCTGTTGTCCGAGACAGTAACGGAACTATTTTAGTGGATGGTGATGCGGTGACGGTTATCAAAGACTTGAAAGTAAAAGGATCGTCAATGGTCATTAAACGCGGTACGAAAGTGAAAAGTATCAAGCTTACCGATAACGTTGAAGAGGTTGATTGTCGAATCGATGGAACTAGCATGGTACTGAAAACTTGTTTCCTCAAGAAGTAACACAGCAGTAAAGGTACCATCAAGTCTATTCTAGTACTAATAAAGATAGTTTCTAGTACTAATAAAATTGTTTTTATCAAATAGATAACTGCTTTTTGGTTACCAACAATCTATAATTGAAGGCTTTGATTTTATAAATGAAGCTTTCAATTTTATAAACCACGCTTTTGTTTATATAAACAGAAGCGTGGTTTATAGTTTATATATAGTCGACAGGATGTTAGCGGCAGCAAATAAGAACTTATCCAGCGATGGATCGGAAGTTATCTATTACTAGTTTAAGGCCAAACAATAGGACATCGAACCTCATTGAACAGAACCCCGACACACAGCAAACAGACAAAGAAGTACATTTCCAACATTTGCATGGCAATGTTATAGCATAAGAGATGGCAAAAACAATCAAATTAGTATGAGAGATAGGCAAAATTGAATGAGAGATACCCCTTTTGAAGCCCTTTTTTACCTCAAAATGATGAGAGATAGCCTGTTTGAAAAGTATCTCTCATTCAATAAAACATTTATTATCAGGATATTAAGGTAAAAAGAATGAGACTATGAGAGATAAAAAAAAATCTTTCTAGTAGAGGGGAGAGAGATAAAGAGTAGCAATTATAGATTATAATAGAAATAGTTTTACTATCTTAGCAACCAACGACAATTAATCCTACTAAAACCCCAAGCAACATGAGAAACCTATTACAGTTAACCACCCTTATGGCAATGTGTATCCTCATCTTATCCTGCCAAAAGGAAAGGCCTGCCAGCAATGCATCTATCGTTGTAAATGAGTTCCCTATCAACCTGAAACTTACTCCAACCATAGCTCCTGAGTTTGATGAAGAAATAGGGCTTATATCTATTAGCAAAGTCGGTAAGTATATCTTAGCCACAAAAGCGAAACAAGATTACTTTTTTACAATTTTCGATTCCGAGCATACTAAACTAATTGATATATGCCGCAAAGGGAATGGTCCTAATGAGTTTATAGCTCCCATCTACCTGGAACAATATGAAGTGATCGGCGGTGAAACGAAAATATGGGTACTTGAACGGGTAACAAACACTTTTTGCTTAATAAATATAGAGCAAACTATCAAAGAAAAGGAACTAGTTATTGATAACCAGTATGACTTTCACAAACTAAACAAAACTGAATTACGACATCTATTCCAGATCAATGATAGTATATTTATCGGAACGGCCCAATGCAGCGAATCGTTAGAATTCAAAGTCACGATATTCAATATAAAGAATAATACAGTTACACCCAAAGATAACTTTCTTCCTTTTATCGAAGATGCCCCTGCACAAAACTATCAACTAACTCAAAACTGGCTTTCTCTAAAGCCTGATAAGAGTGCTTTTGTTTCCTCTTTTTCCCAAATACCGGAACTCGATTTATATAAAATATCCGGAGAAAGGTACCTATCTTTGTTTTATAAAGAGATTTTAACTCCTGCCGACCTTTTAAAAACAGACACTTCTGTTGAAAGAGACGAATTAGGACAAACATATGCTACCGATTCTTATATCTATGCACTCTCCACCGATTGGAAAGAGCAAGGTCTGTACGAGTATTACATACTTGTATTCAATTGGGATGGCAAACCGATCGTTCGGCTGAAAATAGCTCCAACCGATAGCTTCTTCGTCGATGAAGAAAGTCGCAAGATCTATACGGTTTGTTTTGAGAAAGATGAAGGCAATGTGATGACATACGATCTTCCCGATTTAACCCAAACAGTCTCAGCAGAGTAAAGAGATGCACCCCGCACGAACAAAATCAGGTGAAACAATTTTCTAATTAAATCTTCAAAAAAGAGACGGTAGTGAGGTCGATTTATCAGCAATTGAATGTATATTTGCCATAAAGAATCCGGAGACCCCGTAAAAATGTGGGTCTCTATATCCATTCATTCTAAAGAGAAAAAACAATGAAAAAGCTATTTCTAACGTCTGCGTTCACAGAAGTAGCTGCTTTATTAGCAGCCACTGTCAATGAAGATCTCCAAGGAAAGACAGTTACGTTTATCCCTACGGCAAGCATTCCCGAATCAGTCACGTTCTATGTTGGAGCAGGCAAGAGAGCACTTAAAAAGCTCGGGCTGATAGTCGACGAACTGGAGCTGACTACCGCTAGCACGGAAGAGATTGCACAGAAGTTGAAAGCGAACGATTATATCTATGTAACAGGTGGTAATACATTTTTCCTTCTTCAGGAGTTAAAAAGAACAGGAGCCGATAAGATACTGATCGAACAAATCAATAATGGGAAGTTATACATCGGAGAGTCGGCGGGATCAATCATCATGGCATCTCAGATTGAGTATGTGAAAGACATGGACGATTGCAGCGAAGCTAAGGATCTGGAAGATTTCTCCGCACTTAACATCGTGGACTTCTATCCGTTGCCCCACCACACCAACTTTCCTTTCAAGAAAGCTGTGGAGAAGATTATCGCTAAATATGAAACGGAGTTAAAGCTCTATCCTTTTAGTAATTCACAGGTCCTATTCGTTGATGGTGCCAGCGGAAAGGAGATAGAGGTTATCACGAAGCAGAAGTAGAGATATTCAGTAACTATAAATACACGCTTGCTTTCAGAAGAAGATGAAAGTCGTGTTTATCCTGGTTACTATTACCTGTAAATTACCCAGCAACCTACTTTAGTGTACCAACGTAACTGCTGATAACCACCAATATTAGCATATAGTATTGGTGGTTATCAGCAGTTCGTTATAAGAAACAATCAACAGCACAAAGGAAACTATGACAGGAGTAGTAACGACCAGCCACTGAGCCCCATACATAAGTAGTGGACCAAATGGCATTTTATCGTTTACGCTATATCAGAAATTCATAGAATCTGCATATTTTACTTTTCATACTATTGCCAGCGTATTGTGTATCATATAAATAAATTCACTACATGCCTGAATAGGTCCACTGCATAGTATTCCGTATCGGTTATGAATATTCTGACACACGGCTCTTTCACTTGGAACTTCCTGTTTTTACAAAAGATGTTTTATCAAGATGTCACTCCTCCCCATCTGAATCGGATTGGTAGTGCAGGCATTTGGAATTACACATAAACGTATTTTTTCCTAAGGTTGACCATAACGACCGAAGTGCTGTTTGTCAAAATTCAATTCACTATCATCATGTGCAGGCGTATCGGTTATTTTGTGACCTAAAGAGATATAACAAAGCACTTCGAAGCGATTAGGTATATCAAGCAATGCCTTGATTTCATCACTGGCAGAACGTTGTTGACCACTGCGTAGGTGTATCTGATTCCAACAAGCCCCCAGCCCCTCAGCCTCTGCGGCGAGGAGGACATAAGTAGCTGAAACCGAAGCATCCTCTACCCAAAGTTCACCTTCGGCTGTTGTGGTATCAGTGATCACCACGATGGTTGCGGCAGACTGTGCGACAGAAGGGGCACCCATACGCTTACAGGCAGCTAACTTTTTAAGCATTTCTTTATCATCTACTACCACAAACTCTGTAGTGTGCTTTCCATAAGAGGAAGGTGCATACTGAGCCACGTGAAGGATACGCTTTAGTGCAGCCCGATCTATTTTCTTATCGGCATATCGACGCACGGAACGGCGTGACTTTACCAGTTCAAGCAGAGATTTGTCGTCACTCTCTTGTTTCGTCCGAGCATTTGTACAAGATGTTGTCATAAATAGCATGAATAATAATAGAATAAAATATCTTATTGTCATTTTTTTAGCGAATGAAATTGGTTGGTGTAAATTCTTCTCGCTCAGGGGCGTCCAGCCCATTCTCCCTGCCCAGAGCAAAGCATTTTAGCATCCATGCCATATTGTTACCCAATAGACGCATGATTTGCAGTCCCTCCTTGTCTTGCTCGACCTCTTCGGGAGTGTTTCCGTGTACTTCATTCCAATACTGAGAGGGAACAATAGGCATAGAGCTGAAAGCTAAATACTTGTTGAGTTGATCAAAGGTAGCGGTGGCACCGGCACGCCGGCTGCTGGTAATAACTGCGGCTGGTTTGCCCTTGAATATATTCTGGCCAAAACCGCCTGCAAAGAACACACGATCCATAAAAGTCGTCATTGTACCAGTCGCTGAGGCGAAGTGTACCGGCGAACCAAAGATGAAACCGTCATACAAACCGGCTATCTCCAAAAACTCGTTCACTCGGTCTCTGTGAACACACTTACCGCCAAGTTTCATGCAGCTATAACATCCGGTGCAGCTTTGCAGAGGTGAATTACCCACCCAAAAGAAGTCAATTTCTATCCCCTGTTTCTTCAGAGTTTCTGCTATTTCTTGTAGAGCTCGGTTCACACAACCATTTTTATGAGGACCGCCATTTATCATCAGTACTTTCATTTGTATTTTCTTTATATTAATATTCAATCTGATATCCACATGATTTCTCTAAGTCAAATACTTCAGAAGCCACCTCATCGAGTGCTGTATGTTCAGCGCTCGTGACAAAAGCTTCCCAATCTGATTTGTTTTTAAAGTCGGCTATTACAATCAGTACTTCCTGAGGTGTGTACCACTGTAAATTGCGACCAATAGTAACCGACTTGGCTTGAGGAAGGGTCTTCAATACCTGAAGGGCATCTAAACGGGCTTCAATAGTTTCTTCACTGATGCCTTCTTTTACTACTCCATTAAAAATGTGTCTGTACATACTAATATATTTAATTGTTTTTATTACTTGTGCAAAGGTAATCTGCAATGGCCATAACCCCGTTATCCATTTCTATTCATTATTTATCCATTCCTACACGATTATTGTTTTTATGTGTTTTTTCAATGAAAAGAGTTATCTTTGTATTCATAATCCATGTGTATTATGACTAAAAAGATAAAAGAAGTACAACTTATATCCATCAGCGACTTGCTGGATATTGAAAAATATAAGGAGAATGGCGCATATTTCTGTGAACGCTTTGGGATTATGATGAACTTGGGAGATGTTCCGGAAAATGAATGGATGAATCCATATCAGCCGTACCGTTCAAAAGAATGGCGTATAGCAAGAATAACAAGCGGGGTGAGCAAATATATCATTAATTTGCAAGAACATGTGCTGCAAAAGAATACGATCCATATTCTACCTCCCGGAACTTTAGTGATGAAAGTTTCGCAAAGCGACGACCTCTCCGCGGAGTTTCTCTCCATTTATGATTTGGATGAACTAAATTCACGTATTCCGCAAGGTCATACATTATATTATACGGCAGATGAGGAGACAGGGTTGCGTTTTCATGAATATTACAAACTCATTTTGCGTATGACTCAAGATTCACGCACGCCTTTCACCTCCATACGTCTTACAGCATTTGCATTAGCCGAAGATATGATCTCCCAACAAGAAGAGATACAGGGTAAAAACAAAGATAAAATAAAGCTCAACCGCCACCAGTTACTTAATGACCAGTTTATGGAATTGCTTAATCAACAGGGAACGCTCAAGCATGAAATCCGCTTTTACTCCGATCTGTTGTTTGTAACGCCCAATTACCTGAGCAATGTAGTGAAAGAGATCAGCGGACAAACTGTTTCTTGGTGGATTAATTATATGGTAGTAATGGAAGCCAAGATGCTTCTGCTTCACAGTAATCTACAAATAGGTGAGATTGCGACCGGCTTGGCTTTTCAAATCTTCCTTTCTTCAGTAGGTTCTTCAAGCGTGAAACAGGAATGACGGCAGTAGCATTTCAAAAACAGTTCAGCTAAACAAGTTCTACGAGCAACAGACTCAAATGGTTAATATGTAATAACACTTGAATCCCAAAGTCAATATTTGATTTCACGGACATATTTCCGTTCGTTAATTGTCTTTTTTACAAAGTACACATAGAAAGAATTGTAGGTAGCAATTACAATATAGAAAAATATAGGATGGCGAATATATGCAGTTTACTCGTTTCTAAATCGTTACCCATTATAGAACAGACCTTTTACTATATCCATGAGGCTATCTATATTATATCTCTATATTCTATTTTGAATAAGCTCCTTGTACTCCTCCTTCATCTCCTCGTTCAGAAATGACTTATCAATAAACTCTAGCCATTGAGGAACAATCTTTTCAAATTTAGAAAAGATGTTTTCTCCCACTTTTTTATCCAAACCTGAATTGGCAAAAGCGGTTTCAAAATCAGATCGCTTCAGTTTTCTCTTTTTCCCATTAAGATTAAGAGCTAGTTCCTCCGTATCTTCTGGCATCACTAGCTTTGTCGAAAGCATATCATAAGCAGGAGTCAACGAATAGAAACCTTTTTGAGTACTGTATAGCGAAAAGTTCTTCAAGTGCATATCGGAATTTCCAGTCAGCCAACAAAAATAGACTTGTTCCCAAAAGTTAACCAGATCCAACATAGGGACATTGGAGTATTTTGAGATTAACTTAGCTATTTGTTCATAAGAACCTTTGTACTTATACTCGGTCAATCGTTCAGCGAGTTGGCACATATCTTCCATCGGAAACTTATTTCCGTGCTCATCCCGATCGATACGGCGAGTGATATAACAAAGTTCACCATCAGCAAACCGAATTAACGAATGAGGTACGGTTTTAATTTTAGCTATTTCAGCAAGATGCATCGTTAAGTCTTCCAATTCGGGCAGATTTGGATACAAATCTGTTTGAGGCTTTAAGATGTATCTCCCCCATACGCCTACAATCGTAAAGCGTTTCGGATCATTTTTCTTTTCCGATGACTCTATATCTAAAGACAACTTTGGCTGTACGCCGGTTATAGTCGTTTGACTGCGTACTACTTTTTCTGCCAAGCCAGCAATATTATCCTTTGTATACGGTAACTCAGGAACAGTTGTTGTCCCGAATATATTTTTCGCACAAGCAGGATGAAAGTCCGTTTGCCCTTCTTCCAAATCCTGATAGCAATACAAACATCTATTCTTCATCGTTTTCATTTTTTACAGATGCAACACTAACAGCCCCAATACAATCTTTACAGCAAGCCAATAACAACGACATTCGATCTCGTTGACTTATTTTCCAACTGCGTTCTGCGATATCCAAGAGCCAACCCTCAGGTATTAAACCATCAAAGAATGGAAACAATACTTTATCGTGATAGGGTTCGTTTTTCAAAGGCATCGTTAAGCTAATCGCTTCCGAAGCCGCATCATTTAAGTAATCGGAATCGTACTGAAAAGTAAAACCGTTCTCATCTTCGGTCAGCATTCCTGCTAACTTATCGTGCATATATATTTTAGCCTGTTTCATAATCCGAATTTACTTCTATCCATTGGAGCGGGGGTAAGTTCCGCACCAAATAGATTTAATACTTGATTGACTTTATCCATTCGCAGAGTTTGTTTGCCTTGTTCCAGCTCACGAACAAAACGAAGTCCGACCCCTGCCTTTTCAGAGAGGTCGACTTGCGTTAAGTCATATTGCTTTCGCATTTGCTTAACATAGGCTGACAACGATAACTTTTCCATAATTATACCCTTTTGGGTGCTAATATAGTAAATAATCACAGAAGTACACCTCTTAGGGTATAAAAAGTGATTCAGAATAGCGATTATACCTTTTAGGGGATAATTACGCATGAATTCAAATAGAAAAGGAGGCACCCTTTTGAGACACCTCCTTTGTTGCAAGACAGTCCGAAAACAGTCTTTACACCTACCAAAAACTAAACCTATTAATATCTAACCCTATTATTAATCTTCTAACAAATTATTGTATGCCCTCGGTAGTCATCTGTACGCGTTTCATCGTACCATCTTCGTTGTAATACAAACGGTCGATACAAGTTGACCGACGGAAGCTTCCCCCTGTGGGATTGATGCTACCGTTGTGGTAGATAAAGTACCAATCGCCTTTAAACTCGATGATGGCCTGATGGTTGGTATTCGAATTACCCGCCAATTCGTTCAGTATTCCTTTGTATTCCCAAGGTCCGGTGATGCTGCGACTCATCGCGTAACAGATCTTCTCCGGAAACTCGGACGCATAAGAGAGGTAATACCAATCACCACGTTTGTGAATCCACGGCGCTTCAGTGAAGCGAGGCAAGCTAACGGGAACAATCGGACCGTCTAGCTCAATCATATTCTTTTTCAGCTTGGCGTAGTAACATTGCGTATTTCCCCAAAAGAGGTATGCCTGGCCGTCATCGTCAATAAAGACCGTAGGGTCTATATCATCCCAACTGATCTGTGTATATTGAGTAGTCATATCGTTGGTAACTAAAGCCGAACCACGCGCATCGACAAACGGGCCGATCGGCGAATCGGAAACAGCCACACCGATGGATTTACCCCGAATGGCTTTATGCTCTACCGTAACGTACCAATAAAACTTCCCGTCGCGTTCGATCACCTGACTGGCCCATGCTTCTCCCCTCGCCCAATTGAAATCTGTTGCTTTCAAGGGGATGGGATGCTCGGTCCATGTTTTCAAATCGGACGTAGAGAACACATTCCAATGATTGATCAAGTAATGTTCCTTGGGTGGTGGGCATTCGTCCTCTCCGGCATACAAATACACCTTGTCGCCGTGCACCAAAGCAGCAGGATCGGCTGTATACTTATATTTCACAATCGGATTCCCATTCGCTACGAATGTCGTATCATTCTGCGCTGACAACCCCCAAGAGGTTGCCAGTGCGAATGAGCAAACAATTAATCTAACCCTATTCATTATTATTTCTTTGCAAATTTATAAACAGCGAAAGTCTTCGCTTCCAGTTCCGTGCTGAATGTATTCCCTTCCATGCTCACCGAACTCTCTTGCGGAGTGATAGCCGAAGGCTGTTCAATTGTATTGTCTTTATCCAGATCGAGAGAGCTTAGCTTGATGCACTTTCCATCGGCCAAGACATCTTGCTTCTTCAATCCTTGGAAGTTCAGTGTCAGCGATTGAGCTTTATCCGATGTATTTGCCACTTTAACGATATATTCATTCTTGTTTTTGTCGAATACGGCACTGGCGAAAAGCCCGTTCTGGCCTTCTGCACCCGTCACCGCCTTCTTATCCATCGTAAGCGGAAGTACATTCGTTCCCATGTTATGAGCAAACAACTGTTGCACATAGTAACTTACCGTACGTACAGAGTTCAAGTTATCGAACCAGATCATATCCGGACGCCACTGCCATCCTTCTACATGAGCGAACAGCGGTGCATAAGTAGCCATGTGTACAATGTCAGCATTACGTTCCAAGCCTGTCATGAAAGCCGCTTCCAACAAAGCCGCGTGGAAGTGATTCCATTTCTTTCCCTGACCGTGACAAGCATATTCACCGGCAAACACTTTCGGTCCCTTACGATCGTAGTTATCGTAACGTGCTCCTTGGCTGAGGAACCAGCTTTCCGGACGATAAAAGTGCTCGTCCACCAGATCTGCTTTCAGACGTTTCATTTCCGGCCATAGGTAATCGAACTCTTTGCCTTCCGAGTTTGGACCCGAACTACCGATTATTTGGATTTCAGGATGCGCTTTGCGAATCGCTTTGATGAATGGTTCCAGACGTTCCGGATATTCCTTGCCCCATTGCTCATTACCGACACCTATAAACTTGAGGTTGAACGAAGCGGGGTGTCCCATATCTGCACGTACTTTTCCCCAAGTGGTATTTACATCGCCATTGGCAAATTCAATCAGATCGAGAGCGTCCTGAATATAGCTATCCAGATTGCATACATCGACATGCGCTTTCGCCTCATTATTTTGATACTGACAAGCAAGGCCACAATTCACAATCGGAAGTGGAGCGGCTCCCATCTCTTCAGACAGTAGGAAATATTCATAGAATCCCAGCCCGTAACTTTGGTAATAGTCGGGGAAGAAGCGATGCGCGAAGGTGTACTGCCAACGATTCTCATTCAGCGGACGGTTCTCTACAGGACCAACCGATTTTTTCCAGTCGTAACGAGTATCCAGATCGGTTCCCTCTACAATACAACCGCCCGGAAAACGGAATACACCCGGATGAATATCCGCCAAGGCTTGTGCTAAGTCTTTACGCATTCCATTCTCATGCCCGTTCCAAGTATCAACCGGGAAAAGTGAAACGTGTTCCAGATCGACTGTACCTTTGGAAGCTAAGAAGATACGCAAGGTAGCCTTCGGATTAGTCTCTCCCGGTTTCAGAGTCACTTGATATTTTTTCCATTCTTTAGAATCGATCGTAAGTGTTTCGGCAGAGAAAGCCTGGCGTTCGCCCATTGACTTGGTATCTACCAGTTCGATACGTATTTTCTCACCCGCTCCTCCTTGCGGCAATCGGGCCCATACAGAGAAACGGTATTCTTCACCTTTCTTCACGCCAATACCGAAGAAGCCTTCGTTATCCAATCCGGTATGTTTGTGATCGTGTCCGGGATAAGCGAGACGAACATAGTGTGGATTACGTTCAAACGGTCCGTCGTTCATCAGTTCCACTTTCCCGTACGTATTCCATCCCATCAGATGTTGAGGAAACTCGAAAGAGCGGTTCTTTACCAATTCGGCATACAAGCCACCATCGGCAGCATAGTTAATGTCTTCGAAGAAGAGTCCGTACATGGTCGGTTGTATTTCCGCGCCCAACTTCTTCGTTTGTACCACCAACTCATTGGTTTGCGCATGAAGTGTCATGCTTGTTGATAAGGCCAATACAGCCCATAATTTAGTGTACATATTCATGTTTTTTAGCCTCACCCTCCTTCCTTTCCTTTGCGAAGGACGAACAGGGTTACTCAGGTTAATTAAATTTATATTTCGACTATCTTTTCTTTATACTTGGTTGTACGTATGTTTTTCAAAAAACAAAGGTGCTTTCCGCTACTTCCCCTTGGTAGAAGATTGAGCAGAAACTTTGGGCGACATAATTCGTTTGCCCCATACGGAACGTCCCCGACTATCGAGTCCGGTAAAAAGAACCGTTTCCGTTTCATTCTCCCAATCGTGTCCTGCAAAGATAATCAGATTATCGATTTTCTCTGTTCCAAAATCGAGCGTTAATAGACGTTTATCCTTCAAAAAAGACCAATTTCCATTCACACCCATCCGTTTGCCGCTGATGTCAACCAGTTCGCCGGAACAAGTTCCATCTGTTGCCAACGCCATGCGAGTTGAGAAATTGCACTCTTCCTGCTTCAATTCACCCTCGCCCCAGAGAATTTGTCCGGCTTCAAGTTGCCGTTCGTACCGGGGTTCCTGCACCCGGATCACTTCCCATACACCGGCTAAATCGGCTGCCTTGAAATTACGGGGAGCCGTACCCGCATATCTTTCGGGGGAAACAACCGGCCAGCCCTCAGGCGTAAAAAAGAGTTGTCGGAGATGAAGCACCATCAATTGGTTTTGCGGTGAAAGCCGTCCCTGATGTGCCAGGTAGTAGTTGCCTTCTCCATCGGAAAATACACCGCAATGCGCTGTTCCTGCCCACCCCGGATGGTTCTCGAACCGGTAAGGTGCTGTCAGTATCGGTACATTGTTGGTGGTATCTTTCACCTCTTTTCCGAAGTAATCGGTAAAGCCGTCTTCCACACTCGCCGAACGACTGACCCGAATATTGTATGTTGTCATCAACGGGTCGTACGAGGTGAAGAGGAAATATTGTTTCAGTTCCGGGTTATAGATAATCTCTGGTGCTTCCAGGTTGTCTTTCTGATAATTGGCACGACGGGCAACCAAATGTCCCAGATCGCCCTCATGCAAAGCGAGTCCTGTCTCCGGATTCAGTTCCATGCAATATAGTCCGCCGAAGAAGGAACCGTAGTGCATCCACCACTTCCCGTCTACAGGATCGACAATAACGCTCGGATCAATCGCATTCATCGCAGTCGACTCGTCCGTCTTTGCCACACAACCCAGTTGCGTCCACGGGCCTTCGGGAGAATCGGCTTCAGCCAGTCCGATGTACGAGGTTTTACGTCCGAATGCCGAAACACAGTAATATAGGCGATACTTGTTTTTATACGGAATAATATAAGGCGCCCAGATATTAGTCGCTCCTTGTCCGTCGGCATGTTCCTGCACCCAGCGCACCGCTTCTTCCGGTATGCGGGGAAAAGCCCACCCCACGAACTCCCAGTGTACAAGATCTTTGGAACGCCGCATTTGGACATAGCCCAAAGGTACGCCTTTCTCCTTCGCCTCTTTCCGGTTCTCTCCGAAAATGGCATCCGTAGAATACATATAATAATAGTCGCCCAGCTTTCGGCAGGACGGATCGTGTACGTTGTATGTGCCCCATTGGCGGTAATCTTCCATTTTCGCTACAGATAAATAATTATCAGCCAAGGGTTCGGAGAATGGGTTGGTGTAAACACGCCCGTATGGCAACTTACAAGCAAGCTTCCTGCCAGCAGAAGTGCCGGTAAAAATAGGTTTCTCATAACATCAGTTTTTTCGTTACATCAATCATGTCACAAAAATACGCCCGCATAGCCTCAAGGAGGGTGGACATACGAACACGAATGGTGGACAAACCGACAACCAAGCGAAAAGCGCCCTACACAGTTTTTGCAATTTGAGATATTCTCCTAACTTTGTATCTAATAATACGCACGTAGATGAAAAAGCACCTATCCACCTATCTTATATTCTATATTCTTTGGCTTGGCGTGTCCGCAAAAGGACGAGCGCAAGAGCTTTTCGCCGATCGCTATAACGTCACCTACGTAACGATGAATGAGGGGCTACCTCACAACTTCATCGATGATTTATACAAGGATAGCCGGGGATTCTTATGGATTTCTACAGCCGGAGGAGGCTTATCGCGGTATGATGGCTACGAGTTTGTAAACTACAACCCCAATACCCCGCACTGCAAGCTGAAAAGCAACTTTATCCGCAATGTCTGCGAAGATAATTTCGAAAGACTCTGGATGGTTTCGGAGGGTGGAACGGATATTCTCGATCTGAAAACCCTGAAACCTGTCGCACCTGCCGATCTGGGCGACGTACTCCCCAAGCTGACCGACCAACCCGCTACCCATGTGATGAAAGATTCACAGGGTTGTATCTGGCTACACTGCAACAATGCACTCTACCGCATCGCATTCAACGCAAAAGGGGAAATAGACAACCTATCGACCTGAGCCCTGTCTACCTGAATGGACCGGACATTGCCTTGCAAGATATTGACAGCGATGGAGAGATCTGGATCGGGATGAATGGGAAGATACGTAAAATATCGCCTACCCCACAAGGTAGCCTGACTACAGTCCCCATGGCCGACGCTGTCTCTTTTGAAGCCAACACCTATATATCGGACTTCGTGAAGCGGGGTGATGAGGTGTGGATTGCTACCGACCGTGGGCTATACCGGTATAACAAGAAGAAAAATACCGTGAAACGATATGAGAATAACCCGGGCAACCCTTCGTCGCTTTCACAAAACTACCTGACTGATTTAGCTCTCACCCCGAACAATCAGCTGATTGTAGCGACTTTGCGGGGAGTCAACATCTATAATCCCGCGATAGATGGCTTCGAGCGGATCGCATACAACCTTCAGAACGGCGGAACGAATCTGCTGAATAGTAATTTTATAAACTGTATACTGGCTGATGGGGACAATATTTGGTTTGGAACGGAAACCGGAGGTATCAACAAATTGAATCCGCGCCGACTGGCAATCCGCAGCTATCGGCACGACAAAGAGAATCCATCCACGCTTTCGGCTAATCCGGTGAATGCAATCTATGAAGACGCTTACGGTAATTTATGGATTGGTACGGTGGAGGGCGGACTGAACCGGAAAGAACGGGGAAGCGATCAGTTTACCCACTATACCCGGGAACAAGGCGGGTTGAGCCATAACTCCGTCAGCGCATTGGCAGCGGATAACGACAACCGGCTGTGGGCAGGTACATGGGGCGGTGGAATTAATCTGTTCAACTTAAAGAATCCCAAGCAAGTAGTGGAAGTTATTTCCTCGCAGACTAACGACTTCCCAATCGACTTCATTGGCGCGCTGACTTATGACCCCATAAACAAAGGCATGTGGATCGGAGCCAATCAGGGATTATATTTCTACGACTTGGCTACGCAGCGCATCATTTCTCCGTTACCTGACAAGACAGCCGAGAACATCCACGGATGCGTCGGCTCTATTATAGATAAGGAGGGGCAGCTTTGGGTGGGCTGTATGGAAGGGGTATATATTATCGACTTACACACGCGTTCTTCCAAAGGCCTTTTTCCGTATCGACATCTACATTATAAGCTCGACGATCCGTCCTCCCGGCTGGTGGAGAAGATCACCTGCTTCTATGAAACAAAGGACGGGGTACTCTGGTTGGGTAGCAACGGATATGGCATTTATAAAAGGGAGGTGGATGAGAAGGGGACGGAACATTTCGTTTCATACAGCACCGCACAGGGATTGCCGAACAACAGCGTGCGTGGCTTGTTAGCCGACAGTCATGACCATCTCTGGGTATCTACCAACAACGGGCTCTCCTGTTACCGTCCGCAAGAGAACCGCTTCATAAACTATACGCCGCAGGATGGACTTTTGGACGCTCAGTTCTACTGGAACGCATCCTATCATTCGGCCAACGACCTTCTTTATTTTGGCAGTGTCAGCGGACTGATAGCTATCGAGAGTAACCGACAGGTTGCATCGCTCCCTACGGCCAAAGTATGCTTCACTCGCCTGCGCATCGGCAACGAAGAGGTACTGCCGGGAAGTGAATACCTACCACAAGATATCGCCATTACACATGAGCTACGGCTGCACGAAAAGGAAAAGTCTTTCTCGTTGGAGTTCTCGGCTTTGAACTTCGCTCCGAGTAATGCGGCTACTTACAGTTACCGCCTGCTGGGTTTCGATGATAAATGGATTCAGGTAACGGGCAACCGACGTTTTGCCAGCTACACCAACCTTCCTCCGGGCACTTATACTTTACAAGTGAAATATTCGCTCGACGGAGAGAACGAAGGCGAGAATGTTACGGAACTTACAATCACCATTGTACCTCACTTCTACAAAACAGGTTGGTTTATTCTCTTGATTATCGTTCTTTTATCAGTCAGTATCTGGCAGTTCTACCAGTGGCGTATCCGTACCTTGAAACGGCAAAAGGAGCATCTGCACCGCACGGTAGAAAAGCGTACCCGGGAACTCGAACAGCAGAAAGAATTGCTCGAGAACCAAACGGTGGAACTCTCCCGCCAGAACCAAATGCTGACGCATCAGAATGAGAAGATTACCCGGCAGAAGGCTCAACTAATCCGTATGTCGCGCAAGGTGCAGGAGTTGACGCTCGACAAGATTTCGTTCTTCACCAATATTACGCACGAGTTCCGCACGCCGATCACGCTTATTATCGGTCCTATCGAACGTGCGTTGAAGTTGAGCTACAACCCGCAGGTGATTGAGCAGCTGCACTTCGTAGAACGTAACTCGAAGTATTTGCTTTCGTTGGTCAATCAGCTGATGGACTTCCGCAAAGTGGAGTCGGGCAAGTTGGAAATAGTCAAGACACAAGGTGACTTCCGAAAGTTCGTTGAGACGCTGATCCGACCGTTCGAAGTCTTCGCCGGCGAACGGAATATCGTCTTACAGCGTTACTATCGCATGGATGTCCCCGAAATCTTATACGATGAAGAAGCGATGCACAAGGTAATGACCAACCTACTGAGTAACGCAATCAAATTCACACCCAACGGGGGAACGGTGTCAATCTACATCGCTTTTCTTCCGTCTTCCCCCAAAGGACAAAAAGAGAATCTTTACATCAACGTGAAAGATAGCGGAACGGGAATCCCCGAAGAAGATCTCAACCGGATATTCAATCGCTTTTATCAATCGCAAAACCAAGTAAAGTTCCCCGTGTACGGACAAGCCGGAACGGGCATCGGTTTGTATCTATGCAAACGCATCGTACATCTGCACGGTGGAATGATCAAGGCGCATAATAATCACGGTGGCGGATGTTCATTTCGGGTCCTACTCCCCTTGCAACGCAAAGAAGAGCAGGACAACAGCGGCATCATTATCCACAGCGACACAGATTCTATCTTGCAGGTTTCATCTTCTCCGACAGACAATAAGCCGAAAGATACGCTTACAATTCTGGTTGTGGAAGATAACGCAGATATGCGAGGCTATATCCGATCCATCCTTCTCGAACAATATCATATTCTGGAAGCAGCCAACGGTGAAGAGGCTTTACATATACTGAACAGCAACCCGGTGGACTTTATCGTCAGCGACCTGATGATGCCTGTCATGGACGGTATCGAGCTTTCACGCCGGGTGAAAGAGACGTTTGCCATCTCTCACATACCCTTCCTGATGCTGACTGCCAAGACTTCACCCGAATCTCGTTTGGAGAGTTACCGCATCGGTGTAGACGAGTATTTGCTGAAGCCTTTCGATGAAACGTTGTTGCTCACGCGCATTCAGAACATTCTGGACAATCGCAAACGTTACCAGCGGAAATTCACGATTGATATGGATGTAGAATCGCTTCACATCGAAGAAGAATCGAGCGACAAGAAATTCCTCAACCAAGTAATGGAGGTCATTAAGCAGAACTACAAGAACTCTTATTTTGAAGTAAGCGATTTTTGCGAGGCCGTAGGAGCGAGTAAGAGTCTGCTAAACAAAAAGCTGCAAAGCCTCATCGGACAACCTGCCGGACAGTTTATCCGTAACTATCGCCTCAACATTGCCCGCGAGTTGATCATCAAAAACCGGACCACCAAGAACATGAATATTGCCGAAGTAGCTTACGAAGTAGGGTTCAATGACCCGAAATACTTTACCCGTTGCTTTACGAAGCATTTCAATGTTACTCCCAGCAGTATGCTAAACAATGAGGAGTCCGCTACTTCTTGATTCTTTGCCCTGGGCTTTCTGTCAACAGCCCTGGGCTCTTTATCCAATTGCCCTGGGCTTTCGACCAAGTAGCCCTGGGCTCCGAATCATGTCCCCGGTAAGTCAAGAAAGTAGAGAATAAAGAGGAAATGCTTAAAGCTAAGAGCTGTTGACACTCGCAGTGTAGAAAAGACACTCATAAGATCAATTATCCACCTCGCAAAATCATTTGTCCACCTGAAATACTACCCTCGATTGTATCTTTGCCGCAGTACAAGTAAATAATTTAATTGTTTAACCATTAATATCAATACCTATGAAGACAAGAAAATGGCCATTCGTGTTTATGGCGTTTCTCACTGTTCTTACATTCAGTTCCTGTCAAGATTGGGGAGAGTCAGATCCTCCGGCAGGAAACCAGATCTTTCCTACCCTCGAAAAGGTAGCCAGCCTGACCTTCGATGAAGAACTTATTCCCGAAGAAATTCAAACGTTCGCTTATGAAGGGGGAGAAACTCCTACATTAGCAACTGATGACGTTCACGGACAAGTACTCCACCTCAACAATGGCTACGCGCGCATCTCTAATCCTTTGAATAAAGTTAAGATACAAAATGGCGTCTCGCTCACTTTCTGGATGAAACAGAGTTCCACACCCAAAGCTGATTCCGTTGAAAAGCCGGAACAGGATGTGAAAGGGGCTCTCTTCTCATTCCAAAACGAGAACGGTACGCAACGGATGTTCTTTACGGCCAACGGATGGCTCAACTATGAAGGCGTAGACGGAAGTTATGAGGATAACAATCCTTCCGACTATAAGACCGGACTGATGAGTGCCGATGAATGGCATTATGTGGCTGTGAAGATACGCAACAACGGTTATGAGATATATGTGGACGGACTAAAGAAGATCGATAAAGAAGTCAGCGGCTTCGATTTCAATAAAATCATCAAGTTCATGGGTGCCGTACCTTATATATATATAGGATACGGTTCGGACACACCTACTCAGGAATGGTACATAGACGACTTAACAATTTACCGCAATCAAATCACCAACAACGAAATCAAAGTTCCGGGAACCGGCGGAGGTGAAGAAGAGAATAATTACATCCTCGTAGGTAACAAAGATTATACGACCGGTTGGTGGTCTACTTTCTCGGATGTGGTGTCAATGAAAGGCAACCAGACAATTCACTACGGCTTCTACAACTATACCAACGGAGCCAACAACTGGAACAACTGGATTGTAGTGTTAAGCAACGGAAAAGCTCCGGGTGCAGCGGGCTACGCTGAATACTTTGTACTTCGTGCCGATGCCTACGGATGGTCCGGCGGTACATCATACCCGGGCGACGGGCCGAACATTACCCATAATTTCAATTTTGACACATTCAAGACGGATATGCAGGGGGCATACGTTGATATGACAATCAAACGTACCGACAATCGGATCGATCTGGTTGCCAAGATTACGACCAAGACCGGTTTGACATACAACTACAGCTTCTACTATGTCGGAGAAATGGAAGAGACAGTGGGTGCCTTTCTCACCTGTGAAGGGTCGTACTTGGAAATCGTACCGGAAACGGTTTACGCAGGCGAATCATACGCAGCCGGTTCGTATCGGGTCGGACCTGCCGATTGCAGCGCCGGTTGGTGGGCGTATTTCTCCAAACTGTCGGTCATCACAGGCAACACACCATCGCCTTTCGTTCATACATTCTACAACTACACCAATGGCATCAATAACTGGAACAACTGGTTATTGGTTATCACGAACGGAAAAGACAGAGATGAAGCCGGTTATGCCGAACACCTGGTACTCCGTGCCGATGGTTTCGGATGGGGGGACGCTTATGTAGCTGCTAATATAGCACATACTTACAATTGGGACACATTCAGAGAGCAAATGAACGGAGCGTATTGCACAATCCTTCTGAACCGTACCGGTACCCGATTAGACCTGACCATTAAAGTAGTCACGGCCTCCGGAGAGAAATTGGGAGACTACACGTACTACACCGAAGGGATTACAACGAATAACATCGGCATATTCTTACTCGTAGACGGTGCCAGTCTCGACATACGTACGGTAGGTTACTATCCGTTCTTAAACAAAGAATAATTACTATAAAACACTAGATATGAAAAATAAGAACTTATATACGCAGTCAGCACCGGGAAGTATTCTTTCCCGACTGCTCCTGATCGTTTGCTTCGCAGCGCTGGCTCCCTGGGTTCAGGCACAGAACAAGCAGATAACCGGACGCATCGTCGACTCGAAAGGGGAAGCGGCCATCGGAGCAAGTATTCTCGAGAAAGGTACTACCAACGGTACCATTACGGACTTCGACGGTAACTTCAAACTGAATGCCGGACCGAAAGCTGTTTTGCAAATCAGCTATATTGGCTATAAGACACAAGATATAGTGGTAGGCAACCGTACCAAGCTCAACGTCACCATGGAGGAAGATTCCGAAATGCTGGAAGAAGTAGTAGTGGTAGGTTACGGTGCTCAGAAGAAAGAGAGTGTCGTTGGAGCCATCTCTCAGGTTTCATCCAAAGAGTTATTGAAGTCTCCGGCAGCTAATATCTCACAGGCTATCGCCGGTAAGATTTCGGGTGTGGTAACCTCGCAAACCTCAGGTGCTCCGGGTGCCGATGACGTGAAAATCTACATTCGCGGACGTGCTTCTTTTGCTGGCGACAACCAACCCCTGATTCTGGTGGATGGTGTAGAGCGTCCGTTCTCACAGATCGCTCCGGATGATATCGAATCGATTTCGACATTGAAAGACGCTTCGGCTACTGCGGTATATGGGGTACGTGGAGCGAACGGGGTTATGTTGATTACCACCAAACGTGGTAAGGAGCAGAAACCGACCGTGAGCCTGACCGCCAACTGGCAAACTCAGTCGCCTACACGTAGCGACACCTATCTTAATTCATACAATTCGGTGGTACTGCTCGAAGAAGCTTTGGCCAACGACGGACTGGCTTCTCAGTACTCGGCCTCGGATATCGAGATGTACAAGAAGTCTTCTGCCGGACAGTTGAGTGGAATCGATGCACTCCTCTACCCCAATGTAGATTGGTACGACACGGTATTACGCAACAGCGCACCGGCTCAACGCTACAACATCAACATTCAGGGCGGAACCAAACGTATGCGTTACTTCACGTCTCTGGAATATTACAACCAACAAGGTTTGTTCCGTAACTTCAGTCTGGATGAATATGGTAACAAATCGAATACCAGCTTCAAACGCTACGCTTTCCGTGCCAATCTGGACTTTCTGCTGACAAAGGATCTCACCGCATCGATCAACTTCGGCACACGCTTTGAAGAACGTCACGGCCCGAACTCGAATGAAAGGTTGGATGGCACGTATAGCCAGATATTCTACGAATTGAATCATACACCGAGTTGGCTATTCCCCGTTTCTTACAACGTAGGCGAAGGCGAAGATCAGAAAACACTGTATGGTGGTAGCTCACAATACCAGAACAATGCGGTAGCTCGCTTGGCTAAAGCGGGTTTCTACAAAACGACGAATACCATCAACGAGACAAACTTTATTGTCGACTATAAAATGGACTGGCTCACGCCGGGATTGGCTGCCAAGGGTATGTTGTCATTCGACTACGACGCACAGTATCTCCGCGCATTTAATGCCAATTTTGCTACATACGAACTAAACGATCGCGACAATTATACTTCGATTGATGCGTACAACCAGTTCAATACAGATACTGAGTTAGCGTATCAGGGCGACAATCAGGTGACGACTTACAAACTTTATATGGAGTTTCAATTGAATTGGGCACGCAAGTTTGGCAAGCATGATATAACAGCTATGATGCTATACAACCAAAATGATTATCGCTATCAGGCTAACTTAGCCGAACGCTATCAGGGTTTGGTGGGACGTGCCACTTACGGTTACGACGATCGTTACCTGGCTGAGGTAAACTTCGGTTATAACGGTTCGGAGAACTTTATGCGTGGCAAACGCTTCGGCTTCTTCCCTTCTTTCTCCGTTGGATGGAGAATCAGCAACGAAGAGTTTATGAAAGGCACGGAGGATTGGCTGAACAACTTGAAACTCCGCGCATCCTACGGACAGGTCGGTAACGATGTTTATAAGGTTAACGGGGTTAAGCAACGTTTCCTCTATCAGGCCGTATGGTCACAGGTTGCCAACGACTATTTCTTCGGAACAACCGGATATACGGGTATTTTTGAAAGCCAATATCCAAACTATGCAGTAACCTGGGAACGTGCAAACAAATATAACCTGGGACTTGAGTTCGGTTTCTTCAACGGCCTGCTGAATGGTAATATCGACGTATTCTACGAAAGACGTAACGACATTCTCACGCCATACCTCACTCGTCCGCAATGGGTAGGCGTCAACATGGCTGCCGGCAACTTGGGAAAGACGAAGAACAAGGGATATGAAATCGAGCTGAAGCACGCGAACCATATCGGTAAAGACTTCTCTTACAATGCAGGGCTGACTTACTCGCATGCACGTAATGAGATTATGAATATGGATGAACCTGCACTGAAAACGGCTTACCGTAAACAGGAAGGGCATCCGATTAACCAATATTTCGGACTTCTATGCGATGGCTTCGTCACGCAGGCCGACTTGAATAGTCCCGATTTCCCTGTATCGAGCTTTGGAGATGTGAAAGTTGGTGACCTGAAATACCGCGACATGAACAACGATGGCTTTATAGATAGCCGCGACGAAACATTCATCGGCTACAGTGATATTCCGGAAAACACGTACGCTTTGACGCTGGGATGCGACTACAAAGGTATCGGATTCAGTGTCATGTTTCAGGGTGTAGATCATGTATCACGCTACTATGACGCGGAAGCGATGTTCGCCTTCGTCAATGGCGGTAAGGTGAAAGAGCATCATTTGCAACGTTGGAATCCGAACGAATCGGAAGAATACAACCTGGCGAATGCCAAGTATCCGTTGCTGCACTACGATAACTATGGTGATCACAATCAGCGTAAAAACTCGTTCTTCTTGAAAAACGGCAACTTCCTCCGTCTGAAGAATATTGAACTAAGCTACTCGCTTCCGGCTAAATGGATCAGCAAAGTGGCCATGAGTGAATGTCGCCTTTATGTAAACGCGAACAACCTGATTACTTGGGATAACCTCGACGGGCTTGGCGATCCGGAAAGCGAAGGATCTAATCGCTATCCGATCATGAAAACCGTGAACTTTGGTGTAAACATTAAATTCTAATACAAAGAGATATGAAGAAGACAATACTATACGCAGCTTTCTTACTGGCTATGGCAGGAACGTCGCTAACCTCTTGCGAGGATATGTTCGGCGGTTTCCTCGACAAGCAGCCTAGTAACGAACTGACCGAAGAACAAGTGTTCAGCGAATGGAAAACAACCATGCAGTTCCACTTCGACACGTACAATTTCCTGCGCCACGGTGCTTGCCGCATCAACAACTCTTGGATGGATGCTGCTACCGATCTGGCAGAAACAAGTTATGCTTCGGGCGGAGTACGCACGAGCTTCAACATCGGTAACTATTATGCAAGCAGTGCCGCCGCCGAACTGGTAGACACCTGGGAGCATTATTATCGCGGCATCCGCAAATGCAACATGATAATCGAACGGATTGACAATGTACCGAAAGCTACGGATGACAGTCAGGAGAAGTACGAAACGGATAAGAAGAACTACAAAGCGGAAGCTCATTTCCTGAGAGCTTACTTCTATTGGGAAATGTTCTTGCGCTACGGTCCGGTACCCATCGTTAAAGAGGTACTCGATCCGGATGGTGATCTGCTGAGCAACTACACAACACGTCCTACGCTCAAAGAGTTTGTAGTCGATTTCGTACTCGAAGAATTAAAGCAGTGCGAAGCCGGCCTGATGGACAAGGAGACTTCTACCAATGCAGGTAATCAAGGACGCATCAACCAGCCCATGGCACGGGCACTTTATGCTCGCATCATGCTTTACATGGCAAGTGATCGTTTCAATCAGGCTTCCGGCATCACATGGAGTCAGGCAGCAACTGCCGCTAAGGGCTTTATTGATACCTACGGATCACTTTACGGACTGTATACGACCGACACAGATGCGTCGACTCGCTACGTAAATGCGATCCTGAAAAATGCGCACGATGGCAAGAACAATGAAGTTATCTTCTGGCGTAATGATGTTAAAGTCGGCTTTGGGGCTATCTATAACGACACTCCGGTGGGAGAAGGTGGGAATGGCGGACTTTGTCCCTCACAAAACTTAGTGGATATGTACGATATGGCTAACGGCACTTCTCCGTTTACGGGGTATGATGATACGGGAGCTCCGTTATACAGCATAGCTAACGCACCGACCATCAATGCGGCAAGTGGTTACAAAGATACCGATCCATATGCCGGACGTGATCCACGCTTGAAAGCAACGGTGCTTTACAATGGATCGAAATGGGGCAATGGAACGATCAATGTTTTATCAGGACAGCGCGACAATCCGGTAGGTAATGCGAATGCCACTCCGACGGGTTACTATGTACGCAAGTATATTCCTGAAAATATATTGGACGACAACCATACGGGAACAAACTACCGCAATTGGATCATCATCCGTTATGCCGAAATCTTACTCAACTATGCGGAGGCGCTGAACGAGTCGGGAGAAGGTACACGCGAAGAGGTTCTCAACATCTTGCAACCGATACGCGACCGGGCAGGTATGACAGCGAAACTAATCAACCGAACCGATCTGCAAACCAAAGAGGAACGCCGTAACTTCATTCGCAAGGAACGTACCGTCGAACTGGCCTTTGAAGATCACCGTGCTTGGGATGTACGCCGCTGGAATGTAGCCGAGGAAGCTTTGTCTCGCTCCATCTACGGCATGAATATCACGCAGTCAAACGGCAGTTTGGTATATACACGTAAGATTTCCCAAAAACGGGTATTCACGGAGAAGATGTATCTCTATCCTATTCCCGAAGGCGAAGTATGGAAAACAAGCATAGATAATAATCCGGGGTGGAACTAATAAAGCTCAATAGATATGTATACAACAAAACTTAAAAATATACGGGCGGGATTCAGTAAACTCCTGCTTACCGCTTTCTTCCTGCTGGTTGCCGGTAGTGCCGGGGCACAAGAAGCGAAAGTCCTGAAAGGACGCATTGTAGATACCGATGGAAACCCGATTGTAGGAGCTGTCATCAATGTGGCGGAAGCAAGCCGCATTGCGCTCTCTGATAAGGAGGGTTACTTTTCTCTGAAGAACGTAAAGAATGCCGACGAGCTCTGCATCAGCAGTGTAGGATATCTGTCGGCTACAGCTATTGCCGAGTTCACCCACGATTTCAAAGTGGTGATGGAGGAAGATAAAGATCTTTATGCCCACACCACTCCGGTAGCTTTCGGACGCAAACCGATCAAGCTGATAACGGAAGCTACTTCGGTCGTAACTGGTCAGGAGCTAGTGAAACATCCGGTGACGGTCTTGCAGAATGCGTTTACTTCTACCGTTACAGGCGTAGAAACTTACGAGCAACGTTCTGAACCGGGATGGAGTGAAACAGCCATGTTCATACGTGGTATACGTACCATGAATGCACAGGCACGTGCCCCGCTGGTAATTGTCGATAACGTGGAACGTGACTTATCGTTCCTCGACGCTTACCCCATCGAAAACGTTACGATATTGAAAGACGCAGCCGCATGTGCCATTTATGGTATGCGCGGAGCCAATGGCGCAATCATCGTAACGACTAAACGAGGCGAAACGGGCAAGACGAAGATCAATTTCACGCAGGAGTTCGGCTTCCAGACCTTATCGGGTGTTCCTGAAAATCAGAACTCATACAACATGGCACTGACGCGTAATCAGGTTGCTTACCTGGATGGCGGAAAGCGGTATATTCGGATGAGGATATTGAGAAATACCGTCGGGTAAGCAATGGCGAGCAACTGGATGGTATGGACAAATATAAATACTTCAATACGAACTGGAATGACGTAATGTATCGCGATGCTGCTCCTCAATATAAGACGAACTTGTCAATCAGTGGTGGAAACGCACGTGCTCGCTACTACGTTTCTTTCTCTTACCTACGTCAAGAGGGTATGTGGAATAGCGAATGGACTGGTCAGAATGACGGTTACAGCACACAACATGCACTTAATCGCTACAACCTGCGTTCCAACATCGATATTGATGTTAATAAATTCCTGAACGTATCACTTGATTTGGGCGGACGTATTGATAATATTTCGCAGCCGGCTGCCACAACCTGGACACTGACTACGATGGGTTATGTGGAGAACAGTCCGATGAATCCGATATTCTGTCCCAACGGTGAGTTCTTCTTCCCGAGTGATAACGACTCAAAGAACGGTGCGGCGTTATTGGTCGGTTCCGGTATGGAGAAGAATCGCCGCCGTAACCTCTACTCAACTGTGACGGCTACCGGTGATCTGGGTTCTCTCGTTCCGGGGTTAAAAGCAAACGTTACTTTCAGCTTTGACTCCTACGAAACGTTCCAAGCTCGTCAGACAGCGGACATCAATGGTTATTATTATAATATGAACGAGGCGGTTTCGGATGTATCGGAATACAAATATACACGTATGCGTACGTATGCCGCACTCTCCAACCCGACTACTACGCCACGTGAATATTATTACAACCTGAATATGAATGGCGGTTTGAGCTACGATTATACGTTTGGCAAACATTTGATAAACGCACGGGCTTTTGTACGTTCATATCAAAATGTAGTGCGCGGACAAGAATCCTCTCACCGGTATTTGTCATACAATGCACAAGCAACGTATGCGTACGATAATCGATATATCTTCTCCGGTAATATCTCCCGCATGGGATCGGATAACTATGCCGACGGTGAACGTTTCGCTACGTTTCCCGGAGCTTCCATCGGCTGGGTAGCTTCCGAAGAAAGCTGGCTCAAGAACTCTTTTGTTGATTTGCTGAAACTACGTGCTTCGTACGGACGTGCGGGACAGGCTGCAACCGGTGCCGGTCGCTATCCTTACCAAGGTACATTCCAAGAAGGGTCAGGCTATAACTTCGGTACATCACAATCGTATACGGAAGGGGCTTACGAAGCAACAGCTGGTAACCGCAACAATAAATGGGAACTATCCGATATGCTGAATCTGGGTGTCGACTTCGACCTGTGGAATAAGAAGATATATGGTGCAATAGATGTATTCAAAGAGTGGCGCTCGAACATCCTGGTAAACCGCTCGACCGTCCCTACCCTCTTTGGTTTGAATGCTCCCCAGGACTCCTACGGAAAAGCGGAAAGCAAGGGTATGGAGATAACATTGGGACACCGCAACAACATCGGCAAGTTCAATTATTATGTAGAAGGAATGTTGAGTTGGAACACCAACAAGATTACGGAAATGGATGAACTGACTCCTGACTATGAGTACCAAAGAAAAACCGGAAGCCGTATCTTCGACTACGGGCAAGATTATCTCGGTGGCAGAACGGTAGGTGGATTCAATATGTTAATCTTCGACCAATGGGCAAGTGATCCGAACTTGGTTGCGACTTCTCAACAAGATGCGATCGATCATCCGGAGAAATACCCGTACCATGTATCCAGCAACGGCAAACAAACCCTAGGTACTGCTGTATTTAAGGACTTAAACGGTGACCGTCAGATTGACACGAATGATAAAAAGCCTAATGGATATACGAATATTCCAGAGTTACTTCCTTCGCTACGTCTGGGATTTGAATGGCATGGTTTCGATGCTCGCGTGGTATTGACTGCCTATCTCAACCGCACAGTAGCTACACGTGAAAACATGGCTTACTCCGCCTGGGGTAAAATGGGTACACATGAGGTGACTAAAGCATGGGGATACTATACGGACGATCCGACGGATTCACGCAACATCAATGCTAAGTATCCTCGCATCTCGAACACGTTCAACAGTATCGACAGTAGTTATCCGTACAACGAGAACTCGATCTGGCTTGTGAATGGCGACTTTCTTTCTTTGCGTAACGTAGAGTTTGGTTATTCGCTTCCCAAAACCTTGATTTCCAAAATCAGCCTGACGCAATGCCGTTTCTATTTCAGCGGTTACAACTTATGCAGTTGGAGCCATATGCCGAAAGGTTTTGATGCGGAGAATCCACAAAGTTATGTATGGAACTATCCTAAAACCAAATCGTTCTCATTTGGTGTAAACATTGGTTTCTAACCCCTATAATATAACGATAGTATGAAAAAAGTATATATATATATCGCCACAGCGTTGTTCCTGCTAATCGGGAGTTCGTGCAATGACTACCTTGATAAGGAATACGACGCGTCATTGTCGGAAAAGAAAACGTTCGGTAATCCCAACCTGACCCGCCAGTTTCTGGCTAATATTTACACGAACTTACCCGATGGGTTTGCTCCGCTCAATGATCCTCAGTTTACGGGAGCATCACGCGACTGCATGACGGATAATGCAACCTCTTGGTGGAGTCTGCACTATTACGACAAAATTGGTTCGGACATCTATACGGCTGCCGACCATCCGCTACTCGGATTCTGGAATGTTGATGTTTACGGCATTCGTAAATGCAACGTTTTCCTGAAAAATGTACAAGCGTCTGTTGTGGGAAATAATGAAAAAGAAGGTGACGATAATCGCCTATACGAACGTTATCGCGCAGAAGCCACCTTCTTACGTGCACTCTTTCATTTCGATCTGATCTCTTGGTTTGGCAATGCGCTATTATCGCTGAAGATGAATCGGGCACACCTATTGTATTCGACCTCGCCGATCCTTCAGCCATGAATATGCACCGTACATCTGCTGCGGAAGCGTTGGAATGGGTAGCCGCTCAATGCGATCTGGTCAAAGATGTGCTCCCTTTCCGCTACGCTAACGAAACCTCCAACTGGGGACGGGTTAACGGAGCAGCTGCTTATGCGTTGAAATCAAGAGCCTTGCTTTATCGGGCTTCTCTGCTCAACAATCCTTCTAACGAGAAAAGTTATTGGCAAAATGCCGCTACGGCAGCCAAAGACTTTATCGCCAAGAACCTATTGCAAAGCGATCCATACAAACTATACGATACCGGAAAGCCTAACAATGACTATTACGAGTGCTTTACGACGAATCCGGTATATAACGACGAGTTTATTCTCTGTCGCTCAGTATGGAACACCAACCAGATTGAGATGGTATTCCTCCCACCGGGATTCACCGGCTCGTTTACAGCCAACGGACGTACCAACCCGACACAGAACTTTGTAGACTGCTTTGAAACAAGTAGCGGCAAGACAATTGAAAATGATGCGACATACGACCCGAGTCATCCTTATACGAATCGTGACCCACGTTTGGAACAGATTATCTTCCATCAAGGATCTGTATGGGGACGTGCGGATAAAGATGAACAGCGGAAGATCGACGTACGCTTCAACTCTGAAACAGATTTTGGTGTCGATTATAAGACCGCACACTCCGGTACGCTAACGGGGTATTTCCTAAAGAAGTTTGTCAACAACATTTCGAGTAAAGAACCTTCGACTTTCAATCATGCGTGGACTATCTTCCGCTATACAGAGATTCTGCTGAATGCGGCAGAAGCTATTAATGAAGCTGAAGGACCGGCTAACGCTTATCAGTATATTAATGAAATACGTGATCGGGCCGGTATGCCGAAATACAAAGATATGACTTATGCGGTATTACAGGAACGTATCCGCAACGAACGTCGAATTGAACTTTGTTTTGAAGATCACCGCTTCCTGGACGTGCGTCGTTGGAAGGTTTTCGAAGGCGTAACAGCAACCAGCGAAAAGAGCAAACCACGTTACCAACAAGTATACAACCTCTACGGAGTGTCGGTAACCGGTACAGCAGACAATCCAACGCTGACTTATGGACCTGCGCAGACGAATAATTTACGCGTATTCAATAGTCCGAAGAATTATTACTTCCCGATTCCGAATGACGAGGTGAAACGCGCACCGAACCTCGGACAGAACCCGGGATGGGAAATTGGTAATTAACCCTCTAAATTGTTTTGAATATGAAATACTTAAAAAGCATATACCTTTTACTATCTTGCACGCTCGTTTGGGGAGCGTGTACCGATGACGAGCCGGATTACGGTACTTCGGGGATTGCCATCAATGCACCCACTACGGTTGAAGTTTCTTCGTCCGTAGTAACATTGAGTTCTACAATCCGAGTACGCAATGATGTGCGCTACACGAGTACCGGATTTTGTTACGCCACGCACTCCGGCCCTACTATTTATAATGCAACGGTCAAAGCCAATGTTGAAGAAGGCAGTATTACATCTTCCCTGACAGGATTGGCTGTAAATACGACGTACTATGTGCGTGCTTTCGCCTGTGTTTATGAAGGAGATGTCGTTTACTCGCCTGAAATTAGTTTTTCAACAGCCGAAGGTTCGCTCGAAGAACAATTAGCCGCCTACAAGGCTCCATCCTATGCAGATGATTATACCAGCATAGCATCTTGGGATAACAGAGGCAAATGGAACTTAGCCAATGTACACGACCCTACTGTGATGAAAGCCGACGATGGATATTATTATATGTATCAAACGGATGCTTCATACGGCAATGCGCACAGTGGTAACGGACACTTCCATGCACGCCGTTCCAAAGATCTGGTAAACTGGGAATTTCTCGGAGCTACCATGAGCGAAACGGCTCCAACATGGATCAAAGAAAAACTAAACGCGTACCGGGCAGAGATGGGATTAGCTCCGATCGAGAATCCGTCTTATGGTTTCTGGGCTCCGGTAGCTCGCAAAGTATCTACCGGCAAATACCGCATGTACTACTCAATCGTGATCACCAACTATATCAAAACAGGTGCTCCGGACAACACAGCGTTTGATGGTTCTTGGGGTGAACGTGCTTTCATCGGCCTAATGGAAACCTCCGATCCGGCAAGTAATATATGGGAAGATAAAGGTTTGGTTGTTTGCTCAGCCAGTGATAAAGGGAAAACAGAATATACCCGTTCGAGTACAAACGACTGGAACGCCTACTTCAAGATCAATGCAATCGACCCATCCTATATTATTACCGAGAAAGGAGAACATTGGTTGATTTACGGTTCATGGCATAGTGGCATCGCTGCACTCGAACTGAATCCGGCAGATGGTATGCCGAAAAAAGCATTGGGCAAACCTTGGGATATCACAGGTGACGACAATTCCGGTTATGGAAAGATCATCGCTCAACGAGGTTCCAGCCGCTGGCAAGCAACGGAAGGACCGGAAATAGTTTATCATGATGGATACTATTACCTTTTCCTGGCCTATGGAACGTTGGCTGTAGAATATAATACCCGTGTATGCCGCTCGACTTCCATTAATGGTACTTATGTAGATATGTATGGAAATACAGCCATAGGAAGTGCTCAACTATATCCCGTGCTAACCGCTCCTTACAAATTCAATAACAGTTACGGCTGGGTAGGGATCTCTCACTGCGCGATCTTTGACGATGGTAACGGAAATTGGTTCTATTCTTCTCAAGGACGTTTCCCCGAAAATGTCGGAGGTAATGAATACTCCAATGCGATCATGATGGGACACATCCGTAGTATCTGCTGGACAGAAGACGGTTGGCCGCTCGTTATGCCGGAACGCTACGGGGCTGTACCCAAAGCTCCAATTCGGGAAGAAGAAATTGCCGGCAACTGGGAACATCTGGCGCTGAACTCAAGTACGAGTAGTCAAAAAACATCCGAGACGCTCACCTTCGACTTGGAAACTCATAAAATCACTTCAGGCTCATGGAACAATGCAACGTGGACCTTTGATGCAGAGAAACAAACGGTCACTACCAGTGCGGGGGTGATACTTCACTTACAACGCGAAGTAGATTGGGAAGCCAGTCCTCGAAAACATAGCATTGTTTATGCGGCCCAAGGAAATCAAAAGACGTATTGGGGCAAGAAAGTCCAATAAATAAGGATAGTAAGTGAGTGGGAACTGCTTCCGGTTTTTTGATACCGGAAGCAGTTTTCATCTTTTTATGCTGCATAACATATAAGAGTGTATTTGTTACACCAAACAAAAGTGTTACTTTTACACCCAAAATAAGATAAACATCTCATTTACATTAATAATAAAACCATGAAAAAACATTTTCTATTTGCAGGAATTGCCGCACTACTCCTTTCTGCGTGCAATAGTAAGCCAGCTGCGGAGCTAACCTTATCCGGCCTGGATCCGTTAAAATTCCAAACAGAAGTGAACAATGCCCAAACAGCGCTTTATACGCTGAAAAATAAGGCAGGTATGGAAGTTTGCATTACCAACTTCGGCGGACGAATCGTTTCCGTAATGGTGCCCGACAAGAATGGTAACATGAAAGATGTTGTATTAGGTTTCGACAGTATTACCGATTACATCAATGTTCCGAGTGATTTTGGAGCATCAATCGGACGCTATGCCAACCGTATCAATCAAGGCCGTTTCGTACTCGATGGCGACACGATTCAGCTACCTCAAAACAACTTCGGGCACTGCCTACACGGAGGTCCGAAAGGATGGCAGTACCAAGTGTATGATGCGAAACAAATTGATCCTACTACATTGGAGCTGACGCTTGTTTCACCGGACGGAGATGAGAAATTCCCCGGAAAAGTAACCGCTCAAGTACTTTATAAACTGACCGACGACAACGCTATTGACATCAAATATAGCGCTACAACAGACAAAAAGACGATTATCAACATGACTAACCACTCATATTTCAACTTGGCTGGTGATCCGTCTAAAGCGTCAACTGATAATATATTATATGTAAATGCAGACTATTACACTCCGGTAGATAGTACATTTATGACAACCGGCGAAATAGTTCCGGTTAAAGACACTCCGATGGATTTCACCACTCCGAAAGCAGTTGGACAAGACATCGACAAATACGACTTCGTTCAATTGAAAAACGGTAATGGATACGACCACAACTGGGTGTTAAACTCTAAGGGAGACATTCAGCAATTAGCTGCTAAATTGACTTCTCCGGAAAGTGGCATTACATTAGAAGTATACACCAACGAACCGGGTGTACAGGTGTACACCGGTAACTTCCTGGATGGTACAGTAACTGGTAAAAAGGGCATCGTTTACAACCAACGCGCTTCCGTATGCCTTGAGACTCAACACTACCCCGACAGCCCCAATAAAGCAGATTGGCCTTCGGCAGTGCTCGAACCGGGACAGACCTACCACAGTGAATGCATCTTTAAATTCGGTGTAGAGAAGTAATTCAACACCACAAGTAAAGCAACAGTTCAAGAAAAGAAATAATTAAAATCTAAAAAAAGAGTAATAAAATGAATTGGAATTCACATGAATTTATTTGGCTCGACTGGCTGATTATTGTCGTTGGTATTATAGCCGTAACATGGGCCGTATGGCGTACTGTGCAAAAAGATAAGCGTGCGCAACAAGGTGCCAGTAGTGAAGATTACCTCTTCGGTAAAGGCGAGCCATGGTATATTATTGGAGCAGCGATTTTTGCTGCAAACATTGGTTCGGAACACCTTGTTGGACTTGCCGGTACAGGTGCGAAAGCAGGTGTAGGTATGGCGCACTGGGAGATGCAAGGTTGGATGATACTTATCTTGGGATGCTCTTCGTGCCTTTCTACCAACTGATGAACAATAAGTTAGGGAAAATCATTACGATGCCCGATTTCCTAAAACATCGCTATACACCTAGAACAGGTTCATGGTTGTCTATCATCACACTGATCGCATACGTACTCACGAAAGTGAGTGTAACAGCGTTCACTGGTGGTATCTTTATGGAGAGTCTTTTAGGCTTACCTTTCTGGTACGGAGCTATCGGCTTAATCGTCCTAACGGGTATCTTTACCGTACTGGGTGGTATGAAGGGGGTTATGACGCTTTCGGCCATTCAAACTCCAATTCTGATCATTGGTTCATTCCTTGTACTCTTCTTAGGTCTGTCGGCACTTGGTGGCGGAAGCATTACCGAGGGTTGGACTGCATGATGGATTACGCCAAAACACTGAACGTCGGCGAGGATGGTGTTGCATATGGTACCAATCATATGTTCCACTTTGAAACAGGTGACCCGTTGTACGATGACTATCCTGGTTTCTGGGTATTTATCGGAGCATCAATCATTGGTTTCTGGTATTGGTGTACCGACCAGCATATCGTTCAACGTGTACTTGGACAACGCAAAGGTGAATCGAATGCGGAAGTTATGAAACGTGCACGTAGAGGTACGATCGCTGCCGGTTATTTCAAACTGTTGCCAGTATTCATGTTCTTGATCCCGGGTATGATCGCCGCCGCATTGGCAGCACGCCCCGACAGTGGATTCTCATTATCTGACCCCGACACAGCCTTTGGATCAATGGTTAAATTCGTATTGCCCGCAGGTGTAAAAGGTTTGGTTACAATTGGCTTTATATCGGCATTGGTTGCTTCTTTAGCAGCATTCTTTAACTCTTGTGCTACCTTGTTTACTGAAGACTTCTACAAACCAATGTTCAAAAACAAGAGCGAAGCTACTTACGTAATGGTAGGTCGCGTAGCAACGATTGTAGTAGTAGTACTTGGTATCGTATGGATTCCTATTATGAAGAGCCTCGGTAGCCTTTATGACTATCTGCAAGGAATCCAGTCGCTACTTGCTCCTGCGATGGTGGCTGTATTCGCCCTTGGTATATTCTCTAAACGAATTACACCGAAAGCAGGTGAAGCTGGTATGATCGTCGGATTTATTCTTGGTATGATACGCCTACTCACCAACATCTTCACCAATTCAGGTAAAGATGTGATGACAGGCTGGTACTGGGAATGCACGGGCTGGTTCTGGCAAACCAACTGGCTTATCTTTGAAATTTGGTTGCTCGTCTTCATCATGGTCTTGATGGTTGCCGTATCGTTCTTCACTCCGAAGCCGACAGCAAAACAGATCGAAGCTATCACTTTCACAGGTGACTACAAAGCACTCATCAGACAGAGTTGGAACAAATGGGATGTTATCGCCAGTGCTGGCGTAATAATCTTATGTGCACTGTTCTACACTTACTTCTGGTAATATTCATAAAACAGGGAATGCTAAATGACCACTTATTATAGTTCAAATCCAACCTTCTACGTCGGTATCGACTGTATCATCTTCGGTTTTAGCGAAGGTGAACTGAACCTCTTATTGCTTAAGAGAAACTTTGAGCCGGCAATGGGCGAATGGTCCCTGATGGAGGATTTGTTCAAAAGAATGAAAGTGTTGATGACGCAGCCAAACGAGTATTAAACGAACTGACCGGCCTGGAAGATGTATACATGGAACAGGTCGGAACGTTTGGAGAGATTGACCGTGACCCGGGTGAACGCGTAATTTCGATCGCGTACTATGCATTGATCAACATCAATGAATATGACCGGAAGCTGGTACAACATCACAATGCGTATTGGGTGAATATCAACGAGCTCCCTCCACTCATTTTCGACCACCCGCAAATGGTTGAAATGGCAAGGAGGATTATGAAGCAGAAGGCATCCATGGAACCGATCGGTTTCAATCTCTTGCCTAAACTGTTTACACTGTCTCAATTGCAAAGTCTGTACGAAGCGATCTATGGGGAAGCCATGGATAAACGGAACTTCCGCAAACGGGTTGCAGAAATGGACTACATTGAGAAAACTGATAAAATAGATAAGACCGGGTCGAAACGCGGAGCAGCTTTATATAAGTTCAATGATAAGGCCTACCGCAAAGATCCGAGATTTAAACTCTAAAATTCAATTCCGGATGATGAGTCGGAATTCATTGTCCGGAATTCAATAAAACAAATATGCTGGAAGAATTAAAAGAAAAGGTATTTCAGGCCAATCTGGATTTAGTTAAACACGGATTGGTTATCTTCACATGGGGCAACGTATCAGCTATCGACCGTGAAACGGGATTGGTAGTAATCAAACCCAGTGGAGTAAGCTATGACAATATGAGAGCGGAAGATATGGTTGTGGTTGACCTTGACGGCAAAGTGGTGGAAGGGAAACTGAAACCTTCTTCAGACACTGCTACCCACATTGTGTTGTACAAAGCATTTCCGGAAATCGGTGGCGTGGTACACACCCATTCTACCTATGCTACCGCTTGGGCACAAGCCGGATGTGACATTCCGAACATCGGTACTACACATGCCGATTATTTTCACGATGCCATTCCTTGCACCGCTGACATGACCGAAGCGGAAGTGAAAGGTGCTTATGAGCTGGAAACAGGAACCGTTATCGTGAAACGCTTTGAAGGACTTAACCCTGTACACACACCGGGCGTATTGGTGAAAAACCACGGTCCTTTCTCATGGGGAAAAGACGCGAATGATGCTGTACACAATGCCGTTGTTATGGAACAAGTGGCCAAAATGGCAAGCATCGCTTATGCAGTCAATCCCAATCTTACCATGAACCCATTACTGGTAGAAAAGCATTTCAGCCGTAAACATGGCCCGAATGCTTACTATGGACAATAATAATAACAATTACTAATAGACAATTCTTAAAAACAACATTATGAACGCATTTGATCAATATGAAGTATGGTTCGTAACAGGAGCACAGCTTCTGTACGGAGGTGACGCAGTTATCGCAGTAGACGCACACTCAAATGAGATGGTAAAAGGTCTGAATCAATCGGGTAAACTTCCGGTTAAAGTAGTATATAAAGGTACGGTTAACTCTTCCAAAGAAGTAACTGCTACTTTTAAAGCAGCTAATACGGATGAGAAATGTATCGGTGTTATCACTTGGATGCATACATTCTCTCCTGCTAAGATGTGGATTCATGGTTTGCAGGAACTTCGCAAGCCGTTGCTTCACTTCCACACACAGTTCAATAAAGAAATTCCTTGGGATACAATGGATATGGACTTTATGAACCTGAACCAGTCGGCACACGGTGACCGTGAGTTCGGACATATCGTAACCCGTATGCGTAAAAACCGTAAAGTAGTTGTAGGACACTGGCAAGATGAGAAAGCACAGACTCAGATCGCTTCTTGGATGCGCGTTGCCGCTTCTTGGGCTGATTCACAAGACATGCTGATCATCCGTTTCGGTGACCAAATGAACAACGTAGCCGTAACAGACGGTGACAAGGTTTCTGCTGAGCAAGTTTTAGGCTACCACGTAGACTACTGCCCGGTAAACGACCTGATGGCATACTACAATGCAGTCGAAGATAAGGACGTAAAAGCACTTGTTGAAGTTTACTGGAAAGATTACGACCACGCTCCTGAATTAGAAAAAGAAGGAACAGAGGCTTACACAAAAGTGTGGAATTCGGCTAAAGCTGAAATCGCTCTTCGTCGTATTCTGAAAGATACCGGTGCTAAAGCATTTACGACTAACTTTAACGACCTGGGTGACTTCGATCAGATTCCGGGCCTTGCTTCTCAACGTTTGATGGCAGAAGGTTATGGATTCGGTGCTGAAGGTGACTGGAAAACAGCTGCCCTTTACCGTACCATGTGGTTCATGAGCCAAGGTATGCCTCACGGATGTTCATTCCTTGAAGATTATACACTGAACTTCGACGGTGCAAATAGTGCCATCCTGCAAGCACATATGCTAGAAGTTTGTCCGCTGATTGCTGAGCACAAACCGAAACTTGAAGTACATCGCCTAAGCATTGGTATCGACAGCGAAACAGCTCGTTTGGTATTCACTAGCAAACAAGGTGAAGGAGTTGCCGCAACAATCGTTGACTTGGGCAACCGTTTCCGTCTGATCGTAAACAAGGTAGATTGCGTTAAGAGCAAGCCGCTTCCGAAACTTCCGGTTGCTTCCGCCCTATGGATTCCACGTCCAAACTTGGAAGTAGGTGCTGCTGCATGGATCTTGGCAGGTGGTACTCACCACACAAGCTTCTCTTATGACCTGACAGTAGAGTATTTGGAAGATTACGCAGAAATGGCCGGAATCGAAATGGTAGTTATCGACGAGAATACAACCATCACCGATTTCAAGAAAGAACTGCGCATGAATGAAGTATACTATATGCTAAACAAAGCTCTTTGCTAATTATAAATGACGAATTGTGAATTACGATCGATTGGGTATGTCCTGGTTATTAAAGGTCGTAATTCATAATTCTGACTTCACAATTTCTCTTATTCACAATCCATAATTCGGAATTACCATGAAATACGTTATAGGACTCGACTACGGAAGCGATTCCGCTCGTGCCATCGTAGTAAATGCAGCAACAGGCGAAACGCTTGCCACTGCCGTTAAATACTACTCGCGTTGGCAAAAAGGATTATATTGCAATCCCGCAATCAACCAATACCGCCAACATCCGCTTGACTATATTGAAGCATTGGAGATCAGTGTGAAAGAAGCCTTGGCGCAATGCCCGGCAGGAACTGCCGAAAATGTAGTCGGTATTGCATTCGACACAACCGGTAGTACACCAGCTTTCACTGACGCTAACGGTACGCCACTGGCTCTATTACCGGAATTCGCTGAAAACCCAAACGCTATGTTTGTGCTTTGGAAGGACCATACAGCTATCAAAGAAGCTGCTGAAATCAACGAAGCATGTCAGAAGTCGGATGTTGACTACTCGGCTTATGAAGGCGGAATCTATTCTTCGGAATGGTTCTGGGCAAAAGCTCTTCATGTACTCAGACAAGATGAGGCTGTACGCGCCAAAGCATACAGTATCGTAGAATACTGTGAATGGTTGCCGGCACTGATAACCGGAGTAAACAAAAGTGATGATATAGTTCGCAGCCGTTGTGCATGTGGACACAAAGCGATGTGGCACGAGAAATGGGGAGGACTCCCCCTGAAGAATTCCTCACAAGTATCGATCCGGTACTGGCAGGATTCCGTGCACGTTTGTTTGATAAAACAGAAACAGCTGATAAACCTGTAGGACACTTAAGTGAAGAATGGGCTAAACGCTTAGGATTAACGACGAATGTTGTGGTTGCCGGAGGTGCTTTCGACTGCCACATGGGTGCTGTTGGCGCCGGAGTAACTCCCCACACATTCGTTCGTGTTATTGGAACGTCCACTTGCGACGTAATGGTAGCAGACTATGAAGAGATCGGTGATAACCTGATCAAAGGAATCTGCGGACAGGTAGACGGATCTGTTATTCCGGGAATGGTAGGACTGGAAGCCGGACAATCCGGTTTCGGTGATATCTACGCCTGGTTTAAGCGAGTACTCGAATTTCCGCTTCACAACATCATCGGACAATCTACTTTGATCGATGACAATCTGAAAGCTCAACTGATCGAGGAAGCTGCCGACCGCATCATCCCCGCATTGACTGTTGAAGCCGAGAAGATTCCAATCAGCGAGAGCACGATCATTGCAACCGACTGGATGAATGGACGCCGCACACCGGATGCTAATCAATTACTGAAAGGTACGATTACCGGATTGACTTTGAGCAGCACAGCTCCACGCATCTTCCGTGCTCTGGTAGAAGCTACGGCATTCGGTTCAAAAGCGATTGTCGACCGCTTCCGCAATGAAGGCGTACGCATTGACAACGTGATCGGTATCGGTGGTATCGCACTGAAATCGCCATTTGTTATGCAAACCTTGAGTGATGTGTTGAACATGCCGATTAAAGTATGTCGCACAGATCAGGCTTGTGCACTTGGTGCCGCTATGTTTGCCGCAACTGCTGCCGGCGTATACAACAAAGTAGAAGAAGCTCAGGCTGCAATGAGCTCAGGTTTTGCTGACGAATACCAGCCAAATCCGCAGAATGCAGTTGCTTACCAAGAGATATATGACAACTATCTCAAACTGGGACAATTCACTGAAAAGGAACTGTTTTCCTAAATTTATAAGGACCTAGCGTCCTATCTCGCCTCCTTAAACCTGAAGGAGGCGAGATTATCTTTTCAACCATCAACACTCTAATTATTATGAAAATAGCCTCGTTCTTACTTGCCATATATCTATCCGTTTGTCTGGGAGAAGCACAAACCCAACAAAAAGTAACCTACTTCCCCCTGCAAGATGTTAAACTCCTGGATAGCCCTTTTCGGCAAGCACAACAGACTGATCTTCACTACATCCTTTCACTCAACCCGACCGTTTACTGGCTCCGTTTCTGCGGGAAGCCGGCCTAACCCCGAAAGCTCCGAGTTACACCAACTGGGAAAACACCGGATTGGACGGACATATCGGTGGACATTATCTATCCGCACTTTCACTCATGTATGCTGCTACCGGAGACACGGCCGTATACAACAGACTCAACTATATGTTGAACGAACTACATCGTGCTCAACAAACTGTCGGCACGGGATTCATAGGAGGAACTCCGGGAAGTCTCCAACTTTGGAAAGAAATTAAAGCAGGAAACATTCGTGCAGGCGGCTTCGACCTGAACGGCAAATGGGTTCCTCTCTATAATATACATAAAACGTATGCCGGATTGCGAGATGCTTATCTGCACACCGGCAGCGATTTGGCACGTCAGATGCTCATTGCATTCACCGATTGGATGATTGACATAACCTCCGGACTCAGTGACCGGCAGATGCAAGATATGCTCCGTAGCGAGCATGGCGGATTAAATGAAACATTTGCCGATGTTGCCGCTATGACGGGAGATAATAAGTATCTGGAATTGGCACGGCGTTTCTCACACCTGACCATTCTCGAGCCTTTGATCAAAGATGAGGACCGGTTGACCGGTATGCACGCCAACACGCAAATACCCAAAGTTATCGGTTACAAACGAATAGCTGATCTGTCGCAAAACGACCGCAACTGGAACCATGCTTCCGAATGGGATCATGCAGCACGTTTCTTCTGGAATACCGTAGTCGACCATCGGTCGGTTTGCATCGGAGGAAATAGTGTGCGCGAACACTTTCATCCGGCGGATAACTTCACCTCGATGCTGAATGATATACAGGGACCGGAAACCTGCAATACATACAACATGCTCCGCCTGACACAGATGCTTTATCAGGACTCTCCCAACCCACGCTTTGTCGATTATTACGAACGAGCACTCTACAATCACATTCTGAGTTCACAAGAACCGGATAAGGGAGGGTTTGTTTATTTCACACCGATGCGTTCGGGGCATTACCGTGTGTATTCCCAACCGGAAACCTCGATGTGGTGCTGTGTCGGTTCAGGACTGGAGAATCACACCAAGTATGGAGAGTTTATTTACGCCCAACAGAAAGATACGCTCTATGTCAACCTCTTCATCCCTTCCCAGTTAAATTGGAAAGAACAGGATGTTGTTCTGACCCAAGAAACACGCTTCCCGGATAACGGGCAAGTAACCTTGCGGATCGACAAAGCACCGAAGAAAGCTTTTACCCTGATGATACGACGTCCCGCATGGCTGGACAAAGGAAAAGGCGACTATATTGAAGTGAATGGCAAACGGAAGATCGTTGTCGCTCCACAAAACAGTTACTATTTCCCGGTTCGCCGCAAATGGAAGAAAGGTGATGTTATCACATTCAACCTACCGGCGAAAGTAAGTCTGGAGCAGATACCCGACAAGCAAGATTATTACGCTTTCTCATACGGTCCGATTGTGCTCGCAGCCAAAACCGGAACCGATCATTTGGACGGATTATATGCCGACGACAGCCGTGGCGGACACATCGCCAACGGTAAACAAATACCTCTTCAAGAAGTGCCCATGCTGATCGGAAGTCCGCACACGGTATGCAACGCGCTTCATAAAGAGAACAACGACCTGTTGACATTCAACTACGAAGGGACATCTTATCCGGAATCACAGAAACCGTTGGAGTTGATACCTTTCTTCCGACTACATAATGCCCGCTATGCGATCTACTTCCGTCAGGCGAGTGAAGAGCAGTTCCGGGTGATTCGGAAAGAAATAGAGCTTGCCGAGCAGAAAGCTACCGAACTGGCTAATCAAACGGTCGACCTGATCTTCCCGGGTGAACAGCAACCGGAATCCGACCACGGCATACAGTATGAACAGGCAGAAACAGGCACACACAAAGACCGTCACTTCCGCCGTGCTAAAGGTTGGTTCAGCTATCAACTGAAAGTGAAAGAGAAAGCAAGTCGGATTATGATTACCGTACAAAAAGAAGATCGGAATCAAATGAGTATCCTGCTGGGAAAAGAAAAGCTGATCGGCACGCCAACAGTTAGCGAAACTGATAAGGACGGATTTGTCACACTGACCTATCGACTACCTCAGGAACTATCAGCTGCCAATAGCCTCATTCGCTTTGTCCCTGAAACGACCGAGTGGACACCTGCCGTTTACGAAGTACGCCTCTTAAAATAAGTAGCGTATTAAAGAAATAGAGCCAACAAACAAACCATAAAATTACCATGAAAAAGTCAACATTAGCCGTCGCCCTCCTCTCCCTCTCCACTGCACTGGCAGGACAAGAGGTGAAAGGGCCGGACGGAGCATTAAGCGTACAAGTAGAGTTAGCAAACGGAAGTCCGGTATATGCGGTTAGCTATAACGGGAAAGCCATGCTGGAATCCTCCCCTTTGGGACTGGTTACCTCTATTGGTGACTTCTCGAAAGGGCTGACCGCTGTATCGCATCAGGTACAGCCCATTGATGAGACCTATACAATGCCTCACGCCAAAGTTAGCCGCATACATTATCAAGCCAATGAATTAGTATGCAAATACCTCAATGCTACCGGAGATACTTTGCAGATCATCTTCCGGGTAAGCAAGAACGATATCGCTCAGGCGTACCGCATCACCTCTCCTAAACGCACGCATTGTACGATAGAGAAAGAGTTGACCGGATTTGACTTCCCCTCGCATGCCACCACCTTCATTACTCCACAGGCTCCTGCCGGAGACGGATGGATGGGGACCAAACCCAGTTATGAAGAAGAGTACACGATAGAGGAAGCACTTGGTACCCCATCGAAATATAAATTGGGATATACCTTCCCTGCTCTCTTCCATATTGGGAATGACGGTTGGTACTGCTTTCCGAAACCGGAGTCAGCAGTCAGTATGCCGGAACCAAGCTGAGTGAAGGAACGAAAGACGGTTTGTATTCCATCTCTTTTCCGGAGAAAGAAGAAAACGGAGGTATGGGAGATGCTACGGTAACTGCCGCCATTCCACTACTTACCTCGTGGAAAACAATCACCGTAGGCGAAACGCTGAAACCGATTGTAGAAACGACCTCTGCTTACGACAACGTACGTCCGCTCTACGAGCCGTCACAAGTCTATAAACCGGGACGAGCTACATGGAGTTGGATTCTCTGGCAAGACAGAAGTTGCAACTACCAAGACCAAAAAACATTCATTGACCTTGCCGCCGATATGGGGTACGAATACATCCTGATCGATGCGCTTTGGGACAAACAGATTGGCTATGAGAATATGCCTTCGCTGATAGCTTACGCACAATCCAGAGGGGTCGATGTCTATCTGTGGTATAACTCTAACGGCAGTTGGAACGATGCTCCGCAGGGACCACATCACCGGATGGATACGGCTCCTGCTCGTCGGAAAGAGATGGCTTGGATGAAGACGTTAGGTGTAAAAGGAATCAAAGTGGACTTTTTCGGAGGTGATAAACAAACAACGATGAAGTTATACGAAGATATCCTGACGGATGCCAACGAGTATGGAATCGGTGTTGTGTTTCACGGCTGTACGCTACCCAGAGGTTGGGAACGTATGTACCCGAACCACATGAGCAGTGAAGCAGCTCTGGTCTCTGAAAACCTCGTATTCTCACAATACCATGCCGACCGGGAAGCTCAGAAAAGTACATTGTATCCGTTCATACGCAATGCTGTATCGGCAATGGATTTCGGAGGTGTATTCTTCAATAAACACTTCTCCAAAGATGGCGTATCGGGTGTCGAACGTAAAACAACCGATGCTTTCCAGATCGCAACTTCCGTACTCTATCAGTCGGGTGGTGTACAACACTTCGGCCTTACTCCGAACAACCTGAAAGAGCAACCGCACTTCATCCTGGACTTCATGAAGAACGTGCCTGTGGCATGGGACGAAACCCGTTTCATTGACGGTTATCCGGGAAAGTACAGTGTAATCGCCCGCAGGTATGGCAACCAATGGTATATCGCGGCTACCAATGCTACGGATAAAGTATTGAAGTTAGATCTTTCAGTGCCTTGGCTCAGCGGTCAAAGCTTGTCGATCATTGGTGACAACGAAGCACGTACAGCCGACTTCAAACAAGGCAGTGTGAACAAGAAAGGAACATTGACTATCGAAATGCAACCGATGGGTGGAGCGATGGTATTTACCAAATAAAGCTTCATCGATACTTTCGAAACGGATGAAAAGAATAATCAAACAAACTATATAATTACATTAAACAATTTTCCAATTATGAAAGCAAAACTATTAGTTAGCACTGCCTTCATGGCGGCTTCAATCTCTCTTTTCGCACAAAAGAGTGCTACCCTGACAGTACACACAGATCAAGGTAAAGAAATTATCCCGAAAGAGATCTATGGGCAATTTGCCGAGCACCTGGGTTCCTGCATTTATGGCGGCCTGTGGGTCGGTGAAAATTCGGACATTCCTAATATCAAAGGATATCGTACAGACGTATTCAATGCACTCAAAGACTTATCTGTGCCGGTACTTCGCTGGCCGGGAGGATGCTTTGCTGACGAGTACCATTGGATGGACGGAATCGGTCCGAAAGCGAATCGTCCGAAGATGGTGAACAACAACTGGGGTGGAACCATCGAAGACAATAGTTTCGGTACACACGAATTTCTGAACCTTTGCGAAATGCTGGGTTGCGAACCCTACATAAGTGGCAACGTAGGCAGTGGAACGGTTGAAGAGCTAGCCAAATGGGTGGAATACATGACCTCCGACGGAGACTCGCCCATGGCAAACCTGCGCCGTAAGAACGGACG
>NZ_BAIV01000032.1 GCF_000517545.1 Bacteroides reticulotermitis JCM 10512 | reverse complement strand
AAATCCAAACTTTCGGATTTATCGCACAAATTTAAAAACCTGACCTTTACCACCCGGCATGACCGCGTGGCGGGGCTGGGAAATTCCGATGGGAGCCAGCGGGCGCTCAACATGCTTTTCGCTGTGCGTACCATCCAGGACAGGACGGGCAAGGATTTAGGCGCAACCTTTCTTTCGGGAACCACCATTTCCAATTCGCTTACGGAATTGTACCTGCTCTTTAAATACCTGCGCCCGAAGGAACTCGAAAGGCAGGGCATCAACACCTTCGACGCATGGGCGGCTATCTTCGCCAAGAAGACGAAGGATTACGAGTTTTCGGTAACCAACCAGATTGTGCAGAAAGAGCGGTTCCGATATTTCATTAAAGTCCCGGAACTGGCTTCATTCTATTCGGAAATCACCGATTTCCGCACGGCGAAGGACATCGGTATCGACCGTCCCGAAAAGAACGAGATTCTGCACAATATTCCGCCCACGCCCGACCAGCAGGATTTTATACAAAAGCTGATGGCGTTTGCCAAAACAGGCGACGCCACCATTTTGGGACGTGCGCCGCTTTCGGAGAGCGAGGAAAAGGCGAAGATGCTCATAGCAACGGACTATGCCCGTAAAATGTCGTTGGACATGCGCCTGATTGACCCGCAGAAGTACGGCGACCATATCGACAATAAGGCCAGCCATTGCGCCGCCGTCATTGCCGGTTACTACAAGACATACACTCCGCAGAATGGGACTCAATTTGTTTTTTCCGACCTTGGTACCTACAAACCCGATATTTGGAACCCGTATAGCGAGATAAAAAACAAGCTCGTTACGCAGTATGGTATTCCGGCATCCGAAATACGGTTTATACAGGAAGCCGGGACGGAGAAATCCCGCAAGGCGATGATACGCGACATGAACGAGGGTAAAATCCGAGTGCTGTTCGGTTCAACGGAGATGTTGGGTACGGGCGTAAACGCCCAGCAGCGGTGCGTAGCCATTCATCACCTCGATGCACCGTGGCGGCCATCGGATTTGGAGCAGCGCGCCGGTCGCGGTATCCGAAAGGGTAACGAGATTGCCAAGCTGTATGCCGGTAACAAGGTCGATGTGGTGATTTACGCCGTTGAAAAATCGCTGGACGCTTATAAATTCGGGTTGCTGCACAACAAGCAGTTATTTATCAACCAGCTAAAGAATAACAATATGGGCAGCCGTACCATTGACGAGGGCAGTATGGACGAGAAAAGCGGCATGAATTTTTCCGAATACGTCGCCATCCTGTCCGGCAATACGGAATTGCTGGAAAAAGCGCGGCTGGAGAAAAAAATTACTTCGTTGGAGGGCGAACGGCGGGCATTCACGCAGGGCAAGTCCTCGACCCGCTGGAAGCTGGAGGGAATCATGCAGACGGTGGAGACCAATAAGGGATTCATCGCCCGTATATCCAAAGACGTGGAAGCATTCGCCTCCCGTGTGCAGGTTGCCCCGGACGGCACACGCCTGAATCCGGTCAGGCTGGACGGCTTTGCGGCCACCGACCCCGTGTCCGTCGGCAAGAAGCTGAACGAGATTGCCGACAAAGCGCGGACGCACGGCCTTTCGGAACCCATCGGGTCGCTCTATGGCTTTACCCTGCTGGTGAAATCGGAAACCACCGTGAAGGACGGATTCGATTTAGTGCAGAACCGCTTTTTTATCAAGGGAGAAGGCGAGATTTTGTATAACTACAATCACGGCCACCTTGCAGCCGACCCGAAAACGGCGGCGGCCAATTTCCTGAACGCTTTAGATACCATGCCCGCCCTGCTGGAGAAGTACAAGACAGACAACGAAAAGCTGATGAAGGACGTTCCCACACTCAAAGCAGTGGTAGAAAGCCTTTGGAAAAAGGAGGACGAGTTGAAGGGACTGAAAGCGGAGATGGTGGTCATGGAGCGTAAAATAGAAGCCTCGCTGAAACCCATTGAGCAGAGCGTCGGTATCATGGCGGGTGTACCGAAGGAGGAAAATAAATTTGTAGCCATGCCGGATAATTTGCAGACAATTAATAAAATCATGGGCGACAGGCTGGTTGTCGCCCGACCTGTGCATGGAATACCTGAGAAAAAGGGCTTCAAAATCTAAATTGTAAAAACTGTCCTGTAAACGAGCGAAGCCCGCGCCTGTCAATCACGACGGTGCGGGCTTCTGTTGAACGATAGTGTTTAGAAAAGAAAAATACCAGTTACGGAACATCCGGTTCTTCGGGATTATCGCCGTCCGTGTCATCCCCTTTGGCGAAATTGGCCTTGATAAAGGCTTCCACGTCGCTTTCCCTGTAAAAAGTCTTATGATAGAGCATCTGGTAGGGAAGTTCGCCCGACGAGCGGTAACGCTGCAATGTCCTTTTGCTTACATTGAGCATCTGGCATACGTCCTGGTTATCCAACAGCCGTTCGCCCTCTAATAGTTTTTCCTTTATCGCCATTTTTTCCAAATGTTTGTCCAATCGGTCGAACCGTGCCATAAAACACTCAAACCAATTTTGCATCCACGTTATTAACTCCTTGTCTGTCATGGCCTATTTTGTTTAGGATTATTTGCCATTTTTGTTGTTGTTTTTGCAAAGGTCGGAAGTTGAATTATCAGGTATTGACAAGTTGATAATACTTTTTTTGAATATTATTATTACATGATTGATTATGAGCAGATTATTTTATTGAGGAAATAACAAAGTACAAAAAACGGCTTTGAAAACTGTTTTTTATGGCAGAAACAGTAGAAAAACGCCTCAAAATCGCCCAATTTGGAGACAAAAAGAGGCTTAAAATAGATATTGAACTTTATATCAACTTGATAATAGAATTTGTTTTAACTTGAAAAGAAAAAGCCGCTACCATTGCTTTTTACACGGTAGCGGGCTTTCTATCCAAGAATGATTCCATCAAAAATGTAATCTTCGTTTATTTCGATGAAGATAACTATAAGTTGTAGTGGCAGAAGGCGGAGTCTATTCTATTGGAACATAAATTTCTGTTTTCAACTTTTCGGGAGTTGTATCTTCGGGATTGTTTATGTATTTCTCGAAGCAATGATAGTTGCGCAGTTGCTCGCCGCTTTCCGGCAACCATTTAGCGTAGATAGTGTCATATACTGCACCCAAATTGTCGTAAGAGCCTTGATAGAGGAACATTGCGTACTTGCCTCCTTCAATCGTTTTTACGCCGATTTCACCTTTCGGTTCAGCCTTTTTGGGCAAAACTAAACAGATGTCGGTACGCAATTTACCGGCTTCCGTTACTTTGGGGTCGTCGTGATAGATGGCGATGTGTTCAATACCTGCGGAAAAGAGCTTGTTGTCCTTTACATACTGCCACAATTTACTCCATGCGCCGCAAAAATCCAGTGTCTGATACTCGCCTGTGAGTTTCAGGTAAATTGCCTGTTTAGGCGCTAATGTCAGCATTTTGGGCGCTTTCAAATTCAAATTCTCATTTACTTGCAATGATTTCATGATGGTGTAATTTTTATTGTTACGATACTCATTCGGAGAAATATTGTAAAACAACCGGAATGCTTTCGACAGCGAAGACGGCACATCGTAGCCGACCTGATAAGAAATGTCACTGACAGGGATTTCCGTATAGCGCAACAGTTTCGCCGCAGTTTCCACCCGCACCCGCATGATGTATGCGCCAACAGGTTCACCCAAATACGCTTTCATCATGCGCTGGAAATGCCATTTTGAGAAATTGGATATTTCAGCCAGTTTTTCAAGGTCAATAACTGCATCGAGATGATTGTTGATGTACTCAATGACGATATTAACCCGCTGCCGGTAATCTTCTTTTGTCGATAGTCGTTGTTCCATTTTTCCTGAATGTTATCTTGGCCATAAAAGTAAGGAGGATTGTTCTCCTCGGCTTTTCCGATGGTGCGAACTTGATTCATTCATCTTTCAATGCTTTACCGGAAATTTACACGGTTATTCTCCCAACCTGTGATTGGAAATATAGCTATCAGTCAAACTCGTTTTCATGAAAGACGCAGAATTATTACCCGGCTTGGGAGATTGCGAACTGAGCCCCAGCCATATTTTTTGCGGATAATAGTTTTTATATATCCGTGCAAGATTCCAATCGACTCCGTTTGTCGAATAGTAATAACCTATTTGTTTTCCGTTTGATGCAATGCGCATGTACACGTAATCCTGCCCAATAATATCGTGATTATTATCATCTGAAGATCTATCCGTTTTAACGGTTACAACACGGCATCGGAGTTTTTCGTCGCGTTCGAATGCAAATTTCAGCCAATTCTCATTATCAATGTAGATATATATTGTTCCGGCATCGTATATTTTTTCTATTTTACTCTCTACACAGGTAGTAAAAGTGAAAGGTCTGCTGTTATCTATCTCTTTCAGAAGTATGGGAGCGGTGGCCTCGGCACGCATACCGTCCGGCGAGATAAAATAATTGGAACCTCCGATACCATCAACAACCAAAAGGCTATCACTGACCCTATAATGATTCTCCGCGTCATTGACAGCTTTGGTAAACTCAATACCGGAGAATATCAAGGAAATGTTTTTCATATCTGTGTTGTTTTTAACAGTGTTACAACTTGTTAGTAAAAATACAGCCGCCATAATAATGCAAATAAATAAATTCATTATAATGGAAGTTATGTTTTGTTCAATGTCGCCTTCTACAGGTCTTATTTGCGTCATATTAATTTTCATCTTTATTATTTTTGTTAATTATTATTTACGAGAGTTTCATAATTTCGCAGAATCAGCGTCCAAAGCAACCGGCATTCAAGGCCGGAGCGATAAATGATTCCTCCCGGTCTGCAAACTCATTGAGCAGACCAAGTATTACTTCTTTTTTCATTTCGTCATTCATTTTTCCAATAATTTGATGTTTTTTACAGGTATCCAGCCCATTTCATGGGTCTTTTTATTTTCCGACCACAGCCATCCATTGAGTTCTTTTATTCCTTCAAGAATATCTCCCTCCCTGACATTCAACTCCTTTGCAGAATAATCTTCCGTTATGATTCCGTAATTATCCTCGTATCTTATTATTTGTTCCGGGACATATCCTTCGTTAGAACTGTCCGTCTTTATACAGTAAATCCAGCCTTGCCAATGTTCCGATTCGCCTTTAACGATTACTTTTTCGTTACGCTTCACCAGTAACGGGCTGGGAAATTCCGTCTCATGCGCTTCATTTACAACATATTCCATATTACTTCTTTTTATAGTTTAAATTGAATATTTTCTCATGTGATTTGTCAAAGAAAAATGCTTTTTCCTTCCATACTAAGATTGTCGAAAATATCAACAGCAATACCGTTTGTATAATTTTACTGTCGGGATGTGTTTGGAATATTTCATTGGAATATCCTGCCAGCAGATGAAACAGTACCACCAGCAGCATATTCCTGCTCGTTCTGTAATACAGCCAGTTGCCTATAATCACATAAGGGATAAGGCTTACCAGAAAATTGATGGAATAAATCACACCTGTCTCCGCAAGAACGTTCTGATAATAGCTTTTCACAAAAGATAAGGGTATATGCCAGATTCCCCAGACAATAGCAAAAATAAGAGACGTAACCAGTAGATTAAAGCGGTTTCTTAAACAGTGTATCCCGTAGGTGTGCCAGCCAAATTCTTCCAGAATGGGCGCTAATATCAGTAAAAACCACGCGGGAAAAATACCGGCCGTAAAAGAGAGATGTTCTACAATCCTGAATTGAGACAGGCTGTATCCGAAAAGCAGGGAAATTGCTTGGGCCGCAAGTATGCTCGACGGGAAAAGGAAAATCGTTAATGCCCAGAAAACAGGTCGGATGCCTTTCAGCCGGAACGTCGCGGAAACAAATTCCTGTTTCATTTCCTTGTCGGGAAGTATCAAAATCATGGCAATAATGAACGGAGCACATAAACCGGTCAATCCAAGTACACTCCCACAAAAAAACACTGCCGGATTTCCTTGCCATTGACTGTGGCTTAACCATGCCCATATAAACCAACATAGCCACGGAACCAAAACGGATGTGCCGTAAAACAGTATCGGCCGATTGTACTTTTGCAGTTGCATATCAGGCGTTATTTTTTTAATGTGTCACAAAATTTGTCCATGTTCATTCCTAAATTCATAATCTTTTCCAAATGACTGTTTGCTACTTTCTCATATTCCAGTGTGCCGCCGAGTATTATCATTTCTTTCTTCTCGAATCGAACACCCAACCTGTCGTCAAGCATTACATTCCGCATACTTCCTGCAATTCCTGTTTCTTCTAAAAAATCGTTTGGATGTCCTGCTGTACAAATGACAAGTCCCAATTTGATGTGCTTCATTTTTATTACTTTTTCTCCATTTCGGTCATAACCATAGGCATACCCGGCGGAATAAACCCTGTCGAACCAACCTTTCATTTTTGCAGGGCAATCACTCCACCATACAGGATAGAGAAAGACAATGCAATCAGCCCAATCTATTTTCCGGTGTTCCGCGATAACATCTTCGGATAAAGGAAGTTCGGTTTTTGCAAATCCCTCTCTTTCATATTCTTCTTCCGTCATATCAGATTGAAATTTCATTTTGTATAAATCCGATACTTCAACTTGGTGATTGCTCATATTCAGAGCCTTCAATAAAATTCGCAATGCCTTATATGTAAAGGATTTATTGCTCGGATGCGCATAAATGATTAAGATATTCATATACTATTGCCGTAACAGTTCCAGTATTTCACCGATATTTGTAATTAACTTGTCTATCTCTGTTATTTCTATGACCAAAGGAGGTAAGAAACGCAGTGTATTTGCTTTGTAACCAATAACAAATCCTCTTTCAAACAATAAATCGCTGACAAGTTCGCCATTGACCGAGTTATCCAGTTCCAGAGCAATCATCAATCCTCTTCCCCTCACTTCCCTTATTTCTTGTTTGAATTTGGCGTTAAGAAATAATAATCGTTCTTTGAAATAGTGTCCGGTATCAAGACAGCGATTCAACAGATTTTCATCCCCAATTGTCCTTATCACCTCCAATCCGATTACACCTCCCATCGGGTCATTCTGGTGGGATTGCAAATGCCTGAACGGATTTTTTCCGAATGATTCAGATATTTTTGCACTGACCGTTACCGCACTGACAGGATAACCGTTTCCCAAAGCCTTACCGGTTACAACTATATCCGGTAAAAAATCATAGTATTGGAATCCGAACCATTTACCCATACGTCCCATTCCGGTAGTAACCTCGTCTGCCACGACAAGACAACCGTTAGCTACTGATAATTCGACTAATTCCTGGATAAAAGCATAATCCGGGAATCTGACCATATCAATGGATGCTCCCCCTGTTTCCAGAACAAGCGCCGCAATCTCTCCAAAATTGGTTTCATCCAACGATTGCATATCGTTAAAGTGGACATTCTCAATATGGTTGTTACCGGGAGTTATCTGCCCGTATCCGTATGCGCTCAGGTAAGAATTGTGTATTTTCAGTATTTTCTCGCGTCGCGTAATATTTCGCGCCATTGATATGGCAAGATTAACCGCTTCCGAACCGGAAGACAGGAAAACGCTCGAACCTTTTTCCAATCCGGTTATCCGTACAAGTTCCTGAGACAAAAATTCCGACGGATGATTTCTGAACTTATACCCGTGATGAATAGATTGACGGATGCCCGCTTCCATTGCTTTCACAATTCGGTCGTTACTGTGCCCCAGATTGGCGCACCAGACCCCCGATTCAAAATCGGTATATTGTTTTCCTTCCGAATCATACAGGTAGCAGCCTTTCGATTTTTCCACTATTTTTTCGGATGGAATATAAAAGGGAATTATTCCGTATGAATTATCTACTTTACGCTTCATAATCTTTGTCGTTTTACAATTGATATATCCCCCCGATAATACCTGTTATTTCGGCGAATTTTCCGATAATAAAGTCCGGATTCCGGCTTTTGAGTTGTTCTTCCGTATGGTTTCCATAGCTTACTCCGCATGTGATGCAACCGGCTTCCTGACCCATTGCCATATCATACACCGTGTCGCCTACCACCAAAGTTTCCTGTGGGCCGGAATTTGTTTTTTCAAGAATCAACAGCGCCATGTCGGGGGCAGGCTTTTTGTTTTTCACATCCTGTTCCCCAAATACCAGCGAGATGTACCGGGCAATTCCCATTCTGTCCAACAGATTCAACAACGCTTCCTTTCCTTTTCCGGAAGCTACTGTGATGGTTAGCCCGTTATCATGCAGTTCTTTTAACGTTTCCTTTACATCGGGGAACAATTTTACCGTATTAAGGCTAATTTGGTTATATTTTTCTCTATACAGTGCTATCGCTTTCTCCTGCATATTCCTGTCCGTCAAGTGCGCAACCCTGACAAATGTTTCCCTGAGCGGAAGTCCTATCAGGTTCTTTATGTCGGATTCATTTGCTCTTTGAATACCTAACTCATCCAATGTTGCCTGGATAGTTTGTATGATACTGTCTTTTGTATCGGCAATCGTGCCGTCAAAGTCGAGTATAATCGTTTTTATCCGGTTTTTTTTATTCATTCAATCTTGCCATTTTCTTTTTGAATTGCGATTTAACCAATATTTTATGGACAGGTTTTACTGGGAATATTTCCGTAGCAATTTTATCTACGCTCAAATTAGTCGATTGGGTAACCATTCTTCTTCCCAATATAAAACACATAGCCATAATACGCTTTATACTTGTTGTATAATTGTGCTTCGTGCCGTTCACTTGCGATGAACTCTTCGGCAGTTTTATTACCTGCATATTTTTTTAAGAAAACTTCTTGTGCTGCAATTTGAGGGGCGTAGAAATGCTCCGTCCAGCAGTTCTCCGGCAGGATAAACGAAGCAACAGGAATGTATCCGGCTTTCTGCATTTGTGCTACTTTGTTTGGGATGGTGTTTATTTCGGGATAAGCATCCATCCAAAAGTCATTGACTTCGGCAGGGCGTTCTTCTGTAAACCACGACGCTTCGGTAACGGCAATGTATCCGCCGGGGTTTAAAAACTTACGCCATTCGTTCAGTCCCCGCTCAAAACCGATATTGTAGATTGCCCCTTCCGACCAGATTAAGTCAAATTCCCCTTCCCTGAAAGGAAGATTGTCCATTGAACCGGCAACGCCTTTTACCCGCTCTTGCAGGTTCAGTTTAGCGGCATTGGCGTTGAACAGGTCGATAAAAGCGGGAAAAAGGTCGATTCCCGTTATATCCCCCGGTGCGTGTTGTGCCATCACCATCGTCTGACCGCCTGTTCCGCAACCGAGGTCAAGTATTTGCGATTCGGCGGTAAGGTTGTCTATAAAACTCAATGCCTTAACCGTTATTTCGGGACTGCCGGGTCCCTGCCGTTCCAACCGCGAGAAATATTCGCAGATTAGATTAACATCAAATTCGTGAATGGATTTGTTTTCGTGTTCCATATTTTTCTTCTTCCTCGTTTTATTTTAATTCCTTTTTATACTTTGTTATTTTCAGTAAATCGGTTAATTGTTCTCTCGTATTGATATTGATTATTAATGGAATTAATTTCCCCACCGGTTTGGTGTGAAAAAATACTTCTTTAATTTGCTCTGAAATATCCAAAGACGCAATGCTTTCGAGGTGTTTTTCCGTGAAGTAAAACGAGATTTTGAAAAACCCCTCCCAAACTGAAAGCCATAAGATTGTCTTTTTCTTGTCGCAAATTTTGCACAACCATGATTTACCGTCTTTATAGTAGTTCCAAGTGACCGTTAATGAAAATTCGTCTTGAGTTAGCCTCGTTATCATTTCTTCAAAGACATTGTAAACATTGCCGAGTACATCTTTTAAAACTTCCTCTGACGGAAAGATATTTTGTTCCTTTAATAATTGACTCATGATTCCTTACTTGTTGATTTCCTGTACAAATCTATCTATATTATCGCTGTTTATGTCCGAAACGCTTTTGTCCGTTTTAGCGATACGCTTGATAATTGCGCGTTCAAAGAAATTCATTTTCTCGAACTGAAATTCACCTCCGGCAAAGCATGTTGAAACGGCATGTTGGACTAATTCTTGCGGATAAGCATTTGTCAATTCCTGTTGTCGCTTGGACGTGTCCGGTTCCATTCCGCAAATGAACAATGCCAATCGCTTTTGTGTCAATACTGCAATGTTGTCCTTGCAGAAACGTTGCATCGTTTTTGATGATGTTCCGGCATAAATAGATGTGCCTAAAATTATTCCGTCAAAGGAATTGAGGTCGGGGCATTTCACTTTTTTCAGGTCAATGATTGATACCTGACTGCCGGTTAATCGCCCGGCAATCATTTGCGCAACTTTGGCGGTTGTTCCATGCTTGGAGGTGTAAATGATGGCGGTTCTCATTAGTTTTTCATTTTGCATTATCATAGGCTTCCAAAGCCGGAATCAGGCAACTTGCAATCCCCTTGATACCGCAAACGGTGGTCGTCATGATGATTGCTTCTTTCAATTCATCGCGGGTGGCGCCTGCCCGTTTTACCATCGGCACATGGGCGGTTACTGCCGTTGTTTCGCCCTGTGAGGCGCGAATGGCAATGTAAATCAACTGCTTCATCTTGGGTTCCAAAGCTTTCATGTTGCTGACGGATTGGATTAATCCGCCGAAGGCTTGTGCCACTTCAGGAGATTCTTCCTGAAAGACTTCCATTAAATTTTTCTGTTTCTTTGTTTCCATATTATTCCATTTTAACTAAATACTCTTTTGCCGTCAGTACGGATGAATAGAAGTAGGACAATGCTCCAAGAAAAGATTTTTGCACTTCACTCGCCGCGACAACTGAACCTTGAATTTTCAAATCTCTTGTGGCGCAGGCATCTCCAATTACCGTGCAGGTAAATCCGAAATCCTTTGCCGCTCTCGTTGTTGCATCAACGCACATGTGAGTCATCATGCCGCAAATCACCAAATCCGTAATATGATTCGATTGCAGGTATTCGAGCAAATCCGTTTCCCTGAAACTGTTTGGATAGTTTTTCGCAATCACTTTCTCTCCACCAACCGGTATAACATTTTCATGAATTTCTGCCCCTTTTGTGTTTGGGATAAAAAATGTCGAACCTACTCTGGTCGAAAAATGTTGGATATGAATCACAGGTAACGACCGTTCCCTGAAATCATTCAATAATGCTTTTGCATTTTCACTTGCTTCAAGGCTTCCGATTAGAGGATTTGCCCCTCCTTCAAAATAATCATTCTGAATATCAATTATAATCAATGCTTCTTTTGCCATTTTTATTTTTAAATATTGCTGTAATAATTCTTTTGTATGCTGCAATAATTCTTTTCCGCCAATCCCTCCATGCCCCGGAATGACAATTTTTGCTTCGGGAAACTTCCCAATCGCTTTTTGAATGGTTTTTGCCCATTCTTCCGGTTGGGCATCCGACAGGTTTCCAAGTCCTTTGGAATAAATGTCTTTTACCATGCATCCGCCAAACAGGATTTTTTCGGAAGGAATCCAAACCACAATATTATCCGTCGAATGACGCCCCCAAAATAATAACAGTAAACATCTTCGCCATACAGGTTTAATTGCAGGGAATCTGTAAATCCGTTTTGTGGAACAGGCTTTCCATGTTCTTTTGCCAAATCAACCGTCATCTGATTGGCGTATGATTTTACGCCCTTTGAATGAAGATAATCCAAGCCGCCGAGACAGTCTTCGTGCCAATGGTTGGGAACGAAAGTAGAAACAGCGGCTTTTAACGAATCGGCAATCCATTTCACCAAAGTTTCCGTTTGACTGCCGGTTACCGGAGTGTCAAAAAGAAACGCTTCGTCCTTGCTTACCAAAATCAAGCCGTTGGACGATACTTTGCCGAATCCGTCTATTTCAGAAACAGATACATGAACGTATGCCTTTTCCGAAAGTTTTATCAATTCGATGTCTTCGGAAATCCGTATCTTCGGGTAATCGGATTGCGACCGTAAAGGCAACTGAATGAACAATATAAAAAGAAAAAACAGATGTGTCTTCATTTTATTCTAATCCTGTTTAATAACCGGAATCCATATTTCACTTTTATAATCGGACGAACTCATATCTCCATCGGAATACCACTCAATTTCCGGTGCATCGGCATGTTGATAACCCGACGATGGAAACCATTCATTGAATATGTACCGGCATCCGTCCTGTATGGCTTTGGGCATCGCGCCGGTTATCTCGAAGACAATCCAGTGTGCAGCGGGAATATCCAACTTCTCAAATCCGGCGGGACATTCTTTTGTTGTAGCGGCGGCAATCCAGTAGTCAAAGCCGTTATCGTGCATTTCCGCGCAGATGCCCAGTACGCCCGACGGCTTCAGGTTGGAAAGTTCGCCCAGCCTGTTCATTGTTTCTTCGGGCAAACTTGCCCACATTTGCGGAATTTTGATGAAATTCTCGCCGTTTTCGATGGATGTAAAATTCTTTACTCCAATGACGCTGAATGCGTCTAAATTAACTGTTCTGTACTTCATATTTTAATTTTGTTTATAACTTCCATTTCGGTTCATACACAACCCTTTTGCCATCATCGGTCGAATATTCCTCTGTAGTATTTTTCAATTCCGCCAAATCCTGTTATTATTTTACTACCTTTACTTTCGTAATAATGAAGCATTTCGTCAATTTTCTTTTTATCTTTATTGAATCGCCAGAGGAGTAAATAATTCAATCAAATTTTCTTCGGGGTCGCGCAAATGAACAACTCGCATTCCCCAATCAAGCATATCTGTTGGCTGATTAACAAAAGTAATACCCTTTGCCAACAATGCCTGATAAGTGTCATCAACGTTTTCAACTTCAAAAGACACCATTAATTTTTCGCGGTATCCTGACGGTTGAGTTTTTTCAGCGTTACCCACTACAGGAGCCATAAAATCAGAAACAAACAGGGCAAAACCCTCTATTCCTTCTGCCACTTTGAATGAAACGTAATTACTGTTTTCATCGCCCCAAGCAGGCTCTAAACCAAGTTTTTCATTGTAAAACTTGAAACAACTTTTGTAGTCCTTGACTAACAATCTAACATTACTAAATTTCATAATAATTTCTGTTTTTTATATTTCTGTTTTAATTTTATTTTATTTCCTGTTGCCATAACAGGTCATTCAAACTAATTATTTTGCTGCCTTTACTCTCATAATAATGAAACATTCATCACAGCGCCCCCTGATTAAAAAACTTCCCCTTAAAAAAATTCTCGTTATCAAGTTTCTTTGCTGTCAGTCGAAATATAACGCAACCGTCCGGGCATACAACGTCCTTGCTGTATTTGCCGTCGCCACCGATGTTTTCTAAATCGCCACCGCTCCTAACGGCTTCCATAATCGGGAACATAATCATCATCACTTTTGAGCAAATCCCCTGTCCATCTGAATTTACAGGGCAACCATATGTGCAGGTATATTTGTCTCCAATTTCTTCGCCGTTTCGGCAATATCCCTCGGTGCGGTCGCCACGGAGAAAGCCTGTTACCTCAACAGTAAATTCGTATTCTTCGTTATACCATTTTTTCATAATTGTTCCTCCTTATGAAATGTAACGTGCTTCTCCTTCATGGAGATTTTCCCCACACGATAGCCAAATTGCGCCGCTTCCTTCTTGCAGGTTAGAAAGGAGTGGTCGATATCAAAGCCGAGAACAGCTTTGATGTCGTCATAAGTGAGTTTCAGCGTTTCACTTTCATTTGCTTGCAGGTGTTTCCATAATGGTTCGTATTTGCTCATATTTTCAATCCTCCTCATTTTGTAATTTGTATTTATTTTCGTCATCTTTTTGTCTGATTAGCTTACAAAAATACTACTATTTAATGACTTTATCGCCGTCTGATACGAACCTGCAATCTTTAAACGATTGATAACTGAATCCACTATTGATTCCGTCAGGTTAAATCCATCCAACAGATAACCTTTGCGGATACAAAACGGATTAACATTAAATTCCTGCAAAAAGGACACTAAAGTATTGGTATTGGGGAAAGAAAAATCTTCTGCAATTACTGCTACTTCATCGCAGGTTTGCGCCAAACGCTTCATTATCTCCGTAAAGCGGCGTTTCGCCATATATTCCTGAATACTGAATGATGTTTGTTCATAGAATGCTTCATTGAGTTGTTTTTCCGTAAAACCCAATTCATTGGAAAGGTGTTGCATATCAATGGTTCCTTTCAGGTTCCATTCGATATGAATAAGCGTTTCCATACTTGCATTTCTACTATCGTTTATCATCTTCATCCATCTTGTCATTAAGTTCATCTGTCAAAGAATCAAGGAATAACGTCCTGCTGTCCTTACGGCTTCTGATGTTCAGATAGATACGGTAAATATCTTTCAAATCAATATTGAGAAAGTTCCCAAAATAGTCGGCAAGCTCCTTTATATCAACATTTCCCTTGTCAATGCTACCTTTAACGTATAATCCATAAATCAGTTCCGTAAGGTCTGTTTTTGAATCCGTCCATGTGTGTTTGGATTTGGAAATGCAATAACTTTCTTCCGTAAAGGATTGAGACTGTTGTTCCAGTTTGATAATTTTCCCGTTTACATATACTGTCAGCATTTCATTTGCCAATATTTTTGCTACCTTGAAATCATGGCTTGTAGAGAATTTTGTATCCCGCTCAAAATAAAAACTATCCAGAATGAGTTGTATATCAGGTTTCCCCATGAGAAAGTAATATTTATCCAAGTGAGTGCTTCCGGAACGGTAATAATGGTAAAAATCAAAATTCATATCGAAGAAATACTTGATTCTGCTTAATACACTCTCCAGATAAGATTTTTTATCATTATAGCTACCTGTCGGCATCCGCATTTCAATATTGTAAATTTTGTTATGATAGACTAATTGGCTGAACAATTGAGGCTTAATTTCTTTAAAGAAAATTATTTCTTCCGTTTGGTCTTTGAAAGTATAATCCAAAATGAATGTTTTTAAATCTTCAAAGGTTTTCTCCAGCACTTGAATTATTTTCAACGATTTCTGAGAAATATCACTCTCCGACAATTCAATTTTCTGAATGTCGGCATAAATACTTTCCTTGAGATTACACACAAACTGTTCCATCTTGTCATTATTAGAAATCACTTATCTTGCTAAACAAGTTTCCCTTTCACAAATTTCTCCATAAAACTGTCCCTGTAACGGCTGCCGATAGCCAATTCGTGCGTGCCGATATAAATGTCATTTACATCAAAGGAATCAATCTTTTCCAGATTGACGATATAGGATTTGTTGGTACGCAGGAAAATTTCCTGCGGAAGTTGTTCCTGAATAGCTTTTAGCGTAGTATTCGTGATAATTTTCCGTTTGCCGGTCTGGATGACAACATAATCCTTCAAGCCCTCGATAAACAGGATGTCGCGGAAAAGGATTTTGAAGTAGCGACGGTCTGACTTCACGAAGATATGCTCCTGCGTAATGGTTTCCACGCTGCTTTTCTGTGATTTGTCCTGCAAGAGTTGCAGGTAATCGCCGGCTTTGGAAACGGCTTTTTGGAAACGTTGCGGTTCAATGGGCTTCAGGAGATAATCCACGGCATCGAGTTCATAACTGTCCACCGCGTATTCGGGATAGGCGGTAGTGAATATCACTAAAGTGTTGTCCCTGACGGTGCGGGCAAACGTTATCCCGTCCGTACCGGGCATACGGATGTCGAGGAATACCAAATCAACGGGATGGTCGAGCAGGAAATTTCCTGCCGATTCGGCATCTCCGAAACTTCCCGACAAGTCCAGCGCCGGGGTATCTTCCACCAACAGGCGGATAGCTTCGCGGCCTAAGGGTTCGTCATCAACAATAATACAGTTCATATCTTTTTATATTTAAGTTCAATACTTAATTGTACCGTGTAGGAGGTTTCGTTTTCGGTTATCTCCAGCCGGTACCTGTTTCCATACAGCAAATCGAGGCGGCGGCGCACATTGGGAAGCCCCAGTCCGCCGGCTTCGTCCTTACGCGTCGGGCGGAGCGGTTTGGAGTTGATACACCCGAAACACAAATTGTCGTTTTCCCTGGCAAACCGGAGCCGGACGAAAGAGAGGTTACGGTTGTCGTTGTTGTGTTTCACGGCATTTTCCACAAAGGGAATAAACAACAGCGGAGGCAGTGAAATTTCTTCTACGCCGTCGCCTGCCGTGATACTGAACTCGAAATTATCCCTCCGCAGCTTTTCGAGGTTCAGGTAGTCGGTCAGGAAACGTATATCATCACCAAGTAATATGGATTGCTTCGTGAAGCCACGGAACTGATATTGCAGCATGTTGCTCAATTTATGGAGTACATTAGCCGCCTCGTCGGGATTTTTCTTTGTCAGGACGATAATATTGTTGAGCATATTGAACAGGAAATGGGGATTTACCTGATTTTGCAACTGTTCCAGTTCCGAGCGTAGCCTTGCCGCTTCGAGTTCGGCGATATACCGTTCGTTCCGCACCCAATGCTGGAAAAGGATGAAAACATTCACACTAATCATTGGAAAACTTATCTTGACGGTATTGGTAATGGTATATAATACCTGCATCCACGCAGAGAAGTGCCAGGCGCTGAAAGTAAACTGTTCATTATACCATCCATTACTATCGGCAATTCCGTTAAAATAAGTTAGCTGCATGGGTATGACAATCACGAGCGCCGACAGCGTTACCGACATCAAATAAGCAGGCATTCTGTTCCGCATCATCAATTTCGGCATTAATACATGGATACTGAAATATATCAGGATTAGATAAATAGACAGTGATAGCGGCAGCATAAACAGGAGCGAAAACCATGTTCCATTGAGATTGGAGCTTAGTATCAGCGTGAATACCATTATCATCGACAGATGGCGTACTCCACGGTAACGTTTCTCCGTCAATAAATTCAGGAGGGGTGATGACAGGTTGAACATTTGTGAGGGAAGTTCCCCCGGCGCGGTATGCCGCTTGTGTTCACTTTCGTACAGTTGCAGGCGGAGCGATTTGCTTAGCTTCATCAACAGGGTGGAAGCTTCGGAAGGTGATTGCCGGACAATACCTGCTGTCCTGTCGAGCGTCTCAAACAGTGCTTCGGAATCAATCCGTGTCCTGACTTTCTCCAATTCGCTCCGGGCGCTTTGTTCTTCCAAATCCCGCATCCGTGCGCCTGACTGCTTCCAAAGACGCATGAAGATAACAATCGCCGTCCCTGCCACGCTGATAAAGTAAACGGCAATGCCGGAGAGCATCTCAAAAAATAAAATGCTGTCTTCCGAAAAATACAGGTCTCTTCCGGGCGACAAGTGATAGTGGTCGATGAACAAACGTTCGAAGCCTATTTCGATAGCTATAAAAATCATTGCAAGCGCCAGCAATGAAACCATATATGCAGTGAAACGGTTTCGCAATAACAGGCGGGGCACGAGTACACGGATATTCAAGATTGTTGCAGCAAAATAAGTCAGCGTAATCAACACAACCTCTATAATCAACGCTGTATGGGCAATACGCAGTCCTTCTGATGAAATCAGATAAATCCTTCCCATAGCGATAAAGCCCAATACCGCGATAAGCGCCAAATTATTTGCTATCTTCCGTTTCATGTTTCTTTTAAAACGTCACTTTATAGTAAATATTGGGTATTGAAACAGCCTCCCGCAACGATAGATGATGCGTATGCAGACAGGAACGTTCTCTGTAATAGGTTTACCGTCTTTCTCCCGACTTTCAAGAGCAAAGACTATGTTTCGCTTGATGTTCATGATTTATAGTTCTATTTCGTAAATCCGTGATTCTTCGTCCCAAGGATGATATCCGTTTCCAATGTATCTAAATCCATATTGTTCATAATAACCAATATGGCCGGTGCTTAAATACAGTTTTCGGAAACCACCTTTTGAGGCATCTCGTTTTGCTTCTTCCATCAATAATGATCCGTAGTTATTACCTCTATGGGCTTCTTCAACGAATAAACCACAAAACCAAGGGTATAAGTCCATCCGGCTGATAAAATCATTCGTAACAAGCCCTGCACAACCTATTATTTCATTCCCTTTTTCGAGTAGATACCATTGAGGCAAAGGGTTAGGTGTTGATATGCAATGTGTAATGCAATCTTCATAAACCATTCGTGGGACACTCCATTTACTACTGATATATTCTATCGCTACATCTTTGAACTTAGGTTCTTTTCTGACTGATATTATTTTCATCCTTTTTTCTTTATCTTTTAAATAATCGGGTGTAAAATTGCACTTTCCCCATTTTAAATAGTTGCCCAATCCTGCTTTTCACCCCTCAAAACGTCACTTTGTAGTAAATATTAGGGATGCTGACTGCTGCCGCCGCATGTTCCAACTGTCCGGTACGGTAATTGTAGTCGAAATTGTAAAAATCCGTGCTTCCGGTTATGTTCAACATTTTCAGTCCGAACTCATGCGCCGTTCCCTGTCTGTTGATTTTGTAGCTTACCGTTATGTGAGCCGTGAAAGCCACAGGATTTTGACTGCCCATCATTCGGTTTTCATCTTCGACGGGACGCTGTCCGGCAAGCGACGCTGCTTCGTCTAAGGGAGTATAATAATTGCCGCCCATCAGGTTCATACGCAGATTAACCCCCAGTACATTTTGCCGGTTCCGTCCGAGCATCCATTCTTTCCCACCCAGGCATTGGTTAAGAAGCGGCGGTTGTAGCGGGTATTGCGCCAGACGCCGTCACCTCCGCGATATTTGGAATCGAAGACCGAAGCCGTCAGCATGTAATAATAACCGTCTTTCAGATAGCGTTCAAAAGTGAAATCAATTCCAAAGTTCCGCCCTTTTCCGTCATTTACCAACTGCCTGGTCATATAAAAATCGGTTTGGTTGATAATGGAAATGCCGCTGCCCGGCACGACAGGCACATCATAAAGATACTGGAAATAAGGCTCAATCCTAAAATGTATATTGTCCGAAACGTTCCAGTCATAGCTCAATACCGCATGATGGGCTTTGGCAAAATCAAGGTTTTTGTTTACCAAACGGTTGCCCGTTTCCAGAGTGGTAACAAAATAATAATCGAGTCGCTCGTGGCGGCTGTGCATACCATAAGCCAAAGCAAAAACATGTCGCGGAGACACCTGCCAGCGGATGCTTGCCCGTTTCTCGAATGTCCAGCGCCGGTTGAGTGCAAAATATTGCATGTTTAGTCCCAATTGGGCAGTGAACTGTTCATTGAACTGATAAGATGACTGGGTGTATGCCGAAGCAAGGAAACTGTTCCCGTCTGCGTCGGCAAAGTTCTCCATCGGCTCGCCGTTAGTGTAAGGAGCGTTTGGGGCGATGTTATAATTGTCATCATAAAACAGGTTTGTAAGCGTGACGCCGGTACGGTTTGTGTGCCGTGCGCTGAACTTCCTGTTCAAGTATGAATGGAAAATGAGGTTGGTATTTTTGTCGAGCATATCCTGTATCCGTTGCGGATTCCGGCGGTTGGCATCATACAGGTCTGTCATCGTATGATTTTGGGAATATGTGACGGCATACGTGGATTTGAGATAAGTATTCTCATCCAGAAAAATCTTATGCCCCAATCCTGCCGTGCCCATATACTGGCGGGCTGTCCCTTCGATGGGAATATAATCGAAATCGGACAGGTCGTCAGGCAGGTAGTTCACAAAACCGTCGTTTGTTCCGATGCCCCACAGCGAGAAAACGCCCGCTTTTTGGGTGGGGAGATTAATTTTGAAAGATAAATCTTGGTAGCGCATACCGGAAACCTCTTTCATGTCGCCGCCGGCAATATCACCCGCCAAAGCCATCGACGAATAGCGGTAGTTAAAGAGGTAAGAAGCCCGTTCTCCTTTTTTGAAAGGCCCTTCGGAAGCAAATTCCACGCCGAGCGTCCCTACTTGCGCCGTGTGCTCATATTGCCGGTTGTTTCCGTTGCGCAGCGCCATGTCAAATACGCCCGACAGCGCATTGTTGTATTCCGCAGGAAAAGCGCCCGCGAAGAAGTCGGAATTACCCAGCACCTGTGAACTGAATGCTGTCAGGATGCCGCCACCCACACCGCCGATTTCGGGATAATGGCTGGGATTGGGTATTTCAACACCTTCCAATTTCCATTGCAGGGATTGCGGCGAATTGCCCCGGATGGCAATGCTGTTGCTTGTTACATCGCCCGCTACGCCCGCAAACGAACCGACCAGCCGCGCAGGGTCATCGAAACCGCCTGCATAACGGCTTGCTTCTTCCACGCTGAGCATCCGCGCCCCGGCCAATGCCATCGGGTTGAGCGGCGCGTCCTTGTTCGTCTTCGGGCGGACAACTATTTCGTCCAATGCCTGTACGCTTTCCTTCATTGTAATCTCCAGTATGGTTTCTTTAGCTGATGAAACCATTCTTTTTTCATATTCTTTTTACCTTTACTTTGATGCGGCAAAGGTACGGGTGGATGAAATGCACATTTATTTTTTTCGACCAAACGCGGCGGTTTTTCGACAAAAACGAATTTTTGAATGTATTTTTCAGGAAGTTGTCCATTCATGCTGTTTTTGATTCGAAAATGTTCTGTTATGCGGATAACACGTAATCGACCTTCAATATACCGGATTCAAACGTCTTGCTGCCGCACAATTCCCATTTTGATGTTTTCATTCTGGATGGGAACAAAGGAATACCGTCTCCAAACATAACAGGGATGTAACAAAGGTGCAGTTCATCCACCAAATCATGGTTCAACAAAAGTCTTATCGTTTGCCCGCCACCTAAAAGCCAAATATCCTTGCCATCCTGACGTTTGATTTGACGTATGTATTCCAATACATTTTCAGTAAGATACGATACGTTTGCTTTAGGAGGAAGATTATTTTTTCGACGGGAAAGCACATAAGTTGTTTTGTCTTTGTACGGCCAATCCACATCAGAAGATGTTATCTCCTGATATGTACCACTTCCCATAAGGACAGTGTCTATAGAATTGTAAAACACTTTATCCTTAAATTCTTTCAGGGCAGGGGCATTAAGTCCTGCCAGCCAATCCATTCCGCCATCAGGATAAGCAATGTAACCATCGAGCGACACAGCGATGAAAACTTTAATCTTTTTCATTTTTCTTCAATTTAATTGTTTATACTGTGTTCGCCTGTATCCAACAAAAAAGCGTGAACTTACGCTATTCCGACACGAGGTACTGGCATACCCAACAACCGAAACAGGCAAGCCCACGCCATACTTTCGTATAGCATGAACATTGCGACTGTTATTCTCGGTTGTTTGAAAAGTGCCAGTTTTCGTGTCGAGACGTTCAGCGAACGTTATGTTATATTATATAAACGGCTTTACAAGCCGCTATTTTCTATTTTTCAAGGGCAAAGGTACAAATTCTTTGCTATATTCATACTGTCCGAAAAATAGAAATAGAAAAGGTATTGATTGTTGTGGTTTCTCTCAAAAAGCAGTTATCGTGGCGAAATTATTTGAAGCAATGGAAAAACGAAGCAAGGTAAAGAATTTCACTCATTTCCATATTGTTGCCCAATGCTTATTCCTGCCTGCCTAAACTTCTGTTTTTAAGTTTGTAATGAAGGGTTAAAACTGGAAAAGCATTCTGGTATGAGTAACCAAAATAGATTGGAAAAAGGGAAACGCAAAAAAATGATTGAGTATATTGGTAATATAAGATTCTTTTGTAACTTTGCAGTTCAATATCGTTCTTTGTACTTTGTGAAAAATGACGTAAATAAACGAGACTCGCTCGTTTCTAAATCGTTACCTGTCAAGAAAAATATTCTTGTAACTTGCTTGTTTTCAGACGAAAATAAAAATTCATATGTCTTGCGGTGTGAAATGATATGTGTTTGTCAATTCCAGCTAGCCTCCTTAATATATTCAATTCTTTGTTAATATTAGAATTATCTTTTAACTTAAAAAAGCAATTGAGATCATCCATATAACGCTGTAATATTAGAAGTGCTTTCCCCTCAAACAATAAATATAAAGGAAGCCGGACTTCAGCACTAGTCTTGACTGATTTGTAGATAAGCCATGTCTCTTGATTAAACTCTACGAAGTCTGTAGACTTCAAGCTTATGAAGTCTGAATATCGTAAACCAGCGTAGCAACAGAACAGAAAAGCATCTTTTGTCTTTTGCCATTTTGCAGATCTACCCTCTAGTGATAGATCTTCTAGCTTGCGCAATTCTTCTGGTGTTAGATGCGTATGACTGCCTTCAACGCTTTTTATTTTATATTTCCTGAATGCATATTTTTGCGCGTCCATATAATCTTTGTTAATAGCGGCATTGATATATCGCTTCAAGTGCTTCATATGCTTAGCTATTGTATTAAGGTGATATTCTTTGGATTGCAGATAATTGTCGAAAGAAGAAACAAAATCAAATGTCAGGTCAGTAAATAGTACTTCTCTTTTGAATTTCTGCAGTAATTCCAAAGTCGATAGATGATTTTGTTTCGTGTTTTCTTTTAAAGAAGAATTAGCAACCTCTTCTTTAAAAAAAGCAAGGAACGACTTATCGCTACCTACGGGCTTATCAATCGACTCCTTTAATAAATCCAATGAAATTGCTTTTCCTCGACGCCATAGTCCAAATTCTGCTTGTTCAATAGTAGCAATGTGCTTATATAGCATCTGGTTCAGGATGTTAGAGTTAGGATGGTTTTTTACCATACTACGTTTTGCATCCCACTGATTAGGCTTAAGATATATTTTAGTGGAAAAGTATCTTTTTCTACTATTTAAATATGCCTCCACTTGTACTAAAGCCATCCCCTTTTTATTCAATCTTTTTGTTCGGTTAAATACGAGGTTGTAACTAATCTTTTCCATTCTCTTGTTTTTTAGTTAATATATAGAATTTAGTTAGACGTAATCTGTACTGCACTTAGAAGCGAACATCTATTAATATCTCTAAAAAAATAAAATATCGTCGATTAAGTATTCACAGAACTTTTAAATAAATGGCACTTTTTTGTAGGTCTTTCATCGAGATAAACAAAAAGATGCAATTATAGCAGTATTTAGTGACTAAAAATAAGCGAATCCAATGTTAAAAGAGACTTTTTGTCCAGACAATATGTTTATTCTTCTTTTGAAAATCGAAGTTTTTGCTATCGACTAACCAGTTTTTAATCATAAATCTTCCTTTATTGGTAACGAAATGTTATATTTGCAACCTTTTTTGATAAAGTTGCTTATTTATTTATATTTTATTAATACATTTGCAACTTGTTAGAGTGAAGGAAAATTAATGTAAAGTTAAACTTTAAGAGAGAGAATTTATGAAGAGAAAATTGATGCTGTTATTGGCGTGCCTTTTTGTGGGTCTAAGCCAAGTAGCCGCCCAATCTCAAACAATCACAGGCGTTGTGATTTCAGAAGAAGACGGGCAGCCAGTTGTTGGAGCCTCTGTATTAGTAAAAGGTACCACGAAAGGTACTATTACTGACATAGATGGCAAATTTAGTTTATCAAACGTACCAAGTTCTGCAAAGACTTTGCAGGTTTCGTATATTGGTATGCAGAGCGCCGAAACTGCTATTAGATCTAATATGAGAATTATATTAAAATCTGATACCGAAGTTCTGGACGAAGTTATTGTAACTGCTTATGGTACTTCAACAAAAGGAACATTTACGGGTTCTGCTGCTGTGATGAAAGCTGATAAGATTGAGAAACGTCAGGTTGCTAACGTTTCTAATGCATTAGCTGGTGCGGTAGCAGGTGTACAGATTTTGAATGATAACGGTCAGCCGGGTGAATCCGCTAAGGTGCGTATTCGCGGTGTAGGTTCTATCAATGCCGGAACGAATCCATTGTATGTTGTGGATGGAGTTCCTTTTGATGGCGAACTGTCTTCTATCAATACTGCTGATATCGAATCGATGACTGTATTGAAAGACGCTGCTTCTACGGCTCTTTATGGTGCACGTGGTGCTAATGGTATTATTATGATTACCACCAAAAAGGGTGTTTCCGGTAAAGCACGTATTAATGTAGATGCTAAGTGGGGTGTAAACTCTCGTGCAGTAAAGAACTATGATGTAATGACTAGTCCTAAAAACTACATTGAAACTGCTTATCAGGCTATCTATAATGCTCAGGTTGGTGCAGGATATACTCCTGAAATCGCTAATATCAGAGCTAACTCTATTTTGCCTACTAAGGCATCGGGTGGTTTAGGTTACCAAATTTACACAGCTCCTTCGGGACAACTAGTGGTTGGTTCTAATGGTAAAGTAAACCCGAATGCAACTTTAGGTTATAACGATGGAACTTACTATTACACACCAGACAACTGGGCTGATGAGACTTTCCAAAACAATCTTCGTCAGGAGTATAACTTCAATGCTTCCGGTGGTAATGATAAAGCTACCTATTATTTAGCTTTCGGTTACCTAGATGACCAGGGCGTAATTTCCGGTTCTGGATTGACACGTATTAATGGCCGTTTCAAAGGTGACTATAAACTTTACGATTGGTTGAAAGTTGGTGCTAATGTAGGCTACGTTAACTCAAAAAGCCGCTATCCGTCTGATCAGGATGCAAATGCTACTGCTTCTTCAGGTAACGCTTTCTTCATTGCTAATAACTTAGCTCCTGTTTACCCGATGTATGTTCGTGATACAGATAAGAATATCATGCTGAACAACGGACGTAAAGTGTATGATTATGGAGATGGACAAAGCTCAAAAGGTAATCGCTCCTTCATGTCTATTGCCAATCCGGCTGGTGACTTGATCTATAATAAGACTGAATACCTGATGGATATTGTAAACGCAAACTGGTTTGCTGAGTTAACTCCAATTTCCGGACTTACAGTTTCTGCTCGCTTCGGTATGAACGTTGACAACACTCGTTACAATGACCTCGGAAATGCTTATATGGGACAGAGTGCCTCTTATGGTGGTACTGCTTATCAGTCTTCTGAACGCACGTTTGGTTTCGACCAACAATATGTAGCTAACTATCAGTTTGCTCTTGAAGATGCACATCATTTTGATGTTACTGCAGGTTATGATGGATATACTTATGAGTATACGCTTTTGTCGGGAAGTGCACAAAACCTGTACAATCCTGAAAATGTATATCTAGGCAATGCTATTGATAACTTCAAGGTGAATGGTAAGAGAGATACATACTCTACAAAAGGTTTCTTCGGCCGTGTGAACTACTCTTACAATGACACTTACTTCGGTAACGTTTCTTACCGTCGTGATGCTTCTTCACGTTTTGCTCCGGAAAACCGTTGGGGAGATTTCTGGTCAGCAAGTGCTGCGTGGATCATCACTCGTGAAGATTTTATGAAAGATCTGACTTGGATCAATCTATTGAAGCTGAAAGCATCTTTTGGACAACAAGGTAATGATGATATCCTATACCCGGGAGTAGACTTGGATAAGAACTATTATCCTTGGATGGACCAATTCAAATTGACAGGTGCTAACGGTGTGTTTGCTGATGGTACATTATTATACAAAGGTAACCCTGATATCACTTGGGAAACTTCTATCTCCTATAATGTCGGTGTAGATTTCGCTTTGTTGGAAAGTCGTTTGAACGGTTCTATTGAATACTTCGGACGTAAATCGAAAGACATGCTTTACAATCGTCCGACTGCCGGTAGCTTAGGTTATACTGCTGTTCCGATGAACGTAGGTTCAATGACTAACTCAGGTCTTGAAGTTGATTTGAATTATCAGATTCTGAATAATAAGAAGATCAACTGGAACGTAAACCTGAATGCTACTTTCGTTAAGAATAAGATCAACGAACTACATCCTGACCTTAATGGAAAGATGATTGATGGTTCTCGTATTTACGAAGAAGGAAAATCAATGTACCGCATGTATCTGGTAGATTATGCAGGTGTAGATCCTGAAAACGGTATTGCTCTGTACTGGGCAAAAGATGATGCAGGTAATGCAATCAAAACATCGGATTATACAGTAGCTGAAGGCTATAAAGTTGCTACTGACGATTTGATGCCTACTGTTTACGGTGGATTTGGTACTTCGGTTGAAGCTTATGGATTCGACGCATCTCTCCAACTCTCTTATCAATTGGGTGGTAAAATTTACGATGCAGGTTATAGAGGATTTATGCACGGTGGTTCTTCCAGCTCTGCAGGAAGAAACTGGCACAAGGACATCTACAATGCTTGGACTCCGGAAAATACGCAAACAAATGTACCGCGTCTGAACGCAAATGACAAGTATACAAACTCAGCTTCTACTCGTTGGTTGGAAAGTTCAGATTACCTGAGCATCAACAACATCTCAGTTGGGTATACCTTGCCACAGCAGTTGACTAAAAAGATGATGGTTGACAAAATACGTGTTTATTTTGTTGCTGACAACGTAGCTGTAATTACTGCACGTAAGGGTCTAGACCCACGTCAGAGCTATACTACGTCAACTACATCGCTTTATACTCCTATTCGTACGCTCTCCGGAGGTATTAGTCTTACATTTTAATGGATTAACAAATTGAGAATTTAATATGAAAACAAAATATATTTTTGCTTCCTTCTTATTCTCTTCTTTAGCTTTTGTTGGCTGCGCCGAAATGGATACATTTCCTGAAGGCAGCACAATAACAGGCGAACAAAAAGAAGAAGTTGGGAAAATGGACCCGACTAAAATAGAAGCCCGTGTAAATGCGATCTTTGCTCAGTTTAATCAATACATGCCTAATACAGGTGCTTTGGGGCGTGAACGTCATAATGATATTGGTTATCCGAGCGTTATGCTATTTACAGATGCGAATGGTAATGATGTAGTTAGCGATGATAATGGTTACAACTGGACTGGTTCTGATCTTGATTTTACCGATCGTTCGCAAACTTCATTGGAAGGTCAGATTGTATGGAATGATATGTATTCCATCATCTACGCTTCTAACAATGTGATTTCAGGTATTGATCCTGCTTCAACAAGTGCAACTGATCAGTATTACCTTGCACAAGGCTTGAGTGCACGTGCCTTTTCGTATTGGGTATTAGCTCAGCTTTATCAGTTCAATTATAAGGGTAATGAAAGCAAACCTTGCGTACCTTTAATTACGGAAGAAAACATGGAAGCAGCTGAAAAAGAAGGCTGTGCCCGTGCAACTGTTAAAGATGTATATACAAAGATTACTTCTGACTTGACAGAAGCAATCGGTCTGCTTGAAAAAGCAAAAGTAGCCCGGAAGGATAAACGCTATATTAGCTTAGCTGTAGCTTATGGACTGAGTGCCCGTGTTTATTTGACCATGCACGAATACGCCTTGGCAGCTACTGCAGCAGATGACGCTATTGAGGCTGCAAGTGCCGAAAATATTGTACCGGGCGGTATGACCGACATCAATAAACCTACTTTCTCGAATATTGAAGAGAAAAACTGGATGTGGGGAATTATCGTTAATGAAACTGATGGAGTAGTAACTTCGGGTATCGTTAACTGGCCTTCGCACATGGGATCTTTCAACTATGGATATGCTAACTACTCAGGCGGTAAGCAGATCAATAAGAGCCTGTATAATAGTATTCCGGATGTTGACCCTCGTAAAGGTTGGTGGTTAGGATCGAACTTGCGTTCGGTGAATCTTACTGCAGCTCAGCAAGCGTTGATGACAGATTATGGGTATGGTGCTTATACACAGGTGAAGTTTGCTCCTTATAATAATGTACTTGAAACTGCTACCAATGCCAACGATATTCCGTTGATGCGTGTGGAAGAGATGTATTTAATTAAAGCCGAAGCCGAAGCAATGTCGGGTAAAGACGGTAAAGGAACACTCGAGAAGTTTATGCAAACATATCGCTATAAAGAATATACAGTTAGTGGAGGTGCTAATGTACAAGACGAAGTATTCTTGCAACGTCGGATCGAATTCTGGGGAGAAGGTTTGAACTGGTTCGACTTGATGCGCTTGAATAAAGGTGTCGATCGTCGTGGTGGAGGATATCCGAATGATAATATGATATTCAACATTGCCAGCAACGACAATATCTTGTTATGGCCTATTCCGGAAGTAGAGATCCAATCTAATCAGGCATTGACCAATGCAGATCAGAATACTCCGGGAACAACTCCGGAAGCTGTTGCAGATAATTAATTATACTTATTTTATAAATATGAATCATATGAAAATAAATAAATATCTACTCTATTTGCTGTTCGTCCCGGCTCTCTCTATGACTAGCTGTAGCGACTTTGAAGATACTGAGGTGGCAAGTCCACAAGCAGATCAAGATGCTTTGGGGGCTAACTTTACGGCAGCGACTTCTACTGCTACTGTAAACCCGGATAAAGGAACTAGTTTTACTGTTACGATGAATCGCGTGAACACCACTGGTGCAGCGACCGTACCTGTAAAAGTAGAGTCATGTTCTAAAATTGATGATGAACCGTTCTGCGACCAACCTACTGCATTTGTTTTTGCGGCTGGTGAAGCAAAAGCATCTGTTACGCTCAAACTTAACAGCAAGTGTAAATACCAAACAACCTATTCATTAAAGTTGTCGATTGGTGGTAATACCAAGGATCATCTTTATGCAGCAGGTACCTCTTTAACTACTATCTCCGTAACCAGAGATTATAAATGGGCGGCTTTAGGACAACCGGTACTTTTGGAAAAAGGTTGGTATGATGGTGGTATTCTTGCTCCTGTTCAGTTGGCATCTGACTACATTGGTGCTAATCCATTGTTCAGAGTTGGCGCACCCTACTATTATGCAGGTTTATCAGCTTCAACCGCAGGAAGTTTCCAGTTCTTCTTAGATGATACGAACTATGACTTTGCCGGTATGTTGAACAAACCAGGTGAGTATGAAGCTACTAAGATCAATACAGGCATGACGGAGAATAAATTGCCTCTATTTATCAATGTGACTCAGACGAAGAAAGTAGGCACGGTTTACACTTTTACTTATGATGTATTCTATGTGAAAGATGGCCAAAACGTAAACTACAAGGAAGGCGTTACAGCTGATCTTGACTTTGATATTGAAGGTTTGATGGCAGAATAATCAATATTCTTCTTCAAAATAATTAGCCCCTGACATACATTCGTGTGTGTCAGGGGCTTTTTTTGCTCTCTTTTTAATGAAGCACACTTATAAATACAAGATTTTTATGTAAGTTTGTTCCCACATTATTTATAGAATAAAAAGGATGAAAGAATTTGTAATATCCGAAGCCAAAGCGGAAACAGCAGTACTTGTGGGACTCATTACTCAAACGCAGGATGAGCGCAAGACAAAAGAATATCTGGATGAACTGGCTTTCCTTGCTGAGACGGCTGGGGCGGAAGTAGTGAAGGAGTTTACGCAGAAGTTACCTATTGCGAACTCTGTGACATATGTGGGAAAAGGTAAACTGGAAGAGATTAAAACCTATATTGCCACCGAAGCGGAAGAAGAACGCGAAGTGGGTATGGTGATCTTTGACGACGAACTTTCTCCTAAACAGCTTCGTAATATTGAAGCTGAGCTTAATGTGAAGATACTCGATCGTACTTCACTCATTCTTGATATTTTTGCCATGCGTGCTCAAACTGCCAATGCTAAAACGCAAGTAGAGCTGGCGCAATACAAATATATGTTGCCACGTTTGCAACGTCTTTGGACTCACTTGGAACGCCAGGGCGGTGGCTCCGGTAGTGGCAAAGGAGGTTCTGTGGGACTTCGCGGACCGGGAGAGACTCAGCTTGAAATGGACCGTCGTATCATCTTAAACCGTATGTCGTTGTTGAAAGAGCGTTTGCGGGAAATTGATAAGCAAAAAGCTACCCAACGCAAAAATCGCGGTCGTATGATTCGGGTTGCCTTAGTTGGCTATACCAATGTCGGGAAGTCTACCATCATGAATCTGTTGGCAAAGAGTGAAGTCTTTGCTGAGAATAAGCTATTCGCTACGTTAGACACGACAGTACGTAAAGTGATAATTGAAAACCTGCCATTCCTGCTATCCGATACCGTAGGATTCATCCGGAAGTTGCCAACCGATTTGGTTGAGTCGTTTAAATCGACCTTGGATGAAGTACGTGAAGCCGATTTATTGATCCATGTAGTCGATATTTCTCATGTTGGATTTGAAGAGCAAATCGATGTGGTGAATAAGACCCTGGCTGAGATTGAAGGCAGTGGCAAACCTATGATCCTTATATTTAATAAAATAGATGCGTACACTTATATAGAAAAAGCATCCGACGACCTTACCCCCCGAACAAAAGAGAACTTAACACTCGAAGAGCTGATGAAGACGTGGATGGCCAAGATGGAAGACAACTGTCTATTCATCTCCGCCCGCGAACGAATCAATATAGACGAACTGAAAGATGTGGTTTATCAACGAGTGAAAGAATTGCATGTACAAAAGTATCCCTATAATGATTTCCTTTATCAGACATACGACGAAGAATAGAATTTAATCAGTGTGTTGCTTTGCCGTCGATTGGCAAGGCACACATTAATATATTGTATTTGTATGAAAGATTATCGTAAACTTACTGAAGAAGAGATTCTTCAGTTGAAGGGACAGTCGTGCCTGGCTGGTGATTGGGGAAGTGTTTTGGTGGTCGAAGGTTTCAACTGTGAATATGTGCATCATACTCGCTTCTCGGGCGAGGTTAAATTGGGCGTCTTCGACTCCGAGTTTACCCTGCCCGGTGGCATCAAAAAGCATTCCGGCCTGCGGCATGTCACGCTGCATAACGTTACAGTTGGTGATAACTGTTGCATAGAGAACATTCAAAACTACATTGCGAATTATGAAATAGGTAGTGATGCCTTTATTGAGAATGTAGATATCATTCTGGTCGATGGCCTAAGCACATTCGGCAATGGAGTGAAAATCTCAGTTCTAAATGAAATGGGAGGACGTGAAGTTTTGATGAATGATAAGCTCTCTGCCCATCAAGCCTATATCCTGGCCCTCTACCGGCACCGTCCGGAATTAATCAATCGCATGAAAACGATTACCGATTATTACTCCAACAAGCATGCGGCTACAGTGGGGAGTATCGGGAATCATGTGATTATTCAGAATACCGGTTCTATCCGAAATGTGCGGATAGGGGATTATTGTCATATCTGTGGAACCTGCCGCCTTACGAATGGAAGTATCAATAGCAATGTAGCCGATCCGGTGCACATTGGTGACGGAGTTATCTGTGATGATTTTATCATCTCTTCCGGTTCGGAGGTCGATGACGGTACGATGCTAAGCCGTTGCTTCGTAGGTCAATCTTGTCGGTTGGGACATAACTACTCAGCCTCCGATTCGCTGTTTTTCAGTAACTGTCAGGGCGAGAATGGCGAGGCTTGTGCAATCTTTGCAGGCCCCTTCACGGTGACACACCACAAGTCCACCTTATTGATAGCCGGTATGTTCTCGTTCATGAATGCCGGCTCAGGTTCCAATCAAAGTAACCATATGTATAAGCTAGGCCCCATCCATCAGGGGACCATGGAGCGTGGAGCGAAAACCACATCCGATTCATATATATTGTGGCCGGCACGCGTGGGCGCGTTCTCTTTGGTAATGGGACGACACGTCAATCATGCCGACACGTCCAATTTGCCTTTCTCCTATTTGATTGAGCAACGGGATACCACCTATTTGGTGCCTGGTGTGAATCTGCGGAGTGTGGGAACCATTCGGGATGCTCAGAAATGGCCGAAACGAGATAAGCGGAAAGATCCCAATAAACTGGATTATATCAATTATAACCTGTTGAGTCCGTATACCATCCAAAAGATGTTCAAGGGACGAGCTATTCTGAAAGATTTGAAACGCGTATCGGGTGAAACTTCCGAGATTTACTCCTTCCAGAGTGCGAAGATTAAAAACTCATCTCTGAATAACGGCATCCGCTTCTATGAGATTGCCATTCATAAATTCCTTGGTAACTCAATAATCAAGCGTTTGGAGGGGATCAACTTTCAGAACGATGAAGAGATACGTCAACGTTTGAAACCGGATACCGAGATTGGTGTTGGAGAATGGGTGGATATGTCCGGTCTGATTGCTCCCAAGAGCGAAATCGATCGTTTGTTGGATGGCATTGAAAGTGGCGAGATCAACCGGCTGAAATCGATCAATGCCTGCTTCTCCGTGATGCACGCCAACTACTACACCTATGAGTGGACATGGGCCTATGAGAATATCCGGGAATTTTATGGAATTAATCCGGAAACTATTACGGCAAAAGACATCATTCAGATTGTGAAGTCCTGGCAAGAGGCCGTTGTCGGGTTGGATAGAATGGTCTACAACGATGCTCGCAAAGAGTTTTCACTCTCTTCGATGACCGGGTTCGGTGCGGACGGCTCACGTGACGATATGAAACAGGATTTTGAACAGGTTCGTGGTGATTTTGAAAGTAATCCTTTCGTTACGGCTGTTCTCAAGCACGTTGAAGATAAGACCGCTTTGGGGAATGAACTGATCAGCCGGATTGAAGGGCTTGTTGCCGAAGCATAGCAGAATACTTCTTTTTCCGAGAGGCTAGAACTATGAAACGGTGAGTAGAATGACAACATTCCTGCTCACCGTTTTGCATACCTTATACTCCGTTAATTATTACTTCTAAATATTTATCATTCATCATTTATTGCTACCTTTGTCTCACTAACTAACATAACGTAATAAAATAAGAAATTTATGGCAACACCTCCGTTTAAGTATCAACCTATGTTCGAAAAGGGCCAAGATACTACTGAGTACTATCTGCTTACCAAAGACCATGTGTCGGTAAGCGAGTTTGAAGGAAAACCTATTCTGAAAATTGCGAAAGAAGGCTTGACTGAAATGGCTAATACAGCCTTTCGTGACGTATCTTTTCTGCTTCGCCGTGCGCATAACGAACAGGTAGCTAAAATCTTGAGTGATCCGGAAGCCAGTGAAAATGATAAATATGTAGCATTGACTTTTCTGCGTAACGCGGAAGTAGCTGCTAAAGGCGTACTTCCTTTCTGTCAGGATACCGGAACCGCCATTATTCATGGTGAAAAGGGACAGCAAGTCTGGACCGGTTACTGTGACGAGGAAGCTCTTTCCTTAGGCGTTTATAAAACCTACACCGAAGAGAACCTCCGTTATTCTCAGAACGCACCGCTGAATATGTTTGATGAAGTCAACACCAAATGCAACCTGCCTGCGCAGATAGACCTTGAAGCTACCGAGGGAATGGAATATGAGTTCCTTTGCGTAACCAAAGGTGGTGGTTCGGCCAATAAAACCTATTTGTATCAGGAAACCAAAGCCATTCTGAATCCCGGCACCTTGGTGCCATTCCTGGTTGAGAAGATGAAGACATTGGGTACAGCTGCTTGTCCTCCTTATCACATTGCTTTTGTTATTGGCGGTACATCTGCTGAGAAGAACCTGTTGACAGTGAAACTCGCTTCAACTCACTTCTACGATAATCTTCCGACTACCGGCAATGAGTTTGGACGTGCATTCCGCGATGTGGAATTGGAAAAAGAAGTATTGGAAGAAGCACAGAAAATTGGGCTAGGCGCACAGTTTGGTGGAAAATACCTGGCACATGACGTACGTATCATCCGCTTGCCGCGTCACGGAGCTTCTTGCCCCGTAGGATTGGGCGTATCTTGCTCGGCCGACCGTAACATTAAATGTAAGATTAATAAAGAAGGTATTTGGATTGAGAAGCTGGATTCAAATCCGGGCAACCTGATTCCCGTTGAGTTGCGTCAAGCTGGTGAGGGAGATGCTGTGAAGATCGACTTGAATCGTCCGATGGCTGAGATCCTGAAAGAACTGAGCAAGTATCCGGTAGCAACCCGCCTTTCGTTGAATGGAACAATCATTGTAGGTAGAGACATCGCGCATGCTAAGCTGAAAGAACGTTTAGACCGTGGCGAGGACCTTCCTCAATATATCAAAGATCATCCGATCTATTATGCAGGTCCGGCGAAAACACCGAACGGCATGGCTTGCGGCTCTATGGGCCCGACTACTGCCGGACGTATGGACTCGTATGTAGGACTTTTCCAGAGTCATGGCGGAAGCATGATCATGTTGGCCAAAGGTAACCGTAGCCAGCAAGTAACAGATGCTTGTCAGCAATACGGTGGTTTCTATCTCGGCTCCATTGGTGGTCCCGCTGCTCTGTTAGCTCAGGACAACATCAAGAGCATCGAGTGTGTGGAATACCCGGAATTGGGTATGGAAGCAATCTGGAAGATCGAAGTAGAAGATTTCCCCGCATTCATCTTAGTCGATGATAAGGCAATGACTTCTTCAAACAGATTAAGCCGCGTTGCGCGATTAAATAAGACAACCCTTTACACAAAGTTGGGGGGCAGCTATAAATCTAGTTGTCCCCCTTTTATTTAAATAATACCATGAAAGAACCTTCGACAAAACTTGCTGAAAGATCCCACATTGTTTGGTTGGATATTGTTCGGCTGATTGCTATGTTTGCTGTTGTATGCTGTCATTGTACCGATCCTTTTAATTTCTTTCCGGGCACTTCTCCCGATATTGGTGCGATAAAATTCTGGGGAGCAGCCTACGGTGCTCTGCTACGTCCGTGTGTGCCACTCTTTGTTATGATTACCGGAGCACTTTTGTTGCCGGTGCGAGGTGAGGCTTCCACTTTCTACAAGAAGCGTATTCCGCGTGTACTTTTTCCGTTTCTCATCTGGTCTGTACTTTATAACCTCTTCCCTTGGATTACCGGACTGCTTGGACTTAACTCTCAAATCATACTGGACTTCTTCCCCTATGCGGGTGAAGATGTGATGCGTCAGTCATTTTCCGTAGCGTTGGAGTATATTTTGATGATCCCACTCAATTTTTCAATCCTAGCCGTACATATGTGGTACATCTATTTGTTGATTGGGCTTTACCTTTACCTGCCTATTTTCTCGGCATGGGTAGAGAAAGCTTCGGAACGTGCTAAACTCTATTTCCTACTGGCTTGGGGAGTTACTTTACTCTTACCTTATTACAATGAATATGCTGCCGATTACCTGTGGGGTACATGTTCGTGGAACTCGTTTGGCATGCTGTATGCGTTTGCTGGTTTCCACGGCTATCTGTTGTTGGGGCATTACCTCCGGAATCTGGAGTGGAGCCTGACTAAAACATTGGCTATAGGCATTCCGATGTTTGCGATTGGTTATGCCGTAACCTTCTTTGGATTCCGGCACATGACCGCTCTGCCCGAATGTACGGATGAGATGTTAGAACTCTTCTTTACCTATTGCTCCATCAATGTGTTAATGCTGACCCTACCCGTATTTATGATAGCCAAAAAGATCAATGTGCGTTCGGAAACGATCAAGAAAGCATTAGCTAATCTGACGGTTTGCGGTTTCGGAATCTACATGGTACACTACTTCTTTACCGGCCCTTCGGTTATGCTGGTGCGGTTGATTCAAATTCCAATACCCCTGCAAATCCCGGTAGCGGCAGTCTTAGCTTTTACGGCATCTTGGCTTCTGGTGCGATTGATTTATCGCGTCGGAGGAAGGGGGGCCAAATACATCGCCGGCTAATTACAAATCAACAAGAAGGGCTGTCCGAATTTGGATGGCCCTTTTTGATATCTATAAATTGTGAGCTGTACCTTCGCATCCTATTTTCTTATAATCCTGCCATAACGCATCTTCGGTGGTACGATATACCTCCTCTACACTGTATTTGTTTTTTGCTTTCAGCTTTCAGTTTGGGACGTAATTGGTTGTTATTTAATGAGATAATCCTGAAAGTGAGACGGTGAAACTGAAAGCTGCTGCTTTCAGCCGGATCGCTTGCGGGGTTGGGTTATAGCCCCGGGCATTTGCCAAAAAGCCCGGGGCGTTTCAGTCGTTTGCCCCGGGCAGTTGGTCAAAAGCCCGGGGCTTCGAACCAATAAGAATACTTGTGCGGATATAAAAAGAAAGGATGCTGGTTAGTTCGTATATGGGGGAGAGAAAGAGAAGCATTCGAATCTTTGACTTTTGAACTGAACGCTAACTGGGGGCTGAAAGCTTGCTTGTTACACTGCTTTCAGTTTAAAAGCTTTGTATTACAGTATTTTATGCCTAAAACTGAAAGCTGAAGGCTAAAAACTCAAACTTTATTTCCTGGCTTTTTTATCGAAGTTTTGGGGACGTTTCTTCCATTTGCTTTATAAAAGTAGGATCGCTCATCAATCCGAGACCGTGGTTGGTAAAGATCGGCTGTGAAAAAGAAAGGAGCTAGTCGACTTCCCGGCTAGCTCCTTTTCGCTTTTATTTTTTATCTAACTTCTTTTTCCATTGTTCATACTTCTGCAAGACTTTACTTCCGTCGCTGTTATACCAACTGTATCCCGTCCGTCGCTCAATGCCGATCTCCGATAGATCGTATCTTTTAACTCCATCACGATCGCAGAAGAAAGGGCGGTTCGTCTCTAAATCATAGAAGCGTGCCCATAGGGGAGGACAGTTCTCACAGGGAACCATGCGATAGTCTTTTTTGCCGTCGCTGTTGGTAAAGAACTCCTTCTGCAAGCCTTTGATCTCCGATCTCTTGAACCATTCGATAGAACCTTCGATTGAATTGATAATCCGTTCGGAGGGGCTGGGGAGAGATAAAAGCAATAAGACGATATTATCCGATTCTTGTCCGCTCAATGAAGGCAGTTCATAAGCACGCGCCTTGCAAGGTCCAAGGTCTCGCGATCGTGCTGGGCGCACCATACGGTCAGTTTACCATTTTGGCGGACTTGTGTATTGAGGATGCACTCAATTCCTTTGTCGAAAGAGGTACGAGCCTGTTCGCGGATCTTATCCGATAGAAAAGTATAAGGAGCTTTGTTCTCATATATCTCCCGCAATTGATTCAGCACCCGAACCATCGCATTATCGTTGTAGGTGATTTGTATGTAATAGCCTGTGGGGCGAGGATAGAATTGCGGCCATCCTCCATTGGGATATTGAGCGTCCAGCAAGTATTGGATGCCTTTCAGTACGGCTTCTTTGTATTTGTTGTCCTGTGTAGCCTGAAACAGGCGAGCCAGGTACTGAATCTCGGTCGTTGTGGCGTTGTTGTCAATCGTACTCTCATTGACGTTCTTTTGATCTTTCAACACAGCCGCATAGGCTTTCTTGTCCAATTCGGCAGGCATATAAATGTTCTTAGGCCATCCTCCGGTTGTCTGTTGATACAATAATACATTGTCACCGATGCGACGTGCTTCTTTGGTCTGGAAGAAAGAATCCTCAAATTTGGGAGCAATGCGTACCCATTCTTTATAATTCTTTTGTTGTGTGTAATTCTCTGTTTCTTGGGCGGATAGTTGGCTCAACGCAAAGAATGTCAGGAAGACAAAGGTTATTTTCTTCATGTCTTTAATTTGTTAAGTAAATCTTTGATGTACAAATGTAAGTGGAAAAACGAAGCGACAGGGGGAATAACTGGTTTTTTATTCCAAATATCTCGTAATCTTACCACTCAGTTGCAACAAAGATATCTCACAAAGTTTGGTGCTGTATTCGGCTGAGAGAATACGCTCTTCGGCATCCAGCAGACTCTTTTGCGCTTCACGCATTTCAATACCGGGCAGGTTACCGAGCATGTAACGCTCCATGCAATCTCGTGATTCTCTTTGGCCGAAATCAGGTTCTGCCGTTCTAGGTTGAGTAGCTCCTGATTGTTGCGGTAGGCTTGCCATAAATTGCTGAAGTCCGATCGCAGCGTCAGTTCTAACTCTTGTCGTTCCAGACGCGCGTTTTTTATGGCAATGCTCGCGTTGTTCTTCTCCCTGCGGCGGTTGCCATCGAAAATATTAAATCCGATGGTGACTCCGGCGTTAAGTCCCAAATCACCGCGGCGACTGGTGGCGTTGATATCGTATTTGTTGAATGTATATCCGTAGCCGTATTCAGTTTCAGGTACGGATAGTTACGCGAGTTGATTTTCTTGTAGTCTAACTGCGAAAGCGTTATGTTCTGATCCGCTTTCAATAAATTGGCATTGGTAGCAAGCGTCGCAGTCCACAAATCATCGTATATAAGTTGTGCGTTAACGTCAATAACCGAGTCCGTAATCAGCAACGGTTGGTTGACCGACTCATTGGCCATCAACTCGTTGAGGTGGATGCGCGACGAGTGTAACAGCTCCTGTTGCTTCATGTACTGAGCACTGTCCGCATTGAAGTCCACTTTTGCCTGTTGGTAGTCCAAGCGCGAGAAACTACCGATGTGGTATCGCTCCTCCACGATGCGCATACGCTCTTTCGAAAGCGTGACCGCGTAGCGGAGATTCTTCAGGCGGATTTCCTGTTGCAGGTAGTTGTAGTATTCCGAAGCCAGCGTGGCAATGAAATCCTCAATGGCGATGCGGGTGTTTGTTTCCCCCTGGCGTTCGAGTTCTTTAAGTTGCTTGTACGTAGTACTGATGTTAAAGCCATCGAAGATGGTCCAGTTGAGGTTGAGTCCCACATTAGCTGTCTGGTCATACACCCCGTTGTTTTTGATAATTTCTCCGGTAGCCCTTGATTTGCTTTCGATGTTATCGAGGTTCCCCTTATAGCCTGCCGAGAAATCCAACGTCGGCAGATAGCCGGCATTGGCCAGCGTAGCGTTGTTTTTACTAATCTGCTCCTGGTTGTGTGTGATTTGCATGGAGTAGTTGTTCTGCAACCCGCTCTCCAGGCACGACTTTAACGAATATACCTTTTGCGCCTGAACGCTCTGCGATAGACCACTGCAGGCTATCAGAAGATAAATGATATGCTGTATGCTGAAAAACGCTGTTTCATTCTTTTAGTTTATTGATTCGGTTAGTCGATATATAACTGTAGATAGCCGGTACGATGTACATCGTCAGCAGGGTAGAGATTACCATACCACCGACTACCGCTATACCCATGGCAATACGTTGGTTGGAGCCTTCACCGCTGGCAAAAGCCAAGGGCAATAGTCCCAGAATGGTAGAAGCACTCGTCATGAGGATGGGGCGGAGACGTTGCAAAGAGGCATCCTTGATGGCACTCATCTTGTCTTCTCCGGCCTCTTGTTTCTGGTTGGCAAACTCCACAATCAGAATACCATTTTTGGCTACTAACCCAATTAGCATGATGATACCGATCTGGCTAAATATATTCATCGTAATCCCGTTGAAGTACATGAATATTAATGCTCCCGCAATGGCGAGCGGCACCGTAAGCATGATAATCAGCGGATCCTTGAAACTCTCGAACTGGGCGGCCAGAATCAGGTAGATCAAGACAATGGCCAGTACGAAGGCAAACATCAAACTGGAAGAACTTTCCCGATACTCTTTTGACTCGCCTGACAGGGCGGTACGGAACGTATCGTCCAACGTTTCTTTGGCTATTTTGTCCATCTCGTCCAAGCCCTGCCCGATTGTTTTGCCTTCCGCCAGTCCGGCAGATATAGTAGCGGCAACGAATCGATTGTACCGATACAGTTTGGGCGGAGCTATACCCCCTTCGAGTTCGATTAAGTTGTCCAGTTGAACATATCCCCCTTCTCGTTTCGGATATAGATGGCTTTCAGGTCGGCAGGCTTGTTACGTTGCTGGCGATTGATCTCTCCCAGAATCTCGTATTGTTTTCCGTTCATGTAGAAGTACCCCATGCGTTGGCCGCTCAATCCATATTGCAGGGTTTGCGCAATGTTTTTGGTACTGACCCCCATGATACTTGCCTTATCGCGGTTAATTTGGATACGTGCTTCCGGTTTACTGAACTTCAAGTCTACGTCCGCCATCTGGAATACCGGATTCTCGTAAACCTTATTCATGAACTCGGGTAATATCTCTTGCAATTTGCTAATGTTCGTGGCTTGTAGCACGTATTGTATCGGCATACCTCCACGGCGACCTCCGAAGGAAGATGATTGCTGCACGAAGGAGCGCGCCATTGTTTTCTTCTGCACCGCCTTCGATAGTTGTTCGGCAACATCCATCTGCGAGTAGTCACGGTCTTTCATGTTCTTGAGCGTGATGCGCACATTACCGCTACCACTCGATACACGGGCGGTAACAGCCTCGGCGTCCGGAACGATGGAGTCTACCAAATGATTGATATCCTCCGTATAGTCACGGATGTACTCGTAGGTGATGCCCTCAGCTCCACGGGTATTGATCGAGATCTGCGAACGATCTTCCAACGGCGACATTTCCGCCGGAATGATGTTCCACAATACACCAATCGAGCAGATTATGACGAAGGAGATAAGGATGGCAATCCATCTCTTATTTAAAAAAGCACTCAACGAACGACTGTACAGATGGTTCAGCCCGACAAAGAATGGTTCGGTTTTCCGGTAAAACCAGTTCTTTTTCTCTTGTTTGATGAGCAGTTTGGTGGCAAGCATCGGTGTAAAGGTCAGAGCCGCAAAAGCGGAGATAAGGACTGAGCCGGAAATCACGATACTGAATTCGCGGAACAGACGTCCCGTAGTTCCCTGCATAAATACGATTGGGAAGAATACCGCTACCAAGGTGATTGTGGTGGAGATAATGGCAAAGAATATCTCTTTGGCTCCTTCGATCCCCGCCTCTCTGGGGTTCATCCCCCGTTCGATACGGATGTAGATATTCTCCGTCATTACAATGGCATCGTCCACCACAAGCCCCACCGCCAGCACAATGGCCAGCATCGAAAGCACATTGATGGAGAATCCCGCAAGGTACATTACAAAGAAAGCCCCGATGAGCGAAACCGGAATAACGATGCAAGGCACCAGTGTGACGCGCCAGTCGCGTAGGAACAAGAAGATAATGATGATGACCAGTATGAACGCTTCATATACCGTCGACTTCACCTCATTGATGGATGACCGGATGAATTGCGTGTTGTCAAAACCGTAATTGTATTTCACATCCTCCGGCAAGTCTTTCTGCATCTGTTCCATCCGCTTGTAAACGGCATCTGCGATTTCGATGTGATTGGCTCCCGGCTGAGGAATGACTACGATACCAACCATCGGCACGCCATTCATCTTCATATAACTCTTGATGTCCGCCGGGCCTAATTCGGCACGCCCGATGTCGCTGAAACGGACAATCTGCCCGTCCTGCTCCCTTACAATCAGGCTGTTGAACTCTTCTGCCGTATGCATTAGGCCAAGCGTACGTATGGTTAATTCGGTTGTGTTGCCTTCGATACTTCCTGAGGGAAGTTCGATATTCTCTTTGTCTACAGCGTTCTTGACATCAATGGGTGTGATGCCGTATCCCGCCATCTTGATAGGATCTAACCAAAGGCGCATGGAGTAACGCTTTTCGCCCCAAATGGATACGCTACTTACATCGGAGATGGTTTGCAGCTGCTCTTTAACCGTCAGGTCGGCTATCTCGCTCAGTTCCAGTAGCGAGCGTCTATCGCTTTGCAGCGCTACCATCAAGATAGGCGTCGCGTCTGCGTCAGCCTTCGAAACGGTGGGAGGGTCACAGTCACGTGGAAGGTAGCGTTGCGCCCGTGACACCTTGTCGCGCACGTCGTTGGCGGCCGTTTCGAGGTCTACCGACAATTCAAATTCGACGGTAATGCGGCTTTGGCCCTGCTGACTCACACTGGAGAGCGAACGTATGCCCGGAATACCGTTGATGTTTTGCTCCAACGGTTCCGTGATTTGGTTCTCAATTACGTCGGCGTTGGCTCCGGGGTAGGAGCAACTGACCGATATGATGGGGTTGTCTACCGATGGGTATTCACGGACGCCAGGTAGCTGTATCCAATGAACCCAAAGAGTAGGATGATGATTGTTAATACCGTGGCTAATACCGGACGGCGTATGCTTAATTCGGATATATTCATAGGTCACAGGTATTAGTCGATGTTGTCGAGGATGACGGAAAGTCCGGTACGAAGTTGGAGTGTTCCCGAAGTGATGATTGTGTCTCCCAATTGGAGACCTCTGACTACCTGAACTTCTGCTTCGGTGCGTATGCCCGCCACGATGTCCACCGGTTCTGCCTTTCCCGATTTATATAAGAAGACTTTATCCTTGCCCATTTCCGGCACAATGGCTTCGGTAGGAATCGCGATCGCGTTCGGGATCTCTTCCTTTTTAAGCTGGATGCTGGCGTAGCGTCCCGGAAGAAGCGTCCGATTTACGTTGGGATAGAGTGCCCGTACCATAAATGTGTGCAGGTTGGGGTCGATGGTAGACTCCATCGCATATACTTTAGCCGCAAAGGCGTCCAGTTGTCCTTCGATATGAAAGTTGAGGTTAGTCCCTTTTTTGATTTGAGCCGCATAGCGCTCGGGGACTGAGAACTGAACTTTGAGCGGCGTAACTTTGGTTAGTTTAGCTACGACGGTGGTAGGCGATGCGTACGAGCCGACGCTGATTTGGCGCAAACCGATCACGCCGTCGAAAGGAGCATGAAGCTCGGTCAGGGAAATGTTAGCTTTCACTATTTCGATGTCAGCGTTCAAGGTAGCCAAATCGGTCTTTACCTGTTCGTAGGCTTCCTTACTGACAGCATCGCGTTCCAATAAGGCGTTTTGGCGGAATACACGGTCCTCGGCTAGTTTAAGCTGAGAGACGAGCCGTTGCAGCTGGGCTTGCAGTTGCCGGTCGTTTACTTTGGCCAGTAATTGTCCTTTCTTAACCAGGCTTCCTTCTTCAAAGTTGATTTCGATCACTTTTCCGGAGGTTTCGAAAGAGAGATCTACTTCTTCATCGGGCAGTAGCACACCGGTAGTCGTAAATTCGTCTGTTAACAGTTGCGGCTTTATGATTTTGGCATTTACATTGAGAATGTTTTTCTTCCCTTTGCTGCCACTAACTACCTTGTCTGCCGCGGCTAACTCTTCATTTTCTTTGGGGAGCTGCGAATAGATAGCTCCACCAATAAGACCGACACCTAGTATAATAAGGCTGCCCCATTTGATTTTTTTATTCATGGTTAAGTATCAGTATGTGTTATGTTATTGAAGTTTAGACAGCAGGAAGGTAGAAAGGTTTAACTTCGGGTAAATAAAAAAGAGTTAAAGAACCTGATTCGATATGAAATAGTTACTTTAACTCTCGACTGTAGATAGGGAGGATTAGTGTGCCGACCTGTATTTTCCTTCTTCTTTATCTTCGAGCATACTCAGGTAAGAAATGTAGCGTGACTCGCTAATGAAATGCTCTTCTACGGCTTTGCGGACCGCACAATCGGGTTCGCTGCGATGGGTGCAGTTGTTATATTTGCAGTTGGCTGATGTCTTGAAAATCTCCCGGAAGTAGTGGCTCACTTCTTCCTCTTCCATATCAAAAGTACCAAAACCTTTGATTCCCGGGGTGTCGATAATATATCCGCCTTCTTCGACGGGAAACATTTCGGAGAAGGTAGTGGTATGCATCCCTTTGTTATGATAGGACGAGATCTCTCCGGTTTTTATATCTTGATTCGGCAGAATGGCGTTGATCAGCGTCGATTTGCCTACGCCGGAATGTCCGGAGAAGAGGGTGATCTTGCCTGCCAGCTCTTTCTTAAGAGGCTCGATGCCTTCGCCGGTTAGTGCGGATACTTGAAGGCAGGGGTAACCAATGTAGGAGTAGAGGGTGATGAGGCTGTCCATGTAACGAATTTCGTCTTCATCGTAGGCATCTATCTTATTAAAAACAAGTTTGGTCGGAACCCCGTATGCTTCGGCTGACGCGAGAAAACGGTCGATAAATGTGGTGGAGGTTTCCGGGTAATTGACAGTCACAACTAACATCGACTGGTCCAGGTTGGCTCCCAGAATATGGGATTGCTTCGACAAATTGGAAGCGCGGCGGATGATGTAGTTCTTCCGGTCTTCTATTTCGCTGATAAAGGCTGTACCTTCTTGGTTGAGTATAATTTTTACGCGGTCGCCCACAGAAATGGGATTGGTGCTCCGAATCCCTTTCAGTCTGAAATTTCCCTTAATTTTGCATTCAACGAATTGCTCGTCGTCTGTCTTTACGAGATACCAGCTGCCTGTATTTTTAATAACTAAGCCTTTCATGCATTGACATTTGAGAGTTGAAAACAGAGATCAGAATAATTGTTATTTCTATTTACATTTTGATCGGATGGATGCCCTGTTTTCAATTCTCTGTTATTCCATTTATACAGTCATAATTTCTTTTTCTTTCTCTGCTAGCATTTCATCAATCTGCTTGATGAATTTATCATGAATTTTCTGCAATTTCTCTTCCGAGTTCTTTTGCTCATCTTCTGCCAAGCCTTCTTTAACCGCTTTTTTAAGGTAATCGATACCATCGCGACGGGCGTTGCGGACACTGATCTTAGCTGTTTCGCCTTCGCCTTTACACTGTTTAGCCAATTGTCTACGGCGTTCTTCGGTTAGCGCAGGGATACCAATTCGGATAATTTCACCGTTATTCTCGGGCATGATACCCAGATCGGAGTCGATAATCGCTTTCTCAATAACACGAAACATGCTTTTATCCCAAGGTTTAATTGCGATGCTGCGCGCATCCGGAGTAGTTACAGCTGCTACATTGCTGATGGGAACCATGCTCCCATATGAATCTACGCGAATGCCATCCAGTAATCTGGTGCTCGCTTTCCCGGCACGGATATGAGCTAGGGCCTCATCGAGATACATGATGGCCATATCCATTTTTTCTTGTGCGTTGTTAATGCAAGTCTTTACGTCTACCATATTCTTTTGATTATTAAGTTGCTTTTTATCGATTAATTAGCAAAAGTATACTATTTTTTGTTGATCTGCAATAGCATACTCATCTTTTTTAGCAGGGACTTGCCTACGATAATCAAAGTGACAGCTGCAATAATCATGACAATACCGATTATCAGACGCAGCGTTAACTTTTCATGAAAAACCAGAACACCAAAGAATAATGCGGTTACCGGTTCCAATGCACCCAGAATTGCCGTGGGCGTAGAGCCGATGTAGTGGGCGGAAAGTGTGGTACATATCAACGAAACCGCTGTGGGGAGAATGGCGAGTGCAAGCACACTACCCCATAACAAAGGAGTGGGTGGCATCTGCAGATCGACGCAGAATCGCAGGCGGACAATGTAGATGGAAAGCCCGAATAAGATGGCGTAAAAAGTCATTTTAGTCGTTGGCAGTGTTTTGAGCGACGACTGGTTGACTCCTATTATATAAATAGCATAAGACAATGACGACAGCAGTACGAGGATGATGCCGAGTGTAGAAAGCGTTTTTCCTCCGTCGCCCTGATACAAGAAGGAGATCCCCACCAGTGCCAACGCGATGGAGAAGATCGTAATAAATGAAATCTTCTCTTTAAAGAATACCCCCATAATGACGGCTACCATCACCGGATAGACAAATAGGATGGTAGAAGCAATTCCGGCGTCCATGTAGTTGTAACTCATAAACAGTAGTAACGAAGAGAAAGAGAACAGCAACCCCATAATGGCCAAGGGAAGTATATCGGCTTTTTGGATGGCGAACGACTGTTTCTGTATTTTCATCAGAATGGCCAGAACGATTACGGCCAGTAGGTAGCGGTAGAATAGAACAGAGTCAACACTCATCCGGCGGCGTAGAGCGGTAGAGCGAATAAAGGATTCATTCCGTAGCTGGCGGCGGCAATGGCTCCATAGGTAAACCCTTTGGTTTTGTTGTTCATTATTTCAATTCTTCATTAAATTGCGGGCACAAAAGTATATCGTTCGCCGGTGATATACAAGTGTTTTGCCCAACAATAGAAAAAAATAATTGGCCGACCCCCGCAGGCTATAATCTCAGGCTTATACAGCTATCCTTTTGGGCTTAAAAATTAATTCGTTACACCCGGGTTGACGTTTCGTTTCACCTGGGTCGAACGTAAGTTACACCTGGGTTGTTGTTTCGTTCCACCCGGGTCGAACGAATCGGGTGCGGTTATTCGGGGAGCTAATTGTCGTTGGAAGAGGGGGTTATGGATCGATCGCTTCGTGCAAGAAATGCCGAATCGGTAAAAAAAGAATCGGTGCCACCGGAATTTCTCCCGATAGCACCGATTGCGGTATGTTCTATTGAAACGGAAAAAGCGGAGTTAGTTGTGTACCAAGGTTCCGATCTTTTCGCCGATAATTACTTTTTGTAGATTCCCTGCGGTATCCATGTCGAATACGATGATAGGCAGGTTGTTTTCTTTGCACATGCAGGTTGCGGTCAGGTCCATTACTTTCAACCCGCGGCTTAATACTTCGTCGTAGGTGATCTCGTCAAACTTGGTGGCTGTTGGGTCCTTTTCCGGATCGGCTGTATAGATTCCGTCTACACGCGTTCCTTTCAGCATAACATCTGCTTCGATCTCGATTCCCCGTAACGAGGATCCGGTGTCGGTGGTAAAGAAAGGATTTCCCGTTCCGGCCGACATAATCACTACTTCGTCGTTCTCCATACACTCAATGGCTTTCCACTTGCTGTAGAATTCGCCGATAGGTTCCATGCGAATCGCGGTTAGCACCCGTGCTTTCACACCGGTAGCCACAAGGGCGGAACTTAGCGCCAAGCTGTTGATTACCGTAGCCAACATGCCCATCTGGTCACCCTTCACGCGGTCGAATCCTTTATTGGAGCCACTCAAGCCACGGAAGATGTTACCACCGCCAATCACAATGCCGATCTGTACCCCTTGTTCGTGAATTTCTTTGATTTGTGCGGCGTATTCTGCCAACCTCTTTTCGTCAATGCCATATTGCTTTTCGCCCATCAAGCTTTCGCCACTTAGCTTTAGTAGTATTCTTTTGAACTTTGCCATACCTTTTTACGTTTAATTTCCGCAAAAATAAGCATATTTTGTCAGATTGAGAGAGACTTCCGGAGAATCTTTCTTCCCAAAACAGTCTGCGCCACTCCCCGCAATGATAAATAACAGATGAAAGCAAACCAAAGCGCGTGGTTTCCCCATTGCTGATATAGGCTGTAATAAATAAGGAAGAAGCAGGCTGAAGCAGCTAGCATGGAGTACAGCATTTGCCGGGTGGCGGTGGCTCCGATGAAGATGCCGTCCCACAAAAAAGCGGCAAAGCCCAGCAGTGGGAAGGAGAGTACCCAGTAAAAATAGGTATCCGCTTCCTGGATCACAGAAGGCTCATTGGTCAGCAGTCCGAGGAAAGCTTTGCCACCCACTAAGTAGAGCAAGGTGAACCCCAATGACAGTCCGGTTCCCCAGTAAAACAGTTGGCGTACGGTGCGATTCAGGGCAACTTGGTTCCGAGCACCGATGTAGCGTCCCGCCAAGGCCTCACCGGCATAAGCAAAGCCGTCCATGATGTAGGAGAACAGGGTGAATAGCTGCATCAGCAGAGTGTTGACCGCCAAAACGATTTCTCCCTGAGCGGCTCCGGTCGAAGTAAAGAATGTGGTGACGGCTATCAGGCAGAGGGTACGGAAAAAGATATCCCGGTTGACTTGGAAGAAGCGGTACATTTCCTGCTTTTGCCAAATCTCATTCCATCTGATCCGTTTGCGAAGGGTGCCGTAATAACGTTTCCAAAGTAGAAGTGCCATCACGATACCGGCATATTGTGCGATGAGTGTTCCGGTAGCTACTCCGGCTACATTCATATCCAACAGGTAGACGAATGACAAACTGGCTAGTATGTTTACAACATTCTGAACGATTGCGATATACATCGGGAAGCGGGAGTTCTGCATACCGATGAACCAACCCGCAAAACCGTAGAGCCCGAGCATGGCAGGTGCACCCCAGATGCAAATACGGAAGTAGACGGTGGCGAAGTGCTGGATATCTTCGGTCGTTTTGATCAGGTAAAAGCAACGTTGAGAATAGGCTTCTGGAGGAGTAGCAGGCAGAAAGAAATGAGAAGGCCTACACCTACCGAACGCAACAACAGTCTGGTTACTTCATCCAGGTCGTGCTTGCCGTAAGCTTGTGAGGTCATGCCGCTGGTGCCCATCCGCAGGAATCCGAAAATCCAATAGATTATATTGAATAGCATCCCCGCTACGGCAATTGCACCGATATAGGCAGCCGAACCCAAATGCCCCACAATTGCCACATCGATCAATCCCAGCAACGGGACGGTGATATTGGAAATGATGGACGGGATGGCAATATGTAATATGCGTTTATTGGTTGAAGCAGCGGTATTATTTATCATACAAATGCAACACTTTTTTCTAGTAAATTGTTCTATTTGCGAACAAAGGTACGCTTTTTGCTCTGAACAGACGAGATAGATAGAATAATAACATATTTTATGGATGATAAAAGCCTTAAAATGAGTACCTTTGCGAGGTGCAAAAAAATGACTAATAGTGTAGATGATGAAAACCTTAACTTTACTTTTTTATTTTCTGATTTCGTTACCGGTTGCGCTGCTGGCGCAGACCCCCGACGAGATGTTACAGAAGGTTTCTGCTGCGATTGATGAAGGGCAGCAAGGACCGGCAGTGAGTTATTTCCGCCAGGCGATTAATTTGAACTCCGATCGGGCGGAAATGTATTATTGGACGCATGTGGACAAGCGCGGTGAGTTAGCTCCCAAATTGGCTAATGAATTGGCCGTCGCTTACAAAAAGAACCGCAACTACGACAAAGCGTATTTGTTCTACAAAGAATTGTTGCAGACCAGCCCTGATAATGTGGATTACTTAGTCGCTTGTGCTGAGATGCAGGTAGGGCGTGGGCAGGAAAAAGATGCGTTGCGTACGTATGAGAAAGTTTTGCAACTGGATGCTGATAATCTGGATGCCAATATCTTTCTGGGGAATTACTACTATTTGATGGCAGAACAAAGAAAGCAAAAAATGGAAAGTGATTTTAAAAAGATTGGTTCTCCTACCAAAATGCAATATGCGCGTTATCGCGATGGGTTATTTGATCTGTTTGCCAACGGATATGAAAGGGCACGAGGCTCGCTACAAAAGGTCGTCTCGCAGTTTCCTTCCACCGAAGCCAAAAAGACATTGGATAAAATACTGTTAATCGAAAAAGAGGTGAAACGCTAGCGTTTCACCTCTTTCTTTTATGATAGAATGGGATTGCTATCTAGCAATCGATTACTTTTTAACCTGTATCGGCGGTCTTTCGTTGGAATCTAACGAACGAGTCTCCGCATCTGTATATCTTTTCGTTCCCGGAATAAGCGGCTATAAGAAAGTACGTGACGGATGCGCTTGTACTGATCGCTTGTGAATTGATCCGAATAACAGAATGCGTAATCCATAATATTGCGCGACACAAATTCTGTTCCACTACAATTTTTCCGGGTACATAACTGTTTGAAAGTATAATCGTCAAAGTCGATGGTGTTTAGCCAGTTTATATATTCAGTCATATTGTAGGTAGGGGTGTCGGCGCAATAATCTGTATCGGCGCATAGATCCGTATCGTCTCCATCTTCCGAGAAGGCGTGGTGTAATCCGAGATAATGTCCCAACTCATGCGCGAGCGTGTTGTTAACATCGGTTGTGTAGTAGGTGTCATCATCGTTGTTTACATAGATATACTTGCTGTTGATCGAAACGCAATGCGCGTATTCTACATCGTTCTTTAAATAATAGTCACCTTTATTTAATCCTGCAAGCGGATAGGTCGATAAAGCATATGGCAGGTGAGCTATACCCAGAATGTTTTCGTTATCAAACAGATAAACGAATATATTGATATACGATTTGGGATCCCACAGCATTTTTGCATACTCTTTCGCCATATTGTCGTCTCCGCTCATAAAGTCTTCGCATGACATGGGTAACGTGCTCCATGCAATTCGTTCAACGCCGGGCTCCTCCAAAGTAGCTCCTTTAGGCGTTTTATCGGCCATCACGAACTCGAGGTTCATGTCTTGGCTGATATTGGCACTGGCGCTTTGGTATATCTTGTTTTGGAAAGTATAGTTGCACATCTTGATAATTTCGGCAAGCCTTCCTTTATCGATGTATTGATTGCGGTCTGCCGGGTCTTTGTAGAGGACATGGAAAATAACCGGTAACTTATAATGCTCTATGTTGAGAGTCGAGTTGGGAAGTTGGGTTACCTGAAATGTTTTAATAGTCTTTCTGGAAACGATGCTAACGGTAGCGCTTCTCGATTCAGTAGTGGTATTTGCACTGATTAGCAGGCTAAGATCGGTGTTGTTAGTGCCGCTTAGCACACTCGGTACACACCAAGCTTGATCGCTACTGATATTCCAAGTCGAGTTACACGTGATGGTAAACTCTACCGCCGTACTTTCCGGGGTTATATCATTGAAAGATGATCGCGATACACTCAAGGCTGCCGTATCTGTATCAGAATCCCCGCATCCCATCATCAGAAAAGTGAGTAGGGGGAGGAATAATAATAACTTTATTTTCATACGTTAGTGAATTTAATATATAATGGCTTCAAATGTAATGATTTAATCTTCAAAAAAGGCATGTGCTTCAATAAAAAACGTTTTCTTTAAACATCTTTTCTATTCTTTCCTGTCTTTCGATAGCCGTATTCTTTCCACCAAAGTTAAAAGGAAATCAGATAAGATTCTATAGTAACCGCAAGAGGTGAAACGCCATTGCTCCACCTCTTCTCGGCTATATAGTTTTTATTTGATCATTCGCATAGGGAACTCTTGTGGGGTAGTAGTTGCTCTCGTTATGCTTCTTGCCACCTTGGGTCCCGGTACGAGAGGGCTATGTGTTAATACATAACGGATTCTTGCTTTCTGATCATTCGTAAAACGATTCATGAATGATATCTCATAGTCCATGATATTGTTAGGCGTAGAAGTTATATGTGTCTTACAGTCGGTTCTTTGTGACAAAACAACTATATCTTCGTAAGTCAATTTTTTATTCTGACTATACTCTGTGACATACTCTTGGTATTCATATCGGTTATAGGCCGGTGTATCTTCACAAAAGTCAGTGTCTTCGCATAGGTCGATATTTCCATCTTCAGCTTCATTAAAGGCATGGTGTAAGCCTAGGTAATGCCCAAGTTCATGGGCAATAGTCGCTACTACATCCACCGAAGTATAAAATTGACCTTCAACGATTGATTCTGTATAAATATAAGTATTGTTGATAGAGACACAATGCGGGTAATTTAAACTGGAATGAGTTGGCAGAAAATCTAAACTATTTAACCCGTCTAATTGATCAGGCTCTACTGTATAGGAAGGTGCGAAATTCCTAAGATGTTTTCATTCGTAAACTGATATAGGAAGATATTGACATACTTGTCTGTATCCCATACATACTTGAGTTTTGTCTCATCTCCCATGAAATCTTCACAATCGAAGATCGGGTTGCTCACCTCGATACGGTCGACACCGGGCTCGGTAAGCGTATTGCCTTTCTCGTCTTCTGTTGCTAAGATGAACTCGATATTGATATTAGAACTGTTGGTGGAACCACCGTATAGCTTATTGCAGGCAGCAATGATTTCATTAACTCTTCCCTCTTTGATGTATTGAGTTGAAGTCGTTTTGTTTTGATAAAGTATATGAAATACTACGGGGATTTTATAAGAATATGAGTTGATTTCGGCTTCAGTGAGCGTGATTGCATGCTGGGTAATTGTAACACTTCTGCTTATTTGATCGGAGGAAATCTTTATAGTTCCCGTGCGCGATTTTTGCTCAATATTAGGAGCAATAACAAAAGTTACGTCACTGCTATTATTACCACTCTTCATGCTGGGCGAACACCAGGAAGGTGCACTTATTACCCACGTTGAATTGCTGTTAATATTCAATGTCACCTGATCCCCTTTTCCATTAATGTCATTGAAAGATGATCGAGATACACTCAAAGCTGCCGTATCTGAATCAGAATCCCCACATCCCATCATCAGAAAAGTGAGTAGGGGGAGGAGAAATAATAATCTAATCTTCATAAGTGAGCGAGTTTAATATTTATGAATTCAAATGTAACGTTTTAATTTTCGAAAGAAGCATTTATTTCAATAAATATTCGACTTCTTTAAACATATAGCCCCTTTCTATCTGCGTTTCGTCTTTCAGGATCAATCTTCCTTCCGACTCCACACGTACTATTTGTGCGGTGAATTCTCCTTGGCGGTCCCTGTATCGGTGCATACCATCTTTCCGGAAAAGAGCTTGTTCATAACGTTGGCTTATCAGCTCGGTATCGCCTTGGCGAAGCAGCTGATAATAGGCTTTTACCCGTTGCATTATCGAATCGAGCACGTCGGATAAAGAATACTCCTTGTTTGTAATTTGCTTCAGTGATACCGGGTTAGGCGCGGGACTGACAAATGTTTGTTGGTTAATGTTGATCCCGATGCCTGCAATGCTTTGATTGATATACTTGCCCATCAGGTCGTTCTCGATTAATATTCCGCATATCTTTTTGTTTTTCCAATAGATATCGTTCGGCCACTTGATGGAAATATCAGTAGTATGACATTCCAAGGCCTCTTTGATGGCGAGAGATACAATTTGCGAAATGAAGAATTGTCGCCTGGCTTCCAGAAACTCAGGATAAAGGACGAAGCTGAATAGAAGGTTGCTACCGCGCTCCGACTCCCAGGAGTTGCCGCGCTGTCCTCTGCCCGCTGTCTGAAAATTGGCTACGACCGTAGTAAATTCTTCCGGTCTCGACTCATTGATGCAAGCTTGCAGGTAACTATTGGTCGAATTAGTCTCTTCGATGTGTATCAGAGGAACGATGAATTCGTTAGGGAATGGCGTCATATTCGGCACGTAATTTTCGAGTGAACTTTTGGATAACCTCTTCGTAAGAATGATCGATCATCTCCTTGATCAGCGCTTCGTTCACATCCCCGTCAAAGCTAACATTGTTCCAATACTTTTTGTTGAAGTAAGGGGCACTTGTAATGGAGGTGAAGCGTTCGCGGAGTTCGATTGTGCGCTCCGGATCACATTTCAGTATAATGCTGTTGGCATCTTCCAAATCAATTAACGCGAACATCTTTCCCATTACTTTCATGACGAGAGCATACTCGTTGAAAGGAAAACATTCAGTCGCTTCTTTTTTGCTGAGGCAGTACTCTCTGGCAATCTCTATATCCATATCCTGTTTTGTTATAAAGTGTCAAGTTACTTAGAAAAGTGGAGGATGAAATGCTTCTTTTAGATGTTCTATGGTAAAATTCTCCGGTTCACCTACGACCGTGATAATGTCGAAACGTACGGAAACGTCAATCTGAAATAGTTTCATATACGTGTCGGCAGCCCGAACGGTTCGTCTAATTTTCGCCAGATCGACCGCATCTTCCGGGTCGGCAAACGCCCTGTTTCGGCGCGTCTTGACTTCAACGATTACCAACTCATTGGCTTGAGCGGCTACGATATCCAATTCGAAGTGTCCTTTCCTCCAATTACGATGACGGATTACATAATCTTTCTTTTCGAGATAGGCCACAGCGGCATTTTCTCCGGCTTTTCCCAAATCATTGTGTTTAGCCATCTTTTTTTGCAAATTTACTGCTTTTATTCTTTGTTTTTACAGAAGTAAAAGTAATTTTGCAAAAGATATGAGAAAAAGAAGTAAGAAGTGCTTGAGGATATCTGCCGAATCAGTCAAACGAGAACGGCGGATGAGCATTTTGCTGAGCGAAGATGAGCAGCAGATTATTGATCGTTATCTGGAAAAATACAAGATAAGCAATAAGTCGCGCTGGCTTCGTGAAACAGTCCTCGCGTTTGTTCACCAGAAAATGGAAGAAGATTATCCCACCCTCTTCGGAGAACACGATATGCGACGTTAATATGCTGGACGATACTTATTTTATGAAACAAGCTTTGATAGAAGCACAGAAAGCCGGTGAACGGGGAGAAGTGCCTGTAGGAGCTATTGTTGTTTGTAAGGAGCGTATCATTGCGCGCGCTCATAATCTAACGGAGACATTGACGGACGTGACTGCTCATGCCGAAATGCAAGCCATTACTGCTGCCGCCAATGTACTTGGTGGAAAATATCTGAATGAATGTACTTTATATGTTACCGTTGAGCCTTGTGTGATGTGCGCCGGTGCTATTGCCTGGGCGCAAACCGGTAAATTGGTATTTGGTGCGGAAGATGAGAAACGGGGATATCAAAAGTATGCTTCAGAGGCGTTGCATCCGAAAACCGTAGTTGTAAAAGGCGTGCTAGCTGACAAATGTGCAGAACTGATGAAACAATTCTTTGCCGCTAAACGCAATAAGTAACGATTCTTAATTTACCTGATATTATTGAGAGAAGACTATTCTTTCACTTCTTCGAAGTCTACATACTCTCCTTCGTCTTTTGAGAATATCTTTTTATTATGCCCCTCCTCTTCGTTGTCGGAATTACTTGTGCCATAGCCTGTATTGGTCCGTTGGTCACCATTGTTGTGTCTGGCTCGTTCATAATGCGGCTGTTGTTTGGAACGTCCAATTCCGAAAATGGCTCTCAGAATCGTTCCAATAATCGAAAGGCCTATACCAAAAAGGCAAACAAAGAAAATCAGGATAAATAGAAGTATATGCATTGAACTCTCTTTTTAGTGTTATAACTTGAATACTATTATATTAGTACAACAAGCGTGCCAAAAGATTGTTTTATTCGCTTTTCTCAGTAAACACCGAGAGTAAGATATACCACACGATGATGGCAGCGAAGGCACTGATTTGTAATATAGCAAGGAGCGGGATGCAGACAATCAGAAAAATAAAACTTGTTTTGTTGTCTTTCCACGAGAGATTCTTGAACTTCAAAGAGAACATTGGAGTCTCTGAGACCAATAACCAGGAGAATACACAGACTAATGCCAATAGGTATAGAGGATGGCAACTTTCGGATACCAACCAGCTATGAGCTCCTACTACCAAAGAACCCCAGAATAAGGCGTTAGCCGGAACCGGAAGTCCAATGAAAGAACTAGTCTGACGAGTATCATTATTGAATTTAGCCAAACGCAATGCTGAGAATATAGAAATTAAAAAGGCGGCATAAGGCATATACGGTGCCAGAAACTCGATTCCTGCAGGATAATGCATCTCTCTAAATAACGAGAACACCACGATCGAAGGAGCTACTCCAAAGCTAACATCATCAGCCAAGGAGTCAAGGTCTTTGCCTATAATGGAATGTGCATCGAGCGCACGCGCTAACAAGCCGTCGAAAAAATCGAAAACCGCACTTAGTATAATAAAGAGTAAGGCCAGATCGTATCGGGCTTCGAAAGCCATCACACAAGCGATACAACCGGAAAAAAGGTTCAGGCAGGTTACAGTATTCGGTATGTTATTCTTAATAATGTTTGTCATTGTGACTTTTAATTATTTGAGTTTGGCGATAACTGTCTGGTTACCGGTAGTCAATTGGCCCAATTGAACGCATACTTCCGTGTCAAGCGGCAGATATACATCCACTCGAGAACCAAACTTGATGAATCCAAGGTGTTCATCGATGTAGCACTCTTCACCCACTTCTGCGTAAGTGACAATACGGCGGGCTACTGCACCGGCAATTTGACGTACCAACACTTCCACACCTTCGGGTGTTTCAATCACAACCGTAGAACGTTCATTTTCTGTACTGGCTTTAGGTAACCAGGCTTTCATAAAGTTTCCGTCGTGATGGGCTACTTTTTTCACAGCTCCGTCTACTGGGTACCAGTTGGCGTGCACATTTGTTATACTCATGAAGATGGAAATCATCAAGCGGCGATCATGGAAGTGCTCGTTCTCTTCCACTTCTTCAATAACTACTATCTTTCCGTCAGCTGGCGCGACTACTATCTTTTCCGTATCGTGCCCGAAGAATCGAATCGGGCAACGGAAGAAATTTACCATCAGCATATAAATGGAAATACTGACAATGGCTACAAGATAGAAAGGCAACTTGCATTCTATCCCCCAATAAAGAGCAGCGTTGATAAGAAGTAACAGAAAAAAACTGCCCCATAGAATGTGTGTTCCTTCCCTGTGAATACGTATTTTTTTTAGTTTTTTTAATCGGCCCATGAATGTTAGATAAATGGTAATTACGTGCAAAAATATACTTAATTTAAAAAACCCGCAAATAAATGTGAGTAGAAATGATGATGTTGATAACTTTTTGAGGATTATTTTTGTTTATCCGTGCATTGGTCGTATTTTTAGGGCTTAATTACTCACTTTATTAATTGTTATGCAGGATTTCGTTCATTTACACGTTCATACCCAATATTCTTTATTAGATGGACAAGCCAGTGTTAGTGCATTGGTGGATAAAGCTATGAAGAATGGGATGAAAGGTATTGCTGTGACTGATCATGGTAATATGTTCGCTGTCAAAGAGTTTACGAATTATGTTAATAAGAAAAATAGTGCTCCGAGAGGAGAAATCAAGGAGCTAAAGAAGAAAATAACAGCTATTGAAACAGGCAAAGTGGCTTGTGAAGACAAAGAAGCTGAGATTGCCGCTTGTCGGGAGCAGATAGCTGAGATCGAGAACCGGTTATTTAAACCTATTATAGGTTGTGAAATGTATGTGGCTCGACGAACTATGGATCTCAAAGAAGGTAGGCAGGATCAAAGTGGCTACCATCTAGTCGTATTAGCTAAAAACAAGACTGGCTACCATAACCTTATTAAACTCGTGTCACACGCGTGGACACGCGGGTACTATATGCGTCCTCGTACCGATCGTAGCGAACTGGAAAAGTATAGCGAAGGACTAATTATCAGTTCGGCTTGTCTGGGTGGAGAGATTCCGAGAAAGATTACGCAAGGTCTATTGAGTGAAGCGGAAGAGGCTATTACCTGGTACAAAAGAGTGTTCGGTGACGATTTCTATCTGGAGATGCAACGTCATAAAGCAACTGTACCTCGTGCTAACCGGGAAGCTTATCCCTTACAGGCAAATGTAAACGACCATTTAATCGAATTATCCAAGAAATTCGATGTAAAGCTAATATGTACCAACGACGTTCACTTTGTGAATGAAGAGCATGCGGAAGCGCACGATCGCCTAATTTGTTTGAGTACCGGTAAAGATCTCGACGATCCGAATCGAATGTACTACACCAAGCAAGAGTGGATGAAGACGCGTGAAGAGATGAACGTGCTCTTTGAAGATGTTCCGGAGGCGTTGAGCAATACGATGGAGATTCTCAATAAGGTAGAACACTATTCGATCGATCATGCGCCTATCATGCCGACCTTTGCCATTCCCGAAGATTTTGGAACGGAAGAAGGTTATCGACAAAAATATACGGAAAAAGACCTGTTCGATGAATTTACGCAGGACGAGAATGGTAATGTCGTATTGGATGAGGAAGAGGCATTAGCAAAGATCGAGCGTCTGGGTGGTTATGATAAACTCTATCGTATCAAACTAGAGGGAGATTACTTGGGTAAGTTAACCTTGGATGGCGCATTAAAGACGTACGGAGATCCCTTGTCGGACGAGGTGAAGGAACGACTGAAGTTTGAGTTATATATCATGAAGACGATGGGTTTTCCCGGTTACTTCTTGATTGTACAGGACTTTATCAGTGCTGCGCGTAATGAATTAGGCGTCTCTGTAGGTCCCGGACGTGGTTCGGCAGCCGGTTCAGCTGTTGCCTACTGTTTGGGTATTACCCGGATAGACCCCATCCAATATGATTTGCTGTTTGAGCGTTTCCTTAATCCCGACCGTATCTCCTTGCCTGATATCGATGTGGACTTCGATGATGATGGACGTGGTGAAGTACTTCGTTGGGTAACCAATAAATATGGGCAAGAGAAAGTCGCTCATATCATTACATACGGCACCATGCTACTAAACTGGCCATTAAAGACGTTGCCCGTGTACAGAAGCTACCTCTTTCCGAGTCCGATCGATTAGCGAAGCTTGTGCCCGATAGGATTCCGGATAAGAAGCTGAATTTGCGAAATGCGATTGAATACGTTCCGGAGTTGCAGGCGGCTGAGGCCTCCCCTGACCCGTTGGTACGCGATACGCTTAAATATGCTAAAATGCTCGAGGGTAATGTACGAGGTACAGGTGTACATGCCTGCGGTACGATTATCTGTCGGGATGATATCACCGATTGGGTGCCTGTGAGCACGGCTGACGATAAGGAGACCGGCGAAAAGATGCTGGTCACTCAATATGAAGGTTCGGTTATTGAAGATACCGGATTGATCAAGATGGACTTTTTGGGCCTGAAGACACTTTCCATTATTAAGGAGGCTGTTGTCAACGTACGTTTAAGCCGTGGGCTGGAGATCGACATTGACCAAATTCCAATTGACGATCCTGCTACCTATAAACTATATAGCGATGGACGAACGATTGGTACGTTCCAGTTCGAGTCCGCCGGTATGCAGAAATACCTGCGTGAGTTGCAGCCTTCCACATTCGAAGACTTGATTGCCATGAATGCGCTCTACCGTCCGGGTCCAATGGATTATATTCCGGACTTTATCGACCGTAAACATGGACGTAAGCCGATTGAATATGATATTCCCGTTATGGAGAAATACCTGAAGGAAACCTATGGTATTACGGTGTATCAAGAACAGGTGATGCTTTTGTCGCGTTTGTTGGCGGACTTTACCCGTGGTGAGTCCGATGCCCTTCGTAAAGCGATGGGTAAGAAGATGCGCGACAAACTAGATCATATGAAACCGCAGTTTATTGCCGGTGGACAGAAAAACGGACACAACCCAAAGGTTCTGGAGAAGATTTGGACCGACTGGGAGAAATTCGCATCTTATGCGTTTAACAAGTCGCATGCAACTTGCTATTCTTGGGTTGCTTACCAAACGGCTTATCTGAAAGCAAACTATCCGCCGGAATATATGGCTGCGGTTATGAGCCGAAGTTTATCCAACATTACGGATATCACGAAACTGATGGACGAATGTAAAGCGATGGGTATTCAGACTCTGGGACCGGATGTGAATGAAAGTAACCTGAAGTTACAGTAAATCATGATGGAAATATTCGTTTCGGACTTGGGGCTGTGAAAGGAGTGGGAGAGGCTGCCGTGCAAAGTATCATGGAAGAACGTGAAAAGAACGGACCTTTTACAGGACTCTTCGACTTCGTGCAACGCGTCAATCTGAATGCGTGTAACAAAAAGAATATGGAATGTCTGGCATTAGCCGGAGGATTTGATGAGTTTCCAGAGTTAAAACGCGAACAGTATTTCGCTGTAAACTCCAAAGGAGAAGTTTTCCTGGAAACTCTAATGAGATATGGTAACCGTTATCAGCCGATCAGGCTGCTGCGGTTAATTCCTTGTTTGGAGGAGATAACGTAATTGAGATTTCCACACCCGAAATTCCGCAAGGAGTACCGCGTTGGAATGATTTAGAAAGACTAAACCGTGAGCGAGATTTAGTCGGTATTTATCTTTCGGCCCATCCGTTGGACGAATTTGCGATTGTACTGGAGCATGTATGCAATACCCATGTAGCCGAACTCGACGATAAGGCTGCTTTAGCAGGTCGTGAAATTGTTATGGGAGGTATTGTAACCGGTGTTCGTCGAGGAATAAGTAAGAACGGTAACCCTTACGGTATTGTCAAAATGGAAGACTATTCAGGCTCTGCGAGATACCTTTTTGGGGGAATGATTGGGTGACCTATCAAGGGTACTTGAATGAGGGCACTTTCCTTTATATCAAAGCCCGTTGTCAACCCAAGCAATGGAACCCGAATGAGTTAGATTTTAAAGTAACGTCCATAGAACTACTGCCTGATGTTAAAGAAGAACTGGTGCAAAAAATAACCATTATGATTCCGTTGTCAGTGCTTAATAAAGAGCTTGTTACAGATTTAGCCCTACTGACAAAGTCGCATCCGGGTAGTACTGAACTCTATTTTAAAGTAACCGATGATTCGGATAACAATCATATGAGTGTTGACTTGATTTCCCGTCCGATCAAACTATCAATCGGTCGAGAATTAATTACGTATTTAAAAGAGCGTCCCGAACTGGCGTTTCATATAAATTGATTATATTTGTCCCGTGAATAATGATGATTTACATTAACAATAAATATAGTTAAAAAATGGCTTTAGAAATTACAGACAGCAACTACAAGGAACTCCTTGCAGAAGGTAAACCAGTTGTAATCGATTTTTGGGCTCCTTGGTGTGGCCCGTGTAAAATGGTAGCCCCTATCATTGAAGAGTTGGCAAAGGAATTTGAAGGACAAGTAATTATTGGCAAGTGCGATGTAGACGAAAACAGTGACGTGGCTGCCGAGTATGGAATTCGTAATATTCCTACAGTCCTTTTCTTTAAAGATGGTGCAATTGTGGATAAGCAGGTAAGTACTGCTAGCAAATCGGTATTTGTTGAAAAGGTGAAGAACCTACTCTGATAAATACCCAATATTCATTTTAAACTTAATAACCATGGGACTGGAAAATGATTTTTTAGCGATGGATGCTGATGAAGAGAAAACAATCGAATTCATCAAGAACTATCTTCCTCAGGAGTTAAAAGAGAAGTTCGATGATGATGAACTATGTTATTTCCTTGATCTGATTGATGAGTATTATGTGGAAAGTGGTATTCTGGACGCTGAGCCGGATGCAGAAGGCTACATAAACATCGATTTGGAAGAAGTGGTATCCTACATTGTAAAAGAAGCTAAAAAGGATGAGGTAGGAGAATATGATCCTGAAGAAATTCTTTTTATCGTTCAGGGCGAAATGGAATATGGTGATTCTCTGGAAGAGCAGGCATAGTAATTATCCGGTTTTCATAGAATAAACAAAGAATAATGGGGCTGTTCGAATTAATTCGAACAGCCCCATTTCTTGTTCTATCGGGTCATTGTCGGAACTTGATATAAGAACTGTATGCAATAATACATCACTGCGATGTGTTTGTCATATTTTGCGTATTATTCAAATGTCTTCCAGTGCGTAATACTGATAATCTCGTAAGATAAGCTGAAGAAACTTTTCCTTATTAGGGTCACGAGCGGTGATGGAGAGCGAATCCTCTACCTTTTGGGCAAGTAGCATAATGCGGCGTACACGCTCTTTCTCACCCGACTCCAATGTACGGGTAATAACATTTATTTGTTCTAAAGATAAATCCGCTGCTTGCGGGTAGGTGGGGCGGTAATCTTTAGTCAAGTAATTGAATTCATCCAGGCTGACATGTATCTTCCGGTAGTTCTTTTCTTTAATCACCATCGTACCGGCAGCAAGATCGCCTATGCGTTGATTGTTCTTGGTCAGTAAGACCACCAGTAAGCCCATGCCCCCTGTTGCCGGACCATCAATCAAAAATAGCAACCAGCGGAGTAAATACGAACCGATGCTCGGGGTAGAACCGTCTGCTTTCACTACGCGGATATTCATTAGCTTCTTTCCAAAACTTTGCCCCCGGTTGAACATTTCACACAAAAAAGAATAAAATAAGACAGGCAAATATCCAATGAACAGAAAGAAGAGATAACCTGCGCTGGATTGATTAATGGGAGATTTGGTTATCAGTGTGGTCATGCAGATGAGGTAAATAGCAATCAGAAAGTAATCTATGAATAGAGCTATTATCCGCTCGCCAATGCTGGCTGGCGTTTGACTGATACGGACGAATTGCCCCGTGATAATTGTGGAATCTGCCATTACTGGTTGAACATTTTTACGTTTCTGTTGCAAATATATCATAATTCTCTTACTTTTGCTAACTGTTTCGGGCTAAACTTACTCGAGACGTGGAGGGAATAATGAAAGAAGTTACGTTTATTCGGCAGAATATAGAAAAATGGAAGGAGGCTGAGAAGGTCGTAGAGCAGGCATCACGTTTGTCTCCCGATCGGTTGGCCGATGTCTATACGGAACTGACTGCTGATTTGGCATTTGCCCAAACTCATTATCCCGTTTCTCGCATTACGATCTACTTAAACAACTTATCTTCCGCATTGCACAACGAGATTTATCGAAACAAGCGGGAGAAATGGTCGCGCATCATCACGTACTGGGCAAAGGAAGTGCCACAAACAATGTACGATGCTCGCCGAGAACTGCTCACTTCTTTTCTAATCTTTTTATGCAGTGTACTGATAGGCGTTTTGTCGGCTACCAATGATCCGGAATTTGTACGACTCATTTTGGGTAATTCGTATGTGGATATGACGCTGAATAACATAGCCAATGGAACACCAATGGCTGTTTATAACGGAAGTTCGGAAATTCCGATGTTCTTGGGGATAACCTTAAACAATGTGATGGTCTCTTTCTACTGTTTCGCAACGGGAATTTTAACCAGTTTCGGTACAGGCTATGTTTTGTTGCAAAACGGTATTATGGTAGGAGCCTTTCAAACCTTTTTCTTTCAGCATGGTTTGCTTTGGGAATCTTTTTTGGCTATCTGGCTACATGGGACTTTGGAGATCTGGCTATTGTCGTGGCGGGTGCCGCCGGATTATGTCTGGGAAACGGATGGCTCTTTCCCGGTACGTATTCGCGAATTGAATCATTCCGAAGAGGTGCTAAACGTGGTTTGAAGATTGTCATTGGTACGGTGCCTGTATTCATTTTGGCCGCATTCATCGAAGGATTTCTCACGCGGCATACTCAATTGCCCGATTTGCTGAGGCTGAGTATTATCCTGCTTTCACTTGCTTTTATTCTATTTTACTATATTTATTTACCCAATAGGAAAAAACATGGAGTCACAAAAACCTAAAATTGCATTGTATAAGAAGCGCTCTTTCGGCGATAAGCTGAATGCTTCTTTCGACTTTATTAAAGAAAACTGGAAGATAATTCTGAAGTTTACAACCTATCTGCTTTTGCCTTTATCACTGATTCAAGCATTAAGCCTGAATGGATTGATGGGAGGAGCCTTTAGTCTAATGCAGCAGGCTGAAGGAGGAAATGCCACAGTTCCGGCTATTGGTATAGCTTTTTTATAAATTATGGAGTTTACATTTTGTTAACGATGATTGGAACCATGCTTCTGAGTTCTTTGCTGTATGGACTCATACACACATACAATGAGCGTGAAGAACGTTTGCAAGGCGTCACATTGGGCATGTTGAAGCCTCTACTATTTCGCAATTTGAAAAAGATGCTTATCATTTTCCTGATGGGCTTCGCATTGGGCATTTTAATAGTACTAGTTTTGGTTATACTAATTATGCTGACTCCATTCACGTTAATCTTTACGATTCCTGCGGCGATTGCTGTAATGCTGCCATTCGCTTTGTGGACTCCCATCTACCTATTGGAAGAGATAACTGTAATCGGAGCGCTAAAGAAAGCTTTCCGTTTAGGCTTTGCTACTTGGGGAGGCATCTTTTTGATGGCCCTGGTTATGGGACTTGTTGCCAATATTCTGCAAGGGGTAACTATGATGCCGTGGTATATTGCTACATTGGTGAAGTATTTCTTTGCCATGAGTGATGCGGGAAGCGGTGCTACTGTCTCTGTCGGATACAGTTTCTTCCTTTATATATTGGGAATCATTCAAACCTTTGGCGTTTATCTGGCGATGATCTTCTCGGTAGTGGGCTTGGTTTATCAGTATGGGCATGCTTCGGAAGTAGTAGACAGTGTCACCGTAGAAGATGATATTGATAAATTTAATGAATTATAAGAACCAGATAGAAAGATGATAAACTCTCCCGCGGATACATTGGTTTGCGATACGGCACAGATTGCTCTTTGGCAGTCTAACCCGGCTTATGCTATAACCGGGAGCTGATTACACCCGAAATCAATGTGCTCGAGTGGGTCGCTAATCAATTCGCGGAGTTGTTACGACGGATTTTCGGCAGTAAATTTGCTACCGAATACTCCGAAATTATACTCATCAGCATTGCCATTCTTCTTTTGCTGTTTCTTTGTTGGTTGATTTATCGCAAGCGTCCGGAGCTTTTCATGCGTACGCGCAGAAAACAACTGGGTTATGTCACCGAAGAAGATACCATTTATGGAATCGACTTTCACGAAGAGATAACACATGCACTTGCCGGACAGAACTACCGTCAGGCTATTCGGCTACTCTATCTGCAAACGCTCAAGCAGTTGAGCGATGAAGGTAAGATCAACTGGCAACTTTATAAAACTCCCACACAATACATTTATGAAGTGCGTACGCCTGTTTTTAGACAATTGACAAACCACTTTCTGCGGGTACGTTATGGTAATTTTGAGGCGAGCGAATCGTTGTTTCAAACCATGCAAACGTTGCAACAAGAAATCATGAAAGGAGGTGAAGCATGAAAGGTAGCCGTTGGTTTATTATTGGCATAATAGCCTTTCTGATTCTTATGTTTGCAGTGGAATATCATTTGCCTAAGAAGTTTGTGTGGATTCCTACCTTTAGCCATAACGACAGCCAACCTTTCGGATGCGCTGTCTTTGATAGCGTACTGTCTACCTCCTTACCCAAAGGGTATGCTTTGTCGAAAAAATCGCTTTATCAATTAGAACAAGAAGATTCGTCCCAAGTGCGGGGAATATTGGTTGTCTCCAATGATTTGATGCTACCCCGGGTTGATGTAGAGTCCATATTGAAGTTGGCAGAACGAGGGAATAAGATCATGCTCGTAAGCACTCGGTTTGGGAGTATTCTGCAAGATACCTTAGAATTCTACTGTACGTATTCTTATTTCAACGCGAATACGCTGAAGAAACGTGTAAGTTCGCTAGCGTTAGAAAGAGATACAATCTATTGGGTTGGAGACTCTGTATACTCCTCCAACTTGTATCGCTTCTATCCACAATTTATAGCTTCCCATTTCTTGCGGACCGACTCCTTACCGCAAAGAAAATTGGTGGAGAAAGATTTAATGAAACAAACGACGTACGAAATAACCGATTCAGATACGGCCAAGATCCATAACGCTTACCATCCGTTGCTTGCTTTCTCACGTCCTTGGGGCAAAGGCGAAGTAATTCTGGTATCCACACCTTTGCTGTTTACCAATTACGGTATGCTGGATGGAAATAATGCAACCTACCTTTACCGGCTGCTTTCGCAAATGGGCGATTTACCTATCATCCGTACGGAAGGCTATATGAAGGAGTCGGCCCAGGCAGAGTTGTCTCCTTTTCGTTACCTACTTTCGCAACCGCCCCTTCGGTGGGCACTCTACCTTACCATGTTGGCGATTCTGCTCTTCATGCTGTTTACTGCCCGTAGAACGCAGCGAGTCATCCCAGTGATGCGTGAGCCGGAGAATAAGTCACTCGAGTTCACCGAACTCATAGGCACTCTCTACGCACAGAAGAAAGATTGTGCCGACCTGGTTCGTAAGAAATACATCTATTTCTCCGAAGAGTTGCGACGGGATATTCAAGTCGATCTTGATGAAGTTATCGATGAAGAACGCCAAGTGCGACGAATTGCACAAAAGACCGGCATGGATGTCGATGAACTGTGTCGCTTTTTCCGCGAACTTCGTCCGGTGCTGGATAATGAGAAGATTATTATTTCCGATGTGGAAATGAAACGTTATATTGATAAGATGAATGAAATAGTCAAACAAATATAAAGAAGAAATTATGGAAGAATATATAGAACAACGCGTAGACCTAACTCTCTTCTCCGAGAAGATACAACTCTTACGAGACCAGATAGCATCCGTTATTGTTGGTCAGGAGCAGGCGGTGGATTTGGTGCTTACAGCCATCCTTGCCAATGGACATGTGCTGATAGAAGGGGTTCCGGGAGTAGCTAAGACTTTGCTGGCTCGCCTGATTGCTCAATTGATTGAAGCTAAGTTCAGTCGGATTCAGTTTACGCCTGATTTGATGCCGAGTGATGTACTCGGAACTACGGTGTTCAATATGAAAACCAGTGAGTTCGACTTCCATCAGGGACCGATCTTTGCGGATGTAGTCTTGGTGGATGAGATCAATCGTGCCCCTGCTAAGACACAGGCAGCTCTGTTTGAGGTCATGGAAGAACGACAAGTCAGTGTTGACGGAACGACTCACCGGATGGGAGAGCTCTATACCATTCTTGCTACCCAGAATCCGGTGGAGCAGGAGGGAACCTACAAACTTCCCGAAGCACAACTCGACCGTTTCCTGATGAAGATCACGATGGGATATCCGTCGTTAGAGGAAGAAGTAGCCATTCTGGAGCGTCACCATACCAATGCCAAATTGATCAGATTGGAAGATATAATCCCCGCAATAACGTGCGAGGAACTACTTTCCCTACGAACTTTCATGAGTCAAGTATTTGTGGAGCCTAGCTTACTCAAGTATATCGCTTTAATTGTAGAGCAAACCCGTACCAGCAAAGCGGTTTATCTGGGTGCATCACCCCGTGCATCGGTGGCTATGATGCAATCTGCCAAAGCCTATGCCTTGTTGCAAGGACGTGACTTTGTGACACCGGAGGACATTAAGTTTGTAGCTCCTTACGTGCTTCAGCATCGTTTGATACTGACCGCAGAAGCCGAGATGGAAGGTTATTCCCCTATCAAAGTAACACAACGCCTGATCGATAAGGTTGAAGTACCTCAGTAAAATAATATAAATAATAAACGCAGCCGACATTGTTTCTACCTCGCCGCTTCTATATAGCCTTGATTTTCGTTATCGCTCTGTTTGTCGGAGGATACGTGTTCGCCCCCTTGTTCGTTGCCGGACAGGTAGCTGATACTTCTCATCCTCTTGCTGTTGGTCGATGCCTATCTGCTCTATCGGTTACCGGGAATCCGGGCATACCGCCAGTGTGCCGAACGGTTCTCCAATGGTGATGAAAACCTCGTAGATATTCGCGTGGAAAGTAGCTATACGCATCAAATAGCCGTGTCGGTAATTGACGAGATCCCTTTCATCTTTCAGAGACGCGATATCGATTTTCATTTGTCGCTTCAGCCCGGTGAAGGGAAAAATATCAAATACAATCTTCGGCCAACGCAACGTGGAGTCTATTCCTTCGGCTTCATTCGCGTATTTGTATCTACTCCTTTGGGTATTCTCTCGCGCAGATATACCGTTGGCGAACCGAAAAACGTTAAAGTCTACCCTTCCTACCTGATGCTTCATCAATATGAGTTGCTGGCTATCAGCGATAATCTGACTGAACTTGGTATCAAACGTATCCGTAGGGTGGGGCATCATACCGAGTTTGAGCAGATAAAGGAATATGTGAAAGGTGACGACTACCGGACAATCAATTGGAAGGCCAGTGCCCGTCGCCATGAGTTGATGGTCAATGTCTTTCAGGATGAACGTTCTCAGCAAATCTATAACGTGATTGATAAAGGAAGAGTCATGCAACAGGCTTTCCAGAGGATGACCTTGTTTGATTATTCAATCAATGCGTCGCTGGTGCTCTCTTATGTGGCGATGCAGAAGGAAGATAAAGCGGGATTGGCAACGTTCAATGAGCGCTTCGATACTTTTGTGCCTGCTTCGCGTCAGGCAGGGTATATGCAAACGATTCTGGAAACTCTTTATGCGCAACAGACCAGTTACGGAGAAACCGACTTCTCGGCACTTTGCGTACATCTCAATAAGTACATCAACAAACGAAGCCTGCTTATACTCTACACAAACTTTGCTAATATTGCGAGTATGAACAGGCAATTAGCTTACCTGCAACAGCTAAACAGACGTCACCGGCTGCTTGTTGTTTTCTTCGAAGATACCGACTTGAAAGAATATATATCCCGTCCGGCAGACAGCACAGAAGAGTATTACCAGCAAGTTATTGCCGAGAAGTTCGCTTACGAGAAACGCCTCATTGTCTCTACACTGAAACAGCATGGTATTTACTCGTTGCTCACTACGCCGGATAACCTTTCGGTTGATGTGATTAACAAATATCTGGAAATGAAATCCCGGCAAATGCTGTGATTTACCGGGATCGGATTTTGTTTTTCCTGAAATTCTGTTGATTCCAGTTGTTTACATAAGAGCTTTCTCCTCGAAGGCTGCGCGGGTCATTACAAAGAAAAAGATGGATGCCCCGATTAGAACAACTCCTAAAAGTCCATACGCAACGCGTGCAAATGCTCGTCCCTCTTTCTTCACAATATCTATTGTGTGGGCGGATTGAAAAACCAGTCCCAATTCAAAATAGATGCTATTAGTGAAGTCGTTCCTGAACACAGAAAGAGTAATTGTGCCAGGTATTGTCCAATTCCGTTCATAGCTTAATGATTCGTGTTCCGTCTTCTTGTTCTTCAATAGTAACCTTTACAGCATTACCCGGTAAAAGTTCTTCTACGAGTTCAGGCCATTCGATAAAGCAAAGTGCTCCACTGTAGAAATAATCTTCATAGCCCATGTCATACACCTCGCTCAACTTCTTGATGCGGTAGAAGTCGAAGTGATAAATCAGCTCGCCGTTTTTGTCCGAACGATATTCGTTGACAATGGCAAAAGTAGGAGAGGTGATGATGTCCGATACACCCAATTCCTCACATAAAGCTTTTACGAAAGTCGTTTTGCCGGCTCCCATTTTCCCGTATAAGGCAAAGACGGTGTTTTCGTCCATAGCGTTGATAAATTGACGGGCAGCTTCGTGAATGTTTTCCAATGACTGAATCTTGATTTCCATATGCTAATAAATATATGATGAATTTTATTTTGTACATAGTGACTGTCGAATACTTCTTCCTACTTTGCAAACCGCATAAATCAGGATTGAGAAAAAGATAATCGAGGCTCCCGAAGGAACTCTCCAATGATAAGAGATGAACAATCCACCCATACAGCCCAAAAAACCAATAAGAATGGATAGCCAGATAATCCGTTTAAAGTTGTATGTGAATAAGTTCGCCGTCATTTGCGGAATGGTGAGTAGTGAAATAGCAAGCACGATGCCCACCATACGCAAACAAGCAACAATTGTGAGCGCAATAAACATCATCAAGAGATACTCGAATACGGCTACCGGAATACCTTGCGAACGGGCAAACTCCCGGTCAAACGCAATTGAGACGATAGGATGTATAAATAAATAGAAGAAAACGATTAGTGCCAACGTCAATAGCCCCAACATCCACAAATCATCTTGCGTAATGGTTAAAATATTGCCGAACAGGTATGCCGATAGGTCCGGAGCAAAGCCGGGCGACAGGAAGCTAAATATGATTCCCAACGCCATTCCCAGTGTCCAGAAAACAGCGATTGCCGAATCTTCGCGCATATCTTTCCGTTTGCTGAGCCATTCGACACCAAATGAAGATAGCACCGAAAAGATAGCAGCCGAGAGAATGGGAGAGATTCCGGCGAAGAGTCCGATCCCGATGCCACCAAATGAAGCATGCGTAATCCCTCCGCTAATGAAAACCAATCGGCGTGTAACAATGTATGTGCCGATTATGCCGCAGGCAATGCTTGCCAGCAGGCTACCCAATAGGGCATATTGAAAAAATGTATATTGCAGTAGATTCACGTTATTCTCCTCTCTTCGATGATAAGAAATACTTCGTCTTTAAGACTCTCCGGCAGTTGGATTTCCCTGAGTTGTAAACTACGCACCCAACCGGCTACTTCGGATTCCATTGTGCTATACAACACCTCACGAAACCGATTTGTTTCTTTTTCCGAATAGGAATTTGCTTCCCGTCCGATAAACTCGTCCAGCTCTTCGTCGTCGTAATACTCTATTTGGGTACTTACACCCGCCAGCAGACTGTCACGTTCGCAGATAGCATGTTGTCCGCAGCATTCGGCATCTGTAATCCGCACCTCCGGCATACGATCCAACTCCCCCCGCTTTATTTTACTTTGGAGTCTCCGGTTGCGAATCGTACCGGCTACCCAAGCAATGAGGCCTAGCAACAGTAAGCTTATAACGAGTATCCACATAATCGCACATCTCTAATTTCCGCAAAGTTACTTATAAATTTGTATTCTGTCGTGTCTGTTGTCTGATATTTTTCTTATTTTTGCTCTTTGTTATTAAAATAGTATGCAATGAAACTTGATAAATTACTTTCTATACTACTTGGTTTTGTTTTGCTTGCGGGGTTCACTTCTTGTTCGGAAGATAAAAGCGTGTTTGGCGATGAGTTTGAAATACCGGAACTGACGGATAAAAACACGATTCAATTCACAGTAGATCTCACTTCGGGTACTTGGAAGCAACTCGAAATATTTGCTAGTGGAGGGAGAGTGGTGGTTGATTGGGGAGACGGGCGTGTGCAAAAGGTGGAAGACCCGGGATCACTTTCGGGCGGAATCAGGTACCGATACGGCAACTCTAAAACCTACCGGGTGAGGATTTGGGCCGAGGAACTGAGTTTCCTTAATATCTCCGGATTGCTTTTGACGCTTCGTGATTTGCAGATGGGGTATTTTCCGAATATGTCGGATCTGTCTATTAATAGTATTGTGGGTACAAAAGCTCTGGATTTAAGCTCCTCTTGTCCGAATGTGAAAACGATTAATGTTGGGAATAATGCCGATTTGGAACAAATTGATATAAGCAGGTGCAGCAAGTTGGAATCAATCCAACTATATACCCATCCGAAGTTGACTTCGTTGAAACTCGGTGCTCACCCGAAGCTTATAGGTTTATATTGTACCGGAACTTCTCTGCGTACCTTATCGTTCAAAGGATTACCGGAAATGAGGGAGATCGATTGCAGCAATAATCCCAATTTGTCGACCATTGAGGTGGATGATGGACAGCAAATAGGTGCGCTACTATGTTATTCTTGCGCTTTTAAAAATATGGATTGGTTAGATCATATAACTGGTTTGTCAGAACTTGCTTGTCATGGGAATCAATTGACGGAACTGGATTTGTCTGCTCATCCCTACTTAGCTTATTTGAACTGCTCAAATAATCAGTTGACTCGTTTGTCAATTCCAACTTCAAAGTCAACGCGGCAGTTAGCGTGTCATTCCAATCGCTTGGATGCCAATTCACTGAACGAACTCTTTGAGAATTTACCCGATATGTCGAGCTTTGTTACGCCCACACTACAGTTTAGAATCAGCTATTACGATAATCCGGGTGAGAAAGATTGTGATGCGGATATAGCGGTCCAGCGGGGATGGACGATCACCGAATCAAAGCCGGCAAACTAAACTATTGAATAAAATTGTGTCGCTGTGTGCTTCGCCTCTTTGGGAACGGACAACTTACATGCGACAATAAATAGGCGCAGGTATTATCCGGAATATACCAGCTACATACTTCCATCTTTTAGAGATGTAAGCTACCCGTTTCTTTCGCGCAATTGCTTTTCGTATCTGCCGGGCCGCTTTATCTACTGGTGCTACCCAAAATAAACCTTCGCCTTTAGCCATTGCTGTATCTACGAAGCCCGGACGAATATCGGTGGTGAAGATCGGATGCGAGGATTTGGCCGCTTTCTGTCGCAATCCCTCCATATAGTTGATTTGATAAGCTTTCGATGCGTTGTATGCCGGAGCAATGCCACTGCCACGTGTTCCTCCTACGGAAGAGATGTTCACGAGATGCCCGCTGCCTTGTTTCTCAAAATATCGGAAGCCCCAATCGGCTACATGTGTAAAACCAAGAACGTTGGTTTGCAAAGTCGGCTCCTCCAGTTGGAAGTCCAACTCCGGATTTAACTCACCCGTTCCGGCGCAGATAATCAGGAGATCCATTCCACCCATCTCCTGAACAAGCGCATCTAAGATGGAAATTCGATGTTGCGTATCGGTTAGGTCGCATACCCGGTTAACTATTTGGTTCGGATGCGCGGCGTTCATCTCTTGTAGGACTGCTTCTCTGCGGCCGGTGATGCCCACCAGAGAGTTTTCGCTGACATATTGCTCTGCAAGTGACCGTCCAATACCGGAAGTTGCTCCTATAATCAGTATTTTCTTCATAAGTCACTTCGTTTAGTTAGTTGATTAGTTTTCTAAGGAAGCCGAGCTATCCGTTTGTTTCGGGAATTTAATTTCCGTTTCTATACGAATACCGAACCCAACTTGTCGAAGATGGTCCCAATACGTGGGATACGACTTCGTTACCACTTGTGGTTCCGCAATTCGGATCGATGGGAAGCGCAAGGCCGCCGGAGCGAAAGCCATAGCCATCCGGTGATCCTCGTACGTATGAATAACGGGGATCGCTTGCGGTTTACAACGTTCGCCATTCCAAAAAAGCACGCTGTCATTCTCTTCGCTTATCAGGTAACCTAGCTTTTTCAATTCGGTACGGAGTGCGGCAATGCGATCCGTTTCCTTAATCTTCAAACTTTGGAGTCCGGTGAAGCGAAAGGGAATATTTAGGAGCGCACAGGTAACTACAAATGTCTGTGCAAGATCAGGAATATCGATGAAATCTTCGTCCAGACGCGATGGTAAATCGCCCGACTTTCTCAGGCGTATTCCTTGCGGTATGTATTCGGTTTGAACACCCAAGCGACTAAATATCTCTGCACCTCGGCTATCTCCTTGGTAGCTTTTGTGAAACAATCCGGTCAATACGAGGTCAGCTTCAGGAGCTAAGGCAGCAAGCTGATACCAGTAGGAGGCAGCGCTCCAATCACTTTCCACGGTAAACTGCAAACTCTTGTACGGAACTGGAGCAACATATATGGTGTCAGCGGCAGTCCACGAAGCTTCGGCACCAAAATCATTCATTAGGTGAAGCGTCAGGTTGATGTATGGGCGTGAAATAATTTCTCCGCTCAGACGCACGGTTAGTCCGTTTTTCAGTACAGGTCCTATCATCAATAAGGCCGATATGTATTGAGAACTTATGTTCCCTTGCAGCGTGAGCTCTTTGCCTTCTAAAACCCCTCCTTGGATGTGCAACGGTGGAAATCCTTCGGTGTCTGCATAATCGATCGTTGCGTTCAGTGCACGAAGCGCGTTTACTAATATTTGTATGGGGCGTTGCTGCATACGTTCGGTCCCGGTAATTGTACGTTCACCCGGTATTACACTCAGGTAAGCAGTAAGAAAGCGCATGGCAGTTCCGGCAGCCATAATGTTGATCAGCTGTTTCCCTTGAGCTATAGCTTGTATCAGCACCTTTGTGTCGTCACAATCGGAGAGATTTTCTGGAGGGTACGTACCTTTTCCCAGTGCATTGATAATCAAAACCCGGTTGCTGATACTTTTAGAAGCTGGTAACTTGATGGTCCCTTTTACTGATGAAGGCGTAGTAAATAGATAGCGTTTCATACTGATTTTTTTGTGGTTTCGAAGACAAAGGTAAACAATTATTTGGAAATCATCGGGAGTAGCCGTGAAAAAATCAGATTGACATCTCGCCTCTCTGTTTTTATCTAACAGATTCTATCTGTCATTTGCATTGGGCAAATCTACAGACAAAGTTCTGCTTGCTGTTTTAATTAACCTCCGATTTATCTATTCTTTATTTATTATCAATGAGTTAAGTGTAAAGCGCTGATAAGAAATGCTCGTTTGAGCGAAACGATGCGATTGGGAGAAGAAATACAGCTGTTTGCAAGTTGGCTATGCTAAATTTAGGAAGTCTATTTACATGCTATCACCTATTTGTTTTACAATTATTTCCAGCCATTTTACAATAATTCCCTAAACTATCTAAAATGAGAAAATAGCCTATTACTATATTAATTTTTTTTGCTTCCGAAGGTGTACTTTTGTCAATCTATTAATTCTAATTGATTCACTATGACATCAGTAAACTTCGTATTTCGTCCTTCTGGCAAGCAAGGGTATAATCTAGGTAGCTTAGTTTTGCGTATTGTGCATAAACGCCGCTCTAAAAGTGTAACTCTGAAGGGGTGCCGACTTTATCCCAATGAGTGGGATAGCGAAAAGCAAAGCCTTATTTATCCCAAAAACAATCCTGTGCGGGTGGCTTATCTTGAGAAAGTGCAGCAGGTACTTACAGAAGAAACCAAGTTGTTGGAAAGTCACTTACTCGGTATTCGAGAACGTGGGCATTATTCCGTAGATGAGGTTATCAGTCTTTACCGGCTTCGTAAAGACGAGGGCCGAATTTTGGGTTTTGCCGAAAGTCTTGCCCGCGAGTTAGACCGTCGTGGACAGTTTCGTACCGCAAGGGCTTACCGCACCGTTACTCAGGGATTGATAAACTTTAATAAAGGTATGGATATTCCTTTGCATCAGATTAACGCTAGATTGGTCAAAGACTTTGAGATCTATTTGCGGTTTCAAGGCAAGCTACCCAATACCATTTCTTATTATATGCGTAATCTGCGTTCGATCTATAACAAAGCCCTTTTTACGAAGGTTTTCAAGGGAGGTCGTGACGAGAATCCCTTCTTGGGAGTTTTCACGGGTGTTACCAAGACCATGAAACGTTCTCTTTCACTTACGGAAGTTAAACAGTTCTGTGATCTGGATTTTGTTTCTTTCTTTAACGAGGGGCTCCCGTTCAATGAATCTCATCGTTACGCAGAGCGTCTGTATTCCGCATACCGCTATTTCCTGTTTTGTCTTTTTGCGCGTGGCATGTGTTTTATCGATATAGCCTATTTAACTAAGAAGAACCTGCGAGGAGGAGTTATTAAATATGTTCGTCGCAAGACGGGGCGACTAATGGAAGTCCGGGTTACTCCCGAAATGCAAACGATCATTGAGAGTTTTTCCTTGGATGTTGCGCGTTCTCCTTATCTTTTTCCCATCATTGTTCCGATGATAGGGAGGGTGGAGACTCCTAAAACAGCTCGTTTGAAATACGAGACAGCTTTGCGTAATCAGAATGTTCGTTTGAAGAAACTCGCTTTACTTGCCGGCATAAACAAACCCATTAGCACCCACTGGGCGCGTCATACTTGGGCTACTATTGGTAAGCATGAGCATGTTCCGTTGCAGGTTCTAAGCGAGTGTTTGGGACATAGTTCAGAAAGAACCACGCTTATTTATCTGGGGCTTTTGGAAAATTCTATTTTGGATGAGGCCAATCAGGCCATTACTTCTGCGATTCAGTATCAGCATACTGTTTCATTTCACGCATGATGAATTGTGGGTTGGCTTAAAATAAATAGTCTAGGATCACTGAAAAGTTCTACTTGACGAATCTGACTGCCGTTGGGCGACAATCTCTGCTGTTGCCTGACGGCCTTTTTTGAGTATCTAAATAGCTTATAATTCGTTGATTTAGATTGGGATGCAAAGAAAAAATACCAGTTTTAATTATATTTTTTTATCTTTGCAAAAGCATATAATCTGACAGTCATACGAATTCTGACACTTGCAGAGTGTCAGATGATGCGATAAATCTCCTTTCAATTCTGCTGCAAAAATAGGCGTTCTCGTTTAAATTGCACTTATCAATAAGGGTTATTTATTTTACATATCTTCTGTTTTCTTTAATCTAGTTAGTCTTATTTGGGTCGGTGTCTTGTCAAATTCCTTTTTACAGAATCTCGTGAATGACGATTCCGAAGCGAACCCGTTTTCCATGGCTATTTGCTTGAATTGTTTCTCGGTTGACGTGATTTCAACCTGAATGATACGCGCCCTTCCTTGTAGCATCCACTTATAAGGTGTCTGTCCAAAAACGAACGTGAATCTTGCGGTAAACCTTTTGCTTGTCATGTTCAGGAAAGCTGCTAGCTCTCCTACAGTTTGGAATCTGTTCCAGTGCATTCCAACCTGTTCGGAAAAGGTAATGTCGCTGCTGAGTATAAGGTATAAAAACTTATATATTTCCTCTTTAGTATAATATAATCTGAGTAATAAAAAGAACTCATCTACCTTAAGATCAAGTAAATAATAGCAAGAAAATCCCTCTTTTAAAGAATTGGCGATTGTGTTGACAAACTGTTGTATATGGGTGTTCATCTCTAACTCTCCAAAGTTCCCGTTCTGGGGTTTGTATTCCTCCATTTTGTTTCTGTTGATTTTTAGAAACAAGTCTTCCAAAGAGAAGTTCTTGCATAACTGAATTGATGTTTGAATCCTGAAAAGAAGGACTGTTGTATCTTCCATGGCTTGGTATGAACATCTACTTCCGGCAAGTAGGAAAAGCATCTTTCCACTTGCCACCGGGTAGTAAGTTTTATCCCTTGGATACAGTCTTAGACTACCTTTAATTATAAATATAACTTTATGGAATGTTAGCTCTGCCACATCGGCTTTTCCTTTTGACATTTTTGCAACTTCAATTACCGTCTTTTCTGTTTTGCGGCAATTTACGCACAGTTTATGTGCTTTCTTACTTGAACGTTTCATATTCCCTTCATTATTAGTTAGTTAATTCTATGTTTTGCAAATGTTTCACAAGTCGTTTTTTTGCCTAAAATAAGGCTTCTTAATAGTCTATTTTTTTTAGTGTTTTGTGTTTTTCCGAAATGCGCCTCTGACGCTCTGAAATTGTCAAGATTATTATTGGATAGTTTAACTTCACTCACAGAAGCGCTGTTTTGTGGCTTAACTATCGCTTTGGTAATGATAATTAATAAGAGGGTAAAGTAAGCAAGTATAGTTGGATATCTCATTATATGGCATTCTTATTATAAGAATATTTCAAGTTTTGTGCCATATTTTTTCTGTACGCCTTACTTTTTAAAGCTAGATTGAATGAATAAGCTATTGGCTAAACTACTTCTATTGTTATTTGCTTTTCCGCTGTACTTGTATGCGCAGATGGTTGATTCGTCTGCTGTGAGTCGGGTACCCGACTGCCGGGTAGGGAAGCAATGCCTACCGTAGCTTTGAAAACAAATCTGCTGAGCGACTTGACTGATACTTTTAGTTTAGGCGCTGAGTTTCGCCTTTCGGGCTATCTGACTATGGACTTGTCCGCCAATTACAATTCGTGGACTTTCTCGGATAACCGGAAGTTCAAACGGGTGACAGTGAATACCTGCTTGCCATCCTTTGCCACCGACTCGAACGGAA
>NZ_BAIV01000033.1 GCF_000517545.1 Bacteroides reticulotermitis JCM 10512 | reverse complement strand
TTTTTTCAAACGTCTAGGTCTTTCTACAAACGATATCAATCCGATAGGAACAAGCCATGCGCAAACATACAATGAGCAAAGTAACAAGCGACTGCTGCAAGTGCTACATCCGCAGTGAGGCAACCGAATTGAGCGCAAGAAAGTCCTTCCTCACGGATACTTAAGCTAATTCCAAACTATTTTCAGTTAAATCAAGAAGAAATCTTTCTTTTTTCGTATTTTTGTCCCAATATGCATATTTAATAAGAAAGATCAACGAAAAAGAATGAGAGTAATTGATTTAATACACAGTAACGAAAAAACAGCTTTTTCTTTCGAGATTCTTCCCCCACTTAAGGGAACAGGTATCGAAAAGCTATATCAAACCATCGACACGCTTCGTGAGTTTGATCCGAAATACATCAACATTACCACGCACCGTAGTGAATACGTGTACAAAGACCTTGGTAACGGTTTATATCAAAAGAACCGTTTGAGAAGGCGTCCGGGAACAGTTGCCGTTGCCGCTGCTATCCAAAACAAATACAACATAACAATTGTCCCACACATTTTATGCAGCGGATTCACTCGCGAAGAGACCGAGTACGTTCTGCTAGACTTGCAGTTTTTGAATATCACCGAACTGCTGGTTCTGCGTGGCGACAAAGCTAAGCATGAAACAGTATTCACTCCCGAAGGAGATGGATACCATCACGCTATAGAATTGCAAGAACAAATCAATAAATTCAATAAAGGAGTTTTTGTAGATGGCTCGGAGATGAAGGTTACCAGCACTCCTTTTTCATGTGGAGTGGCCTGCTATCCGGAAAAGCACGAAGAGGCTCCTAACATGGATTCTGACATCTATTGGCTGAAAAAGAAAGTAGAAGCCGGAGCGGAGTATGCCGTAACCCAGATGTTCTATGATAATAAGAAGTATTTTGAATTCGTGGAACGTGCGAAAGCCGCCGGTATTCAGATTCCAATCATCCCAGGTGTAAAGCCATTCAAAAAACTATCGCAGCTGAGTATGATTCCCAAAACATTTAAAGTAGATTTGCCGGAAGACTTGGTTCAGGAAGCTCTAAAATGCAAAAATGATGAGGATGCCGAGCAAGTTGGTATCGAATGGTGCACCAATCAGTGCAAGGAATTAATGGCACACGGAGTACCCAGTATCCATTTCTACTCAATCGGAGCCGTTGACAGCATCAAAGAAGTAGCCAAAGTAATTTACTAATATATAAACCTCTAAACAATCATCGTGTTTTTTAAAGACGTAATCGGACAGCAAGCTATTAAAGACCGCCTAATTCAGGAAGTGAGCGAAGGCCGTATTCCACACGCCCAATTATTATGTGGGTCTGAGGGAGTGGGAGCATTTCCATTAGCTTTAGCCTACGCTCGCTACATTAGCTGTTCCAATCCGGGACAAACTGATGCCTGCGGAGTATGTCCGTCATGCGTGAAATACAATAAATTGGTTCACCCGGACTTGCACTTTGCTTTCCCTATTGTAAAAAACGCTAAGAGAAAACGAGAACTCTGTGATGACTATATAGTCGAGTGGCGTCAACTGGTACTAAACAATCCCTATTTCAATCTGAATCATTGGTTGAACGAAATAGAGGCGGAGAACTCTCAGGCAATAATCTATGCCAAGGAAAGTGATGAAATCACGAAAAAGCTAAGTCTGAAATCGAGTGAAGGAGGTTATAAGATTTCAATTATCTGGCTTCCGGAAAAGATGCATCCGGTATGCGCCAACAAGCTTTTGAAGTTACTGGAAGAACCACCGAAGAAAACAGTCTTCCTCTTAGTCTCAGAGGTTCCGGAGATGATTCTCCCTACAATCTTGAGTCGTACCCAGCGAATCAACATACGCAAGATTGATGAAGCCTGCATTGCTGAGACACTGCAATCGCGCTATGGCACCTTGCAAGCGGATAGCTTATCAATAGCTCATCTTGCAAACGGTAACTTTATCAAAGCACTCGAAGCAATTCACCTGAACGAAGAAAATCAGTTGTTCTTTGACTTATTTGTCAGCCTGATGCGCCTTTCCTACCAACGCAAAATTAGAGAAATGAAACTCTGGAGCGATCAAGTAGCCAGCATGGGACGAGAGAAACAAAAGAACTTCCTGGGATATTGCCAACGATGATACGAGAGAATTTTATCTATAACCTACACCGGAAAGAACTTACCTATATGACGATAGGTGAACAAAATTTCGCAACTCGCTTTGCTCCATTCATCAATGAGCGCAACATTATGGGACTCATGGACGAACTCAGTGAAGCCCAACAACATATTGAACAAAATGTAAATGCTAAAATGGTATTCTTCGACTTTTCATTGAAGATGATTGTACTGTTAAAGCAATAAATATATAATCTATGGAATATAAACTTCATAACGGAGGGGGCAGTCTTTGCTGCAAAGGATGTTCCCGGCAAGATAAAAAACTGAATACGTACGACTGGCTGGCAGATATCCCCGGAAATGCTGAAGAGCATGACATGGTAGAGGTGCAATTTAAAAACACGCGTAAAGGATACTACCGGAACAGTAATAAAATTAAGTTGGAGACTGGCGACATAGTAGCTGTAGAATCAACTCCCGGCCATGACATCGGAACGGTAACACTGACCGGACGTCTGGTACCGCTACAAATGAAGAAAGCTAACTTCAAAACGGAAGTTGAAATCAAAAGAATCTACCGGAAAGCCAAACCGGTTGACATGGAGAAGTTCAACGAAGCCAAGGATAAAGAGCACGCAACGATGATTCGCGCCAGACAGATTGCGGTTAACCTCAATCTGGACATGAAGATTGGCGATGTTGAATATCAGGGCGATGGTAATAAGGCAATCTTTTATTATATTGCCGACGAACGTGTAGACTTCCGTCAACTGATTAAGGTATTGGCTGAAGCTTTCCGTGTGCGCATTGAAATGAAACAGATCGGTGCCCGTCAGGAAGCGGGACGCATCGGTGGAATCGGTCCTTGCGGCCGCGAACTCTGTTGCGCTACCTGGATGACGAGCTTTGTATCCGTATCAACCAGTGCTGCCCGCTACCAGGATATTTCGCTTAATCCGCAAAAGTTGGCCGGACAGTGCGCCAAACTAAAATGCTGCCTGAATTATGAGGTGGATTGTTATGTGGAAGCTCAAAAACGTCTGCCTTCGCGAGAGATTGAATTGGAAACCAAAGACGGTACATTCTATTTCTTCAAAGCCGATATTCTGAGCAATCAGATATCTTACTCAACCGATAAGAACTTCCCTGCAAATCTGGTAACAATAAGTAGCCGGAAAGCATTCGAAATTATTTCGATGAATCGAAAAGGCATGAAGCCCGATACGCTGCTCGAAGTAGAGCGGAAACAAGAAGTTAAGGTACCGGTCGATCTAGTCGAACAGGAAAGCCTAACCCGATTTGACCGCCGCCGAAAAGAGGCAGGTGGAGAAAATCCGAACAACGGGCGAAACCGGAAAAAGAAGAAAGGCAATAACCGGCCGCAACCACAGGTTGCCGGCAATAATCGACCAATCCAACCTACGGAAAACGACAATCCACGTCCGGAAAGAGATAACCGATCGGCACAACCTGCAGAAAATGGCAATAATCGAGGCGAAAGAGATAATCGTCCGAGAAATAATAACAATCGGAACAGAGGACAGAACCAAGGCCGCAACGACGAAAACAAGCGTCCGGAAAAAGGTACACAGCAAGAGCGTCCCCAAAACCAGAGGCGCCCAAATAACCCCGAACGTCCTTCCCGCCCTGAGAGAAGCCAACCAGAGAAGCCTTCAAATCATGAGAAGCCTACTAAAGAATAGTCTGTTTTATCTGTTTTGCATCTGCTTCTCGACAGCATGTATCGAAAAGAATACGGTGTATCACTCTTATCAATCCCTATCCCAAACGGGATGGGGAAAGAGTGATACTCTCTTTTTTCAGGTTATGTTGAATGATAGCGTACCTACTCTATTGAATCTCTTCGCCGAGGTACGCAATCAGAACAGCTATCCCTATCAAGACTTATACCTATTTGTCAGTCAAAACTTACGCGATTCCCTGATTTGGGAAACCGACACGATCGAAATAGCACTAACCGATAAAGCCGGTCGTTGGAAAGGCAATGAATGGGGAAGTTTACATCAATCAACCGTGCCTATCCGCTCGGTTATCGTTTCTCACACGGGCAAGCGCACAATTAAAGTTGCTCACGGCATGAAAGACTTCCGGCTAAGTGGCCTGAATGATGTAGGTATACGAATTGACAGATAAGACCCTACAACCGCCTACTCCGGCCGGCATCAATTCGCAGAAAGATAAACAGCAGAATGGTGAACCCCCACAATGAGGAGCCTCCATAGCTAAAGAACGGCAAGGGTATTCCAATCACCGGGGTCAACCCCAGCACCATGCCTATATTAATAAAGAGGTGAAATAAGAAAATACTCAGCACAGAGTATCCATATACTCTTCCGAAGGCAGTAGGCTGACGCTCAGCCAAAACAATAAGTCGCAAAATCAGTATAAGAAATGCCAACAGGACAGCAGCAGACCCAACAAAGCCTTGCTCCTCGCCTACCGTACAGAATATAAAATCGGTATCCTGCTCGGGTACATACTTTAGTTTTGTCTGTGTACCATTCAAAAAGCCTTTGCCGGTTAGTCCACCCGATCCAATTGCAATCTTGGACTGGTTCACATTATATCCCGCTCCGGTAAGGTCTTCCTCCAAGCCCAGAACAACCTTAATACGTACCTGCTGATGCGGCTCGAGAATATTGTCAAAGACATAATCACTGGAGTATAGAAAGCCGACAGAGCCTAGCGCAAAGAGTCCGATAAGCAGATAGGAACGTTGCCGATCACTCAAAGACAAGTAGATCAGATAAGAAACTACCAACAAAATAAGCCCCCATTGCACCCATACTAGATTGAATGGTATAACATATTCCGACAGCAGATAGGCAATAAGCAAAACGCCCAGACTGCCACCGATGATGTTTCTTGTCGGCACCCATTTCTTTCGAAACACCCACACCATTCCACCGGCAAACAGCAAGATCAACAGTAGGACAACAAATTCGCCAATTGGAGTTGGTGTATCAGCTATAAATACCTGATCGTAACGGATTCCGAGTACAAAATAGACCACGGCGCAAACGCCCGAGAATAGCACCACGCCAGGCATCCCTTCCCGGTAAAGCACCAAGAAAAAAGCCAGATATACCAATGCCGAACCGGTTTCGCGCTGACCGACAATCATCAGCATAGGAAGCAAAATCAGAAAGACTAGGATAAGTGCACACTTCTCTTTCTTGATATTGAATGAGTAAGAGTTCATATACTTAGCCAAAGCCAATGCCGTGGCAAACTTGGCAAACTCCGCAGGTTGTAAACTGACAGGGCCCATCACCAGCCAGGAACGGGAACCTTTGGTATCCGGAGCAATAAAGATAGTCACAAGCAGCAAGGCGATCATGCCGATATAGATAATGTACGCAAACATATCATACATCCGATCTTCCAGCATCAATAAGACAAAGCCCAGACCAAACGAACAGATTATCCATACAAACTGCTTTCCCGCACGGGTGGAGAAATCCAGGAAGTCGGGTTCGCCGTAATCATAACTGGCACCGCAAACGCTGAACCACCCACCTACAATCAATAGCAGATAGATGCCAATCGTAAACCAATCCAGTGATTTCCACAGACTATCGCTCCTCGTCTCCATACAATATGACTTTATTACTGATTTCTTCCGCTCTAACCTCATTTTCAGGAGATAGCTTTCCATTCAAATACTGATCCATGATCAGTGCGCCGATAGGTACTCCGTAAGTAGCTCCCCAACCCCCATTCTCTACGTATACTGCAATGGCGATCTTTGGATTTTTCATGGGCGCAAATCCCATAAAGACGGAGTGGTCGTGTCCCCGGTTCTGTGCTGTCCCCGTCTTACCACAAGATTCCAGCCCAGGTACCATCAAAGATAAGGTACGGCAGGTACCTCCGGTGGCCGAAGCACGCATACCTTCTACCACATCTTCGTAATACTTCTTATCGATAGAGGTATATCTGGGAGAGCTAAACAAACTATCGAGCTTTCCATGTTCGACCTCTTTCACAATGTGTGGAGTCATAAAATAACCGCGATTGGCAATAGTAGCTCCCAGATTGGCTATTTGCAGCGGAGTAGATAATATTTCCCCCTGTCCGATTGAGATACTGATTACCGTCAACCCGTTCCAGCGTCCGCGGTAAGCTTTATCATAAAATTGTGCATTCGGAATCAGTCCTCGTTTCTCTCCCGGTAAGTCCACACCGAGTTTGTAGCCGAATCCTTGCGACACCATGTGATCTTTCCACACCGTGATGGCATTTTGTGACGAGCCGTACTTCCGGTCGCCAAACATACGGAACAACCCCCAACAGAAGTAAGAGTTGCACGAAGTGGAAATGGCCGGAATTAAAGAGAGTGGCGCACCATGCGGGTGACATCCTACAGTCAAGCGTCCGTAATGAAAACCTCGCGAACAGGGGAAAGAGGTTGCATGAGAATCAACGATTCCTTCTTGGAGGAAAGTCAACGCCTGAGCTGTCTTGAAGGTTGATCCCGGAGGATAAACGCCCATCAATGCACGATTGAGGAGCGGCTTCTGATTATCTCGCTGCAACATCAAATGGTTTTTCCCGCGTTGACGTCCGATCATTAAATGTGGGTCATAGTTCGGTGATGACACTAGGCAGAGTATATCGCCTGTTTCAGGTTCAATGGCTACAATACTACCGATTTTATTTTTGAGCAACCGTTCACCCAGCATCTGAAGATCAATATCCATCCCCAACTTCAAGTTCTTTCCCGGAACGGAAGGACGGTCATATTTCCCATCCATATAGCGGCCTTGAATACGTCCATGGGCATCCCTTAGTAGAATTTCGATTCCTTTTTCTCCACGCAGTTCAGTCTCGTACGACCGCTCTACGCCTAGCTTGCCTATATAATCACCCCGGATGTAATAATCATCTGTCTCGATATCCTTCATCGTAACTTCTCCGATATCACCTAAAGCGTGGGCAGCTGCATTATAACTGTATTGACGAATGGTACGGCGCTGGATATAGAAGCCCCGGAACTTGAAAAGTTTCTCTTGAAATACGCCGCATTCTTCGGCCGAAAGCTGGGACATGAAAGGCTGATTCGTATAGCGGGAATATCCCGGATTACGACGTCGGTCTTGCATATCACTCATAAATTTCAAGAACTGAGCCCGGCTGATTTTTAACGAGCCACAAAGATCGAGGGTATCCAGATTCTCTATTTCTTTTGGTACGACAGTTATATCATAGGCCGGCTGATTGAACACCAACAATTTTCCGTTACGATCATAAATCGCCCCACGGGAAGGGTACTGTATCTTGTTCAGGAAAGCATTACTATCCGCATTCTTCTTGTAGTCGTCCGTCGAGATCTGCAACGCAAAGAGCCTTATCATATAAATCAATACAATAGCCGCCGCAACCCCACCTATTACAAGTTTTCTTTTCTCTAATATATAATCTTTTGCCATGTCCTATCTCCGGATCCCTTCAATTGCCATTATGCAGGTTATAGTCAAAAGCGTGCAGGTAACCACCCTTAGTAATAAAAGCCAAATGCTGGAAAATGAGAAGAACTCAATAGTGAGCAAGGTCAGACAGTGTACCAAAACACCGACAGTCATATATTTCAGCAAGGGAGAAATTCCCAATGTTTTGAATGACGGAATCAGATTGTCTAAGTTATCTCTGGGACTGAACAAACGCAATATAGAGGGACGGATAAAAGCGATCAGAACGGAGGCCGCCGCATTCATTCCGGGGGTATCCGAAAAGATGTCGACAGCAAGCCCCAAAAAGAAAGCCCATAACATCAATTCGTGCCTGGAAATACCTGAATCGAGTTTAAGTATAAAATAGATGTAGAGAAAAGGCGTAGCATATCCACCGATATGAATATTATTCAGGATAAGTACCTGAAGTAATACTAAGCCAATAAACCAACCGATTCTATGTATATAGGTAAAAATCATTGCTGCATACTTCTTTTTTCAAGTTCCTGTTGTTCCTGCTGGCCGGTGCGTTCAATTACCCGTACATCGCTAATTTTCCCAAAATCGGTAGCCAACTTGATTTTCAATAAATAAGAAAGCCCATCGTGCGAATCGGACATATTATCCACGGTACCGATCATAATCCCTTCCGGAAAAACAGTGGAATATCCACTCGTTACAACTGTATCACCTAAGTTAAACTGAGCGTGCCGCGGTAAATCTCTCAAGTAAGCATATTGGGAATCCCCATGCTCCCATTTCAAATAGCCGAAGTAATCACTTCCTATGATCTTGCAACTGATGCTAGACTTGCTATTTAAAACCGAAATAACCACGGAATACGAAGGTGATGTTTGATATACAATTCCCACAATCCCATTTCCATCGACTACTCCCATCTCCGGACGAATGCCGGAAGATGCCCCTTTATTGAGCGTGATGTAGTTGTCCGCCTGATTCAGGCTATTTTTAATCACACGTGCCTTAAACAACCGATAGTCGGTCAGTGGCAGTTCCTTAACACTATTAATCGTTATCGAATCGGTCTGGTGATCCAACAATGCTTTCTCCAGATTACTGATCTGTTGTTCTAAAAGCATGTTGCGATCCAGCAAGTCTTCGTTGACCGACTTCAAATGAAAATAGGAGGAAATCCCTCCGGAAACTTCATAAACGGCTCCTGTAACCGCATTGGCAGAGGTAAAAAAAGCACTCTGCTGGTAGCGGTTAAATCGAAATAACAAAACAAAACTGGCTACCTCTAACAAAATGAAGAGGAACCAGTAATTGTATTTCAGTAGGAAGTTTATTAAATTCCTCATCGTTAGCCTATCTCATTAAGAATGAGAAGCGGTCTACATTCTTTAGTGCCACGCCTGTACCTTTAGCCACAGCATGAAGAGGATCTTCGGCAATGTGGAAAGGTATATTTATCTTATCCGTCAGTCTCTTATCCAAACCACGAAGCAATGCTCCACCACCGGCAAGGTAAATACCGTTATGTACAATATCGGCATATAACTCGGGAGGTGTCTTTTCCAATGCACTCAAGATAGCTGTTTCAATCTTTGAAATCGATTTTTCCAAACAGTGAGCTACTTCCTGATAGCATACAGGTACTTCCATCGGAAGAGCTGTGATACGATTCGGACCATGAACAATATAATCTTCCGGTGCATCTTCACCAAGTTCGGTTAAAGCTGCTCCTACGTTGATCTTAATACGTTCGGCCATACGTTCACTAATCTTCACGTTGTGCTGACGACTCATATATTCCTGAATATCGGCAGTCAGATCATCACCGGCAATGCGAATGGAGTTGTTGGAAACAATACCACCCAACGAGATTACGGCAATTTCAGTAGAACCACCACCTATATCAACAATCATGTTGCCTTCAGGGACTTCCACATCGATTCCGATACCAATTGCAGCAGCCATCGGCTCGAATATCAAGTAGACATCACGTCCGCCAGCATGTTCGGCAGAGTCGCGAACCGCACGAAGTTCAACCTCCGTACTTCCCGACGGTACACCGATCACCATACGAAGCGATGGCGAGAAAAGGTGATTCCGCGTATTCACTCGCTTAATCAACCCACGCATCATCTGCTCGCAAGCATAGAAATCGGCAATCACTCCATCTCTCAACGGGCGGATGGTACGTATGTTCTCGTGGGTCTTCTCATGCATCATCTTTGCTTTTTCCCCCACTGCGATCATCTTATCCGTACGTCGATCCAATGCGACTACCGAAGGCTCATCCACTACAATCTTACCATTTGTGATAATGATTGTATTGGCTGTCCCCAAGTCCATTGCTATTTCTTGTGTAAAAGAGAATAATCCCATTTTTTTTAATTCTATTTTTTAATGTTTAAAATGACGAATACCTGTAGTCACCATGCTACTCCGTGCTCATTGCAATAATCGAATGTTAGTTGATCCTTCACAGACCCACCCGGTTGAATTACAGCAGAAACTCCTTCCTTATCTGCTATCTCTACACAATCGGGAAAAGGGAAAAATGCATCTGAAGCCATCACAGCACCTTCTAAACTAAAGCCAAACGACTTAGCCTTTTCGATAGCCTGCTTCAATGCGTCTACACGTGAAGTTTGTCCCACGCCACTAGCCAGCAATTGTTTTCCTTTTGCCAACACGATCGCGTTCGATTTACTGTTTTTTACAATCTTATTGGCAAACAACATATCTTCCACTTCTTCCGGTGTAGGCGTTTTATCCGTTACCGTTTTCAAGTCAGCAGTTGTTTCAATATTCAAATCTTTTTCTTGTACCAGTACTCCATTCAGTAGCGAACGAAACTGTTTTTTAGGCAATTTATGCTCTTTGCGTACCAGAATGATACGGCTCTTCTTTTGTCCCAGAATCTCAAGTGCATCCACATCGTAATCCGGTGCAATCACGACTTCGAAGAATATCTTATTAATTTCCTCCGCAGTCTCTTTGTCAATCACCGCATTGGTAATCAACACACCACCGAAAGCCGAAACCGGATCACCCGCCAAAGCATCTTTCCATGCTTGAAGCGCAGTTGGACGAGAAGCCAGTCCGCAAGCATTGTTATGCTTGAGAATCGCAAATGTAACATCTTCAAACTCATCAATCAGATCAACAGCCGCATTGATATCCAACAGGTTGTTGTAAGAAATCTCTTTCCCATGAATCTGATCGAATATGGTATCCAGATTGCCGTAAAAATAACCCTTCTGATGTGGATTCTCTCCGTAACGAAGTGCCTTCTGATCGTTCTCCGAACAACGGAAAGCCGATCCTTCATTGGCATCGAAGTAATTGAAGATAGCCGAATCATAGTGAGAAGAGACGGCGAAAGCTTCTTTAGCCATCCAGCGACGTTCTTCCAATGAAGAGGTAGCACCATGCTCCATCAGCATATCCAAAAGGGGTTTGTATTGAGTTTGAGAAGCTACAATAATTACATCATTGTAGTTCTTTGCAGCAGCGCGGATTAATGAAATCCCGCCTATATCTATTTTTTCGATGATTTCTGCTTCGGGTGCTCCGGAAGCTACGGTTGCTTCAAACGGATAAAGGTCGACAATAACCAGGTCGATCTCGGGAATTTCGTATTTTTCAATCTGCTGAATATCTTGTTCCAGACCACGGCGACAAAGAATTCCCCCAAACACTTTCGGATGCAATGTTTTCACTCTGCCACCCAAGATGGAGGGATAAGACGTCAAATCTTCAACAGCTTTGCAGGAATATCCCAGCGATTCGATAAACTGACGAGTTCCGCCTGTAGACAGAAATTCGACCCCTTCTTCGTGAAGTTTGGTAATTATCTCTTCCAAGCCTTCCTTATGATATACCGATACCAGCGCGGTTTTTATTCTTTTAGAATCTGACATTGAATTGCTTATTAATGAATTTGATGCGCAAAGTTACGAAATATTGTTTATCGTACGTAATAATAAGGTGTGATTTAATAAAAAAAAGTACCGATCCTGATTAACAGGTATCGGTACTTTAAATATCAACAGAGAGTTTGTATTCTTCTATTACCAGATAGAAACACGTTTTTCTACCGGAAGATACAACGGATCTTTATCAGTTATCTGGAAGGCTTCATACCAAGCACCAATGTGAGGTAAAGCACCGTCCACACGCCATTTACCCAAAGAGTGAGGATCGAGTTTAGTCAGGCGCAGGATTTCTTCCGGACGGATATTTCCAGCCCACACATTCGCATATGAAAGGAAGAAGCGTTGTTCCGGAGTAAATCCGTCGATCGCAGCCAAAGGTTTAGCAGCCGTAGCTTTCTTGAAGGCTTGGAAAGAGACTTGCAAACCACCGTGGTCGGCAATATTCTCACCCAAAGTAAGTTCTCCATTGGCATGAACACCGGGTGCTACCTGAATGCTATCGAAGAAATGTGCCATAACCGCAGTACGTGCTTCAAACTTCTTCGCATCTTCTTCCGTCCACCAGTCTTTCAGGTTACCGTCTTTGTCATATTGACGTCCCTGATCATCAAATCCGTGCGTCATTTCATGTCCGATAACAACACCGATAGCTCCATAATTGAATGCATCGTCGGCATTCATGTCGAAGAACGGATATTGAAGGATTCCGGCAGGGAAACAGATTTCATTTGTTGTCGGATTGTAATAGGCATTTACCGTCTGCGGTGTCATTAACCATTCATCCTTATCAACCGGTTTTCCTACTTTAGCTATCATCTCTTTATACTCCCAAAGATTGGCGCGCTCAATGTTTGCCCAATACGAGTCTTTTTGGATATCAAGTGAGGTATAGTCTTTCCATTTGTCGGGATAGCCGATCTTCACATGGAATGTAGCAAGTTTCTCCTGTGCTTTGACTTTGGTAGCATCGCTCATCCATGACAAGTTCTGAATACGCTCGCCCAAGGAGGTCTGCAAGTTCTTCACCAAAGCAACCATTCTTTCTTTAGCAGCAGCCGGGAAATATTTCTCTACATACATCTGTCCGACAGCTTCGCCCAATGAACCGTCGACTGTGCTAACCGCACGTTTCCAACGAGGTTTCTGTTCTTGTGTGCCCGACATGGTCTTTCCGTAGAAATCGAAGTTCTGCGCAACGAAGGCATCACTCAGGAAGGAAGCCGCATTGTCTATCAGATTCCATTGCAGATAAGCAATCTGATCGTCCAACGCAACGGTATTGATAATATCGCTAACCTCTTTCACGAACTCAGGTTGGGAAACGTTAACTTCTTTGAGGTTGTTCAGTCCCGCAGTATTGAAGAATACATCCCAATCGAAGGATGCAAACTCAGCTTTCAGTTCTTCTATTTTCTTCTTGTTGTAATTGGCATGAGGATCGCGCAAAGCAACCTGTGTACGGGAAGCTTTTGCGAGTCTGTTCTCGATGTTCATGATTCCCTTTACAGCTTTCTGTGCCGCAGCCTCATCGAAGCCGGCCAGCAAGAACATCTTAGCTACATGCTCTTGATATTTGGCGCGAATCTCTTTCGTATGATCGTCATTCTCCAGATAATAATCGCGTTCGCCCATACCGAGACCGCCCTGATAGGCGTGTACAATATTCATCGAGCTGTTCATATCGTCAGCACCCACGTAGATACCCAAGAAAGGATGTATACCTTTCTTATATAGCTCCGCTACCGCCGGGTAGATGGCTGATTTATCCTTGATAGCAGCCAGTTGTTCCAATTCGGCTTTGATAGGTGTAGCACCGTCCTGATTCAACTTCACGCTATCCATAGCCAGATTGTACAGATCTCCGACCTTTTGCGCAACGCTTCCTGCGGCATTATCTTTTTTAGCTGCCAACTCTTCGATTAACGAGCGCAACTGTTTTTGATTATTTTCCGCTAGCATATCGAAAGAGCCGTAACGAGAATACTCGTCAGTCAACGGATGATTCTTGATCCATCCTCCACAAGCATATTCATAAAAACTAGTTCCCCGAACTGTTGTATCCAGATTAGCCAGATCGATGCCGGACACGAGCGCGGCGTCTTTCTTGCTGTTGCATCCTGTTGCCATAAAGCAGACTGCTAAAATTGGTAAATACTTTACTATTCTCATATTCTAATTATTATTATAAGTTTCTTTCACTTCTTCCAGTTCTATTGAAACTCGCTCCCACTCTTCGACAATCGAATCCAACTGGACCTTTAGCTTCTGATGCTTCTCGTAAAGAGTTCCATCCGAAGCTCCTTCGGGGGTAGCCATCCGAGCTTCCAAGATAGCGATAGCCGACTCCGTCTCTTCAATGGAATCTTCACAATCGCTCACTTGTCGCTCAAACTTCTTTATTTTCCGATTCATTTCTTTTTGAGCCTCGTAAGAGAGTTTGTTTTCCGAAACGGAAGCTACTCCCGGCAAAGCCTCTTCTTTCCGCCCTGATTCGGTGGGAGACGAAGAGAGAGACGCACCTTTCTGAAGTTCGTTCAGGCTTTCGATCTGCTTCTTTTGCAGGAAGTCGTAAATACCTCCTAAGTGCTCTTTCACTACTCCTCCGCCAAACTCATAAACTTTAGTCGCAAGTCCGTCGAGAAAATCACGGTCGTGGCTAACAAGAATAACCGTACCGTCAAATTCACGTATCGCTTCTTTCAATACATCCTTCGAACGCATATCCAAGTGATTGTCGGCTCATCGAGAATGAGGAAGTTGACCGGTTCGAGCAAAAGTTTAATCATAGCCAAGCGGGTACGCTCACCACCGGAGAGTACTTTCACTTTTTTATCCGACGCATCGCCACCAAACATGAAAGCTCCCAGAATGTCGCGTATCTTCAACCGGATATCTCCGGTAGCCACCCGATCGATGGTATCAAACACCGTGAGATTCTCGTCGAGCATCTGCGCCTGATTCTGAGCAAAATAACCGATCTGCACATTGTGACCGATGGTAAGTTTGCCATCGTAGTCGATCTCACTCATGATGCATTTGACAAGCGTGGATTTACCTTCACCGTTCTTACCGACGAAAGCGATTTTCTCGCCCCGGTTGATGGTCAGCGTTACATTGTCGAATACGACGTGGCTGCCGTACGCTTTACGCACATCTTCACAAATCACGGGATAGCTTCCACTCCGGCTCGCCGGAGGAAACTTCAAACGCAAGGCTGAGTTATCTTCTTCGTCCACCTCGATTCGTTCAATCTTCTCCAACTGCTTGATGCGGCTCTGCACCTGTACAGCCTTGGTGGCTTTGTAGCGGAAACGTTCGATGAACGCTTCGGTATCTCCAATCTGTTTCTGCTGATTCTCATACGCACGTAATTGTTGTTCGCGACGTTCTTGACGCAACACCACAAATTCGTCGTACTTCACCTTATAGTCGTAAATCTGTCCACAGGTTATTTCAATGGTACGTGTAGTCACGTTGTTCAGGAAAGCACGGTCATGACTGACCAGCACCACAGCATTGGCACGGGTGGATAAGAAGTTTTCCAGCCATTGAATACTCTCGATATCCAAATGGTTAGTCGGCTCATCAAGCAGCAACACATCGGGTCGACGAAGCAAGAGTTTAGCCAATTCAATACGCATACGCCAACCACCGGAGAACTCCGAAGTAGAGCGTTCGAAGTCAGCCCGACTGAAACCAAGCCCCATCAGGTACGTTCGATTTCCGCCTGAAAATTAGTTCCGCCCATCATCAGGAAACGGTCGTTCTCGTGTGTGAAACGATCGATCAACTGGTGATACTCCTCCGATTCATAATCGGTTCGTTCGGCCAGTTGTTGATTCATTCGTTCCAGATCCGCCTGAAGCCGAAAGATATGCTCGAACGCTAATTCGGCCTCTTCCATCACAGTACGGCTATCCGATAGGATCATTACCTGCGGCAGGTAGCCGATGGTCACATCCTTGGGGGTGGCCACGACCCCTCTGGTAGGGGTTTGCATTCCGGCCAATATTTTAAGCATTGTCGACTTTCCCGCACCGTTCTTACCGACCAATGCTATCCGGTCTTTTTTATTAATCACATAACCGACATCCTCAAAAAGAGGCGTCGCATTAAATTCTACTGTTAGTCCTTCTACTGAAATCACTCTTTCTCTGATTTATAAGATTTTGGACTGCAAATATAAAGAATATTTATCTATAAAGCGGACAAATTACGGTCTTGAATATATCCCCATCAATAGTTTTTTGTACTCCGCTAACTTACTGTCCAGCGGAAAGGTTCTAAAAACTCAACGAGCCTCAGCATTCAGGAGATTGCTTATGAATTGAATTTCCCAAACCAATCGTTTTTCGGGAAGTACTTCAAACAGAAAACAGGCATGACACCGGGACGATATAGGGAGAACTGAATACCTGCTGATTAAACAGCTGTGATTTCTATTTATAGGCAGCACAGAAATTTAAGTCCAGCAAACCGATCAACCAAATAAGTTCGGATATAATTCATTCCTTGTCTATTATTACCCAAAAATATTTTTTATATTTGGAAGTGATAACGTATGAGAATAAAAAACAATCAAATTATCGATAACAATGGAAGACGATTATTCATGGGCCCAAGACCTTCAAGATTGGGAGAACGCACAGGACGAATATGAACGGTTGGGATTAAGTGATGAATGGGAGGATGGCATTCCTCCTAAGATACAAGAGCTAATCAATCGGGATGAGCAAGATTGAGTTATGGCTAGGATCATAAGCACAAGCTACTCCTTGAGAAAATAGGTTATCTATTGACTTAAAACCAAGTTCCCATAATTGGGATTGTCGCCTCGTTATTTGTGAATTATAATACTGCAATGCTGCGTTGCAGTATTATCTGGAAGCATATGTATTGCTTACTGACAAGGAACTCCCATTGGAGCAGATAAAATCTAGGCTTTACAGGATGTAAACAAACCAATAGGCATAGCTGAATACCATTTTTTACTACCCAAAGATGAACTTCAAACACGACTCCTTGACGAAATAATAGAGATTAAAAAGAGACTACATTTGAAGACAAATAGACTGTTGTGACCTTAAGTATTCCGAAAGTATCCTTAGCGGTTATTTTTCTAAGGATTCTAATTCCTCTATTTCTTTATTTATTGCATGGAATCGTTCCCGAATAGAATATTTTGTATAGTACATCGATCCGACAAAGACCCCACCTATTAACAGGAGCATGATGATAAATTCCGTAGTAAACGAAGCTTTAGGCAAAACCATGCATAATATAGCTAATATAATGATCGGCATAACCATGTAACGTATCCGATTCATGCGAAGCTTAGTCTTTTCAAGTTCAGCAAAACGCTTTTTTATCGACAGAACCGGATCTGTAAAGTTGATTTTACAGAGTAATATTCCATACCTTACCTCCCAAATATATAAAAAGGAATATATGGGAACAAACAGACCTAATCCGATGTAAAAAGTAGTGGTGAAATTGAATTGAATGTCTGTGAGCATTATTATTAAGCAAAGGACAAATGGCGAGACTATATAAAACAGCGCTCTTATCCGTTCCTTATTCAATCGCATTTCTGCCTTATTAGTCAATAAGATTTTGACAGTATTTCTATTCAAACGGACATTTTCCGTGATTGCTTCATCGCATCTTCTCAGTATGTTTTCTAATTCTGTTAATTCCATAATTGTTATTCTTTTGCATGTGCCATTTTTCTCAATTCACTCTTAATACGGCTAATCCGAGTTCCGATATTGGTTTTAGTAATACCTGTAATATCGGATATTTCCTCATGAGAATTACCGTCAAGATAAAGTAAGATTATAGCTTTATTGATTTCACTTAACTCATTAATGCAACTATATAATATCTCTAATTCTGATAGATCATTTTGCTTATCAATCCATGAAGCTATTTCCTTCTCTTTGAAATCGCTCAACGATGCTATTACAAAAGTGTTATTCTGCTTTCGTTTATAGTTCATCGAAATATTCAAAGATATGCGATATATCCAGGTTGACATTTTACAACTTCCATTGTAGCGTTTCAAAGATTTCCATAATTCGAGAATGATATCTTGCATCAGATCTTTTCGGTCTTCTTGTGTATACGCATATGCGCCTGATATCTTCAGGATGATTCCTATATGCTGCTCCAGCATATCCATAAATTGCTCTTTGATATCCTTATGTATCATATTTACATATCTCGTTATTCAAAAACAAACATACACCATTGCGTGTACTCCATTCATCTTTATTAATAACAGGCTAGGCGAATAAATCACATGGGAACTCATTCTTTAGGAAAACTTTCGCATTTCCTCCCTGGTTAGTGGAACATTTAAGTCGGAGATTTCCGTAAACAACACGCCTCCCACATGAAAGAAAAAAAATCATCTCTCATGCTCTCATCATTTTAGAATAAAAAACTATTAATCAACAGATTACCGAATGAGAGATACTTTCAAAAAAGGGTATCTCTCATAAAAATTAGGGCAAAAAGGGCTTTAAATGAGCGATCTCTCATACTATTTTACGTATCTCTCATTCGAAAATGACTCTTATTCGCCTGTTTTCTTCTTTTTTATATATACCCGATGTACCCCACTTCCGGCAATTCCGATACCCGAATCCGGTTGATAGCCCCATTGTTTCAGTTCGTTGGTAGCGGCCGTTTGAAGCAGGCCGGTTAGTCGGCGATATTCACTAACGGTGAGGAAAGGATGATGGTCGAGGAATTCTAAAGCCAATGCCAGTCGTTGTTCCGGTGTGAACTTCTGCGAGGAGCGTTGTCGTTTCCAAGGTGCTCGCTCCAAACGACATCTTTCATTGACGTTTCTGATCAGTGTCCGGTCGGCTCGGAAGTTGACTCCGCCCACAACGAGGCTTTGTGCATTGCGATGCGTTGCTCCTTCTTCGGCTCCTTCACGTTCTTTACCTCTAAATAGGGCAAGTGACGGCGTAAATGTTCCTATTCCGTCTATTTTAACCGAACTTCCTTGCGCCATCAGATACGCCATTTCAATAGCTGTCTGAAGCAGTACGCCTTCGATGTCTCCCGCACTGAATCCGCTAACGTCGCTAACTCGTTTGGCTAACTCTTTGAGGGGCACGTTGTCTATCCGTGCAAACTTTGGATACGTAATTCTTTTGCCTGTTTTCTGTAAGTCGGGCATCTCTTCCATGATGTATTTTGCCATGCTTGTTCTGTTTTAAAGTATTAATAAACAAATCCTTGTACGTTAGCAGAGAACTTCTTTTCCCCTAACAACAAAGTTCCTTTGATTCGTTTCATACCATAAATGAAGCTTTTGTTTTTATAAATAAAGATTGCATTTATAAAAATGGAAGTTGCATTTATAAGACCGAAGCTTATAATTATAGATTACTCTCTGACAAAGATAAGTTTTCTATTTAAAAAAAGGAAGTTTATCAGTAATAAAAAACAACTAGTTTAACTATAAATCAGGGAATAAGTAACCGTACGGTTGCTATACTACAACCACACACATCGCTCGACACACGGACACTTGGCGTTTTCCTACTTTTTCCCGGCAATAAACTCGCCCGGCTTAATTCCGAACTGTTTCTGGAAGCATTTGCTGAAATAGGACGGGTTACTGAAGCCAACCATGTAACAGATTTCGTTAATCCGGTACTTGTTCTCGGCCAACAAAGCGGCGGCCTTCTTCAAACGCACCACCTGAATCAGTTCGTTGGGAGTGATGTTGGCCAGCGTCTTGATCTTGGCAAACAAGCCCGACCGACTGATACATAACTTCTCTGCCAGAAAGTCGACAGACAGTTCGGGATTGGGGAAGTTCTCTTCAATAATCTCATTCATCCGAGTCAGGAACTCCTCGTCTATGGCATTGCTGGCAATGCTATGCAACGGAACGAGCGGCATGTTGGAGAACTTCTGGCGCAATAAGGAACGAAGATCGACTAGGTTCTTAATGCACGCTTCGAGATACTGCACAGAGAATGGCTTTTCAATGTAAGCATCCGCCCCACAGTCCATACCTTCGATCTTGGAGTGGGTGTCTGTTTTCGCGGTTAACAGGATGAACGGGATGTGACTCGTAGCCTGATCGGCACGAACAGCCCGACAAAGTTCCGTTCCGTCCATACGCGGCATCATCCAGTCACTTACGATCAACGTCACATCGTTCTCTTTCAGTTTCTCCAGAGCCTCCAATCCATCTTCGGCTGTGAGAATGGAGTACTTATCGGCCAAACTTCCCGAAAGGAAGTTCAACATTTCCGTATTGTCGTCCACGATTAACATCACGGGCCGGTTGTTCACCGAAACAGGCAAGAGAGGTTCCGACAGAATATCTTCGGGGATCGATGGACTTACGACTTCCTCGCCTCCATCGGTCACGGAAACTTCTTGCTCCACAGGCAACGTCACGATAAACGTGCTTCCTTCGCCAACTGCTGATTCGACATCAATGCAGCCTTTATGCGACTCAACGATGCTTTTCACAATACTAAGCCCGATGCCCGTTCCTTGTTTATTGTCCACCGCCTGATAGAAAGGCCGGAATATTTTCTTTTGTTCCTTCTCACAGATACCGATCCCGTTATCAGCGACCCGGATCACGAATGTATGTTGTTCCGGACAAACGGTACACGAAAGCAATACCTCGTCTTTGGTGTACTTACTCGCGTTGGTCAGCAAGTTACTAATCAGTTTGGTGATAGCCTCGCTATCGATAATCGCCGTAAAATCCGGGTCGGGATATTCGACTTTCAAGCGCGCTCCATGATGTGCGATATAGGGTTCGAAGCGTTCGCAAACCGCTTTCAACAATTGATAGATGTTTTGCGGGGCAAACCTCATGTGCATACCTTCTTCTTCCACTTTCCGGAAGTCGAGCAACTGATTGACCAATGACAGTAAACGCTGACTGTTACGGTCGATAACGCTCAGATCATCGCGCACGCCGGCGGGTAAAGGAACGGACGAATTGACAATCTTCTCCAAAGGCCCGATAATTAGAGACACAGGAGTCCGAATCTCATGGGCAATCATGGTGAAAAACTTGATCTTTGCCGCATGAACCTCTTTCTCTTTATTCGCATTCAACTTATTGATCTCTACCGCATGCTTCTTTTCCGTACGCTTGATGATGAAATGTACCAAGAAGCCGAGTACAATACAGGTAAGCACAAAGTAGAGAACCTTAAACGTGGTTGACAAATAGAATGGAGGATGAATTATGATGGTCAGGCTGGTTCCCTGTTCATTCCAGATCCCGTCGTTGTTGGTCGCTTTCACCCGAAAGATGTACTTGCCCGCCGGCAGGTTGGTATAGGTAGCCTTATGCTGCGAGCCGACAGCGTTCCAATCCTTATCAAATCCTTCCAGTTTATAGGCATATTGATTCTTCGACGGGGTGCAGTAACTCAATGAAGCATACCACAGACTGAAGACATTATCTTTATAAGACAATTCCAGTTCTTTCATCCGATGCAAAGGTTTGGGTAATTTTTGGCTTCCTACCCGTATCTCCTTGTTGCAAATCTCCAATCCTGTAATCACAACCGTCGGAAGCACCTTGTTGCTTTTAATCTGATACGGATAGAAAGCGTTGAATCCGTTGACCGATCCCAGATAAATCTTTCCGTCCGATGTTTTGAGACTGGCATTGGGCAGGAACTGATCGCTCTGCAATCCGTCGCTCTTGGTAAACACCTGACAACCCTCGCCCGGTGTATAGCGCACCAATCCTTTACTGGTAGCGAGCCAGAGGATATGCTGGTCTTCAACAATCCCGCAAATGTTGCGGCTGGGTATGTCGAGTGAGATCGATTCAAACGAATCGCTATCCGCATGATACTTACAGAGTCCGTTCATGGTGCCGACCCACATTTCACCGCGCGTATCTATCAGGGTACAATTCACCTGATCACTCAACAGCGAACCGGGAACATTGTTGTGGTGGTAACTTTTCCAGATCTGCTTCTCAGGATTATATTTGTATAGTCCCTTGCCTTGCGTAGAGAACCAGATATTCCCTTTGGTATCTTGGTCGATATCGATCGTTAATGATCCGAAGTCTTTGAGGCGTATGAAGTTGTTCTCTTTCCGGTTATACAAGTTCACGCCCGACATGGAAGCCACCCAGATTCTTTCTTCCCGATCTTTAAAGATGGCATACGAACTAGTTCCGTCGAGCGTCTTCGTGTCTTCCGATATGCAACCGTACGCATGGAACTTTCCGGTTCGGGTATTCAGTACATTGACGCCTCCGGTATACGTTCCGATCCACAGGTTATCACCATCCATACAAAGCGCATGAACGTTGTGATACGAGAGGCTGTTCTTGTGTTCATTCGGTAAATAATGAGTAAACTGACGATCTTTCGGTGAGAACCGGCTTAGTCCGCCATCATCAGAAGCAATCCACACATAGCCCTGTTCGTCTTCGCAGAAACGCCCAATGACTGTTCCACTGACCGAATTAGCGTAGCGGGAATGAACGTAACTTTCAAACTGCCCCGCATTGGGCGAAATATAATTCACTCCTCCGTAGAATGTACCGACCCATACACCTCCCTCACGATCTTTAACAATGGGGTAGACAAAACGGTTGGACAACGAATAAGGATTGGTCTCGTCTTCGGCAAACAACTGGCTCTCTTCGGTTACCGTATTAAACAATAACAGTCCGTCATCCGAGCCTATCAGTAATTCGTGCGGGGCATACTCCATCAGCGAATGGATGTGCATGCTTCCTTTTCCCATAGTCGGATGCAAATAAACAGTCACCTGCCGCTATACTTGTCGATCTTTTGCAACCCGCTTTCCCAAGTTCCCAGCCAAAGTGTATGCTCAGAGTCTTCCAACATCACCAAAGCGTTTGAGCTATGCTTGCCCGATGGATAAGTTAGCTGAAAAGGCTCGAATTTATTATCAGCCTTATTCAATTTGAAGACCGGAGTACTTCCCCAATTGGTGATGGCCCATATCTGATTTTCACTATCCACAAAAACACTGGCTACCAAGTCGTTTGCCGACTTAAACTCGTACTGTTCGAGCACATGCTTCGCCCGATTGTACTTAAAGACTCCCTGCCCAATGGTAGAGAACCATAAATTGTTATCTTTGTCCTCGGTGATATGGTTGACAGTTGTTTTAATAGTGACTCGGTTGGCCGTAGCAAAACGGAACGGCACAATAGCCTCCGTTTCATAATCATATCGGTATAGTCCGCCATCGGTGCCGATCCAGATCTCGTTCTGCAAGTCGTATAAGAAAGAGATGTACCGATCCGGTTCCTGCGGTGTCAGTCGATACAGTTTGACAGCTGTTCCGTCGTAACGGTTAAGCCCTTCGTCAGTACCAAACCAAAGAAATCCGTATTTATCTTGCATAATGGAACGCACGGAATTGGACGACAATCCGTTCTCGACCGAGAAATGCCGAAAGCGGAAGCCATTGGAAATAGCTGTCAGACATACCGGTACAAGCAAACACAAGATAAAAAAGGTGATTCTCTTCATAGCAAAACAATATTTAAGACACAAGATTACGACTTTTAGACAAGAGAACCCAAAATTTAAGGAAAAAAGTTAAGCTTACAGCCTGTAAGTTTTATCTGGTAGGGCCATTGCGCATCTTTCTCCGGAGGATTCGGATTCATCCAATGTTCGGTCGGAGCTCCCATTACTACCAAGTAGAGATGTGTTAGTTCCTTTCCTTGCGGAGTGCTAAAACGAGCTTTTCCTTCTTTCCCCCGTTTCATCTGGCCATAGATTGTTTCACCACTTGAGGTTACGCCTACAAAGCCATACCGCCAGCCCGCTTTATCCGGGTTGACAAATGTTGTTCCTTTCGCATCCACTAATCCACGGAAAGTCACTTCTACTACCTTGCCCGGAGCGGGTATAGACAAAGGAATGGCATTAAACCCATAGTTCTCCGGAGCGTTTCCGGCTGCAACCTGATAACTTCCGCCAGCCAACGAATCCAGTTTGCAGGTATATTTGCATGCATAAGGACGTGTCGCATCCCATACACGGGGAAAATCCCAATTGATAAAGTGGCAACAAGCATCGAACATTTCATCACAGAACTGTTCCTGCGTCTGCCCGGTTAAGTGTTTGTAGGTCATCACCGGATCTTCTCCCCGCTTCCCCTGTCGATACAGTTCGGCAATGAAGGGCAATCCCCGCTTCATCCCCCAATATTCGATCACATAGGGCGAGTGATAGATATTCTCTAAATGCAGATAGGCTTTGTGAGTCAGTTTCATAAAGGCATCCCAGTGATACTTTTCATCGGTAATCCATTCCGGGTTAACCTGCCAAAGCATCCACTGCGAAGTCATTTCAAAGAAACCGCAGCCTCCCCATGCTTCACCCTGCTTATCGCAACTGATCTGTGCCTGAAAGCTATGTCCCAACTCATGCGCAATACAATTCAGCTTCTGATCCTGAATACGGTTAGGAGCAATCCAAAGAGCTCCGATCTCACCGTCATAATCGCCGCCATAAGCGGTACCTTCCAATGAATAGTTAAGCATCACCATCATGCGGTACTGTTCGCTTTTCGAGCCCGGCTTAGCAAACTTCAACGTATCCCGGAAATAAACATAAAAAGATTCTAGTTTCTCCAGTAAATTAGCAAGATCTACCTGCATCGAACGACCTTCTAACTGGGGAGGATTGGCTAAATCATTGCCGAACCCCTTCTCCCAGAAAACAACAAAGTTGTCGGAACATACCATGCGGTGATAGCTCCACTTACTTTCCGGATTCTGCAAATCCATCTGTTGCAGATCTTTGGGTATATAAATCGTTTTACCGGCAGGCAGAGAGACAGGCGTCAACTCTTGTCCTGCTAACTTGCAGCAAAGCAGCAAGCTCACACTTAACAGAAAGATATATTTTCTCATCGTCACATTTTATTTAGTTCCTGACGGATAATTTGCCACAACTGTGTCTATATAATCAGCACGCTGCTGAAGCCATTGCTTCATCCGGTTTATCTCGGTGCGATAATTTTTATCAATGGGCCAACGTTTTGCATTGCGTTCCATCGCTCCCGAAACATTCTCTATATACAGGTTCGTTTCCCGCCAGAAATCGGCCATCACTTTCTCTTTGACTTCCTTCCAACGTTTCTTGTACTCAGTAACAAATCTCTTATTCTTAAACAAATCGGTGAAGAAAGAAGGTACCCGATAGCCTCCAATGTGATTGGCGGGATCGGTTCCCAACACCAATTCCTTATAACTGGTAAAGAAGTTATGTCCGGTATACATGGTTGACCAATCGAAGTCGAATCCGCCATCAAAATCCCACAACGGTCCCATTATCCACCGTCCTCTTTTGTCTTTATGCATATAGATACTGCGAGGAGCATCCACTTCCACATTATAAACCAACTCTTGCAGGAGCATATAATCGATGAACGAAGCTATGTCCAACAACTGAGCGGTCCGATCATAGTCCGCATCCCGTATACTCTGTTCGAGCAAAGCCAAATCGTCTTGCACAAGCTTCAACTGCTCAGTAGTAGCATCTTCGGGAGACTTCACACAAATCGGCATTTGGTAAACTGCAGACCAGAAATTGTCTCCTCCTTCAGGGTTCAGTGCTGGGCCATCATCTGCATCCAAGGATATCAACATCCCCTGCATCGCATCGACAGCAACCCGGCTTTCTCCCTGCTCCACTTGTTCGGTCAGTTGATAAAGCCCGATATAACTACCGTTCAAAGTAACCTCGACATAACGAGAATGGTTCGTGTAGGGTAGCCCCAGTTCCGCACCCGCCACAAAAGCAAAAGTATTCATCACATGAGTCGGGTCTCGATAGTTAGCCAGAAGCACCCAGTCTTTCTCGGTAGCCAGTCCGAGTATCTCCGACTTTTTATCTAATTTGATGCGATAAGGCTTCTTCGGATACCACAACCATGTAGAGTTACCGCGTCCCCGAATACGGGCTGTTCCCGCATAATTCCACGCTTCCTTGGTTGAGCTAATGGTTACAGTGCAATTTACATAGTCCTTTTTATCTTTAGACACAATCGGGGCTTCGTTCTCCGTAGCAATATTCATCTGCGCAACCTGATAGGCCGCATCCGTACCCGGCACTTCAGGCTCCGGTACTTCAGGTTCCGGCACTTCCCGGTTGTCCGAGCTATCCGAACAACTAATGCCGGATAGCATGATCAATAGTAAAAGACTTAGGGTATAAATTGTTTTCATCTCTTCATTGAAAAAAAGGCCGGAACAGTCCTTGTATTCGCAGATGTTCCGGCCTTTCAATTATAACTATTCGATATCAAATCTCATAAAAGCTACTTTGAACTCTAGAACTGTAAGTTAATAACAAAGGTGGCTTTATACTGTGTACCGTTTTTCACATATACCAAAACAGGCTTAATGGTGTACTTCTGCCCGTCTACACTCTTACCCGGTTTGTGTCCGTACGTAATTACAAACGAGTCTTTGTTGTACTCAAACCAGATCGGCGCATCGGCACCCCACGTTCCGCGGTCACCTTGAGCTGTACAATAGAATCCGCCATTAGCCGAATAGGTGTAGGAATAAGTGTTGTCGCTTTGCAATAAGCCCAACGCAACTTTCCCTTCAGCCGGCGTCACAGTCGTTTCGTTAGCAATATCCAACGTTCTGCCGCTAAGCACATCAGGCTTCATGACAAATGCTTGCGCCAACTTCTTAATGTCTCCCGTGCTATATAGGTTGATTGTTCCCAATTCATAACCAGCAGTAGAAGCGCTACAAGTCAGGTTATATGTAAAGGTTTCACTTTTAGGATCGGCATTCGTATCGATATAGAAGCTTCCCAGCAAGTCAGTTCCTTCAAACTTAACTTTATAGGGCCATTGGTCGTCGTCCGCTTCGGTATCATTCCACGGATGCGTAGCATATTGAGTCGGAGCACCAAGCACAACAAAGTAGAGATGGCTGGTTCCGGTAGGAATGGTGTACGAAACAGTTTCCGTATCGGCTTTATGCATCGGGGCATATTGCGCCTTTCCATTGACAACTGCCACGAAACCATAACGCCAACCGGCTGATGTGTTGGACGTTTTATTGTACGTATCGGTACTGCCTACCGTCTTTCCGTCACCATCGATCATATTACCCGCATCATCTGCTGCCAGACTGCTGCCTGCGGCCAAGCCTACAAAATTAGCTTTGATAGTAGTACCGGCATCCACCACATTCAACGGAATTATATTGAATCCGCTTGTTCCGGGACAACTGGCATAAGCCACTTGGTAATAGCCGGCATTGTCGTACAACTTGGTCGTATAGTTACGAGCATCTTCGGTTGCGTAATTGCGCATAACGTCGATGTCATAAGTCACCATACGGGTTGCGTAATCATAAAGTTCGGTATATAGAGCCTCCAGACTGTTGTTACAATACAAACGTTGGTAAGTCATCAAAGGATCTTCGGGGAATTTAGATTGTTTCCACACCTCTCCCACTACATCCACTCCATGCTTCTGTGCCCAATAGTACTGCAACCAATAGCTGGCATAACGCATCCATTCGTGATTAAAGTGACGGTGATAGTTGGCTTTCCATACAGTCACATGATAACCAAACAACTGATCTGGGTAATCCTGGAAAGATTGCCATTGTGCGCACTGTTCCCAGAAGCTGTTACCACCGCTTGCATCCGCTGCAAATCCATAACGGAATCCCTGACGTGAGTCGTCAACCGCTCCGTTCAACAATTTATCGCAATATACCTGATATTGAAAACTATGTCCAATCTCGTGCGCGATAGTCGATCCTACGGGTTGACAAGTACTTGGGTTTACCCATAAGGCTCCGATTTTGTTGTCATATCCCGAACCGGTAGCTAACCATTCCGACTGATACAGCAGGTAAATTTCCATCTTATAAGTATCTAAGTAGGATTTACCGGAACCGACGTTCGCAAACTTCAACACTTCCACATTCGTTTTATAAAACTCTTCCGCTCTTTCCAACAAATCATCAATGTCTACACGCAAAGCCGCATTAACGGCTTCTCCATTTGGGTCTTCACCGAAGCCGGGTTCCCAGAATACGAAGAAGTGTTCACTTTGCTTATGCCGGAACCAAGACCATTTGGCATCGCTGCGCAACATATTGATGTTATTAAACTCTCCCGGCTTATAGTACTTATTAAAATCTTTGATATCCGACTCGTTCATAACAAGCACCGCATTCGGATTGGCTCCTTGTATAATGTTGATAGTGGTACTCTTATCACCGCAAAGCAGTGTGATTACAGCCGTACGATATATTTCCGAGTCATTCGATTCAAATAAGATGGGGATAGAAATGTGACCGCCGGTTCCCTGGTATTTGTTTAATTTCAACCAATTACAAGCTTCTCCGGCAGGGTCTTTCACCGTAGCCGTCCAGTTGGTAGTAGCTTCGAACTTCACCGAAGTTTCCACTTCATTCCATACCACATTGACTTCTTTTTGTCCCTCACCAACCGTTATTTCAGGATTCACCACCTCTTCGTTATCACTGCAAGCGCTCATCTGAACGGTCAAGCACAATGCCAAGAGCGGAAATAATGACTTGAAAGAAATAAACCGTGTTTTCATACTCACTTTGCTGCTATATTTACGTAAAGTTTGTTTCATATTCGGTAGATATTAAAGTTAATGATTGGAAGAGGATAATCGATTATTTAGAAACAAATCAATCCATTATCCTCTCCGGTCGCTCTTTTAGTCAAAAGTAGCATTTACAATGAACTCGATGAACTTACTATCATCACTCTTCGACGCATAGACAAACCTTATATTGATCTTAGTACCCGAAGCGATGGCCGGAGCGCGCCCAATTGCAACAAAACTTCCATCATCACTCGTTTCGACAAACAAGGTAAAGCCGGCCGTGTTCCATGTCGTTACCTTACAATTTGCATCCAACCAATAGCTGATTCCACTTCCTCCTGCCGTATATGCACTTTCTTTATCCCAAGCACCTGTGGTATTATCTACCATATACAAAGCAATGTCTCCTTCACTGTCTTTACATGCTGCAGTGAACTCTTTCAAAGTCATTCCGAGATTCTCTACAATTACATTTTCATGGTCTGCAAAGTCTATCTGGAAAGAAGCATAGTCACCAGTCGGAATATTATCGGTTACAATGATACGTCCCGGATCGGTAACTGTCACCGTGAACGAGAAGCGAACATAGTTGTCATAATCAGGCCCATTTAGCGCAAAGCCCACATTCAAGTTCAATGATGTACCTACGGGAGCACCGTCTATCATGCTGACAACAAGCGTTTTTGCATCTTTATCCAATTCAAGAGAAGCAATTGCATTTTCTTTTTCAGAGACTCCACCTGCGGTATTATAGTACCATCCGGTAGTTCCTTTAGTCATAGCCGCTTTATTCCAGCTCCCCTTACTACTATTGATATTGTAAAACACCACACTCCCATCGGCCAAAGCAGAGACAGCTTCGTCTACTGTCATACCCAGATAATCATGAAACTTGGCGGCGTAGTCTTTCAAATTAAGAGTTTGAGGTTCAAAACGTGCTACCGGAAATTTCAGACTGGTAGTAACTGTTGCAGCCGCATTCACTTTCAAATAAGGATTTTCATTTTCTCCATACACATGCTTACTGGTTGCGTCTTCTATATCGTCACAGGCAGCAAATGCAAGCATGAAACATCCTATTAATGTATATATTAAGTTCTTTTTCATATTAGTATTCCGTTATTAGTAAGATATTCTTCGTAAACTCATTGTACTGTTGCACCATAACCTGAATTTTGTTTCAGCTTCATGTTGCCGTCAAGTGCTACTTTAGGAATCGGGAATATATCACAATGTCTGTCCGTCTTATCTTCTTTCGCGTCTTTACAGAACCATGATTTTCCATTGTAAACATTCTGTTCGGTACCCTTAATGCGGAAACGAACCAGATCCTGACGGCGGTGCGCCTCAGCTGCAAACTCCCAAGCTAACTCGTCTAGTAAGCCTCCTAATTCAATATCGGCACCTCCTTCATTGGTAGTAACCCAAATATCGGCTTCACCCATCTTACCTTGATTTTCGTGATGACCATATGCATAGTTACTTCCGCCTTTCAGTTGAGCTACTGTACGTACGGCTTTTGCCGGATCAGTCTTAAATGCACGCTGACGTACTTTGGTAACAAGATCAGCACCGTCTTGCTCAGTTTCCCCGTTATAACCTCCCATGCGGAGCAAGCATTCCGCTTTCATCAAGTATGCATCAGCCAAACGGAAGAAAGGAACATCATCGTAAGAGGTACCGAAGTCACCCGCGAGTATTTCGTATTTCACTAAACGTGCTCCTTCAAAAGGATAACATCCGGGGTTGTCAATGCTATGTATCTCTTTCGTATAAACCAACGGTTCACCTTCCACATAAATAGGAGCACCGGTGTAATCATATTGTTGTCCTACAATCCAGCAGTCTGTATAGCGACTATCTTTGGAATCATAGGTATCCAAGAATTGAGGTAATACAGTACTACCACCTGTAGCCCATCCGTTAAAATTCCAAGTCACACGTCCGGCAGTATGCATCCATTTGTTGGCGAAATAATTACCTCCGGCATATTTCTCGGCGAAAGGAATACCGAAAATCACTTCCGGTGAGCTGGAAATATCTTCTTTAAAGTTATCCGAATAATTGGTAGAGAGCGAGAACGGACCTTTCAAGACCTGATTCAATTCGTCTATAGCCTTTCCATACCAAGAATCATCCGAGTAATCTTTAAACCATGCATTGTGATTTAAATACATCTTAGCCAAAATCATATGAACGGTATAGTTATTGATTTTCCCCATTTCGACTTTGTCACCGCATTTATCTTGAACCGCATTCAACTCACTAATGATAAAATCCCAAGTTGCTTGTGGGGTCGCTTGCTCGGGCAACCATCCTTTCGGGTGATCAAAAGTCGTATCCAACGGAATGTTACGGAACAAGTCAAACAACAAATAATAGTAGAGCGCACGGTAGGCACGTAATTGAGCTACAGCCGACTCTGAAGTTTGTACCGCTTCATCAGCCAATAGCTTATTACAAGCGTTTATACCTGCATAATTATTGTTCCAAGCCACTTCAAAGTGTCCGATTTGCGAATGGAACTGATGTTTATGCATTGACACATAAAGGTCTCCCCAACCAATACCTACACGATAAGGGGTGCACCACACATCCGAAGACTCATCCATTATATCCGCTAGGCCGAACCATCCCCAATATACACTGCGTAGACTACTGTATACGGGAGCAAACATACTGGCTGCATCCTCTTCTGAGAATTCATATTTCTCGGAAGCTATCGTATCATAGATCGTTTCGTCCAAGTCGGTACAGCCTCCTAAGGTAAGTGTAGCTGCTCCCAGGACTGAAGCTAAAAGAGTTTTTCTTATTATTGTTTTCATAGTTATCTTATTTAAAATGTAATATTAACTCCAAAAGTAAATGAACGGATGCTAGGATATTTGTCGCGCCAGTCAATACCAGCCGAACGCGCATCAGAGTTAGAGAGCTCCGGATCCAAGCCGTCATATCCTGTAATACAGAATAAGTTATCTCCGGATACATAAGCGCGAATGTTCTTCACAAACGTATTATTTCTCAAAGGAACAGTATAACCCAGAGTCATATTGGTCATCTTCAGGAAATCACCTTTCTCAAGATAATAGCTGACAAATGTTTGCTTCTGTGCTGTCGACAATACGTTTTCTCCACCATAAGGTGCATTCCGTACACTCTTCAAGCGATTGTAAGCTACTGAGTTATTCTCATAGTAAGCACGTGCCTCATTCAGAATCTTAAATCCGAACTGTCCGGTCATCTGGAAAGAGAGATCGAAGTTCTTGTAACGGAAGGTATTGCTCCAACCCAGGTAAACTTTTGGAAGTGTATTTCCCAAGTATTGACGATAATCATCATTACTCAACATATTGTCAGTAAACTCTTCGATCTTACCTGTTTTCACATTCTCAATCATCCACAAGCCGTTTTCAGAAACACCAACCGACTTCATTCCATAAAAGTTACCGATAGACTTACCGACTTCCAAACGTTGAGTTGACAAACTGATCGGTTCGCCAAGACCAGCGTCATCAATCTGGTTAGTTGTTTCGTATAAATCATTTGAAAGACTTAACAGTTTATTCACATTATGCGACATCGTTGCGGTCGTTTTCCATTCAAAGTTTTTAGTTTGCACCGGAGTCGCATTGATTGCGATCTCAACACCGGAGTTACGCATTTCGCCTACATTGGCTAGTGTTCTGTTGTACAAGTTCGGAGGAGTAGGAACGGTGAACCACCACAACATATCAGATGTTTTCTTGGTATATACGTCAACCGATCCGCTCAAACGATCGTTCAACACACTCCAATCCAAACCGAAGTTGAACTCGGCGGAAGTTTCCCACTTCAAGTCGGGATTCGGATTGGAATTCACAACCAAACCGGGTTTCCACTTTCCATTTTCATAGTAATAAGAGTCACCCAAGCTATATTGGGTAAGTGACTGATAAGAAGCACTGGGAATAACTCCGGTTACTCCGTAACCTGCACGCAACTTCAGGTTATTCAGCCAAGTAATGCCTTTCATAAACTGTTCATTGCTGATCGTCCATCCTAAAGAAACGGAAGGGAAAGTACCCCATTTATTATTCTCTCCGAACTTGGAAGAGCCTTCCTGACGCACACTGACCAGAGCATTGTATTTGTTTGCATAACCGTAGCTAACACGTCCGAAAAAGCCTATCAGTTTATTGTCGTTCTTATAGCTACCCATCCCGCTTTACCTTCTTTCAAAGCCGCTCCGATACCCAGTTTATTATATTCAAAAAAGTCATTCTGGAAATCATAGTTATTCGCATTGAAACCTTCATTAACATTGTACTGATAACTATAACCGGCCAAACCATCGAAACGATGTTCTCCCCAAGTCGCATTATACTTAGAGGTAATCTCTAGGTTGTCTGTGCGGCTCTCAGCAAATGAATGGTAGGCATAACCTGTGTGGTTCTCCATCTTCTGAGAAAAATATTGAGAAGTATAATATCCTTTATCATGCGCATTGGTGCGACGAGTAGCTAACATGAGGTTCGTTTGCCAGCCCTTAATGGGCTCAAAAGTGAGATTACCGGTCATACGGGTCCACTCGTTCGTATAGTTACCTGTACGTTCTTTGACCATACCTACCGGATTATAATAATAGTTCACCTGGAAGTTTTCATAATACGTACCATCGTCATTCCGGATGGGCTCTGTCGGATTACGCATAATGGCCTGGCGATAAATATTGGTATCACCACCGTTACTGGCATTAGTCGCACTGTTCTTATGCAATCCTTTCAACATATTGAAATTAACCTTCAACATATCATTCAGCATCCAATGAGAAACATCAAAACTCATTTTCATCTCCTCATTGAACGTATCGATGATCACACCTTCTTCTTTGCGATAATTGAAGTCGGCAGAATAAGTAGTCGATTTGGAACCACCTGTAATGTTGAAATTATGATTATGTGTAAATGCGGTACGGGATACAGCGTCCAGCCAGTCAGTATCATATCCTTTGTCTGTGAAGTTTGTTAACCCTTGCCGTATATCTTCCGGCCCCATGAAATCTAGTTTTTTACCAAACTTACTAAACGACGCATAACCCGAATAGCTGGCAGTAGCACGTGATTCGCGTTTACCGGATTTAGTTGTAATAAGGATTACCCCGTTTGCACCACGTGTTCCGTAAATAGCAGCAGCGGAAGCATCTTTCAACACATCGATAGAAGCAATGTTCTCAGGAGCTACCGTCCCTAGATTTCCTTCAATTCCATCAACCAACACTAAAGGCGTTGAACCTCCCTCAAGGGAAATCACACCACGCAAACGAATGGTCGATTCCGCATTCGGGTCACCCGAACCTTTCGCAATAGTCAAACCGGCTACTTTACCTTTAATCAGTTCAGCGGCATCACCAATTTTACCAATCGTAAAGTCTTCGGCTTTCACACTGGAGACTGCACTCGTCACATCTCCTTTACGCTGTGTACCGTAACCGATTACTACAATTTCATCAATCAGTTCCGCATCTTCTTCAAGAATTACATCTATCTTACGACTACTTCCAATAGCAATTTCCTGCGATTTATAACCAATATAAGAAACGACTAACATCGACTTTGGTCCTTTTACCCGCAGATTATACTGCCCGCTGAGGTTGGTTACAACACCATTCGATGTTCCTTTCTCTAGAATATTGGCACCAACTATCGGATCGCCACTCTTATCTTTTACTATACCACTGATCGCCACAGTCTGTTGCTGGACAATCTCGGTTCCCATAACTTCTGTCATTTCTGGTAGTGCAAATGCCGGACTATACCCAACACCAGCAGTAAAGAAAAGACAGGCTGTCGCCCTGAGCAACGTTTTGCTAAACAAGGCTCGATTTTCATGTGTTTTCATATACATCTCTTTTTTAAAAGGTTAATATTTCTATTTGACTTACATTCAGTTTACTTTCCACTCTATGACACCACCCGATACTCCTTTTTGTAATTGAGCGGCTATCTTCAATCCGGTTGTTTCCACCGGTTTAAAATCTAAGCTATTATAACAGTCTTTCTTGACTGTATATGGAGTCAGAGCCTCCACTTCTTTCCATGTATTGCCTGCCTTATAGTAGAGTTTCCAACTCTCAGGCACTCGGAAGTCACCATCGTAATGATCGAAGTCCAACCAATATACTTCTACATTGGATACTGTGTAAGATCGATCGAATTGATAAGCCAATGTTTCGAGCGTTCCATTTCGCAACCACCAATAGTGGTATGGTTTCGAAATATCCGACGAACGTTTCGGTTCCCACTGATCATTCACTCCCCAAGCCCAAGTTTCAACAGTAGAAGAGACCGGAGCATCTTTCTGTATAGGAGCTTGTATCATTAACGTACGCGCCTTACTCGCAATAGTCGGTTCAGGAGTCGGACGAGCATATTCGGCGGCTTCCGGAATCCATACAGCCATCTGGTCGGCTCCACGGTTATTCCATGTTGAATACGGAATAGCTTTAAAAGGTACATCCTTCACACTGCCGTCTTTCGCTATTTCCTTTGCCGTACCGCTCAGCACCATGACCCCGTTCAACAAATTAGCCTCATAAGTCGCTTTCATTTGAGTACCATCCGGGATGAACTTATTAAATACAAGGCTATCCGATTGATCTTTCCCTTCGAGACAGAACATGATCGGTCCACGTTCAATAGCCAATTTGCCACGATCATCTTCTACATTCTGATTCGCACGAACACGGCGTACAGGCATCGGAAGATCAACCTCCACTATATCACCTGCTTTCCAACTGCGAATAATCGTAGCGTAGCCTTCACTAGGTCTAATATCTACTTTCTTTCCATTAACCGAGATCACATAAGGCTCCGCTTTATCGGTAAATGAATAAAGATCGGTTGGGACTGGTGATACCTGCGCCCATCCGGGAATGCGAACGCGCAAAGCAAATTTCTGTTCAGTCTCGGGATCAATGGTAATCGATACCTTGCCATCCCACGGATAATCCGTAGTCTGCTTAAACGCTATTTTATTATTGTCTGTCTGAATGTCTGCCTGACTTTGAATGTATAAGTTGATATACACGTCATTCCCCTGAGTTGCATACATATAATAAGGTACGGAAGCCATAAAACGAGTTACATTACCCGGACAGCAAGCACAACCAAACCAATGTTGGCGTTCGTGTTGTCCCATAGATTCGAGCGGGTTATCGTAGAAGAACTTATCGCCACTCAACGATACACCGGAAATTACTCCGTTGTAAAGTGCCCGTTCTACAACATCCGCATATTTTGCATCACCTGTTGCCAAGAACATACGATGATTCCAATAAACATTGGCAATAGCCGCACAGGTTTCACAGTAGGCGGTGTGGTTATTCAATTCGTAATTAGGTCCGAACCCTTCCCCCTGAGGACGAGAACCGATTCCTCCGGTAATAAAGAGTTTCTTACTGGCCATATTATCCCAAATACGAGTCAATGCATTGAAGTACGCTGTGTCGTGTGTCAAAGAAGCAACATCAGCTACCCCTGAATAAAGATAGCCGGCACGCACTGCATGTCCTACGATCTCATCCTGTTCAAGAATCGGCTTATGATCCTGACTATATTCACTGAGTCGATGACCATCGGTACCGCGACCTGTTTCTTCGACAAAGTATTTAGCCATTTTCAAGTATTTCTCATCGCCCGTTACCTTATATAATTTAGCCAATGCCATCTCTGCAATCGGATGTCCGGAAGGTACATGCTTTTGTCCTTCAGCGGGGCCAAAAACCTGACATACCAAATCAGCGTTTTTAATGGCTACATCGAGCAACGTACGTTTGCCGGTAGACTGATAGTGAGCGACAGCAGCTTCATACAAATGTCCACTATTATATAGTTCGTGACTATTGATCTTCTCCCAACGATGTGTTCCCCACCAGCCTGAAAGACGTGTGCAATTATTAGTAACACAAGTAGTCAAGTAACCATCGGGTTCCTGAGCAGCTGCAATAAGTGTAATCACACTATCTAGATAAGCATCCAGTGTTTTATCATATTTCACGGCAAGCGAATAAGAAGCACCTTCTATTATTTTATAAGGATCCGTATCGTCAAAAGAGAAATCGCCCCGGTGCTCACCTTTCTTTAACCCGCCTGCGATGGCAAAGTTATCAAAGCGTCCATTCTTCTCGCATTCTTTAAAAGCGGAAGGAATAGAAACGGTACGATTTATCTCAATACGAGATGACCAGAAGTGATCATCCAGATGAACTTGCGTAAAAGGTACTTCTTTAATCGGCGCATCAGGCTGTTCATATGTGCTATGAAAAGCGCTCACGCCAGAAGGGCGATACTACCGAAGAGGAGTTGGAGTTGTTTCTTCATAATTATATGTGTTTCGTTTGTTATATCAGACATTAACAATGTATACGGCAAAGAAAGCCATTCCGATGTTAAGCCGATAAAACAAAAATCTAGAAGGATGACAAAATAGTCTGTTAGTTGTACTCAATATACGCGTTTAGACCTTTTTTCCATGCTTCTGGACTTTTTTTCCATTGCTTCGACATTGAAAGACAAGATTTGTAGGCTCCCGAAGTCAATACAGCAATGTCTACGGTTTTACCTCCGATAATTTTGCAAGGCTGAAGGAAGGATGAATAAGTTCTGAAAAGAGCTTTCTTGGACTATTATGCTATTACATTATAGTATTTAGTCCTTCTTTTTCTTTTTTTATCGCTTATTTTGCACTGTACGAAATACAATAACCAATTATGAAAAATAACATTTCTCTTAAGCTGATTACTCTTTGTTTGTTTCTATATAGTGGGAACAATTTGCTTTGGGGAGCTACTCCTAAAACATTCCAACTCTTCTCTCCCGATAAGAAACTGAAGGTCGAGATTTCCGTCGGGAACACCTTATCTTATCAGGTAACCTACCAGAATGACACCCTGATTTCTCGTTCAAAGATAGGTTTAGTTCTAAGCGACACTTATATAATAGGTAATAACCCTCAAGTTACCGGTAATAAAAGGAGGAGTATAAAAGAAGAAATAACTTCTCCTTTCTACCGTTTCAAAGCGTTCACTGCTTGCTGCAACGAGCTGAATCTTCAACTCAAAGGAAACTTCGGTGTCATATTCCGAGCTTACGATGAGGGTATAGCCTACCGTTTTTACACGACGCAACGTACTGAAGTAATTATCAAAGATGAAATAGCAGAGTTCTGCTTCAAGCAAGACCATACCGCTTATCTCCCTTATACAACCAACGAAAAGCAACCGATGGCGATGGCTTTTCAAAATATATACGACATCACTCCGTTGTCGAAAGCACAGGCTAAGCTAGCCTTTCTCCCCGTAACCGTTGATTGCGGTAGTGCCAAGGTAACCTTATTAGAATCGGATCTCGAAAGTTATCCGGGTATGTTCGTGCAATCGCAGGGAGAGAAACTTTGCCTGAAAGGTGTATTTGCTCCTTATCCGAAAGAGACTGATTTCTACCCGTGGCGGAAGCAGGAATATGTAACTAAGACTTCCGACTTCATTGCATCCGGCCGTGGTGCGCGCTCGTACCCTTGGCGAGTATTAGCCATTACCGAGCGTGATGCCGATATGCCGGTAAACAATCTGGTATACGCATTGGCTTCACCCAATCGGATCGGCGACACCTCGTGGATAGAGACCGGAAAAGTAGCCTGGGATTGGTGGAACGACTGGAATTTAAAAGGTGTACCCTTCCAAGCCGGCATCAATATGGATACCTATAAGTATTATATCGACTTTGCCAGTCGCAACGGAATTGAGTTTATCGTTCTGGATGAAGGATGGTACGCGCCTAAGAGTGGCGATATGCTAACGGTGATTCCTGAACTGAATCTGCCCGAGCTGATTGCTTACGGACGCTCCAAAGGGGTTGGCATTGTGCTATGGACGGTGTTCAACGTACTCGACAGTCAACTCGAAGCAGCCTGCATAAAGTATGCGGCCATGGGTATTAAAGGTTTTAAAGTTGACTTTCTGGATCGTGACGACCAGACTGCGATAGAAATGGTGTACCGCATTGCAGGTGCTACTGCACGCCATAAGCTGACGCTCGACTTGCACGGGATATACAAGCCTACGGGCATCAACCGTACCTATCCGAATATCCTCAACTTTGAAGGTTTGTTTGGTATGGAAGAAGTTAAATGGACTGATATAAAAAACAATATGCCGCTGTATGACGTAACGTTTCCTTTCATCCGCATGATGGCCGGACCGGTAGATTATACACCGGGAGCGATGCGTAATGCTACGAAAGCCGATTGGCGGGCGGTGTATTATACGCCGATGAGCATGGGCACGCGTTGTCACCAATTGGCAGCTTATATTGTACACGACTCGCCTTTCACCATGTTGTGTGATGCGCCTACGCAATATGAGCATGAGCAAGAATGTGTAGACTTTATCACTTCGCTGCCTGTAAAAACAGACTCTACTTTCATCGTCACAGGCGAACTGGCAAAGTACATTGTTACCGCCCGGAAGAAAGAGACCAATTGGTACATCGGTGGAATGACCAACTGGGACGAACGGGACATTACGCTGGACTTCTCATTCCTTCCTACCGGCAAGCAATACATAGCAACTCTTTTTGCAGATGGAATCAATGCCAATAAGCAGGCAGAAGACTATAAGCGGGAAGTGCTGACGGTCGACAAGCAGAGTCGGCTACCGATTCATCTGGCATCAGGAGGCGGATTCGCACTGAAACTCGAGCCCTGCCCCGTACGTGGTACTGTCACCTCTGTTCCCGAAGGAAAAAACATTCCTTCTTTCTACAAAAAGTATATCGAAACAGAAGGTCTTTATGTTACTTCATCCGAAAGAGTTAGCGACGAAGCATTGTTGAAAGCATGTGATATCATCAGCCTGATGCTGGCTAAACGTCCCGATGTGAAAGCACATATGATCAAGAAAGGTTGCCATGTGATGGTTATCGGTAAAGATGAAGAAACTTGCGACCTACCGGAATACGCTCACATTTGCAATTCACCCGACAGCATTGCTTTTTGGAATAAACGTGCCCGTGGCTTCGGTGGAGCACCCGAAGATGAGTTCTCTTCCAGTTGTGGCGAAGAGAATCTACTGGCATTGCCGCAAGATAAATACACCGGCGAGAACATCCTGATTCATGAGTTTGCCCACTTGATTCACTTGGTTGGTATCGTAGGCATAGAACCGGACTTCAACCACCGTCTGGAAACGTTATGGAACAAAGCCAAGGCCAAAGGTTTGTGGAGCAATACGTATGCCATCAGCAATAAGGAGGAGTATTTTGCCGAATGTGTGCAATCATTCTTTAACTGCAACCGCTATGCCGAACCAACAAACGGCGTACACAATTCGGTGAATCGCCGGGTGAAACTGAAAGCCTACGACCCTGAGATGTACCGATTGCTCAAAGAATACTTTTACGAGATTGAGATCCCCATCAACAACCTTATACATAAATAGAAAGACACCTATGAATAGACTTTATTTTTGGCTCGCTGCGCTTTTATGCGGAACAGTTTCTGTTTTAGCGCAGGCTTCATTCGATACTCCGGGAACAGGTAATCCGGTTATTCCCGGATACTTTGCCGACCCAACAGTCAAGAAATTCGGCGACACCTATTATATATATGCAACAACCGACGGTAGTGGCGCAGGATTCGGTCCGGCGCAAGTATGGACCAGTAAAGACTTTGCCAACTGGACGCTCATGCCAATGAACTGGCCGGACAGCCATTGGATATGGGCACCCGACGTAATGCGTCACAGCGACGGCAAATATTACTATTTCTATTGTCAGCCTTGCATCATTCATTGTGGAGTAAGTGATACTCCTCGCGGCCCTTGGAAGAACATATTGGGAGAAAGTGAAGCGGTGCTAATACCCGATCGCTTTGTAACCAACGCAATCACACTGGATGGACAGACATTTGTGGACGATGATGGTTCCGTTTATATGTATTGGGGAACTTGGGGTATTTACAAGGGGTTCGGCTGTGGTGCCGGAAAGATGACATCTGATTTGAAAGGTTTTTCCAAAACACGCCTGATTCCCAATACCGAAGCAACCGATTTCTTTGAGGCTCCCTTTGTCATTAAACGAAACGGGATCTACTATTTCATGTATTCATCGGGGTCGTGCCACGATCAGACATATCGTGTGCAATACGCCACCTCCGATGCGCCTTTGGGTCCGTACAAATACGGTGGATGCATACTCGAGACTTCGGCCGACGGAACGATACACGGACCGGGACATCACAGCATCTTGCAGGAAGGAGACAACTATTACATCGTTTATCACCGCCACGACAATCCTCATGCGAACCGTGGCTTCCACCGTCAGGTTTGCATAGATCGTATGACATTTGATGCGGAAGGTAATATTCAGAAGATAATTCCCACACACGACGGAGTAGGCGCATTAGCTCCCTCAACTGTCCAATCCAAGAATCTAGCGTATCAGAAAACGGTTCGTGCCTCTTCATTCTACGATGACAACTTCCGTCCCGAACTGGCGGTAGATGACAATAATGGAACGCTATGGCGCCCCCGGGGGATGGGACAAGAGTGGATTGAAATCGATCTGGGATCGAACCAGCAGATACAAACCATCTGGACACAGTTTCAATACGGCACTCAGTTCTATCAATACTTGATAGAGACATCCGTTAACGGCAAGCAGTGGAGTGTTTTTGCTGACAAACGTAACAATCATCTAGCCGGTAGTCCTATGGTAGATTTCGGTAAAACGAAAGCCCGTTACGTACGCCTGACCTTTACAGGCGGACAGAAAAACGGTTTCGGAGGAGCTATCTGGAATATCAAAGTATTCGGAGGTATCGAAGCATCAGCGCCTCAACAATGGCTCGGGCTGACGGCCGCCGATTGGAACGGGCGGGAATGGGAGAACAATGAGGGAATGCTCGGTGGTTCTTTCAAACTCAAACAGGGGGCAGCACGTACGCAACGCATTGCCGGACGTGATGCGTTGGTACTCGAGCCGGGCACCACACTGGAGTTTCTCCATCCGCTGCTTTCTCCATCAACAGAGCATACGCTTAGTGTATTAGTTTATAGGTTAGGTAAATGGCAAAGCGATGAAGTAAAGTCTTCGCTCTCTAACGGGAAGATTTTACTTCAAAGCGGGGCAGAACCATTAATCATCACAAACTTGCGCTACTATAACTGGGTACAGGAGGAGGCCGAAAAAGCATTCGATGCAACGATGGATATCGTTCGTCTGCCTGCCGCTAACTTGCAAAAGAAAGGGTTGGTAGTCAGCATCACCGCCGATGCGTTCTCGCTAGGAGATACCGTACAGTATATACCGAACAACGGGGTAAAAGGAATCTTTGAGGGGATCAAAGCACCTTCCATCGTTGAAGAAACAGCCGGTAAAAAAGGTTTCCGATTCGATGGCAGTCAGGTATTTCGCTCCAATTTCCAACTACCAACCACACTGTTGGACAACGCCCCATATACACTGGAAGCATGGGTGCTGAATCCTACCATCGATCTGAATGAGTGTGTAGCCGACTTTACGACTTCACACGACGAATTGGAAAAAATCATGCTCGTCAACGGCACGGAACCGCGTTGCGGAGTTATCAACCACTATGGATGGTACGAAGACGCTGGCTATAAAAACCTGAACGAGTGGGCAGGCAAGTGGCAACATATATACATCTGTTTCGACGGTCGCATCGAGCAGGTCTATGTGAATGACCAACTGGTGAGCGAAAAAGATATTCAATTACTGATTAAACCGTCACAGTTTGTAACTTTGGGGCTTAATGCCGAAGGCAACTGGCCTTTCACTGGCTATTTGCATAGCCTGAAACTGTGGGATGAGTACCTCCCCAAACTTAAATAATCCGGATAAGCAGAGAGAATAATTTAGAAAAGAAAACAATTAAAATAAGAGATGACCATGAAGAAATTAGCAATTACCGCCCTATTGACCGCAGCTTTAGCAAGTGGTCAGGCACAAGTTAAGCAACCGTCGCACGGCTATCCGATTAGTCCCGTGCCATTCACATCAGTCAAAGTAACCGATGCCTTCTGGGGACAGCGACTGGACGCAAGCCGGAAAGTCACTATTCCATTGGCGTTCAGCAAATGTGAAGAGACAGGCAGATACCAGAACTTTGTCAATGCCGCTCATCCAAGTGATACGATCAAGGTAGGCGGACTGGCTTTTGACGACACCGATGTCTATAAAACAATCGAGGGAGCCAGTTACCTGATGCAGACCTATCCCGACAAGAAACTGTCCAAATACATAGATAGTGTACTCGTGATCGTAGCTGCCGCCCAAGAGCCGGATGGCTATTTATATACCAGCCGGACCATGAATCCCAAACATCCACATGAGTGGGCCGGTAATAAGCGTTGGGAAAAAGAAGAGGATTTGAGTCATGAGTTCTACAACCTCGGCCACATGGTAGAAGGTGCCATCGCACACTACCAAGCTACGGGTAAACGCAACTTCCTCGACATCGCAATTAAGTATGCCGATTGTGTATGCCGCGAAATAGGACCGAACCCCGGACAACAAATATATGTACCCGGACATCAGATCGCTGAAATGGCACTTGCCAAACTATACCTAGTGACCGGACAACAGAAATACCTCGACCAAGCAAAATTCTTCCTCGATCAACGCGGATATACGAGTCGCAAGGACGAATATAGCCAGGCGCATAAACCGGTAATCGAGCAGGATGAAGCGGTAGGCCACGCTGTTCGTGCCGCTTATATGTATGCCGGTATGGCGGATGTAGCCGCACTAACGGGTGATACTGCTTATATCCATGCCGTCGACCGTATCTGGGATAATATTGTCGGTAAGAAGTATTATATTACCGGAGGAATCGGCTCTACTTCAGCCGGTGAAGCATTTGGCAAAAACTACGAACTGCCTAATATGTCGGCCTACTGTGAGACCTGTGCGGCAATCGGCAATGTGTATGTCAACTATCGCCTCTTCCTGCTTCACGGCGAATCGAAGTATTATGATGTACTGGAACGTACGCTTTACAACGGGCTCATTTCGGGTGTATCGCTCGATGGTGGCGGCTTCTTTTATCCGAATCCATTGGAAAGTATCGGTCAGCACCAACGCCAGCCTTGGTTTGGTTGTGCTTGCTGCCCTTCTAACATCTGTCGATTCATTCCTTCGCTTCCGGGCTATATCTACGCCGTTAAAGACCGGGATGTATATGTCAACCTTTTCATGTCCAACACTTCGGACGTTAAGGTTGGCGGAAAAGCTGTTTCCCTGGAACAAACAACCAAGTATCCGTGGAATGGAGATATCACAATCGGAGTTAACAAAAACGCTGCGGGACAGTTTGCTCTCAAAATACGTATTCCGGGATGGGTGCAGAATCAGGTAGTACCAAGCGATTTGTACGCATACAGCGATGGAAAACGCCTCGGCTATTCGATAAAAGTGAATGGTGAAACGGTAAAGAGTGAGTTGAAAGATGGATATTTCAGCATCGATCGCCGCTGGAAAAAAGGAGATAAAGTAGAAGTTCACTTCGATATGGAAGCTCGCACAGTCAAAGCCAACAATAAGGTGGAAGCCGATCGCGGACGCATTGCCGTAGAACGCGGACCGATTGTTTATTGTGCCGAATGGCCTGACAATGAATTTGATGTACTAAGTGTATTTATGAATCTCGCTCCTCAGTTTGAAGTTGTTAATAAGCCCGATCTACTTTATGGTATCGACCAATTGAAGACAGACGCGCAAATTCTGAGTTATGACAACCGCGGACGCCTGACAACTCAGGATGTAAAACTCACTTTAATACCTTACTATGCTTGGGCACACCGTGTTCGGGTTCCATGGCTGTATGGTTGCCACAAGACTTGAGTGCTTCGCGCCCGGCCATGCCTGCTACCCTGGCTTCGGAAAGTAAAGTGGATGCATCCCATAAGGTTAAATCGATTTCGGCCATCAACGACCGACTCGTACCCAAAGATGAAAACGACCGTTCGATGCCTTACTACCATTGGTGGCCTAAACAAGGAAGCACCGAATGGATCTCTTACGAATTTACAGAAGCCGCAACAGTTTCCAGTGCTACCGTATATTGGTTCGACGATGCTCCCTGGGGAGGTTGTCGTGTACCTCAGAGCTGGAGGGTTTACTATAAAGACGCATCCGGTAATTGGCAACCGGTCAAGGGTGCCGACAAGTACGGTGTAGAAAAAGGAACAGGCAATACGGTGAACTTCGATCCGGTACAGACGAAAGCCGTCAAACTGGAAGTCGTTCAGCCAGGCAATTATTCTTCCGGGTTATTCGAATGGGAAGTTAAATAATTCTCCCGAAAAAGTATATCTTAGCGACTGATTCCTGGAAAAAGGAGTCATACGTCCACGAATAAAGACCAATGATAACAAAGATGAAAGTTAGTAAGTTAGGTTTATTTACTGCCATGCTCCTTAGCGGGAGCATGGCAATTGCTCAAGGCACGGCAGATGATTATCGCCGTGCCTACTCTTTAAGAGAGAAATACAGTGCGAACAACGTATACTACGCCAACGTAACCCCGCAGTGGATCGAAAACACGCACGGTTTTTGGTACGTACGCAATACCCCGGAGGGACGAATCTATGTGGCTGTCAATGCCGACAAAAAGGATCGAACAGAACTGTTCGATCATCAGAAGCTGGCTATCGCACTAAGTCAAGCCTCCAAGAAAGAGATTAAGCCGGGAACACTGTCGTTGGAACGGCTCTCTGTCAACAAGAGTTTGGACACACTCCGCTTTGTGTTCAACAATCAACAGTGGATGTATGTTGTGCAGAGTAATCAGCTGACCAATGAGGGTACACTTCCTATTCCTCCTACACCTCGACACTGGATGGAGGTGGATGATGAAAAGACAGCAGCCCCTATCTCCTCGCCCGATGGTAAATACATGGCTTTCATCAAGAATGATAATATCTATGTAAAAGAGATCGCCACCGGCAAAGAGAAACAGTTGAGCCTAGACGGTACGTTGGGGAATTACTATTCCGCCTATCTTCGTTGGTCACCCGACAGCAAAAAAGTAGCCTCTTGCAAGATACGTCCGGTAGAGAAGCGTTATGTTTATTACGTAGAGTCCTCGCCAGTCGATCAGCTGCAACCAAAACTTCACAAACAGGAGTATGCTAAACCCGGTGACGAACTGCCTTTCAAAGTCCCTTGTATTTATGAAGTGGAAACGGGACGGAGCGTAATCCCCGCAACCGATTTATTCGCCCAGCAGTATGATGTTTCCGCTCCTGAGTGGAATAACGACAGCCGTGCTGTAACGTTTGAATACAATCAACGCGGCCATCAGGTGTACCGTGTGTTGGAACTCTCCACTGAGAATGGAAGCGTACGCCCGCTTGTCGAAGAGACCAGTGACAAATACGTGAATTATACCCGCCGTTTCCGTCACGATCTACCGGACGGAAAACATATGATATGGATGAGCGAACGTGACAACTGGAACCATTTATATATGTACGACCGCTCTACTGCGAAACCCATACAGCAAATCACACGGGGAGAATGGTATGTGCGCGAAGTGCTTCGGGTAGACGAAGCCAACCGACAGATTTACTTCTCCGCCAATGGGGTACAACCGAATGAAGATCCCTACCTGATCCGTTACTATCGCATCGGTTTCAATGGAAAAGGCTGACCTGCCTTACGCCTGAAGAGGGGATGCACAAAGCCTGGTTCTCACAAGACATGAACTATCTGGTAGATGTTTACTCGATGGTAGATAAAGCACCTGTTGCGGTATTGCGTAGCGCAAAGGACGGCAAGATCGTGATGCCACTCGAAACTGCGGACATCAGCAAGTTGGTTGCCGAAGGTTGGAAAGCTCCGGAAGTATTCGTAGCGAAGGGACGTGACGGCAAAACGGATATGTGGGGATTGATTGTGCGACCTAGCAACTTCGACCCGACCAAAAAATATCCGGTAATTGAATATATCTATCAGGGCCCGGGCGACCAGTATGTTCCGAAAACCTTTATACCTTACAACTGGTACATGACCTCGCTTGCCGAACTGGGTTTCATTGTGGTCATGGTAGATGGCATGAGTACGTCTTTCCGCTCACGCGAGTTTGAGAACGTATGTTATAAGAACCTGAAAGATGCCGGATTACCCGATCATATGGCATGGATTAAAGCCGCGACACAGAAATATCCCTATATGGATATCGACCGGGTAGGTATTTACGGATGCTCGGCCGGTGGACAAGAGTCGACCAGTGCCGTGTTACTTCACCCGGAATTCTACAAAGCAGCCTATTCCGCCTGCGGTTGCCACGACAACCGGATGGATAAGATTTGGTGGAATGAACTTTGGCTAGGCTATCCGGTAGGTGATGCATATAAAGAAGGATCGAATGTAGAGAATGCCCACCTGCTGAGTCGCCCTTTGATGCTGGTAGTAGGAGAAATGGACGACAATGTCGATCCGGCTTCGACCATGCAGGTAGTGAATGCCTTGATTAAAGCAAATAAAGATTTTGAGTTGGTTGTTATTCCGGGTGCCACCATACGATGGGAGAAAACTTTGGCGAACATAAGCGCTACGATTTCTTTGTCCGTCACCTGCTGAATGCCACCCCGCCGAAATGGAGGATGTTAATTTGAAATAGAGTCCGAGGGGAGTTACACGCTGCCTACGCGTGCACGACCTATAAAAATAGAGTAGCCGTTCTATTCTCAGAACGGCTACTCTTTTATATATTACAGTTCCAGTCCTTTCGGATTAGAACAATTTATTCGGATATTCTCCTGCATCGATCAATGCCTGAATCTTATCTACCACACTCTGACGGTCTTCAGGATAAGTCACACCGAACCATTTGCTGGCAGTGTCGAGCACTTCCACAGTTGCGGTCTGATCGTTAATCAACTTATCGACCATCAACGGAATGAAGAACTCGCTCTTCAGGTTTTCCATGTTCTTCGGATCGCTCAAGAAAGCTTTGAAGAACTCTTCGCTATACGCAAAGTAATCCGGTGTAAAGCCCCAAAAGTTCATACTAACCGGTGTATTGTCCGGAGTAGACACCCATTCGCCATCATCGCCAATGTACTTCACTTCACCATCCACGCGTTTAATCTTCGTACGTTCTACCACAGAAGTCAGCAGATTTTTAGCATCCGTACCACAGATCCCCCGAGATACCGTACCACTTTCACTCAAGGTATTACCTACTCGAAAACCTACCATCGAGTATACATTCTTCGAGCCTTCCGGCAGTGCGGAGAGGTATTTACCCATAACCTCGAAAGATTCACGTCCGTAGAAGTCATCGCAGTTGATTACCGCAAACGGTTCTTTAATCACGTTGGCACCCATCATGACAGCGTGGTTTGTTCCCCAAGGTTTGGTGCGGTCTGCCGGACATGTAAAGCCTTCCGGAAGATCATTCACACCCTGAAATACGAGTTCGCAAGGGATGTGTCCCGCGTATTTGGAAATAATTTTATCACGGAAATCTTGTTCAAAGTCCTTGCGAATTACAAATACCAGTTTGCCGAATCCGGCGTTAATGGCATCGTAAATAGAATAATCCATAATAGTTTCGCCATTAGGACCCAGTCCGTCCAATTGTTTCAAGCCTCCATAGCGACTACCCATTCCGGCAGCCAATAAAAATAAAGTTGGTTTCATAACTTGTGTAATATTTAAATAGGTTAGTGATGTCAATGGCATCAGAATCTGGGGCAAATGTACTAAAAATGTTCTATTCTTTTGTCTTGAGACAAAAGAAAGAACCAAAGAAAAGCTCAAGCTTGACTTTTTGCTCCTACTCCCTCTTTACATTCCGCTATCGGGCAGCAACTCGCTTCGCTCAAACAATCTGCCCGCTTTAACGCTCCATTCCAGTCGTCCGCTTAACGGAGCAAAAGGTAGAGCGAAGACCTTTCGGTTCTATTACATAAATGGATGGACAGTGACGTGTGTGTGCATACCATCGCTAAAACATCCACTTACACAAACAGACGAAAGCAATCATAAGAATACCATACCATAAGAACAAGCACCAACACAAGCAAGAAGTAACAGAATGAAAGCAATCATAAGAGTACCATAAGAGCAAACACCCACATAAGCAAAGAGTAACAGAATGAAAGCAACAGAAAACCAAGACCGGCCTCTTTGTGAAGGCGTAAAACGGAGGAGTTTCCGATGGCGTTAAGACGGGCAGACTGTTTGAGCGAAGCGAGTTTCTGCCCGTTAGCCAGAGGAAGCACCGGAGTAGCCTTCACAAAGAAGCCTTGAATTTTCTTTGTTTCTTTCTTTGTTTCAAGACAAAGAAAGAAAATCAGAAGGGATACCCAATTGCGAAGTGGATTCCCAGATTCTTAAAGAAGGCCCCGCCGGCATTGAAATAACCATTCTTTTCCGTGTCATACGGATAGTGAAGCGGAATACCGAAGTCGAACCGGAAGACCAGAATATCCATATCGTAGCGGAATCCGACTCCCGTACCCAATGCGATCTGCTTAGAGAAAGTCTTCAACTGAAGCTGAGAGTCTTTCCGAGCCTCATCCTTGCGCAACAACCACACATTACCCGCATCAAGGAAAGTCGCTCCCCAGAAACTTTTGAAGATGCGAAAGCGATACTCTACATTGGCCTCAAAGCGGAATGTTCCCGTCTGATCGAGGAATGAATATTGGTCTTTCTCGGGATGATAGCCGCCCGGACCGATACTACGCACCGTAAAGGCACGAATGCTATTAGCACCACCGACATAGAACTGTTCGCTATACGGTGCTATCGTGCATTGCCATACGTGAACAAAGTTCCCAACGCTACCCGGCTCGCCACCATATTGTTCTGATCCATCTTCCACAAATGGCGGAACTCGGTACTCAACTTAACGAACTGCGCGAAAGGAGCGTTAAGCAGACTTTTATCCGGTTCGCTAAACGATTTACCGAATATCCGATAAATACCCGAGGTGATATTACCCGCCGAGGTTATCGTGGACTGCCACCAGATCGGATTCTTAACACGCCTCATCGAAGAGTTATCGTATGTGTACGTATATTCCATAGCCGGAATAAACTGATCCTTTAAACTGAGATACAGAGCCGGATTGGCGTCGGCAATGGCCTCAAATTCGGGCGATTTATGTTGGAGTACATTAAACGTTAGTTTAAAGGGTGTAATGCTATGCTTATTAGTCCGTGTCGGTTGGAAATCGTAGGTCGCATTTCCGCCAAAGGAGAGTAGTTTATAATACTTTGCACGATTCAATTGATTGACATACAACCGGAAGGTCGTCGTGGCCGGGAAGTCGAACTCTTGCTTTCCCCAACGTGGGAATACCACCCGTGGGAAAGTCAATGCCGTAGAAAGTCCCATCTCCCAACTATTCATGAGAGAGTTCTTCTCGCCACTTCCCGTTTGCCATTCATACGAGCCTTTCAGCTTGACGTTCCAGCTCTCTCCTCCTCCGAACACATTGTTACGCGTCACTCCGAAAGAAGCTCCGGGACCTGTTTGGTCGTTGCTCTTAGTCACAACATTTAGTTCCAACTCAGCATCCAGCGGTTTAGCAAAGGTAGCCCGCAAAGCAACATCCAAGGTATCGGAATTCGCTGCCGCATCACGTGGTGCATATTGCACATCCATGTAACTGAAAATGCCTAACTGGCTCAGTTTCTCCTGCACCTGTTCCTGTCGGTGCTGACTATACAAACGCGTCCGGTTCGATGCTCTCATTTGCCTGCTCCGTACATAAGCCTGATAATTAGTCCAACGATATAACATATTGGGGCGCACCTTCAGCTTTTCGTAGTAGTGGATGTTCATATCCTTGTAGGTCATACTATCAGTAGGCGCTTCCCCATTCTTTCCATATAGGTAAATCGAAGAGTTACCCACATAGTATTGCCGTTGCGCGGCAGCAGGGAGTACACCAACCGGAAGTAATTTTAGACTGATATGCCCACCGGGAACCAGCGTTGTATCTGCCTGAAAAGTCATATAGTCGGGGCGGAAGTAGAAGTAGCCGCGGTTACGCAACAGACTGCTGACACGTGTCCGTTCCTCATCCAATTCGACTACGTTAAACTGCTCACCGGGTTTCACGTACGCCATTCTCCGCCCACGTTCCATAACCTGCAAAGTCGGTCGGGAAAAGCCCTGATAAAAGATTGTATCTACCTCGTAAGGATTCTTCATGTCCACCGTATAGCGTATACCGGCTTTCAAACTATCTTTTTTATTCACCAACGTTGCGTACGAAACGGTACCGTTAAAGTAGCCGTAGTCACGAAGCAAGTTAGTAGCTATCTTCGCACGCACATCCGGGCTCACGGTCGAGATGAAGACCGGCGGATTGGCTGCCAACTTGTTGAACATCCATTTACCCAACCCTTTCTCATACTTCACAAAGCTATTGTACATCCACATTTTGAAAGGAATGGGCAAAAAGCCACCTACTATTTTAGTGCTCGGTGTCTTGTTGAGGGCTGCTTCGATTTCGGTTAGAGCCGTCTCGCCCACCTTAGTCGTCGATTTATTCAGTATCTCGGTTTCACTCCCTGTATAAAGTTGCTCGCCCTCGGGCAAATGTTTGGTAACCGAACAAGCGGCCAACAGTACACCTGCCATCATATATCCCCATAACCTATACGTATTCTTCATACTTATTTCTTCTTCTTAAAGATGAACAATTCACTGAGTTTATCCAACTTCTTACGCAACACCAGACCGACACCGGTTTCCGTAATCTCGCCTTCGAGCACACTCTCATAATTCTTATCATAGAATAAACGAACATAACGAGTTCCGGTTCTATCCAAGCGATATTCCAAGGAAACATTATCGATAAAAGACTCAGCGTCATTCGATGCGTTCTCTCCCGTGGAGACTTTTCCGCCTATCACGATCTGGAAACGATCGTTGAAGAAACGTTGCGAGTAGCGGAAGCTATAATCCGTACGCTTTCCACCGGCATCCATCTCGCCATGATCTTCAATACCCACAGAAACACTCGCTCCCTTGAGGTTACCCATCAAGGCATTTATCTGACTGCTCAATACCGAGTTCAAAGCCGAGTTCATATTCAACAGACTTCCACCTTTCCCACCACCGCCAATCGGTCCGGTTCCCAGATAAGTCTTGGCCAACATGATGTAAAGAGCCTGTTTACCACGTTCTTCGATTCCCATAGCAGTCAGTTCATTTTGTATAGTCGCATCTTCGGGAGCTGCCACATCAAAAGCGAACGAAAGATTATCCATGTGGTTTTTAACTACCACCGAAACATCGAAGTTAACAATGCGTGTTCCACCTCCTTCTCCTTCGGAGACCGAAGCGCGTATCCGGTCGGTAGCTTTAAAGTTCAACATCGGGTCCATCGGATCACCGGTCCACTCCACATAGCTGCCGTTATCAATGGCAAACTCTTTAGCGGCAATCACCGGTAGAGAGTACTTCATTACCCCTCCACTCAAGGTATATCGGCCAGTTAGCGTCATATCACCCTGCGGCGTGTACTTCAACGACAAATCGCCTCCACCTTCCAGCTGTACCCGGTTGTCATTGCTTGCATCGAGATCGACCTTCAACCGTACCGATGGGTCAATATGTACCATCATATTCATATCCAATCCGCCAAGCGACACAGTAGGCACATCCTGCCGGATCACGGTAGTGGTATCGCTGAAAGAGGTAAAGGTAACCAAACTTCCCAAGCGATCCTGTACAGTCAACGGAGAGTCTGTCAGAATGTAAGAAACATCCGTACTACCCAGCAAATTCATATTCCCACGCATCGTGAGCGCCTCTAACGGCCCCTTCACGGTGGCACGGAAGTCAGCAAGTACTTTTCCGTAAACCAAGCTTTCACGCGTACGCTTCGCATCGAGTAGCACATAGTTTTCGGCAAGCATATTCAGATTGGCCATCGGCTTGCTCATATCCCGGAAGTCGACATAGCCATCAATCGTGAATGGATTCTTTCCGGTGGTATAAATAGCGAACTTATCAAAGATCATCCGGTTATTTTGCAATTCCACCGGACGGTTGTCGAATAGGAAGCGAGCGCCGTATTGGGCTGAGTAGACAGAAACACTGTCTAAGATCAGCTTCCCGTTAATTAATGGTTGTTGAGTACTTCCGCTGATATGCAAATCACCATCCATATCTCCCGCCAAGGTCACCAGTTTGTCGGGCACAAAGACATTGGCTATACGCAACGGGAAGTGTTCAAGCGTTGTATTGACCTCGATGCTGTCTTTACCGGTTGGAGTAGGTGTCAAGGTTCCATCGGCAACCATCACTTCGGTCCCTTCATGCGTGAGATACGTATTTACATACTGTTGTCCATGTTCTCCCGGTAGCCAAGTTGCTCCCAAGCCGACATTACCAATGCGTTGACGTTCGTAGGTCAAGTCTTTGATTACCGCTTCGGCTGAGAGTTGCAAACTCTTCTCGGTCTGGATATAATGCGCCTCCGCAGAGAATAGGCCGGAGATTTCAGGCAGATAAGAGTATACGACTGATTTCGTCCAACCGGATACGCCTAAGCTCCATATCTATATTCTGTAGAGAGACCGTATCTTCCCGCACGGAGTGAATCCGGAATCCCATCCCTTCTTCATCCCACATATCGACATTGGCATATACACGCATGTTCTTATGCAGGTAAATCCAGTTATTATTCTCATTGAAATGGAACTTACGGAAGGCGACAATCGGTTCTTTCGGAATCAACGTGAAGATTAATCCGTTGCCTTTGCCATGCCCTTCAATTAACGGACGAGCATTGACTCCCAGCAGTACACCGGTTTCTCCCTTCTCGTTTTTATATTCTACTTGCAGTTCGGCATCATGATCGCGGATCTCTCCGGTGAGCGAAGTCGAAAAGGAGATATGCGGATTCTTCGGTCCATTGATCACTCCACCACGCAGGTTCATTTTCGCCGTATCTTGTCGGGCTACAAAGAAGATCGTATCGAGCTGCAATGTATCCACTTTCAGGGTATGAATCAAAGCCCTACCATTAATTCCCCAATCGGGTGCCGCACCAAATTGGACTGAGACGTCTTTATAGGATATGTCTTTCGTTGCCAGGAAATACGCCAACGGATTTTCTTGGCCGGCGGAAAAGGAGAATACCGCAGTAGGTAATGCTTTACGCAATTCGGCATGATCGAGGGCTTTCTCGTCAATCTGCTTCATCAATACATCGACAAAACGGGTCGATTGGCGCATCAAAGGATACAGCCCCATACGCGAGTTCAGACTTAATTTCATGTCGCCGGCTTCTATTTGCGCATGTGTCAGACTCTTCCGTACCTCTGCTTCCAAGTTAAAAGCAAAAGGATGCTTCAAGGGTTTAGGAGCAAGGCCAAGCTCATATAGGTCCAACGAAGTGACTGCCAACGTCACCTTGCCATCGGGATACGAACGAGTTACATGATATTCACCCTCAGCATGCATTTTCAACAACTCATTGTCGCTGGAAAGCCGGGCCGTTGCCAATCCGCCTTTTAAATCTCCATCCAGCGAAACGTTAGAAAGCCGGTAATGGGTATAATGAAGTTCGTCGAGCGTAAGATTCAGTTTAGCATACGAACGATAAGACATCACATCCAATCCTTTTCCGGAAGCCGTAGCCGAAAGTGATAGTTCGTAAATGGAATCTTTGGGTAGAAAGTGATGTATTTGGAAATCGCTGACTTTCAAGTCAGCCTTATAAACTTCGGTGGTACTATTGAGCGTTGCATTCACATCTACGCTACCTGTTCCCTCTTTCAAGGCAAGCAAAGCTTTGTATTGCGGACCGTTTATATCTACGCGCGCCTTCAAATTCATATTGTTCGGTACAACCAGCGAACCATCCAAAGGCATTCCCGTCAGTCCGGCGAGGAAGTCGAGGTTCTGGGTATTCATATCCAGCGCAATGGTACCGGTGCGTGCCAAGCTGTCCGTCAAATTTTCCATAGAGCCTCCTCCTTTGATGGAAAAAGCACCCGGAAGCTCAGCACTTAAGCGGGAGATCTGCAACTGTTTCAGGTTCCCGTCTGTTCCCGCATGAACAACCAAGGGGCGGAAAGGATAAGCCTTCTTAAAAGTTTCCGGCAGTCCGCCGGCAAACAACATAACATCTTCCTTGCCAATATACGCATTGAAGCGGGAGACCAGCCGGCCGGCAGTCGGTATAGTAAGCAGTTCCCAATAGGTATGTACAAAAAGATCCAGTTCAGAATGAGGCGTGAGCAGTCGCAAATCGGGAATGCTAATAATGGAGTCGTTGGAAAACATACGTCCTGTCAGCGAGCTAACACTTAAGCCAGAGCGTTCGTTTAAGGTGAATTCCCGAATCACAGCATTCATGTTCCGACCCTCATACAACAGAGAATCCAGTCCCAAGCGCATATCTCGCACCGCAATGTGGGATGCGTCAAATCCTTCACCTGCCGGTGCGGTTCCTACATCGTAATTAGCAGAAGCACCCGAAAGCAAAAGTTGCTTCAGTCCATAAAATTGTTTCTTTAAATCCGCCCGGACTCCCTCCACACTCGCCTCTCCCAAATGGGCAGCCATGCGAGTCGAATCAGCCGGAAGTTGCATACTGAAAGATACATTCTTGAGTTTCATCTTTCGCAAATCGACTTGCCAATTGAGCGGTGCAGATTCTGTGGTATCTTTAGGGGTTGTCGTATCCTTCATCAGAAGTTGGATATGCGTATCCGATAGTTCTACCCGGTTGACAATAGCCATCTCATTCGTTAGGTCTACCCCGTGGCTTTCGAGTACAAAATGCCCCAACACACCCTTTATTACCATGCCATCGACAAGATCGAGGGAATTAACCCGTGCACGTTTCAAGGTAATATCGTCTACTTCTACTTTTCCTTTAATCAAAGGCAAGACCTGAACGCGTACATTCAGACTTTCGAGCATGAGGAGCGTATCTTTTTTCTGGATTACCTCCACGCCACGTACCAATAAATTTAGCGGAAAGCGAAGGTCGATTCGCTCTACAGATATTTGCATACCGGTAGCTTTCGATGCATAGGCAGTGGCTTCCCTGCGCAAAAGATTTTGTACAGGAGGTATATAGAGTAATACCATTAATATTACAAAGAGTATGATGGGAGTAAGCAATATTCTAACTACCCATTTGATCCATTTTCGCTTCATTCCAGATGTGTCAGTGCAAACTTCGTACAAAGTAAACAATTTCCATTGAAAAAATGTTTGTCGGAGTTGCAAAATAAACGCAGGAATGGAAAGATGCCAAATGGCTTTTAGATCTTTACTGGCTACAAATATACGAATTCACCCTCCTCCTTCGACAGAGGCCGCATATCTGTTCGCTTTTCATCGCATGATCGCTTTATCACACCAGCTCATATTCAAGCGAACTGATTAGCATAAAGCTCAGGAGTAAACACTACGATTCGTTGAGTAATGAGACCGGGGTGAAGTATATTCGTGGATCTTCTTTTCAACAAACAAGCATACAAATCGATACAAATATTATTCAACAGACACTGTACCGTTTGGCCTCTTCTACTACGAAGTTTACTTCCACCAGAACACGCTCCGTCTTCTGCCTTATGATTTCGGTAAAGCTCTCTCCTCGCTGTTCTTCTAAATAAGTCAATAGAGGTAAAGCATCATTTGCCTTAATTAAGGTAAAGAGCGGAAGCAGCTTATGGGCCATATCGGCTATTCCATCAACCTCTTCATTCTTCAACGCTTGCTTCATAGAGATAGCATTCTTCGCCGTTTCTTCTACAAACGAATTAATAATAGACCGGGCAGCTGTGGTATCATCCCCAGAGAAAGCTGTAAGTGCAGAGAAGTTAAACAAGAGATTTCGGCCAGATAACCTCGTCTCCTGTTCATCAGAAAGAAAATCATCCTTTGCCAACATCAGGTCGATAGCCTGAACTTCATCGGCAGACATCTGCCCAAGGCTGATTGTCGCCAATAGTTCTCGGACGCTAAAAGGCTTATGCAGGCAACCGGCGAAGCCATGTTCGCGTAAAGCCTGCTCATCCATATCGTGGCGAGCAGTAACGGCTATCACCGGTATGGTACGCGCTTGCGGAATATTGGAAGCACGCAGTAGTTTCACCAAGTCGAAGCCATTAATTGCCGGCATCTGTATATCGGTCAACAGGACATCGAAAACTGAAGAGCGCAGATGATCTGATAAGTCTTCCAACTGCTCACAACAGATCGCATCAATTCCATACTGTTGCAACATCGCTGCCGTGAGTTCCAGTTGAATACGATCATCATCAATCAATAGTACCCGTACGGTCTTGATGGGAGCAACAGCTATCGACTCCTCCTCCGTTTCCAAATTTTGTAGTTCGTCGGCAGCTTCTTCTCCGGACACAGATTGCTGTACCGGCGTAAGTACCAAGGTAACGGTAAAACAACTCCCTTCTCCCAAGGTACTTTCTACTTGAATCTCACCTTTGAGCAGAAGTACCAGTTTACGAACGATCGATAACCCCAGACCGAAGCCTTCCTCACCTTGCGCTCCAGGCAAACGGGTAAACTCCTGAAAGATGCGTTCTTTATCCTCCCGAGCCATCCCCTGTCCGGTATCGGCTACAGATAGAATAAGGTGAGGCTCTTCGTAACGGATTGTTAATGTTACGCTACCTTGTTGCGTAAACTTAACCGCATTGGAGAGCAGGTTATTCACGATTTGTCGAATCCGCAAAGGGTCACTAATAAACGTACCGGCCAATTCGGGAGCAATGTCGCACTCCAAGCTCAAACCTTTCGCAGCGGTCAAAGGTTCAAAGCTCGTACGGATCTCCTCGAATAGCTGAATCGGTTTAAAAGGAACCCGCTTGACTTCTGCCTTGTTCAGGTCGAGCCGATGAAAATCTAATAAATCGCTGACCAACTTAAGCAGATGTTCCGAAGAGATCTTCATATTATTTAAATAGAACCGCTGGCGCTCATCGGCAACCAATTTCCGGAGCAACTCAGAATAGCCGATGATAGAACCTAAAGGAGCTTTAAAGTCATGGGTTATGGCAAGCATTAATTTCTCGCGGGCAATCAATAGCTCTTCCGCCTTTTTGTTGGCAACTTCCAACTGCTGCCGATACCTATTACTGCGGGTAATGTCTCGCCCGATCAGTATGAGAAAAAGAGCCGAAAGAAGCACAGCCCCCACGGCGATACCGCTGATTGTACGTATCGAACGCATCCGGACTTCTTGTTGCCATTCGGCATCCTCACGGGCGCGCTGAGACATATCACTCTTATAATCTTTTATTAAGGTGTCTATCTGTGCGGTTAGTTGCGTATTTGTCTGCTGAAACCGAGCATTATCCCGCCGAACAGTCTTCTTTCTTTGGGTACGCTTCCCTTTGCTTGCCTGTCTGATTTTATGCTGTAGAGAATCGGCTGAAGCAGCCGGTTCAAGAATGGTATCGGTTGCGAACTCCAAGGATGAGTTAATCAATAAGGCACTATCTTTTTTGGAGGGGACAAAGACTTCGGCTAAACGCTTAAAGAAGCCTTTCTTCTTGGGAGCGGTAATCAGGGAGTCCCGCTTGGTTATGACACGCCGCTGCACACGATGTTGGTTAGCAGCCGGGTCTTGTTCAAATATGATTTCACCAATCTCGGAGGCAGAAAGCAGACTGTCATTAGCTTCGCTCAACACACGCAGCATCTGAATGGTATTCTGATCTTTCTCGCGCAAAAGCGACAATAGGCTATCGGTCTTCAGATTTTGCTGGTTATCGGCTTCGGACAATGCAGCCATTTCCCGATGCACAAATACCAGTGAGAAAAGAAGTATAGTCAGCAACAGCGTATAGCCTGCTACAATTTTCAATTTTGTAAAGCGGAATGAAGCCATAAGCGTTATCGTAAAGAGGTTTATAAACTAGGGTGAATAAGGCCGGGGCCGAGTTTTATAACGGAACCGCAACCATAACATAATCCCCGCACTGGTTAGCCCAAAGGGGAAAGCCATCCAAACTCCGGCAACACCCCACTCCAGAACAAATCCACAGAAATATCCCACAGGCAACGAGATGAGGAAGTAAGAGATAAATGCAATGACCATCATCGGCTTTACATCCGAAATACCACGCAGGGCATTGGCAAAGTTTATCTGAAGCCCATCGCCAAACTGATAAATAAGCAAGGGGATGACCAAAGTGGTGACCATAACCGATACTTCTGCACTATCCGTAAACCAGCCGCCCAAATAGTGGCGACAGCTAAACACAATACAAGAGAGAATAACGCCCAACACCATTATCAGATGAAATCCGGCATAAGTCGAACGGCGTACATTGAGTATATCTTCTTGCCCTTTGAAATTACTTACCCGAATAGCCACGGCAGCGCCCATACCATAGAACATCATGAAGGTGAACTGCGAAATGGTCAGCATAACCTGATGGGAAGCCAGTGCAATCGTACCCAGCCACCCCACCATAACCGTGCTCAGACTGAACGAAGCGGTCTCCATTCCCATCTGAAGCCCAATGGGCCAACCCAAGGCATTGAGCCGGCGGAATGTCAGTTTTGACCATCCCATGCGAAAGAAACCAACCCGGTAACGGCTAAACCGACGGCTCCGAGCAAACAAGATGATAAATACAGCCAGCATTGCCATACGTGAAAACAAGGTGCTAATTCCTGCACCAAATAAGCCGAGTTCGGGGAATCCCAGTTTTCCGTTAATCAAAACATAGTTACTGCCAATATGCAGCACATTACCCATGAGCAGAATCCACATGGCGGTTTGCGTATCCGTTATCCCATCGGTAAACTGCTTAAAACCATTGAAAAGCATTACGAACACTAAAGAGAATAACAGAATTAGGTAATAGGGTTTAATCAACGGAAGCAGCTCTTCGGGTTGCCCTAGGCGCTCAATATTGAGATACAAAATACCCATTACCAGAATTAAGAGTAAGCTGACCAGGAAATTAGCCAGCAGACTGCAACGCAAAGCTTGTCCGGCTTGTGCAAACTGGCGGGTCCCATATAAGCTACCGACTATTGGGGTCAATCCATACGAGAATCCGGTACTAAAAAAGATAGCCAGATTGAACATATTATTCACAAATGAGGCTGCTCCTAACTCACTTGTACTGTGATGTCCTACCATCAACGTGTCGGCAAACCCGATTACAATAATGCCTAACTGTCCGATAATAATCGGAAGCCCTAAAAAGATTAATGCTTTATAATGTTCTTTATACTTGCCGTAAATTTCTCTCATCTATTTCATCACAGTTAACGGTTCGGTCCAAGGAGCCCTTTTCAGGCATCCTGCTTCTTATAATAGAGTACAACTCCATTTTCTTTTCTGAAAGCGGTCCGGGCGACAGCTTGCAGGTGGGCGGGCGTTACAGCCCGGTAACGATCTACTTCTACTTCCAAATCCTCCGCTCGTCCAAGGAGTTCGAACCAAGCAAGGTTGGTAGCCACATTCAGATAATTAATATTCCCGAAGATCTGGGTCGACTCGAATTTGTTTTTGACCTTGGCCAGTTCTTCCTGATCAACGAGTTCCTGTTGCAAGTTATCCAGTTCTTCACGCACAGCAGCCTCCGCCTGTTCCAACGAGACTCCGGCAGCGGGCTTACCACAAATATGGAATAAGCCGGCATCGACCGTCCCCGATATATAGGCATCAATACTCGAGAATAATTGCTTTTCTTGTATCAACCGCTGGTTGAAGCGACTCGACCGCCCGTTGCTTAACACATCGGACAGAATATCGAACGCATAGTAATCCGGATCATTGTGCCCGCACATGTGATAAGCCATAAACAACGAGTCGATCGGCACATTGCGTTCCACAGTCATACGTTGTTCTTCGGTTTGCGCAACCTCTCTTTCCAGGTTGCGCTGCGGAACATTACGCCGGGGAATAGGTCCAAACCATTTCTCCGTCAGTTCCATCGCATCTTCAAAAGTTATATGTCCGGTAACAGCCAGAATGGCATTGTTAGGTGCATAAAAGCGAAAGAAGAAATCTTTCACATCTTCCAAGGTCGCATTAGCTATATGCGACAAGTCTTTGCCAATCGTAGGCCATTGGTAAGGATGCCGCTTATAGGCCAATGGACGCAGCAAATGCCCGACATCACCATACGGCTGATTCAGGCATCGCTGTTTGAATTCCTCCATCACCACCCCACGTTGTACCTCCAGGCTACGTTCGCTAAAATCCAGACTCAGCATGCGGTCTGACTCCAACCAGAAGCCTATTTCAACATTTTGGCGGGGTACCGTAAGGTAGTAATTGGTGATATCATTATTTGTCCAGGCATTATTCTCCCCTCCTGCCAATTGCAACGGGGCATCATAATCGGGTATGTTTACCGATCCGCCAAACATGAGATGCTCAAACAGATGGGCAAACCCGGTATGCTCGGGATCCTCGTCCCGCGCGCCAACCTTATACGTGATATTAAGGGCTACCATCTGGGTGCTATCATCTTGCATGTGCACCAGCTTCAACCCGTTTTCTAAAATATGCCTGTTGATCTTCATTTTATTTAGTCGAGTACGGTGACTTTCTTTATTTTCACGTCAGCTTCCGGACGATCACCACGGTCGGTTTTAACCTGTTGGATCTTATCTACGATATCCAAACCTTCCACTACTTCACCAAACACGGTATACTCACCATCTAAATGCGGGGTTCCGCCAAGTGTTGAATAAGCCTTGATTTGTTCCGGAGTAAAATGGAATTCAGGCAGATTAGCTCCTTCTTTCTCGGCTTGAATGATCAGTTTATCCTGCAAGTCGGAAAGTCCTTTTTCATCACTCTCCTTACGCATCTTATAGATCTCTTTCATATGCTTCTGTGCCAAAGCATTGAAAATATCATTTATTCTATTTTCATTCTTTTGGTTTTCCATGCTCAACAGCGTGGAGTCATTATAGACCTTACCGGTAACGATATAGAACTGACAACCGGAAGATTCTTTCTTCGGATTTACGTTATCGCCTTGGCGGGCAGCCGAAAGCGCTCCTTTCTTATGGAAATACTTTGGGTAAACAAACTCAGCAGGAATTGTATAGCCTACATCACCGCCACCAAGCATTTTTCCTTTCGGAGCATTCTTCGAATCAGGATCACCGGCTTGCACCATAAAATCTTTGATTACCCGGTGGAACAATACGCCTTCATAAGTTCCGTTTTCCGCCAACTTAATAAAGTTATCACGATGTTTAGGCGTCTCATTGTATAACTTAACCTTTATATCCCCTAACGATGTCTCAATCTTTAGCAATACTTCTTTACTCATATCTCTTTCTTTTTTTATTCCCGTTTTACAGGCTGTAAGCCCACAAAACAATATAGTTAATAGTATCCATGCACTCTTTTTCATAACAGTTTCATTTTATTTAAGTTTGCAAATATACGACTTTCACCTAAATCCTTTTACCTTTGTAACTTAAAAGAGA
>NZ_BAIV01000034.1 GCF_000517545.1 Bacteroides reticulotermitis JCM 10512 | reverse complement strand
GTTTTAAAAAAGTCATTTATTCATCATTAAAAACATATCCATATGAAAAAAAGTATCTGGAAAAACGTTCTCCAATTTATCGTAACCGTGGCAACAGCCATCATTTCAGCCATAGGGACCACCTCCTGCATGGGACTGTAAAGCACGACCGGAGATATGAAGAAAACTGAAGAAGCCTACCTCCCTCGGGAGATCAAATTATTGGTAATTCATTGCAGCGCAACCCGTTGCAATGAACCCTTTACAGTAGAACAGTTACGTCGGGAGCATCTGGCACGTGGATTCCATGATATAGGATATCATTTCTACATCACCCGCGACGGTGTCCTTCATCATTGTCGCTCCGTGTCCGAAGTCGGAGCCCATGTACAGGGGTTCAATCGCCACAGCATTGGCATCTGTTATGAAGGCGGTCTTGATGCACAAGGCATCCCCACCGATACACGCACCACTGCCCAACGGTTCGCCCTACTTGACCTGTTGGCTATTCTCAGGCGACAGTATCCGGCAGCCCAGATTATAGGTCATTACCAACTCAGCGCCCATATTCACAAGGCCTGTCCTTGCTTCGATGCCCGTAACGAGTACAAAGGATTATAATGCACAAAGGACGGAAACAGTTCAAATACCGGTTTCCGTCCTTTTTACTTATAAACCCTTCCAACTCAAAAATCCCCCGGCTTACCGAGATAATAAGCGATAATCCGCACTTCTCGCACGGAGAATGCCTTTGTTTTCGGATGAAAATCAGTAGCTTGTATCTCTGCCATCAATGGTTCGCACCGATGCATCCACCGCCTGAGCCGGTTTACAGCTACACGGCCTTTCGCATGGGGAAAATACAGCTGAGCCAGTTCCCGTTTATCATAACATTTCACTATAAATACTTCTTGCTCCATCACGTTTTTCTTGTTGATTTACCTTATAAAGGTACAGAAAAAGACGAACAAAAGCAAGCGTTCACAGCATTTATTCGAGATCTAACTCTCTAATAATTTTCATTTTAATCAGTATTTCTATAATCTGATGATCCCTCATACTACGCGTATGCTCTCCATGCGCCAAATTGTACACGTGCCAAGGAGTAGTATTATATCTACGTGCAATCGCGATATACGTATTACGCTGTTTAGAAGATAGAAATTTAAATATATTCCTCATGCTTATGTCGTTTTTGGGCGTTAAACTTTAATCAAAGCAGTTGTTAAATTTCGGTTGAAATGGTCGACAGTAATCTCCCGTCCATTCACCTCCGGACATACAAATATATTCTTTTTTTCTGTATATCCGCACAACTTTTGATAATCTCTCCAATCGGCAATCAGCACCGTCCGGTTGCGAAAGTACAATCTTTCCAACCATCGGTTCCACCAAGCAGTCCGCATTCTCTCCGGACAATATGCCATCACCTTACCGCCGCACTTGTCCAGTGTCAGTCCAATCAGATAATCGCGAAATGTTATTCCCTTCTCTCGTCGGGATATCAGCAAACAGTACTCCGGTTGTTCCACCTCCGTCACCGCCACCAATCTTTTCATCAGTACACGGTAGGATACCATTTCCGAAAGATCGAAAAAGGAAACTTCGCTCCCGTCGGGCAACAGTGTATGGATGCATTTCGCCCATGCTGCCACATCATAAGAGAATGTAATCAGTTTCTTCACGAAATGCAAATATGTAGTCTTATCTCAGGATCGTCACCAACAAACTGGCAACAGATACAAGAATCGAAGTGGCCGAGAACCATAAACTCGTGCTAGTTCCCACATCTGAGTTCCGAGCTTTCGTCTTATTTGGAGTCACATAAACAATATCATTCTGCTGTAAATAATAGTAAGGCGAAAGAATCGTCTCAGCCTTATTCATATCCAGCGTGATAATTGTCTGTTTGCCATTAGCATCCTCGCGAATCAACTTCACATTGTCGCGCATTCCGTACACCGTCATATCTCCTGCCATAGCCAACGCCTCCAGCAAGTTCACCTTCTCGTTCGATATTGTAAACGTTCCCGGACGAGTCACCTCACCAATCACCGAGATCTTGTAGTTCACCATCCGAACTGTAACGATAGGTGCATCCTTCATGTACGTCTTCAGCTTACCCACAATCAGATCTTCCGCCTGCTTCTTGGTCAGTCCGCCGATATGCAACTCACCTAATACCGGAAACATAACATTCCCTTTATTGTCCACCAGGTACTGCTGAAGAACGGGCTGAACAGTCGTTGCTGTCGATACTGTCAAAGCCGCACTAGCCTGTGTGGCCACTGATAGATTGAACGGAACTGCTGCTTCGGGATTTTCGCACGACACCACAATTGTCAACAAATCCTTCGGCATAATGGTAGCATCAAAGAGCTTTCCCTGCTGTTCTGTTTGAGTTACTGCTTCCACATCTTGCAGATAAGGAACTTTCTTGTACGATTGGCAAGCTGTTAAAAATAAAGCTACCAATACAAAACATCCAAATTGTTTCATATTTTCCTTTTAAAGTGTTTTTATACGTTAGCATCCAATTTTGACGTGCTCCATAGTGAAAGACGCACTTCAATGGGTTGATTTTAATAGATATCAAAAAGGATTGTTAATTTATTTCCACATCAGTTTATTGCCGATGATATCATTGGCAATAAATTTTCATAACCAGTATGACCAAGCCTATCTGCTTGAAGAATTCAGCGATGCCTTACATCCTGCATGTCTATATTAATGTACATCAATGTGACGTATAAAACGCTCGGCGATGAAATTTTCCATTGAATACATACTCATATTTGCAGAGTATATCACGAAAATCGTACAAATAATAGAATTGGTTCAGAGCATTTATCTTCAACATAAAGCCACCAACTTCTCTACCATGCGTTTTAAAATCATCATAGGTTGCGTTGCTGAATATAGATTCCATTGATCATACGAATATCCACAAGGATACGGATTTTATCCAAAATTTGTGGAGAAGTTGAAATTTCCTTCCCTTGAACACCCGCTTTGCAACTCTCCGGAGCATCCATGTGAACGGGAACTATCTTGTGGCATGTAATCTTGTACCATTTTTCAAACAGTTATACGGTATCTTGTTACTAAAACTAAATTTCTCGCGCAGGAAATGCTTCTACTTTGCAGCGAATAAAGAATCTTTCAAAATCCGAGTTGCTGTACATAATCATAATTTTCATTGCTAGCTATTATCTGAATTCATACCAAAAGAAATAAAACGGCTGAATTACTCCAACCATTTGTAAAATGAATGTTAGCCAAATGCTCTATCCCAGTCTTTTCTGGTCTGCTATTGATATCCTCAATTAAATCTCCCGATGAAAGGAAAGGGTTTATCATTTCCGGTATATGATTTCTACTACTAACTGTAAGATAAATATTTTAAAATGAATATCTGCGTATGCTCGCTGTATTATAAACTAGCATCTTCATTATACTATCGCTAAACCCACATTAAGTCTCCATTCCTTTCCCTAAAGCTTTCTTATACTCTATTTCTATATCCAAAACTCCCCAACTATATTTGATAGATGATAATCCATATCTGTTATTAGTCATTCCAAACGAACTATTATCCCCTTTAGAAAGTGTCGCTGATGACTCTATCTTGTATCTAATAGTGTCATACTCAGTAGAATAAAATCTTAGAGAAAGAACTATACAAAGAATTATATTGAAAAATATAGTTCTTTGTTCATGATATTATTAAATGGGGATTTACATACAAGTAAGTTTTATCACCAATGAAGCCTTTATTTCTTTCGTTGCCGATAAGGATAGTCAATATTATGATACGATAGCTTCTTTGATGCAATCAACGATGTAACAAACATCGTCGTCTGTCACGTAAGGCCCTGCAGGCAGGCAGAATCCTATTTTGAAGAGGTCAGTTTCAACTTCATTAGTATAAATCGGGCAACCTCCATAAACTGGCTGTTTGTGCATCGGTTTCCATACTGGGCGGCACTCTACTTTCTTTGAAAGCATAAACACACGAAGTGCTTCTACATTGTCGTTTGGTTGGCAATCAGTTGTCGCAGAATCTACAGCGTGAATTACTCCTGCAGCACCACCAACAGCTGTTTTGATTACTTCCTCATATGCATTCTCCTGACCTACGATTTTTACATCAGAGTCAATAGTAGCAGCACAAAGCCAGAAGTTTGAATCATAGCGCGGGTCAACAGGTTGCTTATGGATATGAATTCCCTTAACATCAACAAATAATTCTTCATATAGTGATTGTACATGCTTGTGATGTGCAATGTGAGACTCTAGTACAGTCATTTGACCACGACCGATTCCTGCACATATGTTACTCATACGATAGTTGAAACCAATTGCAGTGTGCTGGTAGTAGGGGTAAGCATCGCGAGCTTGTGTTGCATACCACATCACTTCGTTAGCATCTTCTTTATTCTGACAGATAAGAGCACCACCGCCAGAGGTTGTAATCATCTTATTACCATTGAAAGATAAAACACCATATTTGCCAAATGTTCCAAGCACTTGTCCATTAAAACGTGACCCCATACCTTCAGCTGCATCTTCTACCACAGGAATGCCATATTTATCAGCAATCGCCAAAATCTCATCAATACGATAGGGCATACCATAAAGCGCCACTGGCACAATTGCCTTGGGATACTTCCCTGTCTTTTCCTTACGATCAATAATTGCCTTTTCCATAAGAGATGGATCCATATTCCATGTCTCACCTTCTGAACCAATAAACACAGGTTTTGCTCCAAGATAAGTGATTGGATGACTAGACGCACAGAAAGTGAATGACTGTACTAGAACTTCATCACCAGTGCCAACACCGCAGCCAATAAGTGCCAAATGCACTGCTGCTGTACCTGCTGAGAGACATACGACCTCTCGGTTGAGAACATCAGAATTTTCTTTTTTAGAATTAGCAAATTGTGCTAAGTCTTCTTCAAAAGCATTTACATTTGGCCCCATTGGCACAACCCAATTAGTATCAAATGCCTCCTTCACATATTTTTGTTCATAACCTTCTTCACTCATGTGAGCTAAGCAAAGATTAATTGTTTTTCTTTCTTCAGCCATAAAAATTTATATATTTCGAGCTTTATATTTCTTCTCCATTGTACGTTACTTTACGGTTTAAAACCGTAGCAAAAATCAGTTTTATGTCCTTGATAAAGGAGTAATGACGATAATAGTAACAGTTTATTCTCACCTTATCTGGATAGATTATTTTATCGTTATACTCCACAGCAATAACTTGCATGCTTCTTGAATCTCCTTCCTTTTGCCTCTTTGCCACATATTCAGATATCATCTCATCTTCTAAACGATATTTCAGTGTTGCTGGTCCTGTAATTCCTGGACGTAGTTTTAAAATATCTCTGTCGCTACCGACGAGTTTATCTGCATAGCCTGGTACATCAGGCCGTGGTCCTACAAAAGACATATTTCCTATCAAAACATCCCAAAGTCCAGGCAGTTCATCTATTTTATAATGCCGTAATTTAGCTCCAAATGGTGTAATTCGTGAATCGCCTGCAACAGAAACAGATGAATCATTATGAGCGACTGTCATAGAGCGGAACTTATGGCAATTGAATAGCTTACCATCTTTCCCTACGCGTCTTTGAACAAAGAAAACAGGGCCATCGGGCATTTTTACTAATACAAGTATAGCTGTAACTAAAATAACTGGCCATAATAAAAGCAGTCCAAAAAATGAGGCTATTATGTCAAAAAGACGTTTTATTATCATTGATAATTATTTTATAAATAAATTTATCTCTAATGCTTTTCTACATATCTAATCTTTTTATAAAATCCGCATACAAGATTAACACTAGTCCAAAAAAAACTCAACATTGGGTTAAACCCCATTGCTTCATGCCAAAGTTTATAGTGCCATCGAATCAAAGTATGGAAACCATCGGTAGAGATACTACCCGAACGCCCTCTGCGATACTTGCCCAAACATTCATCCAATAAATAGCAATCTGACTTCTGGCATAGATTTAGCCACATCGCATAGTCGTTATTTTTCTTAATATCAACAATTTGCAATAATCCATAATATTTACAATTATACATTACTGTCAAACATCCACACCAACAGAAAGCGTACATCCCGAACTTTTTCACATGTTTTGGTCCCACTACATGAACACCAGTTTCACATCCATCATTGTTAATTTCTTGATAACCTGTATACGTAAAGTTATATCCATTCTTTACCATAAACTTAAGTTGATTCTCAAGTTTCTCAGGCAACCAAAGATCATCTGAATCCAAGAATGCAATCCAATGACCTTTTGCACGCCTTAGAGCATTATTTCGAGTAACTGCTGCACCACTGTTATTCTTGTTGCGGGCGTATTTTATGCGGGAACATTCGTTAAGATATGACTTTATTATCTCTTCAGAATTATCATTTGAGCAATCATCTTGAATAAGTAATTCCCAATTCTGATACGTTTGCGCTAGAACGCTCTCTATCGTATGGCCAATAAAATTCGAACAATTCCAATTTGGCATTATTATTGAGACCAATCCGTAGTCTTCCATATTTAATTTATTATAGGAAAAAACTAATAACTAGTGAAAACTATAGTATCCAAAATCAGTTATACAAACATACCCACTATTACGTAAAAAATTTCACTCCTAAAATCCTTGTCGCAAGCCATTTTATTATCTTCTTTCCGCATTTTATATTAGCCATCTTCATTTTGAGATTAAAAAGAAAGACTTCCTTAAAGGATAAGTTGCCACGTTTAGTCAAGAATTCATACCCTTTCTTTTTAAAGAGCCTTCTTGCTGCGGGATAAATTTTGCCCTGTATAACCACTGGTTCTATACTAACATGAAAAGGCATTCTTTCATCACAAAGATTAAATCCACCTAGTCCACCGGGCGTTTGCGCTTCATTAACTCGATCAATTTCAAATTGCCATGCACTATAATCTTTATCGCCAATCTTTTGAAGCAGATAATCTTTCTCCCAAATAGCAGATTCAGTACTTATACCATATAACTTGTTGTTAGGGATAATAATAAGATGCTCTTTAAAATACGTCTTATCATTCATTCCGATAGAATTATAGAAAACATCAGAAGTGTTTAAAAATGTCACACCATTGTTATCCATAATGTTTATCAAATCAGCAATTACATCATTGTCGACTTTTTCTGTAATAAAATAATCCTCCAAATATACACCAAAATACTGAGAATCAATCGAATGTACAGCTTTTCTTAATCGACCTGCCCAATTCAATTCTTTACCGCACTTGATAACCTCGACGCAAGCACGTTTATAATCTTTAGATTCTGTGACCAAATACCATTTATAAGGACAATCTACCCAATATTTATCACGCAAATTGAAGAAATCATCCCATAGGTCGCTATAACCATCGCATGACAATACCAAAATTACAAGTTTCTGTTTATCCATAACCATACTTTTCATTTATAATCCTTATACGAAGTGAATGTTTTAAATAAATCCACTTCAACCTGCGAGTTCAATCCAACCATTTTATCTCCATCAATATTGGTTTTCTTAAAACGTTTTAATATAGAAAGGACTTCTGTTACTTTAAGCTGATAGTCTGCATTAAAAAAAACATTCAATATACACTTATTTACACACACATCTTCGAGCATAGGTATCAACTCTGAAATTAGAGAGTCTATAAATTTCAAACTAACTACATTGTCAACTAACACCTTTGGTTCTTCTCCGTGAGTCAGTCGATAACAAAATGTTGCTATAAAAGAATGTGAATTAGGGCGAGCCAGAGGACCGAAGATATTTGGAAAAATCATTCCTCCAAAACCAGTTCTATGTTCTTCTGCCCACTTCATAAGAAGAGTACGACCTTCCTGTTTACAACGTCCATATTCACTTCCATTATCTTCTTGAATGGACGATGCAAACATTATAGCAGGTGATACGTTTTCTTTATTACACGCATCAATTATTTGGTTAACCAAACGCATATTGGTCTCATATACCATACTTTCTATTGGGCTTCTCATCATTGCTGCTAGATGAACAACAACATCGCATCTCTTTACAAAATGGCGTAAATCTTCATCATCATTAAAGAAGCCGTCTTCAAATGGGATCCGATTGAATTTATCAGGGTGATTACCTAACGCAGCAAAAAGATGAGTGCCAACAAAACCCGCCTGCCCAGTTATTCCAACAGAAATCATAACATATTTTTTTAGACATTTAATTATTCGGAACGTATTTCCTTTGCTTTTGTGCGTGGTTGAAGACCAAGATCTTCACGAACAAAGGTTAGTTTGTGAAGAAGCTCCTTCATTTCTGTTACATTTAATCGACGAGTATTATGAGAGTGATACTCTTCCATTTTTGCAACATCAGGATTTCCACCTTCTACTTGGTCATAGTTTAAGTCACGACCATCACAAGGAATGCGGAAATATTCGCCGCAATCTATTGCACGAGCCATTTCTTCTCTTGTTACAAGAGTTTCATAGACTTTCTCTCCATGACGTGTACCAATAACCTTCACTTCTGTTTCTAAATATTTTGGATCAGTTTCTCCATAAGTTTCCTTTAGAGCTTCAGCAAGAACTTCAAGAGTACATGCAGGGGCTTTCTGAACAAATAAATCTCCATTATGTCCATGTTCAAATGCATATACTACGAGGTCAACAGCATCATTAAGAGTCATCATATAACGAGTCATATTAGGATCTGTTATAGTAATAGGTTTCCCTTCTGTTATCTGTTCAACCCAAAGAGGTATAACAGAACCACGGCTTGCCATAACATTGCCATAACGTGTACAACATATAGTTGTAGTCGAATTGTCTCCAAGTTGGCGACCTTTTGCCATTGCAACCTTCTCCATCATTGCCTTTGATATACCCATTGCATTGATTGGATAAGCTGCTTTGTCAGTAGATAGTACTACTATATTTTTAACTCCGTGTGCAATTGCTGATTCTAGTACATTATTTGTACCAATAACATTTGTTTCAACAGCTTGCATTGGGAAAAATTCACAAGAAGGAACTTGCTTCAATGCCGCAGCTGAAAAAATATAATCAACACCTCCACGCATGGCAATATCAATACTATTGCGATTACGAACGTCACCAATATAAAACTTTACTTTATTTGCTATCTCTGCTAAGTGCTGATCTTGCAAATGATGACGCATATCATCTTGCTTTTTCTCATCGCGTGAAAAAATACGAATTTCTTTTATATCACTCTCTAGAAAACGTTTAAGTACCATATTACCAAATGAACCAGTACCACCTGTAATTAGCAGGGTTTTATCTTTGAAAATTGACATACTGTTTACAATAATTAATTATTTATGCAGTTTTTTAATTGTTGAATAATTACTTTTGCTTTTGGAGGGTCAAATTCCCAGTAGTGAGTTTGATTAATTTTTTCTATCATTTCTTTATCAAATCTATATTTCATAATACGAGCTGGAGTTCCCGCAACAATCGCATAATCAGGAATATCTCTATTAACAAATGAATTTGATCCAATTACAACACCGTTTCCAATTCTTACGCCCTGTCTAATATAACACTGAGCACCAATCCAAACATCATAACCTATAATTGTATCAGTTTCTGAGATCCCTTGGTTAGTGAGTTTGTCTGAGGACGAAATATCCCAATAAGCATGCTCTTCACCACCTATCATTACATCGGATGCAAAAGAACAATATGCCCCAACAATTGCCCTATTAAGCACGCTATTAGGTCCTATTGTAGTATAAGCACCAATATTGCATTTTCTCAATTGAACATTTGAACTAACATAAGAACCTTTTCCAAATCTATTCTGTCGAATGGAATACAGAATTTTTGCCACAAAAAACTTGCCCATTCTTAAAATACGCAAAAATTGTTTTATGAGATTTACTAACATAATAGAAATTTATTAATTACTTTACGAACATTTTCGACAGTCCCCCTCGCAAACAAGTCACGATAGATAAAAATATTATTATTTATGACATCACATACATCTCTAAACTTTTCTGGACAATTTACAAAGTAACTACCATTCTCTTCTTTAAGAATTTCTTCATAATATTTTTTTGCTGTATTATTAATTTCTACAAATATATTAGGTTTTTCAAAGTACTGAGATTCTAAACAAGTTGTAGAGCTAACTGTACAGTGGATATCACACCATTTTATATATTGGTAGATGTTAACATTAAACTTTATTATCACATTATCACTGTTGCAATTCAAGTTACAAACTCGTCTAGGAATGTAAATGTAAAGGTTATCCGGAGTAATATGTGAAGTCTCTTCTATAAATCGTAACAAAGATTCTTCACAATCAGATTGCCCAGCTACTACTATAATATTCTTATATTTTCCTCGTAAATCCTTGAAAATATCGTCTTTAAAGTATTTATTTGACTCATCCAAAATAAATAATCCTGTTTTTATTACTTTTGGGCAATAAGGAGTATATCTATTAGTTATAAACTTATATTCTTCCTCTCCATAAACGCATAGAATGTCAGGAGATAAAATACCACCATGAAATGCTGAGTTATATGCATAGTGATTTGCATTAATTACACCATGTTGTAATTCAATAACAGGAATTGAGTGTGAATGAAAAGACCAAACATATCCCATTTGATCGTATGGACATTCCATAACAACTACTTTGGGCTTCTTTCCCAATGCTAACAAAAAATCTGTAGCTAGCTTCTGAGCATATAAAAGCCTAATTCTAAAGCAATAATCGAAGTATATGTTTAAATCGTCATTTATTTTATCTAAAATATCTACATTATCTATCTTCAACGGTTTTTTGAGTCTAAGAAAATATTCAATGCCTCTACTAAGAAATATTGACCATGAGTTACTAATAATATTTTTTTCTGGAATCTCTGATCGTCGGAAATGAGGTCTTGAGATTTCAGGATTCTCTAAGTTCAATACACTATCAGTAATATATGGCAATACACCCGAAGCATGATGGTGATAATATTCTCCTATTTTTTTTCTTGTAATGACCCCACTATATGACCATAGATCAAATTTCTTTCTAAGCATAAGAGGATTATATGTAAACAAGTTTTTTAGTATGAATGAAATATTAGATACTGATGATTTTCGGGCTTTCTGGTACCCAATTTGATCAACCAAATAAGATCGCAAATAAGGCCAAACAGAGATATTTTTATACTTAATAGACATTACATTATACTTTTGTTCTATTAAGGATAATTGTTCAATAGCTTGTAAATAGTTCATTATTTATTCTATAAAAATTACTTATATTAGGCGATTTTATATTTAGCATCATCACCCAAATAGTTGTACATTATTATTAACCAAAAAAATATATCGTGAAGACCTGGGAATGACGTCCAATCAAACATACCTCTAGTTATAATTCCCGCAGCAACAACAATTAAATATATTTTACCTTTCCCGATTTGCCTCAGAATAAATTTAAAGATATTATATACAAAGAATATCAAACCTATTATTCCAAATTTTGCATGCAACATGAAAAAAGCATTATGAGTATTTCCGTTATAGAAATGATAATGTATTATTTTAGTATCAGATGCCGGTGCTCCGAACAAAAAATATTCTATATTATTTAAACATGCATTAAAATATTCATACCATATAAGTATTCGTACTGATTCGTTACCATAGCGATCATACTTATTTAACATATTCTCAGAGTAACTACCTAAATAATTATCAGTAATGAAGAATATCAAAACACATACAAGAAGTAATGCAATAATACTTTTCCCTTTATTATAACCAGATTTATTAAATACAATATTATTCAAAAATGCCCCAAAAGCCAGAATTACAGCTGTTAACAGACCGCTTCTATTTGCTGCCCATATGGAAAAAAAAGCCAAAAGCAAAATTGGCAAATATGGCATGTTACTATTTTTGAAATTCTGATATTTTATAATATAATATAAAGATATTGCATATATAAATAGAACAGAAACTCCATTCGCACTACCTGTCGTGAAGAGTTCTGATGCTTCAACCTTATTAAAAACAGACCCTACTAAAAAAACTATAGTATAAGCAATAAGTATTAATTTTGCGATGTCTACAGATATGCTATGATTGTAGATTAATAATGCGATACCAATATAGCTCCAAACCCAAAGAATATTGACAAAATGAGCATTTGAATTCGATATTAGGGACGCAATTAATAACATCGAAAAAAATAATGCTAATTTTATAACAACAGATCTTATGTGAGAAGATGATTTATAAAGCGCATATGTTCCACATAATAAACCTGCACTTACCCGTATTAAATTAATGTAAGCATCATCAATATTAATATAATTAACCATCACTTCTGTAATAGAAAACAGAAGCAATAAATAGCCCGCAATTTTGTCTTTTTTTTTAAAGCCTAACATATTTATAAATCAATTATATTGGGATTGTTAACTATCTTGGAAAATATTCTTTTTAAGAAATATAAATCTTTGAAATTCAACATAATAAATATCAATAGCGGTAAAAATATAATGCACTCTAGTCTCATTATAGAGATTACTAATGCTAGTGAATACGGAATAAAAAGCTTTAATGGGAAAAAAGTCTTTAATGTATAAAGAAAATCACATTGACCTTTCAATATTTTATTACCTTCGTAAGTTGCAAGCAATGAAAATATCATATAGGAAATAAGTGTTGAGATAATTACGAATGAATATTCCACATGTATAATAAAGACCAAAAACAGAGCAATAGCAATGGTTGTTAATAAAGCAATAACTGAAATCCTAGATGAAATCTTTTCTTTATTCTGTGCAATCAACAATGTATTATATCCATAGCTATTTGTATTCATTAGAATAGTTAAAGCTATCATATTCATTGATGTTAATGCTGGCTCATATTTTGGGAATATCAATACAAGTAGAGGAAAAACTGTTAAGGCACAGTAAATAAGCATATGTGATGTTGTAATGTATCCGACTCTGAGTTTATCCAAGACAACTGTTTTTTCTGTATTATCCGTATTTGAGAGCATATCAATTGTTTTAGGAAATATAATTGTGTTCACAGAATCAAGCATTAACATTACAGCATTGGCTATAGTGTAAGAAAATGTAAAATAGCCAAATTCCTCAACACTGTAATTACCGCTGATTATAGTACGTACTGCAATCAAAATAAAATAAAAACTGGAATTATAAAAGAATAAATATAAACCTTTGTTGATTAGTACCTTTTGTAGCTTAATACTAATGTCAGATATACTAAATTGGGGAATTACACCCTTACAATAGCATATACAAGTGATTACTAAACAAGATAACATATTAACCACTGTAAGACTCATTACTAAGTTCTCCCCTTTAAAGAACCAAACAGTAGCGAAATTCGCAATTACAGGGATAGTACCTATAAGTGATAATTCATTAACTTGATTGCGAAACCTTATAACTGTAGTAAGTATACTATTATAGTATGTCAAAACTGCCGTAAAAGCAATTAATAGAAAATATTTCCCTAGATCATAACCAGCCCATTTGTCTTTTTCAAAGAAAGCAAAGAACATAGTTCCAGCTACAACAGCAATGTTAAGATATGTGAATATCACTAATGAATTAAGGGTGTATCGATCTTGTATTTTTTTACTTTTTTTATTCTGCACCAACAACACATTGAGCGAATGTGGTATTCCAAAATTAACTTGTGTAAAATAGCTTAAAACAAGCAACACAACACCATAGACACCAAGATAGTATGGGCCAAGACGTATTGCAATTATAAGTGATAAAGCAAACTGTAGTCCATAGGTAATATAGCGTGTTACTAAATATATGAAAATTTTATTTTTTACAAAAGACATATGATTTGGAAACGTCCAAAGCAACAATTCATAATAATTAACACTTTATATATTAAGCAGTTGCTTATTACGAAGCGATAAATGGATTTTATTTTTTAAGATTATTTTCATAATAGTATAGCATTAATACCGGCTTTTCTTCTTCGCTTAATGCCTTGTAATTCTCGAGTAGATTTACAAAATACTCATAAGTGGTAATTTTATTCATAGAATAGCTTTGCAATAGCTTCAACAGCTGCCATATTGTTTTGTTGGCACCATTACACTATATTAGTCGGTCATGTACCAAACATTCTACATAAAAATAGAAGGACTTTTACTTGCAAAAGTCTTATTAGTTACATAACCCTCTGTTGGTATACAACTTTTCTAGTAATTAAAATATTCTTCAACAGCCGACAGACTACGGCTGCCTTTCTCATAAATTTAATGGACTAGTTTCTCTATTGGTTCAATAGAGAAACGTCATGGATAATTTTTGAAATGACATTGCTTCCTAGAATTGTTTCAACAAACTCTCGGAATACACCATTACCTCCTTTTTTTGTTAAATGAATATTTGTAATTACCTTAATATACTCAGGAGCTGTGGACGGAGCACCTGACCATTTAACCAATTTTAAAAGTCTAATATCATTCAAATCATCACCGATATATGCTACTTCATCAAGGGTGATATCCATTCTTTTACATAGTTCAAGAGCAATAGCAACTTTATCTTTAGCACCAAGGTAGAGGTAGTCTATTTGAAGCTTTTCTGCTCGTCGTCTAACTATTTCAGTGTTTTCGCCAGTGATGATACCTACAGGAATTCCAAGATGGTGAGCAAATAAAACACCTGCACTATCATAAGTGCTAAATTTCTTCAACTCAATGTTAGTAGCATCATAATACATACTTCCATCAGTCCAAACACCATCGATGTCTGTAAGTATCAGTTTTGGTAGATTCTTATCCATTAGTCTATGAGGTTCTGATAAATGATTTCGTTTGCAGGAATATCTTTAATCGCTTTATGACCAATAATCATATCATTTTGTGCCCACTTGAATCCATTACCTGGACTAAGCATGTGTATTTTATCCTTAGTGATAACTTCTCCTGCCTTGATTTCATATTTTGAGGCAATTGATCGTTCAAGCTTCTCCTTTGAACCGGCTACACTCTTGTCGATGTAAATATCTTCTGTACCCAGCCAATGCTCAACCATTCGGATATCACGCACCATACGATTTACTCCATCGGGACCTAAAGACCCCGGCTGATCTGTCCCCTTCATGTGACGATCAATGGTAATATGCTTCTCTATAATCTCGGCACCCATTCCAACAGCAATAGCAGGAGCAGAAATACCAATAGTATGATCAGAGAAACCTATGCGATACTGTCCATAATGCTTTTTAAGATAGCGGATAGTATTGAGGTTCAAGTTGCCTGGATGAGTAGGATATTGAGAAACACAATGAAGAATTGAAATTTCATCATGATAGTGTGTGATGGCTTCAAGCGCATCATCCAACTCCTTCTTTCCTGCCATACCTGTAGATAAAATTATAGGTATTTTTGTTTCTGCCATAGAAGCAAGTAGGGGAAGGTTCGTGAGATCGCGGCTTGCTACCTTCAAGTAATCTGGTGTGAACAACTTAAGCATAGAGAGACAACCCTTTGCGCAAAGAGTTTCTACAAAATCCAGCCCCTTATCTTTTGCAAACTTGTAAACCTCGAAGTGTGCATCATCGTCTAGTTCAAGGAAAGCGCGATGCTCACCATATGTCTTCCCAAATGAGTTCGCATTCTCGTATGGACGATTCATTTGAGTGTTAGTAAACTCTTCATTAAGGTCACGACGAGTCATCTTAACGGCATTCATCGGTTTAAGATCAAGTCCAAAAACATCTTCGTGAACAGGACGTGCTATGAGTTCTACAATAAGCTTTGCGATATCAACTGAACCATTGTGATTCTGCCCAATCTCTCCAATAATGTAAGTTTGACCTTTAGTTATCATTTCTTATCACTTGTTATTTTGAGTTATATTTTTTAGCATTGATTGTTTAATATCCTCATGTGCATCTAAGTAGCTTACAACATCTTGAAGAACAAAATTGTCATTCTGTGCCTTTAGATCAGAATATACCTTGGTAGCATTTATGAGATCATCCAATGTGTCAACAGTCAGACGGATGTCATTGCGATTCTGAAGATAAACAGGGCACACAATCCATTCGCATTTATACTCATTAGGATGATTGTATATATGATAGGTAACATGCTCGTGAGCAAGTGTCCCCTCTTCTGTGGCAAATGCTACGCGTTTTAGAGCATCCAAGGTTACATATTCACCCCAGAAGCCAAAATGGGTAAGAATAGAAGCTTATCGTTAATACGGAAGCCAATATAATCAGCATCACTAACCTTAGCCTTCTGAATTAGTTCTGTTATTCCGCGCCAGTCCATAAATGGATTGTCAGAACAGATGCGGATGATGCCATCAACATTATTAGCCTCTGCTGCTCTAATAAAACGGTCTAGTACATCATTCTCTGAGCCACGATAAACGAGTTCACCTTTATTAAGAAGAAAAGTTTCAAGGTCGTCATTGTTTTCATTTACTGATGTAGCAACAATAACTTTTGTTCCTTCCACTTTATGTAGATTATTGAGAAGAACCTCAATAAGAGTTTCTTCTCCATAAAATTTCTTTAAAATTTTTCCATGCAGACGAACCGAACCCATTCGAGCCTGAATAATTATTCCGATATTCATTTAGTGATATATTTTTATAGTTATTAAAACATAGCTAACGACTATTACCAGAATTGTCTTTTATTAAATAAATAAGACATTCTAATACTGCGAAATTACATCAATAGTTATAACTAGACTTTATCCAATTTTATAATATTCAAACCCGTTTTCTGCAACTTCTTTTGCATCATAGATGTTACGACCGTCAATGATGACTTTATTCACCATAGCTTTTGCTAGGACAGGGTAGCTTGGCATTCTGAATTCCTTCCATTCAGTTACAAGTAGAAGTGCTTCTGCATCTATAGCTGTTTCATACATATCTTTGCAATATGTTACTTTATCACCGATACGACGTTGGCATTCAGGCATTGCAATGGGGTCATATACCCTAACAAAACCACCTGCTCTAATAATTTTATTTATCAAAACCAATGCAGGTGCTTCACGCATATCATCAGTTTCAGGTTTGAAAGCAAGTCCCCACATAGCAACAGTTTTACCTTTAATATCACCATTAAAGCGATTCATCAATTTGTTGAATAGAACTGATTTCTGTTTTTCGTTTACAGATTCTACAGCCTGTAGAACTTCCATCTCATAACCAACTTTTTGTGCAGTCTTTATAAGAGCCTTCACATCTTTAGGAAAACAGCTTCCACCATATCCACAACCAGCATAAAGAAATTTCTTTCCAATGCGAGTATCTGTACCAATACCTTTGCGAACCATATTCACATCTGCACCTACCAATTCACAAAGGTTTGCGATGTCATTCATAAAGCTAATACGTGTCGCAAGCATAGAGTTAGCTGCGTATTTAATCATTTCAGCAGATGGTATGTCCGTAAATATTAAACGGTCATTTACAAGCATAAAAGGCTTGTAAAGACGAGCCATTCGCCTTCTTGCTTTGTCAGACTCAACCCCAACTACAACACGGTCTGGAGACATAAAGTCTTTGATAGCTGCTCCTTCCTTTAAGAATTCAGGATTACTCGCAACGTCAAATTCAACTTGCTCGCCACGTTTGTCAAGTTCTGCCTGAATTGTTGCTTTTACTTTTTTAGCAGTACCAACTGGCACTGTGGACTTAGTTACTACAACAGTATATTTTTTTATATTTTCACCTATATTTTTTGCTACAGCAAGAACGTACTTTAAATCAGCCGAACCATCTTCGTCTGGCGGTGTACCTACCGCACTGAAAACAACTTCTACATCATCGAGGACTTCTGCAAGATTAGTAGAGAATTTCAGCCGTCCTGCTTTTACGTTTTTATGAACCATTTCTTCAAGCCCAGGTTCGTATATTGGAATTATTCCATTTTTGAGGTTTTCAATCTTTCTCTCATCAACGTCTACGCAAGTCACACTAATACCCATATCAGAAAAACATGCTCCTGATACAAGACCAACATAACCTGTTCCTACTATAGCAATATTCATGTCTGTATATTTTTATAAGATTATAAACTCTTTGTGTTATTTTTCAAACAAGTTATACGGATCTTGTTGCTAAAGATTATTTTCTGTATCGATTCGCACCGGAAAGGCTTCTGCTTTGTAGCGAATAAAGAATCTTTCAAAATCCGAGTTACTGTACATAATCACAAATTGTATTGCAGCAACAAATAACTCTATTTTACGATGGCTTTACCTATACGTCTTTTAGGGACGATAACTATCCAACTTCTCGAACCTAGGAGAGTTTTCTGACTTAAACTCCGGTACGACTTCTTTCATTAGTCTAACCGTATCGATTATTTTCACTTCACGAGACAATCTTTCAAACTCTGCATACCTATCCAGAATATCCGAATATTCGTAATGACGTACTTTGGCCATCTTTATTTTCTTATTCCCTGTTGGAATCGTATTTTCATCATTACTCAGAACTTCCTCGTAAAGTTTCTCTCCGGGCCGCAATCCTGTAAACTGAATCTCTATATCTTCATCAGGCTTAAATCCTGCAAGTTCGATCATTCGTTTTGCTAAGTCCACAATTTTCACGGGTTTACCCATTTCGAATACAAAGATTTCATTGCCTCGTCCCATGGTAGCAGCTTCCATCACTAAACGGCATGCTTCGGGAATAGTCATGAAAAAACGTATAATCTCAGGATGAGTGACTGTTACCGGTCCTCCATTCTCAATTTGTTCTTTAAAGCGGGGAATAACAGAACCATTACTACCCAATACGTTACCAAAGCGGGTAGTGATAAAATTTGTATGACCTTTCACTTTACCCTCATGAATAGCACATCCCAAACTCTGTATATAGATTTCTGCCAAACGTTTCGAGCACCCCATTACATTGGTTGGATTGACTGCTTTGTCGGTAGAAATCATGATCATCTTTTCGGCCCCATATGCCAAAGCCGTATCAGCTACCTGACATGAACCTATCACATTGACAAGTACCGCTTCGCAAGGATTTTCCTCCATCAACGGAACATGCTTATATGCGGCAGCGTGAAACACGATTTGTGGACGATAAGTCTCAAACACCATGCGTAAACGCTCTTTTACCCGTACATCACCAATAACCGGAATAAATTTAAGATCCGGATATTCTTTCTCAAATTCCAAACGAAGATAGTGCAAAGGAGATTCGGCGGAGTCGAACATGACTAATGTACGAATGTGCATTTGTGCCAATTGCCGACATAGTTCACTGCCAATACTACCTGCAGCACCGGTAACCAAAACGACTTTATTATAGAATTCGGTCATCACTTCTTCCATATTGATTTGAATCTCAGTACGTCCCAATAAATCTTCTATTTTAATTGGACGTACCCATTGGTGAAAGTGTCCATTGGCATCGGCTTCACTGATAGTAGGAGCAATCAGCGTCTTGACTTTATAGGTCTTGCAATATTGAAGCAAGCGTCCTTCTTCGGCTCGTGTATCCTCATAATATGCAAATAGAATACCCTGAATACATTTTTTTCGTACTAAAGTATAGAAAGAGATTTCGTCCTTGAAAGAATAAACAGGTAAGCCGGAAATGCGGCGAAGGGAATCACTATTCCCGTATCGATAAAAACCTACCACTTTAAAATGATCGCCTTGTGTTAAACGGAGTTTCAAAGAGACACTTTTCTCATCAACTCCGTAAATAAGCAAGCGTATATTCCTTTTGCTCATGAAACTCAGCAAAAACTCATAAATGAGGACTAACAAAATACGAAATCCTACCATCAATATAAAAGTCAACATACTATCAAAAAGTATAAAAACAACTTTTTGAGCATCAGTTGTACTTTCACTTGGCAGAAAATTCCAAAGTACAATAGCGATGCAGGCAACTTTAAGAAAAGCAGCTCCCATTAAAGCCCATAACTCTTTCAATTGTGAAAAACGAATGGTATTCCGGTAAGTATGAAAGATAACAATCCCAAGTACACTACCAACTATCGACACTGCGAGTATCTCAAGTAAATTATGACGCATAGCCGATAAACCCACAACATGATAAATACCAAGATAGGCTATCAATGTACAAGTCACAGCAATAAATACATCTACCCCCAATATAAACCAATAACTAAAATAGTTTTTGGTTAAATAGCGAATGATTGATTCCAATTTGTGTTTCATTGTTTGTTTCCCCAATAAATGTTATATTACAAAATTCCCCATAAAGAAATAGCTGTAAAAAGTCTAAGTCTATTAAAATATTCAACAAGAAGAACCAATTGCTTAACTGCAGTTAACTAAATATTAAATATTCTCGTATTCGTTACACACTGCGAGTAATTGATCTTTTAAATGTGATGATGGCAGAATAGTCAACACCTCACGTGATCGCTCCAAAACAACTTGTTTTTTGGCTTCATCATCCGGATTGGCGTATAAAGAAACACTATACCCCATCAAAAGGGCTAAGCACAGTGCAGCTTCTTCATCTGCCGTTTTGCCCCGGTAAGGATACAGTGTATTTATTTGCTCGTGAATAGCTTGATTCAAACAAGCAAAATCATCTACATAGATACAGTCACCATCAGCTGTAGGATGTAGTAATGCATTAGCGGTATGATACAAACTGTCTAGTTTGTCTTGCAGCGAGTCAGTTGAATTCTCCATTCTTACCCCCTTTTTTCTCTGATAGGTTCTACATAACCCAGTGGTATGTCAACACAGGCACAACCTAACATGTTAAGACGAATAACAATTTTACTCTTTCCCCCTTCGGTGACAAACTCACCAACCAGTCCTTTTAGCGGTCCTTTGATAACACGAACCTCTTCTCCGTGTATCAACGGAACATCGACCATACTCACAGACTCTTCCGAATGATTGAGCATGAAGCGGAAACGATCCATTTGTTCATCGGGAATAACTGCCGGAGTACTTTCACCACGCATCACCATGAAACGACTGACCGTGGAAATGGTTAACACTTCCCTGCGTTCTTTCGGATCAGCATATACGAAAACCATCATCGGCAGAACAACTTTGTCGATAAGCTTACGCCGGTCACTCCACTGCCGGAGTTCCTGCTGTATAGGTACGAAACTTTTAATCCCCATTCTCTCCAAATGCTCTGATACTTTCTTCTCATGATGTATACGCACATAAGCTACATACCAGTGTTTAGAGCACGCTACGCCTTCCCCTGTCCCATTGCTAGGCGAAGCATCTAATGACTTATTATTTATTAAAATCACTTTTTTGTCCCCAATTAGATCCGGCACTTTTCAGGCAACGGATGTTAAACGTCGCAAAGATAGATAAAATACCTGATTTAAAACATACAAAGACCTTCTTTTTCAAAAAATATCGTAATAATATATCAAACCATGTAAAACGTCATCTACCGAGTCACTGAAGTACAGCTATATTTGCTAAAAACACCTAAATACGCCCCTGCGTCTAAGAAGTTACAGAAATATATATCGTATCTATAAAATATACAAGTAAAACAATTAGAAAATACAAGTTTTCTAACGTAAGAATAATTCTGTTATTTGAGTTTGGTTTGCTTAGTCAGCTCAGACTTCTTCAAACAAATATCAATAGATATTTCCCCATATTTCGCGGTAGTTAGTCTGGAATATCAAAGGATTGTATCCCCCTAGACGAAACCGACACAACTGGGTGGGAGAGAAAAACGCTGAAACACCCTACTGGCGGGCGATAGAGCAACATTATAGGGTAAACGCCGGATAAAACCAAATGTATAAAACAGGTAAATAATGAGTTTATTTAGGGTTAATTTTTGAAGAGGTAATTAACCTGCTGATTGAGACCAAAAAAGCGGCTCACACAGTCTTGAAACGGACATGTGAGCTGCTTTTATTTTGGGGCCTTTTTCTCCCTGAAATTAGTTTGAAAAATCAATGGGTGGACATTTTTAACATCTGAAATGAGCGTTTTGAGGGGCTTAACATACACATAAAACCCCTATTTTTGCACATTTCTGACAGAAAACAGACCCTTTAGTGTTTTGCATAGCATATTTGATCAACATCAGCCAACAAATACAACTAATTGACATTCAAGGTATTTCATACACAACAAATTAAGTTTTGCTTGAATCTCGCAAAATTATATATGCATTTACACTGCGCGGTAGTGGTGTACAAAACTAAATGCATAAAAATGGTATGAAGGGGGAGAACTTGCTTTTACATTTAACGGATGTACACTTATTACTGGACGTCTGAACGCAGGACCTATATATGAGAAATTGATACGTTTAGTTACGCCATCTATGCGTAAGTATACGTTCGCTAACTGTACGTTGATGGAGGGTTACGATACATTGCCCACAAATTGGAAGTAGCTATAAAATAAATCCCGCCCTACTTATCGCAAGCGGGGTGGGACAATTGTTTAACCAAGTAATTAAACAATCCCTACACAAAACATTAAAATGTGCCCGCAAAAATAAAGATTAAAATGGTAAAACAATTATTGACCGTAAAAAACGACTATGAAAATACGTCAAACCCCGCCTTATCTATCACAGATTAAGCGGGGCTAATTTGATTCGAGTTATTTCAGAGATTAATCAAAATTCCCGTAACGGTTCGAATTGTGGGGATTCTATTATTCTAGTATGTATTTATGTAGATTTCGATTTTAAAAAAGGTACATTTGGATTTGGTGATTATAATTGATAGATGGATATGACTTGGTTCATTGTATGTAAAAAGGCTACCCCCGTTTGCACGAAAGCAGCCTTTTGGATAAGTGTTGTGTGTATTTTCTTATTTGTATTCGGACCAGCTTTTGATGCCTATATCGTCGATGGACATGGTGCAGAAAGCATTGATAAACGCACTAGCCAGACGGGCATTGGTAATAAGCGGCGTATTCAAATCGATGGCAGCACGGCGGATTTTATAACCGTTGTCGAGCTCACCGGCAGTCAGGTTCTTAGGAATGTTGACTACCATATCGATTTCTTTATCTCGCAACATATCCAACGCCTGCGGATGACCTTCTTCGCTAGGCCAGAATACGTGTGTACTCTCAATATTGTTCTCGGCAAGTGCCTTATGTGTTCCGCCGGTAGCGAAGAGTTTATAGCCTTTGTCGACCAGCATGCGAGCAGCGTCCATCATATCGGCCTTCTGCTTCATAGTTCCGGTAGAGAGAAGGATGTTCTTCTTCGGAATGCGATAGCCTACGGATAACATGGCCTTCAGCACGGCACAAGAGGTGTCCATACCGATGCAACCAACTTCGCCCGTGGAAGCCATATCGACTCCGAGCACAGGGTCGGCTTTCTGCAAACGATTGAATGAGAACTGAGAAGCTTTGATACCGACATAGTCGAGTTCGAAAAGATTCTTGCTGGGTTTCTCTACAGGCAGGCCAAGCATGACCTTCGTTGCCAGTTCGATAAAGTTGATCTTCAACACCTTGCTGACAAACGGGAAGGAACGGCTGGCACGAAGGTTACATTCGATTACCTTGATGTCGTTTTCGCGAGCCAGATACTGGATGTTGAACGGTCCGGAGATATTAAGCTCTTTGGCTATCTCACGACTGATGCGCTTGATACGTCGAACGGTTTCAACATAGAGTTTCTGCGGAGGGAACTGAATGGTGGCGTCTCCGGAGTGTACACCGGCAAATTCGATATGCTCACTGATGGCGTAAGCTACGATTTCACCGTTCTGCGCTACAGCGTCCATTTCGACCTCTTTGGCATGTTCGATGAACTGGCTAACTACTACAGGATGTTTCTTCGAGATGTTGGCAGCCAGTTGCAAGAAGCGTTCGAGTTCTTCCTGATTGGAGCAGACATTCATGGCGGCTCCGGAAAGTACATAAGAAGGACGTACAAGTACGGGGAAGCCTACTTCGTCAACGAACTCATTGATATCTTCCATGGAGGTAAGTTCGCGCCAGCGTGGTTGATCGACACCGATACGGTCGAGCATGGCGGAGAACTTTTCACGGTCTTCGGCATTGTCGATGCTCTTAGCCGTTGTGCCCAATATGTTGACTTCTTGAGCGTCAAGACGCAGCGCGAGATTGTTCGGTATCTGTCCGCCGGTGGAGACAATCACTCCGTGGGGGTTCTCTAGTTCGAGGATATCCATCACACGTTCGAAGGTCAATTCGTCGAAGTAGAGACGATCGCACATATCATAATCCGTAGATACAGTCTCGGGATTGTAGTTGATCATCACGCTACGCCAGCCTTCTTTGCGGATAGTCTCCAGTGCTTGCACACCACACCAGTCGAACTCTACAGATGAACCGATGCGATAGGCTCCGGAACCGAGTACGACAATGGATTTATGATCGCCCAGGTAGTGCACATCATTCGCTACTCCGCCATAGGTGAGGTAAAGGTAGTTGGTCTGTGCCGGATATTCGGCAGCCAGAGTATCGATCTGTTTAACGACCGGAACAATGCCCAGACTCTTACGAAGCTTACGAACCAACAAGATTCCGTCTTCCATATCGCCTTCAAAACCTACGGCACGGGTGACCTGAAAATCGGAGAAGCCTTGCACTTTGGCTGTCTTCAGCAGATCGGCAGGAATCAGCGTAGTGTCGTTGACATCTCTAACTACGAGTTTACCGTCGTCCAGACGCAGCTTCCGAAGTTCTTCGGAGGTGTGCATGATATTCATCAGTTTCTGGAGGAACCATTTGTCGATCTTGGTAAGCTGATGTACCTGATCGATGGTATAGCCTGCACGGAAAGCTTTAGAAATGACAAAAATACGTTTGTCGGTCGGCTCGCGCAAAGCTTTATCGATATCGGGTATGACAAGTTCTTTGTTTTCTACAAATCCGTGCATACCTTGTCCGATCATGCGGAGCCCTTTCTGAATGGCTTCTTCGAAGGTGCGGCCGATAGCCATAACTTCGCCTACCGACTTCATCGAGGAACCGAGTTCTTTGTCCACACCGTGGAATTTGCCTAAGTCCCAACGAGGGATTTTACAAACAACATAGTCGAGTGCGGGTTCGAAGAATGCGGAAGTGGTTTTCGTTACCGAGTTCTTCAGATCGAAGAGTCCGTAACCGAGTCCCAACTTAGCGGCAACGAAAGCCAACGGATAACCGGTTGCTTTGGAGGCCAAAGCGGAAGAACGGGAAAGGCGGGCGTTTACTTCGATGACGCGGTAGTCCTCCGATTCGGGATCGAAAGCGTATTGCACGTTACACTCGCCCACTATGCCGATGTGCCGGATGATACGGATGGCCAGTTCGCGAAGTTTATGGTATTCACTATTGGTCAGCGTTTGGGAGGGTGCTATAACGATGGACTCGCCGGTGTGAATGCCGAGCGGATCGAAGTTTTCCATATTACAAACGGTGATACAGTTGTCGAAGCGGTCGCGCACAACCTCATACTCTACTTCTTTCCAACCGCGTAGTGACTTCTCGACCAACACTTGCGGTGAGAAGGAGAACGCTTTTTCAACAAGTACATTGAGTTGTTCTTCGTTATCGCAGAAACCGGAACCTAGTCCGCCCAATGCGTAAGCGGCACGGACAATGACAGGGTAGCCGAGTTCTTTGGCTGCACGACGGGCATCGACTACATTCTCGACTGCTTCGCTCTGGATGGTCTTAACATCGATCTCATCCAGTTTATGCACGAAAAGCTCGCGGTCCTCGGTATCCATGATGGCTTGTACGGGGGTTCCGAGAACTTTCACATTATATTTTTCGAGTATTCCTTCTTTATAGAGAGCAACTCCACAGTTCAGTGCGGTTTGTCCGCCGAAAGCGAGCATGATGCCGTCCGGCTTCTCTTTCTGGATTACTTTCTCGACAAAGTACGGGGTGACGGGAAGGAAGTAGATCTGGTCTGCTACTCCTTCGGATGTTTGTACCGTAGCAATATTCGGGTTGATAAGAACGGTGTCTATTCCTTCTTCTTTGAGCGCTTTGAGCGCTTGTGAACCGGAATAGTCGAACTCACCTGCTCACCGATTTTCAGGGCACCGGAACCCAACAATAATACTTTCATATATTTGGCCTCATCACGCCCTCTTCTTTGGAAAGGGTTCGGGAAGTTAGTTTTGTTATGGTTAATATTCATCATAATTAAAAGATCTGCCGGGAGTTTCCTTACGCTCCTTTGCCCTGCGAAAGGGAGGATGAAAGGCTTCTCACAAATTCGTCGAACAGGAATTCCGTATCTGTCGGCCCGCTTGCCGCTTCGGGATGGAACTGAGCGGAGAACCAAGGATTGGTTTTATGCTTGATTCCTTCGTTGGAGCCATCGTTCATATTGATGAAAAGCGGTTCCCAATCGGCTCCCAGTGTTTGGTTATCGACTGCATAGCCGTGATTCTGGGAGGTGATGAAACAACGTTCGGTACCTACCATACGCACCGGCTGATTGTGACTGCGGTGTCCGTACTTCAGCTTATAGATTTTGGCTCCTCCGGCTTTGGACAGAAGTTGATTACCCATGCAAATACCGAAGATGGGAAGTTGCTCGTTTGTCATGGCTTTACGGATGTTCTGCACAGCGGCATCACATGTGTCCGGATCGCCCGGGCCATTGGAAATGAAGAGTCCGTCGAACTGCAAACCATTATAGTCATAGTTCCAGGGGACGCGGATCACTTCTACATTACGCTTCAGCAAACAACGGATGATATTGGTCTTCACACCGCAATCTACCAGAACTACTTTTTTCAATTGAGAATTGGCAGCTGCCAATTGCGTGTTGATATCGGCGAAAGGAGTATCGACCGGGAAAGTACGGGAAGTACCATCGGGCAGGTAGGAGATAACTTCTTTGCAGGATACGCGATCGACGTAGTTTATCGACTCATAACTGTCAGCCGGCAAACCATCGGAACCGGATTCATCGTCGAACACAATGCGACCGGTCATAACTCCGTGCTCGCGAAGTACTTTGGTCAGCTCGCGTGTATCGATGCCTGTGATACCGGGCACTTGCTCACGCTTCAACCAATCGGCCAGGCTCTCTACCGCATTCCAGTGACTATACTCACAGGAGTAGTCGCTTACGATAATCGCTTCGGCATGGATTTTCTCACTTTCCATAAAGGTGGACAATCCATTCGACTCGATGGTGAAAGGAGGTACACCATAATTTCCTACCAACGGATAGGTCAATGTCATCAACTGGCCGGCATACGAAGGTCGGTCAGACTCTCCGGATATCCTGTCATGGCGGTATTGAATACTACTTCGCCCACCACCGGCTTCTCGTAACCAAACGACTTTCCGCTGAAGCGGCTCCCGTCGTCGAGGATTAAAGTTACATTTCTCATTCTTTATTGCTGAATCGTTGTATGGTTGTTAGAATTGATACATTTGTTCGATATAGTTTATAAATGCTTTGTTGAGCATCTTCACACCGCCAGGGGTCGGATAGTCACCGCTAAAGTACCAGTCGCCCATGTGTTTGGGGCACGCTTCGTGTAACCCTTGCAGAGGTTGATAAACGATCTCGACTTTAGCTTTTGTGCCTTGCGGAGTGAGTAGTTCGACCATCTTGGCGGAGATCTCTTCGTCGGTAAACGGAGCGTAGATTTCTTTCACGTAGTTTACCATCTGTTCTTTGGGCAACCCTACCTGATCTTTTGATTTCCGGTAGGCGGAGGCGATGATGTCGCGCATTTCACGTTCTTTCAGTAGTTCGATAGCGGCTTTGAAAGCAATGAACTCGCTCATCCGGGCCATGTCGATTCCGTAATAATCGGGATAACGAACTTGCGGCGAGGAGGAGACAATTACGATCTTCTTAGGACCGAGCCGGTCGAGTATACCGATGATACTTTGTCGCAACGTCGTTCCGCGCACAATGCTGTCGTCGATCACGACAAGGTTGTCGACTCCGGGAACAAGGCTACCGTAGGTTACGTCGTACACGTGGGCTGCCAAGTCATTTCGGCTGTTGCCCTCGGCTATGAAGGTACGGAGTTTAATATCTTTGATCGCTACTTTCTCGCTACGTATCCGTCGGGAAAGTATAGTTTCCAATTCTTCCATATTCGGACTATGTCCCAATCCGGCTATCTGCTGTACTTTTTCCTCGTTCAGATAGTCGTCGAATCCTTGCAGCATGCCATAAAAAGCGACTTCGGCAGTGTTCGGTATAAAGGAGAATACGGTATGATCGATATCATCATTAATGGCTTTCAGAATGTTGGGTACGAGTTTTTCGCCCAGAAGCTTGCGTTCTTTATAGATGTCGACATCACTACCTCGGGAGAAGTAGATGCGTTCGAAGGAACAGGCTCTTTTTTCTTGAGCTTTATTGATCTGGGAAGTACGTAATTTACCTTCTTTACTGATCAGGAGGGCTTGCCCCGGAAGAAGTTCTTTGATTTCTTCGGCAGGTACGTTCAGGGCGGTTTGAATAACAGGACGTTCGGATGCCAATACGGCTATTTCGTCGTCCTGATACCAGAATGCCGAACGAATACCCCAAGGATCGCGTATGGCAAAAGTCTCTCCGCTACCGGTAAGTCCGCAGATTACATATCCCCCATCCCACTCTCGGCTGGAGGTACGAAGTACGTTTGCCAGTTCGATATGTTCTTCGATGTAGTGAGTGACTTCCATACCGGTAAGGCCATCAGCTTCGGCTTGGTTGAACAGGCGTTCAACTTCCCGGTCGAGGCGGTGTCCCACTTGTTCGAGCATGATGTAGGTGTCAGCGTACTTGCGGGGATGTTGTCCGATGGCGGTGATGCGGGCGAAGATCTCATCGACGTTAGTCATATTGAAGTTGCCGCACAGCGCAAGGTTCTTGGCACGCCAGTTGTTTCTTCGGAGAAAGGGGTGTACGTAGGAGATTCCTGATTTCCCGGTTGTGGAGTAACGGAGGTGTCCCATATATACTTCTCCGGCAAATGGCAAGACGCGCTTGGCATATTCTGAGTCGTGCAATTGTTCCGGAGGTAGGTCTTTAAAATTGGCTTGTACCGTTTCAAAAATCTCGGTGATGGCTCCGGACCCCATCGCACGTTCACGAAACATATATTCTTCACCCGGACTGGACTCTAGTTTGACACATGCCAACCCGGCTCCTTCCTGTCCCCGGTTATGCTGCTTTTCCATCAGCAAATAGAGCTTATTTAGTCCGTACATCCAAGTGCCGTACTTCTTCTCATAATACTCCAAGGGTTTCAACAAGCGTATCATGGCAACGCCGCATTCATGTTTCAGTTGTTCCATAAGTCTCTCCCCGGTCCTCCCTTAAGGAGAGGAAACCGGATTACTTTTAATTATTGTTATTCTATATATAATTCTATTCCACAACAAAGGCCATCCCTCCTCTACTCTACCGTAACGGACTTCGCCAAATTTCGAGGCTGATCTACATCCATGCCTTTGCATACGGCAATGTGATAGGCCAATAACTGGAGAGGAACCGTCGTTATCAACGGATCAAGACATTCCAATGTTTCGGGTAGCTCGATGCTGTAATCGGCTATCTTACTGATTATCGTATCTCCCTTTGTCAACAAAGCGATCACTTTACCTTTACGGGCCTTTATTTCCTGAATGTTACTCAGCACTTTCTCATACAATCCGTTCTGGGTAGCAATGACAACTACGGGCATCTCAGCATCGATCAGAGCGATAGGTCCGTGCTTCATTTCCGCAGCCGGATAACCTTCGGCGTGAATATACGAAATTTCTTTCAGTTTCAAGGCACCTTCCAGAGCTACGGGATAACTATATCCGCGTCCCAGGTAGATGAAGTTATGAGCGTAAGTGAATATTTTAGATAGCTCAGCTATCCGATCGTTCAACTCCAGGAGCCTTTCATCTTATCGGGAATGTGACTCAGTTCTTGTACGATATCCAAGTAGTGGGCTTTGTCGATTGTTCCTTTCTCTTTAGCCAGTGTCAGCGCCAGCATGGCAAGTACGGTGACTTGTCCGGTAAACGCTTTGGTGGATGCTACACCGATCTCAGGACCTACGTGAATGTAGGAACCGGTATCTGTGGCACGGGGAATGGACGAACCGATGGCATTGCAAATTCCATAAATGAACGCTCCCCGGCTTTTTGCCAATTCGACAGCGGCCAGTGTATCGGCTGTCTCACCACTCTGCGAGATAGCGATGACAACATCATGTTCATCAATCACCGGATCCCGATAACGAAATTCGGAAGCGTATTCTACTTCTACCGGTATGCGGCAGAAACTCTCGATCAGATGTTTGCCGATCAGGCCGGCATGCCACGAGGTTCCGCAAGCCACAATGATGAATCGCTTGGCTTGCAACAGTCGGTCTTTGTTGTCTATTACGGCTGAAAGAACCACATTGTCGGCTTCGATGTTGATTCGACCACGCATACAGTCGCGAATGCAATCGGGCTGCTCAAAGATCTCTTTCAACATGAAGTGGGGATAACCGCCCTTCTCCAACTGTCCGAGGTTCAATTCTACTTTCTTTATTTCCGCAGTCATCTCCACGTTGCTCAGGTTGACTACCTTAAGGTCTTTCCCGCGGTGAATGACAGCAATCTCTTCATCTTTCAGATAAACTACTTTATCGGTATATTCCACGATTGGCGTGGCATCCGAAGCTAGGAAGAATTCGTCCTGCCCTACACCGACTACCAACGGGCTACTTTTACGGGCGGCAATAATCTCATCGGGATGTTCTTTGTCGAGTACAGCAATGGCGTAGCTCCGACCACTTCGCCCAAAGCCAATTGGACAGCGGCGAGTAAAGAGACATGATTGGTTTCTTGAATGTATTCGATAAGTTGAACAAGTACTTCCGTATCTGTATTGCTTTTGAAAATATAGCCTTTAGCTTGAAGTTTTTCTTTGAGAACAGCGTAATTCTCGATAATTCCATTGTGGATAAGAGCAAGTTTCTCTGAGGAGGAAAAGTGGGGATGGGCATTTGCCGTACAAGGCTCTCCGTGGGTCGCCCAACGAGTGTGGGCAATACCGATCGTACCGGAAATATCTTTTTGTGTAACGAAATCTTCAAGCTCTGTAACTTTACCTTTCGCTTTATACACATTTAATTGTTGGTTATCACTGATTAATGCTACCCCAGCACTGTCATATCCACGATACTCTAGTCGCTTCAGTCCTTTAATAAGGATGGGATAGGCTTTTCTTTGACCAATATAGCCTACGATTCCACACATATTATGATATTTTTATTTCGGTGCAAAGATACATATTCCAAATAACATAAAGATTATATTTTCAATATTTATTTGACAGAAACACACAATAAAGTTGCAAAGATATCATATAGTTAAATAATATATTATTTTAGTCTCAAAAAGAAATCAGTTACGATCAAATAAAAATAAAGTGCTACTAAATTACGAATCAAAACTAAAAATAGCGCATTCGCTTACAGTTTATCAGTTTTAAGGTTCTAGTTTTTATTTCATAAAACACAAAAGCTTTAATTTACTATCATTTTGAAATTAAATTATTAAATTTGCCGAACATTTTGACACATCAAATAGGTATTACCAATCATTAAGGCTACAAGAATGAAGAAACAAGAACTTTTTAACAACAAAACAAAAGAAAATCCTGGCCAACAACGACAGCCCCTGCAAGAGGGGTTATATGATGCAGCATACGAACATGATGCCTGCGGTGTTGGTATGTTAGTCAACATTCACGGCGAGAAGTCTCACGATATCGTGGAGTCGGCTTTAAAGGTATTGGAAAACATGCGCCACCGCGGTGCGGAAGGCGCAGATAACAAGACGGGAGATGGTGCCGGAATCATGTTACAGATTCCGCATGAATTCATTTTATTACAAGGTATACCGGTTCCTGAAAAAGGAAGATACGGTACCGGACTGTTCTTTCTGCCTAAAAATGCAAAGGATAAGGCAGCAATCTTGAGCATTATAATTGAAGAGATTGAAAAAGAAGGACTTACGTTGATGCATCTGCGTAATGTACCGACATGCCCCGAAATATTGGGAGAGGCAGCTCTCTCGAATGAACCGGACATCAAACAGGTATTCATTACCGGATTTACCGAAACGGAAACTGCCGATCGCAAACTATACCTGATCCGAAAGAAAATTGAAAATAAAGTAAGACTCTCATCCATCGCTACAAAGAATGATTTCTACATTGTTTCTTTGTCGACAAAGAGTATTATATATAAAGGTATGCTTTCATCGTTGCAATTGCGCAACTACTTCCCGGACCTGACGAACAATTACTTCACCAGCGGCCTGGCCTTGGTTCACTCGCGCTTTAGTACCAACACGTTCCCAACTTGGGGATTGGCTCAGCCTTTCCGCTTGCTGGCGCACAACGGTGAAATAAATACGATCCGGGGTAACCGCGGTTGGATGGAAGCTCGCGAAAGTGTGCTCTCGTCGCCTGTACTGGGAAACATAAAAGAAGTTCGCCCGATCATACAACCGAATATGAGTGACAGTGCTTCGCTGGATAATGTATTGGAATTCTTGGTTATGTCGGGATTGAGCCTACCGCATGCCATGGCTATGCTGGTACCGGAATCGTTCAACGAGAAGAATCCGATCAGCGAAGACTTGAAAGCATTTTATGAATATCATTCGATCTTAATGGAACCTTGGGACGGTCCGGCTGCGTTGTTGTTCAGCGACGGACGGTATGCTGGTGGTATGCTCGACCGTAACGGTCTGCGTCCCGCACGCTACTTGATTACCAAGAAAGATATGATGGTGGTAGCCTCCGAAGTAGGTGTAATGGACTTCGAACCGGGGGACATCAAAGAGAAAGGACGCCTGCAACCGGGAAAGATTTTATTGATCGATACGGAAAAAGGGGAAATATACTACGATGGCGAACTGAAGAAACAATTGGCAGAGGCCAAATCATACCGTACGTGGTTATCGACCAACCGAATTGAGTTGGACGAGTTGAAGAGCGGCCGCAAAGTTTCGCACGAAGTGCCTAATTATGACCGGATGCTTCGTACATTTGGTTACTCGAAGGAAGATGTCGAGCGTCTGATTACGCCGATGGCAAGTACGGGTGCCGAACCGATCAACTCGATGGGTAACGATACACCGTTGGCAGTACTTTCGGATAAGCCTCAATTATTATACAACTATTTCCGTCAACAGTTTGCGCAGGTTACCAATCCGCCGATCGACCCGCTTCGTGAAGAGTTGGTTATGTCGCTGACTGAGTACATCGGCGCGGTGGGAATGAATATCCTGACACCCAACGAGAGCCATTGTAAGATGGTACGGTTGAATCATCCGATTTTGAGTAATACGCAATTGGATATTCTGTGCAACATCCGCTACAAGGGTTTTAAAACGGTGAAGCTACCGATGTTGTTTGAAGTATCCAAGGGTAAAGCCGGTCTGCAAGAAGCAATAATCAAGCTATGCAAAATGGCGGAAGATTCTGTGACCGAGGGCGTAAACTACATTGTACTGACGGATCGCGAAGTGGATGCTACACATGCTGCCATTCCATCCCTATTGGCTGTGAGTGCAGTTCACCATCACTTGATTTCGGTTGGGAAACGTGTACAGACTGCACTGGTTGTAGAAAGCGGTGAGATTCGCGAGGTGATGCACGCTGCCCTGCTCTTGGGCTTTGGAGCAAGTGCCCTGAATCCGTATATGCCTTCGCCATCCTCGACAAACTAGTGAAAGAGAAAGAGATCCAGCTGGACTATGCAACAGCTGAGAAAAACTATATCAAATCCATCTGCAAAGGTCTGTTCAAGATTATGAGCAAGATGGGTATCTCAACAATCCGTTCATACCGCGGAGCGAAGATATTCGAAGCGGTCGGTTTAAGCGAAGAGTTGAGCAAAGCTTACTTCGGAGGTATCGGTTCACCGATTAGCGGTATCCGTCTGGAAGAGATTGCCAGGGATGCCATCACTTTCCACGATGAAGGATTCGCGGAAGAAGTAGGCGGAATGCTTCATCATAACGGATTGTACGCTTACCGCAAAGATGGAGAAGAGCATGCTTGGAATCCGGAAACAATCAGTACACTTCAATTGGCTACTCGCTTGGGAAGCTACAAGAAGTTTAAAGAATACACGCATCTGGTGGACGAGAAAGAGAAACCGATCTTCCTGCGTGATTTCCTCAGTTTCCGACGGAATCCGATTAGCATCGACCAAGTAGAACCGGTAGAGAACATTCTTCGTCGTTTTGTGACCGGTGCCATGTCATACGGTTCCATCAGTAAAGAAGCACATGAGGCAATGGCTATTGCCATGAACCGCATTCACGGACGTAGCAATACGGGTGAAGGTGGTGAAGATGCTTCTCGTTTCGAACCTCTACCGGACGGAACATCGTTGCGTAGTGCTATCAAGCAGGTTGCTTCCGGTCGTTTTGGAGTTACTGCCGAATACTTGGTGAACGCGGATGAAATTCAAATAAAAGTAGCTCAGGGAGCTAAACCGGGTGAAGGCGGACAGCTTCCGGGATTCAAGGTGAACGACGTAATCGCTAAGACGCGTCACTCCATTCCGGGAATTTCGTTGATCTCTCCCCCGCCCCATCACGATATTTATTCAATTGAGGATTTGGCACAACTTATCTTCGATTTGAAAAACGTGAATCCGAAAGCTAAGATCAGCGTGAAGCTAGTTGCCGAAAGCGGTGTGGGAACGATTGCAGCCGGTGTTGCTAAAGCGAAAGCCGACTTAATTGTAATCTCCGGTGCTGAAGGTGGTACAGGTGCTTCGCCTGCCTCTTCGATCCGTTACGCAGGTATCTCTCCTGAAATCGGTCTGAGCGAAACGCAACAAACACTGGTATTGAACGGGCTTCGTGGACAAGTTGTTCTGCAAGCGGACGGCCAGCTTAAAACGGGACGAGACATTATTTTGATGGCGCTTATAGGAGCTGAAGAGTTTGGCTTCGCAACTTCCGCCCTGATCGTATTGGGTTGTGTGATGATGCGTAAATGTCACCAGAATACTTGTCCGGTAGGTGTTGCCACACAGAACGAAGAGTTACGCAAACGTTTCCACGGACATAGCGAATACTTGGTGAACTTCTTCACTTACCTGGCTCAGGAAGTACGCGAACATCTGGCTGAAATGGGATTCACGCAAATGAACGACATCATCGGACGTACGGATTTGATTGAACGTAAAACAGGCAATGATCCGAATCCGAAACATGAATTGGTAGACTTCACCAGACTGTTGGCTCGCATAGACAATAGTGCAGCTATCCGCCACGTGATCGATCAGGATCATGGTATCTCCAGTGTGAAGGATGTGACAATTATAGATGCTGCTCAGGATGCCATCGAACACGAAAAAGAGGTTTCGCTGGAATATACGATCGCGAACACGGATCGTGCCATAGGTGCTATGTTATCCGGAGTGATTGCCAAGAAATATGGTGAGAAGGGATTGCCGGAACACACCTTAAATATAAAGTTCAAAGGGTCTGCCGGACAGTCTTTCGGCGCTTTCCTCGTACCGGGGGTGAATTTCAAACTGGAAGGAGAAGCGAATGACTATTTAGGAAAAGGGTTGAGTGGCGGACGTATCGCTGTATTGCCTCCGATCCGTAGCAACTTCGACGCTGAGAACAATACAATTGCGGGCAATACCTTGCTTTATGGAGCTACCAGCGGGGAAGTTTACATCAACGGTTGTGTAGGCGAACGTTTCGCTGTACGTAACTCCGGTGCTACTGCGGTTGTGGAAGGTGTAGGCGATCACTGTTGCGAATATATGACCGGAGGACGTGTCGTGATTCTGGGAAAGACAGGACGTAACTTCGCTGCCGGTATGAGTGGCGGTGTAGCTTATGTATGGAACAAAGACGGTAACTTCGACTACTTCTGCAACATGGAAATGGTAGAGCTTTCGCTCATCGAGGAAGCCAGTTACCGGAAAGAATTGCACGAACTGGTACGCCAACATTATCTGTACACAGGTTCTAAGTTAGCCCGCACCATGCTCGACGACTGGAATCATTATGTGGATCAATTCATCCAGATAGTACCGATCGAATACAAAAAGGTGCTTCAGGAAGAGCAAATGAAAAAGTTACAGCAAAAGATCGCAGATATGCAAAGAGACTACTAACCGTCAAGGTATCGGAATCGAGTATTGATGCAGAACTGAATTTAAACTTAAAACTTAAAAAGAGATGGGAGATCCTAAAGCTTTTTTAAACATACCTCGTCAAGAGGCCGGATATCGTCCGCTAAGCGAGCGAATCACCGATTATAGCCAAGTAGAACAAACGTTAAATACGAACAGCCGCCGATTACAAGCTTCACGCTGCATGGATTGCGGAGTACCATTTTGCCATTGGGCTTGCCCGATAGCAAACAAACAGCCGGAATGGCAGGACGCGCTTTATAAAGGAAAATGGAGAAAGGCCTATGAGATCTTATCGTCCACATGCGACTTTCCCGAATTTACCGGACGTATTTGTCCCGCTCCTTGCGAGAAGTCGTGTGTATTGAAATTATCCTGCGACCAACCGGTGACCATTCGTGAAAACGAAGTAGCAATTGTAGAAGCTGCTTTTCGCGAAGGATATATTCAACCCATCATTCCGGTGAGAAACGGAAAGAAGGTTGCCGTGATCGGTGCAGGCCCTGCCGGATTGGTAGTAGCCAACCAACTGAATCAGAAGGGATACACCGTTACCATATTCGATAAAGACGAAGCCCCCGGTGGCTTGTTGCGTTTCGGTATTCCGAACTTCAAACTGGACAAGAATGTGATAGACCGACGCATGAGCATACTCGAAGCGGAAGGCATCTTGTTTGAGATGGGTGTGGAAGTCGATTTGAACCGTCTTCCGGAAGGATTCGATGCTTACTGTGTTTGCACCGGAACTCCAACCGCACGTGATCTGCCCATTCCGGGACGCGAACTGAAAGGTATCTACCTCGCACTCGATATGCTGGCACAACAAAACCGAATATTGGAAGGACAAACCTTTCCGAAAGATAAGTTGGTAAACGCCAAAGGCAAAAAAGTATTGGTTATTGGTGGTGGTGACACAGGTTCCGACTGTATCGGTACAAGCGTTCGCCAAGGAGCTGTCAGCGTATTACAGATTGAAATCATGCCCAAACCGCCGGTTGACCACAATCCCGCGACTCCATGGCCGCAATGGCCCATCGTTTTCAAAACGACATCCAGTCACGAAGAGGGTTGCAGCCGTCGTTGGTGTCTGACGTCCAACCAATTCATCGGTAAGAACGGTAAGGTAAGCGGCGTGGAGGTAGAAGAAGTCGAATGGGCCCCTTCACCCGAAGGCGGACGTCCGGTAATGACACCGACAGGCAAGAAAGAGGTAATCGAAGTAGATATGGTGCTTCTGGCTATGGGATTCCTGAAGCCCGAACACCCCAAATATGCTGAAAACGTTTTCATGGCAGGGGATGCCGATACCGGTGCAAGTCTTGTAGTACGCGCTATGGCCGGAGGACGGACAGCATCAGCAGCAATTGATTCTTATTTAAGCAATAAATAAAAAAAGTACGATTATGTGTGGAATAGCAGGTATACTCAACATAAAAGCTCAGACAAAAGAGCTGAGAGGTATAGCGCTGAGAATGGCGCAAAAAATCCGTCATCGCGGACCGGACTGGAGTGGTATCTACGTAGGTGGAAGTGCCATTCTAACACACGAACGTCTGTCGATTGTCGATCCGAAAAGCGGTGGACAGCCTTTATACTCCCCCGACCGTAAGCAAATCCTTGCCGTGAACGGGGAAATATATAATCACCGTGATATTCGTGCCGCATACGATGGCAAATACGAATTCCAGACCGGAAGCGACTGTGAAGTGATTCTGGCTTTGTATAAAGACAAGGGTATAAACTTCTTGGAAGATATCAGCGGTATCTTTGCCTTTGTGCTTTACGATGAAGAAAAAGACGAGTTCCTGATCGCCCGTGATCCGATCGGTGTTATACCTTTATATATAGGTAAGAACAAAGAGGGAATGATCTACTTCGGCAGCGAACTGAAAGCACTCGAAGGCTTCTGCGACGAATACGAGCCCTTCCTTCCGGGACATTACTATTACAGTAAAGAGGGAGAAATGAAACGCTGGTATAAGCGTGATTGGACAGAATATGAGGCTGTAAAAGACAACGAAGCCCACGTAAGCGACGTAAAAGAAGCATTGGAAGATTCTGTACATCGTCAGTTGATGAGCGACGTATACGGGGTATTACTCTCTGGCGGCCTTGACAGTTCGGTAATCTCGGCAGTTGCGAAGAAATATGCAGCCAAACGTATTGAGACTGATGGCGCTAGCGATGCTTGGTGGCCGCAACTACACTCTTTCGCCATTGGTTTGAAAAACGCACCGGACTTGATAAAGGCTCGCGAAGTGGCCGAATATATCGGAACCGTGCATCATGAAATCGATTATACGGTACAAGAAGGTCTGGACGCAATCCGCGATGTGATCTATTTCATCGAAACCTATGACGTGACTACCGTTCGGGCATCTACTCCCATGTACTTGCTAGGCCGTGTGATTAAGTCGATGGGCATCAAGATGGTGTTGAGTGGTGAAGGGGCTGATGAGGTTTTCGGAGGTTATCTTTATTTCCACAAAGCACCGACTCCGCAAGCCTTTCACGAAGAGACGGTACGTAAGTTGAGCAAACTGCATCTTTACGACTGCCTCCGTGCCAATAAGAGTTTATCCGCTTGGGGAGTTGAAGGACGTGTTCCGTTCCTCGACAAAGAGTTTCTCGATGTAGCGATGCGACTCAATCCGAAAGGTAAAATGTGTACCGGTAAAGAGATCGAAAAGCGCATTGTCCGGGAAGCTTTCTCCGATATGCTGCCACAAAGTGTAGCTTGGCGACAGAAAGAACAGTTCAGTGACGGAGTTGGCTATTCATGGATCGACACATTGAAAGAGGTTACATCCGCTGCGTGAGTGACGAACAGATGGCTCTTGCTGCCGAACGTTTCCCCATCAATACGCCGATGAACAAGGAAGAGTATTACTACCGGAGTATCTTTGAAGAACATTTCCCCAGTGAAAGTGCCGCACGAAGCGTACCCAGTGTACCTAGTGTAGCCTGCTCTACAGCTGAAGCACTGGCTTGGGATACGGCTTTCAAGAACATGAACGACCCGAGTGGACGGGCCATAAAAGGGGTACACGAAGAAGCCTACGTATAAAACAATCCTTTACATTTATATTACGATTAACGCAGATTAGCATATTATTGGCTAATTTGCGTTTTCTTTTTTATAATTTTGAACCCAAACACTGGATAACCCTTAAAACAAGAGATAAAATGAATTTTAGAAAAATGATGATGGCATGCGCACTTTTGATAGCTTCCTGTTGCCTGCAAGCGCAAACAAAAGTAATTGCTCACCGAGGATTCTGGAAAACTCCCGGTTCTTCACAGAATGGCATCACCGCTCTCCAAAAGGCTGACTCAATCGGTTGCTACGGTTCGGAGTTTGATGTATGGCTTGCCAAAGACAATAAGTTGGTGGTCAACCACGACCCGGTATTCAAGATGAAATTTATGGAATACTCCAAAGCAGATGTCCTCACCGGCCTTCGACTGTCCAACGGCGAGTACCTGCCTAGCTTGGAACGATTCCTGCAAGCCGGTCAAAAGAATACCACCAAACTCGTTCTGGAGTTGAAAGCACACAGAAACACCAAGCGTGAAACGAAAGCTGTGCAGGAAATCATCGCCATGGTGAAACGCATGGGACTCGAAAAACGCATGGAATATATTTCATTCTCGTTACATGCCACCAAAGAGTTTATCCGCCTTGCCCCTGCCGGAACACCTGTGTTCTACCTCAACGGTGATCTTTCGCCCAAAGAATTGAAGGAGATAGGTTGCACAGGCCCCGACTATCAACTCGGTGTATTCCGCAAAAACCCCGAATGGATCAAAGAATGTCATGACCTGAATATGAAAGTCAACGTGTGGACCGTAGATAAAGCGGAAGATATGGAGTGGCTCATCGAAAAAAAGGTAGATTTCATCACAACCAACGAACCGGTTGTACTACTAAATCTGCTAAAGAAATAACAGAAATCCACTGATTGGTAAGAAATACCGATTACCTCGCTGTAAGAAGCCCGGTAGTCGGTATTTCTCATTATTAGCCATTCAGTGTACGCAAAACCAAAAGCTGTAAAGCAACTTTGTACAACGGATATAATAGTGACAATGAAAAACGCACGATAACCAAAAACGTATAAACTGAAAGCAGGTAAAGTCAAAGCACGCAACAGACTCGATAAACATCTAGATCTTTAAAAAAAACATCGAGGTCTTTCAGTCAAAAGATCAGGCTCTTTTTAGAAAAGATCTAGATCTTTTTTCGAGCATTCTTTTTGAGATCGATAGTCACTTTCAGCTACCTCACTCTTTTTGCTCTAATCCTACTTTCAAGCCCCAAACAGGAAAATAGGTATTTTGCTCTCACAATTTCCTTGCGAATGGAAGAAATCGGCTGCGAAGTAGAATAAAAAAACTTCAGATTTTTACAACGGGTTCTTTTTTGTAACAAGAATGCAATAAGTTAGCAAAAACCGTCCTTTTAGTTTCACTTTGTCAAGTCAAAAACCCCATAAAAAGATGAATTGTAGTGCTAAACTGCAATAATACCGATCAAAAAAACTTCATATATAATGAAAGGATATGCAAAACATTTCGATAAAATAATAGTTTATTAATAGAGGCCTATTCGTACTTACAATTTCGCATTTACGAGCGCCTAATTTACTGCGATTGAAAGTTTTTGAAAAATAAATAGATATTAGATAGGTTATATGATAAAATATAAAACAAAAAGTCATATCTTTGCATTGTAATAAAACAAAAGGAAACAACAACCAATAAATAAACAACAAAATGACAAACACCGTTAGGTTTACCAAAATGCACGGAGCCGGTAATGACTACATTTACGTAGACACATTCCGATATCCGATAGCAAATCCTGAGGAGAAGGCCATTGAATGGAGCAAGTTTCATACAGGAATTGGAAGTGACGGACTTATATTAATAGGTTATTCGAATAAAGCTGATTTCAATATGCGCATCTTCAATGCAGATGGTTCGGAAGCAATGATGTGCGGAAATGGTAGTCGCTGCGTAGGAAAATACGTATACGAATATGGATTGACAGAGAAAACAGAGATAACACTCGAAACACTGTCCGGCATCAAAACCCTGAAATTGCAGGTAGACAAAGGAATTGTTATAGCCGTTACAGTAGATATGGGAAGTCCGGTTTCCACCGGAAGCGTTCTTTTTGGTGATGAATTTCCGTACCAATCGACTCAGGTATCCATGGGAAACCCACATTTGGTGACTTTCGTGGAGGATATTAATCAAATTGACTTACCTGAAATCGGACCCAAGTTGGAACACTACCCCCTCTTTCCGGACCGGACGAATGTAGAATTCGCTCAAATAATCGGAAAAGATAAAATCCGAATGCGAGTATGGGAAAGAGGATCGGGCATCACTCAAGCCTGCGGAACGGGCGCTTGCGCTACAGCAGTAGCCGCGGTCATTAACGGATTGGCAAGCCGGAAGAGCGAGATAATCATGGACGGAGGAGCCGTCACCATCGAATGGGATGAGGTAACCGAACATGTTTTAATGACCGGACCGGCAACCAAAGTATTCGACGGAGAGATCACATTCTCCTAAAGAGAGCGGACAGGAAATGGAACAGAGCAAATGAGATATAATAGATATTTGAATATAAAAGTAACACAACTTCCTCTCCATTGGAGAGAGATGGGAAGAATTTTCTATAAACTTAAAACAAGAACAAGATGGCACTAGTAAATGAACACTTTCTTAAATTACCGGGAAGTTATTTGTTCTCGGATATTGCGAAAAAGGTAAATACATTCAGGATAACACACCCTAAGCAGAACATCATCCGACTCGGTATCGGCGATGTTACTCAGCCTCTGCCCAAGGCTTGCACCGAGGCAATGCACAAGGCAGTGGACGAATTAACCCGCAAGGATTCATTCCGCGGTTATGGTCCCGAACAGGGATACGACTTCTTGATTGAAGCGATTATTAAAAATGATTATGCACCTCGTGGCATTCACTTCTCGCCAACCGAGATCTTTGTGAACGATGGAGCAAAAAGCGACACTGGCAACATCGGAGATATTCTCCGTCACGACAACAGTGTCGGTGTAACCGATCCTATTTATCCGGTTTATATTGATAGTAATGTGATGTGTGGCCGGGCCGGGATGCTCGAAGAGGAAACAGGAAAATGGAGCAATGTCACTTATATGCCTTGTACAAGTGAAAACAATTTTATCCCTGAAATTCCCACGAAACGGATAGACATTGTGTATCTCTGTTACCCGAACAACCCGACCGGCACAACACTCACTAAACCGGAACTGAAAAAGTGGGTAGACTATGCACTGGCAAACGATACGCTCATTTTGTTTGATGCTGCCTACGAAGCATACATCCAGGATGCAGACGTCCCCCACTCTATTTATGAAATAAAAGGTGCAAAGAAATGCGCGATCGAATTCCGCAGTTTCTCCAAAACAGCAGGCTTCACCGGTGTACGCTGCGGATACACAGTAGTACCTAAAGAGCTGACCGCCGCCACCCTGGCAGGAGACCGCATTCCGCTCAACAAGCTTTGGAACCGCCGTCAGTGCACCAAGTTCAACGGAACATCTTACATCACTCAACGAGCAGCCGAAGCAACATACACACCCGAGGGAAAAGAACAGATAAAAGAGACAATCAATTATTATATGACAAACGCCCGAATCATGAAAGAAGGATTGGAGGCAACCGGCTTGAAGGTATACGGTGGAGTGAACGCTCCGTACCTCTGGGTGAAAACCCCGAACAATACTCCTTCCTGGCGTTTCTTCGAGCAAATGTTGTATGAAGCCAATGTGGTAGGCACACCGGGAGTTGGCTTCGGACCGAGCGGTGAAGGTTACATCCGGCTAACCGCATTCGGCGAACGTAATGACTGCATCGAAGCAATGAGACGAATTAAAAGCTGGCTTTAAGATTTAAAAAATTGAGAATTAGTAGAACAAAAATCCCTATACAGACTTATGAAAGAAACGTATTCCTCCATACTAAGTTCTCAATTTTTTATTTAACTGATAGTATTTTGCGCGCTACTATATAACGCATGGACCGTACATCCACATTTTTCTAACTATTAAAGGCAAAAAGACGATGAAAATGACGAGTAACAAAAAACTGGGAGTAATGGCAACAGCATTACTGATAACTCTTGCTCCGGCTACAATGACGGCACAAGATAAGGTAGAAGCTTCGGTTGGAGCGGATCTGGTAAGTGGTTATATCTGGCGTGGTCAGGACTTGGGTGGAGTCAGCATCCAACCGGCATTAGGCGTTTCATACAAAGGCTTTTCACTCGGTGCATGGGGATCAGTAGGACTTGAGTCGAAAGATACGAAAGAATTTGATTTAACATTGGGATATGCGACTGGCGGGTTCAGCGTTTCGGTAACCGACTATTGGTTCAACAAAACGGCCGGCGAAGGTGATGAGTTTATCACCAACAAGTATTTCAAGTATGGTGCACACTCCACAGCTCATGTATATGAGGCACAGGTGGGTTATGATTTTGGTCCGTTGGCAGTTAATTGGTACACCAACTTCGCAGGTGCCGACGGCGTGAAAGAGAATGGAAAAAGAGCTTATTCCTCTTACCTCGCACTTAGTGCTCCATTCAGTTTAGGCGGACTCGACTGGGCAGTAGACTTGGGCATGGTTCCTTGGGAAACGACGTTCTACAACGGATATTCCAGTGGTTTCAGTGTTTCCGATGTCAGCCTGGCAGCTTCTAAAGAGATCAAAGTGACAGATTCCTTCTCCGTTCCGGCATTTGCAAGGTAACCGTGAATCCGCGTACGGAAGGAGCTTACTTTACATTCGGATTAAGTTTTTAATAGAGAGAGAGAATGAGAATATCCGGAGAGCGTATAGGGAACAGGAAAGTAGTTAGAGTTTCTTTTATCGGTTTGTTGTATGGTAACCTACAATAACTCCCGGTCCCTATACCTCTTCTTTTGCAAGTCACACTAATATTTTAAGGTTTATGAAAAAGATTGAAGCTATCATCCGCAAGACCAAATTTGAAGAAGTGAAAGAAGCACTTCTCGAAGCGGACATCGAATGGTTCTCTTATTATGACGTAAGAGGTATTGGAAAAGCACGACAAGGTCGTATCTACCGAGGTATTGTATATGATACCAGTTCTATCGAACGTATTCTAATCTCTATCGTCGTTCGCGACAAGAATGCGGAGAAAACCGTGCAAGCGATTATCAAATCGGCACAGACCGGAGAAATTGGTGACGGACGTATCTTCATCATCCCGATAGAAGACGCCATCCGAATCCGGACAGCTGAGAGAGGCGACATCGCTTTATACAATGCAGAGCAAGAGCGCTAAACTAAAATTTAAATCAGGTTTTAAAAGATAGAATTATGGATAAAACATATAAAGGCCACAGCACGAAAACGTTGTGGATAGCAAGTGCTATACTCTTATTTACCATGTTGGGAAGTGCGAAAACGTTCGCACAGGACTCTGTAGCAGCAATCGACACCATCGTAGCCAGCACAACAGTAGCAGCGGTAGAGGCCGCTCCCGAAGCCGCCGAAGTGGCAGCACCGACACTCGACAGTGGAAACACCGCTTGGATTATCGTAGCAACTATACTCGTATTATTAATGACCATCCCTGGATTAGCCTTGTTTTATGGCGGTTTGGTACGCCAAAAAAAATGTATTAAGTATCATCATGCAGTGTTTGCTTCTGGTGGGCGTAATCAGCATCCTGTGGATCGGCTTCGGATATAGCTTTGTATTTGGAACCAGTTTCATGGAATCGGGAAGCGTGTGGGGATGCATCATCGGAGGTTTCGATAAAGTTATGCTCCACGGCATAACAACCACTACCCTGACAGCGGGCAATATTCCCGAACTTGTCTTCGTTCTTTTCCAATGTATGTTCGCCATCATCACTCCAGCTCTGATCATCGGTGCCTTTGCCGAAAGAATCAAGTTTTCAGGCTTCCTGCTCTTCAGCGTTCTTTGGGCAATCTTGGTATACAACCCGATGGCTCACTGGGTATGGGGAGGCGGATGGCTTCAGAACTTAGGGGCAATCGACTTCGCCGGCGGTACAGTGGTACACATCAACGCAGGTATATCCGCTTTGGTTATGGCTATCATGCTGGGACGTAGAAAAGACTACAGCACCAGTCGCCCGATCACTCCGCACAACATCACTTTCGTCTTCATGGGAACAGCGTTCCTGTGGTTGGGTTGGTTCGGTTTCAATGCCGGAAGTGGCTTGGCAGCGGACGGAATAGCCGGAAACGCTTTCTTGGTAACTCACCTCGCAACTTGCGTTGCCGCAATGACATGGATGGTTATCGACTGGCTGCACAATAAGAAGCCGACTACAGTAGGTGTATGTACAGGTGCCGTTGCAGGCTTGGTTGCCATCACTCCGGCAGCAGGTACGGTAGATGTACTGGGCGCTTTCTTCATCGGATTGGTTTCTTCATTGGTATGTTTCTACATGGTAGCGGTAATCAAACCGAAATACAAATATGACGATGCGCTCGATGCTTTCGGTGTACACGGAATAGGCGGTATCGTAGGTTCTATCCTTACAGGTGTTTTCGCTACACAGTATATCTCAGGTGAAGGCGGTGTGCAAGGTGCTTTGTACGGTGACTGGAATCAGCTTTGGATTCAGATTATCGCCACAGTGGTTTCTATCGTCTTCAGTGCGGTGATGACTTTCATCCTGTTCAAAGTGGTAGACAAGCTGGTAGGTATCCGGGTTGACGCTCGCGTTGAGGAAGAAGGCCTCGATGTATACGAACACGGAGAGTCTGCTTACAACTAAGATAAATAAATCCCGGATGGGTTTGATCGCCTCTCCGGGAACACATAAAGAACTTTTTTTACTCTAACATATTTAACAACAAATCAACTTAGGTATTATGTCAAAACTTAGATTCAGAGTCGTAGAAACGGCTTTTAAGAAGAAAGCAGTTGAAGTTCCAGTTCCTGCCGAACGTCCATCGGAATATTTCGGCAAGTATGTATTCAACAAAGAAAAGATGTTTAAGTACCTGCCTAGCAAGGTATACAACACTTTGATCGATGCAATTGACAATGGTGCTCCACTCGACCGCACAATCGCGGACGAAGTAGCTTCCGGAATGAAGAAGTGGGCTACTGAAATGGGAGTTACACACTACACACACTGGTTCTCTCCATTGACAGAGGGAACAGCCGAAAAACATGACGCTTTTGTAGAACACGATGGTAAAGGCGGCATGATGGAAGAATTCTCAGGCAAACTGCTTGTACAGCAGGAACCGGACGCTTCTTCTTTCCCCAACGGTGGTATCCGTAATACATTTGAAGCTCGTGGATACAGCGCATGGGATCCTTCATCTCCTGCCTTTATCATAGACGATACCTTGTGCATCCCAACGGTATTCATTGCTTATACCGGTGAAGCACTTGACTATAAAGCTCCGTTGTTGAAAGCACTCCGTGCCGTAGACAAAGCTGCAACAGCTGTTTGCCATTACTTCAACCCGGATGTAAAGAAGGTTGTCGCTTTCTTGGGATGGGAACAGGAATACTTCCTGATAGACGAAGGTTTGTACGCTGCCCGTCCGGATTTATTGTTGACAGGCCGTACGCTGATGGGACACGATAGCGCCAAGAATCAGCAGTTGGAAGACCACTATTTCGGTGCAATCCCGACTCGTGTGGCTGCTTTCATGAAAGATCTTGAAATCGAATCGCTGAAATTGGGAATCCCGGTGAAGACTCGTCACAACGAGGTTGCACCCAACCAGTTCGAGTTGGCTCCTATCTACGAAGAATGTAACTTGGCCAACGACCATAACTTGCTCATCATGTCGGTGATGCGTAAAGTAAGCCGCCGTCACGGTTTCCGCGTGTTGCTACACGAAAAACCTTTCAAAGGGGTTAACGGATCGGGTAAGCATAACAACTGGTCACTTGGTACTGACACTGGCATCTTGTTGATGGGTCCGGGCAAAACTCCGGAAGAGAACTTGCGCTTCGTAACATTCGTAGTCAACACCCTGATGGCTGTTTACAAACACAACGGTTTGCTGAAGGCTGCTATCTCTAGCGCAACGAACGCTCACCGTCTGGGAGCTAACGAAGCACCTCCCGCTATCATCTCTTCTTTCCTCGGAAAGCAGTTGACTCAAGTATTGGGACATATCGAAAGCAGTACAATCGACGATTTGATCAGCCTCAGCGGCAAACAGGGTATGAAGTTGGATATTCCGCAGATTCCCGAACTGTTGATCGACAACACCGACCGCAACCGTACTTCTCCGTTCGCCTTCACCGGCAACCGTTTCGAGTTCCGTGCCGTAGGTTCGCAGGCTAACTGTGCCAGCGCAATGATTGCTCTGAACGCAGCCTTGGCCGATCAGCTGACAACGTTCAAAAAAGACGTAGACGCGTTGATTGAAAAGGGTGAACCGAAGATCTCTGCTATCCTCGACGTAGTTCGTGGTTATATCAAGATCTGCAAACCAATCCATTTCGATGGCAACGGTTACAGCGAAGAATGGAAGATTGAAGCTGCCAAACGTGGTTTGGATTGCGAAACAAGCGTTCCGGTTATCTTCGACAACTACCTGAAACCGGAGAGCATTGCGATGTTCGAAGCAACCGGCGTATTGTCAAAGAAGGAATTGCACGCACGCAACGAGGTGAAATGGGAAACATATACGAAGAAGATTCAGATCGAAGCACGTGTATTGGGCGACTTGGCGATGAACCATATCATTCCGGTAGCTACTCGTTACCAGACTAACCTGATCGACAATGTGTATAAGATGCAGTCTTTGTTCCCTGTTGATAAGGCAACTGAGTTGTCATCCAAGAATCTGGAACTGATCGAAGAGATTTCTGTTCGCACCGCTTTCATCAAAGAACATGTTGATTCGATGATCGAAGCACGTAAGGTAGCTAACAAGATCGAATGTGAACGCGAAAAAGCCATTGCTTACCACGATAACATCGCACCGGCACTGGAAGAAATCCGCTACCACATCGACAAGCTGGAACTCATCGTTGACAACCAGATGTGGACGTTGCCTAAATACAGAGAACTTCTGTTTATTAGATAAAAAAGAAGAAGAATGAAAAGTCCGCATAGGCGCCTCTTCATTCTTCTGTTAAAGATATAAAGGATAGATATTATCTATTTCTTTTGTTGGTTGTTTTAAGTTTGCAGGGGAGGGGTGCCGTGACGGTAGTCCTCTTCTATTTTTTTATCCCCCCCTACTCTATCATTCTATAATCTGGGCATCTTCAATGTCGGCCACTGCATTTACCGGCTTTTTAGGACGGCGACGTGAGAACTTGAACCAGTTCACCAACTCTGAAACAGCATACACCAAACTACTTACGCCGATAATCATAAACGCCGTGTTGATAGCTCCCGTGGGATTGAATAGGGCAACAAGACCGGCTATCAAAATCAATGTAGGAACAATGTAGAATGCCATCGGAACGCGCATCCAACGCCGTGCCGTAATCAGTGAAGCAATCTGTTGTACGCCTCCCAATACCAGAATAAAGCCCAGGATAAACATCAGGATGTCGGTAAAGAAACCGGGCATCACCACCAGCCAAAGGCCAAACAAAAGGCTACCCACGCCCTCGATAGGGAATCGTTTGGGTATTCCATCTTCGGATTTCGTTGCAAAGTAGCCAATGATGGAGATAATTCCGGGAATGAGGAACAACACTCCGATGGTTATTACCAAGTAGTTTACAGCCGCATCGGGCCAAAGTACCAGTACCAAACCAATTACAAACGCGCATATCGCACGCAATAAAGAATAATTCATCGATTTCATATAATCTGTTTATTTAAGATAAGCCATACGTAATACTCTTGCGAATATAGTTTTTTCTACCAATATATAGAAATAACAATCGGAGTTTGTAATAAGTTCGAAATCGGGCAACGAACCGGGTCGCCATATTTGGCATTTCGCAGAGGGTTCGGAGTTGCTTTTTTAATACATCCGGAGGGGAAGTCTACTTTTCTGCAACGCTATTTCCATAGTTTCAGTAGACGAATGGGGTACTTAAATAAGCCAATCCCAGTATATTCATTTATACTGGGATTGGCTTTTCTTACATGGTTTGAATTATTCAAGATAGATTCTGGACAACCCTGTTTATTCCTCGGATCGAACAGAGTTGCCCGGACATATTCGCCCGCTAGAATCTCTTTTTAGCTCTTCTCTTATTTCAGATTTGCCCGAAAGAACCGTTCCATCTTATCATAAGGAATCACACCTGCTTGGTTGTCATACAGATCTACGTGGCTTGCACCGGGAATGATAAGCAGCTCCTTGTTGTCACCTTTCAGTTTCTTGAAAGCATCTTCACTGAAATAGCGGGAATGTGCTTTTTCGCCATGAACCAGAAGCACGGCAGTGCGAATTTCGTCACTGTAGGCAAGCAAAGGCATATTGATGAATGAAAGGGCAGACGTCTTGTTCCAACCTCCATTGGAGTTAAGCGAACGCTCGTGATAACCACGATCGGTCTTGTAATAGCTATGATAATCTTTCACGAATTCGGGAGCATCGACGGGCAACGGGTCTACCACACCGCCACCTAAAGCGAAAGAACCGTTCTTAGCATCAACAGTGCGCTGAGCATTGAGTTGTTTACGGAGTTCGTACCGTGCGTCGGCATCCATCGAGTCGAAATAACCATTGGCATTTACACGGCTCATATCGTACATCGTTGAGGTAACCGTTGCTTGATTCGGGTATCAATAGCGGCTGCGTTAATGGCCATTCCACCCCATCCGCAAATCCCAATAATTCCGATACGTTCGGGATCTACATCATCACGTATTGAGAGGTAATCGACGGCGGCACAGAAATCTTCCGTATTGATATCGGGCGAAGCTACATAGCAAGGCTCACCGCCACTCTCACCTGTATAGGACGGATCGAAGGCAATAGTCAGGAATCCGCGTTCGGCCATCGTTTGGGCATAAAGGCCTGACGACTGCTCTTTCACGGCACCGAACGGACCAGATACGGCTATTGCAGGCATCTTCTCAGCAACTTGCTCTTTCGGTATATATAGGTCAGCTACCAACGTGATACCGTATCGGTTTCGGAAGGTTACTTTGCTCTGATTCACTTTATCACTTTTTGGGAACACCTTATCCCATTTTTGAGTTAAATTCAGATTTTCGTTCATCGTTCTATTGGAATTTAAATTATTGTTTACTGTTTTTTCAACTATAGCTCCGTCTGGACGGGTTGCATATAAGGCTCCCGCTGTGCAGAGGCACATAATCAAAGCTATGCTATATTTTTTCAAGATATTGTTTGTCATTATGTTCGGTATTTAATTCAAATTATAGACAATGTCTTATACATTCTTTCCCATCTCGTAAGCCTCTTTCATTACCGGCTTGTCTTTCACAGCACCTTTCGGGTATATGCCTGTGCCTTCAATGACTCCCTTCTCCTGCGAACCGGGCAGGTAATGGATAAAATTGCGGAATCCCAACAAAGCGCATTCGGTATTGCGACCACCCGCCGTCATGATAAAGTAGAACTCTTTATTGCTCACTTCACGTTCTCTTTCAAAGACACGATCTAGCATCGTCTTCATCTGACCACACATATTATCATTGTAAATAGGTGTCGCCATCACAATCACATCCGCTTCAATCATCTTGGCTACCACCTTCGGAGCATCGTCATTAATACCTAAATTACGATCGCTATAATCATCTTTGATCTTGAGAAAACGTATATCCAGATCTCCCAAAAAGACCTTCTCTCCTTTGTGCCCTGCCGCCTGAGCTCCTTTAAGAAACTCATCGCACAGCAAATCCGAATTACCTCCTTTGCTGGGGCTTGAAGAGATCACCAACACTTTCTTCGACTTCTTCGAAGCCTCCGTACTTGTTTTCCGGGATTGTCCATTGCACGATACCGTTAGAACAGCTATTGCCATAGTCGCTAAAATTAAAATTCGTTTCATATTCATTTGTTTCTAATTTCCACGTTACAAAATTACGCGATTCAAACAGGCCCTATTGTACCCGAATTAAGGATAATCTTACCTCAATTACTCTTTTATATCCTAAACAGACCGATACCCTGAATTAAGGTAAGAACTAAGACGGCTTCGCAACCTTTTTCTTTCTATATTCTATGGCTAAGTCTTTCTATCAAGATGGTCGTGATGTCACAGGAAACAAAAGCTGTTCCATACACTTTATATAGCCCTGTAATATCGTTGCCAATTTAGTCAGTCAGCCAAAGACTATATTGAAATTCCTCACCTAGTACCATAAAAGAAGGCTGCTCCTCACAGAACAAATCTGAGAGAAGCAGCCTTTATGACTTATAAGTAAAGAGAAAGAAGCTTACTTAAAGCGCACTTTCCAATATCTGACGAGCTACTGCACCCGTTACATTACCATTTTCTCCGTACGCAGCTTTGCGAGCATTGAATCGACGTTCGATCTCTTCGATCGTTTCCTGACCGATATTCTCTTCATGCAGACGAGTAGTGAGTCCGAGTGAGCGGAAGAATTCTTCCGTCCGGCGAATAGCCTCATCAATCCGTTCATCACGTGTGCCAGAAGTTATGCCCCACACCCGTTCTCCGTATTGCACAAGTTTATCGCCTTTGGCATCACGCAACACACGAAGCGTAGCCGGCAAAACAATAGCCAATGTATGTCCGTGAGTCAACCCATGAAGGGCCGTCAACTCATGCCCCATCATATGCGTTGCCCAGTCTTGCGACACACCCATGGCTATAAATCCGTTCAACGCCATTGTAGCGGACAGCATAAAATCAGCCATCAACTGATAATCGTGCTGGTTCTCGCGGATTTTCGGAGCAATCTCAGCCAAAGTCTGCAAGATTCCCTCTGCCCAACGATCCATCACACGGCTCTGTCCGGGCGTTGTGATATACTGTTCCATCACATGAACAAATGTATCCGACAAGCCACAAGCCACTTGATGAGGAGGCAACGTAAACGTAACTTCCGGATCGAGAATGGAAAACATCGGATAGTTGCCCGTAAAAGGAAACTTCTCTTTCGTTTCATGACGGGAAATCACCGCACCGTTATTCATTTCCGAACCGGTGGCAGGTAATGTTAGTACAGTAGCAAGCGGCACTGTCTTTCTTGCCGCACGTCCGGCCAGGACCAAGTCCCACGCATCTCCCTCATATAGTAATCCGGCAGCAATCAACTTTGTACCGTCAATCACCGAACCACCGCCTACAGCCAATAAGTAATCGACTTTCTGTTCTTTCCCCAATGCAATTGCCTTGCGGAGCGTTTCTATAGCTGGATTAGGCTCAATGCCCCAAAATTCAACCGTAAAATAATCTTTGAGAGCAGCCTTTACCTGATCGTAAACACCATTCTTCTTTACACTACCGCCTCCAAACGTAATCATCACACGTTTGTCTGCAGGTATTTCTTTTGCCAACTGAGCAATCATCCCACGCCCCATTATCAGTTTCACGGGATTCTGAAAAATAAAATTCTCCATATAGCTGAATAGTTAATTTAATTCCATGGGGACCTCAATAAAAGGCCCCTATACTTTCTATGCAAAGATAAGAAATAAAACTAAAAGTGACTGCGGAATGTAGCTACCATCTCCTGATTTATATCAGAGAAATGATTCTGGTGCCCGCTTCTTACAGATCAGATGTTTACCCGGCAAACCATGCATTGAGATCTTCCGCCACAAACAACCAATAGAGCAACAAAAGGATAAAAATCACAACTGCAATTCCAATCAAAGCTTTTCTTTGTTTCATAAGTGATAGTTTTATTTGAACGTTTATTTAGAGTAAAACAGATAAGTCCACCAAATAGTTCTATGACAAAAAAGAACCGGAAAATAAAAAAAAGTCAGAAAACATTTGCCATTTAAAACAAAGTGTTTATATTTGCCTCGAAATAACAGAAAAAGACATGAGAACAATGTTAGTAAATACATATTGGTGGTGGCACCCTTTACAACTCCGACAATCGTAAGGGAGCAGTGCTCACATGTATATACTTAACTAAAGATATAACAAATTTGAAAGAGCCCTGTCGCAACTTGCGGCAGGGCTCTTTTTATTTTCTTTTTTCCCGAAATCAATAAAAAAACAATAAATAAAAACAGTAAATTATGAAAAGTTTCTTAGCAGATCAGGATGGTTATTACGGAGAGTTTGGCGGTGCTTACGTACCCGAGATTCTTCACAAGTGTGTAGACGAATTAAAAGAAACGTACCTCCAAGTGCTCCAGAGTGAGGACTTCAAACAAGAATTCGACCAGTTACTTCGCGACTATGTAGGACGCCCTTCCCCACTCTATCTGGCTCATCGCCTTTCCAAAAAATACGGTTGTAAGATTTACCTCAAACGAGAAGACTTGAACCATACCGGAGCCCACAAAATCAACAATACCATTGGGCAAATCCTATTAGCCCGCCGCATGGGTAAGAAGCGGATCATTGCCGAAACAGGTGCGGGACAGCATGGTGTAGCAACGGCTACCGTTTGTGCACTGATGAACTTAGAATGTATCGTCTATATGGGCAAAACGGATGTAGAACGCCAACATATCAATGTGGAGAAAATGAAGATGCTCGGAGCAACCGTGATACCCGTTACTTCGGGCAATATGACCTTGAAGGACGCTACAAACGAAGCCATCCGCGACTGGTGTTGTCATCCCACCAATACGTTTTACATCATTGGTTCAACTGTTGGTCCACACCCTTATCCGGACATGGTAGCACGTTTGCAATCGGTCATCAGCGAAGAAATCAAAAAGCAATTGCAAGAGAAAGAGGGACGCGACTATCCTGATTACCTAATTGCCTGCGTAGGCGGAGGAAGCAATGCGGCAGGAACGATTTACCACTACATCGACGACACCCGTATTCGCATTATTCTTGCAGAAGCAGGTGGCAAAGGAATAGACAGCGGAATGACGGCAGCCACCATTCATCTGGGTAAGACAGGTATCATCCATGGATCTCGTACATACGTCATTCAGAATGAAGACGGACAGATTGAAGAACCTTATTCTATCTCCGCCGGTTTGGATTATCCGGGCATCGGTCCCTTACACGCCAACCTTGCCGCACAAAAACGGGCTACTGTTCTGGCTGTCAACGACGACGAAGCTATAGAGGCAGCCTACGAGCTGACCAAATTGGAAGGCATCATTCCCGCATTGGAATCGGCACACGCACTCGGTGCATTGAAGAAGCATACATTCAAACCGAACGATGTGGTAGTGCTAACCGTTTCCGGACGAGGAGACAAAGATATTGAAACATACCTGAACTTCGCTTCGACTCTCGCTTAAGTATATCGCAAAAGTATCTACCAAATAAGGATCATTTTATAATAGAAGAAACGTATGAATAATACAAATCAGCAATCCAAACCGACCTCTGTTCCACAGGAAAAAGGTCTGAGCAAGATTTTCAATTATACCACCCATAGCAAACAGGTGCTGGGCGATATGCATACTCCTGTCAGCATTTACCTGAAAGTACGCGATATGTATCCGCAGTCGGCTCTAATGGAGAGTTCAGATTATCACGCCGACGAGAACTCTTTATCATTCATCGCACTCTGCCCATTGGCAAGTATCGGTATAAACGACGGTATCGTTACCACCTCCTATCCGGACAACAGCCGTCATCAGGAGCCGCTGACTAAGTCGTTTACCGTTGAAAAAGCGATAAATCAATTCATCAGTCAGTTTCAGGTCAGCGGAGCGGACAAAAATGTTTGCGGACTATATGGATATACCACATTCAATGCCGTGAAGTACTTCGAAAACATCTCGATCAAAGAGAGTCATGCCGAAGAGAATGACGCCCCCGACATACTTTACATATTATATAAATATGTGATTGTGTTCAATCACTTCAAGAATGAGTTGGCATTGATCGAGATGCTTGCTGAAGGCGAAGAAAGCGGATTGGACCAACTTGAATCGGCCATCGAAAACCGGAATTACGCTTCCTATAATTTCTCCGTAACCGGACCGGCAACCAGCCCAATCACAGACGAAGAACACAAAGCGAACGTACGCAAGGGTATTGCTCACTGCCTACGTGGCGATGTTTTTCAGATCGTACTTTCCCGACGCTTCATTCAACCTTATGCCGGAGACGATTTTAAAGTGTATCGTGCTTTACGAAGCATCAATCCCTCTCCTTACCTCTTCTATTTTGACTTCGGAGGTTATCGTATTTTCGGTTCTTCACCTGAGACGCACTGCAAAATCAAAGACGGAAACGCCTACATTGATCCGATTGCCGGAACAACCCGCCGAACAGGTGACTTGGTGAAAGACAAGGAGTTGACAGAAGCCTTGCTTGCCGATCCCAAAGAGAATGCGGAACACGTGATGTTGGTCGACCTCGCACGCAACGATCTCTCCCGTAACTGCCACGATGTACGGGTCGTGTTTTACAAAGAGCCCCAATATTATAGTCACGTCATTCACTTAGTAAGCCGTGTAAGCGGAGTACTGAATGAGAATGCCGACAAGATGAAAAGCTTCATCGACACCTTCCCCGCAGGTACGCTCAGCGGCGCACCCAAAATACGCGCCATGCAGCTGATCAGCGACATCGAGCCTCACAACCGAGGAGCATATGGCGGTTGCATTGGTTTCATCGGACTAAACGGTGAGCTAAACCAAGCGATTACCATCCGCACATTTGTCAGCCGTAACAACGAATTATGGATCCAAGCAGGAGGTGGTATCGTAGCACGCAGTCAGGAAGAATACGAGCTACAGGAAGTTAACAACAAGCTCGGCGCACTCAAGAAAGCAATAGATATAGCAGTCACCCTCAAAAACTAAAACAATGAAAATATTACTTTTAGACAACTATGACTCTTTCACTTATAATTTATTGCATGTGGTGAAAGAACTGGGGGCAACCGATGTAGAGGTATTCCGCAACGACCAGATAGCTCTTAAAGAGGTAGACCGATTCGATAAAATCATCCTTTCACCGGGACCGGGTATTCCGGAAGAAGCGGGACTGTTACTACCTGTCATCAAGCAATATGCACCCAGCAAAAGTATATTAGGAGTCTGTCTGGGACATCAAGCGATCGGGGAAGCTTTCGGTGCTACACTCGAAAACCTGACAGATGTGTATCACGGCGTACAAACACCTGTAAACATCATCCGCGAAGATGTATTGTTCAACCGTCTCGGACACTCGCTGCTTGTCGGACGTTATCACTCTTGGGTCGTGAGTCGTGACCACTTTCCCAATTGTCTGGAAATCACAGCCGAAAGCGAAGAAGGGCAGATTATGGCACTTCATCATAAAACGTACGACGTGCGCGGCATACAGTTCCACCCCGAGTCGGTTCTCACCCCGCAAGGAAAAGAAATCATCAGAAACTTTTTAAACGAATAACCTCATGAAACAAATTCTATATAAGCTTTTCGAGCATCAATATCTGGGTCGCGACGAGGCCCGTACCATCTTACAAAACATCACGCAAGGTCAATACAATGACGTACAGGTAGCATCTCTGATAACCGTTTTCCTGATGCGTAACATTTCCGTTGAAGAACTTTGCGGCTTCCGCGACGCATTGTTGGAAATGCGTGTTCCGGTGGACTTGAGTGAGTTCTCTCCCATCGACATTGTAGGCACAGGAGGCGATGGAAAGAATACATTCAACATCTCCACCGCCGCTTGCTTTACCGTAGCCGGTGCAGGTTTCCCGGTTGTTAAACATGGCAACTACGGTGCAACGTCCGTAAGCGGAGCCAGTAACGTGATGGAACAACACGGCGTCAAGTTTACCAGCGACGTCGACCATTTGCGCCGCAGCATCGAGAAGTGCAACATTGCTTATCTGCATGCTCCTTTATTCAATCCGGCATTGAAAGCAGTCGCCCCCATCCGCAAGGCCTTGGCCGTACGTACGTTCTTCAACATGCTTGGACCACTGGTTAATCCAGTCATTCCGACTTATCAACTATTAGGTGTATACAATCTTCCGTTGCTACGGCTGTATACGTACACATATCAGGAGAGCCAAACGAAGTTTGCCGTTGTTCACAATCTCGACGGGTATGACGAGATATCACTCACGGATAGTTTCAAGGTAGCCACTTGCGGCAATGAAAAGATATATACGCCCGAAGGGTTGGGCTTTGCCCGTTGTCTCGACACGGAACTAGATGGCGGTCAAACACCCGAAGAAGCTGCCCGGATATTCGATAGCGTCATGAGTAATACAGCCACCGACGCTCAGAAGAATGTGGTCATTATCAACGCTGCTTTTGCCATTCAAGTGATGCGTCCGGAGAAACCGATCGAGGAATGTATCGCACTTGCCAAAGAATCGTTAGAAAGTGGACAGGCATTAGCGACTCTGAAAAAATTCATCGAACTCAATAACTAAGATCCGCAATGAAAGATATATTATCCGAAATTATAGCTAACAAACGTTTTGAGGTCGATCTTCAAAAACAAACGATTACCATCGACCAGTTACTGGAAAGTATCGAAGGTATTCCGGAAGCACGTTCCATGAAACAGGCATTAATTGCCTCCGACTCGGGCATTATAGCTGAGTTCAAACGCCGCTCTCCATCCAAAGGTTGGATTAAACAGGAAGCACGAGTCGAAGAGATTGTTCCGGCCTATCTTGCCGCAGGAGCTTCTGCACTATCGATACTGACTGACGAGAAGTTCTTCGGCGGTGGCCTGAAAGATATTCGTACCGCCCGCCCGTTGGTGAATATCCCTATTCTTCGGAAAGACTTCATCATCGACGAATACCAACTTTATCAGGCAAAGATCGTGGGTGCAGACGCTGTACTACTTATCGCAGCTGCTCTGCAACCGGAGCAGTGCCACGCCCTGACTGAGAAAGCCCACGAACTAGGCCTTGAAGTATTGCTCGAAATCCACAGTGCGGACGAATTACCTTATATATATAAAGGTATAGATATGGTCGGAGTCAACAACCGAAATCTGGGTACATTCTTCACCAATGTAGAAAACTCATTCCGCTTGGCTGAACAACTACCTCAGGAGAGTGTTCTTATCTCTGAAAGTGGAATATCTGATCCGCAAACAGTCAAACGTCTCCGCCAGGCCGGATTCCGTGGCTTCCTGATTGGCGAAACCTTCATGAAAACACCGCAGCCGGGCGAATCCTTGCAAGAATTCGTACAGGGCACCCGATAAACTTAATTTCATTCACTTAAAACAGCCAGTTCTATGATAAACGGAAAAATAATCAAGGTATGCGGCATGCGGCATGCTGAGAATATACAAGAGATAGAAGCCATGCAAGAAATAGATATGCTGGGATTCATCTTCTATTCCAAGTCTCCCCGTTATGTACACGAGCTTCCGGGCTACTTGCCTACTCGCGCCAAACGTGTAGGCGTGTTTGTCAACGAAAAGAAAGAAACAGTCCGCATGTATGCCGATCGCTTCGGCTTGGACTATGTGCAACTGCATGGAAAGGAATCACCGGCTTACTGCCGTTCGTTGCGTGCCGCAGGCGTGAAACTGATCAAAGTGTTTTCCATAGCCGATTCTTCCGATTTGAAAAAGACGGATGAGTATGAAGACTCATGCGATCTTTTCCTCTTCGACACACAGTGCGAGCAGCACGGCGGATCAGGCACTCAGTTCAATTGGTGCCTGTTACCTTCTTACCAAGGAAAAACACCTTTCCTGCTTAGTGGAGGCATACGCATGGAAAGTGCTCAGGCTCTTTGTGCTTTCAACCATCCGTTACTAGCTGGCTATGATATCAATAGCCGCTTCGAACTCAGCCCGGGAGAGAAAGACAGCGAGCGGATTCGCACCTTTTTAAACAATCTCAAACAATAAACAAATCAAATTACAATAGTCATGAACAGAATTAATCAACTCTTTAGTAGCAACAAGAAAGATCTATTGTCTATCTACTTCTGCGCCGGACATCCGACAGTAGACAGTACGGCTCACATTATCCGTACCCTCGAGAAGCACGGAGTCGAGATGATCGAAATCGGTATTCCCTTTAGTGATCCAATGGCCGACGGTGCCGTTATCCAACATGCAGCTACTCAATCACTCCGCAATGGAATGTCACTCAAATTGCTGTTCGATCAATTGCGAGACATCCGCAGCGATGTAACTATCCCTTTGGTATTGATGGGCTATCTCAACCCCATCATGCAATTTGGCTTCGAGCACTTCTGCAAACAATGTGTGAAGTGCGGCATTGATGGAGTAATTATTCCCGATCTTCCGTTTCGTGATTATCAGGAGCACTACCGCAGCATTGCCGAACGCCATAACGTAAAAGTAATTATGCTCATCACTCCGGAAACCAGTGAAGAGCGCGTACGCGAGATTGATACGCATACCGATGGCTTCATCTATATGGTTTCATCTGCCGCTACCACAGGCGTACAACGCGATTTCGATGATCAGAAACGAGCGTACTTCAAGAAAATAGAAGATATGAAGTTGGTCAATCCGTTGATGGTAGGTTTTGGGATTTCGAATAAAGCAACTTTCGATGCGGCTTGCGAACATGCTTCGGGAGCCATTATCGGCAGTCGTTTTGTCACCCTGCTTGAAGAAGAAAAGGATGCGGAGAAGGCTATCCTCGAGCTCAAAAAGAGCATCAAATAATTTGATGTTACGAATCGGGAATTGTGAATGATGAACTAAAAGGGAAATAACGGATCTGTTAAAAAACACAAGCGTTTACTTGCTAATTATAAGTTTCTCCTATTTGCATCTATTTTAGCTGCCAATAATTCATCATTCATAATTCATAATTCGCGAGAAATCCCTATATTTGTCAGCGATTTAACAGAAAACCGATAAGCATGAGAGTAAAAACCCCTTCCGTTTTGCTAATCTACACGGGTGGTACAATCGGAATGATAGAAAATCCGGAAACCGGAGCATTGGAAAACTTCAACTTCGACCATTTGCTCAAGCACGTCCCTGAACTTAAAAAATTCAACTATCGCATCTCCTCTTATCAGTTCGATCCTCCGATTGATTCATCGGATATGGAACCTGCCTATTGGGCCAAGCTCGTGAAGATTATCAATTACAACTATGATTACTTCGACGGTTTTGTGATTCTACACGGTACTGATACGATGGCATATACGGCCTCCGCACTTAGTTTCATGCTTGAGAATCTGAGTAAACCAGTCATCCTTACCGGCTCTCAGCTCCCCATCGGCACACTTCGTACGGACGGAAAAGAAAATCTGATTACAGCTATTGAAATTGCCGCCGCCAAAAATCCGGAAGGTACCGCCATGATCCCCGAAGTATGTATATTCTTCGAGAATCATTTGATGCGTGGCAACCGGACTACCAAGATCAATGCGGAAAACTTCAATGCGTTTCGTTCGTTCAATTATCCGCCATTGGCAAAAGCAGGCATTCACATCAAGTACGAACCTAACTTAATTCGCCAGCCCGACCTAACCAAGCCGCTAAAACCCCACTACTTATTCGACACCAACGTGGTGATACTAACTCTTTTTCCCGGCATTCAGGAAGGTATTGTAACCTCTCTGCTCCATGTTCCGGGACTGAAAGCGGTTGTACTGAAAACGTTTGGTTCCGGGAATGCCCCGCAAAAAGAGTGGTTTATTCAACAATTGAAGGAAGCAACCGATCGTGGAATTGTAATTGTCAACATTACTCAATGCGCCTCCGGTGCTGTAGAAATGGGACGTTACGAAACTGGAATGCATCTTTTAGAAGCCGGAGTTATCAGTGGATACGACAGTACACCGGAATGTGCAGTCACCAAACTTATGTTTTTATTAGGCCATGGGCTATCTAACAAAGAGATTCGCTATAAAATGAATTCTTGTTTAATCGGAGAAATTACCAAGCCGATCTAAAACTCAAGATAATCGAATAACCCTCTGATTTTGATCTCTTCCAAGTCGAAAGATCAAATCAGA
>NZ_BAIV01000035.1 GCF_000517545.1 Bacteroides reticulotermitis JCM 10512 | reverse complement strand
CTTGCCTGATGGCAGGAATCGAGGTCGCTTATGAATTGAAAGATAAGACTGAGTATATTTTGGCTTCTTCGGCGGAAATTGTTTCGCCGGGATTTACTGAGATCTACGAAAAGTCGTTGCACTATCTTTTCGAGCCGACAGCCAATCTGCCGGATTCGGGAAAACTGTTTTCAATCATATTAATAACCTAACGGGGTATGAATGTTCGGGCACATTCAGCTTGATAAAAACATCCGCGGTGGCTCCATTGGCTACCTATGTGCATGGCCATTGCGACTATTCATTGGCAAATGAACTCGATACTTACCAAAGATTCGGTCGTTCCAGCTTCTCTCACTTGTTTTTCGATTTCGGACATTACTACAGTTCCTTGTTGAATACATCGGATGAAAAAGATGAGTTGACTCGTTTGCTAAGCGACTGTGTTATTTGGAAAGCTGCAACGCCTGCATTTATGAATGATTATGGCGGCTTTCCCATTCGCGAGCACTCCGGATTGACAACATACATCATTCAAGATAGATACCCTATCCTGAATGATGCATATGCTGAATTGAGTTGGAATGCGGATTTTGTTCCGGATGCTTACTAGATAGCCGTTCTTAGTCGCTCTTCAATGCTTGAAGAAGCTGTGGCATCATGGTCCAGATGGTGTTTTCTTCTTGTGCGGTGAAGAAATTACCGTCTACTTCCGACTTATTATCAGTGGCAATCCCATTGCGGATAGCTGCTTTGCCTAGTGGATGTACAGCTACTTTCTTGCCCTGAGTGATGCCGGTCAGGTCGAACATCATGGCGCCTGCGCAATGTCCGATCATTAACTTGCCTCTTTCTCCGAACGTCTTGATCACTTCAAGCAGGTTTACATTGTAGGCTTTGTCGGCGTTATCGCGAAATACTGGAATGGCATCTCCGCAGGCAAATACGAGTGCATCGTATTCATCTTCATGTCCTTTCAGATTGGCTATTACGTCGTCGGCAGACAGGCTGATGCCGGAGTTGGTCCGAATCTCTTTTTGATCGGCCACTGCAAATACTTTATATGAAATACCATTCTCGAAAAAGGCCTCTAAATACTGGAATAATCCGAAACCATTAACCGGATCGACTGCTAAAACAGCAACTCTTTTTGTCATAATTTAAATTATTAAGTGAGACAATAGTTATTTATAGTAAGTTTATTACTTTTGTGCGGCAAATGTATCTTTCTTACCTGAAAGAAACAAGAACGAACTTCATAATAAGAGACTTACGCAAAGGTAACGATTGCTGTAAGTCAGCTAACTACAAAAGGTTAAAGAATGATAAACTTCCATCCGACAGGAAATTGTCCCATAAGAGATGTATTGAGCCGTTTAGGCGATAAATGGTCAATGCTGGTTTTGGTAACTTTGCATACGAACGGTACCATGCGTTTCAGTGATATCCATCGAGCTATCGAAGATATATCTCAGCGTATGCTCACTGTAACATTGCGCACGCTCGAAGCAGATGGTTTGGTAGAGCGGAAAGTCTATGCCGAAGTTCCCCCGCGTGTGGAATATTGCCTTACTGATACAGGCCTTAGTTTAATACCTCATATACAAGGCTTGGTCGATTGGGCACTGAAAAATATGGTTCAGATTATCGATCATCGGAACGCTTAACTCTTTCGATAAACAGACAACTCACTGTCCGCTCAATCATTTGATGTGCTTGCATTAGCCAAAGAGAAAAATGACTGAGTGGACAGTGCGTGTGATTATCTGTCGTTCGACCAATCTATTTGCTTAGAGTAGTACATAACGAGAGCCAGAATAGCGAATAATCCCAAACTACCTGCTAGGAGCGCATAAGTCTCCAACTGTATGAGGATGAATATGTAGGCATATAGCGTACTCAACAATCCGCTAAGTATAAGCGCCGGTTTCTTTTTTCGAATAATACCCAACATATATCCTCCAATCAGTAGCACGGTCAATGCAGCTGATAATAGATAAGCCGGATTGAAGCCGATGTGCTCAGAGAAGGAGAGGAGTAGGCTGTAGAATAAGCAAAGTGCCAATCCCACCAGTAAATACTGAAAAGCGTGAATCTGTGTTTTATTCACAATTTCGCAGAAGAAAGTAACGGTGAAGGTCAACAGTATGATGAGGATTGCATACTTGGCCGTACGTGTAGACTGTTGATACTGTTCGACCGGTATCTTTAAATTAACGCCGAAACTAGAATTCTCAATATCTCTAATGTTGGCTTGGGTGTACTTATTCATCACCTGTGAGTAATTACGGTTTAGGTTCAACACTTGCCATTCGGCGGAGAAGTCCTTTTCAGTTACATCTCGTTGGGCCGGCAAGTAGTTGCCTGTAAAGCTGGGGGTATTCCAATTCGCTTGCAGATTAACCCGGGTTGTTCTACCCAGCGGGATGAAGTGGATGGATTGCGACCCTTTCAGTTTGATTTTTATCTCATAGGGAAGTTTTTGGTTTGTTTTCAGTGCGGATAAGTCGGCAATGGCATGTACGCCCGTATTGCTGATACCTCGATTATCCATACCCGGTTCAAAGACATAGGTCGAATCGCCTAAAGTAATATGCATCTGTTCGCTTATTCCTCTCATATCAGTCAGGTTTAAGCAAATGGCGGCTTTACTCAGCTCCAATTGGCTCATGTCTATTCGGTTTTTGATCAACTCTTCCGCACTGAATGAGCCTTTCAGCGTTAGCTCCGACTGATATACATTGACTTCGTAGGAGCTTCTTTGTAGTATTTGCGTAGTCAGGTTTCCGGTAATCTGTAAGTCATCCGGGAATAAAAGCAAGTTTTCGATGCTTATTTTTTGCTTTTCAATACCTTCTACTACATCCGGATATTGTAAACTCAGGTAAGGTCCGCTGATTGTTTGCGCCAGACTCCACTTTTCGCTTACTTCCATGATGGCTGTTTCTTGTGTCGACTTTCGTTCGCGGATCAAATCCTGAATCATAAACATCGGTATCATCAGCAGAAGAACTAATGCTGCTATGACTACTACTTTGATTGTTTTAGAAAAACGGGTGAGACATCCGGGAAGTTGTTTTTCACCTTCATTCGTTTCTTTGTTTAAATTCTCCATAAAATAGTTATTTAAGTAAGTTGTTAGTTTGATTTTAAGAACTTCTCTAGTGCTTCGATATGGGCTTGAAAGGCTTTTCGTCCCTCTTTAGTCGCTTGGAATGTGGTCCGGGGTTTTCGACCGATGAAGCTTTTATTGCAAGTGATATAGCTCAATTCTTCTAGCGCACGGGTATGGCTAGCCAGATTTCCGTCGGTTAATGAAAGCAGTTCTTTCAAAGCGTTGAAATCCAATTCTTCATTAACCATCAGAACCGCCATGATACCTAGCCGAACTTTGCTCTCGAATGCCTTATTGATATGTTGGAATGCTTCTATCATCGGTTGCTTTTTCTCTCGTAGTGTACATAGAACCAAATACCATATAGTAGGTGGAGGCCGCCAAAGCCGATCGTCCAGAATAAGAGTCCGTGACCGATAAAGAAACAGTCGACAATACCTATGAGTAAGAATCCATAGCCTAGCCAGGCAAAATTAGAATATGTATATTTAGAGGTGTTAACCAATGACAATCCATAAAACAATAGCATAATGGATGAGGTTAGTCCGTAGCTTTTATGCAGTATGAGGGAAAGGCAAAGCAAACCTCCGACTAATAGAGGGAGAGCGAAAGACCATAAAGTACGATAGGTAAGTTTACTGAAGAACTTTTGCTCAATCTTCTTCGCTTTGTAGTATGATAACACAAAGGCGGTGACGATTGAAGCGCCTAATACGACCAGTGCAGTGACTGTTATTTCTTGCAGGGTCAGCCCTGGCGATAATACTTTGGCGACTATAAAGGAGCTGCCAAAGAGTAGATTCCCGCCATTATTGCTGCTAAGCCACTAAAAGAAACGAACTTGGAAGACTTTTCCATTAATTCTTTGATCTCGTTTACCGATGCTAATGCTTTATCTTTATCCATATTAAAAGTACTTTGTACTGCAAAGTAATATAAAAGATTTGAGAAGACCAATTGTTTGATTGATTATTTGCATGAGTGATGCTTAAATTAATTCAGTATGAGTGTTTTATCTGCATAATCTTTCTTGGCAAGAAGATTAACTATTGGTATGTAGCAAATAAAAAGAGAAATGAAATTAGTCAAATGTTTGACTAATTCTTCAGGAATGACTACTTTTGCAGCCTGAAAGGTAAAAAGATGTTTTATGAGAGAAGGAGCAGAGTTTAGAGAACTTATGTTGCAGATTTTTCGAACCCGCATGGCTTTCCGCCGTTCCATGCAATGCACGTTGAAAAAGAATAATGCCGGTATTACATTTGAGATGCTTCAAGTATTGAGTAGCTTGTGGCATGAGCAAGGTATCAGTCAGCAAGTATTGGCCGAACGCACGGCAAAAGATAAAGCGTGTTTGACTAACTTGATGAACAACCTCGAAAAAAAAGGGTATGTTTTCCGCAAAGAAGATCCGACCGATCGCCGTAATAAGCTGGTATTTCTAACTCCGGAGGGAGAAGAGCTGCGCGAACAGATTCGTCCGGTGTTGGATCAGGTTTATGTAAGCGCTGAACATGCTATTGGTACGGTACGTGTTGAGAAAATGCTGGCGGAGCTAAAAGAAGTGCATGATGTCCTTGAAGATTTATAAAGGTTATCGGAGATGCCTCTTGGGTCTCATCTTGGCATACCAACCGGTTGCCGCTCAAACAGATTCATTGTTGCTTACCGTCGATCGACTTTTCGATCGGGGAGTTCAGCATAGCTTGCGACTTCAGGCTGATGATCTGAAAGAGTCGATGGCTAAGGAACGTTTGCAAACCGCCAAAGCGGCACGACTACCCGACATACAGCTTGGTTTGAAAGGAGGAGTACTTGGACAGCCAATTGTTTGGAAGCGCGGAATCACCGATCCGGCTTATCCCGAAGCGCCCGATTGGTCGCAGAACTATGCGGTTGATTTGGTACAGCCGATCTATCAGGGAGGAAAAATACGGAATACGGTACATAAAGCAGATATGGAGAAGCAACTCGCCGCTCTGCAAACATTGACTGATCGGGCGGAAATAAAACTAGCTTTGTTGAGTCAGTATATGGATCTGTTCACTCTTTATAAACAACGTGAAGTGTTGGTGCGAAACATCGAAGAGTCGGAATTGCGCTTGCGTGATATCCGACGCTTGAAGCGGGAAGGGTTGATTACGAATAATGATGTGTTAAGGAGTGAAATGCAACTGACCAATGACCGTTTGTCTCTGCAAGAAACAGAAAATAGTATTGCGCTTGTGTCGCAACAGTTAAACATCCTGATGGGGCAAGAAGAGGATTTGATACTGAAACCCGATACATCTATGCTCTACCCAGTTGTTGCGCTACAATCCTATGATGATTATATCACTCAGGCTTATACAAATGATCCGGAAATGAAGTTGGGACGGGCGATGACCGAACTGGCGCAAAATGAAATCCGGTTGGCTCGAGCTGCTTCGCTTCCCAGTGTGTCTCTCTATGCTTCGAATGCATTGGCTCGTCCGGTTTCTCGTACGTTGGCCGATATGTACAATAATAATTGGAATGTAGGAATTTCGGTTGCGTATTCTCTATCTTCGTTATATAAGAATAATCATAAGGTAAAAGAGAACCGGCTCACGAAATCATTGCGTACGAATGAAGAAGAGCAGAAAATGCAAAGGCTACGCGTAGAAGTACGCACTGCTTTCTTGCGTCACAAAGAGGCTTTGCAACGAGTCGAAGCACTTAAATTATCCATAAGGCAGGCGCAAGAGAATTATCGCATTATGCAGAATCGCTATCTGAATCAATTAGCCATACTGACCGATTTACTCGATGCGAACTCTGTTCGTTTGAATGCGGAATTGCAGTTGGTCACTGCCCGTACTCGTGTGATTTATACTTATTATCAACTTCAGAAGGTTTGTGGATACCTTTAATTAGATTGAACTGATATGGCAAATGCATTGAAGAAAAGACATCAAAAGCTGAAAAAGAGAAGAATTCGCAATATAATTCTGAATGTGGTATGTATTTCTTTGGCTTGTTCGGGGCTTTGGTGGACTGCCGCCTATTTCTGGCGACATATTAATTATGAAATAACAAATGATGCTTTTGTGGATCAATACGTTGCTCCACTGAATATTCGGGCTTCGGGTTATATAAAGGAGATACGTTTTCGGGAACATCAATATGTACATCAGGGAGATACCTTGCTGGTACTTGACAATCGGGAGTATCAAATTAAAGTGAAAGAGGCGGAAGCTTCCTTATTGGACGCGCATGGTTCGCGGGAAGTTCTTCATTCCGGTATTTCGACCTCACAAACAAATGTTACCGTGCAGGAAGCCAATATAGCCGAATCGAAAGCCCGGCTGTGGCAATTGGAGCAGGATTTTCATCGATTTGAACGTTTGTTGAAAGAAGAATCGGTTCCAGAGCAACAATATGAGCAGGCAAAGGCGGCTTATGAGGGTGCGAAGGCACGTTATCAGGCATTGCTTGCCCAGAAACAGGCGGCCTTATCACAATATTCGGAGACTACTAAGAAAACAACGGGAGCGGAGGCAGCGATTCTGCGCAAAGAAGCCGATTTGGATTTGGCAGAGCTGAATTTATCCTACACGGTTCTAACAGCTCCTTATGACGGAATCATGGGGAGGCGAACTATTGAACCGGGGCAATATGTACAAACGGGACAAACTATCTCTTTCTTGGTACGTAGCGATGATAAGTGGATTACGGCCAACTATAAAGAAACACAGATTACCAACATCTATATCGGGCAGCAGGTACGTGTTAAAATAGACGCTATGCCGGGAAAGCTCTTTTATGGTGCGGTCACTGCGATATCCGGAGCTACCGGATCTAAATATTCTCTCGTTCCTACTGATAACTCTGCCGGAAACTTTGTGAAAGTACAGCAGCGCATTCCTGTGCGAATAGACTTGAATGATGTAAGTCCGGATGAAATGGCTCAATTACGAGCTGGAATGATGGTCGAAACGGAGGCTTTGCGTCGATGAGTATCCTGAAAAGACTGGAGCTCCCGTACGACAATGGGTGCCCGACTGGCTTGGCATACTTTGCATCTTCATGGTTATTCTTCCCGTGATTATGTTGAACGGTTCGTATACCGGTAGTATGCTCGAAGTCTCGAATACCTTGGGTACGAATTCCGAGGATATTACGATGGGCTATTATGCGGCTTCGGCGGGTATGGCTATCGCTTATCCCATTATCCCTAAAGTATTGGCCGCTTTCTCTGTCAAACATCTGCTGTTGATCGATTTGGTCTTGCAGTTTTTCCTGAGTTGGATTTGTGCGCGTACGCAAAACGTTGATATCTTGATTATCTGTAGTTTTGTTATCGGATTCTTGAAAGGTTTTCTCATGCTGTGGTTTATTCGGTATGCGCAAAAGATCTTTAGTCCACAAAACGTCCGAAGCGAATTTTATTCCTATTTCTATCCGTTGGTCTATGGTGGCGGACAAGCTTCTATGTTGATTACCGCTCAGTTAGCATACCACTACAATTGGAAGTACATGTATTACTTCATGATGCTTCTGATCCTGGTTTCCATTGTGTTTGTGATTATTTGTTTCCGACACAATCGCCCTACGCGAACCATACCTTTGGCCGATCTGCATATTCGCGAAATGCTGGTTATATCAACGGGATTACTGATGTTGATGTACGTCATCAATTATGGTAAGATGCTCGATTGGATGGCTTCTACTAAGATCTGTGTCTATATTGTGATAGCCCCTGCATTGATTGCTCTATTTATTTGGATTCAATATCATTCGGATACTCCCTATGTCAACTTGGCTCCTCTGTATCAACCCAAGGCGATTATCGGCTATTTCTATATGATGCTCATCATGTTCTTTAGTAGTTCGACCACCTTGCTGACTAACTACCTGAGCGTGATTCTGAAAGTTGATAATACGCATACATATTCCCTGTATATCTATTTATTGCCTGGTATATACTGGGAGCTGTCATCTGTTTCTGGTGGTTTCGCTGGCAGCGCTGGCGCTTCCGTTTCCTGATTGCCGGTGGGATGGGATGTTTTGTGATATTCTTCGGCATTCTTTATTTGGGTATTTCGCCGGATAGTACATACGAGATGTTATATCTGCCTATCTTTTTCCGTGGATTAGGGATGCTGACCCTTATCATTGCCTTTGCTTTGTTCGCTGTGGAAGACTTGAATCCGAAGTTCCTATTGTCGAATGCTTTCTTTCTGATAATCTTTCGATCGGTACTTTCGCCTATTATGGCTACTTCTTTTTATAGCAATACGCTGTATCGGTTGCAACAAAAGTATATGTATTCCTTGTCGGAGTCTGTGACTGCAGTAGATCCGTTGGCGGCATCCCGTTATCATCAGGCTTTGCAGACGGCTCTTACGGGAGGAAAGGGTAGTGATGAGGCTGCACAGTTGGCAACAAATACGCTCTATGCTACCTTGCAACAGCAAAGCTTACTGCTTGCACTGAAAGAGATTTTTGGCTATTTGCTAGTCATCTCGATTGTTATAGCTGTTGTCTCACGTTTTATCCCGTTTCATAAAACAATCCGCGTTACCTTTGCTAAGACAGGCGACGATATGGTTTAAAATCCTTTCCATTATCGACCTGTGTAAACAAGAAGAGCCGGAGCAATTATAAGAAATCGTTCCGGCTCTGTTTTATATTAATCGAATGGAATTTATAAAGTAACCCCTGTTTTGAAGATGGCTATTTCACGATATCCTTTCTTTTCATTATTCACAAACTCACCACTGGCCACTTTGATGATGTAGTCAATGAAGTGTTCGCAAGTTTTCTCCATCGTTTCGTTTTCTACGATCACTCCGGCGTTGAAATCAATCCATCCCGGTTTGTTCTTTGCCAAGGTGGAATTGGTTGAAATCTTCATAGTCGGTACAAATGTGCCGAAAGGAGTACCACGTCCGGTAGTAAACAATACCATGTGACAGCCGCAGGCAGCCAATGCAGTCGAGGCAACCAAGTCATTTCCCGGTGCGGATAGCAGGTTTAAACCTTTTGTTTCCAAACGTTCGCCGTAAGGCATAACGCCTGCTACATAGCTTTTACCACATTTTTGTGTACATCCCAATGCTTTCTCTTCCAGTGTAGAGATTCCACCTGCTTTGTTTCCCGGAGATGGGTTTTCACCAACGGGCTCATTATGCGATAGGAAGTATTCTTTAAAGTCATTGATCAGGTGTACTGTTTGATCGAACAGGCCCTTATCCAAACAACGGTTCATTAGAATCGTCTCTGCACCAAACATTTCAGGAACTTCGGTCAGTACACTTGTACCTCCCTGAGCAATCAGGAAGTCGGAGAACATACCCAACAGAGGGTTAGCGGTAATACCCGAGAAACCGTCGGAACCACCACACTTCAATCCTACACGTAGTTCGGCCAAAGGTACATCCGTACGTTCGTCGGTTTTCACTTTGTCGTACAATTCGCGGAGAAGTTCCATGCCTTCTTCATATTCATCGCCCACTTTTTGTGTTACCATGAATTTTACACGATCCTTATCGTAGTCACCCAAGAATTCGCGGAACACATCCGGTTGGTTGTTTTCGCAACCCAGACCGACTACCAATACAGCGCCGGCATTCGGGTGAAGAACCATATCGCGGAGAATCTTTTTCGTATTCTCATGGTCATCTCCCAATTGTGAGCAACCGTAGTTGTGTGGATAAGCTACAATCGCGTCTACGTTCTTACCTTCGGTTTCACGGCGTAAGCCTTCGGCAAGTTGGTTAATAATTCCATTCACACAGCCTACAGTCGGGATGATCCAGATTTCATTTCTAACTCCTACGGCACCATTCTTGCGGCGATAGCCTTTGAATGTTAGGTCTTGGTGAGGGATATCCAACGAAACTTTTACCGGATTGTATGTATAATCCAGTAGTCCCGCAAGGTTTGTCTTTATATTCGACTCATTCATCCATTCGCCTTGCTTTTTGCTTTTCAAAGCATGACCGATGGGGTAACCGTATTTGATAACGTTTTCACCTTCGGCAAAATCTTTAAGAGCAAATTTATGACCGGCTGGAATATCTTCGTTTAATGTAATCTCAATACCATCTATGGATAGATGCTCTCCTGCCGGGAGGTTAACAATGGCAACGGCTACGTTGTCGGCAGGATTGATTTTTAAATACTTTGTTTCCATATAACTTGTTTGTAGTTAATTTATTACTTGCTATGATAATAATCAATTGTTTCAGCAGTTAGTAAGTCAATAGGCATATAATTAATACTGGTAACCTCTTTCTTGAAAATGAGATGGTCGCACAGTGATTTAATGCCGTTGAAACCTTGTAATTCGGGTTGTTGAGCAATCAGAAAAGAAACACTTCCTTCCTTTAGGCAGGTCACATTCCGTTCTAGTAAATCGTAGCCGATCAGCTTAAATTCCGTTCGCTTGCGATTCCGTAAATACTCACCGATAATAAATGCCTTGGAGTTAAATGTAATTCCGTTGTTAACCGTAGGGTGAGCACGGAAAAAATCGTCCAACATTTGATTGTCCCCATCATTGCTTTCGGCGCGCAAATCGAGTTCCAATATATTACATGACGGATGATACTCTTTCATGTACTGTCTAAATCCGATTTCTCTGTTCTCTTGCTGGTTCGAGCCGACAATACCTTCGTGTATCTTTCTGAATATCACGATTTCTTTCTCGTCTCTGGCTAGCAGCATCAACATCCGGGCGGCAAAGTATCCGCTTTGGCGAGAGTTCTGACCGTAGTAGGCTAAAGCAGCCGTATCTTTGATGTTGGAGTCTATATATATATAAGGTATATGCTGCTCATTGAGTCTGCCTATAAAATTCCGAGTATATTGAGGTGCAGTAGGAGCCATCATAATCCCGTCCGGTTCTTGGGCTAAGATCTCTTCGCTGGAAGCAGCGAACGAACGGTAGTCATACGGGTCGTAATAGCAGATTTTGACTGATGTGTTGAAGTCCGAGTAAGTCTCTACGGCTTCATTGATACCTTCTTCTACGGCAGTCCAATATTCACCGGCCAGATGTCGGGGCAATAAGCACCCAAATAGGTACTTCTTGTTGGAAGCAAGCGCACTGGCATACATGTTAGGCTGATAGTCTAACTGTTTGAGTATCTCTTCCACTCGTTTTTTACTCACTTCCGACACACCGCTTCGCCCATGTATTACACGGTCTACTGTGCCGACTGAGACGTTTGCCAGTCGGGCAATATCTTTAATTCTGATTCGTTCAGGCAACTTATTCATATCACTACCTTCGTTTATATACCGTTTTGTGCTCGAACACAATGATAAACTTATTTTTTTCGACACAAATATATAACAATTTTTGTAATTACGAAAATTATTGTATCTTTGTGCCCGCACACGGTGATTATGTGATTTGTGTTTTATATCAATTATCTATCATGTAATCAATGCATTATGCCTAAAATAGGTGTAAAATGATAAATTGAAAGTTAACAATATTAATTACTTGTATTTTTAAAACATAGAATTATGAGAAAGAAAGTCGTTACATTAGGTGAAATCATGTTGAGATTGTCAACTCCGGGCAATACCCGTTTTGTTCAATCTGATTCTTTTGATGTTGTGTATGGTGGTGGCGAAGCGAACGTAGCAGTGAGTTGCGCAAACTATGGACATGATGCCTACTTTGTAACTAAATTGCCCAAACACGAAATTGGACAGTCAGCCGTTAATGCTTTGCGCAAATATGGTGTGAATACGGATTTTATTGTTCGTGGTGGTGACCGTGTAGGTATTTATTTTTTGGAAACCGGTGCTTCGATGCGTCCTAGCAAGGTAGTTTATGACCGTGCTAACTCTTCTATCGCAGAAGCTGATATTGCTGATTTCGATTTTGATGCAATCATGAAAGGTGCTGATTGGTTCCATTGGTCGGGTATTACTCCAGCTATCTCCGATAAAGCTGCTGAATTGACTCGTCTGGCTTGTGAAGCTGCAAAGCGTAATGGTGTAACTGTTTCTGTGGATTTGAACTTCCGTAAGAAACTGTGGACAAAGGAAAAGGCACAATCTATTATGAAGCCTTTGATGGAATATGTTGATGTATGTATCGGTAATGAAGAAGATGCTGAACTTTGTCTGGGATTCAAACCGGATTCGAATGTAGAAGCAGGTCATACAGATGCTGAAGGCTATAAAGGCATTTTCCAACAAATGATGAAAGAATTCAATTTCAAATATGTGATCTCTACACTTCGTGAATCATTCTCTGCTAGCCACAACGGTTGGAAAGCGATGATTTATGACGGAAAAGAATTCTATATGTCTACTCGTTATGACGTTGAACCGATTGTTGACCGTGTAGGTGGTGGTGATTCATTCGCAGGTGGTGTAATCCACGGCTTGATGACTAAAGCTACTCAGGGTGAAGCTCTTGAGTTTGCTGTTGCTGCTTCTGCATTGAAGCATACAATCAATGGTGACTTTAACCTTGTTTCAATAGAAGAGGTAGAAGCACTTGCCGGAGGAGATGCCAGCGGACGTGTACAACGTTAATAGAATACTAAAAACAATCGTTTAAATAGAAGAGAAATGGCTAAATTCGATAAAATAGCAGTCTTAAATAAGATTGGCTCAACAGGCATGGTTCCTGTTTTCTATCACAAGGATGCAGAAGTTGCAAAGAAAGTAGTAAAAGCTTGTTATGACGGTGGAGTTCGTGCTTTCGAATTCACGAACCGTGGTGACTTCGCTCAGGAAGTATTTGCTGAAATCGTAAAGTTTGCTGCAAAAGAATGTCCTGAAATGGCTATTGGTATCGGTTCTATTGTTGATCCGGCTACTGCTGCTCTATACTTGCAGTTAGGTGCCTGTTTCGTAGTAGGCCCATTGTTCAATCCTGAAATTGCTAAGGTATGTAACCGTCGTCTGGTAGCTTATACTCCGGGCTGTGGATCTGTATCTGAAGTTGGTTTCGCACAGGAAGTGGGTTGCGATCTTTGCAAAGTATTCCCGGGTGATGTATACGGTCCTAACTTTGTGAAAGGCTTAATGGCTCCAATGTCATGGTCTAAGCTAATGGTTACAGGCGGTGTAGAACCTACCAAAGAAAACCTAACCGCTTGGATTAAAGCAGGTGTATTCTGTGTAGGTATGGGCTCTAAGTTGTTCCCGAATGATAAGGTAGCAGCTGAAGATTGGGCTTATGTAACAGCAAAATGCGAAGAGGCTCTCGGCTATATTGTTGAAGCTCGCAAAAAATAAGAAAAAGGAAGAGGCTGATTCTCTCAGCCTCTTTCAAATATGCCTCTAAGGGTTAGTTAGTTTGTTAGTACAGAGGCATATTTTTCATTTTGTTTAAAGGTGTTTTAAAGGGGACAGGCCATTGAAATGAGCAATCATTTTGATGGCTTGTTTTGTTACCCCCATATAATAAGGCGTACAAAGTTAAACAAAAAACAAGTTGTGGAGGTGATTACTTTACTCTTTTTTGTTAGTGGGAGTTCTTTGACCGGGTTTCTCTCTTTTTCTGCCGGTGGTTGAATATGTATAAAGGCAATAGGATGAGTAGCATACAGAAGAAGCTAATAAGTGGCAGATAGCGGTTGTAGGTATAATCTTCTTCTTGGGTAGAGCGGTTGGTCAGGCAAGAAAAACAAGCGCATTGGAGATCGCCTGATAGTGATGAATAGCACTGAAAATGAAAATCAGGATGCAGATGAGCATGGCGACGATTACCAAACATATATTTCTTTGGTAATGTGTCGGCTTCTTCTGAATTTTGTGCGACTGACTCATTGTCATATATTACTTTATTTCCTATGCAAAAATAGGAGTCAGCCGAAGGAGAAGCAATACCTAGAAAAGATGAAATGCACTTTATGCGAATACTTATATCTAGGTATTGGCGTCAAGCCGATTGATGAATTTAGCGGATAAAACCAATGATAACCTCGAAATAAGGTATCAAATTTCTATTATCAATAATGAAAATCATCATTAATAGTGATTGGCTGTTAAAAGAATAGTTTGTAACTTTGCCGACTGAAAAAATAAAAGAAGAGGTGAAACGACTGCTATTGCAATCCATGCGCTACTTTCTGCCGATACTTTTTGTATCTTATATGGCAAGCATTACTTTCTTTGGTCACGTGCATGTGGTCAACGGAGTGGTGGTAGTTCACTCGCACCCCTTTAAGAAGTCGGCAAATCACCAACACTCCACAGTTGAATTGCAACTGATTCACTTCCTTTCCATTCTGACTGTTGATGATCTTCCGCCAACTCTATCTATTGCTCAATTTATTCCTAGCTTACTATTTACATTACTAGATAATTGCCAATCTCTAAGTTGTCACGCTCCCTATCATGGAGTAGTGGGATTAAGGGCTCCTCCGGCTATTCATTTTCTGTAACTCAAGAACACAGATATGAGCCATCATTCATTAGGATGGCACTGGATATATCTGACTTTCATATCTATATTTTACGAAAACGAATAAGAACGAAAAATGAAACAATACATATTTTCGCTTCTCTTTCTGTGTTGTGCATTATTGCCTGCATTGGAAGGAAAAGCAGCTCTTCCTGAACAGCCGGAGTTACGTAAGTCGGACGCTAACATTATGGGGCATATTTTGGATAAAAAGACTCAGGAACACTTGCCTTACATAACTATATCTTTAAAAGGAACGACCATCGGTACAGTGACTGATGCTACAGGTCATTACTTTCTGAAAAATCTACCCGAAGGAAACTTTGTACTTGTAGTCAGTTGTGTGGGATATAAAACCGTAAGTCGCAATGTTACTTTGAAAAAAGGGCGTACGTTGGAAGAAGATTTTGAAATCGAAGAAGATGCCGTATCACTCGATGGGGTAGTAGTATCCGCCAATCGGAACGAAACGACACGCCGTATGGCTCCTACACTTGTGAACGTGGTAGACTTGAAGATATTTGAGAATACCAATTCTACAACACTTGCCCAAGGGTTGAGCTTTCAGCCGGGTGTACGTGTAGAGTCCAACTGTCAGAACTGCGGATTCCAACAAGTACGTATCAATGGTTTGGACGGGCCTTATACCCAGATTCTACTCGATTCCCGTCCGATCTTTAGTGCGCTTTCCGGTGTGTATGGAATCGAGCAGATTCCTGCCAGTATGATTGAACGTGTGGAAGTGATGCGTGGTGGAGGATCCGCTTTGTTCGGTTCATCTGCCATTGCCGGAACGATTAACATTATAACTAAAGAGCCGATCCGCAACTCAGGCATGTTGTCGCATACCATTACCGGTATAGGCGACGGAGATGCTTTCGACAACAGTACGGCTTTAAACGCGTCTCTGGTGACAGACGATCAGCGTGCCGGACTCTATATCTTCGGACAGAATCGGCACCGTGCAGCTTACGATCATGATGGTGACGGATACTCGGAACTGCCCAAGCTACACGGACAAACAGTCGGCTTTCGTTCCTACCTGAAAACGACTACCTACTCGAAGTTTACTCTTGAGTACCATCATATGGAAGAGTTCCGTAGGGGAGGCGACTTGTTGAATCGTCCGCCTCATGAAGCCAATGTAGCCGAACAGACCGAACACTCTATTAATGGTGGAGGCTTAAAGTTCGATTATTATTCTCCTGATGCCAAACATCGCTTTAATGTATTTACATCGGCCCAACACATCAATCGGGATAGTTATTATGGGGGAGGACAAGATCCGAACGCTTATGGTAACACAACCGATCTGAACTGGATGGCAGGATCTCAGTATGTGTATAGCTTCGACAAATGCATCTTTTTACCGTCCGATCTGACTGTCGGAATCGAGTATAATCAAGACCGATTGAAGGACAATATGTGGGGCTACAACCGGGAGACGAATCAAAACGTGAACATTTACAGTGCTTTCCTACAGAATGAATGGAAGAACGATCATTGGGGATTTCTGCTCGGTGGCCGCTTTGATAAGCACAACCTGATCGATCATCTCATTTTTAGCCCACGGGCTAACCTACGTTACAATCCAACGAAAGACATTAATCTTCGGTTGAGTTATTCATCCGGCTTCCGTGCTCCACAAGCTTTTGATGAAGACTTGCACATCGAAAATGTGGGTGGTAATGTGGCGATGATCGAGTTGGCACATGATTTGAAAGAAGAAAAGTCACAGAGCCTGAGTCTTTCCGCCGATATATATCAGCGTTTTGGTGCGTTTCAGGTTAACTTCCTGGTAGAAGGATTCTATACGAAACTATCGGATGTGTTCTCTCTTACAGATGGCGAAGTAGTTGATGGTATTTTGAAACGTACTCGTATCAATGCACCCGGCGCCCGTGTAATGGGATTGACGCTGGAAGGAAAGATGGCTTATCTGAATAAATTCCAACTACAACTTGGAGCAACGTTGCAACAGAGCCATTATGACGAAGCGCATGAATGGAATCCGGACGCTCCGAAGGTGAAGAAGATGATGCGCACGCCAAATACGTACGGTTATTTCACGGCTACGTATACCCCGATCAAGCCGTTGTCTATCGCGCTATCCGGTACCTATACCGGTTCCATGTTGGTGCCGCATGAAGCTGTTCCGAATTATATTGAGAAGCCGATTACGGTTGATACCAAAGACTTCTTCGATATGGGTGTGAAGCTGGCTTATGATTTCAAACTATACAAATCGGTGGCTTTGCAGGTGAATGCGGGTGTACAAAACATCTTCAACGCATTTCAGGATGACTTCGATAAAGGTCCCGACCGCGACTCCGGATATATGTATGGACCTCTTTGCCGAGAAGCTTTTTTGCCGGGGTAAAGATCAGCTATTAAACCTTTATGACCGCAAAGTCGTTATATCATATGGGCCCTCTGAGTCCGAAGCAATTTTGCTATATGGTTTATAACTAACAAATGAAACAATTGTATCTCAATATAATGAAGTGTTTCTTGCCTGTACTATTCGTATCGTACATGGCAGGAATCACTTTGTTTACTCACTCCCATGTGGTGAACGGAGTTACAATTGTCCATTCGCATCCATTTAAAAAAGGTAGCCAACACTCTCATACGACTGTTGAGTTCCAACTGATTCACTTGTTGAATCATGTGTTGGTGACGGATAGCGGAATAACTCCTCTATTCACGGCTGCTGTTCTGACTATTCTCTGTATTATCATTACCCGTCCGCGCGAAGTACGCTATAAAGTTTCTTGTCCGGGTATAATTTCTCTTCGAGCACCTCCTGTCGTTTAGTCCGAAGGCCGAACAGCCCGTATGCTGTCTTTCTCGGCTTTATTCCCTACATACTTATTTTAAATAATTAAAAAGACTAACGACAATGAAAAGATATCTTTTAGTCCTGGTCAGCCTATGTTGTGCTTTATTGGCTACAAAGGCTACGACCCCGGAGTACCCCGTGTTAAAAAAGTCCGATGCGAATATTATCGGACACGTATTAGATAAAAAAACAAAAGAACATTTATCCTATATCACAGTAGCCATTAAAGGAACTACTATTGGCACCGTTACTGACAATACAGGCCATTATTTTCTAAAGAACTTGCCGGAAGGAAGCTTTCAACTCGAGGTGAGTTCCATCGGATACAAAACCGTAACCCGAAGTGTGACGCTGAAGAAAGGGCATACGCTCGAAGAAGATTTTGAAATTGAAGAAGATGCTGTCGCACTGGATGGGGTAGTGGTTTCGGCCAATCGCAGTGAAACGACAAGACGACTGGCACCCACGTTGGTTAACGTGATGGATATAAAGATGTTTGAAACGACAAATTCATCCACACTGTCGCAGGGACTGAACTTCCAACCGGGTGTTCGTGTGGAGACCAATTGTCAGAACTGTGGCTTCCAGCAAGTACGTATCAACGGATTAGACGGGCCCTATACACAGATCCTGATCGATTCGCGTCCTGTTTTCAGTGCTTTATCGGGTGTTTACGGGTTGGAACAGATTCCTGCCAGTATGATTGAGCGTGTGGAAGTTATGCGTGGAGGCGGCTCAGCGCTTTTCGGATCATCCGCCATTGCCGGTACCATCAATATCATCACCAAAGAACCTTTACGTAATTCCGGTCAGCTGGCTCACACAATAACCTCCGTTGGTGGCAGTAATTCGTTTGACAACAATACGTCATTGAACGCTTCGCTGGTGACAGACGATCATCGGGCAGGCTTGTACATATTCGGGCAGAACCGTCACCGTTCGGGATATGATCATGATGGCGACGGCTTCACGGAACTTCCCGAACTGAAAAACCAGACCATCGGTTTCCGCTCTTACCTGAAAACCAGCATTTACTCCAAGCTTACTTTTGAATATCATCATATGCAGGAGTACCGCCGTGGGGGAGATATGCTCGACAAACCACCTCATGAAGCGCATATTGCCGAACAACTAGAGCACTCCATCGATGGAGGAAGCTTGAAGTTCGATTACTTCTCGCCGGATGAAAAGAACCGATTGAGTATTTTCGCTTCGGCTGCCAATACCGATCGGGATAGCTATTACGGTCCGGGTAACGATCCTCTAAAAGCATACGGTAAGACGACCGATCTGACCGCTATGGGAGGCGCACAATATGTACATGTGTTCGATAAACTTCTCTTCATGCCTTCTGATCTGACTGCCGGCCTGGAATACAACCGCGATCGTTTGAAGGATAATATGTGGGGTTATAACCGTTCGACTGATCAGACGGTCAACATTTATAGTGGATTCCTGCAAAATGAGTGGAAGAATGCCCATTGGGGCATTCTGATCGGCGGACGTTTGGATAAACACAATATGGTGGACAATGTCATTATCAGTCCGCGAGCCAATATCCGCTTCAATCCGACGGAAGATATCAATTTACGTTTAAGTTATTCATCCGGTTTCCGTGCTCCGCAGGCTTTTGATGAAGATATGCATATTGAGAATGTGGGTGGTACGGTAGCCATGATTGAACGGGCGAAAGACCTGAAAGAAGAGAAATCACAAAGCTTCAGTGCTTCGGCCGATATGTATCATCGTTTCGGAGCCTTCCAAACCAATTTCTTAGTGGAAGGATTTTATACGCGGCTGACTGATGTCTTCGTCTTAGGCGAGCCTCACGACCGGGGTGATGGCGTATTGATAAAGACACGAAGCAATGGAGCGGGAGCTAAAGTGATGGGACTTACGTTGGAAGGCAAACTGGCGTATCTCTCCTTGTTACAGTTGCAAGCAGGTGCTACGTTGCAACGTAGCCGTTATGATGAGGCGCATAAATGGCACGATGACGCACCGGCAGAGAAGAAAATATTCCGTACGCCCGATATTTATGGATATTTTACGGCTACCTATACACCGATAAAGCCTTTAAGTATTGCCTTGTCGGGTACCTATACCGGACGGATGTTGGTACAACAGATGGATATCACAGCCGAGAACGCCTTGTTGGGTGATATGCCCGAACGTAAGGCTACCGCTATTAAAACACCCGATTTCTTCGATCTTGGGGTGAAGCTGACCTACGATTTCAAACTTTATAATGCAGTCGACCTGCAAGTGAATGCGGGGGTACAGAATATATTTCAGGCTTATCAGAAGGACTTTGATCGTGGAGCTAACCGTGACTCGGGTTATATATACGGTCCGGCATTACCCAGAAGTTATTTTGCCGGTGTGAAAATAAGCTATTAGAATCCTTATCTCAATCTACAGGTGAGTCGGTAGTTCTCGACTCACCTGTAAGAGTATGGGATACAAGTCATTTCAACTTCTTTCCGTCATAAGTTACTTTGTCTAACATGCGCTTAGCATATTCTACAGCTTTCTGCGGTAGTGGTGAGCATTGCACTTGGGTGGTTACCGCCTGTGCTTCGGGGCTCACTAACCATTCCAGCAATTTCACACTTGCTTCCGCTTCACTACGGCTACGTCCCGCATAGTTCTGTTCCTGATAAAGTATCACCCATGTGAAACAGCTGATGGGATAGGCGTTGCTTCCTTCCGGGTTAGTTATCATTCCGGTAGCATCTCCCATACCTGCGGCAGCAGTAACACTTTCCGAGGTGGCCTGCACAAAGTTTCCGGCCAAGTTTCTTACCCACGCACTTTGCGTCTTGAAGCTTGTGGCATATTCCGAGGCCACATATCCGATGGCACCCGGCACTCTTCCTACCAATCCGGCTACACCTGTATTACCTGTGGCAGCTACGCCACGCGGAAATGTCAACGACTTTCCCGTACCTATTTTCGTTTTCCAATCCGCGTTTGTTTTTGTCAGGTAATCACTGAAGATATAGGTTGTTCCGCTACCGTCTAACCGAAAAACGGGATAAATCTCCTTGTCGGGCAGCTGTTTACCGGGATTTATGGCGGCTATGCGCCCATCGTTCCATTTCTGTATCTTACCCATATAAATGTCTGCTATCAGTTCTCCCGTTAGATGCAGGTTATCCACACCTTCCAGGTTATAGGCGATAGTTACTGCTGCCATACAAGTAGGAACCAGAATTGATGGAGCGGGCAAACTATCTAACTCCTCTTTAGTGGGTGGAACATCCACACCCGCGAAGTCTATTTGTTGGTTTTTCAGGCTTCTGAATCCACGTTCCGTACCAATGCCGGCATACGTTACGGGGATGTCGTTCTTCTCCCAATACATTTTGAATGCTTCGCTATAGAATGGTAGCGGCAAGGTGGCACCCGCAGCGGTGATAACAGGTTTACGGCTGGCAGCGGTGTTTTTGGGCAATTCTTCAATCGGCCTTCCACTGGTAAATAGAGTTGCTGCGGCTATTGCAAGCACCATTGTAAAAGACAGGCATACACCGCCTGCTTTACTTATTTTGTTGATTTTAGTTGTTTCCATAAGCATTTCTTCTTTCTCTAACTATTTCTTGCTGATTTCAAAACGTTTTCTTAAAAGCTCCGTAACCGATATAAAGCTGTATAGACGGTTTCGGAGAGACTCAATGCGCGAGTTTTACTCCCATGGAGTACTTAAGCCCGCTTGGAAATTACAAGCATTACCACCATCTTTTAGAATGAATGTTCCTTTTTTGTAAGTCCAGGTCATGTAGTCTATAGTTGGGATATTATTTATTCCCAAGGATGTTGCATAATTGTTATGATCCGCAATTATCATTTGAGAAACGGGATCTACTACGTCATAGTAAAAAGAATACCCATAAGACTCGGCCGTACACCCCCCGTATAAATCCGGTTCTTTGAAAGAATAGTCCAAGTCTATATAATCAGTCAGCTTTCCCTTCTCCAAGGTAACCGTAGCGACAGGTTCTGCGAAGAAAGCCCAGCACCAGTCGTCATGGACAAAGAAGTCCAGTCGCACTTTATCCATCGACAAAATCTCATCACCTAAATATAAGAAGCGAGCCTTTAATATTTTATTGGACGACGGATCGGGTTCCTCATCTTCAGGAATTTCAATGAATGTGGTCTCTTCCAATTGCATGATATTTATTTTCATATCGGCTACAATAGATACATCATGCATGGTTGCGACTAAAGATTCTTGTTCATTACTTCTTTTATAAAATTCGATATCTCCATTCGCTTTGTCTTTGTGGATGTAATTTAGTCCATCCACCAGCTCTTGACCGTTCAATTTAGCTACGTACCCACTATTCAGAATAAAGCTTCCATTGAATGGAATGTAGTCTTGTTTCGAATACAACTTTATGATCTTCCCCGGTAAAAGAATAACTTGAATTGCTTGTCCGGATTTCAATGTCACTTGTTGTTCAAACACATTATAATCTTGATAGATTAATTTTAAAGTCCCTGTTTGCTCTGCTTTACCGGGAAACAATGTCTTGGCAACATTCTGCCCATCAAAGGTTACGGTAAGATTGGCGACGTCTGAAAAGTCATTGGGATATACGACTGAAATTTGATAGGATGTAAATTCAGTATCAATATATTCGCCTTCCTTCTCGCATCCGGCAAGTACTATTGAAATAAAAAATAGTAGACTGATATATCTTGTCATCTCATTATAATTAAAAAGCTATGCTCAAAGAAAAGAACTTTCAGCATAGCTTTATTCATACTCTGTTTATCTTACCCAAGTTCCAACCATCAACCAATTAGCACCTGCACTTGTCGGAGCAATTGCACCTACGTAATCTGTTGAAGCAAACCAACTGTCTAACGTTGAAAAGTCTGCACTATCTATTGCAGGAGTTGCGTTAGGCCTCAAGTTTGTCTGATTCTTGTAAGTTCCCCAAGCATTGGTCAAACCAATGGCAGCTACAGTTGCGGCGGTAGTATTGGTCGCATCAGCGGTAATACCGGAGTAGGTTGTATTAATAGCGTTTACAACGTTGTTTTTGAAAACATTGCTATTTGTTGTCTGGCATAAAATACCGGTAGGAAATCCGTAAAGGATGCTATTCACTAAAGTAAACTGACAATTACGACGGAAATTAGCGGCGGATTTCAAACTTGTACCCGTTGTGCTTCCAATCAATGTAAAGTTACTTAATACCGGGTGCGTGTACGGAGTGGCGCTACTGCCGGCTTATCATTATCACATTCGATACCGTTAGGATCGCTCGTTAATCTTGAAGATGCTACGGTAGATACGGCAAACTGAATTTTACCTGTATATCCGAAGTCGAAGTCGAATGAATCATCAGTTGTACCGGTAGCCACCAGATACGTAGCGTTTACACAACCGCCGAAGAATTCAAAGCCGTCGTCATCACCAAAGTATGCCTGGCAGTGGTCGATAGTCGTGCCGGCACCTACGCCACCAAAGGTGAATGAATTTAGCTCATTATTTTCTCCAATTGTAGCACCTGCATATTCTACACGGACATAGCGAAGCGTACCTGAATTGTCATTCGAGTCATTGCCGCCATAAGAAGTGTCTACTCCCGGAAGACTACCTTCTACAATACCTTCAATATACTGAGTTGCCGTTTGATTAATGGGAGCGTTGCCTAATACAACCAAACCTCCCCAACCACCGACTTGACCATTCTTAGCCGACATAACAATTGGGTTGGTGGCCGTACCAATCGCATTAATCTTTGCACCTTTTGTGATAATCAATGCGGTTGCATCGTTGGGATTACCGGTAGCCTGACCATAAATCTTAGTTCCGGCCTGAATGGTTAACGTAGCACCATTAGTAACCGCAATCTTTTTCGCCAACTCTATTTCACCGGACCAAGTGGTGTTAGAGGTAACATTCTCTGTGATGATTGTAGCCGCACGGGTTTTACCGTCAATAGCTACTTCTTCTTCATTGCTGCATGAAGACATTACGGAAGAAATTCCAAATACCGCCACTAATACAGTAGCACCTTTCAAAAAGGATTTCATTAAATTTGTTTTCATTACTGTTCAAATTTAAATTGTTATTAATTAAGTTGTTTTTTGACTGCCTTTGGCATAGGATGCAATCAGTGTCCGGTTTTACTCTTTATCATTTACAGATCTTAAAATCGATAGCTTACTGAGAACGAATAGGTGGTTCCGCGTTTATACTGGTTCACTATCCAGTCGCCTTCGTCATAATTCATGCCGATGCCGGTACGATCGGTATATGTCTTGTCCGGTTCGGTGTTTTCTTCTGTGTTTCCGCCGGAACCTTTTATTTCTCTACTACAATTACGATATACACGATACACACTGTTCAGTAAGTCGCTGGCATTGGCTTTCACTTCCAATCGTTCTTTCAAGAACTTGGCCGAGAGTTGCAGATCGAGAATATGGCGGGGCGCTTCGTACTCATCGTATTTCTCGTACATACCAGCTTGTACCAGTTTACGTCCTGTTGTTCCGTAGTTCACGGCTGCTCCAAAACGCTTGCCGGAATAGCTTAATCCTGCATTAATAGCATAAGGTACCAAACCTTGTAGAGGACGGTTACGCTCATTATCTCCTTTTTCGGTAGAACCCGTGGAACCGACTACCATATTTATCAACTTTTCAATATCATACGTAATATCTCCTTTCAGGATCGTGGCATTAGCTGTCAGGTAAAGATCATCCAAAAACGTTTTGGGTGCTAAAAAGCCAAAAGACTTACGTAAGTTGAATTCCAATCCCAGTGTGCTTGCCTTCTCCAGATTAAAAGAATACATATCGTAATTGGCTCCATCGTTTCCTCGTTTCAGCGAGATAAGTTCGATGGGGTCTTTGAACTTTTTGTAGAAGCCGCTGATGGAAATCACCTCTCCCGGTTGAGGATACCACTCCAAGCGTACATCCATGTTGTCGATGTAGGTCTGTTTCAGATTTCCCAGGTTTATGATGTCGATGCGATCGTCCACATTATAATACTCCGTTACTGCCAATTCGCGGAAGTCGGGACGTGCCAGTGTTTTACTATATGCGGCACGAAAGTTCAGTTTATCCGTAATGTTATAGACAGCAGTCGCAGCAGGCAACCAATCGGTTTTCTTGTTGACCAGCAAAGTATCTACGATTTCTTGTTTCACTTTATCATTATAAGAAGAGACGACTTTCATATGACCGGCTTCCATACGTACGCCGGTGGTGAGGTGAAGTTTTTTGAAGAATGTGAACTCACCCATTAAGTAGGTAGAATGTATGTCCTGCGTACCGTCATAGTAGTTCTTTATGCGGCCTGCCGCACGCAGATAGAGTTTTCCGTCCGCATATAATTCCGGTGCAAAGGTCTGTTCCAATGAACTACCTTCCACGTATGGCAGGTATTCGTTGTCTGTTCTGAGCGTTTGAATATAGTCCTGATTGAATTTACCTTTTCGGAAAGTTCCCAGATAGCCGGCTTTGATGGTCTGTTGGTTGCCTTCTATAACGAAAGGATATTCCAGGTTTCCACCTATGTTCTTTTTGTCTTCTTCGAGTTTGCTATACATTTGGAAGCCTTCCTTCAAGCTGTTTTAGTCGGGTATTGCCAGTTGATCAGATAGGAGTCGTTGCCAGAGTTAGCGCCGGACATTACATCGCCATAGGCAAGACGGTCATCGGGAGTGGTACGGGTCAGTTTACTGTAATCCGCCGTCCATGTGAATTTCAAGTTTAGAGGCAATTGGTGATCACCGGTTAGCTGTGTCTGCCACAAACGGTTTGTCAGAGGATTGCTATACTGCTCCATGCGATTATGGATAACGGCGTCATCATTATAGACCACACGTTCCGTATTGGTATGAGTGAAACGATTGTTGAACATATTGCGCCAGGTGACTTTATGGCCCGGACGTTCCCAACCCACATTAGCAACTGCCCCTATGGCAGTAACAAACGCATAGCGATTTCCTGTCACCAAACTATCGGCATTATTTATATAAAATGCTTTCTGCAAGTCATCCGTCGTTTCCTCATGACGATAAGTCAATGATGCGATAACTCCCAATTTATTATCATCACCCAGATTAAAAGGAAGCCCAACGGTGAGTGCGTAGTTCTGAGTGGGTGCTCCATTGTATTTGCGGAATCCCCAGCGGTTGGGAACCTTGGCATTCATGGAGTTGAGTATTTGTTGTTGGTCGGGCGATAACTGACTATAATTGGTTATCTCTTTCCCAAACATATTTTCTGTTACTTCCGGTTGATAGATTGTGCCATACCACTCACGCTTGTTCCCCAGAAAATAGTCACCATTCAGACGCTTTGTGCTTTTGAAAGTCTTTCCGGTACTATTGGTATTAAAGCCCGTACCGATGGAAAATTGAATAAGTCGTTCTTCCGGTATGGATAAGGTATTCACTTCTACCAAACCACCGGTAAATTCACCCGGCATATCGGGCGTAAAGGTCTTGGAAATGGTTACATTGTCAATCAAAGCGGTAGGAATAATGTCGAAAGAGAAGTTTCTACGATTGGGTTCCGTACTCGGCAAAGAGCTACCATTTAGTTGCACATTGTTGTATCTCTCTCCTAAACCGCGCACGGTTACATACTTTCCGTTCTCTACCGTTACACCCGATACACGCTTTAGTACTTGTGCTACATTGTTGTCGGCAGTCTTCTTGATCAGGTCGGCACTTACCCCGTCGCTCATGGCTACCATCGCTTTCTGTTTGGCATAGAGTCCGTTAGCACTGGCTTTATTGTAAGTAGCTGTTACTACCACTTCAGCCAATTGTTCGGTATCATCCTGCAAAACGACATCCAAAGGTGTTGTTTGTCCCGAACGTATTTTGACGTCGCTAATGCGCATTGTGACATATGAGATGCATCTTACCTCTACGGTCAGAGGATGATTGGGGACGTCTTTCAATGTGAACTCACCTTTCAAGTTCGTAGCCACACCATTGGTAGTTCCGGCTACCAATACCGATGCTCCGGGAATAGGAAACCCATGACTATCCAGCACTGTTCCCGTAATCGCTCCTTTTCCCGTACTCTTCTTGTTTTTATTGTCATCCTGATATACCGAGTAAGATTCAGCAGATATCTTCTTGTATGAATAATTGGTATTTGAGAGACTGTTTGATAAATCCACATCTACTGAATTGCGTTTGGTCGTTGCCGGTACACTTACCGTCTTCATATTCTTCCCGTCGAATGCAATCTCTACATTGTGTGTTTTAGCGATACGGTTCAGACGTAGTTCCAACGCTTCTGCCGGATAATTCACCGTCTCTTGATTATCACTTGCGTAGCAGACCGCTGATAGTAGCAGCATTCCCAGCAGGAACAATAGGCCCGATTGTAAATTCATTTTCTTATTACTCCTTTTCATCTTTAATCAGTTAATATTCTACTTAATAAGTTACTTGTATTCAGTTAATTAATTTCCAGCTGATCCTTGGCGAAAAGACATGGCAATGGCCGTTTCCCTTTGCGAAAGGAAAATCTTTTCATGTATGCAGTTCTTCACCGCATCGCACAGACTTGTCTTTCTTTATTCTTTGTTTTACGTACGCAGTCCTCGTAAGGTGGCACGTGGGCTTTATATGGTTACCGGCTTATGACGATCCGGCTCTCGCTGATTTCATATCGTGTACCGTAAATGGCACAGATGTTCTTTATCACGCCATCTACTTCGGACTGCGCTAATTTATACGAACAGTAATTGATGCGGGCATCCGAAGGTATCGCGTCTTTCTCAATTACGAGTTCTCGATGAAAACGGTTCTTCACCCTTACTTTCAGCTCCTCGATTGTAGCATCTTCGAGTATGAATGCGCCGTCCTTCCATACACCGATGTTGTCGGGATTCATCGTGTCATGCGAAGAACGATGGGTTGCCTTATTATAAACTACCCGGTCGCCACGATGGAACTTCCCAAACGACTGTTTTCCGCTCGCTACTTCAACGCACCCGGTACGAACCGCCACCTGACTCTCTACGCTTCCGTTGTAGGCAACTACATTAAACGAGGTTCCGTGTACGATGGCATTGACCTCTTTGGTCTTGACCATGAAAGCTTTTTCCTTATCTTTTGCAACCTCAAAGAAAGCTTCTCCCGTCAGGCTTACAATTCGATCTTTCTTTCCGAAGTCTTTGGCTATGATCAGGTCACTACCGCCTGCCAGGTAAACAATTGTACCGTCTATCAGGTGTACCACGCTATCCTGCTGGCATTGAATTACATTACATACTCTAGCATCCGAGCCATTTACGATCTGGTCATTTATATACGATGAGATACCTAGGGCAAACAGAACGCTTGCTGCAATTCCCACTCCCGCATACTTTATGCCTTGAGACAATTGTGCGTTCTTCTTTTTATTGGGTTGTTTGGTTAAACTGGTAAACCTTTTTTCCACCCCTTCGATACCGATTGTTCGTGTCAGCATATCCAGATCTCTTTTTGTCAAGTTCTCCAGTTCCTGCTGAGTCGTTTCCGCTTTCTTCCTTTGGGTAGTAGCCATGATTATCTTGGAGATGTCGTCAATCTGCTTGAGTTCATCTTCGGTAGCCTTCCCTTCTTCAAGTTTCCGGTAGAGGGAATCAATGTGATTCCATACATGCTCTTCTTGTTCGGCAGTTACTTTCTTATTATTTCTCCAAAACTTAATCATATCCATTGTCTCTTATTAATTGGTCCTATATGCAAGTCCTCGCATCACGTTGAGAACCTTTACACTATTAAATCGTTGCTAAGTGCCAAAACCTTCCTTTAAAAATAGTTAAAGCTGATGAAACCTCTCCTTACGACCTTCTCCCGGACTTCTGGCCTTAAAGCATCGCTCGTGCAATAATAATCTAAATCAATTTATCAAATATTATCTCAATATAGATTTGCTAATCTTTTTTGTGTTTTCCAGATGATTAATCGGCGTTTTGTTGCAGTTCTATTGCAGATACATTGCATCCGTGTAAATTTTAACAGCCTGTCAGTCTTTTTAATAGCTTGTTATACCATTGAAATAATCACTCTTTATTTTTGAGTCGTGAAATCTAAAAAAGAATTATGAATAATATGCAATCGAAACAACTGAAAAGACAGCAGACAGACAAGATATTGCTACAGGCAATTGCTACATCTGCTGATGTGGACGCATTTTTAATTCTTTATGATCGCTATGGGCAAAGGCTGCTGAGACATTTCCATCGTTCGGTCAACAATGTAGATACAGTTTTTGATCTGAGTCAGAACTTCTGGCTATATATATGGCAAAATGCTTCTCAGCTTATTTATGAGAATAATGATTCGGCTGAGAGATTATTCTTTTATATGGCAACAAAGCGGATAGCCGATTACTATCGTTCTTCGATTCATAAAAGAGAAATCCCATTGGATGATTTCCCCAATCTATCCGACAAGGATCATCCTCTTCGTCACCGGAATCTGATTATTGCACGGAAGAGATTCGGAAGATAACAGAGCGGGTCCTCAGCAAATACTCTGAATTGGATAAACAAATCTTTATCTGTCAAAAAGAATTGGACTATTCCGCGCAACAAACAGCCAGCCAGTTTAATATTAGCATTGAATGCATTTACAAGAAGGTATCAATTATCATGAAGGAGCTGCGCTTTCAACTCCGACTGGCAGGTTACTATAGCCTATTTGCCTGTCTTTGTCTACAACAGATGATGTAATAGACGCATCCGCACACCTGCCTTTATAATTACCGGGAGAAGGAAAGCCTACGAATGTCAGTTATAGATTCCTCCCCACTTCAGACTTTCAAAATAATATTTATATTCCGTATGCTCTTTCCATTTCTTTAGGGGAATATAAACGCTCAATCCGCAATATTTATCTGTATGGATAACTACATTTTTAAATGAAGATGTAGCCGCCGTATAAAGGACTGTCTTTTTCAACTGCGCTTCCAGTAAGGCTTCATTCGTACCTTGTAGACTATTCAACATATCTTTTAAGTCGAAGAAGACCTGAGGAACGTCGCTTGTATGGTAAACTTGCAACCCGCTGACATCCATTTCGGCAACTTCCGACAGACGACCGGATAATATGCCATGAGTGGCGTCGTACAAATTGTCCAGTTGCGCCGCATCCACTAAGGTTATCGTAGCCGAACGGAGCACATCATACTTCATCTCGTTATAATGGTGATAATAGGCATTGCACGCTTGCTTAAGTTCTTCCGCACCACCAAACATATATGGCAAAACCTTTGCATATGGGATTCCCGACGCGTTATAGGCGGCTTCGGCAAGTACCTCCGTGGGAGACGCAACCAGATAATCGCTCTTATTGCGCAATTCATACAGAGATTCCACACTACCCATCAGGCATACATCGAACCAGATATATTCGGCTACATGATCCGGTAGTCCGGCAGCTAATGCATCTATCTCTATCGAGTTATCGGTTGTCGCATTCCCCGGATGAAAATCCAGACCGATATAGCGCGTGCGTGGAAATGCCTGTACTTCTTTACTCTTCCGTATAGATCGAGTGTTGGTACTGCCATAGCCGCTCGGAACCCAACCCATAGAATGTGACCACAATACCAATCCGAACTTCTCAGCCGGAACCAACTCCTTTGTTTCTTCAATCACCCTAACCAGCGTTTCTACATTGGCGGAATTCTCTTCTTCATAACTTTTGAGCGGTACTTCTTCTCCTGTCTGTGTAATTTTAAAAAGCCGTGGTGCTTCGTTCATTCGATCCAGGTAGACTACGACTATTCCCGCACTTCGTTTTGCTCCGGCTTTCAGTTGGCTGATGCTGTAGTCCACGTCATCGTCCATGGTGTTATCCGCAGCCATATATAATAAGGTGGTGTAGGATATGGGAGTTGGAGGCAAATCTTCTTCATCGTCCGAGCATCCGGAGCATATGGAGAAGAGCAGACATATACCTGATAAGAAAAACAGGTTATAGCTTTTGAAAAATGCGCAAACGGATGGTTTCATATATTATTCTTTTGATTTGTTACGCAGATGCTGTTTTTGTACGATAAAGTGCCGCTTCTTCCGCTACTAGCAGGCTGGCGGATTGCCATGAATAGCTTTTGGCAAATGGGTGTATCACGCTGTTAATCTGCCAAATGTAGTAAATCTATGTTACGGTTTCGCTACAAATGAGAAATCATTGGGCAGAACGGATTAAATTAACGCAACTGTAACAAGAAAGTAAAGCTGGTAGAAAGCAGGAGAGGAGCGCAATGATTATTTGTATCTATCCACTGTCATAATCATTCCAAAGCGTTGTCACAATCGTAGACTCGGCTGTGCCAACTGTTTTCGTACCGCTGTCACAGTTGTGCCACTACGGTGGCACGGCAGTGCCATCGCGTTGTCACAACTGTGACACCGCAGTGGCACAACTTGATACCCTTGATCGTTCTTAGACTATTTAGCAGGGAGATGGTGTACGACAAAAGAGCATTTCTTCAACTTGTTTTACTACTAAGTTGAAGAAGAGGCATTTGCTTTAGATATAAGAAGGAATCGAATTAATGAAAGGAAAGTCAACAATGGGTAATGATATAGAAACGGGCGAGGCTCTTTGCTCTGTTTAGCTTTTCCATTGTTTTAAATAACTCTTTAGCAAAGATAAACTATTAATTTGTCAAATCAATAACTTCCCCCATTCGTTTAATTCCCAAAGAACTTTGACTAATTTTTCACCAAGTTCAGTTAAAGAATATTCTACTCTGGGAGGAAGTTCGTTAAATATCTTTTTGGTAATAAGTCCATCAGACTCCATTTCTTTAAGTTGTTGGTTTAAAACACGTCTGTCAACTTCTTTGATACCACGAAGAAATTCACTTGGACGTTTTTTCCCTTCGTTTATTTGCCAAATAATGGGAACTTTCCATTTTCCTGAAATTGTATTTACAGCAATTTCAAGGGGACATATTTTTTCCGTTATAGCTCTTTTATGCTGTTTCATTAAAAAGTGACTTTTTTATCCATACCGCATAAAAATATGCGGTATTGCGCATTCAAGTTAAAATGTCGAATTTTGCACAATTCATTTTAAATAAATAAGATATGGCAAATTTACAAAAAAAAATCGATAAATTGAATAGAGAGATTAGTTCACAGCTTCCTAAAGAAACCCTTTCTGCTTTTGCCGATTCTATAACCGATTTAAAGAAAGAAGGAATAGAGGGTAATTGCATCAGTAAAGGGATGAAAATACCCCGATTTGCTCTAAAATCTACAAACGGAACTTTTGTTAGTTCAGATGATTTATTGGCTAATTACGATAAGGTTATCATTGTCTTCTTTAGAGGAATTTGGTGTCCCTATTGTAATTTGGAACTAAAAGCCTTGCAAGATTCATTAAGTAAAGTAGAAAAAAGCAATGTCAAATTAGTTGCTGTATCGCCACAAAAAGCGGAATATAGTTCATCAATGAAAGAAAAGAATGCAATCACATTTGAACTTTTGGTTGATGAGAACAATACGTTTGCTAAACAACTTGGCATTTCTTTTTATCTGCAAGAATTTGTTGTACCTCACTATCAACAATTAGGTATTGATTTAAAAGAATTTAACGGGAATGACGAGAATGGGCTCCCTATACCTGCTGTTTATGTTTTCGATAAAGATTATAATGTAACGTATTCTTTTACGGATGTAAACTACATGAATAGAGTTAATATTGATGAGTTAATAATGAACCTATAATGGAAGAAAATAAACGTAAAGGAGCAAAAAGTCAAAAAGACGTTTCTGATTCGATATTGGAGCAGTTAAACAATGGATTAATAGAATCTGCTAATTTAACGGAATGGCTTTGTATTGACCATATTTCGTTGATAAAAAATGTATTACCAACAGCGTATCAGGAAGACTGTATAAATAGTATTGAAGATTTGAAATCAAAGTCAGTAATGTCGATGATAAAATCTATCGGAGATGTTCTTTGTATAAGTAGTAAACAAAAGAATGATAAAAAATTGTTTGACCAGCTAAAGACACATAAATCGGATAGTGTTAGATGTTGGGCTGCTTATATAATCGGCAGTGATAAAGAAATATCCTTGTATAAAAAGTTAGAACTGATTCAACCGTTCGCTGCTGATTCTCATTTTGGAGTACGAGAAATTTCCTGGATGGCTGTTCGGGAAGATATTGATGAAAATCTTGATATTGCGATTCCTATTCTTCAAGTATGGTCGAAAAGCGACAATCCCAATATTAGGCGTTTTTCTTCTGAATCTATACGCCCCAATGGGATTTGGTGTAGAAAGATTGATAAATTGAAAGCTAATCCTGAAATAGCATTGCCTATACTGCAAAATTTAAAATCAGATATTTCAAAATACGTACAGGATAGTGTAGCCAACTGGTTAAATGACGCAAGTAAAACTAAACCTGAATTTGTAACCGCACTTTGTAGAAAGTGGGGACAAGAAAGTCCGACTAAAGAAACTGACTACATTATTAGGCGAGCGTTGAGAAGTTTAAAAAAGTAGAAACCTTCATTCAGCATATACGGATTAATAAATATGGAATCCACATTATTCCCCTTTTAAAAAATATGCCAATGAATGATTTAATGAAAACAGAGTTTTTCAGGCTGATGAACGAGAACTCGCAAGAGATTACAAACGAACAAATGTAACGTGCCTATGGAGAGTTTATTATACATATAGTCACAATCAGCCATGTCGGAAATGGACTCGCGAGCATTATGAGAAAGTTGAACATTACTCGTGCCGAACTAGTATGCTTATCGACACTCTACCAATATACAATCTAGCAGTCCTAGAGTCTATTTCCTCAGGGATATACAGGATAAGTAGGTTTCTTAATTTTGATTCCTACACTTTTTCGTTTTTCTTCTACCAGCTCTGCAAATTCCTGCATCAAAGTATTGCGATTGCTTTTTATCTTCTAGGTTCAGGAAGCAGAAGAATAGAAAGGAGTATGGAGCCTTACCACGCGAAACTATTCGTTTCACCCGGGAAAGAACTTCGAATAAAAACGATAAAACGAATTATTTGCAGCGTATTCGGATGAGGCTAACCTCGTCATTGATTAAGTGCAAGTCTGTGATGGGTATGACAGTGTATGGTGCAGGTTATATGTTTACGATATGTGATTGCCTTTTTCTTGTATTTGTTAAGCTTTGCCCATACCGGTTAAGATATAGCTACCTTTAAGATTATGCTCGGTCATATATATTTGAACTTCTATCCGACAGGCTTGCATTAGCGCATAACCTGTTAGGTTCTCTTTTACAGCTTTGATGAACGTATATTCAATGTCGTTGTGAATAAAGGAAATGCGATGATATTCCATAACAGATTCTCTTTTAAATATCTATTTGTGAAGCCAAATATACGGATAAAATAAATAGCATGGAGAAAATTGACGAACTATATTCTAGGCATTTGTAAAGTAAGCGACTTTTTTGTCGTTTTACAAATGGACATTTAGTGCAAAATAATCGTTTTACAGACAAGAACCTTACACTTGATACGAATCTACTTATTGAAGATTAAACGCTATTTCCTTTTCGGAGAGCAATGATCGCAAAGCCCCTTCAATACGTAGTTGATGCTTTCCAGCGTGAAATATTGAGGTAGACTGACGGGCGGAATATGAATATTACGCAAGCAGTATGTCTTGTGACAGTTGGTGCAGTAGAAATGAACATGCAAGTCGTTGATGTCGCAGTTGCATTCGCTGCTGCATACCGAATACTTCAATGAACCCGAACCATCGTCGATGCAATGAATAAGATGGTGCTTTAAAAAGAGGGTGATGGTTCTTGAAAGCGTTGACTTGTCGACCGTGTCGAGAGCTATTTCCAGATCAAGTAAACTAAATGCCCGTTCGAACCGACTCATGGTCCGCAAGATAAGCAGCCGCATAGCGGTTGGCTTAATCTCGCGTTCTCCTAATTTATGTAAGTAAACATCTTCTTCTTTCATTGTCACTCTAGTTTTTATTCCACATCCGGTGCCTTGATTCGGATGGCATTCAGGATGGCGAGCAAGGCTACGCCTACATCAGCGAATACGGCTTCCCAAAGAGTTGCCACTCCGAATACGCCTAGTGTCAGCACAAGCAGCTTTATACCCAATGCCATAACAATATTCTGCCATACAATGTTCCGGGTCTGCCGGCCAATCCGAATGGCAGTGGCAATCTTCGAAGGCTGATCGGTTTGAATAACCACATCAGCCGTTTCAATAGCCGCGTCACTGCCTAGACCACCCATGGCGATACCGATATTACTCAGCGCTAGTACCGGAGCATCGTTGATACCATCGCCTACGAAGGCAATGTAGTTGGTTGGATTCTTTCTCAAAGCTTCCATTTTTTCTACTTTATCTTCGGGCATCAGGTCGCCGTATGCTTTGCTAATTCCCAGATGCTCCGCTAATTTACTAACAATCGCCTGTTTATCTCCGGATAACATCTGTATATTATTAATATTTAAGCCTTGCAAAGAAGTAATAGCAGTTCGGGCATCATCCTTCGGGCTATCGGCTAACAGGATATAACCGGCATAGGTTTGGTCGATAGCACATACCGCAATTGTGTCGACAACAGCCGATAGGGAAGCGGGGTAGGCTATTCCGTTAGCATCCAACAAACGAAGGTTACCGATTAAGACTTGGTGTCCGCTGATTTGAGATCGCAGTCCGTGTCCGGAGACTTCTTCGCTATGCTCTACCGCAAGGAGATCGACTCCCTGTTGACGGGCATATTGCAAGATTGCTCTGGCAATGGGATGCGTACTTTTCTGTTCGGCGGAAGCCATATAGGAAAGCAATTCTTTCTCCTTGCCGGTTGCTGCGCTGGCTAGTTGCTGTACTTCAAAAACGCCTTTGGTAAGGGTACCTGTTTTGTCGAACACGACCGTGTTCACCTTGGTGATTCCATCCAAGTAGTTGCCCCCTTTAAATAAAATACCGGCTCTTGAAGCAGCTCCGATACCGCCAAAGTAGCCTAAAGGAATGCTGACTACCAAAGCGCATGGGCATGAGATGACCAGAAATACCAGCCCTCTGTAAAGCCAATCACTGAAGTCATATTGGAAAGGTACGGCGGTTGGCAGCAAGAGTGGTTGTACAACCGAATAAATGTAGGGTAGCAGGACTACCAAGGCCGCCAACAACGTGACGGCTGGCGTATAGACACGTGCAAAACGACGAATGAACAATTCGGTCGGTGCCTTGCGTTCGCTCGCTTCCTGAACCATTTTAAGAATGCGTGATAAAGCACTCTCGTCATAGCGTTTGTTTACTCGTATACGTACCGTTTGTTCCGTAGCAATCATCCCCGCCAACACCTCGTCTCCTTGGCGAATGGTGCGCGGACGACTTTCACCGGTTAGCGCAGCGGTGTTGAAAGAAGCATATTCGTTCAGCATCTGTCCGTCCAATGAGACCCGTTCGCCTGCTTTGACTTCAATTACTTCTCCGATACCGACTGTGGAAGGAATTACGTCTACCGGATGTCCGTTGCGGATAACCGTTGAAGACTCCGGTCGAATGTCCAGTAGAGCTTTGATGTTACGTTGAGCTTTGCCGACCGCACGATCCTGAAAGAGTTCACCAATGGTGTAGAAAAGCATAACTGCTACACCTTCGGGATATTCGCCGATACAGAAAGCACCGATTGTGGCGATGCACATCAGCGTAAACTCATTGAAAAACTCTTTCTGTTTCAACCCCTCGAAAGCTTCTTTGAGCACAGGCAAGCCCACCGGAAGATAGGCTATGATATACCACGCTAGTGCCAAGGCATTGTTTTCGAATAGCCCGGCATGCTTGAGAAACATTCCGACTATGATCATGGTAAAGCTTACCAAAGCCGGAAGATAAATTTTGTAAGAATCGGTTTTGCTCTTGGAGCAGGTCGATTCCGTATTTTGATTACAACAGTTACATCCCATATCGTTTCTTATTTAATGCTGCAAATGTACACAATTCCGGATGCAACTAGGTTGCAAACTGCCTAAGCATTGGCGTAACTGTGCATTCCGCCTAAAATATAATTGACTCCGAAGTAGGTCATCAGGACCGTAAGAAAGGCTATAATCATATAGATGTGAAAGAATAACGGATTCCGGAAGATACGTAGGTTTTGCGAATGGAAAGCTACTCCATAGACAAGGAAAGTAATCAGTGCCCAAACCTCTTTTGGGTCCCAAGCCCAATAACGCCCCCACGAAACATTCGCCCAAACCGCACCCAGAAAGATACCTGCGCCCAGAAAGAAGGTTGCCGGATAAAGCAGCAAGCGGCTGAGTATGGTCAACTGTTCCACCCGTTCGTCTGCGATCTCATCGTCGTCGGCTGTTTGATTCTGCGTCCCTTTCTTGCGAAGACACAAAGCCAGTATGCCATTCAGCATCATGAAGGCCAAGAGTGCATAAGACATCATAATCAGCGAAACATGGATGCTCAACCAGGGAGAAACAAGAACCGGCATTAAGGGAGTGATCTGCGGATTCATCTGTCCCAGATAAGAAACCAGTAGCGCGAAACCCGAAAGAAGGAATCCAAACGGAACCGTAAATGGGAACCGACGGTGTAGCAAGCAGGCGAGCAAAAGAATGCAAAGTGCCATGAACTGCATCGTTTCATACCCGTTACTTAGCGGAACGCGTCCACCAATGTACCACCGAAGGCAATAACCCGCCAGGTGGAATAGGAAGACTGCATAAAGCGTAATTGAGCAGGCAGTCTTGGCTACTCGCGAAATTCGTTGTGCTTTCGGTGAAGGCGAAGTCCTTCGCAAACTATTGTGTAACAAAAGTAAGAAAGCCAATAAGCCCACGGTGAGATTCACCATGAAAAGAATTTTGCTGAAGGGAATATGATTGTAGAGCAATTCAGCTTTGACGTGCGTTGCGGATAAGGGCTTCACACTGCCGTCAGTCGGCAGGGGATGGATAAATGTTCCTTTCTCCAACATCAGTATCAGTCCCACTTTCTCATCGGTCTCCTGAATAGCTTTTGCCAGTTTACTCTGTCCTTGTTCCCGTTGCCAGTGTGCTTGCAGGCGGTAAACGGGTCCGTCAAATAGATCGGTCAGGGAGGCGTAAGAGGTTTTCAAACCCAGTAGATGGCGTAGCTCTGCGTTCTTGATATATATCAGGGGTTCCTTGCGCCATACTTCGGGATAGAGCAACCAACCTCCGATAACCTGTTCGGCAGTCAGCCCTTGGTAGGATGCTTTGCCCGATAGTTTCTGAACAAAATCCCGCGCTAGTGTATTGAAAGGCACGACTCGATCCTGGTAGATCACCTGTTCTTGTGCTAGACTATCCGCTTGTACCCGATTGAGTGCCGGAAGTGATCTCTTTTGTGCCTGCATGGTTCCTGCCAAGCAGCCAAGTAGTAGCACAAATACTCCTCCTTTTTTGAGTAGAGGATGGCTCAATAGTCGCCGGAACTCTCCGCTACGAGCGAACAGGGTCCAAAGCATAGAGATGCCCAGCAGGATATATCCCGCGTAAGTTACCCCCGTACCCCACGGATCGTAGTTTACCGTCAACCAGCTTCCTTGTCCGTCATCATCGAAAGACGACTGATAGAAGCGAAAGCCATGGAGCGTAAAGATGCGATTCATCGATACCTGTTCGTGTAAGATAGTAGGCTGCCCTTGCCCGGTAAAAGAGTCGGGTAGTGAATAACTGATATAGCTGATGTAATCGGCCGGTGCTTCCGTACCCGGATAATAGGCTATCCGGAAACTATCCAACTGTATGGTAAATGGCAATTGGATGCTTTTACCATTATCCGGATTGTGGAAATTACCGACTGCGACACCCGGTCGTAAATGCATCTGTCCCTTCTCGCTACCGATAAATGTGATCATGGCTCCTACCAAGATAACAAGGAAGGAGCCATGTAATAATACAATGGGAAGCCGCCGCCATACACCGCGTTGGATGAGAGCAACGACTGTTATTGCGGCAATTGCTCCCCACAAACCACAAAACCAATAGGTATGATAGATATGCTTTTCTACAAAATCCGTCCCATACGCTTGCTCTACGAAGGTAGTTGCAGCAAGTAGTCCCACCAGACAGATATATAAAACAATAAGCAGCTTTTTCAAGAGTTTAATCTTTTTTCGATGTTAAAAGGGAGCGTATTCCTTGTTCTGGCAAGCTTTCACGCCCATACATTCCATCTCGATCAACCATCCCGGGCGACATACGGGCGCATGAACAAACACCTTTGGTGTATGAGGGAAACGTTCATCGTGCATCTTTCTAACGATTGCGTAATCCGCAATGTCTCGCAGATATACGATCATATGCCCCAGATCTTCAAAGGTGCAGTCCGCTTCTTTGAGTAAGGTTTCAACATTTTCCCACATGCGTTCGGTCTGTTGGCGAATATCACCGGGATACATCACTTCGCCTTTGTTATTGATGCTTGCTGTGCCGGAGATAAATACCTGTCGACGGTCGCCATAATCCACATACGTTCCCCGTTCGAAGCTGACTCCATATTCGTAAGTCGGGTTCAAATGAGTAGGTGCGTACAGGAAGTGAATCTGTTCGGGAGCTACACCGAGCACGGCATAGGTATCCATTTGTACCAGTACTTTCGGATCGGCATGACGTCCTCCGATACCGGTGCTGGAAATGTAGTGCGTCTTCTCGGTTAGGTTCTGGGTGATGAAGACTTCATTGCGCGCCTTTACTACACCGGCGTAATTGACATCTACATTTTGTACGAAGAACCAGGTGCGAATACAGTTATCCGCCAGTTTGCAATTTTGTTCCATGAGTTGCATCACGTAATCGTTGAGCAGCAAACGGGTTTGGTATTCTGAGTTGGCAGCGCGGTTGAAGGCGCTTCCTCCCCAAAGATGGCGGTAAGCACTGTGTTTTACCTCAAAAAGTCCGTTGTGTAATACTTGTGTCTGTACATCTGTTTGCAGGTAGACCCATAAGGCAACTTTGGTGCCGTCCAATGGCGGTTGTTCCACAATGGAAAGTGCGCAATCGGAGCTTTCGGTTGTCATAGCCAGCAGGGTAACTGCCTGATTGGCGGCGTCGCTCAGAAAGTAACGCTTAAATACGGCAACCGCACCTTTCAATTCTCCTACAAGTAAATTATCGTAAACATTCAGTATGGCATTCAGTTGTTCTTCATACGTCTCCTCAGGGTTGGTAGCATGAATCATAACGTGATACTCCGAAGTTCCTCCTTCTGCATTATATTTAAAAATCTCAGTTAAAGTCTTTTCTGACTGAATATTCTGTTGTTTCTTGTTGTTCATATGCAATATTTCAAATACTAATTGTGTTATACGCTGACCTAAGTCAGTTCGGTCCTACGCACTTCTTATTCTTGTGCGCCGTTGTCAATCCAACTGTCAATAAGTGTCAGCATCGTGGACGAAGTAATCATCTGTGAATGGTCAATTCCCCAATTCGAGCTGATATTTGTGTTCAGTATCTGGTGGAGGACGCTTTCTTTCGAATTGTTGGGCGTCACTCGTGACAGGCCGCTAACAAATACCGAAGGCTTGTTGACCAAGTAGCTGTAACTCCTTCCCGATAATAAAACCAGTCCGGCTGCCGGTTTCTCACTTCCTCCATGGCAAGCTGTACAGGTCTTATCGAAGACCCGTTGCTGGATTGTGTGATACATACCGACATCAATTGCGCCTACTTCCATAAGCGTTGTGTCGGCCGTTGCCGTGAAATCGTCGATTGTCTGGAAACTGACTACTCGTTTTCTCAAGCGATTGATGACGCATAGTTCTATCTCTGTCACTTCTTCACTGATACCGGACAGAAGTACTTGTACCTCATCACCATCGGTATCCGGAGTAGGAATAACTTTGGATACAACGGCATAATCGCTCTCAGCATTGAAGCCTGCGATCACTACACTGTAGCCTTCAGACCATTTACCGATGCCGCTGAACTTACCGGATAGTTTGAGTACCGTCCTTCTCTTGGCACGATACTTGTATTTTCATAAATCCGGCCGTCGTCACAAGAACTCAATCCCGCGATGAGCAGTCCCAAAGCAAAGACAAGCATGTATTTCTTCATAAACAGATCCTTTCTTGCATGTATTAGAATGTATATTGAAGCAAAATACTGGCTGAATGTACAGCTATACCTAAATCATCATTATCTCTGTCGAGTTGCGTGTCATGTCCGGTACGTCCAATGTACTGATACATAGCCTGCAACTTCAAATTGCAATCCTTGAAGAAATAATTCACGCCGACAGCAGGCATGTTCAGATAACCGTTTGCATCCATTCCGTTTCGGTCGTAGAACTCGTAACGCAACGCTGCTTGCAGGCGTGGGGCTACAAAATAACCTCCTTGTACGTATCCGCCCAGGTAATTATACGACTCGGGAGTTTTCTGGCGTTTGGTAAAGCCTACGTTCATATAATACACCTCAGCACCTAGATAGAGCTTGTTCTTCAGCATTGCGAATTCAAGTCCGGCACGGTAATCATTGGTACTTTCGCTTTCACTTTCTACATTGATAGAGGTAGAAACACCAAACATTATTTTATCTTCATGCAATCGGTTGGGGTTTCCCTGTGTGGCGGGCATCACCCCTTTAGGCATATAGGTAAAACGTCCGGCGTAAAGTAGCGAAGGGATATGCCAGTCGTCGCTAAAGGTTTTGGTTGCCGTGTTTACCGAGGCACCTGTTCCGTTGAATAAACCGACCTCATAACCGAACTTATCGGCTAGCAGACCGTGAATCTCTACACCTAAATCAAATCCGGTACCGATGTTGGGTGTTACCGCATTCAAAGAGTAGGGGAGGATAACGGGCGCAGTGAGTGATACCGGTAAGTTGGGCAACAGGGTTTCTCCCAATGTTGTCAGGTAAGCGTGCGAGAACGGAGTCTTGAACTTACCTACACGAATGGCGAATTGTTTCTTTAGCTGCACGTCAAACCAGGCTTGTTGAAGCAAGGCTCCGCCACTGGCTGCGGCATTCATCGAAAGATTGAAAGCGACTTTTCCAAAAGCTTTTCCGGTGAAGCCGAGTACAGCGTATGGAATTGAGAAGCCGGAGTTGGCAACATTGTCCTGATTGTAGGCTTTGTCCAATCCCTCGTCATCGTACCAGTTGAAGTTTCCACTAGTCTGCACAAGCAAATAGGGCTTGAATACAAAATCTCCTTTTTTAGTCTCAATGGTGAATCCTTCTCTTCCGGCCAACGATACTACTCCGTTTTCCGTATCTTCTTCATGTTGTGCCATCGCGGCCAAAGGGATTATGGCGGATAGGATGGCGATGAATATAACTTTTTTCATAATACTTGTTTATACTGCTTTTTATTAGAGTGAATTAATGAATGCAATCAGTGCGTCGCGGTCTTCCTTATTCATTTTCTTGAATAGGTTCTTCGACGCTTCGCCTTCGCCGCCGTGCCACATGATGGCTTCGACCAGGTTACGGGCACGTCCGTCATGCAGGAAGTACGTGTGTCCATTTACTTTTTCTTGCAGACCGATTCCCCAAAGAGGAGTGGTGCGCCATTCGTTTCCACGGGCCAGACCGCTCACGTAGTTGTCGTTCAGTCCGACTCCCATGGTTTCAGAGCCCATGTCGTGTATCAGGTAGTCCGAATACGGATGAATTGTCTGTCGGCCAAGCCACGGAAGCTGCGTATTGTTCAGCAATGTCGTACCGCGGGGTTTGGTGTGAAGGGTAGTCACATGGCAAAGGTGGCACTTCGCTTTATAGAAGTTTTGTTCTCCTTTAACGACTTGCGGATCTTTCACATTACGTCGTGCAGGTACACTGAGAGACTGTAGATAGAGATCTACATTTTCCATATCTTCGGTGTTAATGTCGAGTTGATCGTAAGAAAGCCCCATCATGCTACCTTGGTCCATTTGTATTTGTCCTTCGCAGATCTCTTCGGGATAACGGCTGTTGGTGGCACCCATATCGCTCGAGAAGCCTAACTCTACCGTGAGGTCGGCATGTTGAGCTTTGTTGCCGGATAGTCCCAGACTTCGCACGCCCCGTTCCATAATGTAGTTGCAACGCCCGCTGATTCCGTATTCGGGATAATTGCTTTTCGCGGCAAGCGCTTCGATCTCGATAGGATCTAATGCCATCATTTGTCCCATGCCTACGTGGCGCAAGGGGATGCGGACGGTACAAAACAAATCTTCGGGTTTGATCTCTTCGGCATACCATTCGGATATGGTATAAACAGGTTTGCAGAGTTCATACTTCTCGCCGTCCGGAAAGGAGAAGGCTTCTTTGATATACTCCACTGCTAGTTTTCCTTCCGGCTTTACGCCATAGATTGCCTGATCATGAAGTACGCGCCCATAGTTTTGAAAGAATGCTCCGTTCTTGCGACTGATGTAAACCAACATGGACGAGAATCCGTAACTGCCCGAACCACCTTCACTCCATAAAGATGGCTTCGTACGTCCGGCGTTTCGGTGACAACTTCCACAGGAATAGCCGGCGTAGACGGGTCCGAGTCCACCGCCATGCTCATTGCCGCTTGTGCGTACATCATCGTAGAGCCTGTCTCCCTGGTTGAAACGACTTTCGTAACTTCCCGATACCCAATCCGCCGGCGTATCGTAGGCCAGTGATGAGTTCAGAAAGTTGGTCGATGTACCGGCTGATAGAGCGTATCCGTCCGGAATCTCTATATCCAATACATCAATTCCGTCATTATCGCAAGCACTGCATGCCAACAGAGAAAGGAGAGAGAATGAATATTTTAGTATGCAATTCATCTTAAATTGACTTTATTATCGTATAATATGCTCAAACATGCCAAAGAAGCAAAAGGAGATTTTGCCAATCTCGCTTTTACTTCTCAATGCTATTTGATGGAATAACCGCTTATTTTACTGTACGTGCCTGGCCATTTTTGAATAGCAGGAATTCTAGTGTGTGGAAACCACGAACATTCTGTGCAGCAGCGATACCGTCATTGTCTTCATCATAGTCACCGCTCCAGTTCAGTTGTTCCCAGTCGCCCGAATTCAAAAGCTGAACAATTGCGTTCTGGTCCAAAGGCCAGCTATCCATGTTGGGGTCAAGACCTAAGTTGGCAACCGGGCCGAACAAAAAGGCTTCACTTGTTTCCCAAGGTTGACGGGCTTCTAACCAAGCTTCACATGCTGTTTCGAAAGTGGTGTTGGATGGAGCACTGGCAAGTGCTACTACTGTGTCATAAAGATGATCGACTTTACTTTTCAGTGAAGCGTAGGTTGGCAATACAACTACCTCAACATAGGTTTTTACGACCGGTTCCAATACAGCGTTTGTATTAATGGCTGCTGTGCTTTCGATATGAGATTTCAACTCATTCAATACAATTTCCAATTCCGAGCATGCTGCCATGGCGGCTTCTGCTTCCGAACTGTTGATGTTATTACGGAAAGGCTGTGGAATAGCCAGATTGCAGTTGCTGCTTTGGTTATGGCTAGTTTGACTTTAGTGTCCAATGCAGAATTGCTACCTTCGATAACTTTTGCAATGGAGTTGGCTGCAACATTGCCGTTCAACGAACCATAATAGGCATTCCGAATTGAGTAGATGTTATTTCTATAGTCTTCACGGGAGTGCCAGCTATACCAGGATTCTACCGCATAAACTGCTTCAATCGTTTTTCCGGCTTTATATTTGCTGATCGGATCTCCAATTTTCTGAGAACCTACTTCACCGGCAATATCGATGCAGCCTTCAACAATCTGCTGTACGCAGCTTTTGGCTGATGTAAATTCACCTTTATGATTGATAAAAGCATCACCGTAACCACCTGTTGTCCAGGCTGCTTGAAGATTGGTTGCATCCGTTTGCAGAAGACGGGCAACGTTTTTCATGTAATTGTGCCAGCTAGTTGCGTTATCTGAGTTGTAGTCGATATCAGCAGCAGATACTTCTTTGTTATCATCACTACTACAAGAAGTAGTTGTAAATGCTAGTCCCAACATGAGGGCTGCAACATAGAAAAAACTTTTTTTCATCGTATAATAATTAGTTGATAGATTGTTTCTTTATTTTTTAATGAACCATCCAACGTAGCTATACCAATGGCGAATTCATTTTCGCTATTGTACTTGCCGGTTCCAAATACTTTGCCTGTCCCTATTTGACGTGTCGAATAATCAGCCTTAACTACTAAGTTGGGCAGGGCGTACCAGTTAACTCCGGCAGTCCACATGCTTACTTGGCAACGCTTTTCCATTGTTTGGCCTTTCTCTCCTTTTTCCTGTGGATTGTAGTATTCATAGCGGGCGAATGGGTAGATGACCGGAATCTTGGCATCACTTTTGAAAAGAGCGCTAACATTGAAACCTGCTTCGGCGGCGTAACTTACCGCATTCTTGGCCACAGGGATTAAGCGGCTATAAGGAGATTTATTTGATTGTCCGATATTCACTTTGCTAACTTCGGTCGAGTTGCCCAAATTTCCATAGACAACATTACCACGGGCAATCACATACTTATTGCGGTATTGAGCATCCGCTGTGAAAATGCGTACCGGAACTTTGCTTGAATAACTGTCGAGTTTGTCCGAGTTGGAACCTGCATCCGCACAGTAATAGAAAGATGTACCTACGCGTAGCCCGGAACACCTTTATAGTCTAAGCGGGCTACATAAGCGGGAGACGTGAAATTATCTTCTTCAAATATACCTTGCTTGCCACTGCCGACCCAGGTGTTACGATCGAAGCCGTTCGGATTCAAACCGGCTACAATCATGGCTTGATAGTCGAAACTAGCGTAACCTTTTCCGAAAGAACCGAAGACTGATAATCCGTTTTCGTGCCAAGTGGAAGGCAAAATGGTTGTTTCGCCTTCGGGACGGGAGGTTCCAAAGAAGTTAATCGGTTCGTGGTGAGCGTTGGTGATTCCTACCGGAATGATGATGTGTCCGGCACGTACGTTGAACGAACGATGAATCAGACGTGTAATGTGGAATTGCTCAATGGCGACTTCACCTCCTTTTTCTACTTCGGTTTCATATTCACCATTTTCCGAGTTTTCCAGTTCGAAAGCTGTGCCTGTGCCTCCGGATTCGAACTCGATTTCAGCACCGAGTATCCATTTGGAATTGAACTTGTAATCGAAAGCTATCACGAAGCGAGGAATTGAAATTGTGTTTCTGTCCTTTTTAGGATTACCGTCACTTCCCCCATAGAAGCGGTTGATGCCATAATCTTTGAAGTTAGCGACCATCTCGCCGTACCCGCCAAAGCGGAATTTTGAATACTCCTCTGTGGAAAGCTTTTCATTCTTAGAATTATCTTTGGTTTCCTGTGCAGAAAGTGTGTGGAAAGAAGACAGGAAACAAAGACTAATAATTGCGGTTAATTTTTTCATCTTTTTTGTAATTTTATCAACCGCAAAGATAAGGGAGGTTAAAAAACAGGGCAATACCTAGAAATAGGCATAGTTATTTCTTAAAATCAGTATATATAGGTAGACGTACCTTTGTTGGATTAAGTGGGGAAATTTCGTTGTGGGTGCGAAGGAAGTTCATCATCGGAGGATGAGGCGGCATTGGACGGTAAATACAGTTTCTACAAAAAATAACTGCCGGATGTCAGCCGAAGCAAAATTGAACTACAACGATGTAGCTGGGCAGTTGCACCCATGTAGTCTAATTTTGTTTCAGGCTGTTCCGACAGTCTACATAACTATAAACAAGCAATAAGTGATAATTATTTTTAGTTAGTTGCAGGTAGGCGTTGTGCCGATACTAAACTGCAATTTGAATACTTTCTTTCTTGTTACAGTACCGTTTGCATTGCTGGCAGAGATCATACCCTAACATGGCTCCCAATATGAAGTCTTCTTCAGCCGTTAGCTGGTTTAGCGGGCGTATGATGATATGCCGCATGGCTTCCATACATTCGGATTTCCCAAAGAAGAGGTTGATTTTGTTTGTACCGACTTCTTGTATCATATAACTGATCTTTTGGCTTTTCAGTCGACGAACGGCAAAACTTTCATACTCTTTATTCATGGTGTAAAGCACCATGTTGCGCACTCCTTTTTTAAACTCATAAATATGATTAAGGAAAATGCGTATTTCACTGGGAAGGATTCTTTCGGTAGCCATAATACATGCAACTCTCTAATTAAGGTAAAGATTAGCTAATCTCTTGTTTCAATTGTTCAACCCATGTGCTAATGCGGTCGTCTGTTTTGTTATCTTCATTAAGTTCATCGATGGGAAGGCCGATAAATTTGCCATCTACTACCGCGATTGATGAATCGAAAGAGTAGTTGCCTGTATCTGTAGCACCACAGAACTTGCAGCGGGTATCTTTCAGATCTTCATATAAAATACCGATGGCGTCACAAAATGTATCGCTGTAAGAATCGGAATCGCCGCAGCCAAATAGAGCTACAAACTTATGAGACAGATCACATTTCTTCAATACTTTCACACCGTCGTACCAGTCGTCCTGCAATTCTCCGGAACCCCAGGTTGAACTACCCAATACCAGTACATCGTATTCACCGACCATAGCTTCGGTCAACTTGGCTGCATCAAAAATATGGGTGGAAGGAACATCTAGTTTCGCTGCGATGCGACGTGCTACGTCTTCGGTTGTTCCGGTTGTGGAACCGTAAAAAACTCCAATTTTATTCATCTTTGATTCGTTTTAATATTAATGCTGCAAAGATAAACGGTCTGCTTGGAATAGAAAATCCCCATTTATAATGGAATAATGTCTTGATTCTCATTATAAATGGGGATGCGGTAGCCTTTGAGACTAACTCGTGCAAATCTCCGCTTTGACTTTGGCTACCTTTTTTCTTTAATGGTGGAATAGCCGGATGCCTGTAAAGGCCATCGCCATCTTATATTTGTCGCATGTTTCTATAACATGGTCGTCGCGTACGGAACCTCCGGGTTGTGCGATGTAGGTGACGCCGCTTTTATGTGCCCGCTCGATGTTATCGCCGAATGGGAAGAAGGCGTCGGAACCTAATGAGACTCCGGTCAATGTATTTAGCCATGCACGCTTTTCTTCGCGCGTCAAGACTTCGGGCTGCTCGGTGAAGAATTGTTGCCAGGCACCATCGGCCAAAACGTCTTCATGATCGTCGGATATATAAATGTCGATGGTGTTGTCACGATCGGCCCGACGAATCTTTTCCACCCAAGGTAGATTCATCACCTTAGGATGTTGACGTAAGTACCAAATATCGGCTTTACTGCCTGCCAGACGCGTGCAGTGAATACGTGATTGCTGTCCGGCACCAATCCCGATGGCCTGTCCGTCTTTGACGTAGCATACCGAATTGGATTGTGTATATTTTAAGGTAATCAGTGAGATAATCAGATCTCGTTTGGCTTCGGCCGGAATCTCTTTGTTGAGGGTAGGCATTTCAGCAAACAGGCTTTCGTCAATCTTCAATTCATTGCGTCCCTGCTCGAACGTAATGCCGAACACGTCTTTGGTTTCAATGGGAGCCGGACTGTATCCCGGATCTATCTTGACTACATTGTAAGTGCCTTTGCGCTTGTTTTTCAGAATTTCCAGCGCTTCCGGGGTATAGTCAGGAGCAATCACGCCATCGGATACCTCGCGGTTGATGATGCGGGCAGTCTCTTCGTCACACGTATCGGATAGAGCGATGAAGTCTCCATAGGAGGACATACGATCGGCGCCTCGTGCACGCGCGTATGCGGTAGCAAGTGGAGAGAGTTTTAAATCGTCTACAAAATAGATCTTTTTCAATGTGTCATTCAGTTCTACGCCAACTGCGGCTCCTGCGGGACTGACGTGTTTGAATGAGGCTGCTGCCGGAAGTCCGGTTGCTTCTCTGAGTTCTTTGACTAGTTGCCAGCTGTTCAGCGCGTCGAGCAGATTGATATAACCGGGGCGTCCATTGAGTACTTCAATAGGAAGTTCCCCTTCTTTCATGAAGATACGGGAGGGCTTTTGATTGGGATTGCATCCGTACTTCAATGCAAGTTCTTTTGCCATGTTTAAAAGTTTAATGGTGTAATTTTAATCGTATGATGGGCAAAAATACTAAAAATACCTATATCAAGTGATTGTATACACGCAAAATATTGCGTTTCTTTGTACCATAATATAAATAGAGATATAAATGGATAAATTGCAGAAGTATAAATCCACTGATAAAATGGCCGATCTTATCAGTGACAATTATTCTTTATTGCAAGTGATGAGCCGTTTTGGACTTTCACTTGGTTTTGGTGACAAAACAGTAAAGGAGGTTTGTGAAATCAATGGAGTCGACTGCAAGACATTTTTAGTCGTAGTCAACTTTATGGCAGAAGGCTTTTCGCGTTTCGATAGTCGTGATGACGGAATTTCGATCCCGGCATTGGTCGATTACTTGCGTCAGGCGCACATTTACTTTTTGGAATTCTGTCTTCCCGCTATTCGGCGTAAACTGATTGAGAGCATCGATTGCTCGCAAGATGAAGTTGCGTTTCTCATCCTGAAGTTTTTCGATGAATACATGAGTGAGGTGCGTAAGCATATGGATTATGAAGAAAGACTGTTTTCAAGTATGTAGATGCGCTGTTGCAGGACGAGGCGCCGAAAGGTTATCAGATTTCCACTTTCTCCAAGCACCATGATCAGGTGGGAGAGAAGTTGACCGAATTAAAGAATATCATTATCAAATACTGTCCTGCTGAGGCGAACACTAACCTGTTGAATGCTGCCTTGTTTGATATCTACGCTTGTGAGGAAGGGCTTGATGCTCACTGCAAGGTAGAGGACTATATCTTTGTTCCCGCTATTTTGAGACTGGAAAGGAGGATCAGAGAAAATGAAAAATAGCGATGTGATTCGTGTAGCCGTTGCTGAAACATCTGTGATTATTCGCAGTGGATTGACTTCGGCCTTAAAACGACTGCCGAATCTGAAAATACAGCCGATCGAGTTGCTTTCTGTTGAGGCGCTGAATGACTGTCTGAGTACGCAATATCCGGATATACTAATTGTTAATCCGGCGTTTGGCGATTACTTCGACGTTGCCCGCTTTCGGGAAGAAACAGTCGGCAAGCGCATACGTTTGATGGCTTTGGTTACTTCTTTTGTTGATGCGTCGCTCTTGAGTAAATATGATGAATCGATTTCGATACTTGATACGTTGGAGACGATAGCGGAAAAGATCAGTAAATTGCAAGACTTGGAGACGGCTGATGAGGAAAACGAAAATCAAGAGTCGTTGAGTCAGCGGGAAAGAGAAATTGTAATCTGTGTAGTGAAGGGGATGACCAATAAAGAAATAGCCGAAAAACTCTTTCTTTCCATTCATACGGTGATTACTCATCGGAGAAATATTAGTAAGAAACTTCAGATACACAGTGCGGCAGGTTTAACAATTTATGCCATTGTAAACAAGTTGGTGGCACTGAGTGACGTGCGGAATTTGTAATTGACAATAAAATTATGTTGTAAAATGCAAAACCGTTTGCGCACACGGAGGACAAATACTATATTTGCAGTGCAATTGGGAAATTGCTATATTAGTTTTAATAATAAGGTAAAAGAATAAAAAGATTTTTTAGGTATTAGAATTTAGTTTCAATAGAAACGTTTTTGATTTTAATAAGGTAGAAAGATTAATTAGGTAAGTTTTTAGGTAAAGAAGATTAGTTTTAGGAAAACAGAAAATTGTAGGAAAAGCCATTTGGGCTTTTCTGATTGGGAGGCGAGTGATTCGATAATGAGTTTGCTCGTTTTTTTTATATCCTTACCTCACGCCTTGGAGCTGCGGAACGTCTGAACAACCAAGTTGGCTCTGCATTAAAATCTGGTGGGCTCTGCATAAAACTTCATTAATCTATACTGGAAGAAGGACGTGTCTACGACGCTGCTTGAGAAGAGATCGACGTGAAGCCTAGGTTCCTAAGTAGATTGGTTTGCATCGCTAAGCTAATTAGCCGGTAAAATACGCTATTCAGGCGGGTTAATGCAAACGACTATCTGATCAAGTCACTTTTTGCTGTGATCAATTGATCGATAGTCTAATATATTGCGGGTACTTTTCTGAGACTGCTCTTTTCAATAGATAATGCCAATTTTAAAGGCTATACACTTTTCCCCTTGGCAGATAGTGGGTCATCCGTTAAAGCAAATGGAAATGATAAGCTGAAAGTTACTTCATTCACAAATTCCGCTCTGTTTGCTTAGGCTCACTTACGTTGTTTTCGTGATATGCTTTGTCAACCTGTAAAGATGACGATAAGAACAAGACGAGTCAATTAAAAACAGGCAGAAGCTAGTATAAAGTCAAAACATTGGGCTCTTTAACACAACTACCAGTCGCGAACATACAGTTCCACCGTTTAGTATATTGGCTTCATGTAGAGAACTAAACTGTTTCATAAGCATGAGAATTTTGTTTCACCCTTATGAAACATTTGTTTCATAGGGAAGAAACACCTGAGAAAAAGGTAGGACTGTGACAATGTCCAGGTTCTGTTTACACGTTTGCATTTATTCTTTCTGATTCACGCTACTACTTTATTGAAAGACTTCTGATTTACTTCACAGGCATTCCATATTCTTCCCAGCTGGGTTTACCTAAGAAATAGATGAAACTATGCGGATTTTGCATAATACTTTGTTTATCTCTGCACAAGAAGAAGGAGATGTCATCTATTCCTCCTTTAACTCAGATCAACGTGAAAATTGGAGGATGCATTGCATCGATGGATTACGTAACCGACGAAATGAACTCTTAAAGCGGTTGAATAAATATAATCAAAAAGAAGATGCAAAATAAGTGCTTGATATACTGATAAATAGGCGGAAAAGTGACAAACACATCAAAGTGTTATCTTTTTGTACAGAGTGCTTATATCAAGCTCTGCTGATGAAATTAGGAACGCAGAGTAGGTATCCGGATGTTGTATAGCTTGCTAAAAGAGTCGAAACTTTAGCGGATTTCAGGAAAAGTGAGTGTTCGTAAGTTCTATACTTTTGTAAATTGTCTCATTTGATTCCGTAAAAGGAAAAGCTGGATGGGGCATAAAACAAAATCCCGGCGAAATCACTTCGGCGGGATCCTATCTCATTTTACTTAAATGTGGCTACGTAATAAAATTATGACTAATTAATTCTAATTCTAATACTGCAAAGATAGCGGGTCTCGCCGAATGCTGCAATCCCCTTTATAAGGTATATTGCGTGAGTTATCTCACTATAAATGGTTATAAAGTACTTGTTAGTCAGCTTTTTTCCATTTTTTTTCAGCAAAATCATAGACTTTGACCACTTTAGCCGGACATCCCATGCAGATACTATACGGCGGAATAGAACGGGTGACAATACTTCCGGCAGCAACTACGCAGTGTTTGCCTAAAGTTACGCCAGGTAGGATCACCGCATGAGCACCAATCCATACGTCGTCTTCAATTATAATAGGACTCGTTGAGATTCCTTGCTCATCGATCTGCTTGGAGACATCTTGGTAATTATGGTTTAAGGCGGTTACAGTCACATTTTGCCCCAGGTTGACGTGGTTGCCGATGTTAACAGGCCCAATAATTGTATTTCCTAGTCCGATGCGTGAGTAGTCTCCAATAATCAAGTCGCCTACGGCATTATTCAAGCATGAGAAGTCTTCTACTACCGAATAGCGACCCAACGAGAAGCGTTTGAAAGGAGGTAGATCTTTCCGGACACTGCGATAAATAACAGAGCCCTTGCCTCGTTTCAGGTATACGAAGTCAAACAGGCGTATCCACCAGTTAGGGCGTGTTCGAACGGGATGCATAATGAAGCGATGGATGGCTCTTTTTAAGGCCGGATATTGCTCGATTTTCTGTTTGAATGAGTTATTTTCCATAAGAGCGATTTTTTATTTTTGTCCTCGATCAGGTAATCTGGTATAGCAAGGCTGTATGTGACCAACAGGAGGAAAAGCAAAATCCACCATTTTAATGACAATGGCCATTCGTATCCGGTCATAAACAGCATCCAGATGCCGGTAAAGATACAAAAAAAGAGTGGGGACGGCATCAATTGTTGTACAATTCGATTGAAAAAGCTCCAGTTGCCTTCCAATAAGCTGGGGAGAAGATCGGATACCGCTTTTCGTTTGCGTCTCTTATATAAATAGGTAGAAGGTAATTCTGAAGAAATTGTCACATTGGGTAAGTATTCAATATAAATGTGCTGGATGAGTAGCTTTCGTTCTAGGTTCGTTTTATTGCTTTTCAGGTTCTCCTGAATCCATTGCAGGTCGATAGCCATATTGGTACCGGTAAGAGTTGATGATAGCCCCAAGCGGCTGTTGCCTTTACAAAAGAGACTATTGTTTATCTCCGCTTGTAAAGCGGATAGGTATCGATGGATGCCTTTACGGTTTTGGGCAACGGTATGCAGTTGAACAGCTTGTATACCGGCGTCATAGACTTTATCTATTTCGGATAGAAGATTATCGGGTAAACTGTGGACTGTAGCGTCTAGGATTATGGCTACATCATAAATCATTTCATCCAATTCATCAATCGTTTTGACTAAGTTGTCATAGACAATGAATTGGTGTTGAGGATGTGTTGACGGCAAAACACTTTGGGGAGGAACGAGTATGGCATACCGATACTGTCTTTTTGACGGAGAGTAATCGACCGTTTGAGATGGGAGGCTACGACTAGGACAAAAAGGTAGATGAATGCACTTCCTATAAAGAAAAAAAGTAAGTCATCTGTTATGTAAACACAAGCATCAGTCATTTGATAGCAAGTTTTATACGTTTTCTTTTTGGATAAATGCGGTTATCGTTTTAAATATAATCTTTATATCCAACCAAAAAGAAAATGTTTTGGCATATTTAATATCCAGCTCTTTTCGTTCTTCGGCCGACATTTTTCCGGAGTCTCCTCTTTTCTCTACTTGCCAGAGTCCGGTTAATCCGGCAGGTCCCATGAATCGATCGATATGGTCGTCACCAGTTAGTAATTCGGCTTCATAGAGTGGGAGAGGACGGTTGCTACAATAGACATGTCTCCTTTCAATATATTGATAAGTTGAGGTAACTCGTCGATGCTATATTTACGTATAATGTGACCCACTTTCGTAATTCTCGGATCGTTCTCCAACTTGACAAAGGCATTGCTATGTTCTTTGTTTTTCTGCTGAATATAGGCGTCTTCTGAAATGACAAAATCGTCCGAAATCAAGAGGATTTCATCTTCTTCGGCAGCATCCGGGGCAATATCTTCGCCCCATATGTCTTCCTCCTCTTCCTCTTCCTTGTATTGATTAAGCGAATTGAAGTCTTTCAAATGTTTGTCGGCATCCGTATACATGGAACGGAATTTCAGGAAATCGAAAATCTGATAGTTGCTTCCTACGCGTTTGGATTTATAGATTATCTGTCCCTTGCTTTCCAACCGAATGGCAAGAGCTGTTAGTATCAATAGAGGTGATAAACAAGTTAAAGCGCATAGAGAAAAGAAAATGTCGAAGGCCCTTTTCCACAAAGGTAATTGGAAATGCTCCAAGTTTTGTGACTTGAGTTGTAGCGCCTTTATTTTTTGCTCTTTTCTACGTTGCAGGAAGTAGGAGAAATCCTGGAATACTTTTTCTTCTGAGGTTTCGTATTTTATGGTATTGTTAATTCCTGCCTTCAGGTATTTGAGCCCTTCTTCTTTTGACAGGCTTTCGTCAATCACCAATACCATATAAAGAAACGGATATTGCTTCCGCAGATATTCAATATTGGGTATGTCAATAGAAGGCTCTATCTGCTCGAAGAAAACAATCATGTCATACTTCTCGCGTATATTGTCTAGTATTGTGATGGCTTTGCTGCACGTGGGTACGGAATAGAATATACCCGCACAGAGATTCGAGAATAATTCGATAGTTCTATTATGCCTACCTATGTAAACAAAATATTGCATGAGGGGCAGTGTTAGGCTATAATTTTCTTTATACGGACTTTAAGTTCCAGTGGATTGAATGGCTTCAAGATATAATCGGCGGCTCCTTCTTCCAGCAACCGGATTCTTTCTGTTGTACTTTCTTCACTGGAAAGTATTACAATAGGAATTGATTTAAATAGTTCGTTGCTTTTCATGTATCTCAGGAATTCATCTCCTGTCATGAGAGGCATACGAATATCAGAAATAATAAGGTCCGGATAGTTACCTTCATTCAACCATTCTATCGCTTTTAAAGGATCTTCCAGATAAGTAAAATCGTATTCTTTGCCTAAATAAACGTCGACAATTTTTCCAATGGTGGCTTTGTCGTCTACTAATAATATTTTCTTTTTCATATTAAATAGAACCAATCTATCATTGTTATACTACTCAAATAGTTAAAATTGGGTAGATTCCTTACATTGTATACAAATGCAGGACAAATATATGTATTATTTTAGAATAAATGTCCAAGAAGGAAGGTAAAAATAGTGATATTTAGAGTTTTATCGATAAATTTGGTATCATGTTGGTTGAGTTTATGAATAAATACGGATCTCATACTCACGTATGAAATCCGCATCAGACAAGATTATGAAGCTAGTTCTTATTTGTTTGGAATACCTTTGCTTCATTAAAGTCATTCCACCAATTCTTATTTTCTGTACCACCGCTGTTTACCCAACTTTCAAATTTGGAATAAACGGATTTTATATTGTTGTATTCAAGCGTCCATTTAAAGTTTGTGGGAACGATAATACCCCAAGCCAGATTTTCTTTACTGATATAATACTTCTTACCGGATACTGAACTTCCGTCATTGTTTCCACCGAACAAGTCTGTATTAGCCAATTTGGTTGGCTGATAGCCTGCTATATGGATCTCTCTGCGTTTGCTGCTATTTCCTTCTACTATGATGAAAATATTTAGCTTGTTGATGTTGAATGCTTCTGCTGTGAGAGACGGGTTATCAAACTTCATTGTAAAGGTTATGTTTTTAGCAGTTGTATTGCTTGCATATCCGCTAAGTGTATTGATCGGTTCGTATTTGCTCGAGCCTAAAGCAGCATGTGCATTGTCGAACAGTGGAACAACAGCGTTGTCTTGACCGTTCTCAATATTTCTATTGCTTAGACTGAACGATTTAACGAGATTGTTATCGCCCAATACTACTGCTTGTGATATGGCACTTGCAGGAATTGCGTCAAACATAATTGCAGCAGCAATACTCTTAGTTGCTCCAACGGCATCCAGGTTAATACTGAAACTAAACTCTTTTACTTTATTGGCATTATCCAGTGTGTATTTACGGTTTTTGATAGTCATCACAACGTCATTCATATCGTAGTCACCATATAGTGGCCATTGGTCTTCAAACGTATATGTGTATTGGTGGTTGTCCTCTACGATGATTGGGAAAGTAGGATTGGTAGGATCAGTTCCTCCATTTCCTCCGTTCTTTGTACCGGTACATACTTCAATATAGACCTTAGATTCACCTGTTTTAGTGAGGTATGCACCATTGATTACATAGTAATTACTCCAATTTTGCAATACTACGTGATTATTAGACTCGACAGCGAGATTGCCATCATATGTGAAGCCTTGTCCAGTTACGGTAGATGCTTTGATTAGAGAAGCATTAGTGCCGCTCGCTTTGAAATAGGCACTCCAAGTTTCGAGTGTTAATTCATTGGCTGCTTCTATCATTGAGCCATTCTTCATTGCGACATTCGATCCTGCTAAATTTACATTATTGCCTTTCATATAACCTTTATCTAAAGTTATCGTACATCCTCTTGCACTGAAAGTTGTTTTCGCTTCCATACTGCAATTATTGTAAACAGTGGTATTGTTTAAGCTAATTTCATTGAGAGTCATCACATTGTTATTTGTGATAGTAGAGGATGAATTTCCCGTTAGCTTGTTGCCGGTTATTGTTCCATTGTTTTCTAATGTGAAGTTGGATGGTAGGGTTATGTCTCCTGTAATAGCAAAACTAGTATTATTGATAATTTGAGAATTGGAACTAGCAGTGAAACTTTTGCTTGTTAATATTCCGAGATTGTAGAGAGATGCTCCAGAAGAAAGTGTTATAGCATCACCAACTGTTAAGGTACCCCAACTTCTCAATCCTGCAGGAGAACCATTGCTAAAGGTGATGTTGTTCACAGAAACTGTTCCGTTATCCATGATAGTCATCATAGAAGCCCCATTGAATTGGATGTTGCGAGAGCTTGCCACTATCTTACCATTTCCCATTACAATAACTTCAATACCACTTTGGAAAGTGAAATCCTGCGGTACATCCCATTTGGCGTCGACGTAAAGTTTCACATTACTACTGTTTCCATAATAGGTTAATGTACCACTATATGTAGATGTAATTTTATAAGATGTGTTAGGTTGCAAATTACCAGTCGAACTTGTAATCTCGATGGCATTACTTGGGACGGAAGTGTAATTAGGCTTTTCAATCGTTGTAGCTCTAGTTGTGGCAAGAGCTGTACGTGTTTTTAAAGCACTACTCTGAGCTTCCGTATAGTATAGCTTACAAGTTATATTATTGCTATCTTCAGGTACGTTAAACGGATAGACTTCTACACGACCTTTAGGGTCTGTTTGTTTAACGAAGAATCCCAATTGACCCTGAGATATATTGATTGAAGCAATGAAATTTTGTCCTTTCTTCGCAGTCCCCTTAGCAAGTAAAGGAGCATTCGCATTGGAAAGCGGATTCTCATCGTATATCTCTATCGTATAAAAATAAGCCCCTAAATATTCATCGTTGACTTCCACTGTCACAGTCTTGGCTGTAGTCATTGCCCAGTCAAAACCTTCAGGAGCAGTAAAGCCTTCTCCCATTGGATTAGACGTTTGATAAGACGGATCATAGAGATCCTTCTCAGAATCTACGCAGCTAAAAAATGTGCTAACCATCGCTATCGCAACAATATGCATCCGTACAAGTCTTTTTGTTATCATATTCTCTGTTCTATTTGATTGTTTATTCTCAAATCCGTTACAAATTTAGTTGTATATTTTGGATTAAAGATGTATTATCTGTTTTTTTTTACTTATATAACAAAAAATACGCTGGTTTTGTTGCAGTTTTCATTTGATAAAAAGAAATAACCCTCTGATTTTG
>NZ_BAIV01000036.1 GCF_000517545.1 Bacteroides reticulotermitis JCM 10512 | reverse complement strand
CCATCTACTAACAGCCAGAATAACAAGAGCGTACTAGCAACTTTAAATTATCTCATTGGTAATTAGATTATCCTTCTCTCATCAGAATACATTGTTTATAAATTCAGACTCCCAGGAATGAGGTTCTTCGTCTTGAGAGCGAACTTTGCGTAATACAACTTTCTCTTTGCCTCCAAGTATTCTGGGATTATACCGCACCTCATCCTCGCTCACCAATGTAAATACGAATACGGTATCTGTTAGATAGCCTTCTTTCTCAAATATTAAATGGCGTTCATTCCCTTGATCTCTATTAAACTTGAAATGCCCATTCTTATCTGTTACAGTACTGCGTTTACCCTTGTATTCTCTAACTAAGACATCTGAAATGGGATGCTTTGATTCATCAACCACATACCCTGAATAGTAATATTGTGTTTTTGCCAGCTTATATACTATCACAAAAACAATGACCAAGGCAATGCCTAAGAGTTTTTTTGTTTTTAAAATCTTCATCTATTAGTTGCCTTCATTAATCGTGGATAAACGTTTGATACTGTGTTTCTATAAATTGAATTAATTTCTTCTTCAATGCTGGTGAAAGTTCTGCAAACGTTTCGTCTAGATCATCATTGATTTTATAGTTCGCAAAATCTTCGCCTCTTAGGTTTATATGATATAAGCTAATTTTGTCGTTGCAGCATACAATAATTCCCATTCGTACATCATCATCGGCATTGCAACAATAACTAAAAGGAATGAATACAGCCTTTCTTCTGCCAATGGATTTTAGGGTAATCTTGCTTTCTGAAAGAGATATCAACGACATTAGCACATCCGGATTATAGTAAATCAATGTGTCTGCAAAGTTTTTGTTCGCAATTTCAACAGAGATATAATTGATCATACCATCAACCCTATAAGCATCGTCATCGAGGCAACAAGGATTAATCACTTTTATTTTTAGTTTATTCTTCCCATTGCTATCCTTGAACGTTCGATCAATTGATATTGAATCCCTCGCATATCCCTTCATTACGTCAAGGATTGACATATCACGAGCGTAGGTAGTCCCGCTATTGATTCTGCTGTAGAACAAAGCCAATTCGCTTAATGGCGGCTCGCAAAATGTAGAGTCCGAGGCTACCAAAGCCAACTTATTGTCGATATATTGATATTCTTTTACGTAAGCAGCATCGTCTTGCACAACGCGTTCGATAACGGTTTTACGGTCGGTAAACTCGAGTGATAACAAGCCTGTGAGTTCTTCCGACTCTACAAACTCTCCTGTTTCTTTATCATACAAAAAATAATAGCCCCAACTGTTTGTTCGGGTAGCACTTGCCGCGAGATAGAAGTCACTGAATCCGTCGAAATTATAATCACCACTTACAATCCATTCATAATATACATCAACTTCACGCTTTTTTAAATCAATAGTTTGAGTGAGTTTCCCTGTTCTTTTGTCCAACACTTGGATGCACTCCCATTGCCCGGAAGCATATTTGTCTTTTGAGCTTATCAACCGGACAATGTGGTTCGCCAAGGTTTCAACAGCAACTATTTTGTTACTCCATTCGTCCTTTTCGACCTCCTCGGCAGTGCGAAGCTCTGTAAACAGGGGTGTCTGCTTGTTTTGCGCACCGGCATAGCTTGCTGAAAAAATCAACAGCCACAAAAAAGAAGTGATATAAGTAATTGTTTTATTCATTATCCGTTTTTTCGTTGCGAATCGTATAGGACAAGGTAAATGTCATTCAATTACAGCCCGTCCCCAAAAATAGTAAATATTTAGAGCACCGGCAAGTCGAGTACGGTTTGCCTAGATATTGACTGTACCTTCTCCTTTACTGAGGTTAGCCTAAAATCTAGGAAAATAGACTGCACTTATAAACAAATTAACCAGTAAAACACGGAATTTAAGCAAGTAACAAAATGTAAAGAGATATATGTCATAATCACTTTTTGCCACAAACAACTGACTGACAGCTTAATACATTGCGCCTTCTTTTTCTCAAACTGATCTACTCAATAGATAATACCGATTTCCGAAGGCTCTGTACTTGGCAAAATTCCCCCGACAGATAGTAGTAAAAAACTAGTAAAAAGCATCTTTGCCTATTATATTTCCTGTTCCACAGTTGTGGAACAGCTGACTCACACATTGTGAAGCACGTGTCCCACATTATGTGGAACAGGCGTCGCACAATATGTGGAACAGGAAATAAAAGGACATAAACATAGGGAAGGACTGCTTTAATTTACGAATAGTTGCGCACGTTACGGCTCCTTAAAAGGCTTGTTTGATGACTTGAAAACTCTATTTTTGGGGGAAGCAAGCAATAGCTATCGATCATCAGAATAAAATGATCAAAAAAAAGAAGGCGCATTGCAATTAATTGATATACTGCATGATACACAAAAAAGTGACTTTGACATAAGGGTGATGTATCATTGTGCACAGAGCTTATATCAAGCACTGGTGATATATTTATCACGAGTTCACGACACGTCAAAGTTAAATGAGTACGTTTTGGGTATTCACTTCGATCTTTTCGAGAAAAGAATGAATGGAAAAATAGTTATATCACCAAGCTATGTCATTCCAGCCGGCAGCGGAATACCATTCCAAAGTAGGATAGAATACATTCATTGTTGAATTTTGCTCTCCATAGGTATATAAGTAGAGAGGCCTGTGGCCTTTTCCATAGAAAACATTCTATAAATAATACCAGAATAGTTCTGAGGCGTTGTTTCCCAAAATACAACTGCGTTGTCAAAAGCGGTCCGCCAAGATTTATAATCAGCGTTATCTGTGCCTCCTGTAAGAGTTTGGATGAATCCTTCCAGGTCATAGTTAGCATCTGTCCAAGTGAAATCATATCGCTGTATACCAACGCTACTTATGTCTGATCGATGTTCGATGTATTTCTTTAAAACACTCTTTGTTGCTGCCGCCAAATGATCTAAAGCAGCACTCTCCACTACAGAGGTGGCAACGCCTCCTGTCCAATCGTCATTGCTCTTCGGAATTGTTCCTTTATAATGTTCTTCGTAATAACCAAAATAAGCATTTGCTATGTTTTTAGCTAAATCAGTTTCTGTAAAGAACTCCGGAACAACTCTCTGATAAGGAGCGCCGGGACCGGGGATTTCAGCAGGTGAACCGATGAAGTAGTCAGCACATTCACGAAGTTCATAAGCCACTTCCACCGATTGCATATTACAGCAGTCGAATAATATAAACTTCAAAGGTTTGGGGAAGGAGCTTTGCAATGCATCGCGAAAGTCCGGAATATCCATCTGTGTTCTACGGTAATAACCAATCGAACGAGAGTTGGCATTATTAGATGCCGGCACCCACGAAGAGCTATGAGAAAGGAAAACAAACCCATAACTATCGGCCGGAAAATAACTAACGGTTTGAGAAATAATAGCAGACATGACTTTCTTCTCCAAGGGATTCTGCTCCGGATAAGTGAAGAGCGTGTCGGCAACTACTTTCCCACTCTTCTTTTTCACGGAGATAAGACGGGGAACGTCATTAACCAACTCACTGTAAACAATCAGGTTGCATTTTGAATAGTCAACATCCTTCATGCCTTCTTTCATATCCCTAAAGTTGTCTTCAAAAAGACTGGATAATTCGTTGGCTCCATTATCACCCACGATATATACCAAGACTGTACGGCCTACTTGCTCACGAGGTTGAGGGACATCGGGCCCATCATCGTCCTTGTTACAAGCCACAAAGAATGCCCCTAAACAGAGAAGCAAGGTAAATATCTTAATCTTTTTCATCAGTTATTCTTATTTATTATATCGCAAATATAAAAAATAAGAGATACAAAATTGCATCTCTTACTATATTAACGATTTAAGAATCGATTTGTTCTTATTCTTCAGGTTTAGTGAAGTGAAACTTATCCGGTTCGACTTGCACAACGGAAGTATTTTTATTCTTCTTATATTTAGATAAGATCCTAGCGGATTCTTTTTCCAGTTTCTTCTTGTTTGTAGAAAAGTATACCATACATGTACTATTTTCCTGCACGCCCGAGTTTTCCAAATGGGATTTCAATTGGTAGCTATACTGCTCACGATGAACCAGAAAACCATCTTTACTCACTTTTGCGCTATCCAGTATTTGAATGCTCGTGTAGTATACGGTAGTATCGGTAAATGAAGCCGATATGCCAAATGCATACACCGTTTTAGAGCTACTCTTTTTAATTGAAAACGCAGAACACATTGTAAAGACAAGTGCGACAGCAAATAGTATTTTAACGTATTTCATATCTTATTCATTTTATGTGGCAAAGGTAACAAAAAAGCAGATATTTCATCATTTTATCAACAATAAATAGCTTTTCTATTCATAAATCCAGAGCAAAAGAGGTTTCTTCTCTGTTTTAAGCAACGCGTCGAGTTGCTTCATTACGTCATTGCAAATAACCGGACATCCTTGGCTCATTCCTAAAGGAAGATGCGCCGGATAGATTTCTCTCACAGGCACGGGCGTATAGGAATGGAGTACGATATAGCGTTTGAAAGCATTGTTGTTGGTCGGTTCCAGGCCATGCAATTTATAGTGTACATTGATCCCCCATTTACTATATGACCGCACACCCACTTTATATTTTCCTAAAGAGGAGCAATAACTTCCTTCTACATTGCTATACACGGGCTTGTCATGCGTACTATCTCGGCCATACCCATGTGCACATAGACTTGAATATTTGATTGAATCTCCTTTGAAATCCCAAATAAAGAAACGCTTCTTACCTGAGTGAATTCCAAAATCCACTAACATGCAATAGTTCGTATTAAAACCTTTACTGATACTGTACGCCCGTGCTTCACTCGCCTTTTTATTTAAGCGTTCACTAATCACAAGGGGTGCTACGGTAGTATCGCTACACTTACCATAAACAATCAACCTGTGCCGGAAAACAGCAGAACGACAAGTACAAATAGCGTAATTCTCATTATTTTCTTCATAATAGCCTAGCTTTGAAAGATACAAAATAAAAAGCCGCACAACTGCATTCTTTCACAAGGAATGGTGCAGTTAATGCGACTCTAATTTTTTCAGAAACTGATATTTCCTACTTATCCCAAGTAAGATTTGAGCAATTTACTACGATTACTTTGTCTTAATCTTCTTATTGCTTTTTCTTTAATCTGACGAACGCGCTCACGTGTGAGACCAAACTTATCGCCGATTTCTTCTAATGTCATTTCTTGTTGTCCGATACCGAAAAACATCTGTATGATTTCTTTTTCCCTATCGGTTAACGTAGAAAGAGCTCTATCAATTTCCCTCGCAAGAGACTCATTTACCAGAGAGCGGTCCGCCATAGGCGAATCATCGTTCACCAACACATCCAGCAAGCTGTTGTCTTCGCCTTCTACAAAAGGAGCGTCTACCGAGATATGACGTCCTGATACTTTTAATGTATCAGAGATCTTATCAACCGGTATTTCCAATTCATCTGCCAACTCTTCGGGAGACGGACGGCGTTCATTCTCCTGCTCAAACTTAGAGAAAGCTTTGCTGATTTTATTCAGCGAGCCAACTTGGTTTAACGGAAGACGAACAATACGCGACTGCTCTGCCAATGCTTGCAGAATAGACTGACGAATCCACCACACTGCGTAGCTGATAAACTTAAATCCACGTGTTTCATCAAACTTCTCGGCAGCCTTAATCAGTCCTAAATTGCCTTCATTAATCAAGTCAGGCAAACTCAATCCCTGATTTTGATACTGCTTAGCCACAGATACGACGAAACGAAGATTGGCACGTGTCAATTTTTCTAATGCTACGCGGTCACCCTTACGAATGCGTTGAGCGAGTTCTACTTCTTCTTCAACAGTAATAAGGTCCTCACGTCCGATTTCCTGTAAATACTTGTCAAGAGAAGCACTCTCTCTGTTAGTGATACTTTTGGTAATTTTTAGTTGTCTCATTCTTAAAAAACAGATTTGGAGTGCAAAGTTACGACAAATAATTTGTTAACATACTATTTAGCCAAACTTTTTCATTAGTTTTCCCATTATAAGAACAAAAAAGATGTCGACTGGTTGCATATCGACACCTTTTTTGGATTTCATTAGCTTATACTGCTATTCTCTTATTGTATTTTAGCTTTTCACTCCTGTGTCAAATCGACAGCGAAGTAAGCTCGTTTACCCGACTGGAACATTCCGGTGAGGAAAAGAACCTGATTCGGAGACTTCACAGCGGTTTTCATTACCTCTTCCAAATCGCTAACTTTGCGCATTGGCTGATCGTTCGCTTTGAGGATTATGAAACCTTTACGTATACCTGCATCGGACATCTTTCCGGAAGATACGCCGGTTACTTGCAAACCGTAACCTAGATTCAGCTGCTTCTTCAGATCATCGGGTAGTTCTTTAAAGGCAGCTCCCAGAATTTCCATTCCTGCATCTTTAACAATCTTAGTCGTACCTTGTTCATTCTTTAGGGTAACTTCGACGGTTTTTTCTTTCTTTTCGCGAATCAGCTTCACTTTCACCTTGTCACCCGGACGATATTTGGCAAGTGCTTCTTGCAAGTCGGCCATATTAGAGACTTTCTTATTGTTCAAACCAATAATGACGTCATCCTTTTTAATATCAGCTCCGGCAGCAGAACCGTTTTCTACGATTTCGGAAACCCATACACCGTCTACAACGCCCAGTTCTTTAGCCTTATCAGCCAATGTAGTACCCGACTCATTGATCTGTTGCTTATCATCCATCAAGCTGCTACCGATAGAGCCTCCACGAATACCAAGCAAGGCACGTTGTACAGTTCCATATTGTTTCAGGTCGGCAATGACTTTGGTCATAATGCTGGTCGGGATGGCAAAACCATAACCCGCATAGGCTCCTGTGGGAGACGATAACACGGAGTTGATACCCACTAACTCGCCTTTGGCATTAACCAATGCACCTCCACTATTACCTTGGTTGATAGCGGCATCAGTCTGAATGAATGATTCTATACCACCATTGTATACGCCTAAGGAACGGGCTTTCGCACTTACAATACCTGCAGTAACGGTAGAATTGAGGTTAAACGGGTTACCCACGGCCAACACCCACTCTCCTACTTTCAATGCGTCGGAATCGCCTACCGGAATGGTCGGGAAATCGTCGCCTTCTATTTTCACCAAGGCAAGGTCAGTACTGGGGTCAGCACCAATTACACGTCCTTTGAATTCACGATTGTCATTTAGCTTTACACTAATTTCATCAGCACCTTCAATCACGTGATTGTTTGTTACGATGTAACCGTCTTTTGAAATAATCACTCCGGAACCAAAACCAATACGGGGTTGAGTTTGTACCTGGCGTTGTTGCCCGCGTCCATCACCGAAAAAGAAATCAAAGATATCCGGTGCTTGTTGAACTGATCTCGTTTTAGACTCTTGAGTAGATCTTATATGTACAACGGCATGAAGCGAGTTTTCCGCAGCTTGAGTTAAATCAACAGGTTGAGCATCTAATGCGTCAAAAGCAGCCAATTTCACATTGGGATTCTGTTTGAACATCTCATTGAAAGATGTTTCCCTACTTGCGTCATCCGAGCGCAACATTTTATAGGTAGTAAATCCTGCAACTCCTGAACTAAGAAGAACGATGGCTCCTATTCCCAGAATGTTTTTTGTTGTCTGTTTCATGATTTATAATTCTTTTAAATGTTAATATTCAGTATTCATTTAACTTTTACGACGTTAAAATAATAACAAAAATCGTTCATTGATTCCACTTGTCATGCTTTTTTGTCCTCTTTTAACAGAGATCAATTGGAGCTTAACAGCGATTAACGACAATAACTGACAAATTTACATTCCTTGCACATCGGATGACATTAACACACTGACATTCATTCAGTAAGATTAGATTCTCACAACTCCTATTCCGGGCAGATCATTCAAGGTTATTTTTCCCTTTAAAACTTCCATGCCTTTGAAGCGGTCGTTGGAGATTAGCAAGTTGCCATCCAGATCAGCAAAGTCAACCACAGGCGAAAACTGAGCAGCGGCTGATACGGCACAGGATGTTTCGGTCATACAGCCTACCATAACACGCATACCAAGCGCATGTGCCAATGTTACCATCTTCCAAGCCTCACGCATACCCGTACATTTCATCAATTTGATGTTGATACCGGTAAAGGCACCCTTCAAGGCCGCTACTTCGTTCAATCGTTGCAGCGATTCATCGGCAAATATCGGCAAAGGACTATGCTGCGTCACCCAAGCTGTATCATCCAACTGCTCTTTAGGCATGGGTTGTTCAATCATACAATTCCTTGTTCTTTCAACCAATGAATCATGTCAAGCGCGTATTGCCGATCTTTCCAACCTTGATTGGCATCGACGGCAATGGGCAGATCGGTAACCGAACGAATGGTTTCAATCATTTCTTTATCGTTATCTCGTCCGAGCTTCACCTTTAATATATTAAACTGTCCGGCGCACTCTTTTGTTTTGGCTCGCACCACATCCGGTGTATCAATTCCAATCGTAAAAGTGGTGGAAGGTGCTTTGTCTTTGTTCAATCCCCAGATTTTATACCACGGGGCACCTAGCATTTTACCGACTAAATCGTGCAGAGCGATGTCCACCGCTGCTTTGGCTGCCGAATCACCCGGCGAAAGACTATCTACATAGGATAAAATATCTTCCAATTGAAACGGATCATCAAATTGGGTAAGGTCTACCTTCTTAAGAAATGTCAGCACCGAATCAACCGTTTGCCCCAGATATGGAGGCATGGAGGCCTCTCCATATCCGGTCAGGCCTTCATATTCAATCTCTACCTGCACATCGGGCGTGGTGGTTCGCGAATAGGTAGCTACCGTAAACACATGTTTCAACTTGAGTTCATAGGGGAAAAAGGTCATTTTCATTTTCCCTTTCGCACCTAGCTTGTTTATAGAAAAAAGAGGAATCGCATCAGTAGCCAATGCTTGCTGGATGGATAGCCCCGATCCGATAGCAGCAAAAGCTGCGGTTTTTAAGAAATCTCTTCGATTCTGCATACTAATTGTTTATTCTAGCCCGGACAGTCGCTTGCCCGTTAATTATAATAAGGATTAAGATCAGTGGTGTTCAGCCCCTTTTCCTTATTTATATAAGGTAGGAAGCGAACGGCAAAAAGTAACCGCCCGGTATTGAACGCATCATAGTTTGCATCGGTAGGATTAAAGCTACTGATATGTACATCGCCTAGGGCATGGATAAATTTCTGATCGCCGAGATAGAAGCCTACATGCGAAACGCTTTCTTTGGCATCTGCGGTAGCTTTTCGTCCGAAGAAGACCAAGTCACCGGGTTGCAGATTGCTAAAGTCGGCTGCTATGTCAAGATGCTGGCCTATATATGCTTGCTGAGAAGCATCTCTCGGATGATAATGTCGTGCATAAAAAGTACGGTACGCACGAATCCGCTGCAATCTACTCCTTTGGAAGAAGTGCCTGCCCAAAGGTACGGGATTCCCATCATCGAATAAGCTGTCCGCAGAATGCTGTTTTCATCTTTCCGAAGTGATGCTCTCCACTCTTTTTCCGGCTTGGCTATTGATTTTGAGATATAGGCTTGTCGCCCGTCAGGATATGATACTTTATAGAAATATTTGCTACTTCCCTCCCACTTCAGTCGATTGCCGGCTACAACATCGGAGACTGTTTGCGACTCTTGATCCGGTTTTTCATAAGTAAACCCGTAATGAGAAGTGACAACGATCTTCTCCGATCGATTCCATGCGTCGTATTTCTCTTTGGACATGGGGCTGATCACCATTCGGTGTATCCAACCGGTATAGTCGTCCGGAGTCTGTATTTCATACCAGCCTGTATACTGCAATACTTTGACAGGCATACCTAACAGTGCCTGGGTACTCATGCCTGAAGTGAACTTGCCCTCTTCGCGTAGGTTGCACACGGAAACGTTTACGACTCCATAAGCCGAATCAGTTGACAGAGGACGTATTTCTTGTGCATTTGCTCCGAGTGCTACCAACCACGACAGCAGATAAATAAAGAAGATGTTTTTTTTCATTGAACCTCGATTTGGTTATAACAAAGGTAGAAATTATTTCTATTTATGCCACTTTCCTTGGCTAAAACAAAAAAAATGACGTACTTTTGCGTCATAAAGCAGTTGGCCGGTCTGTCGCGTGTACATTTTGTACAGGAGGAAAGTCCGGGCAACATAGAGCATCCTACTTCCTAACAGAAAGCTGTCCGCGAGGGTAGAGTAACGTAGAAGAAAATAACCGCCTCTCCTTTCGGGGAGAGGTAAGGGTGAGAAGGTGGGGTAAGAGCCTACCAGCTACATGGCGACATGTAGGCTGTGCGTCTTGGGAGTTGTAAGGTCATGTATACCGGCGTTATGAGAGTCGCTCGCTCCATGTCGGAGGGTAGACCGCTAAAGTGACTTGGTGACATTTCACTCAGATAAATGACAGACACCTTGATTTATTAAGGTACAGAACCCGGCTTACAGGCTGACTGCTTTTTCCTTTTTTAATACCAAAGGCCATGAAAAATAAAATCACCGATATCTGGAAATTCCTGACGTACGATATTTGGCGTATCACAGAAGATGAAGTGACTCGAACAAAGTTCTCACTCTACAACATTATAAAAACCCTCTATGTTTGTATCAATCGATTTACCAAAGATCGGCTGGCCAATAAAGCTTCGGCTTTGACGTATAGTACATTGCTTGCTATCGTACCTATTTTAGCCATCCTATTTGCCATAGCACGAGGTTTCGGTTTTGACAGTTTGATGGAGCTTCAACTCCGCAACGGCCTTGCCGGAAATCCCGAAACAACGGAAGCGATTCTGTCGTTTGTCGATTCTTATTTATCGCAAACAAAAAGCGGCGTATTCATTGGAGTAGGTTTAGTGATGTTGCTGTGGACGGTAACCAACCTGATCACAAATATAGAAATAACTTTCAACCGAATTTGGCAAATCAAGAAAGCACGGTCTTTGTATCGTAAAATAACGGATTATTTCTCGATGCTCCTGCTCATGCCTATCTTAATCGTGGTATCCGGTGGTCTTTCTATCTTTGTCGGCACGATGCTGAAGGAGATGGAGAACTTTGAATTGCTAACCCCTATTCTTAAATTCCTGATCCGACTCATTCCATTTGTACTGACCTGGCTTATGTTTACCGGGCTGTATATGTTTATGCCTAACACCAAAGTAAAGTTTAGACATGCTCTGATAGCGGGTGTTTTAGCAGGAACAGCTTATCAGGCTTTTCAGTTCCTGTACATCAATAGCCAGTTGTGGGTTTCTAAATACAATGCGATTTACGGTAGTTTCGCGGCACTTCCCATGTTCTTGCTATGGCTCCAGATATCTTGGACTATTTGTTTGTTCGGTGCCGAACTGACTTATGCCGGACAGAACGTTCGAAACTTCAGTTTCGATCAAGACACGCGTAACATCAGCCGACGGTACCGGGACTTTATTTCAATCCTGATCATGTCGCTCATTGCCAAGCGGTTTGAAAAGAACGAAGCTCCTTACACGGCCGTTCAAATATCGGAGAAGTATCAGATACCCATCCGACTGACGAATCAGATCTTGTATCAGTTGCAGGAGATCAACCTGATTCATGAAGCTATAACCGACCAAAAGAGTGAGGAGATAGGCTATCAACCATCGATAGACATCAATCAGCTAAATGTGGGCATGTTGATCGATCGTTTGGATACGTATGGATCGGAGAACTTCAAAATAGATAAGGAAGACGAGTTCAGCGATGAATGGAGGGTGTTAACCGAATCGAGAGAGGAGTATTATAAAAATGCCAGCCAAGTACTGCTAAAAGACTTATAGAGCGCTTCCGTTTGCTTCTTAGACGAGCAAGTAAATAAATGGCGTCAAGTGTATGAAGATAAAAATAGTCTGATTGCTTCTGAATTAAGTTTCTAAAGCAATCAGACTATCTATTTATAGCATCTTCCGAATTCGACTAATAGCTATTATAGCTAACAATTTTATCTTTCGGTTTTCTTATCTTCTTTCGTTTCTCTTTCACCGAATACCCGATAACAATATCCAGCAACAAACGCTTATTAGTTGGAATACCGGCCAGTTCTTTCAGCTCTTTTTCATCAAACCAGCCCAGTATACACGAACCCAGTCCTTCACTTTCGGCGGCTAATACCAGGTGCGAAGCTACGATCCCAATATCGATTAGGGGAAAGTGCTTACCTTTCACCTTACCACCGAGTAAAGAGGTTATATTGGCCGACTTCTCAACGACTAAGATATGCACAGGCGCATCTTTCGCAAACTTGTTCATACCCAATCCGGCAACTGCTTTTCCCGCTTTACGGGCTAGTTCTTTATCGGTAATTACAACGAACTTCCAAGGCTGAGAATTACACGCTGAAGGGGCTAACCGGGCGACTTCAAGTATCCGTTCCAGCTTTTCTTTCTCAACCGGTCGGTTTTTATCGTATGCCCGGTCACTCTGCCGGGATAATACTAACTGTAGAAAATCGTTGTAATCCATTCGCGTTATCTTTTCAAGGATTCAAGCCCTTATCTATACTGAATCATCCGGCTGATGTATTTGCCGATAATATCAAACTCCAGATTCACCACGCTACCAATTTCAAACGTGTGGAAGTTGGTATATTCGTAAGTATACGGAATGATGGCAACCTGAAAAGTGTCTTCGGTAGGGTTACAAACAGTCAGACTGACGCCATTAACCGTAACCGAGCCTTTATCAACGGTGATATAGCCACGTTTGGCCATCTCTTTATCGAACGCATAGCGGAAGGTGAAGTACCAGCTTCCTTCGGCATCCTTAATTTCTATACAGGTTGCGGTTTGATCGACATGGCCCTGAACAATGTGTCCGTCCAATCGTCCGTTCATCATCATGCTACGTTCCACATTCACTTTATCTCCCACTTTAAGCAAACCGAGGTTAGAGCACTCTAAAGTCTCCTTCATCGCCGTTACCGTATAGGTATCTTCCGTCAGGTCTACTACCGTCAGACAAACACCATTATGGGAAACACTCTGATCAATCTTCAACTCATTAACAAACGAACACTTAAAGGTAAAGTGTATGTTTTCTTGGTCTTTCACCAATGCCACCAAAGTAGCGTATTCTTCTATTATTCCGGAAAACATAATTAATTTACTATTTATATGGTTTAGACCTCAAAGATACGAATAAGGCGGGAGCTTGGAAACAGAAACCGAAAAATATATTTCAGGTGGGCTTCTCTGCCTTGCTAAAGGAAAAGGCACTACTCCTGTTTCATCTCAACTATACGCAAGCTATTTACCTAAGTCAGTCAATAGGCTCAAAGCATATACTGTTTTAGGGCAAAACAAGCGTTCTTTTGCATGAAAAGATGTATTGATTTGGTGCATTCTAAGTATTTTGGATATTCCCGTAGATATCCGGATAAAATAGTGTGATAAGTTTATAACTCGCTCGCTCTACTCCTCAGATCTTGCACCAGGCCTTAATCTTTGATTTTCAGAACACTTCCTGCCTCAAGCATAGCACAGTACATATACGCACAAAAAAAATGGGGCTTTTCACAAAGCTCCATTTTTCAGTTTTCAATAGGTATTAGTTTTTTTTAAGGTAAAAAGATTGTTTTCAGGATAACGGTGCAAATATAGGTGCTTTTCCCGATACTATCCAAATTATAAAACATGTCATATAACATATTTTTGAATTTTCTTTGGAATTATTATCATTTAAAGCTCAAACTCTATATGAACTCCGTTACAAGAAACAAATATATAGTTTTTTTCTAATCAGGACTAATTTTTATTTAAAAAAGATCGTTTATCTGCTTATTTCAAATAACTTTCATCTGTTTTCCCACTATGCTTAAGCACTTTTGCATCAAAAAAGAACACGATTTCTTCAGCAATGTTCGTAATATGGTCACCCGAACGTTCTAACTTACGAATGACTCCGGTGAGTTCTAAACAAGTATGAGCGGATTCCGGATGCTCCTTAATATAACTAGCTAAGACTTTACTTGAGTCTGCATTAATCTCATCCACCAAATTGTCTTTAGCAAACACGGAAGTAGCCAATTCGAGGCTTTCCTCGTTCAAAGCGCGCTTAGCCAGTTCAAGCATTGAAAGAACTTCGGCTTGCATTTCTTCAAGTCGCAGAGCTTTCACTAGTTCATCATCTAAGGCCGGCTCGGAACATTTCAACACAAAACGGGCGATCCCTTCCGCAAAGTCTCCCAAACGTTCCAAGTTCGTGTTTATCTTCAACATAGCCAATGCAAAGCGTAAATCAATCGCTACCGGACTATACAAAGCAATGATATCTTCTACATCACTGTCTATCTTTAGTTCAAAAGCATTTACCCTACGTTCGCGTACAATTACTTGTTGCGCCAACTCTTTATCAAGTGTTAAGACAGATTCTCCTGCACGGTCAAGCTGATTATAGACCAATGTCCACATTTCATCTATCTCTTTCTTTAGTAAAACCAGCTCTGACTCTATAAACTTTACCATAACTTTTGTTATTTAAATGTATTAACGATTTCTTTTTTTAGCTTATCCGAAGCGACCTGTGATATAATTTTGCGTAGCTTCTTTATCCGGATTCGTGAATATCTTCTTTGTGACGTCAAACTCAATCATTTGCCCCATATAGAAGAAAGCTGTTTTATCACTGATACGAGCCGCTTGTTGCATATTGTGCGTTACAATCACAATAGTATACTCCTTTTTAAGTTCGTGAATCAACTCTTCAACTTTCGCCGTAGAAATAGGGTCGAGTGCCGAAGCCGGTTCGTCCATTAGCAATATCGAAGGTGATACAGCCATAGCACGAGCGATACAAAGTCGTTGTTGCTGACCGCCGGACAAAGCATAAGCCGATTCTTTCAGTTTATCCTTTACTTCATCCCAAAGGGCAGCTCCCTTCAACGTTTCTTCCACTCGCTGACGAATAAAAGAGTTATCTTTTATTCCATTTACTCGTAATCCATAGGCAACGTTCTCGAATATACTTTTAGGAAAAGGATTCGGCCGTTGAAATACCATACCTACATTTTTACGGAGTTCGTCCACTTCTACCCCTTTGGCATAAATGTCTTGTCCATCAATCTGTACCTCTCCTTCGAGACGACAACCGGGTATCAAGTCGTTCATGCGATTGAAAAGACGCAGGAAGGTAGATTTCCCACATCCGGAAGGACCAATAAAAGCTACCACAGACTTATCTTCAATCTGCATACTGATGTTTTTCAGTGCTTGAAAGCCACCGTACCAGAAGTTTACGTCGCGCGCATCTATTTTTACTGTACTCATATTATATCTTTAGTTCATTTTTATTCTTTTCTCAAAATACTTTCTCAATGCATTAGCCAGCAGATTGACCATCAGGATGATTACAATCAAGACCAATGCTGTGCCGTAGGCTAAAGGCAATTGTGCTTCCATATCGGTACCACTGGTTGAAATAACATACAGGTGATACGGTAAGGCCATGCACTGATCCAAAGCACTCGATGGCAACTGAGGAAGGAAGTAGGCTGCGCAAGTAAATAAGATTGGCGCGGTTTCACCCGATACGCGTCCCAAAGCCAGGATCAGTCCGGTAATAATATTCGGTACTCCCATGGGCAGAATCACATGCCAAATGGTTTGTAACTTTGTTGCGCCGAGTGCCCGGCTACCTTCACGCATACTATCGGGTATTGCTTTCAACGCTTCTTCCGTTGTACGAATAACCAAAGGTACGCAAAGCAAGCCTAATGTCAAAGATCCAGCCAAAATACTATCACCGAATCCCATATAGTTGACAAACAAGGCCATACCAAACAAACCGAAAACAATGGAAGGGATACCACTCAAGTTGTTGGTCATTACCCGGATGAAACGAACCAGCTTTCCTTTGGGGGCATATTCGTTCATATATATACCACTCATCACTCCCACCGGGAAAGCGAAGATAGCACTACCAATCATCAAATAGAATGTTCCGACAATGGCCGGCCATATTCCGCCGCCTGTCATTCCGTTGGTAGGAGCAGTAGTAATGAACTCCCAACTGATAACACCTATACCTTTATATATAATGAAGCCGAGGATGGCAAATAGAATCAGCACAATACATAAACTCAACAAGCGGAATATTCCAAATGCGACTTTCTGTGAACGGTGTTTAGCTAAACGATTACTTTTAATATTCATACTATTTGCTACGTTTTACGCCTTTAGAGGATATGTACTCCACACTAAAGTTGATAATTAATGTAATAAAGAACAAGACAACACCCAACAGGAACAAAGCCTGATAGTGTGGGCCACCCGCCGGTGCTTCTCCCAACTCTGCCGCGATTGTAGCAGGAATTGTGCGAAGAGGTTCAAGAATAGAAGTCGGTATTACGGCTGCATTACCTGTCACCATCAATACTGCCATCGTCTCACCAATAGCTCGTCCGACGCCCAGAACAACTCCCGAGGTGATACCGGATATAGAATATGGAATAACCACTTTATAGATTGTCTGCCATTGCGAAGCGCCCAAGGCTAGACTCGCTTCCCGCATTGCCCGGGGACAATTCCTCATGGCATCTTCGGTGACGGTGATGATTGTCGGCAGTGCCATGATGGCTAATACGATACTTCCCGCTAGTCCGCTTTCTCCAACCGGAAGATCGAAGAGCTTTTGAATGAGCGGAACGATTACAATCAATCCGAAAAAGCCATAAACAACTGAGGGAATACCACTCAGGAGCTCAATTACAGGCTTTAACCAATTTCGCACACTGGGATTGGCAACCTCAGACATATAAATGGAAACGGAGAGCCCAAACGGTAAAGCAAAAAGAATAGCGAACAAGCTGACCCATAATGTACCCGTTATCAGCGGTAGAAAACCATATTGAGCAGACGGAGTGGCTGTTGGAAACCATTCGGCTCCTGCAAAAACATCTGCCGGAGAGATCGTCTTATCATCGATAAAGTGTACAGCATCAGGATGCACTATAAATTTCTGAGGAACGAAAGCTACAATACCCGGTGTCTGTTCGACTAATTCGGTGATTTTATCACCCGCATTTTCATAGGCAGCACCCAACTCTTCCTCTGAATAGTAATGCGTAATGTCTTCTAAACGAAAAACCCGGATAGGAACATCTTCCCCACCGAGTTCTTTCCAGTTTGTTATCTCCTCATCAAAAATTAGTTTTATCTGTTCCGGGCTTAAGGAGTGTACCTTATTACTCTTATTCAAAGCCAACACATAACCGTCTTCGATTACCTTACTCTTAAATAGGCCGAACGCCTCGGTAAATAAGAAGAGCACAATAAGCAAAATAGTAATGCTTGTTACGAAGCCGCTACATGTTAAAACCCCTTCAATAACTCTTTCAAAAACTTTTTTCATATTTACTTGATTTCTGATGCAAAGAAAGCGGGTCGCTATTAAGAGAGTGTGACTAACATTTGAAGGAAACATTTCATTTATGTTACATTTCTGTTACAACGCGTAAGTGCCTATGTTTTGAAATACAATTGTAACATCCAATTGTTTCCTTTGTGACACGAAATAAAAAAGAAAAATATGAAAGTAAGAAGTATCCTAGTCGCCTCTTTTATCTTATTCTCTCTGACTACCAACGCTCAACGGATTAAAGGCAGCGATACCGTACTACCGGTTGCCCAACAAACAGCCGAACAGTTCATCAACTTACATCCGGAAGCTCGGGTAACCGTAACCGGAGGTGGAACAGGAGTTGGTATCTCCGCAATAATGGACAATACAACCGACATTGCTATGGCGTCTCGTCCGATCAAGTTCAGCGAAAAGATGAAAATGAAGGCTGCCGGAGAGAACGTGAACGAAGTGATTGTAGCTTATGATGCGCTTGCGGTAGTTGTGCATCCCTCCAATCCGGTCAGAAAGTTAACACGCGAACAGTTGGAAGCTATCTTCCGCGGAAAGATAACCAATTGGCAACAAGTGGGAGGAGACGACCGGAAAATAGTAGTTTACTCGCGCGAAACTTCATCCGGAACATACGAGTTCTTCAAGGAAAGTGTACTTAAAAATAAAAACTATATGCCGGGAAGTCTTTCAATGCCCGCTACAGGAGCCATTATCCAATCGGTAAGCCAAACCAAGGGAGCTATTGGCTATGTAGGGTTAGCCTATGTGTCTCCCAGAATTAAAACACTTTCTGTTTCCTACGATAATAGTCATTACGCCACACCCACTGTAGAGAATGCATCAAATAAAACATATCCGATTGTCCGGCCGCTCTATTACTACTATAACGTAAAGAATAAAAAACAAGTAACTCCCCTGATAGAGTTTATTTTATCACCCCAAGGACAGGAGATTATAAAAAAGAGTGGCTATATCCCTGTAAAATAGAAAAAATATCCTACTTTTGTGGTCAAGAACAGAGTAAACACTTAGCGTTATGACAGATATTAAAGAAGAAGTAGGTGAGAAGAAAAGTCTCAATTTCATTGAACAGGCTGTAGAAAAGGATTTAAAAGAAGGTAAGAACGGAGGAAAAGTACAAACACGTTTTCCGCCGGAACCGAACGGATACCTCCACATCGGCCATGCCAAAGCTATTTGCCTTGACTTCGGGATTGCAGCTAAACACAATGGTATCTGCAACCTTCGATTCGATGACACAAATCCAACGAAAGAAGATGTAGAATATGTGGAAGCAATCAAAGAAGACATCCAATGGTTAGGATACGAATGGGGAAATGTTTTCTATGCATCCGACTACTTCCAACAACTATGGGATTTTGCTGTCAACCTGATCAAAGAAGGTAAGGCATACATTGACGAGCAAACGTCTGAGCTGATAGCCCAACAAAAGGGAACACCCACTCAGGCAGGAGTCGAAAGCCCCTATCGGAACCGCCCCATAGAGGAAAGCCTTACGCTGTTCGCAAAGATGAATACCGGAGAGATTGAAGAAGGTACTATGGTTTTGCGTGCCAAAATAGATATGGCCAGTCCCAATATGCATTTTCGCGATCCAATCATTTATCGCGTAGTCAATCATCCACATCACCGCACAGGTACTACATGGAAAGCTTATCCGATGTACGACTTTGCGCATGGACAAAGTGACTTCTTTGAAGGAGTAACTCATTCTTTGTGTACACTCGAATTTATTGCCCACCGCCCCTTGTACGACCTCTTCATCGACTGGTTGAAAGAAGGGAAAGACTTGGAAGATAATCGTCCGCGCCAGACTGAATTCAACAAACTGAACCTAAGTTATACGCTAATGAGTAAGCGCAACCTGCTTACTTTAGTCAAAGAAGGACTTGTAAACGGTTGGGATGATCCGCGTATGCCAACGATTTGTGGTTTCCGCCGTCGAGGTTATTCACCGGATTCGATTCACAAGTTTATTGATAAGATTGGTTATACAACCTACGACGCCCTCAACGACCTCGCATTGTTGGAGAGTGCTGTCCGCGAGGATCTAAATAGCCGTTCGACTCGCATATCCGCAGTTATCAATCCGGTTAAACTCATCATAACTAATTATCCGGAAGGCCAGGTGGAAGAATTGGAAGCAATTAACAACCCTGAAGATCCGAATGCAGGAAGTCATATCATTGAATTTAGCCGCGAACTATGGATTGAGCGCGAAGATTTTATGGAAGACGCTCCTAAGAAGTATTTCCGAATGACTCCGGGACAAGAAGTCCGTCTGAAGAGTGCATACATCGTGAAATGCACCGGATGCAAAAAAGATGAAGATGGAGTTATTACCGAAATCTACTGTGAATATGATCCGAATACGCGCAGCGGAATGCCTGAGGCCAACCGCAAGGTAAAAGGAACGCTTCATTGGGTTAGCAGTTCGCATTGCATCACTGCAGAAGTTCGTTTATACGATCGCCTGTGGAAAGTGGAGAATCCACGTGATGAGTTGACTGCCATTCGGGAAGCTAAGAATTGTGACGTATTAGAGGCTATGAAGGAAATCATAAACCCGGATTCTTTGAGAATCCTCTCTAACTGTTACATTGAAAAGTTTGCGGCTACACTAGTGCCGTCCTCTTATTTACAGTTCCAACGCATAGGTTATTTCAACCTGGACAAGGAATCTACACCAGACAAACTGATATTTAACCGCACTGTTGGCCTAAAGGACACATGGGGTAAAATAAACAAGTAAAATAAGATGGAGGATATTAAGTTATCCTCCATTTAAGTATTCAACACAAAAATGGATAAAGGAGCATCGTCAAACGAAAAAGAAGAGCTGGCCAATCTGATCATTAAATATGAATTGGATCAAGCAGAAGGTAAATCGACGTATTGGGATAGCGATCAGCTAGCTAATATAGCAGAATACTACACGATGGAGTCCATGTTCAATGAAGCGCAACAGGCTATTGACTACGGACTTAAACTACACCCCAAGAACACGAACCTGTTAGTAAAGCAGGGATATCTATACCTCAGTAACGAACAATTGAATTTGGCTAGAGAAGTTGTTGACTCAATCACAGAGACTTATCACGAAGATGTTCAATTTCTCGAAGCTGAAATACTATTAAATGAGGCAAACCGGATGAGGCCGAAGATATATTTAATTCGATCGAAAATATAGACGATGTCGATACGCTAATCGATATCGCAACCATCTATTTAGATACGGGCTATCCTGAGAAAACCCAACAGCTGATTGATGACAGACTAAAACAATTTGAGCAAGACAAAGAGTTTCTGATATTTATCACCAAGTTCTATCAGATGACTGATCAGGCTAAGAAAGCAGTTAAATACTACGACCGCCTGATTGATAGCGACTCTTTTAATCCTTCTTATTGGGCTGGATTGGCTAAATGCTATTTCATCATGGAGGAATTCAACAAATCGATCGAAGCCTGTAATTACGCGTTAGCCAGTGATGACAAATACGGAGAGGCTTACCTGTATCGTGGACATGACTACTATCAGCTCGGCAATGTGGATAAAGCTCTCGATGACTACAACAAAGCAATTGAATACCGCAGCCCTTCTTACGGAATGGCCTATGTGTTTCTCGGACTTATTTATAGCAACAGGCTTGATTGGGAAAAAGCTATATTTTACAATAAAAAAGCCATAGAAATTCTAGAAGAAACCATGGAAGATCAAAGCGTCTTAGTAGAAGCCTACGCCAATTTAGCAACAGTAGTCAGCGTGCAAGGTTCATACGAAGAAGCTCACTTATATTGTGAGCGAGCAAAAGAAATCCAAATAGACGAACCCTTTATTTACTTATCGGAAGCACGCATCTATTTGGATGAGAAGAAGCCAAAAGAAGCTGATCAGCATGTAAAACAGCGATGAAGTATGCGAATGATGCCGAAACGTGGCACCTTATTGCAACCTTTTGCTTCGAGTCTGAAATGTTCATAAAGGCACAGTATGCATTCGAAAAAGCATACGAATTGGCTCCTACCAAAGAATTGCTCGAACAGTTGGCTGTCGTTTCCATCATAAACAATGATATTGATACCTTCAACAAATACAATGCTGAGTCGGATTCTCCCTTGAATCTGGAACTGATGGAAGATGTATGTGCCTTACTCACCGACCAATTGGGAAAGCTACGATCGAAGAAGGACAGACAGGAAAAGAAAAACAAGAAAAAAGACAAAGGCAATAATCAAAAGTAATTTGATAATAAAAGAACACAGCCTGCTGATCGCAATATGAATCAGCAGGCTGTGTTCTTTTATTATATAAGTCGTTTTATTTTCGTCTATTCGTATGAACCGAGTTTCAGAAATTAAATTGAACGCCTACTCCCAAAATCTCTTTAAACTGCACACGCGGGCCTTTACTCCCATCTTTCTGCGCAATCTTCACATCATCATCATACAATAAGTTGGTAGTCAGGGTAGTTGAGAACCATTTATTGATGATCATGTTTACTTGAACTTCCCAATTCACATCAACGTTCAACGGTTTATGCAAATAATCCGAATACAACTCCAAACGTGAATAAGCAGTCATATTAGGTAGGAATTCATATTTAGCTTCTCCTTTCACATTAGCTCCGAAGCTTGAAAGTAAATGCTTTCCCGGATCAACCCCATAAGCCCCTTCGTCAGAAAGGCGATCGTTCAAAACAAAAGTCCCTCTCCATGAAGCGGGCGAAAGAACAACCGTAAAGATCTTCCCCGGATCATAGGTAAATCCCAAACCGGTGGTAAGATAGGCCGGAGCCATAAACTCCGAAATAGCGATGTCTTTATTGACTTTATAATCGTATCCGGAAGAGAACTGAGTCTGGAATGTAGCGAATGCACTGGCATACCAGCTCTTTGCTATAGAATAACCATAGTTTGTATGAAGATAGATCTTATCATTAGCTTTTCGTACGCCATCTTCTCCAGTCTTATTCAAACCATAAGCTAATTCCATGCGATTGCTCCACAGATGCTTTCCCTTTTTATAATTAGCCTGATAGGCACCTTGCAAATCAAATGCAACCGAATTATCACCTCCGGCAGCCCAGTTCGTGAGACTGACCTGTGTCATTTTCAAACCGGCGAACCCTTCTTTCTTCCAATAAGAAGAATCACTCTTTTCGACTGTTTGAGCTAGAAGAACTCCGCCGCTAGCAAACAACGAGCAGACAAGTAAAAGTTGTTTTTTATTCATAGAGTTTAGATTTTAATCATAAAAAGAGCCTAATTAAGCACACACTCATAATGATATGATCAAAAGAACGTTTCTTAATTAGGCTCAATTATTTAGTTTACAATTTATACCAAATAGAACAAGAATGTTATTTCAAAGAAGCCAGAGCTTTATCATAATCCGGTTCTTGAGTGATTTCAGGAACCAATTCGGTGTAAGCAACCTTACCATCTTTTCCTACCACAACAACAGCTCTCGCCAATAATCCTGCCAACGGGCCATCTTGCATTAAAAGGCCGTAGTTTTCATCGAAATCCGAGAAGCGGAAATCAGATAGTGGAACAACATTTTCGATACCTTCTGTTGTACAAAAACGTCCATGAGCAAAAGGAAGATCTTTGGAAATAGCCAAAACAACTGTATCTTGCAAGCTTGCAGCTAGCTTATTGAATTTGCGTACAGAAGTAGCACAAACACTTGTATCGAGGCTAGGGAAAATATTTAAGATTACATTTTTACCGTTCAAGTCTTTCAATGAAAGTGAAGATAAATCACTCTTAACCAATTTAAAATCAGGTGCGATTTCACCTGCCTGTATAAACTCACCAATTAGTTTTACGGGTTGACCTTTGAAATTTGTAGTTGCCATAATGCATTTAATTTTTTAATATTACTTTTCTTTAGAACAACTGAGCTCCAAAATATGTTCATCACAAACCTTTTCCTTCTATATTTTGTTATTCCCCGATATGGAACTCAGCTTTATTTATATATACGATCTTATCTGAAAGAAAAACTTTAGACATTTACCTGCCAAAAAAGAACGTATAAACAGCCGAGAGTTGTCTTGCACAACGATTCTATATCAATATACGCTAACCGATTACAAGCGATATCTAAAAGCGAAACAAGAGTTCAAGGTTAGTTTGGAGTATTGATTTAAAAAATAATTATTGTTTATTTGGCAAGAAAGGATTTTTATTTCTATTTTTGTAGCCTGTAAGAAGTCTACTTTAAGTAAGAAAAAGGGATTATTAGAAGGGGTATTATTACAATATTAGAATCTCATGGGGCAAATATTACGATTGAATAAGGCTTTAAAAGTGATAGTTATGTCGAGAGGTTTAATGATTCTAAACGTTATCTTGATCATTCAGTATAGCGTTTTTAGAGAACAATTCCAGGGAAGTACTTTAATTCATCAGCTTCCGGCGGTATTGGTTTTATTAAATCTTTATTATCACATTTGCAACCTCCAGCCTGGCATCATTCTCCCGGAACGAGTGGTTCGTACTGAACATATTCGATGGAGAGTGGTTCGTGATATCCTTATTTTTTCAATTTTATCCATCTGTGTACGGGTCTTTTTCAGCTTTGAAAGCTTATCTCCCCACATCATCCTTTCATTTACAGCCTGTTTAGTCGGCTTTCGCCTATTCATTTGCAACCCAGTGAAGCAACGGGAGCAAGAAAAGAATATGCGTAGAGTAGCATTTGTGGGAAGCAACCAGAGTAAGGATATAGAGGATATGGATTCAGAAAACGGGAAAGAATACAAGATACACATCTGTACCCTAGCTGCTTTCAAGAGATAAACAAGTAACTTATTAAACATTAAAAAAATAATTCTAAGAAACAATGAGAGAGAATTCAGAAGATATGCGCGATGATAAGGACGAGAAAATAGATATCCAGGAGTTATTCTTCAGATATGCTATCCATTGGCCATGGTTTGTAGCATCTATACTAATATGTCTTATTGGAGCTAAACTATATTTGCATTTTGTGACTCCGACTTATAATGTATCTGCTTCTATCATTATCAAAGATGAGAAAAAAGGTGGTGCTACCGGTGCAACAGCTGCCGGTCTGGAGAATCTGGGATTAGGCGGCATGATAGGCGCGTCTCAAAACATTGACAATGAGATAGAAGTGCTATCTTCCAAAACAATCATTAAAGAGGTTGTCAATAGCTTGGAACTATACATCACCTACACGGATGAAGACGAGTTTCCTCCAAAAGAGCTTTACAACGCGTCTCCTGTAGTTGTTAACCTAACTCCGCAAGAGGCTGACGGATTACCTGCTCCTGCCATTATCGATATGAAGTTATCTCCGGAAGGCGGTTTAACGATAAACATGAAAATAGATGAGGAAGAGTACAATAAGCATTTCGACAAACTACCCGCAGTGTTGCCGACCGATTTCGGAACGCTAGGTTTCTCGCTGAGAGATTCTACCCGCAACAATGAAAAGAGGAAGGATGAGATACAACATATCGAAGCGGTGATCAACCAACCCTTCAAGGTTGCCAAGAACTATCGCACTGCCTTGACCATCGAACCGACTTCGAAGACAACATCTGTAGCAGTTGTTTCGCTGATAAACTCCAACCAAAAGCGCGGTCAGGACTTTATCAACAAGCTATTGGATATGTATAACCGCAATACTAATAATGACAAAAATGAAGTTGCGGAAAAAACAAAAGAGTTTATCAATGCCCGTATCGAGATTATCGACAAAGAACTTGGAAATACGGAGGAAAAGCTAGAAACATTCAAACGTAATGCCGGACTGACTGATATTAGCAGCGATGCTCAGCTGGCCGTTACCGGAAATGCGGAGTACGAAAAGAAACAAGTTGAGAACGGTACACAAATTAATTTAGTACGCGACTTAGCTAAATATATCAATGACGCTTCCAATCAGCACGAAGTATTGCCTAGCAATATCGGATTGGCCGATGTAGGCCTGTCTACACAAATAGACCGCTACAACGAAGTCATAATTGAGCGCAAACGTTTATTACGTACTTCTACCGAGAGCAATCCCGCCATTGTCAACCTGGACACAAGTATCCGGGCAATGAGAGCAAACGTGCAAACCACGATTAACGCAACATTGCAAGGCTTATTGATTACCAAATCAGATCTCGACCGGGAAGCTAATCGTTTTTCTCGTCGGATCAGTAATGCACCGGGACAGGAAAGACAGTACGTTAGTATTGCCCGCCAACAAGAAATTAAAGCCGGTCTATACCTCATGTTACTCCAGAAACGTGAAGAGAATGCAATCACGCTGGCAGCAACGGCTAATAATGCCAAGATCATCGACGACGCTGTTGCCGATGAGAATCCGGTATCTCCCAAAGGCAAAATGATTTATCTGATCGCCTTAGTATTGGGAATAGGTATACCCGTAGGCGCAATCTATCTGATCGGAATAACTAAGTTTAAGATAGAAGGCCGGGCAGATGTAGAAAAGCTAACCTCTCTACCCATCGTGGGCGACATCCCATTGACCGAGGACAAGGAAGGGAACAATGGCTCTATTGCCGTTTTTGAGAACCAGAACAACCTGATGAGCGAGACGTTCCGTAACATCCGTACCAACATCCAATTCATGCTGCAAAACGACAAGAAAGAAACTGGATGAAGGAATGAAAGGAACAATGGCCGACTATCAAATCGGTTCTGTAGCCGAGACTGCAATCATGGACGTATTTCCATATAGCTCCGGTCCGAATGACAAGCCAGAGTTTGATCCTAATAAAGCATAATCAAAATGAGTGTTGCTGACAATTTAAAGCAAGTGCTAGCCGAGCTTCCCAAAGGAGTTCGGTTGGTTGCTGTCTCAAAATACCACCCCAATGAGGCGATCGAAGAAGCATATCAAACGGGACAGCGTATTTTTGGAGAAAGCAAAGTGCAGGAAATGACAGCGAAATACGAAAGTTTACCTAAAGATATCGAGTGGCATTTTATAGGACACTTGCAAAGTAACAAAATCAAATACATGGCTCCATACGTCTCAATGATACATGGAATTGACACGTATAAACTATTAGCCGAAGTAAATAAACAGGCTGTAAAAGCGGGACGTGTAATTGATTGTTTATTGCAAATATATATTGCCCGGGAAGAAACGAAATTCGGCTTTACGCCGGCGGAATGCCGGGAGATGCTTGCAGACGAAGCATGGAAAGGACTAACCCATGTACGCATTTGTGGCCTGATGGGGATGGCCAGTAACACTAACAATATTGAACAAGTCAAGCAGGAATTTTGTTTTTTAAGTGAATACTTCGAGGAAGTAAAGTCAACCTGGTTCTCTGATTCCACTACTTTCTGTGAATTATCCATGGGAATGTCTCATGATTATCATGAAGCCATTGCCGAAGGAAGCACATTAATTAGAGTAGGAAGCAAAATATTTGGAGAAAGAATTTATTAAAAATAAGTGAATGTGCCAGCCACATTATTCACAATTTAAACACCAGTTATAATATGGCCGACTTAAAAACCACTTTTGCAGGGCTTTCACTTAGAAACCCCATTATTATCAGTAGTTCGGGACTAACCAATAGTTCCGGCAAGAATAAGAAACTGGCGGAAGCCGGTGCAGGTGCTATTGTGCTCAAATCATTATTTGAAGAACAAATTTTGATGGAAGCCGAGCAACTAAAAGATCCGATCTACCCCGAGGGTAGTGACTACCTCAAAGAATACATTCGAGAACACAAACTATCCGAATACCTAACGCTCATTCAAGAGAGTAAAAGCTCGTGTTCAATTCCCATCATAGCAAGTATCAACTGCTATACGAATACCGAATGGGCACATTTCAGCAAACAAATAGAAGCAGCGGGGGCGGATGCGTTAGAAATTAATGTACTGGCTCTTCAGTCAGAAATACAATATACGCCTGGCTCTTTCGAACAACGTCATGTCGATATCTTGCGCCAAGTCAAGAAACACATCCAGATCCCGGTTATTTTCAAATTGGGGGACAATTTCACCAATCCCGTAGCTCTCATCAATCAGCTATACGCCAATGGTGCGGCGGCTGTGGTATTGTTCAACCGTTTCTATCAACCGGATATCAATATTGAGAAAATAGAGCAAACATCGGGCAATATATTCAGCAAGCCATCCGACTTGACCATCCCACTGCGATGGATCGGAATAGCTTCTTCCCGAGTAGATAAAATAGATTATGCAGCATCTGGTGGGGTAGCTAACCCCGAATCAGTTGTAAAAGCGATCTTAGCCGGAGCATCGGCAGTAGAAGTCTGTAGTGCTGTTTATCAAAATACGAATCTTTTTATTGGCGAGGCGCTGCGCTTTGTGAGCGCGTGGATGGACCGAAAAGGATTTGAAGGAATATCTCAGTTTAAAGGAAGCTGAACGCCAAAGATGTCAAAGGCATTAACACGTTCGAGCGTACGCAATTCCTGAAGTACTTCGAGAGAGAATAAATACTAGTAAAAGGAACAGGAGGATGCTTTCAAAAGTATTCTCCTGTTTTCGTTTACCCCACTCTATCACTAGGAACTCTGTCTATACATCAAGCCATACTAACCCATTATCACGACAGTTCCGTCAGCATGTCACAACTGTTTTACCCGTTGGCAAGAGAGTGCCACATAATGCCAAGCACTGGCACAGTTGTGCCAAAGCGTTGGCACTGTTGTGACAATAGCATGGCACAGGCTGACACTTCGATTCTTTTACTGATTTTAAAAAGTGGATTAATAGTGTGAGAAGAGAAGGAAAGAGAGAAGAAGAGCGTATTTAGAAAGCATGGGAGCAGCACTCGGCAAAGAAAAAGGGAGCCTTTTCAGACTCCCTCAATATGTACATATATTGGCTCTTACAACAGGTTACTGGCCAATTCACTCAGTTCACTGCGCTCACCCTTCAACAGATTAATATGCGCAAAGATGTTCTGGTCCTTCATGCGATCGATCATGTAAACCAATCCGTTTGACTGACTATCCAGATAAGGCTGGTCAATCTGTTGGATATCACCCGTAAATACCACCTTCGTGCCTTCTCCCGCACGCGTAATGATAGTTTTGATTTCATGCGGAGTCAAATTTTGAGCTTCATCTATAATGCAATACATTTCGCTCAAGCTACGTCCCCGGATAAAAGCCAAAGCCTCAATCACTAATTGTTCGCCTTTCAGCATCTCTTCGATACGTTTGGCTTCGGTGGAGTTAGGAGCAAACTGCCGCTTGATCACATTTAAGTTATCAAACAAAGGTTGCATATACGGAGCCACTTTTTCTTTCGCGTCGCCGGGTAAGAAACCGATATCCTTATTGGACAATGCAACGATCGGCCGGGCCAGCAATACTTGCTTGTAATCGTTCAAACTATTCAGAGCAGCAGCCAACGCTAAAAGGGTCTTACCTGTTCCGGCTTTTCCCGTTAAAGCAACCAGCTTCACATTCGGATCATTCAAGATTTCGAAAGCAAAGCTTTGCTCGGCATTACGTGGCTCAATTCCGTAATTACGTCCTTTTGTCACGCGGCATATGGCATGATTGAAGGGATTATAACGGGCCAACACTGTATTCCGGTCGCTCTGTAACACAAAGCATTCGTTGGGGTGCAACAAATCTTTGAACTCAAACTCGCTAATATCAAGACCTTCCCGAGAGGAGTAAATACGATCGATCAAGGCAGGGTCAACATGATCGAATACCTCATTCGATTTATCAAAAATATCAATGTTCACCACCTTATCGGTAATGTAATCCTCACTTAGAATACCAACCGAACGGGCTTTCATCCGTAAGTTTACATCCTTGGTCACCAAAACAGTCTTTGTATCCGGATCCTTTTTACCCAAATATTCGGCGACTGCCAAGATCTGATGGTCCGGCTTCCGGGCAGGAAAAGAGGTATGTACCTTGGGAGCATCAATCTCTCCGGTTACAATAAACAGACGTCCCAGCCCCTCGCCTAACTCCGCTCCTTTGGAAAAAAGGTCGTCGTCGGTCAGCAAGTCCAGTTCACGCACAAACTCACGTGCGTTGAAGTTGATCTGTTCATTACCTTTTTTGAATTTATCCAGTTCCTCCAACACTACGATCGGAAGATAGATGTCGTTTTCCTCAAAATTCTTCAAGCAGTCGTAGTCGTGAAGAATAACATTGGTATCAATCACAAAATTTTTCTTAGTTCCCATTCTTACTTAGATTTAAATGATGATATTTGCATTTACATACGATTAATCGGTCGTTTACGACTATTCGATCAACGCTTTGAAAGATAAACAAATTAACGGGCAATAAAGATCGACTGTTAGTTAAATAATACAAAACATGGATTATACGAACACTTTAAAGTACTTATTCGACAGTGCGCCTATGTTCCAGCAGATAGGGGGGAAAGCTTATAAGCCGGGATTGGGAACCACGCATTCATTAGATAAACATTTTGGACATCCGCATCGGAAATATAAAACAATACATATTGCCGGAACCAATGGAAAAGGATCTTGTTCACATACCATTGCCGCAGTACTGCAAGCAGCCGGCTATCGGGTTGGATTATATACCTCGCCACATTTAGTCGATTTCCGCGAACGGGTCCGGGTAAACGGTGAAGTTATGCCTGAGTCCTACGTCATTCGGTTTGTGGAGGAGCATCGCCCTTTCTTTGAACCACTCCACCCCTCCTTCTTTGAACTAACCACCAGCATGGCCTTCTGTTATTTTGCCGAACAAAAGGTAGATGTGGCCGTCGTAGAGGTAGGTCTGGGAGGACGATTGGATTGTACCAACATCATTCAACCCGACTTATGCGTTATCACCAACATCAGCTTAGACCATACGCAATATCTGGGAGATACGCTACCCAAAATAGCCAAGGAGAAAGCAGGTATTATCAAGGAGAATATACCGGTAATAATAGGTAATGCAAGTGGTAGTGTAAAGCAAGTATTCACAAAGAAAGCTCATGCCGTAGGTGCGCCGCTGCTTTATGCCGAACAAGCGATGAAGGGATATCAGGCAACCCATGTATCTGTTCAAGATCTACGTGACTGTCTTTCAAGCTCTCAGCCGAAAACCGCGCAAGAGGTGGAAGACCTACAACAGCTAATTGCAAAAGATAAAGACTTGTTGCGGTATACATGCGCTCCGAAGCTATCCGAAGCAATTTATGGCGAGCTCACCGGCGACTGTCAATACGAGAACGGACGGACCATTTTATGTGCACTCCGCACGTTGCAAGAGGTCGGCTATACAATCCCAGCCGGAGCAATCCGCAAAGGTTTTGGGTATGTATGCGAACTAACAGCTCATGGGACGTTGGCAAAAACTGCAAACCAATCCGACCGTGATTTGTGATACCGGACACAATGTAGCCGGCATCCGGTACATCGTCCAACAACTGACGGCTGCAATGCAGAACGGAACCGGCAAACTGCATATTGTTTTTGGTATGGTGAACGACAAAGACATTCACAGTGTCCTCCATCTGTTGCCGAAAGAGGCTATCTATTACTTTACCCGGGCAAGTGTGAAGCGTGCTTTACCTGAGAAGGAGTTAATGGAGTTGGCAACCGAGGTCGGTTTGCATGGAAGTTCCTACCCTACTGTTGTGGAGGCGGTGAAGGATGCGCAAACAAAAAGCCTCCCGGAAGACTTCATCTTCGTAGGAGGCAGTAGTTTTATTGTGGCCGACTTGTTAACGAACCGCGATGCACTCAATTTCCACTAAAGCATCTTTGGGCAATCCCTTAACGGCAACAGCCGAACGAGCGGGGAAGTCGCCTTCAAAGAAAGTGGTATAAACGCCATTCATCCCGGCAAATAAAGACATATCTGCAAGGAAGACGGTTGTTTTCACAATGTTCTTCATTGACAACCCGGCTTCCTCAAGGATATGCTTTACATTTTCCAATGACTGACGGCTTTGTTCTTCAATCGTTTCAGCCATAGTGCCTGTTACAGCGTTAATGGGTAACTGACCGGATACAAAAATCATTCCATTGGCTTCAATAGCCTGACTGTATGGTCCAATAGCTCCAGGTGCTTTCTCGCTGCAAATTACTTTCTTCATAATCTTCCTGTTTATTTATATGTTTATTATTTATAGTGCCAAAGATAAATAAAAAAACGCCCCCAAAGCGTAGTGCACCTCAAAAGTTCGATATATTTAAGGATATACGTATTGCTTATCATATCTCGAAAAATCCCAATCCACAAATAGCTAAGCAAAATTTCTTCGAGATTAAATCTAAATCGCCACATATGCGGGTGTTCACCTACCTCTCCTAAACATCTATTGAGGAAAGTCGGATAAAAGTCATCAATGTAAGGAGATATTCAATCGAAATAAAAGCAAGCTACTGGCTTAAAATAAGTTAAATAAGCTATATTCCCTCGAAATAAAAAAGAATAGGGTGCAGTATTCGGCAAGCCTCTGCATTTATTAAGCAAAGGTTAGAAATCAAACCTAAACACTCATATTATATCTAAACCTAAACTTAACAAAGAGGGGAAAAGTACTAAGAGAGAGAGAGTTTATGAAGTCCCCAAACGAAAGCCCCTGCCAACTGTTGAAGTTAGCAGGGGTTTAATTTAATAGATAAACCTATCGTATGTGGTTACTTACAGTACTTTTTAATCAATTCAGCCACGTTAGGATCTCCAAGCTCTTGTGCTTTCGCAAAGCTGGCACATGCTTCATCCGTCTTTTTCATCTGAATCTGGCAAAGACCCAGTAAACGATATGCTTCCGCATATTTTGGTTCCGTCTTTATCACACCGTTCAAAACATTCACCGCTTCTTCATACCGGCCTATACGCAAGTTTATAACAGCCTGCTCAGCTTGGTAGGTCAAATCGGTCGGATTCATTTCAATCGCTTTAGCTATATCGTCCAAAGCCCGTTGATATTGACGCGCTTTCAAGGCTGCTTGCTCTCTGTAATAATAGAACAGATCATTCACGTTACCATTTACCGCCGTAAAGTAAGCGTCATAATCAAGCATTGCATTACGGGGTTGATCAGCATTTGTATTGGCCTGCGCACGTTCCAGTAAATAAGGAGCGAAGTCGGCCGTAATAGGTTGTGGACAACGAGCTATACAACTATCCATCAAAACTAATATCTCTTTAGGATCGGCCTTTAGCACCTCTTTTGTTTTAGCTGCATTGAAATACGTTGCCGGGGAAGCCAAATTACTTGCATTCACTTGTTCATAACAAGCCAATGCGCCTGCATAGTCCTGCTTAGCAAATAGTATATCGCCTTCCAATTGGATATAAACCGGCAAAGGATCTAAGACTTTGGCATCATGAATATTCTTCAACGCAGTGTCGTAGGTCCAATCTTTATAGGTTTTCTCCGGTTTAGAGAGTTGATAAGCGTACATCAACTTAGCTATATTGTAGTAAACATCATCTTTTTTCTTGGCAACTTTCAACGCCTGATTCCAATCGGCAACAGCTTTATCAAACGTGGATTCGTCTTGTGTTGTCACAAAGTAATTGGCACGACGCAGATAGCCTTCGGTACTATTTGGATAGTGGGTGATGAAATCTTCAAGCAATTTCAGGTATTCATCTCCAGTCATTTGTGAAGATGCCATGAACAAATAAACTAATGCCTGCTCTTCCGTATCAGGCAGCCCTTTCTTTATACCAATGCTACGCAGGGCAACATCACCTAATGAAAGTGCGTTAATCTTTTGTGCCATCGCAAAGTCTGCTCCGGCTGCATAACAGGTTGATACCGTATCTGCTCCCGACGACTTCTGCGCAATGCCAAATACTTGTCCCTCAGCATTCACGACCGGACAGCTAACCATCTTATCTTTCATAGGCATGCCTAATGTGTAATAATGGTACTCACCGCCTACTTTCGAAACATCCTTTACCTTACCGGGCACACAAGCAATACTCTTCTGTGTAGAATAAGGCAACATCCACGCATCTGCTCCTCCAACAGGTGCAGTTGCTGCTACCACCAAGGCAACAACCTTTTTTTCTGTTATGCCGACCCGAAACTTAACAACATCGTACATGTCGTTAGCTCCTAAAATTGTATTTACCGGCATTTCCTTTCCATCCGAAGTGACAATCACTGCACGTTTTGCACCTTTAAACAAGGTATAATCGGACAAAGCCAAACCATCTTCGGACACAAAAAAGCCATTTCCGGTATTCAGCATTTTATCTTCTTTATCATAGGTCACAACAGAGAAGACGGCACGTTTAGCCTTCTCTACCCATTTGGGAGTCTGCGCCATGCCATTTTGCATGAAAAGAAAAAGCGCAAAAGGTAAAATCAATTTCTTCATCATAATATCAGTCGTTGTTTCTTTGTTTCACAGCTTCATAAATCAAGATACCGGCAGCCACAGATACGTTTAACGATTCGATACTACCAAGCATTGGAATCTTCACCCATTCATCGCAAAGAGCCAAGTTGTCATAAGACACGCCTGTATCCTCCGCTCCCATAATGATACACAATGGCCCTGTATAATCCGCTTCGGTATAATTATAATCTCCCTTTTCGGTTGCCGCAACAATACGGAATCCGCTATTTTTGAGATATTGCAACGTAGTACGCAAGTTCTGTTCCCTACAAACAGGAAGGGTGTGCAAAGCTCCTGCGGAAGTTTTCATCGCATCGGCATTCACCGAAACACTCCCACGAGCCGGAATAAGAATGGCGTCAACCGCTCCGCATTCGCAAGTACGGGCTATGGCACCAAAGTTTCGCACATCGGTTATTCCATCCAACATGACAAAAAGAGGATTCCGCCCTTGTTCAAAAAGAAATGGAACGAGATCTTCTGCCTTCTGATAGGTCACGGATGAGATAAAAGCAATAACTCCTTGATGATTCTTTCGGGTAACGCGATTAATACGTTCTACCGGAACGCGCTGTACAGGTATCAAGGTACCTTTCAAAGCTGCGAACAACTCTTTGGAGAGGTCACTCTGAATATCTTTCTTAACCAAGATTTTGTCTATTTCCTTACCTGCCTGTATTGCTTCTATAACGGCACGAACACCGAAAATCATTTCACTTTTATCATCCATTGTTTATGTCTTAATTGGGGTTATAACTTTAATAATGCTTTGGCATTGCTCAACGCAGCTTCCGTCAAGGTAGCTCCGCTCAACATATGAGCCACTTCTTCGATGCGTTCCTGATCAGTAAGCCGTCGAATATGACTATTCGTCTCGGTATCACTGTCTATCTTATACACCATATAATGCGCATGTCCACGGGCAGCGATTTGAGGTAAGTGCGTAATGCTGATCACCTGTCTGTCTTGCTCGCCCATTTCTTGCATAATATCTGCCATACGGTCGGCTATTTCTCCGGAAACGCCGGTATCAATCTCATCAAATACAATTGTCGGAAGCTTCACTGCACCGGCGATCATTGCCTTTATGGAAAGCATCACGCGAGCTATTTCACCTCCCGAGGCAACAGAAGCTATGCTTTGTAAAGCACCGTTCTTATTGGCCGAAAAGAGGAAGCTAACCGTATCTTCACCGTGTGTACCCGGTTCTTTCTTCAAACCCATTTCTACCTGAAAACGAACATTCGGCATCCCTAACGGAATCAGACGAGCCGCTAATTGCTTCTCTACCTCGCCGGCAGTCCGCACACGAGCTTGTGTGAGCACTTCCGCCTGCTGCTTCACTTTCTTATAAAGTGTTTCTTTCAGTGTAGTAAGTTCTGCGATACGTTCATCATAGGAAGTTATGGCCGACAGCTTTCCACGATACTCTTCAGTTAGAGCCAGCAGCTCCGCCAATGTTTGTACCCGGTGTTTTTGTTGCAGCGAATAGATCAGGTTCAAGCGATCATTCGCTTCTTCCAAGCGGGTAGGATTGAACTCAATGGATTCTCCTTGCAACGCCACTTCATGCAATATATCTTTCAGTTCGATATAGATGCTATCCATGCGCGCGGCCAACTCTCTGGCAGGCTGATAAATCTTCTGTAAATTATTGAGGGTGTTTAGACTGTCTTTAAAAGAGGGCAAGATTCCACCTTCGTCGGCAGACAGTGCTTGTTCGACGTGATAAAAGCCTGCTCTGATTTCTTCAGCGTGAGTCAGTGTTTCGGTTTCAAGTTCCAACTCATCTTGTTCGCCTTCCGTAAGGGCTGCTTCTTCGAGTTGTTCCAACTGGAAACGGATATAGTCTTCGTCGGCTCTGCTTTGTTCTGAGAGTTCAATCAGCTCCGCTAATTGCTTATCTATTTGCTTCCACTCCGCATACAATGAATGGTAAGTATCCAAAGCCGCGTCATTATGAGCCAGGATATCCAAAACGTTCAACTGAAAACCTTCTTTATTGAGCAGAAGGTTTTGGTGTTGCGAATGTACGTCAACCAATTGCTCGCCCAATTCTTTCATCTGTGTCAATGAGGCCGGCGTATCGTTAATAAAAGCCCGACTCTTGCCGGAAGCTTGCACTTCCCTGCGAAGAATGCATTCGGGTTCATACTCCAGTTCATTATTCTCGAAGAACTCTTCCATCCCGTAAGCGGAAATGTCAAAGCGGGCTTCAATAATACATTTTGCGGCTCCGCGACGAATTGCTTTCATATCAGCGCGTTGCCCAAGCAGCAGGCCGATAGCTCCCAGGATAATAGATTTTCCGGCTCCCGTCTCTCCTGTAATAACAGAAAAACCTGTATCAAAGCTGATATCCAGTTTCTCTATCAATGCATAATTCTGAATGTATAATGAGCGTAACACGTTGAAGCTTTTTTTAGATTAAAAACTCAGGAAGCATCGTTCGACAGCACAGCAACTAAGTGCGTAACAATATCTTGTGCCACTTCTTGCTTGGACTTCAACGGATAGTCTACGCGTCCCTGTCGATCAATTATACTAATTTTATTTGTATTGTGACGGAAACCGGCTCCACTGTCTTTCAGTGAGTTGAGGACTATGAAATCTAGTTTTTTACGTTCCAGTTTTCCTTCAGCATTTTGCTGTTCATCATTCGTTTCAAGTGCAAAGCCAACCAGTTTCTGAGCAGGTTGTTTCAGCTGTCCCAGCGTAGCGGCTATATCTTCTGTGGAACGAAGATGCAGCACATATTCATCTTCTTTTTCACGTTTGATCTTTTGATCGGCTACACTTTCGGGACGGAAATCAGCTACGGCTGCACAAAGGATGGCCGCATCTGCCTGAACAAAGTCACGACAAGCCGCTTCATACATTTCGTGAGCGGTCTCTACATCCACTCGCCGAATACGGGAATGGTGTGTGTCTAACTGCACAGGTCCGGCAATTAATGTAACTTCCGCACCACGTCGCGCACATTCTTCGGCAAGCGCAAACCCCATTTTACCGGATGAGTAGTTGCCGATAAAGCGCACCGGATCGATCTTCTCATACGTAGGACCAGCTGTGATTACGATCTTTCGTCCTTTCAACTCATCGGTAGCGGAGAAAAACTCATCGAGCACACGGATTATATGCTCCGGTTCTTCCATTCGCCCTTTTCCAACCAGATGACTAGCCAGTTCTCCCGTTCCCGGTTCAATGATATGATTCCCGTAGGAACGAAGAGTCTCTATATTTTTTTGTGTAGAAGGATGGGCAAACATATCCAAGTCCATAGCCGGTGCAACAAAGACCGGTGCTTTGGCAGATAGATAAGTTGTGATTAGCATATTATCCGCTATCCCATTAGCCATTTTCCCGATTGTAGATGCCGAAGCAGGTGCTATCACCATGGCATCCGCCCATAATCCGAGGTCTACATGGCTATTCCATGTGCCATCGCGTTGAGCAAAGAAATCGCTGATAACCGGTTTACTGGTTAAAGCCGAAAGTGTGATCGGAGTAATAAACTCCTTACCTGCGGGAGTGATGACAACTTGTACTTCCGCGCCTTGCTTAATCAATCCACGGATAATGTAACATGCTTTATAGGCAGCAATGCTCCCTGTTATTCCCAGAATAATTTTCTTTCCCTGCAGCATTATTTTGTAATCAAATTGCTCATTTCACGCAAGCGTATTCTTGTTAAAACCGCTTTTGTGTTCAACGTGAAATCACTATTGAGAATCCAGCTGTAGTATCCCGGATCTTTCTTCATAATTTCAGCTACCGACATCCCTTTATATTTTCCAAAGTTGAAGATCTCTACCCCATTTTCGTCGTATACCATACGACCGGCAAAGTCTACATTCTTGTTATAGCTGGAATATTCCGCCAGAAAAGCAACATCATTCTGAAGTTCCGGATAACGATCAAGTTGTGCTTTCAACACTTCATAGGTAGCCCGAGTATCTGCTTCGGCCGTATGCGCATCTTCCAAGCTCTGGTCGCAATAAAACTTATAGGCGGCAGAAAGGGTACGCTGTTCCATTTTATGGAAAATAACCTGCACATCAACAAACTTGCGCTTAGTCATATCGATATCCACACCAACACGAAGGAACTCTTCAGCTAGAACCGGTATATCAAAGCGGTTGGAGTTAAAGCCTGCCAGATCACATCCTTCAATGTCGCGAGCTATATTTTTAGCTACCTCTTTGAAAGTCGAGCAATCTACAACATCCGGATCGTAAATACCATGTATAGCGGACGATTCTTCCGGGATATGCATTTCGGGATTGATACGCATCGTCTTCGTCTCTTCATTCCCATTCGGATAAATTTTCAAATAACAGATCTCAACAATGCGATCTGTATTTATATTGGTGCCTGTTGTTTCTAAATCAAAGAAAACAATAGGGTTCTTAAGATTCAATTTCATATTTCCTTAATTAATCATTCAGCATCATCGGCATCAACAACATCAATAAATCCTCATCTTCCGCTTGCTCTACAGGAACTACTACTCCGGCACGTGACGGATCAGCCAGTTCAATGACAACTTCTTCCGCTGAAATATTATTCAGTATATCGATCAGGAATGTAGACTTAAAGCCAATGCTCATCGGAGTACCGGCATATTGGCAGATTTGAGTTTCCTCTGCGGATGTAGAGAAATCGATGTCCTGTGCCGAAATAACAATCTGATTTTCCTGCATGCGAAGTTTGATTAAACTGCTAGCTTGTGAGGAAAATATAGATACACGGCGTAAAGCACCGATCAACTGCATACGATCTACAATAACCTTGTGTGGGTTGTTCTGCGGAATAACCGAATTATAGTTGGGGTAACGTCCTTCAATCAAACGACATACCATGCGATAGCTTGCAAGTACGAAAACGGCATTTCTCTCATCAAACTCGATTGAAACACTGCCTTGTTCTTTAGGTAAAAGGTTTTTAAGCAATGTAGCCGGCTTCTTCGGCAAAATAAACGCAGCGCGTTCATTTCCTTTGGCAGCCAATGTTTTGCAACGAACAAGTTTATGTCCATCGGAAGCCACCATGGTGATATCTTCTGTAGTTATATCAAAATAAATACCGTTCATTACCGGTCGCAGTTCATCATCTGCTGTAGCAAAGATCGCACGGTTGATTCCTCCCAAAAGGATTTCCGCATCCATCTCCACTCGGACAGAGTTGTCACCCGGTGTAACGGATTGGGGAAATTCATCCGCATTTTGAGCCATGAGGCTATATTTTCCGTTTTGATATTGAACGCCAACTTCATAAGTTTCAACATTTACATCGAACGTCAAAGGTTGTTCCGGAATTTCTTTCAGCGCATCAAGTAAAGTCTTGGCAACAATTGCAAAGCGTCCATTCGCATCACTTTCATTTACTTCCAACGTGGTGACCATGGTTGTTTCACTGTCCGAAACAGTTACCGACAGAGTTCCATCCTCCAATTCGAAGAGAAAACAATCGAGAATTGGCAGCGTATTCTTAGAGTTAATCACGCGGCTGACAGCCTGTAGATGGCTAAAAAGAGCAGTGCTTGAAACGATAAATTTCATATATTTCGAGTATTTAAGTTTTGAATGAACTAATGCACAAAGTTACGAAAAAAGATTGTGGCAACCCAACAAAACAAAAGAAAAAACAGTTGGAGTGTGGGGGATATTCCCAAAAAATTGTAACTTCGCAGCAGAATTTAAAATTATCGCAATGGAATTTACAGGAAAAATTATCGCTATCCTTCCTCCTAGAGGTGGAGTTTCAAAGACTAGCGGCAACGAGTGGAAATCACAAGAGTTCGTAATTGAAAATCACGATCAATATCCACGCAAAATGTGTTTTGATGTATTTGGTGTAGACAAAATCGAACAATTCAATATTCAAATGGGTGAAGAACTTACGGTTTCGTTCGACATTGATGCACGCCAATGGCAGGATCGCTGGTTTAATAGTATTCGTGCTTGGAAGGTAGAACGTGCCGGTGTTGATAGCAGCATGAGTACAGGTTCTCCGGTTCCTCCTCCAGCTCCCAGCGCTACTCCGGATTTCAATGTGGGAGACGTGAAAGACGACCTTCCGTTTTGATTCTAAATTGACATTGCCGTAGTTTTTCCTAATAAATACGGAAGAACAAAACCAACTATAAAAAAGGTTGCCGAACTCTTTACTTAAAAGTTTGGCAACCTTTTTTGTCTTTGAAACCCATGCACGAAACACACTCCTCGCATTAACAAACTACAAGCTACACATTTGCGCAATCACATCGGGAAGATTATCACGAGACATTTTCACCATCGCCTCCACACGGTCTCTACACAAGTTTCATTTCTTGCTTTCAGCTTTCAGTTTACCCAACAAACGACTGAATAACAAGAGAATACGACTAAAAGCAAGGGCTGAAACCAGACTCCCGGCTTTCAGTTCTTGCCTTCAGCCCAAAAACGCTATAAACCAACCAATTACCTTCAAAACTGAAAGCTGAATGGAAAAAGCAAAAACTTTATTTTCAAGCCGATTTTACCCCAAATTCTCTTTCCAGTTCAATTCTTCAGCTGTTTCATTTAAAGATTATCGGTCGTAAATCCGAGAAGACAGCGTAGTAGAATTCAGTCGTAAAAAGAAGAAAGCCTTGCGTGCCCAACTGAAATCGAGCGAAGGATTCTACAAAATAAGTTGCGGTTGAATAAAAGATATCGGGGGCTTTTTATTCAGCGACCGTACGTAAAACCAAAAGCCGTAAAGCAACTTAGTACGAAGCATATAATAGTGACCATGAAAAACGTATGATAACAAAAATCGTATAAACTGAAACCAAGTAAAGTCACACAAGTGAAATTTCTTGATGCTAGCCCCGGGCATTTTCTCATTTGCCCTTGGCTTTCACATGCGATGCCCCGGGCAAATAAAAAAATGCCCGGGGCAAAGGAATGCCACGAGCGCACGAATAGGGCCGGGTAATCCTCCCCTCTTCATTGGTTGGAATAATAAACGCCTGGATGAGAATGAGGACTAGGGCCAGCTTATTTCTAAACCGTCATAGGTCAAGTGCACATTAGGCGGAAGCATCTCTTCGACTTCCTGATGCAATCCTATGTCATGGCTCATGTGTACGAAGTAAGTCTCTTTAGCCTGTATACGCTTCGCCACCTCCAAAGCTTCTTGTAGATTTTGATGCGTAGAATGAGGAGCTATCCGAAGCGCGTTGACCAGCAAAACTTCCACACCCTTCAATTGCTCGTACGATTCCTCAGGCATGGTAAGCATATCCGTAATATAGGCCATACGACCAACCCGATAGCCCACAATGGGAAGCTTCCCATGCATCACTCGTACCGGAAGAACTTCAGTCTGATTAATTTTAAAAGACTTCCCGGGCATTATCTCTTCCAAAGGGATATTCGGAACTCCCGGTAGGTATGATCTACAAAACAGTACGGCATACGGGAACATAATCCGCGAGCCACGTAAGCTTCGGCGTAAATCGGTATTTCACCAAAGCGGCAGAAAGGACGTAAATCATCCAAACCGCCTACATGATCGTAATGCTCGTGTGTGACAAGTACCCCGTCGATGCGCTTAAAAGGAAGCGCAAGCGTTTGTGCTCTAAAATCGGGACCACAATCAAACAGTATCCGAGCATCATCGGTCTCTACAAGAGCAGAGGTTCGCAGGCGGCTATCTCTAGGGTCGGCAGAAGTGCAAACCGGACAATAGCATCCTACCTGTGGCACTCCGGTAGAGGTTCCGCTTCCTAATATCCGTATCTTCATAAATTAAATAAAGTTTACCTCCGGATTAATTTCAATCCCAAACTTATCACGTACAGATGCCCGAACGGCATCCGACAAAGCTATAATATCGCTACCTTTGGCACCTCCGCAGTTCACCAGTACCAAAGCTTGTTTATCATGCACCGCAGCAGGTCCCAAGGATTTTCCTTTCCAGCCACACTGATCGATGAGCCAACCCGCCGGGATCTTAACACGTCCGTCACTTAGTTCGTAAAATGGCATCAGTGGATATTCCCCTTTCAAGGCCTCAAATTGCGTATATGGAACAATCGGATTCATAAAGAAACTACCTGCGTTACCCATCACCTTCGGATCGGGCAGCTTGCTTTCGCGAATGTCGATAATCACTTTACGCACAGTAGCCAATGACAAGGCCGGGTATTTCTCCAACTCTTGCCGAATGGTACCGTAATCCAAAGTATAATGCGCTTGTTTGCGCAGCTTATAATGCACATACGTAATGAAAACCGTCTTATTATCCGATTGCTTGAAAATACTAGTCCGGTAAGCGTAGGCACACTCGGAAACCGGATAGATGCGCTCTTGCCCCTGCCAGTCGATTGTTTCGACTTCGGTTATCAAATCTTTGACTTCAACGCCATACGCGCCAATGTTTTGCACGGCACTTGCGCCTACTTCACCCGGAATCAGTGATAGGTTCTCTACTCCATACCAGTTCCGATCAACGCAGTAGGCAACAAAGTCGTCCCAGTTGACACCGGCGCCAACCCGAACAGTTACAAATTCGTCTGTTTCTTCAACTACGTCAATACCCCTGATGCGGGAATGAAGAATCAAGCCTTCATAATCGCGGGTAAACAGGAGATTACTCCCCTCGCCTATATGTAAAAAAGGAACGGTAAAAGCGTTCTGCGCAATCAACTTTTTCAGTTCATCTACCGAAGTATATTCAATGAAGTTTTTTGCATAGACATCAATACCGAATGTATTATGAGATAATAGCGAATACTTCTCCATGAATCAGTTATCTATTTTTCTTAATTCGAACTATGAATATAGCTCGGAATGTCGTTAAATACTAGTGTCCTCAAACTTATAAAGTTCCCATTCGCCACCCTTGCGATGAAAGTAAAGGATATTGGAAAAACCGTTACCAATGCCTTTCAGCGCTAATATTTTGGTAGATGATTGGTCACTATTCTGTTGCCCATAATTTATATTCGAAAGACGATCAGCCGGCAATACCGGTTTAAAGGCAAACCATTGATTGAGATCAAGTGTAGTCTCGAGAATCGAAAAGTCATCGTCAGGATCCGTAGTCACAAACATCAAAGGGGCTTGCACACGACGGCTCTGGAACAAACTGTCTGAAGCGAAACGGCTGAAGAACTCTACAAAGTTCTCATTATCGTTATGCTCAATAGGCCGCAGATTGACAGCCTCCAGGATCCACGCACCTTTTAAACGTTCAAAATAGTACTTCTTAATCATCCGAGTCCGCATGTATATCCATTCAACTTGCACGGAGGTTAATGAAGTATCACCTACTAAGTCCATATCCTCTTCACGATCAAAGAGTAATGTATAGTAGTTTTGCTTGGTAAAAAGGTTATCATGTTTCCAAAAACGCTTTTCTATATTTTTCTTCTCATCGCCATTATAATAGGGCAATGGGAATTTGACGCGCTGAAGCTGTAACTCTTTATCAGACGCAAAACTATAAATAAAATCATCAAAAGACTCGTCAGCCTCTATCGGTTTAAGTTCCTCTGGTTGTTTCTCTCCAGGGACAGAGTCGGTCTTGTGCCGAATAGAGTCTACTTCCTTGGTTATATCAGCAAAAGGATCAATCTTGGTTGTCTTATTTCCACAAGAACAAAGAAGTCCAAGTAGCATAACCCCCACAATTTGTTTTTTCATTATCTCAATCTCTCACTTAACTTTTCGAGCATATCTACAGTCATACTTTCTAAATCGTAAACCGGATTCCACCCCCACTCTTCACGAGCACAAGAGTCATCCAAACTATCAGGCCAGCTATCTGCAATGCGCTGTTTCAATGGGTCGACATCATAGGTCATTTCAAAATTAGGCACATGCTTCTTAATAGCCTGATAAATCATTTCCGGGTCAAAACTCATTGACGCAATATTGAAAGCATTGCGATGTATCAATTTAGCCGGATCAGCCTCCATTAGCATAATCGCCGCATTCAATGCATCGGGCATGTACATCATATCCATCAAGGTTCCTTTTTGGATCGGACAAACAAACTTCTCTCCCTTCACCGCCGAATAATAGATATCAACGGCATAGTCGGTCGTTCCACCTCCCGGAGGAGTTACATTCGAGATGATTCCCGGAAAGCGCACCGCACGAGTATCGACTCCATATTTATTATAGTAATAATCACTAAGTAGTTCGGTAGTGACCTTAGTCACACCATACATTGTGCGAGGACGTTGAATCGTGTCCTGAGGCGTTTTAACATGAGGGGTACTTTCGCCGAATGATCCGATCGAACTCGGTGTAAAAACAGAACAATGGTATTCGCGGGCAACCTCGAGTACATTCCACAAGCCATCGACTCCGATCTTCCAAGCCAATTCCGGTTTGGACTCAGCGACGACAGAAAGTAGGGCAGCCAGGTTGTAGATTGTATCGATATGATACTCTTTCACAACTGCCTCGATCATTTTCCGGTTCGTCACATCAACCACCGCTGATGGTCCGGATTCTCGCAATTCACCCTTAGGTTCTGCACCCGGAATATAACCTGCTATAACATTCCTGTTTCCGTAGCGTTTGCGCAATTCCATTGTGAGCTCCGAACCGATTTGGCCGGTTGCTCCAATCACCAAAACATGTTCCATTTTCTTCTTGTCCAAAGATATATTAAGCTAATTGGTGTGCAAAGTAAGCACTTTTTTTTTCAGATTAAGTCCAAAAACTTATTGTTTATTCCAATAAAAATAGTGTCCTTTGTATCATAACTAATAATTCAAACACTATGTACGGTAAAATGCAAGGACATCTCAGTCAGATATTGGCTGAAATTAAAGAAGCCGGACTCTACAAAGAGGAACGACTTATCGAGAGTGCACAACAAGCATCCATTCAGGTTAAAGGAAAAGAAGTACTGAATTTTTGCGCCAACAATTACCTGGGACTTTCCAATCACCCCCGCTTAGTCAAAGCCGCTCAGCAGATAATGGAACGGAGAGGATTCGGTGTGTCGTCCGTACGCTTCATCTGCGGTACCCAAGATATACATAAAGAATTGGAAGCGGCTATTTCCGATTACTTTCAGACAGAAGATACCATCTTGTATGCTGCCTGCTTTGATGCTAATGGCGGCGTATTTGAGCCTTTGTTCACCGAAGAAGATGCGATCATTTCCGATTCATTGAACCATGCTTCGATCATCGATGGAGTACGTCTTTGCAAAGCCAAACGCTATCGCTACGCAAATGCGGATATGAACGAATTGGAGAAATGCCTGCAAGAGGCACAAGCACAACGCTTCCGTATCGTAGTAACCGATGGTGTGTTCTCGATGGATGGTAACGTGCCCCCCATTGACAAGATATGCGACTTAGCAGAAAAGTATAACGCCCTCGTCATGATTGACGAATCGCACTCTGCCGGCGTGGTTGGCCCTACCGGACATGGAGTAAGTGAACTATACAATACGTACGGACGCATTGATATTTATACCGGTACGCTCGGTAAGGCCTTTGGTGGGGCTATGGGCGGGTTTACTACCGGACGCAAAGAGATTATCGATCTGCTCCGTCAACGTAGCCGTCCGTATTTATTCTCGAATTCGGTTGCCCCAGCGGTTGTCGGAGCCAGCATTGAAGTATTCAAAATGCTTAAAGAAAGTAACGCGCTACACGATAAACTTGTAGAGAATGTCAATCACTTCCGGGAGAAAATGACCGCAGCAGGCTTTGATATCAAGCCGACTCAAAGTGCGATTTGTGCTGTGATGCTCTATGATGCGAAGTTGTCGCAGGATTATGCGGCACGCATGCAGGAAGAGGGCATTTATGTCACAGGTTTCTACTACCCGGTAGTTCCCAAAGATCAGGCTCGTATCCGCGTGCAAATCTCTGCCGGACATGAGAAGGATCAACTCGACAAATGTATCTCTGCCTTCATCAAAGTGGGTAAGGAACTCGGTGTCATAAAATAAACATTTACACTTCTTCCATTGTTATAGACCGTAAATATCAGGCTATAACAATGGAAGTATTTTAATCAATATGGAAGAACTTACCCTCACTACCCCGGCCCTTCTTTTCTCGGCTATTTCGCTAATCTTACTCGCATACACCAATCGCTTTTTATCCTATGCGCAGCTAGTACGTCAATTGCGGGATCGCTATGTAGAAAACCCGTCGGATATCACTGTTCAGCAAATAGAGAATCTACGCAAGCGCTTGAACCTAACGCGCACCATGCAAGGTTTGGGAATAGCCAGCCTTTTTTTCTGTGTGGTAAGTATGTTCCTTATATATATCGGGCTACAGCTATTATCAATTTACGCATTCGGTCTGGCGCTTTTGCTATTAATCGGTTCTTTAGGAGTCTCATTCAGAGAGATACAAATATCTACCCGTTCGCTCGAGATTTACTTGGGCACGATGGAAGGAAAACATAAGAAATAAAAAAAGCTGTCTAGAGAAATCTCCAGACAGCTTTTTTGTTTCTTTATACGGTAATTAACGTTGTCCTAGTTGTGAATCAACAAAGAAGATACCGGCATCACCAGCTTTCTTAATCTTATCTACAATACCCTGAGCAGTAGCTTCTTCTTCTACTTGTTCGCGAACAAATCCCCACAAGAAGTCTTGTGTAGCTTTATCCTTCTCAGCAGCAGCCACATCAACCAATTTATCAATCAGTTTAGATACGTGACATTCATGCTCATAGATATGTTCGAACACTTCCAGAGGAGTTCCCCATCCGTTCGGAACTACATCAATCTTATCAACTTTAGCTGTTCCGCCACGTTTGATGATATAGTCAGCCATTTCATAAGCGTGTTCTAATTCTTCCTGAGATTGTTTTTTTACCCAATGAGCAAATCCGGTAAAGCCTTCTTTTTCAAAATAAAAAGCCATTGCCAAGTATAGGTTAGAAGACCACATTTCAGCCGTAATCTGTTCATTGATTGCATTTTGTAATTTTTCTGAGATCATAATCGTATTTATTTATAAGTTGTTAATGTAATATTTAGCAAATGGATTATACTGTGATAACAAGCACTCGAGCGATATTGTTCTAGCAAACTTATCTTTTTAAACAAAAAATACAATTAGCTAGATAAGCTCATCCGAGACATAGCCTTTCGGTAGCTCCCGGCAGTTGTAGCCCGACGCCATAATTTCGCCGTAAGCCCCGGCAGATCGAAGAGCGATCAGGTCGCCACGCTTCACTTGATTCAAATCGACCGCTTTACCGAACACATCGGACGACTCGCAAATAGGGCCTACCACATCATAGGTCGCATTAGGTTCTTCGGAAGTCAGGTTCTCCATTTTATGATACGCCTGATACAAGGCCGGACGAATCAAATCGGTCATACCGGCATCCAGAATAGCGAACTGTTTGTTAACCCCTTTCTTTACATACAGAACCTTGGAGATCAGAGAGCCGCATTGTCCGACAATGGAACGTCCCAACTCAAAGTGCAGCGTCTGATACGGACGTAGTTTCAGATGATCACTGTACGTACGGAAGTACTCTTTGAAGTTCGGGATCGGTTGCCTGTTAGGGTGTTGATAGTCAATTCCCAGACCACCGCCAACGTTAATATGCTCAACTAAGATATGGCGTGCTTCTAGCGATTTTGCAATTCGTTAACCCGGTTACAAAGGGCCATGAAGTCTCCCATATCCAATATCTGCGAACCGATATGAAAATGCAGACCAACGAACTTCACATTCTTCAACTCCTGTGCTACGTCAATCACCGCTTCCATATCTTGCATGCTGATACCAAACTTATTCTCGGCAAGCCCGGTTGTTATATTGGCATGGGTATGCGCTCCGACATTCGGATTGATACGAAATACCACATTCGCTACTTTGCCGTGGGCGGACGCTAATTCATTGATAACTTCAAGCTCGGGAATCGATTCTACATTGAAACAGAAGATACCGTATTCCAAGCCCAGCTCGATTTCCCAGTCAGCCTTTCCTACGCCTGCAAAAACAATCTTTCCGGCCGGAATGCCTGCCTTAATAGCGGCACGTATCTCACCTCCACTCACACAGTCGGCTCCTAACCCACTTTCGCTGATTATCTTCAGGACTTTAGGGTTCACGTTAGCCTTCATGGCGTAATGCACATCAAAGCGTTCGTATCGGGCGACTTCGTTTTTTACGCAAGCTAATGTTTCACGTAATACGTTTGTGTCATAATAATAAAAAGGCGTACGTATTTCACGGAGTTTATCTATGGGAAATATTCCTTTCATAACTTAATAATCATATTTAGTTGGTAAAAAAAGTGCCTTTATCAATTGTTTGGTAAAAGCACTTTATAGGGTCGAAGAGATTATTTGTGGTTGAACAACATATCACTTAACGACTGCAAGGCAGCCTTCTTATCACCTTCCCGGATAAGGAAGGAGATGTTGTAGTTGCTCCCCCCGAACGAAATCATTCGCACCGGAAGGTTGCGCATAGCATCCAAGGCCTTCGCTTCGAATCCTACATTCTCCCACTCCAAGTCTCCTACTACACAGATGATACACATATCTTTATCCACGGTAACCGTACCATACTTCTTGAGATCGTCCAAGATTTCATTCAGATGTTTGGTGTTGTCGATAGTTACCGATACTCCGACTTCGGACGTACAGATCATATCAATGGAAGTCTGATAGCTTTCGAAAATTTCAAATACCTTACGCAGGAAACCATGTGCCAACAACATACGGCCGGATTTGATTTTAATCGCGGTAATATTGTCTTTAGCGGCTACAGCCTTAATCTTTCCCTTTTCCGTATCATTGGAGATCAATGTTCCGGGAGCTTTCGGGTCGAGTGTATTCAACAAGCGTACAGGAATATTCGCGTATTTAGCCGGTTGGATACAAGTAGGATGCAAGATCTTCGCGCCAAAGTAAGCCAACTCAGCTGCTTCTTCAAAGTGCAACTGACGAACCGGAGCTGTTTGATCAACAATGCGCGGATCGTTGTTGTGCATACCGTCGATATCTGTCCAAATCTGTATTTCAGCGGCTTTCACGACTGCACCGATCAACGAAGCCGAATAGTCGCTTCCGCCACGTTGCAGGTTATCGATCTCACCATACGCGTTGCGGCAGATGAAACCTTGGGTAATATAAATTTCAGCATCCGGATAAAGTTCCAACTGAGCCAACAGCTTCTCTTTAATATAAGCCGGATCGGGTTCTGCATTCTTATCAGTACGCATAAATTCTAAAGCCGGAAGCAATATGGACTTCACACCGCTTTCCTGCAGATAGAAGTTCACCAGAGCTGTGGAAATCAATTCACCCTGCGCCAAGACTACCTTCTCTTCAAACAACGTGAAAAGGTCTTTAGTATAGGAACGAATGTAGTCGAAGTGCGACTTAATGACTTCCAATCCTTTCTGTTTATACTCGGGGGTAGCGAATAGTTCGTCAATATGCTGTTTATACTTAGCTTCGAGCTTATTGATTATCTCGTTGGCACCCTCCGGATTCTTCTTATACAGATAGTCCGAAATCTCCACCAATGTGTTTGTTGTTCCCGACATTGCGGAAAGTACAACAATCTTCTGTTCACCATCAGCGATTAATTTGGCTACTTCTTTCATCCGCTGAGCAGATCCTACAGAAGTCCCTCCAAACTTTAAAACTTTCATCTTACGTTACTGTTTTAGTTATCTATATTCAATTCTATTTCTATCGATCGTAATCGTGGCAAGTATTCGTCGGTTACATCCTTGATGCAGTGATCTTCACAACGCAACACACGTCCCGGATACTCTTGCAGCAGTTGCATATTGTGAGTGGTCATTATCACAGAAGCGCCTGTGGCACAAATCCCACGCAACAATTCAACAATCGACTTTCCGGTTTCCACGTCCAAGTTACCAGTAGCTCATCGGCCAATACAATATCCGGAGAGTTCAAGACGGCACGGGCAATCACAATACGTTGCTGCTCACCGCCGGAGAGTTCGTTCGGAAGTTTATAGCCTTTATTCGACATTCCGACCAATTGAAGAACCTCATCTATGCGGTCTTTGATCTCTTGTCTGTTTTTCCATCCGGTAGCCCGAAGAACAAATTCCAGGTTGCTATACACCGTACGATCGGTCAGCAACTGGAAATCCTGGAATACAATTCCCAGTTTCCTACGCAATTGAGGAATATGCTTACGCTTTAAGGATCGTACGTTATAGCCTAATATTTCCGCTTCACCATCAGTTACATCCAGCTCGCCATAAAAGGTTTTGAGCAGACTTGTCTTCCCTGAACCGACTTTCCCGATCAGGTAAACGAACTCGCCTTTGTGTAATTCGAGATTGACTCCCTTCAACACACAGAGTTCCTGCTGATGAATTTCTACATCGCTATATCGGATTAATGCTTCTTCCATGTTTTACTATGCCTTTCCTGTAATTCGCGCGCCAAGTCTTCCAGGCGATAACCCTTTGAAGTAAGCAATACAATCATGTGGTAAAGCAAGTCGGCTCCTTCATATATAAGACGCTCATTGGTCCCATTGGTAGCCTCAATCACTGTTTCGACAGCTTCTTCGCCAACCTTCTGCGCTATTTTATTTATACCGGATTGAAATAAACTAGTCGTGTAAGAGCCTTCCGGCATCTCTTCGTGACGTTTACTGATAAAATCTTGCAATGATTTCAAGAACATAACCGGCTCGTCGTTCTTCTCACCCCAACAAGTATCCGTTCCCGTATGGCAAACCGGACCGACCGGTTCTACCTGAATTAACAGTGTATCATGGTCACAGTCACTTTTGATCGAAACTACCTGAAGGAAGTTGCCGCTTTCTTCACCCTTGGTCCATAACCGATTCTTGGTACGGCTGAAGAAGGTAACTTTTCCGGTTTTAACGGTTGTTTCATAAGCCTCTTTGTTCATGAAGCCTAACATTAAGACCTTACATGTCTCGTTGTCCTGGATAATAGCCGGAACGAGTCCGTCCATCTTATTGAAATCTATTTCCATTTTATCTATCTCTAAAATTCTTAATTCAAATGACGATTCTATCTGTTAGTTCGGTTTCAGATATGAGCGAGTGTTCATCTTCTTACAAAGGATTGTACACATCAGTTCAATCTAAAATCGTCTTTTTGATTGCCAACTCATCTTGCTGCAAATCGCTTGCAACAGGCTGGTGGCTAATGCTTGAAGCAGTAAATTACCTAACGGTAATTCCTTGGCGACAAAGATACGATTTTAATTCGGGTATTTTGATCTCTCCGAAGTGAAAAACGCTGGCAGCCAGAGCCGCATCTGCTTTTCCCAGTAAGAAAGCATCCCGAAAATGCTCTTCCTTTCCGGCTCCTCCGGATGCAATAATCGGAATCGACAAATGATCCGCCAATCGAGCAAGCGCTTCATTGGCATAACCGGTCTTTACCCCGTCGTGATCCATGCTGGTAAACAAGACTTCACCCACACCACGCTCCTGCGCTTCCTGCGCCCATGCGAGCAATTCTTTGTCCGTTTCAATCCGTCCACCATTCAGGTAGCACTTCCAACCATTTTCGGTCTGTTTGGCATCTACCGCCAAGACACAAACCTGAGAACCAAAATGCTTGGCTATATCATCAATCAGCTGCGGGTTACGAATAGCCGAAGAGTTAATGGATATCTTATCCGCTCCGGCATTCAACAACCGGTCGACGTCGCTCAATTCATTAATTCCGCCTCCCACAGTAAAGGGAATATTAATATTGGCTGCAATACGCTTTACCAAATCCGTAAACGTTTTACGTCCTTCATGACTGGCGGTGATATCCAGAAAGACTAATTCGTCGGCACCTTGTTCGCTATAAGCGCGCCCTAGTTCTACCGGATCACCTGCCTGGCGCAGGTTGACGAAGTTCGTTCCTTTGACCGTCTGCCCGTCCTTAATATCTAAACAAGGGATAATTCTTTTTGCTAACACAACTATATTACTTTATTATTAAACCATTCATCTATTATAGGAAGATTCGCAGATCTTTCAACGTAAACCGTCCTTCGTAGAGTGCCTTTCCGAAGATTACAGCCGGTAAGCCGGCCTCATCCAACGCCACAATATCATCGATGCTGCTAACACCTCCACTGGCAATCAGGTACATCTCCGGGAATTGGGCCAGTATTTCTTTATACAATTCGGTCGAAGGGCCTTCCAACATACCATCACAACTTATATCCGTGCAAATAACCTTTTGAATTCCTTGCTGAACGTAGTCTTCCAAAAAGGGGAAAAGCTCACAGATGCTTTCATCTTTCCAACCGTTGACGGCTATCTTATGATCTTTCACATCGGCACCCAGAATTATTTTATCACGGCCATAAAGTTCGATCCAATGACAAAACAGCGCCGGATCTTTCACGGCAATACTACCTCCCGTCACCATCTGTGCACCGCTTTCAAAAGCTATCTTTAAATCTTCATCGGTCTTCACACCACCCCCGAAATCAACGACTAAGGAAGTCTGCGAGGTGATTCGTTCCAGTATGCGGTAATTCACCACATGGTGAGAAGCCGCTCCATCCAGATCGACAACATGCAAACGACGGATGCCACTCGCTTCAAACTCTTTGGCAACCTCCACCGGGTTCTCGTTATACACTTTCTTACTGTCATAATCACCTTGAGAAAGTCGTACACACTTTCCATCAATAATATCAATGGCGGGAATTATTTCTATCATTTACACATCTTGTTTTTCATCATAAATCTAAAAAGTTCTTCAGTATCTTCTCACCTGTCTGGCCACTCTTCTCGGGATGAAACTGAGTCGCATAAAAATTTCCTTTATGCAAAGCGGCACTGAAAGGGTGAATATAGTCGGTCTCGGCTGTCGTAGATTCACAAAGCGGCACATAGTAACTATGCACGAAGTAGACAAATTCTTCTTTTGTAAACCCGTCGAACAGTTCACTGCTCAAGTTCCCAATCGTGTTCCAACCCATATGAGGCACCTTTTCGGTATGCCTTTGCGGAATGAATCGTTTCACATCCACATCGAAGATGTTGAAGCAATCTACATCACCCTCTTCGGAATGGCGGCACATCAACTGCATGCCCAGACAAATGCCCAACACCGGTTGACGCAAATCTTTGATTAGCCGGTCTAAGCCGGACTCACGAAGATGCTCCATGGTAGTATCAGCCGCACCGACTCCCGGAAAGATAACTTTATCGGCGGTTTGAAGTATTTCTTTATCAGCTGTAATAACTGCCTCAGCTCCCAACCGCTTCAAAGCGTAGTCGACCGAACGGATATTTCCAGCATTATATTTTACGACAGCTATTTTCATCAGCTAAATATAACGGTTTTATTTTTGTACGCCAAAACTTTTCTCTCAATATGCTTCTGTACAGCACGGGAAAGAACTATTTTCTCCAAATCTTTTCCTTTGTTGACCAGTTCATCCACCGAGTCTTTATGCGTAATACGAACAACATCCTGTTCGATAATCGGGCCCGCATCCAGTTCGGTCGTGACATAGTGGCTGGTTGCACCGATAATCTTCACACCTCTTTCAAATGCGGCATGATAAGGTTTGGCACCTACAAACGCCGGAAGGAAAGAGTGATGAATGTTGATTATCCGGTTGGGATACGCATTGATCATCTGCTCGGAAATGACTTGCATATAGCGTGCTAACACAATGCAGGTGATATTATGCTTCGCCAGAAGTTCCAATTCTTTGCGTTCCTGCTCCTCTTTGGTCTCTTTGGTAATCGGGAACAAATAGAAAGGAATGCCAAAGCGCTCGGCCACATGCTGCAAGTCGGGATGGTTACTTATAATAAGAGGTATCTCCACATTCCATTCGCCGGCTGTATAACGCGCCAATATATCAAAAAGACAATGCGACATTTTAGATACAAAGATAGCCATCCGAGGCTTTACATCTGAGAAATAAAGCCGAAAATCCATCTCATACTTCTGTGCGTAAAGGGTTCTGAAATAGTCTTCAATCTTTTCACGTGGCACAAGGAATTCTCTTAACTCCCACTCGATACGCATGAAAAAGATGTTCTCTACATGATCCACGTATTGATCCAAGTAGATAATATTACCTTTATTGACTGTGATAAAATCCGTCACCTCGGCTAGAATACCCGGTTTATCGGGACAGTGCAATAACAGTTTGGCTGTAGTCATCATTCTTGTTAGTATTTTACAATTCCGGGCAAATCTCTTTCACCCTCTATAAATTTAGTCCGCAAAAATAACGATTTATTGCAAAATTACGAATTATTAAAGCAGAAAGTTTCGGCGAAACCTTAAATTCCGACATCTAGAAAGCGATCGGCCCATACATAACGGAAGCTCGTAAACGTATCACCCAATCGAAGACACATAAGAAGACAATCCAAACACGCACGCAAACGAGTACCTTTTCGATCGTACGCCACATTTCTTTAGTCAAACTAGCCGCCGTTGACCTCGCAAAGGGATGAACCCGGATAAATAAGACAAACTTTTTTTCATTACAAATGACCTCAGAATGAGACACTAACCATTTCTACTCCATTTATCTTTAAAAAAACTTTCTCAAAACTCTTGCAAGTTTACAGAAAACAGCTATCTTTGCACCCGCAATCGAGAGAGATGCGGATTACAAATACTATTATGGTGCGTTAGTTCAGTTGGTTAGAATACCTGCCTGTCACGCAGGGGGTCACGAGTTCGAGTCTCGTACGCACCGCCTCTTATTTTAAAAGAGAACATCAAAATAGTAAATGAATCCACAAAAAACAATGGTGCGTTAGTTCAGTTGGTTAGAATACCTGCCTGTCACGCAGGGGGTCACGAGTTCGAGTCTCGTACGCACCGCAACAACTTATAAGCATAAAGCTCTGGAATCTTCAAATTTCAGAGCTTTTTTTATGTACACCCTCCTCGCTTGCGTGCTATTGCAAATCAATCGGTATCCTCAGAATACTAGGGTCCAGCAGCGCACCATCCATTCCGAAGTACGCGCCTATTTCTTGCCAACTCCCCTTACGGTCGATATTCCGTATGATCGTCGGAGCTTTTCCCGGTTTATACAGCATGACATCGTAGTAATAGAAATCATTCCTCGCATCAAAGGTCGTCTTATCCGCAAACTGTACGGAGAGATACTGCTTTGGGTCGAGTATGTCAACATCGATCCCGTTGTTCCTGAAATTAGGGATGGCATTCTGTATCAGGGTATAGTAGAATTTATCTTCTTCCTCCATGCCATAATGTTGCAACATGCGTAACTTCTGCTCATTGTCGTTGGTCATGAATAGAACCAAAGGTTCGTCCGTAGCGAAATGGGTTGCCAAATGATTCCGAGCCCCATCTACCAACCATTTTCCGGCGTGGTATGAGAGTTCGAAAATCATATCCTGATAACCCATATTGATAGTAACGATACTACGATCGGGAGCGATGCTGCGAACTCCGGTAACGACCACACGGTTATCGCGTATAGCGGTAAGCGCATCGGACTCTTGGGAATGCAGGAAAATATCATAATCAAAGTAGTCACTCCGCTCATCATCATCCTGATTTTTCTCGTAATAGTCGCGCGCTTCATTGAAATAATCAATCCAATACTGCTCATATTTCTCAGATACAAGGCCGCTCTGCCGCATCATTCCGACAATGTGGTCACGAGCCTTCATAGAGACCTCCAGATGCTTCCTCCCCTTATCATTCGGATAGAGTACCATATCAACCGCATAAAGCTTATCGTGATTCTTACCAAGCCACTTCAGGTAATCCTTAGCCGTAGCTGCCTCTTTCATGTCCTCGAACCAAGCATCATTCGATGCAGCGGAAAGCCACGTATGATGCGAACGATAAAACTGATACCCGATCTGGTCATCTCCCGAACGCTCTTCCGTTACCCGCGTATAGGGAGAAACGGAGTAGATGGATTTATGGTTGTACGCTCCGCGTGAACGCTCTTCGAAAACAAGTATGATGTTGCGTTCGAGGATCTCAACTTCCGTGGTAATCACCTCACCGGTAAGCGTATCGAGCCGCTCCGATGTCAAATCAAGAAGCGGTTCGTACAATTTGTATGCACTGGCCGTGCGCCGGAGTTGCTCTTGCCCATCCCATCGCAGGTTTATGCGACGCAGCAGGTAGCGGTCAGTGCCGGTGGCGGTTTTCGTCCGTTCCACAACCAGGTCGTGGTTTTTATAATAGGGCGGAAGTATGTGAAACGCAACTTCGGAGGTATCATTCTCATAATAACGCAGGCTGAAATGATTCCAAAGCTCGTCCAGGTTTACAAAGTCAGTTTTCCCGACATCTTTTGTAGAGAACACCGTAGGCAGCTTACCGTGTTTGCAGTAATCGGAATAGGAAAACTCCGGATCGGCTTCATCCTTATAAAAATCCCGGGGAAAATCCTGCAACACATGAGAGAGGCTCAGAGATTGGCGACTAAACTTGCCGGGATGGGATTCTATAACAGCAATATCCGTGTAGTACTCTCTCGTTTCCAACAGACTTAGGCGGAAAACCCGGTTCTCTTTTTTACCGTTCGCAAGATGCACAACCGGGCTTATTTCCCAAAGCGAAATCAGGGAATCACTTTCCTCTCCGTAGTAATATTTCGTTTCATCGGCTGCTATCTCATTGCGAATGATGAGATACGCTAAATCGGCCGCACGGGGCAAGAGATGGTAGGAGACCTTTTCTTGGGGACCGAACTCCATCACAGCCGAAGGCATTGCCGAAACAACATCTTCCGACGCCTGAGAGTAAGCCAAATTCTGAATATCCTGATTCACCACCTTCTTGTTCGTACGGAACAGTTCATACTTCAATGCCGGTAAATCCGCCGTAGAGATCGTAAAAGGCGTATCGTTTGATCCCGCCTTCCGCTGTTTTTGCCCACGCGTGCTACACGCTGCAACGGAAAGAAAAACAACCAACAACACGGTGAATTTTGAATACATAGTCATCACAACAATAATTTATAAATTAAACAATTGACTTTCCTACAAACCAAGCCATTCGCAAAAGCCATAAATACCTTAAAAACAAGAGAAACAGATTAGTCTAATTTGGAAAGCATCCCTTTTATTTCAACAGATACAAAGATAATAAATTTCACACAAAAAACATTGGAAAAAGGAACATATCACGAGAAGAAAAGCGTTAATTTTGCAGAACAAAATGACCTGAGACACATCCATTAATTGGGTTCGATTTTCCTCTGTTCGGCCACTTAATCCCCCCGCTACCCCATAAGCGAAAGCGAAAAGAGAGCTATTTATTCGCTGATGCAATGAGAACTCCAACCGCGTGGAAGCGTCAGGTACTTAATAATACGCGCGCATACGTGATCGCTCGCGCGTTACAAATTTAATTATTAAGAAGGGGGGGCGTTATTTAGGAGGGGGGTACCCC
>NZ_BAIV01000037.1 GCF_000517545.1 Bacteroides reticulotermitis JCM 10512 | reverse complement strand
AATCTGATTTAGTAGGAAAGTAATAATGTATAGCAGCATTTTTTATGTTAAGCTGTTTGGATATATCAGCATAACTAAAAGCATTGTAACCAATAGTCTTTATTAGCTCGTCTGCCATACGTATTATTTCACTCCTTGTATCATTCATGCCGCAAATATATGCAATTTACTTAGTAGTAAGTAAAAAGTGGCAAGCTTTAACATTTTCAGTGCATAATCTCTATTTTGATTTCTCTAGTCAGCTAAAGCTATTTCAACTAATGTGTGGAGGAGGATTGAATAGCATATAAAAAGACAAAAGCCCTGTTTCCAGGACTTTCTAGTAACTTTAGTGATCCGCCTGGGATTCTCCTGTCGAAGTTACCACGCTGATATTTAAAACTTTATATTTTTAGCTTCAAGCATATCCCATGAATTATCCCACTAATTTGCTACGTGCTTTTGCTGTAGTTTGCTCATGGAGAATACTGCGGCAAAGATAATAGTTTTTTTATAATTTTGTAAAATCATACAGGACTTTTCTTTTACTATAATTGCTAACAAAACAATATGTGCTTCTGTCTTTATCTATTTTATTTTTCCACAGATATTGAACTATTGAGGAAATCATGTATCAAATCGTTATAATCACGAATCTTAATAATTTCTTCACAGTTGTTTTTATAAAAATGAGTCCAATTGAATTTAGTTGAACAAAATTTTCTCCACTTAGAATCATTAATTGCTTTGTAAAAAGGATTTTCGATCTGATTCTCTAACCACAGTTCGCTATTTACATCTAAGCATGCATCATTAAAAAACCTCCTACGTTCAAGAAGATCAGTAAGATAATCAAATGAGCGGATGTTAATCCTTAATTCATTAGCTATTTGATTGCGTTTTTCTATTTCTAAAGCATTTTCTGAACGTCTTCCAATAATAATTGTAAATATCACTCCTGAATTATTGATTACACGTGTTGTCTGGGATGGAAGATACTTTTTAAACCATGCCTTATTTTCAATCAAGAATCTTTTCCAATCTCTAATTTGTTGCATTGCGCTACTTAAATCCTTTGCAGGCACACCACTTGTTGTAAATAGTTTGCTATTAGGTTTTTCTATTTCAATTAGTTCGTATATAATTCCATTACTTCGCTGATCTATAACATTCACAAAATCAGTCTCATAATCACAACCGAGCTTCAATTTTGAAATAGTTAAGTAACAATTATCATTTCCGAAAAAAAAACCTGCATGGTCGTGGATAAATTGATGAAAAACCGACTCTTTCAAATTTGAATCTAGCGTATTCTTCCAACGCTCCACTAATGCAGACATAATTGTGGAATTCTCTGTTTCTAAACTAAACCAATTATATTTTTTATTAATTTGGAGCATATATTTAGAATGATTGTTTTAATGATTCCACCCCTGATGATGTTATATGATAAAGAACAATATCACCCATTTTTTTTGAAGATATTAGTTTTTTATCAAGGAGATATTCAATATCCTTTTTAACTTCATCTGTTAGTTCTTTAATAATCTCATCTTCGACAGATGGTTCATTTAAAAGTTTTTCTAAAATTTCTTGTTGTATATTTGACAAGGGTATTCTCTCTATTTCTAAAATATCTTCATCCACTTCTATTGGTGTATTTTCATTTATACGAATAACAGCAAGGAAGAATGACCTAGCCTCATCAGTAGATAATACAGGAATTGGAGAACCATTAGAAGCTAAAGCATTAACTATAGTAGGTATTCCCGTTGCATACTTCTCTGCAAGTCGCAAGTTTTTAAGCCAGTCTCCTAATTTTATATTTCTATAATTTCTTGCTGTAATTTTGAGTTGAATTAATGCTTTTTCATCAATGGGAGGTAATGGACCTGGATAACTTAGTATCTCAATTCTTCTTGAATCATCAATCTCTGCTGCATTAGTAACGCCTTTTTTAAATGATTTATATATCCTTATTTCGTTTGGAGTAGGATTCTCATAACAACGATGATATAGAGAATTGACAACTAATTCTTCTAATGCTTGATATGGATAATTAAAGAATTTATCAATTTCTGACTTTGTAGAAGATTTATAAGTGAATTGTTTTATAATATTACTATTTAAATAACTCATTATTTCTCTAATTTGCACATGAATAGGACCAATAAAAGTTTTTTCTGAATATTTAGTACCTGACTCATCTTCAAATTCAACCAAATTGGTTTTACATCCTTCAAAGAATTCGTGCGGTTCTTTGCAAAAGAGTAACAGCCCTACATTTAAAGGATATATATTTTCTCCATACTTCCTTGCAATTTGCATTTTTAGAGCAATTTCTGATAACGAGAGTTTTAAGGTCTCACTATATAGGTTGCTTTTGATTTCTTGCAAGTAGGCTTGGATTAATCCCAAATCAAAATCATCAATATTGGCTTTTGTATTAATTCTATCATCAAAGTGCCGATAGGCAGATAATTCTCTTAGCCTATTTTCTAATAATGGAGTCGTAGGAATTGTTGTTGAACCTTGTCTGACATACATTTTATATTGGGTGTTTTTACCAAATGTTATTGGTGCAGAATAAGGTCTTTCTTCTCCCGTAGTAATCCAAATTACCACTATGAATTTACCCATAAACTCTACAGGCTCTATAATGGGAAATAGCTTTGGACGTAATAGATTACAAAGTTCTATGAACTTCTTTTGAATTGAATCTATCTGTTCTTGCAATAAACCCAAAGGAGGCAGTATTGGACTACCATCCTTTTCTTCGATACCAACTATTATATAGCCGCTTCCATATTCATTAATATCATTAGCGAAAGCACACAAAGAATGGATAATCTCCTCTGGATTCCAACCTTTCTTAAACTCAATCCGTACAGATTCTACTGTGTGAGAATTGATTAAGTCACTTATATTTATTGGTAAAGCCATAATTATTTTTTTTAGTTTGATATTTCATTAATACAATCAGATGTTGCTGTAGGTCTGTTTACTTTGTAATAGCGTCTTAGCATACCATGAAAGCGGCTTCCAAGCCATACCTCTTTTTTTAGATCGAGCCAAAAAGAATCTGTCGTTTCGTTGTGAGCACGCAGGGCTGCAACTTTGACTGCTTTATCTAACTCACAACTCATTTCATCAACTCCTATAGGCAAAGGATTATTAGAAATGTCTTTATGAACAAATAATCGCCTTAACACATCCTCCCTTTTAAATCTCATAGAGTGAAATTCTCCATGAGTAATTACCAAATGGCTGGGGCTTGTTAAAAGTAATAAAGTTGGTAAAAGAGGTAAAGTTGATCCACATGTATCAAGATCTATTAAATCAACCTTTATCTTTTTAACTTTCAATTCAGCTGCGACGTCTAATGCATCTCCAAGATATAAGTATATTTTCTTATTGTTCTTTCTGAATACATATAGATTGTCGGAATATTTTCTCTTTTTAAATTGATTATGCTTTGCTAAATTTTCAAATTGAATTAGTTTCCATTTCATTTTTTCAGAAGCATATATAATATCGGCATATTCTATCCACTTGAATGTTTGATGACCTGCTCCTGCATAGGCATCAAATACAATTTTGGGACGAATCTCTTTGGCAATCTCCGTTGTAAATAACTCTTTTTCATCTCTATAGCTAGCACCAAATAGATCATATTTAATCCGTAGTTTTCTTACTTTACTACGGATGCTAGGTAATGTTCTTAAAGGAAATATTTCCTTTAATTTTTTAGAATCAAAAGAGTGCTCTTCAAGAAATTCTAAAAGAGACTTTTCTTCCTCTATACTCCAATCTATAGGAGTATTATATGCTTTTCTTCGTTCTAACACTAGTCTTACCTTTCGTTGATTTTATTTTCTAAGTTTTTTCTAAAAGACTCCATTGGCTCATGCGGTAGAGGGGGGGCAACGCTATGTACCTTACCCAATCTGGAGTTCCATTAAAAGGACTTTGAATCCAAAATTGTCCTTGGCCAAAACTATTTGCAATGTATTCTAATCCATCATCTAAATATGCATATTTAGCATTTTTAGGATTGATTTTCATTACAATTCTTGTAGGACATTGTTCTGGTACAATTTCATGCAAGTCTTTAGGATTTTGCGTGCTCAATATTAAATTAATTCTAAACTTACGACCTTCCCTTGCTAACTTTTCAAAGTTGGAGCGAAGACGTTCAAAAACGCCTGGCGATCCAAAACTGTTTTTTTCAGAACTAGGAATGATTTGATGAGCCTCGTCAAAAAAGACATAAGTATTACTCATTTCTTTCTTTTTCTCATAAAGCCATTTTACTAACTGCATTTCCCACATTAGTCTTTCGTCTAAATTCAGATGATCTAAATATAAAATAGTTGTACCTTCAGCTTTAAAAATATCAAAAGGATTCTGTTCTGTTTTTAGAGACTCTTGGTCTTTGTCAAAATAGTACTTTAGATTGAATAGAGCTCTTCTTGCTGCTTCAAAAGTGCTTCGATAATAAGCTAATCCATTTGTAGTTAATGTAATTGTAGCCCCAGTATTACGAGATAACAATCTATTCAATGCTAAGTCTAATCGTTCAATAGTTATTTTTTCTCCCCTATTACGTAAATCTTCCGCAATGTCATCAAGCAATCCTGCAACTTGCGGTGAAGATATTCTATATAGATATTCGACATCAGAAGGTGCGTTTAGATCATGAAGCCGTAAACTAATTTCTTGAACACTTACTCCTTGTTTATTAGCCAATTTTTTCAGTGCAACAATATCTGTATCTTGATCTTCAATTCTAATTTTCGGGATTACTAATTGAAATGGAGCCAAATATTCTTTTGCATAATTGATAGATTTGCTATTTTCAAACATTTCATAGACTTTTCTTTGCCAAGCTAACCGTGGTTTTAGAATATTATCCATATCCCACAATAATAATTGAGAAATATCACCTTGCACATCAGTTAAAATAACTCTATTATTTTTGTCGTGTTTACGAATTTGAAATGCCAAGTTCTTCAGTAATACTGTTTTCCCTGAACCACTTTCCCCAACTATAAATATATGTTTATTATCAAGATTATCAATATCCCACCTATATGTTAAAAACTTATTATTAGATTCATATGGAGAATTGCCAAAACCAACCATTCCTAATTCAAGACCGTTTTGTTTTATATCTAATATCTGTTCAAGAGAAGGCGAGGTATCTCCTGTAACTGCAGTGACATTAGGAAAGATAAGTCTACTTGCTGCAGAAGGTGGGCGTTGAATTGCAGATGAAATAAAATCATTAGATCCATCTTCTTTATTTATCATTTCTCTTGTTAATTCAACCCTAATAATCATGGGCTGATGGGTATGTGGCCCATTCAATAGATCAATTGGGGAATTAGGATTATATGTCTCATCTGAATGATATAATAGGCTTTGTCTTTGTGGATTAAATGGAGAGATAGATTTCAAACCTACAATTCTTCCTGCAATCCAGACATCAGAATTCTCTCTTTTATCTTTAATTACAATGGTGGCTCCTAATGCTAAAGATGGCATTTTGTTTGGATCGTGAATAATATATTCCGCAAAAGCTCCACGTTCATCAACACTAAATGGTGAATTGAGATCATGATAAGGTCTCGCACTATATTTTTGTTCTAGTTCCATATTACTTTATTTTTATGCTAATGAAAGTTTTTTTGAATTTAACATTGCAAGAGTTTGCTTTTCTAACAAATCTTTCTCATAAGTCAGTTGTGAAAGCTCATCTGCAACAGTTTGTATAAATGGAGTATTTCCATTTAATTCATGTTGCCAAGCAACGATTTTAATGGCTTCCTCTACTTGTTCTCTATTCTGTTCCCACATAAAAAAAGGTATTTCCATACGGATAAATGATTGTGGGTTTATCCTGCCTCTATAAACACAATGAAGAGGGGTAATATCTTTGTCTAAAGCACGTATTGTTTCACTACACGCTTTTTGCCTATTCATTGGAACCGCTTTAATTAAAGGGGTTCTGTGCCCTGGCTTCAATATCCTTTGTAGTAAAAGAGAGTCCGTACCAATAGAAAGAATTGTATCTTGTGTTATTTCATCTCCGGGGAAATAAATATTGCGTAAATCAGGAAAACGACAAAGAGACTCAACAAACAGCTTTGAATCATTTATTTTTGAAGAAACACATATTAATGTTTGATTATTCCATGTTATAATAGGTCTTAATCCATCTGCTATGTCTTTTATTGAACTACTTGTAGAAAAAATAGGACCATTTTTAATGCATATAGTTCTCCCTTCTTTAGTTTCAATTTCATTCAAGCATAGTAACTCTAATGCTTGTTGGAATTTGACTGCCCAACCAATGCATGTGATGAGGGGCTTTTGTCACTTTTATTATGATCATATCTTACTAAGAATGGATTATTGTTTGCCGTCTGTGCTTTTAATGCAGGATAGATAGAAACTCCATCGTTATTTTTCTCTCGGGTTAGTTGCCTATTTGTATATAAGCTAATTTCTTCGGTAAAGATATTACCATCTACCCATGTAACCGCTGTTGCATCTTTGTGCTTTCTATAGAAATATGGTGGTTCAACTCCCTTTGAGTATTTAAAATTAACAATGGAGGCTCTAGCTAAAATTAGAAAAAATGAGTTCTTTTCAATTTTTTGATTAGAACCATTTATTCCACAAATGTTAATTCCGTCTAGTTCAACTGCCTCAGGACATATTATTTCTTTTGGCAGCATACTATCCTCAATATCAATATTTATATTTTTAAAATTTATAGGGTCGTAATTATTATCAATAGCCAAAGATTCACCGTTTTCATTCAAACGTTTTGCCTTAAGTTCTTCTTCTGACAAGACTGCAACATCTTCTCTTGGACCACGTGGAGGTAGCAGATGATATTTTTCTCCATCGGTTAAACTTTCAAGTACTCCATCGAAAGCATTTATAATAGAATAATCAATATTATTCATATTTTTTCAATGTTGGATTTAGTAAATCTCTTATATCTATTTTAAGCACTGAAGCAATATAGTTCAATGTCTCAATGGATGGCTGCATTTCATTTTTACTCCATCTAGATATTGTTGTTTGACTTTTACCTATTTGTTCTGCAAGCCATTTATTAGTAACTTTTTGCTCTGCAAGTACAACTCTTAAACGGTTGAGTTCCTTTTTATGCATACTATTTTATGTAATATGATTATAAATATCCGTATTACGACAAAGATAGTCATTGGCTTTAGAATTGCCAAATTATACAGCTTTTTTTGTTTAGATGGAATGATGATCGGAAAATTATAGCCTACGACCTTTCTTCTTTTTCTTTTTGGGTATATGTTTTTCCTGAATGATGAGATTTAGTGAAGAATCAGTCCCTGATGAAATAAAAGAGATTAGCGAACCAGAAGATAGATTGTTTTTTTGATCGTTGAATTGATGAGTAGGAATATGTTTATCTTGTTTTTCATCAATTTTACATTTAGTATTGAAAGCCTGATAACTTGCTTCCTTGTTTTCAAGATTGATAGAAAGCAAGTTTTTTATTTTTCTTTCACTGGATTGAAATTCTTGTACTTGCAAATTAAGCTGCTCGGATATAGATCCATTCTTCATCGTGTTGTGATAGTCGAACGATTCGGATTGTTGGCGGTTGTAGCTGAATAGCTTATCAAATCCTCGTTCTGCCTGTTGAAATAGGTTCATACGGTCAAAACCACCTGTTATTACTCCGTTCTTGGTGTTCTTGTGGTTGGTGAGCGGTGATAACTTCTTTTTGCTAGTCTGGTCTTTACGGCTCACAATCAAATGACAGTGCATATTCAGTTCGTTGTCGGAACGGCTACGGTTGAAATGAATTTTGCCGTAAAACTTTATATCTGCTTCGGATAGCCCTTTGTTAAAGTTATTGGCATATTCAGGAATGAATACTTCCCTGATATAGCGTTTCATCGCTTCGGCTTTCTCCTGTTCAGTGTTCCCCATTGCCCGAAGTTCACTTTCCGATGGGCTGACATGGATAGCAAAAAACTTAGCATCCGTTTTCAGTAATTGCCCGATATTGGTATCTATATCCTTAATAACCTTTGATTTGTAGATATTATCATCTGCCAGATTGAAAAAGCCTTCGGTATAGATTCCTTTCTCCATACGTTCTAAATCTTCATGCTCACAGTAATTAGCTAGCTGCCGGCAGCTCCCAGAATTATTATATGTTCCGTTTGATGGCGAGGCAAAGTCTATGTGCATAATCCTATGTATTTATCAATTTATTGATTTCGACTTTCAGGTTCTCTTTTCTTTTACTATCCATCACACCGCAAGCAGATAGTTCTGAATAAAGTTGTATCAGTCGAAGCAACTTTTTATAATCTCTTTGATGTATCTGGTAGAGTGCGTTAATCTGCTTGGACTGATTGTTTATCACATCGGCATGATTGCCGAACTGTTCGCTTAACTTTTTCAGTACGGCTGTTTGTCTCTCCTGGCTGGTTTCCAGTTGAGAGAGAATAAGAGTTTCCAAAGTTTTGCCGATAGCATCGAAACGCAAAGCGATAGAATTTGTTGCCCGTATCATGGGATTCAGTTGTTCTTCCTCATAGTGACGGATGAAGCGGATAATATCATCCTGCCTCTTATTTATTTTCGCCAGTTCCGATTTTACTGATTCAGGTGCTTCGGATGGGTTGATACGTGCCTTATCTATATACCCAAACGCCAACTTTACAACTTCACTCTTTTTCAGTGAATAGCGTTTGCATATCTTCTCTACCAAAGCTGCCGTTTCCTGATCTATGGAAATGGTAGTGAATATCGTTTTTCGACTGCTGTTTGGCATAGTAATTACTTTATTATAGAAATATGAATAGATAAATACCTGATAATAAGTATTGCAAAGAAAATGCTTATTACAGGTGTCATTACAGCGTATTCTTGTAACACGCTAAAGCCGAAGGCTTTGCCCCGCAGCAAGAGGGAAGAACAGGACTTGTCCAGTTCCCTCTTGCTCGATTTAGCGAAACGGGCTGAGCCGATAGGTGAAGCAGTTTCTGCTAAATCGGGGTGGCAGCACAAAGGAATAGCCCGAACACAGGCTGCTTTCCTCTGCTACTTTTTGCTATCAGGGCTGATTTGCCAACTGATTTGCTTTTTCAAACTGTTTGTAGGTTTGAGAATCGGCATATTCACGAACAAAAGCCCGGATATCGCTGGCTTTATAATACGTTTTTCGCCCGATGGTAAAGTAGGGAAGTACACCTTTCGCCCGATAGCGTTGTAGGGTTCTGAAAGATGCTTTCAACAGAAAGGCTAAGTCTTGATTATCCAATAGCTTTTCGTTTTCATCGAATACAGTATCGATATTGATAAGAGATTTCAGGTCTTGCCCGATCTCGGTGAGTTTCTTGGATAGCTTCTCCATCCACTTCTCGAAGTTTTCGTTGTCTATATACATTTTGCTTCAATTTTTAGTTTAACATTATTGTTTTCAATCGATTGATGAAGCAAAGTTCTGCAAAACAAGGTTGCAGAAAAAGAGGAGTAGTTACCTACTCCCCGAAAAATGGTTTATAAACTGCTATAAATAAACAATTTGCAGAATCATCTTTTCTAATCTTTATTTATTCTTCCGTTTACGGTCTTCTCTACCAATAGCATTTCGCAAAGCGTCCAATGTTTTAGTAAGATTGTACGGTTTACGAGTAAACACTTCACCAATCTTATCGTAGATACTACCAAATTTCAGATTGAAAAGTTGCTCAAAGCCACGAGCTAAACAAGCCTCTGATACGGGCTTTCCATTCTTTCCGGTAATCTCTCCTTGAAGAAACAAACCAAGTACAATTTCAGCAATACCAATAAATCCCAAGTCTTTTGACTTAGGAATTACATACAGGTCTGACTTGAACTCTGTAGACACAGGCGAATTAAACTGTTCGGGATGGGTAATTTTCAGGTTGAGTAACTCTAATTCTGCATCAATTAAGGATAATGCTTTGTGAATGTATAGATTTTTAGGTACATTTTTTCCCCTGCCCATCCTGATACAACCCCTTTAATGGGGCTATCTCAATACGGGTGAGATTAAGCATCCGGAAGATATGAGTGTAATCTTCCGAATTGTTAATTGTTACTATTTGCTTCACAAAATCTTCATAAGCATCTTGCATTTCTGTGTTAATAACTTCTTCTGAGGTGTCAGCCAGTAAGATGAAAAACCTCGCTCTCAATAAATCATTCATAGGCATAAAATTTAATTGTGAATAAATTATATATATCAAAGCACTAGCTTTGTATGCTGAATGATTTCTTGTTTTGTTTGTAGTTCCTCTGTTAATCAGAATGATTCAAGGGGTATTCAGCCTTATTGGTCGCAATTCCAGAAATGGTGAACTTCAAATTCCTGCTTCTTACAAATATAATCCACTGGCATGAGTTCTAAAATAGCGAAATGTAGCTATACAGAAGAACTGAAACTTGCATCAATCCTTGTCAATCGTTTCTTTATATAGTTCATAATCTCTCTTTATTTCTGGTAAGTAATTCATCCATTTTTCCCTCTGCAATATATGGTAAGCACTGGCGTATTTTATCAGTAGACCAATTCCACCATTTCAGTATGAGTAATTGTTGAATTACCTCTGCGTCAAAGCGTTTTCGTATTTCTTTGGAAGGAGTGCCGCCCACAATCGTATAAGGTGGGACATCTTTCGGCACTACGGCACGTGCGGCAATAATAGCACCATCACCGATATGAACACCCGCCATAATCACAGCTTCGTAGCCGATCCATACGTCATTGCCGATCACAATATCGCCTTTGTTGTCCCATGCAGTAGTAATATTCGACTTTTCCAATTCCCATTCTTCATAGAATAGAGGGAAGGTATAGGTAGACAGAGATTTCAATGTATGATTGGCGCAATTAAACAGAAACTTCGTGCCACAGGCAATAGAACAGAACTTGCCAATGATTAACTTCTCCTGATGAATGGGATAATGATAAAGTACATTGTTCTTCTCAAATAGCAAGGGATCAGCTACAAAATCATTGTAAATGGTATAATCGCCTACCTCTATCTGTGAATCTTTAATCACGGCATTCAGATATACCGTTTGCTTATCTCCGGTGCGTGGATATATTTTTGTCATCATAACTTGATTCGTTTTAATAGTGTTTACTTTTTAGATAAATGATAGATTGAAGTGCTAGCAGGCTCACAAACAGATATTCTGCCGTCAAGTAGAGGGGTAAAGATGCATCTATACAGGAGCTCAACCAATAGAGATACACTAAATAGACACAGGTGGTTGTCACCTGAAACAGAAAGGTGATTTTGGTTTTTCCTGTTCCCCCGACAGCATTAAGATATACATAGCCGGGTAGTGCAAACGTGTAATTCAATAGCATCACCACGAAAGGAGCAAATGCTAATTCTATCAATAGCTCATTATCGGTGTAGAAACTGACAATCCAACGGTTGCAGAGCAAAGCTACTACTACGAATGGGATGCCAACAGCATATCCCAATTTCAGAACCTTGTGGCAAATCGGGAAAAGTTCTTTTCTCCCTCCTGCTCCAATAGCATTGCTCACTAATGAACCCGTAGTGACAGCAAAGGAATTGGCAATTACGAAAAAGATTGCCGATACGCTTCGGGTGATATTGGAAATAGCCAACTCTGTTTTCCCTAAATGCTCGATTGCTACGAAAAATAGAAACCAAGGAGCTACACTGATAAAAGCATGGAGCATACTCCACACAGACAAATTCAGGACTTTGATAAGTAACCGTCCATCATAAACGGGCTTCAATCCGTATTTGTCTTTGTCAATCTTCGCTTTTGTGTAGATACAAAGCACAATCAAAGAACCCATTTCCGCTAAAGATGAAGCGATGGCTGCTCCCGAAATGCCTAATTCCAGTGTAAATATTAAAAAGTAGTTCAGCGGGATATTAATCGTCACCGCAGTAACAGCCGACCACGATAAGGCTTTTGTGTGCGTTATCCCAACGAAGAAAGACCGGATAGCCAGAAAAGGAAATGAGAACAACAGCCCGAAGCTGCGCCAGTCTAAATAGCGGACTACCGCTTGATAAATCTCCGGCGAGGAAATTAATCGTTTCAATAGATATGGAGAAACGGCATGAATCAATAGGCAAAGCAAGACGGCTAATCCCGATAAAAAGAATAGCCCCTGAAAGAAAGTCTTTCCTGTTGCATTATAATTCTGCTCCCCGTTTCTGCGGGCAATCATTACTTGCAATCCAATACTGAACCCGAAGCCCAGCATATAGACCGCCAGATAATAAATTCCGGCTATAGCGGATGCTCCCAATTCCACCTCGCCTACGTGACCTAAAAAGACAGCATCCGTTATATTGATTAACTGCTCCATTAAAATGCTCATCATTACTGGAAAGTTGATGAGCCATAATTGTTTATATGTATAATTCATTGCTCAACTGCAAAATAGCACGATACGAACAGACCTGCATAACATGGTCTGCCAGCTCGTAAATTCATAAATAAAAGGATATAAAATCTCTGTGGCAAATAAATCGTTATTTGTCAAATAGCTGAATAGCTTTCTTGAAGGGGGCTATTCGCAGGAGCGTAGCTATATGCAGAGTTTCATAAGAAGTGAATACTATTTGTTAGTTGATATAACGCAAATGTATGAAAAATTAAGAAATTCAATCTATCAATTCATGGATTTCTTTTATATGTAGGTGCAAATGTCCCAAATATCCCTCTATCATTTCTCTTAATGTAACCTTTGCTCCTGTAAAGTCGCACCAGTTACTATCCAGTCTACTCTTATCTATCGAGTGAATCACCTGGATGATGTGCAGATTGTAACACTTCCATAACTGGATTAAGTTAGCCCAGTCTGCATTCTGATAATCTTGCAAAGCTATCCACAAGTCATTATCCTGTGTATAATCAGGGAAGAAAAGCAGGTCTTTGCTATATTGCAACCGAACCATGCGTTGGTGATTATTGGATGCCGAATCAATCAAGTGACCGAGAATCTGCTTGATGGTGCGATTCTGCGTATTTCGCCTTTGTGTGATAATCTCTACGGGCAAACTACTTAACAAACTCTCTTCTGTTTCAATAACCTGTGCGATGCCAGTGGTTACGTGAGTAAAACTATTTTCTTGCATAACTTTCTAATTTTAAATACTTCTGCAAAAGTAAGTTCTTTGCCTATCATCCACTTGTAAAAAACTGACTTTATCACAAATGACTACGCACGATTATGCGATTTAATAACATTCAGCCTACAATCTTCGGAAAAGAATGTAGAATATGGAGAGCGAGAAGATAGATATTGAGTAGGCGAACAGCCTGTAAACTCTTTAAAGTCTTTCACCAAGTGCGAAGAATCATAAAAGCCACACGAATAAGCCAAGTCTACGAACTCCATCCCCGGATTATTCTGCAATAGATACAGTGTTCGCTGAAAACGAACTACCCGATAATACTCTTTAGGACTCATTCCTAAATAGTTGGTAAATACTCGCTTGAATTGCCTATATCCCAAACAGGTACTTTCCGCAAGGGTATTCACATCAATTTGCGGTTGATTGATTATTTGGCAGATAGCGTGCTGCGTTCTTTGGTAATTACAATCTGCATCGACCAACCGTTGCATGAAAAAGCGTTCAATTAACCGGATGCAGGTTTCAACAGCTGGTTCGGCAGAAATATTTCGTTTCAGGTGATTCAGTTCAATATCTTCAAAATCTTCTACATCTATATAATGGTTGTAAAGTTCACTCATAGAACACCGCACAAATGGGCTTAGCCCCAGAGGATGAAATATGACGGCAATCATATCAATATTACCTTCTGAAATCAAGCTCCCATAAGTTGAGAACTGTCCCCGAATGAAATTCTTTGGCTGTAAACCTTTTGATAGGATATTCAGATTCTCACCCCGATGGAAAACAAGATGTATGCACCCCGATGGAATAGTCTGTACCGTTACTGGCTCTACTTCATCGGTCTTTAACACCCAATAGTATTTAATGTATTGGGAAAGTATAGGTGACGGATATAAAATCTTGCTTTCTCTCATCGTTATTTCGCTAATCTGCTGTGCGCATGGCGGTAAATATAGAGGTTAATCTCCGCATGACAATAAAGTAAGCCGAAAATTTAGATGAATGGCGTGTGTTTTGTTCCGCTATATGTCAGTGTTAAACGGTGCATTGCCCTCGTTACCGCCACATATAACATACTCCGGTCGATCTCTGAATGATAATTCCTATCGTCTGTCTGTGGAATAATTACCTCATCAAACTCCAAACCCTTTGCCATGTGTACAGAGGTGATAACAATACCCTGCACAAAAGCCGAACTTTGGTTCGATAGGAAATGAATATCAGGAATTTGCAATTTATCTGCCATCTTACAGGCTTGCGATTCGGTTTTGCAGACAATCCCCAGCGATTTGTAGGCGGATGCCTGATAGGTCACAATTAATTCTTTGATGGAAGATAGTTCTTCTTTCTCATTATTATATTGTAGTACTCGTGGTTTCTCTCCGTGCCGTGCGACTGGTTCAAGATCGGTATTTGTCCGTATTTTCTGTGCAAAATCAGTGATCTCGCAAGTAGAGCGGTAACTTTTGCATAGCTTCATCACTTCACCTGTGACAAGAGCTTTCTGAATCATATTTGCAGTAGACGAGCCATAAGGATTGACCGACTGGCTGGTATCGCCCAATACCGTTTTCCGACAAGGGAATAGCTTTTGTATTACCTTATACTGGATTGGAGAATAATCTTGCATTTCATCTACCAGCAAATGCTTAACATAGTTCTTTGTACCACCTTCCAAAGCGATATGCAGATACGCCAATGGTGCTAAGTCGGCATATTCAAGTGTGCGGTTCTTCCGCATTTTAAACAGTTCCGGCTTACCCATCCATGCGAAGAAATCTTTATAGACTTGCAAGTCATTGTTTCCAGCAAACATTCGCTTAATCTCTTTTTTTAGGAAATTCCGTTCGGCAGTCGTCACAGTAAAAGCATACTGTACTTTCATCATATCGAGAATATAATCCGTCATTGCCTCGAACCGTTGGCGCATGGGGTAGCGGTTGAAACGGTGGAATTGCTCTTCGATAAATTCAGCCGGGACGGTGATATGTTTGGTTAGCTTCACATCTTCCGCTCTAAAATAGTGGTTTTCGATGTGTAGAATGAAGCGATCCAGACTGGCGATGAAATCGAAATAGGATTTATACTCGATTCGCTCAATAAAGTCCGGTGTTGGTTTTGTCAGTAGTTCATTCACCTGCTCAAAAAAGCTAAGGTATTTGTATTTGTGATTCAGTACTTCGGAAAGTATCTGTTCCATGCTGGATTCCGGTACGGTTTCTTCGCCCAGTTCGGGCAGGACGTTAGAAATGTAATCGGCAAACACCTTGTTCGGAGAAATAATCAAGATGTCTTTTGAAGAGATACTACCTTGAAAAGCATACAGCAAGTAGGCGATGCGGTGCAGGGCAATAGAAGTTTTACCCGAACCCGCTACACCCTGAATGATGAGCGTTCGGGCTTCCTCATTACGGATTATCCGGTTCTGCTCCCGCTGGATGGTGGCGACAATGTTCTTCATTTTATCATCTGCATTAGCACTCAGTTCCTTTTGCAGAATATCATCGTGGACGGTCAGCGCACTCTCAATCATAAATTCCATCTTTCCAGCCCGAATCCGGTATTGGCGTTTCAACGAAATATCCCCTTTTATCTCTCCCGATGGGGATTGATAAGATGCTTCGCCCAGTTCGTGATCGTAGAACATACTTGAAATAGGTGCTCGCCAATCATAAATCACGGTTGTCCGGCTTTCAGTATCGTGAAAGGTATGGATGCCGATATAAACAGGGATTATCGGACGGTTCTCGCTCTTCTCTTGAAAGTCGATTCGTCCGAAGTAGGGAATATCCACTATTTTGGCAAGCCGTCGGCGTTTGTCAATTACACTTTCGCCTATGGCAAAATGATTCAGGATGCTTTCACGCATGGAGCGTATCTCATGCGGATCAATATCTTTATTACTCCAAAGGTAGTCTTTGTACTCTGCCAATGTATCTACATGGTCTTTCACGGACACATCTGTATGGCTGATTATCTTCTTCAGCCGACCAATTATTTGCTGTAAATAGCTTCTTTCTTGCTTCTCTGTTTGATTGAACATCGTAGTAATTTATTGCTAAAGGATGAAAATAGAGTCAAAACGGTGCGCAAAATTACTGCAATCGGGTAGGATAGGAAATGGCTATTTATAGCTATATATCCATAAGTTTTGTATCTTTGCACGCTCAAAATGAACGATATGGATATTCTTGAACTTGCCCTACATAATCAGCAAACCGCTTGGAAGATACTGGAACATACTGGTATTATTCCGGCATGGGAACATATTGGGGCAACTGTTCATCTGGTAGGCTCGCTTAAATCCGGTCTGTTGGCAAAGAGTAGGGATATAGACTTGCATATATATACTGATAAGCTCGATATTGCAGAAAGTTTTTCCGTCATGCAAAATCTTGCTGAACGGCTCTCTTTAAAGGAAGTTCACTATAAGAATCTGATTCAGACAGAAGAAGAGTGTATCGAATGGCACGTCCTCTACGAAGATGAGGACAGGAACACATGGAAGTTCGACATGATCCACATTCGTAAAGGCTCAAAATATGACGGTGTGGTTGAAAAAGTAACTGCTGCCATAACGAACCGACTTACCCGGGAAATCAAGCAAACCATCCTTCAAATTAAATTCGATGTGCCGGACGGTGTACAGATTCCCGGCATAGAAATCTATCATGCTGTTTTCGTGGGTGGAGTTCGCACTTACGAAGAACTGGAACAATGGAGAAAAAACAATCCGCTGACAAATAGCTTGGATTGGTTGCCGTAATGGAAATATGTTTAAAGCAGCCCTACGAATAACCATAAGTGAGTAACCTTGCATATATCGTATGTAATAAATATTGAAAATGAAAAAGATTAGAATAACAGCTATAAGAAGGGTGCAGCATAGTGATTTGTCGGCTATGTACGAAAATCCTATTGAACACACTTGTGATATTGAACAAGGTAAGACCTTTATTTCAGTTGATGGGCAGAAACCGGAAGAATTGTGTGAAAGCGCATGGAGTTCAATGAGTTATTTTGTTACGGAATTAGCCAATGGAGGTGGCAATTTCTATGATGGTTGGATGAAAAATCCGCACTCAGCAATGATTTCGTGTAACGATGGCTTTCGTCCTGTTAGTTTTTATATTGAAGTGATTGAACAATGATGTACATTAAGATAAAACGCCAGTGATTAGTTAATAGAGAATACCGAAACTTTCTGCCCGGTTGATGGCTTCGATCACATTATCGACATTCAGTTTTGCCAATATATTCTTGCGGTGATTGTTCACCGTGTAAATACTAAGGTTCAGTTTATAAGCAATTTCCTTGCTCAAAAATCCCTGTCGGATTAATAAGAGTATTTCCTTTTCCCGCTTGGTTAATTGTTGGTCTGCCGGAACAACTGCCGATGTAAGTATCTCACCTGTCTTCCGATTAATAACCGTCCGCTTGATTCGCTCCATAGGTATTTGATCGGGTGAAAGATCCATCACTCCCATAATCATCCATGCTTTTCCGTTTTTGTCTTTCTGAATTACTTGGTGGCGACTGAATACATTCACATATTCTTGCCGGGCATTCAGCATACGGATTTGGAATATTTGCTGATAATCATTTCTTTGCTCCTGCGGAAGTGAATAGATAAACTGTCCGTGCTCAATCTGGTATTCGATGAGTTGCGCCCGGTCACCCGGATGAATCCGTTCTTCTAGCAAATCACCTTGTTTCCGAATAGTCTTTATCCATGTAGGATTATATCCGAATATGTTAGCGAAATTGTCGGATGCAAAATCGTATCGCTCTTTGAAGACATCTACCGTAAAGATGCAACTTTGGCTCATTTGTGAGAATGTCTGTATGGATACTCTGTGCTCATTCCACAAATCATAGTTCACATCAAGCGGACTGATCTGCTGTCTCGCCCATAATTCTTCGGGGGTTATCTTATTGGTAGTCATGTGGCAAAGATAAGCGATAAAACATTTCGTATCTCTATTTCTATTTGACTTTCTAAATGAATGCGTCCAAACTTTCAATAGTTCATCGGAGTATTTTAAATGAATAAAGCCAAAGGTAGGCAGGAATTCGGTATGATCCCTGTTTTGAGGTTTATATAAGCAGCATATAAAAAGACAAAAGCCCTGAAAGAGGGCTTTTGTCTTTTTGGTGATCCGCCTGGGGTTCGAACCCAGGACCCCAACATTAAAAGTGTTGTGCTCTACCTGCTGAGCTAGCGAATCGGTCCTTATTGCGAATCAGTTATTTCCTGATTGCGGGTGCAAAGGTAGCCTCTTTTATTTAATTTGCAAGTGTTTCATGATAAAAAGTTTGAATTATTTTTCATCGTTTTGCTTTATTTCTTGATTATCAGCGATTTCTACTTCTTCGGTTCGTATTTGTTCTTTGTTGATGATGAAGCGTTGGTAGTAAGAAAGCATCAATGTGGTTAGGGGGAGGGCAATGATCATACCCAATATACCCATTAACGAGCCCCAAATAGAGAGTGAGAGCAGGATAATGGCAGGATTCAATCCCGTAATTTTCCCCATGATCTTAGGTACAAGTAGTGTATCTTGGATTATCTGAACGATGGTAAAGACGGCTAATGCACCGGCAATGATTATCCAGAAGCTCTGGCCCGTGTCAGAGGCTTTCAGGATGGCTAGCATGGTAGTAGGTAGGAAACCTATGATTTGAAGATACGGAACCATATTCAGTGCTCCGATAAATAAACCAAGGGCAATTGCCATCGGAAAATCAATAATCAAAAATCCAATGCTGAAAAGAATCCCTACGCAAAAAGCAACCAGTGCTTGGCCGCGGAAGTATTTGTTCATTCCTTCTTGTACATCGTAAACAAGGCTGGAAGCAAATTTACGGTATTTCGTAGGAAGTAAATGAAGCCACCCTTCGGCTATCGCTTCATAATCTAACAAGATGAAAATAAGATATAGCAGTATAATGAACGAGGTCAGAATGCTGATGATGATGTTGATGGACTCGGCTATTAAAGACCACATTTGAGGCACTGTGTTTTTTAATGCATCCAGAATGTTCTCTTCGCTTAAAAGCTGATTAAGTGCACGTAAATCGATATACTCGTGGATGAATTCGGATAATTGGCGGGGCACATTGCCTCCGGCGCCGTTGGTAATATAAGTCACTACCAGATCGTTCATCCGTCCGATTTCAGAAATCATGGGAGGTATTAATAGGTAGAAGATGCCTACTCCGGCAAGCGTAATGACGAGAAGGTGCATAGGATAGCGACAATCCGGCTTTTTAGGCGTAATTTGTATTGGAAGAATTTAACGAGTGGATACATCATATAAGCTATGAGCCAGGCGATGAAAAAAGGAAGTAAGACTCCGCTCAGTCGTTCGACAAGCATTAATATTCCTACTACAATTACACATCCGATGGTACCACGGATGAAGCTATCGAACGTTATCTTCTTTCTTTCCATAATGATTTAGGGTTACTATTGTTTATCTGCTTCCACGGCCCGAAGGTAACATCCTCTACATAAAGGTTCGTATTCGGCAGTCTCTCCCAAAAGGAACTGTTTGTCATTCTTCACCGTGCGGTGTGAAAAGCAAGCTAGTTGGCCGCATTTTACACAAATTGCATGTACTTTGGAAACTTCATCGGCTATGGCGCATAGCTGAGGCATCGGACCAAAAGGATTTCCTTTGAAGTCCATATCCAAGCCGGCTATGATGACTCGAATTCCGTTATTGGCAAGTTGATTACATACATCGATTAGGCCTGTATCGAAAAACTGTGCTTCATCAATACCCACTACATCGATCTCGGAAGTAAAGAGTAATATACTGGCGGATGTGTCGATGGGAGTGGAGGCGATGGAATGACTGTCGTGAGATACGATGTCCTCTTCCGAATAACGGGTGTCGACGGCTGGTTTGAATATTTCTACACGTTGACGGGCGAACTTCGCTCTTTTCATCCGGCGAATTAGTTCTTCTGTTTTACCGGAGAACATGGAACCGCAAATAACTTCAATTCTGCCTCTTCTTTTAGTTTCTTGAGTGTGGTCTTCTGAGTATAATACCATGAAATATGTTCGTTCGTTAGTTAAAATGAATACGTTTACAAAGGTAATATAACCTAGGAAAAAACGTTCATGAACGAAGTTATTTTATTTTTGTAGTAGCAGGAGGAAAGAGTGGCTTCAAATGCTAATAGTGGCTGTATAGGCGTTGGATAGTGCAAGAACTGTTAAAATATTCATTATTTAAAGTTACCTATCTAAATAATTCTTACATTCGCACCGTAAATCAGAATGTGTGGTATGAAACGGAAGCTATTGACAGATATTGAGTTGGACGTGCAGGGTTTGAAGTACCTTATGGAATCTTTCTCTAAGGAGTCTTCTGTTACGTTATCCGAACTGTTGAAGCGGAATATCCTACAGCTGCAAGAGCGTTTGGAATTGCTTTTGCAAGAGGTGGAAGAGACTCCTTTGACGGAAATACCAACCGCTCCGGTGGCTTTGGAAGAGGAGTATCTCGTTGTAGAAGTTCCTTCTCAAAAAGCTATTGTAGGAGATGTTCCTCAACTAACGGCTGAAGAAGATAAAACAGAAATAACTGAGGTGTTGGAATCTGCTAGAATAGAGGTGACTGAGCCAGAAGTGGTGGCTATAGAAGAATGTAAAGACCCTGAAATAGAAACGCCCAGAACTTCTGTGTTGGGTGAACGTATTAGATTGGGTGGAACATTGCGGCAGTCAATTAGTTTGAACGATTCTTTTCGTTTCTCCCAAGATGTATTTAGCGGTGACAGCGAATTTATGAATCGTATGGTAGAACAAATTTCGGCAATGAGTTCGTATAGTACTGCGGTTGCTTTTCTGGCATCGAAGGTCACGGTGGATGAAAAAAACGAGTCTATGAACGACTTCCTGGAATTACTAAAGAGATATTTTAATCAATCGGCATAAGACATAGATGGGAAAATTATATGTAGTACCTACACCTGTAGGAAATCTGGAGGATATGACCTTTCGAGCTATTAAGGTTTTGAAGGAAGCGGATTTAATCCTTGCAGAAGATACACGTACCTCCGGAATTTTGCTGAAACACTTTGAAATAAAGAATGCAATGCAATCTCACCATAAATTTAATGAACATAAAACGGTGGAGAGTGTTGTTAATAAGATAAAGGCTGGTGAAACGGTTGCTTTGATTTCGGACGCAGGTACACCGGAATATCCGATCCGGGTTTTCTGGTAGTACGTGAATGTGTGCGAAATGGCATTGAAGTACAGTGTTTACCGGGTGCTACTGCTTTTGTCCCGGCTTTGGTTGCGTCTGGACTGCCCAATGAAAAGTTTTGTTTTGAGGCTTCTTGCCACAAAAGAAAGGACGACAGACGCGTTTGAAAGCATTGGTCGAGGAGCCTCGTACGATGGTATTCTATGAATCTCCCCACCGCTTGTTGAAAACGTTGTTGCAGTTTGCCGAATATTTCGGTAGTGAGCGTCAGGCAGCAGTATCCCGTGAGATTTCTAAACTTCATGAAGAAACGCTTCGCGGAACTTTAGCGGAATTAATCGAGCACTTTACCGCTATCGCCCCTCGAGGCGAGATTGTAATAGTACTTGCAGGAATAGACAATTAAAATAACTTCATTTAAAAACGTAAAATGTAAGCGTATGAAAAAGTTAGCAATTTTATTTGTAGGCGCAGCCATGTTGGCTTCGTGTGATGGCTTTAAAGGTGGAAATAAAGACCTGAAAGCTGAGAATGACTCTCTTTTAATGGAACTAACACAGCGTAATGCTGAACTGGATGATATGATGGGAACTTTCAATGAAATTCAGGAAGGATTCCGACAGATTAATGCAGCCGAAAGTCGTGTAGATTTGCAGCGCGGAACGATAACTGAAAATTCGGGAAGTGCTAAACAGCAGATTGCTTCTGATATCGAGTTTATCTCTAAACAAATGGAAGAGAATAAAGCTCAGATAGCTAAACTGCAATCACAGTTGAAGAACAGTAACTATAACTCTTCACAACTGAAGAAAGCGGTTGAGGCTTTGACAGCAGAGTTGAATGCCAAACAACAACGTATCGAAGAGCTTCAAGCTGAATTGGCTTCTAAGAATATTCGTATTCAGGAATTGGATGCTGCTGTAAGTGATCTATCTGCTACGAAGGAGACATTGACTGCTGAAAACGAAGCAAAATCTAAAACAGTGGCCGAACAGGATAAGAACCTGAATTCAGCTTGGTTTGTATTCGGTACTAAAGCAGAGTTGAAATCTCAGAAGATTCTTCAGAGTGGCGATGTGCTGAAGAGTTCAGACTTTAATAAAGACTACTTCACACAGATCGATGTTCGTACTACTAAAGAGATTAAACTGTACTCTAAGCGTGCAGACTTGTTAACCACTCATCCGGCTGGTTCTTTCGAATTGGCAAAAGATGATAAAGGACAGTTGACATTAAAGATCTCTAGTCCGAGTGATTTCTGGAGTGTATCCAAATACTTGGTTATCCAGGTGAAATAAAACGGGAAACCTTTTTTTGAGAGCCAATGTGCTGATGCCCGGACAACGAGATTAGCACATTGGCTTTTTGTTTTTTTTGACTTGTTATATATTATGCAGTATAAGAATCTTTTTTTTGATTTAGACGACACCATTTGGGCTTTTTCACAGAATGCGCGTGATACTTTTGAAGAAGTATACGACAGTTATAATTTCGAACGCTATTTTGATTCTTTCGACCACTACTATACAATTTATCAGCAGCGCAATGTAGAGTTATGGGCTGAATATGGCGATGGTAAAATAACCAAAGAGGAGTTGAATAAACAACGTTTTTCCTTTCCGTTGCAGGCGGTAGGAGTAAATGATGATTCATTGGCGGAACGTTATTCTAATGACTTTTTTGCAATTATACCTACTAAGAGTACATTGATGCCACATGCGAAAGAAGTGCTGGAGTATTTATCGCCCAAGTATAATTTGTATATTTTGTCCAATGGCTTTCGGGAATTGCAATCTCAGAAAATGCATTCGGGTGGAGTCGCCGAATATTTTAAGAAGGTTATCCTTTCGGACGATTTGGGCGTGCTAAAACCCTGGCCGGAGATCTTCCATTTTGCTTTATCCGCTACTCAATCAGAATTACGTGATTCTTTGATGATCGGTGACAGTTGGGAAGCCGATATTACAGGTGCTAATGGTGTAGGGATGAACCAAGTGTTTTACAATCCCGCAGGACGTACCGAATTGCCTTTCTCTCCGACCTACCAAATCGATGATTTAAGAGATTTAATAAACTTGTTGTAACCTTTGCTTTATGAATAGTTCACTTTTTCCGTTTGCCTTGCTTTGCTTTACCTCGTTTTTTACATTGACTAACCCATTGGGGACCATGCCGGTGTTTCTGACTATGACCCATGGGATGAGTGACAAAGAACGACAATCGATCGCTCGCCGAGCTACTATTGTATCGTTTATAACGTTGATGGTTTTTGTTTTTGCCGGTCAGTTCCTTTTTAAGTTCTTTGGGATCTCTACCAACGGCTTTCGAATAGCGGGTGGAGTCATTATTTTTAAGATAGGGTTCGATATGCTTCAGGCTCGCTATACTGCAATGAAACTGAAAGATGAGGAGATTAAGACTTATGCGGATGATATCTCTATCACTCCGTTGGGTATTCCCATGTTATGTGGTCCCGGAGCAATAGCAAATGCAATTGTTTTGATGCAGGATGCTCAATCTTATGAGATGAAAGGGGTGTTGATTGGTGTGATCGCTTTAATCTATGTTATAACCTTCTTTATTCTTCGTGCATCCACTCGTCTGGTTCGTTTGATAGGTGAGACAGGCAATAATGTAATGATGCGTTTAATGGGGCTTATTTTGATGGTAATTGCCGTGGAATGTTTTGTGAGTGGTGTAAAGCCTATACTAGTAGACATTGTAAAGCAAGGTGTAACATTGCCTGGTGTATTATAACATTTGTATTCCTTTTCTATAATGTAGCTATTTCGACTACTGGGGAAATAAATTGTGATATAAAAATAGCCAACCAATTTGAATCACTCGATTTCAATTGGTTGGCTATAAAATTAGAATGCTGTTAGAGCATTCTTGCTTGTTTTAAAATATCAAGCATTAATTCTTAATTTTCCAGCTAGCATTGGTGTCATAAGTACCTTGATCTACTCCTACAGTTCCATTAAAGGAAATAATGCCGTTGCAAGCATCAATTGTACCGGAACCCATGACGTAGAAATTGGTGTAATTACCAAATGTCTCATAGAGAACCTGTTTAGGCACTGATAGCGTATGTACAGTAGGATCTATTTTAATTCGTAGATTAGTATCTTCAAAGAAACCCTGAATCTCAATTTCGGTATCGGAAATTTTCACTCCTGTAGCTGGATAGCTAGCACCTTCATAGAATACACTATTATCGGTAATAGTAAGATCGCCTACAAAGTCATCAATCACTAGCGAACATGCTACCGGATATCTGACATTATAAGAATAAGCTCTTCCATCTATTTGCCATCCGGTAAATGCTTTGTTATTAAACCCTGAGTACTCATTCCATCCTTGTACTACATATTTGTCTTTCAGTATGACATTAGTAGTAAAGTACAATGTCTCTCCTAAAGACGGGCTTACCAGGTTAAATAGCTTATATACTTCTTCTAAATCGAGAGCGATTGTAGAAGGAAATTCTGTAATGTTATCTTTTACGATTTTTGATGTGGTTTTACCATCTTTACCAGTAAATACACACACTAGCTGCACATGATCTAGCGAAGAATAATCTCCTTGCTGTGTCGGGATGGATATTTTCACTTTGTAGTCACCATCAGTTGTTCCGGCAGAAAGTATACCATCGGTGCCCTCTACTCGTATGATATCGATGACAACCCCATTTTTGACATCATCCAATGGGTATGGAAGATCTTGGTCGCAACTGGCAGTTAGCAAAGCCATAACGACCGTCGCCATAAATATTTTTATATATTTCATATTCTCTATTTTTCTATGATTAAACATTCTACTTATCCCAAAATAATATATGAGTACTCAGAACTCTTCCTTCATTTTTTACATTCGGATTGCGAGTGACTTCACTTGTTGGATACCACATGGCGCGTGGAAAAGCGTTAATACCTTTCAAAGGAATATCACTTGGTCCTAATTCCGGTGTTTGTGAACTCTTATAAGGAGATTTTGCATTTGCAGTACCTTGAGCAAGTATTTTAGGATACCCAGTCCGGCGAATATCAGAATATGCTTCTATGGGGTTGAAGAAATTGGCAATCCACTTCTGAGTCATCACAATACGAAGTCTTTCTTCATCATTAGCAGCCGCATTATATCTATCCACAATCTTATCAACAAATGCTGTAATAGCGGAAGATGCAATTAGAGGAACTTCTGCATCGGATGCTTTGGATACCGTGTTGACGTGGCTTAGAGCTAATTTTATACCGTTAGATAAAGCAGTTTTGGCATCTCCGGTAGCTTCTCCTGTTAGATAAAGTTCTGCTTTCATGAAAGGCACAGAATAAGCTTGAAGCATTTTTTCGGGTGCAACTCCATTTCCTACCGACTTATCACATTTACCGCCTTTTCCGTCATCGTATTTTCCACCACAAGGATAGATACCAATATAGGTTGAGGTCGAACGTTGGTCAAAGCCTGCTGAAGACGAGTTAGATCCAAAGAAGATCGATACAAAAGCACCACTCCGATAATCTGTCGGGTTTTGTGCTTTGGCATCCGCTGTGATCTGATTTACCCAATAATATGGAATACGCGGGTCGGTTACGCCTGTGAAAGGATTATCTGTTACGTTTAAATTCATCCCACTCATTGTTTCGTAAATCCAAGGGCTTATGTAATAAGTGCTTTGTCCACCTAAGTACTCATCTACATATGCTTGATGACGCTCGTCCGGATTATCTTTTTTCGTATGTTTGAATTCAAAATCTTCATTTTCTTTGATGAAATTATTTTCAGTCAATAGCGCAGATACTTTTTCATTCCAGCCGGATATATCCGATTTAGCTTTACGAGATTGTACCAGGAGTTTCAATTTCAGTGTATTTCCCATTCTGATCCACTTATTTTTATCTCCTTTATAGATTAGGTCATCACTGGCAGGCTTTGTTAGGTTTGCAGATTCGGTGTTGTTTATGTCACCAATAGCTTCGTCAATTAATGCTAGCAAATGATTATAGATGTCTTTACTTGGATCTAATGCTGGAGCATAGTTACCTTCTATATCAAATTCCGTGTAAGGTACATCTCCCCATAGGTCTACCACATTGGCAAAAGAGTATGCTTTCAGCAATTTTCCTATACCGGCATAAATTGAATTATCAGAGGATTCTGCAGCTTTAATAACTGCATTCGTATTCTTCAAACCATAAGCGTAAGCTTGCTGCCACGTATTTCCTAAGTTTGCCGCTGAAGGCGCAATGCTGTAATTATCCACTTCGCGAGAGGATAGATGAAACACATACGAAGGTAAAAGAGAGCCTATATAGCTTCCTGGAGCATAAGACATTGCAACATCATACTCAGCTCCTGATAATAATTTAGTAAGTTCAGCAGTTGTAGGCTTGTTGGGGTTATCGTTAATGTCAAGATATCCCGAGCAACTAGAGCTTAGTAGCAAGGTTGCTCCTAGTGTATATATCAAATTTCTAATTTTCATACGTTAATTAATTTAGAATGTGAGTTTAAGATTGAATCCATAACGTCTTGTATTAGGAGCTGAAGTATAATCAATACCCTGTACATTACCTCCTCCGTAACTGCTGGCAGTTGGGTCATAGTTGGTATGCTTGGGAACATTAGGAGCCCAATACCAAAGATTACGTGCAACAAACGATACACTGGCAGAACCAATAAATGTTTTTGCCAACCAAGACTTCGGTAGTTGATATCCAATACTCAATTCGCGCAAACGGAAAGTTGTAGCATCATAAACGGCTGCTTCATCTACCCCGTTGATAGCGAATGAAGACACGCTGGAGCTGGCAGAGAACCATAAGTCGCTTTCAGTTAGCTGAACATTATTCGGTATTTTGTTGCCATTACCATCCAGTAAAGGCTTCTTTGTTTCAGGGTCACCAAGGTTACCTGGTAAAATACGCGAACCGTAACGGTTTTCGGTATCTTTTGTAACCCCACGTCCTAGCAAGTCTGTAACATACGAACTCCAAACGCATCCGCCAATTTGGGCATCAAGTAGGAATGAAAGAGAAATGCCTTTGTAAGTAAACGTATTATTTAAACTCATTTTACAGTCGGGTGCCGGATTGCCCAAATAGCCTTCTTCGTTATCTACTAAGTAGAAACCGGATTGTGGGTCAACCAAAATATTTCCTTCTTCATCTCGTGCATATTTTTCACCAACTAGCATTCCATAAGGTTGTCCCACTTCGAGCACAGCTCCTGGAGTAGAAAAGCCTGTGTTTAGAGATACCCGTTCAACACCTGCTGCCAACTCTTTAACTTCACTATCATTCTGTGTATACGTGAAGTACATATCCCACTTAAAGTCTTTTGTCAGCACTGGAATTACATTTAAGCCAATTTCAATACCATGATTATTCAGCTTACCGAAGTTTGTGTAATAACTTCCATATCCTGTAGAATATGGCAAACTTAGAGGAGCGATTTGGTTCGTAGAGTTACGGTTGTACCAAGTGAAATCAAGGTTTACCCGGCTCTTTAGGAATTGTAATTCTGCACCAAATTCAACTTCCGATGTAAATTCAGGTTTCAAGTTCGGGTCATACATAGAAGATGGTAATGAAAGTATGGCCTGTCCGTTGAAAGGTTGTCCCAAAGTAAATGTTCCGTTTTTGTAGTAAGCTCCTGCATCATTACCTACTTTTGCCCAGCTCAAGCGTACTTTTCCAAATTTAATAATATCCTCGTTGATGTTAAATGCATCAGTAAAGACAAATGAACCGGCGATGGATGGGTAGAAGAAGCTGCGTTGATTCTTCGGTAGCGTAGAAGAAAAGTCATTTCTTCCAGTGATATTCAAGAATGCGAAATTCTTATAATCTAGTGTTAAATCACCAAAAATAGCCCATAGTCTAGTCCGAACGTACTCTTCTTCTGACGTCTGGGACTCGGTATTATTTATATTGTAAACTCCTGCCGACATTATATTCAATCCGATAGTTTGAGTGTTGGTGGAAGTAAACTGATTAACATTCTGTCCGACAGTTGCTTTTAGTCCAAAATCTTTATAAACCTTAGGAAGGTCGAAACGTAGTAAAAAAGTTGATTCAATTTCTTGTGTGTCGTAGCTTTCTACGAGTATACGTCCTTTACCTCCTAGACCTCTAGAACCTAGGTTTAAGACTTCTTTACGGTCCATTTTATAATCATTGATACCTAGACGATAATCTACTGCCATCCATTTAGTAATGTCATAACCTAAATTGACATTAGCAACAGTTCTGTCCATCGTTGTTTTGATCTTGTTGTATTCCCATGACCAAAGTGGGTTGTCAGCTTGGTCACCAACAAAGAACAAGGATTTATGATCTGGGGTTTCATAAGGTAAAGACATATCCCAGTTTCTACCCAAAATTAATGCACGCGCAAAAGAAGATGCACCGATATTTGATGATTGATTGTTACCAAACATCGGTCCGTTTTGTTCAGTACGTGAATAAGATACATTTCCACCGATGCGCAAGCCATTCGTTAAAACCTGATTCCCACCAACGCTGATAGCATATCTACCAAATTTAGCATTTGGGATATAGCTGTCTTGATCCATTCGAGAAAGGGTTGTTGTGAAATTACCAGTTTCTGTATAACGATTCAGGTTTAATGATAAATCATAGATACCGCCTGTGTCAAACAGGTCTTTTACGTTGTCCTTGTATGCTTTGTAAGGGATCATTTCAGGCATATTCGGATAGGCTTTTCCATAGACATTATTAGAGTAAATGCTTAGAGGTACCTCTGTAACATCACTAAATGCTGCTCCCCATGATCCATTTGATCCTCCCGGAATGAAGTTATTACCGGAACCGAATTTGTTCTGGTAATCGGGAAGACCTGCTATTTTCTCCATGGTGTAAGAAGCATTGAGCGTGATTTCGGTGCCTTTGCCTATATTCTTTTTGCTCTTCGAACCACTTTTAGTCGTGATTAGTATAACACCGTTGGCAGCGCGAGAACCATACAGCGCAGCAGCAGCAGCTCCTTTTAGTACATTCATTGACTCAATATCATTTGGGTCAAGGGTTGAAATACCACTACCATATGCTCCTCCTGCTTCAGTAGCTTGGTTGGAGGAGGCAACCTCATTATTGCTGTAAGGTACTCCGTCTACTACATACAATGGCTGGTTATTGCCTAAAAAGGACGAGTTTCCTCGGATGGTCATACGGGTAGCAGAACCGGCAGCTCCTGAAGGGGAGCTTATAGAAACTCCTGGGATTTTTCCTTCCAATGAGCGAATTAAGTCCGGTTCCGCTTTCTGGATAGCTTCATCAGCATCTACTTTTGAAACAGAATATCCTAGGGAACGTTCAGCGCGTTGAATACCGATAGCTGTCACTACAACTTCGTCAAGTACCTTATTGTCAGGCTTCAACACAACCCGCAATGTAGGTTTAATCGCAACTTCTTGCGAGTGCATACCAATATACGAGATCTGCAGAGTCTTTGCAGAACTAAGTTATATCATAACTTACCTATCTTCAATACCTTATAACGTATATGGAAAGGTAAACCTGATCTATCACTTTCTTGGTATACCCTAGAGAATCAGTATGTTACATTTTATAAGATCATATCATTACTATGGTTATGCTACTGCTTTTCTATCCAAAATTTACGATTAAGTATTTGATAAGCAGTGTATTACTCGCTTGTTTTCGGTAGTCGCTACTTGGTAATCGAGTCTTATTCTTATCATGCTCTTCATTCTTCTACTACAAATTGTAACCAATAATTCTGCGTTGGTCCTGAGCTACGTTTAGTGCCCTCCAAGTGAACTCGAAAACAATAAGTTCTAAAAGAATGTGTGTTTTAATCTCAATCTTATTAAGGAACTTAGTTCAAGTCTTAATTGTAACTTTATTCTTGCTGGTACATATTCTATTTTGTGATTTGCTGGTTTGTTATGTCAGATTATGTGCCCGGCATTGGTTTTGGAATAGCTCGCCTTCTCAAGATCGCGTACAAGAGTGATATCCATTATATTCGCATATACCTGAGTTGTTTTGACACTCTTATGTCCCAATAATTTTTGTACAGTAGTTATGTTAGCACCACTATATATTAATAAGGTAGCATTCGTGTGACGAGCCGCGTGAGTAATTCCCTCCAAAAGCAAGCCATCCTAAGACAGGGCAAACGAAACGCAATCGGTTTAGAATAAGCAAGTTTGGTTGATTTTTCCGTCTTGCAGAAAATGCAGAACCGGACATAAAATCGCGGTATTTCAGTTACCAAACCGTTAGCCAGTTGTTACCGAAAAACGAATAGGTAACAGGGTACGGATAAAAGAAATCAAATCAGTGTTTTTTACGCTGTCTGACAGTATTTTGCATAACAAAGAACGCTTGAATAACGGGTAACTTTGCCCATAAAAAACAAGCGTATGAAAGTAGAAAAATTCAAGGTGTTGCTCTACCTGAACACAAACAATGAGATTATTATTCTCTCACTAACAGGGCGTTAGTTGTATTTTGAAAGGACTTGGGTAACGATTTGGCGACCGTTCTTATTTCAGCGTTTTGCGGTGCAATACCGACAAATAACCTTCGTTGCAAAGGTAAGGTTTTCTTGGGAACTTCAAGCATATATTTTTCCTTTTTTATCTGATAAACACCCCTCTTATGGAAAGAATAAATAAGGCAAGGCTTTTATCGGAAATACGCTTTCGAGGTACGAGAAAGGAAGATTTCCGATAAAATTCATTTCAGCCTTGACGTTTTATTCTTGGAATATACCTTTGTGTTCAGATAATAAAGAATATACCATACTTATTAATTAAAAAAGTTGCTTACTCATCTTGTAATTGATGAGACACAATTGATTTGCTTTCCGCTTTTGCTCTTCATCAACTTGAAAGCCTTGTTTCTCGAAAAACGGTTTTGCCGTGATGCTAACCTCCGATGTTACTTTTTTCACACCCTTTTCTTTCGCATATACTTCAATGTATTTATACAAAGATGTTGCAATGCCTTGATGCTGAAAATCTTTATGCACAAACAACGTATGTATATAACCGGTATCATTTACAGAGGCAAAACCTACAATCACTCCTTTTCCGTTTTCTGCTACTACATAATGCTGTTCTTCGAAAGACTCAACTAAATGTGTAGTATCATCTCCGCACGAAGCCCAATCTTTCACTTCCTCGACTGTATAATCTTTTCTGTTCACAGTCAGAATTGTATTCTGATATAACTCTTTCAGTACCGGAATATCAGACAGGTTTGCTTGGCGGATTTTATTTATCTCTAAGTTGTTCATTTATGTATTCGTCTTTAAGCATCGAATAATACAACCGATCTACATATTTTCCATCCATAAAAAAGAAATCCCGTAAAGTGCCTTCATAGGTGAAATTGCATTTCTTAATAACGCCTTGAGATGCAATATTCCCTTCTTTATGACACACTTGAACTTTGTGGAAATTCACTTTCTTAAAACTAAAGTCTAAGATTGACTTTACCGCTTCTGAGGCATAACCTTTGCGATGAAATTTACTACCTAATGCGTATTCTATTTCACAAAAATGATTCTTGTTGTCCACGAGAAATATCGCAAGCTGTCCAATGCAGATATTAGACTCTTTTTCTATAACAGCCCAACGGTAATAATCTAATCTCTCATATGAGCTAATATATTTCTCTAATAGTTCTCTAACTTCGTCTTTAGTGTTATATGTTGGTTCAGAATATAGTGACTGGATTTTAGGGTCACTAATCCAATAGGTTAACATATCATCATCATCTGTATAGTGAAATGGTCTAAGCACTAACCTCTCTGTATCAATTGTTTGGGTTCCTAAATGAGATAACATAATTTTAATTTATTAATATTAACGAGATTTTATAGGGACAAAGTTAGCGAATATCTGCAAAACTGTCATGATTATCTCTTAAAACCTTTGCTTTTACTCGGTTCCGGGGGCTTGATATGCGGTCTTGTCGCCTGCTTCGCCTCCTGAAACTTCTGCCTGAACCAGTCGATGATATTCTGCCCGTTGAGAGAAAGACGAAACCTGTCGGAATTGTCCTGCTCCTTGAATAGTTGCAGTTTGGCATCCTGCACACTGAAATCTTGGTCGTGTTCGGGCGAATAGAGCTTGCCTGTAACGGGTACGGCTTCGCCGTTGAATAACTTTCTAATACTCTCTATTGTCAATCCGATGCCCTTACATAACTGTACTATCCGCAAATGTTCGCTTAGCTTTGGGAATACGCCGAAAAACAAATCCATATCTTCCTGCGCCCTGTACGGCTCGTAATCCTGTCGGAGTTGCTCCAACCGGGATTCCGTCACGGATATTTCCGTTTCTTTCTGCTTGTTATACTCGTGCATATTCAGGAACTTCTCCCGTGCTTCGTCCTTGCGGTCGTACATGTCCCTGACTTTTTCGTAAACCTCCTGCCTTTCTTCTTCGAGATATTCTATCTTTTCTTTCAGCTCCTCGTTTTTTACATATAAATCCCTGTAATGTTTGGGCGTATCTATATGCCTTGCCTCCGACCCCCTGATACCACGCTGCAAGCCGTATTTTTCCATTTTCTCGGCATAGGTATCCTGAAACCGTTCCAGATTATCACGGGTCATCACATCATCGGCACAGAGCCGGACAGCATCTTTCGGCTTCTTACGGTATCTTTTCTTGCCGTTCTGTTCTTCCCGCTTTGCCTTGCGCCTTTCGCCCTGAACGATGGGAACTACCGTAGCGTGTATATGAGGTGTTTTCTCGTCCATATGCAGGACGGCGGAAACAACGTTGTCTTTGCCGAACGTGTCCCGGAGCCAGTCAATATTATCCCTGCACCAGTCGTCCAGCTTACCGTCGCTTTGTATGCGCTGTAAATCTTCATGGGTAGCGGACAGCATGACCTGCAACGCCCGCACCTGATTATCCGTTATTTTACGGCTTATCCCGGCATGCTCTATCCGGTGCTGTATCGCCTGCGTTCGGGTTTCCACCCCGTCGGGAAAATCTATAAGCTCCCGGTTCAGGTGTGTGCGTGCAGGGTCTGCATTGGCGGGTTGTACCGTCCGCTCGATATGCGCCGTTGTCCGGGCATCGTTGCCCTTCGGCTTCTTTATATGTAAGACTACAAATCCCATATTCTTGCTGTTAAAATTGGAACTAATTTTCATTAATAGCCGCCCAGTGCGGCTACGGTCGAAAGACCGCTAAGGGGTGTCCAGAGGGGTGAAACCCATCGGCTTATTGGGGCATTTTTAGTGTAGATTTATCGGAGCGTTAAAAAAAATGCCCTAATAAGCTACGGCTTTTATTAAAAGCCCATTGGGGTCGCTGCGGTTAAACTCTGATAGCAGCGTTCTTACTTCCTTTGGTGGCTACCATTGCTACACTAAGTATAGCAGGTGCAGTGTGCCGACAATTTATAATCGCCCGACTGCTCTTTCTTTTTTCACTGGAGATATTCCCCGTTCAGGTTGTGCCAAAGATTGCGGTTTCACAGCTAACCCAGCTTCCAGTTTCTTGCCGAATGCCGATATATCATGCTCCAATTTCTCGGTGGTAATCTTGGCGTAAATCTGTGTGGTGGTAATCTTCGTATGCCCAAGTATTTTGCTTACGCTCTCTATCGGCATACCCTTGACCAGCGCAAGCGTTCCGAACGTGTGCCGACTTGAATGAAAGACCAGATGCTTCTCAATACCGCAGGCTTTGGCTATCTGTTTCAGCTTGCGGTTCGCATGTTGGTTGCCAAGAAAATCAAACAAATAGTTGCCTTTCCTGAAAGGTTCGTAACGCTCTATTATCCGTAATGCACTATCCAACAGCATCACACGGAACGGAATTTTTGTCTTCTTCCGATTCGCCACAATCCACCAATTGCCATTGATATTTACCAGATTATCGGTTGTCAGGTTCTTGATGTCGATGAACGAGATACCGGTCAGGCAACCGAATACGAATATATCCCGCATCTTGGCAAATGAGGGTTTGGAAAACGGGTGATTAATCATCGTCTGTAATTCTTCTTCCGTCAGGAACTGGCGTTCCTTTACTTGGGGGCTGGCATGGTAATTGGCAAAGGGGTTGCGGTGCAGATGCCCATCGCAATGGGCGCGGGTAACAATCATCTTCAGCGGGACAGTGTACATCCACACGCCGGACGGGGAAAGGGATACTTCGGTACGCAGGTAGATATCGAACTGCCGGATAAATTCCTCCGTGAGTTCCTTCATCGACATATCATTGCGTTTGTAGTACGATTTGATGAACCTTGCCAGATGGTTGCGCACGATGCAATATTTCTGGTATGTGCCTTTCGAGCGGTCTTTGCCCACCCGCTTGCTAAAATCGGCGTTGTGCCTGTCGAAAGCGGATAACAGGGTTTCGTATTCGTTGCCGATGCCCTGCCAGGCGTTCTTGACCATTTCGGCGGAGGCAAACCCCTCCCGCTCCCTGATTTGCTGGTAATGCTCGATAATCTTCGCCTTGATTTTGTCCAGGGCATGGTTGATTTTCTGTGCTTCGGCTCCCTTGCCTTTCGCACGGTTGGCTTTAGCATCCCAAAGGGAGAGGGCAACCGTTTGTTTACAACTGAACTGGGCAGCCTGCCCGTTTACTGTGATCCGCCCTAAAATGGGTGCAACACCGTTCTTTTCCTTACTGCTGTTCACGTAAAACAGCACTTTAAATGTGTTCCGCATAACTCAATTTTTTTTGATTACAAAATTACTTTACATTGAGTTATCTGTCGCTATGCAAAATTACGCAAATCACTGAATAAAAACCAGTTGCGAAAACCATTGATGCCTGTGCCGGGTAACGATTTGGAAACCGTCAGGCTGCGTTATTCTGCTTTATTCGTGTTTTCCGCTATTGGTAAAATAACACATATTAAAGCATATTTCACTGACAGTCAGATAAGTTACCCCGTTTCCCCGAAATTTGCTTGCTGGGTAGGATATTCTACCTCAAAAAGAGCGGTTTGGATAAATCGGGCAAAGCTCCGATTATGGGACGCATTACTGTAAACCGATCAATGGCGCAGTTCGGTACGAAACTGTCCTGCACCCCCGGTTTGTGGAATCCCCGCGAAAGCAGGTTGGACGGCAAGAGCCGTGAAGCCGTCGAAGTGAATGCCAAAATCGAGAAACTTTTGCTGGCGGTGCATTCGGCATTTGACAGCCTCGTGGAACGCAAAAAGCCTTTTGACGCAGAGGCAGTAAAGGTCTTCTATCAGGGAAGCATGGACACCCAAATGACCCTGCTTTCCCTTCTCGACCGGTACATGGAAGGGTTGAAAGCCCGTGTCGGAATAGACTGCGCTCCAACTACGTTAAGCACTTATTTTTATACACACCGTTCACTCGGCAAGTTCATTAAAAAGAAGTTCAAGACGAAAGATGTCGCATTCGGGCAACTGAACGAACAGTTCATCCGGGAATACCAGGATTTTGTTTTGGGTGAACAGGGCTATGCGATGGATACTGTCCGCCATTATCTGGCTATTTTGAAGAAAATCTGCAAGATTGCTTTCAAGGAGGGCATTTCCGAGCGGTTTCACTTTGCCCATTACAAGCTGCCCAAACAGAAAGAAACCACCCCGAAAGCATTAAGCCGGGAGAGTTTCGAGAAAATTCGGGATTTGGATATTCCCAAAAACCGCCCTTCGACCCGTTTCACAAGGGATTTGTTCCTGTTCGCCTGCTACACGGGGACAGCTTACGCAGATGTAGTCCGCGTTACCAAAGAAAACCTGTTTACGGATGAAGAAGGCAGCCTTTGGCTCAAATATGCAAGGAAGAAAACGGACTACCGGGCGCGTATCAAACTATTGCCCGAAGCTATCGCCCTAATCGAAAAATACAGGGACGAAAACAGGGATACCCTGTTCCCGATGCAATCCGCAGACATGGTAAAAGCCAACATGAAGGGGTTGCGGATGATGGCGGACATAAAAGAGCCAATGACCTATCATTCAGGGCGCCACTCGTTTGCAAGCCTTATTACGCTCGAAGAAGGCGTACCGATAGAAACCATCAGCCGGATGCTCGGACACAGCAATATCCAAACCACTCAAATCTATGCCCGCGTTACTCCGAAGAAACTTTTCGATGATATGGACAAGTTCATCGAAACCACCCGTGATTTGAAATTAGTTCTTTAAACAATTAAACATCATACCGCAATGAGAAGTACATTCAAACTATTATTCTACATTAATCGGAATAAAGTGAAAACCGACGGTACGACAGCCGTCACGTGCCGAATCAGTATCGACGGCAAAAATTCCACGCTTGCAACAGGTATCTATTGCCGGCCCGAAGAATGGAACGCCAAGAAAGGCGTCATCAAATCCGAAAGGGACAACAACCGGCTTACCGATTTCCGTCGGCATTTGGAAGAGACCTATGAGCATATCCTTAAAGAACAGGGAGTGGTCAGCAGCGAACTTTTGAAAAATACGGTTGTAGGGGTAAATTCCATTCCGACTATGCTGTTACAGGCAGGCGAGGTGGAGATAGAACGCCTGCGGATTCGCTCGAAAGAAATAAACTCAAATTCAACTTATCGGGAATCGAGACTTATGCAATCCAACCTGCAAGAGTTCCTTTGCTCCAGAGGGATGGATGATATTGCATTTGCCGATATTACCGAGGAGTTCGGGGAGTCGTTAAAAATCCATCTGAAAACAGTATATAACCGAAAGTCTTCCTATATAAACAGAAACCTGACGTGGCTCAACCGCCTTATCTACATTGCCATCGACCAAGAGGTATTGAGAAGTAATCCGCTTGAAGACGTAAGGTACGAGAAGAAAGAGCCGACCAATCACCGCTACATAAGCAAATCCGATTTAAAGCGGATAATGGAAACCCCGATGATTGACCAACGGCTGGAACTGATCCGCAGGGCTTTCATCTTTTCATCGCTGACCGGTCTGGCTTATGTGGATATGCACCGGTTGTATCCGCACCATATCGGAAAAACGGCGGAGGGCAGGCTCTACATCCGCAAGCAACGAGTGAAAACCAATGTGGAAGCATTTATACCCTTACATCCGATAGCAGAGCAGATACTTTCGCTTTATAATACTACCGATGACAGCAAGCCTGTATTTCCGTTGCCTGTCCGGGATATGATTTGGTACGATATCAACCAAATCGGTGTTACGATGGAATTGAAGGAAAATCTCTCATACCATCAAAGCAGGCACTCGTTCGGGACGTTGTTGATTTCGGCGGGCGTTTCGATAGAGAGTATCGCCAAGATGATGGGGCATGCAAACATTGCTACCACACAGGGTTACGCTCAAGTAACGGACACGAAAATTTCCAATGATATGGATAAACTGCTGACACGCAGGAATGAAAACAGTCAATCAATCACCATTTAAAAAGTAAAACAATGAAAAGGGATTTAAAAATAGGCGACAGCCAAATAATAACCATAGGAAACGGCATGGTATCCGTACCGCAATTCGGCGAAGTACGAATGACGGCATTTGAAATCGCCGCTTTGTTCGAGGTCTATACCCAAACAATTAATGCCCATATCAAAGCGGTTTTGAAATCAGGAGTAATCAAAACGGATATTTCTCGGTCTGTAACCGTAACGGGAAATATCCTCATGCCCGAAGTTTACGGATTGGATATGATAATCGCACTCGCGTTCAGGGTTAATTCCTTGAACGCAGAATTGTTCAGGAAGTATGTAATCCGAAGAATAACGGCCAACCCGTTACCGCAAAAACTCATCATCCAATTATCAAACAGGGCTTTGTACAATTAAAAAAACAGCCGTAAGAATATCCCTCAAAGGAAACCTTACGGCTGTTTTATTGAACGGAGAGCCGCTTACTTAAACGCTTTACGTAGATTTTTGTCGAGCATTGCCTGAATGTCGCTTTCGCGGAAAAGTATCTTGTTGCCTATCTGGAGATAGGGTATCCGTCCGCTATAACGCCACTCCTGCAACGTGCGGCGGCTGACTTTCAACTGCCGGGTAACTTCCCTGTCGGTCAGGAAGCGTTCGCCGTTCAACGGCGGGCGATAGCTTCCAGCCATTTTTTCCAATCCTGCCAGCATCCGGTCAAGCGCTTTGAAAAACGATTTCAGGCGCTCATTGTCCTTTGTTATCAGGTTATCTTCCATAAGGCGCCTCCTTTCGTCCGCGTTCCGGGCGCTTTTCTCCGATTAACCGGAGCGCTGCTTGCACATCTTCTGGCCTGTAATACATTTTGTGGTTTACCTGCGAATAAGGCAGGGTTCCATTATCACGGTAGGTCTGCAATGTGCGCGGACTTATGTTCAGGACGATACACACATCCTGGTTGTCCATCCATTGCTTCAACGCTTTATCCTGATGCCGTTCGCACAGGGCTTCCACCTTTCGGGCAAATGCTCGAAGCGGGACATCACCGCCTCGTATGTACGGGCTTCTACCATTACTATTTCCATTGCTCATTTTTTATCGGTTTATTTCACGGGAGAGCAAAGATAAACCGATTATTTCAGCTTGCTGTCAAGTAAATAAGCGATGGAAGCATCAGGCAGCGAGTGGCGCGGGACAGAGCCAAAAAAGCCTCCGAAAAGAGGCTGGTATGCTAATTTAAAGAAGAAGGTTCTCGAAGTCGTTTGAACTCAAAATCCATAATCAAACTTTCTGCCGCACTTATTTCATTATCGGGCTGCGGTATCAATTTATATTTTTCCACAAACCAATCCAAATGGGAAATATCCATATCCACATACGCAGTCGTATGCATTGGTTCAAGCAGGGGCATCCCGATTCTTATCCCGTCCGGCCAATCTTCATGGTTTTTCATATAGACGAAGTAATTGGTATGGCAACCGGAACTTATGTTGCAAAATATCTCATCCATTGGGAAATTTGGAATCTCATAACTTCCTTCCTCGCCCGGCTTGTCATATTCCACAAGGTGCTTGCCCACCTTGCAAGCATCTGCAAACAACTCACATAACTGTTGGGTTGAAAAATCAAACAGGGGATAAAATCGTTCCATAAAATATATCCTTAATTAACGAAGACAAAATTAGCGATTAAACTCTACTGTTTCTACAAACGTGGAGTTTATTTTTCGTTTTTTCCTGCCTGTATCTTTCTATAATTTCTTCCCCGTTTAGCTTCAATGCCATCGAAGCCTAATGAGCATTCGATTTCAGGCGCAAAGGTATTTCCGTGTTCTTCACGCCGCCGCAAGGTCGAGCCCTACGGGTTTGTCGAAAAATCTTCCTCTTTCCCTCCCTAAATTATTCGGGCGAGCGTATTTATTCGCCAAAACCTTGCGTCGGCTGAACACTACCTTTTTTAAGCACCTGAAACTCGAATACTCCTCACCGGCTCCGATACGGCATAGCGTTAAAAAAAAAGGTCAGAAATTATGATACGGGCAGAAAAAAATATGAAACATCGAACCTCCTACCTTCCAATTAGCATAGGTTGGGTTTTGAAAATAGCCTTTATAGCCGCAGGAATCGCACTGTGGGGTTGGGCTTTCGTGGCGGTAATGGCGGGACTTTACATCGGGTTCAAGTTCCTCAAAGGGCTTCTTTCCTGTCTTCTCTCGCTTCTCATTATTGCGGTGGTAATCACGCTTTTAGTAGTAACAATCATTCTTTTAATATTCTAAAAATTACAGTCATGGAATACAGGATTTTATCGACATCCGAGAAGATAACGCAGGTACGGGAATACCGCCCATATAAAGAAGAAAGGCGATACATGGCCGTTTACCTGATCGCTTTGCGCCGGAACGACCGGCAGATGATTGACGAATACGAAAGTTTTGGCGGCGATCCCCGGTACATCATAATGAACCGCAGGGCATACGACCAGCAACGGATATTCGGATTTTCCGGCAAAACCCTGAATGAACACGGCTGGCTGGCAACCCCCGAATTTCAGGACGTGGAACGGATTGAATTTATCGACCGCAAAGGCTGGGCGGCGTTCAATTACATCACCATCGGTCAGGGCGCAAATGGAAAATGGACGTATGGAGTCAGCTATTCGACCGGAGGATCGGGTGGCGGTTACGGTATGGGAATATGGGGAAAGGTTTGTAACAGCCGGAAAGAGTGCCTCACAGCCGCTTTACGGGAATTGTTAAACCGCCATGCAGAGCAACGGGATCGCCTCAAAAATGACCCTTCCAATTTTAACCCTACCCTGTCGAACACCATTGTGAAGCAGGTACAGGCCATGTTGCAGGAAACGACCGTAGCTAGGCAATTAACACTATTATTCAACTAAAAAACAAAAGGTATGAATTATCAGGAATTTATCGAAAGAACAGGTTTAACTCCGACAAGCGAAGAGTACCAAACAATTGAAGCCATATACATGGCAACCGGCGAAATGGATAAGGACGGGTTCTGTAAAGAATTTAAGAAGTGCGGGGATAGCCGCCTTGTTGCAGAACTTTTCAGAACGATTTGTGTCCTGAAAGGTCAATACGGGGAACGTTGCAATGAGATTGACGACTTGCATGAACAGAAAAACGAAATGGTTGATTTTCTTATCGACAGGGCACAGGCATTCAGCGATAAAGAACTGCTTGAAAAGGCTTCCGAAATGGTTGGGCAAAAAGAAGTCATCCGGCGCAGGATTGTAAAAGATTATAATCTCTGGTCGTATGAAACAGAATGGATGCTGAATAATTTATTTCAATAACAAACAGGGCGGAGCAATCCGCCCATAACAAACAACCCAATAGAGTATGAAAATGACGATAAATAAAAACGGTAGCGTTACCCTTAGCGGACTGACCGCAACGGAAACAGACGTGATACTGGCGATTGTCGATACCGCCAACCGCCGGTGTTTCCACGAACCCGAACCGAGCGGGGAATGGTACAGCAGTGACGATTTTATACTGCGGCTAACCGATGAACAGCGGAAGGCATTGGCAAAGATCGGCAGCGGGATACAGGACATTTACGGAGAATAACAACTAAATGACAAAGCGATGGAAATAACATTGGAAGCTCCGGTAACTATTTTTTATAACGGAACGGCATGGGCATTTACACAAATTGTCAATGTGGCCTTATGGAGCAAGACCGAAGAAGAATTGCGCGGAGGATTGAAAGAAATCAGCACCGGAGCGGAAAACGCAGAAGCGCACCATTTTTTTGAATGGGGCTTTGGGGCGCACCATTTATGGGTACACCAGCGGGCGGGTTACAAATGCCGCGAATTACTGGACAACAGGGTATTAATAGTAAAATTTTGAGTTATGGAAATGATAACGATTACAGACATCACAGGGGCAAGCATCGAAGTTACCGACCTTGATGCAGCCATTAAACAATGCCGTATGTGCAGGGACAGCCATTATAAAATGCCGTGTGGTCATACCGTAGGCGAGAACCATACGTTTATGCTCACTCAATTAGAGGCAATCAAACAACGGCAACGGCGGGAACGATGGTTGGCAAGCACCCAAAAGCGTTACGATGAGGGTAAACGCTTCACCAAATCGGATATGGGGTATGAAATCGGACGGTATGAAGCCTACCATCCCGCCAGCCTCTATTGGCATCACTATACGCGGGAACAAATGATAGAACATTTTAATCGGATGTTCGGGACGGACATCAAATAAACTATTCGGGCGGGAAACCGCCCGTTACTTTTTCCATGAGCGAAAAAATAATGCGGGAGAAAAAGAGTAACAAAAAGCCCGATAAAAAACTGCGTTACCCTATTTGGGTATTAACCTCCCGCCGGAAAGCAAGCGGGTCGGCTATATACGGGTATGAACTTGTAACGCCTCCGGTAGTAACCGTAATTGTGCCGAAGTTGAATATCCTGCCTAAAACGCTTTGCCGGATATGCAAGCCCTCACACTTTGCCAATATCAAATCTACCGCACAGCGGCTGATAATGCCAGTTTTAAGCACCACCCGCTTGTTGGTTACGGCGTAAGACGAACCTGTTTTTACGAGTAGCCTCTGTACGAGCGATACAAGCCCGAAAAACAGGATCAATAACCCCGCATAGTGGTCATAGCTGATATTTCTTTAGGGCTTGATGCGAGTAAAGCCCCGATAAGCAGCAATATAACCGGTTGCACGAACAGGAAGAAATGCAGTTTTGCAACATATTTTATTTCTTCTCCGGGTTGTAAGTTTTGCTCTATATAATTCATAAGAACCTGATTTTTATTTAAAAACGTTGTAAAGATACATATTTTCAAAACAGAATAAGGAAGAATCACTTGTTTTTCACTATTTCAAACAGGCAATAGCACCAACTAATCGGATTCAGGAAGCGGTTGCCCTTCCTGATTTCATAGTGCAGGTGGCAACCTGTCGTTAGCCCGCTGTTTCCCACACAGGCAATGTGTTTACCCATCCTTACCGAATCCCCCGCATTTACCAGCGTTTTGCTTAGATGCGCATAGAACGAGCGAAAACCGCCTGCGTGTTCAATTTCGATAAAATTCCCATATCCCGAATTGTACTTTGCGGGTTACGACCCCGTTTCCTGTGGCATACACGGGAGCGCCTTTTACTTGTGCAAAATCAATTCCCGTATGGAACTTTCGCGTTTTATAAATGGGATGCCTGCGCATTCCGAAACCGGATGAGATAGTCGGGTTCCTGACTGGAGAAATAACCGGATAGCAGGATAATTCATTTACGGATAGTTGCCATGAATCCGCTACCCGCCGAAAGTCCTTTGCTGAATAAATCTTTTTCGTGAGTTTTTCTATTTCCGGTTTCCTGTCTGGTTGTCCCCATACGGGCAAATGCAGCAAGGCGATGAAGAATATCATTATATATCTCATAATCAATATGTAAATACAGTAAGCGCCCGAATTTCTCCGGGCGCTTGCCTCTCTTGTTTTATTCTTCTTTGTCTTCCGTCCCCTCGTTTTGGAATGAAAAGGTTTTTTGAATAACCTGTCCGAATGAATCCTGCACATACACGTCAATCACCTGCTGGTCGGTGCAATGCGAAGTGTAGTACAGCCGGAACACCTCTTTTGTCAGCGGAAACAGGTCGTTAGGCGTTAAAATCCTGCCGTCGTCCATGCGCAATTCCCCCGTTCCGTCCGTTTGGAAGAAACGAATGCAGTACCGCGCCTCCCTGTACTCGCCTTCCCTGATTAATTTACAGCGGATTTCCGCCGTTTCGCCCTGCACAATCTTTTTAGGAACCGGCATAGTTTCCAAATCAAATAAGTAGCGTGTATGAATATCCAAATCGTCGCTACAGGCTAAGGCCAGCAGCATCATCGCCACCAGCCACGCTGTTATCCCGAAAAAACTTTTTATCTTTTTCATTGTGATTATTTTTTATTGATGAACTGATTTTATAAATACAAAAATTTCCCTTTCAGGGTATTGCCGGAGAGTATCCGGGCGTTCTCCATCCCGTATGCGATAAGCATGGAGCCGTTTCTTGGCTGTAAGCCCTGTGTCCCGTCCGGCCTGAAGAACCGCACCCTGTCATAAAGGAACTTGATTGCCGCAGCGTGCCGCAGCACAATGTCGTGGAACCACTTGGCCTCTACTTTGGCAAAAACCAAAGCGATACCGTTATTGTGCCCGGCCATCTTAATTAGGAACTGCTGTACCAGCGGATTCGAATAAGGCGGATTGAGCCATACCCTGCCGTGCCAGTCTTTTTCCAAACCGTTTTCTTCGGCGGTATAGAAATGCCTTGCCGAACGGTTCTGCCGGTAGCTTCCGGTGAGGATGCAGGGTCTAAATCAAATTCGCCCAACGATTGTATAATCTCCGCAGGCGTGTACCACTCGTCGCTCGTTTTCATGCCTAATCAACCATAAAGCGTAAACCGACCCCGAACTGCGTATGAAAACGTCCCGTAGAGTTGCCCCACAATACCCGCTCGCGTCCCGTTATCAAAAGGATAACCCGGTCGGTCAGGTAAGTTTCGATTTCGAGGGTGATTGCCCCGCCGTAGATAAATGCGTCCTTGTTCCGGAGCGCAGAACCGTCGTACAGGGTTTTTTCTCCCCAATTCGATGTTTCATACCCCGCCAAAGCCGAACCGCCCAGCGAAAGGAAAAACGTTTTGGAGCCATCGGCGAGGATATTCAGGAAATACCCGCCCTCTCCCGTGAATTGCGCCACAGGGATACGGCTGTCCTTATAGGGATAGTACCGCTCAAGATATTCCGCACCGAACACCCATTTGTTGCAGTTTTTGGCGTAGGTAGCCATCGAAGCGCCGAAGTAATAGCCCGTTTCATTTTGAGTTGCAGACGAATAAATACCGTCCGCCATGCCGCCCGTTACCTGTATGCTCCGCATACCGGGTAAGCAACGCTGTGCGTATGCCCCGCCCGGAAGGGCGAAGCATAGGGCAAGCGTAAGGATAATTGTTATCCGTTTCATTTTACTTTACTTTTAATTCGTTAATGACACGGGCGCGAACCAAATCGGTGTTATCGACGGTAAACCGCTGATGCCGTCCGCCGTTCTGTTCGTTGAGTTCCACGACCAGCATCTTATCGTCGGGAATGGTGAATTTCGGCAAGGCAAAGACCATTCGCTCGGTACGCTGCCCTCCAATCAACATCAAATTATTGTAGCGCGGAGCGGCCACAGAACCTGTTCCTGAATGGCGGTACGCTTCGCTACCTGCTTATCCACGATTTTGAAAGTGATAAAATCGACGTTGAACGGCACGTTGGACGAGTTTTTCAGTTGCAGGTGGAAATACAGCAGCCCGTTATGGGTATAAATCCCCTTTAGCGTATGCTGTATGCCGAAACGCTTGCAGCCGATATGTTTGATTTCGCGGTCGTTGTTTTTGTAGATGGACTGCATAATCAGGCGTACCAGCAGCGGCGATTCCTGCCCCAATTCCTGCATATAGACCTGTAAGGCATTGTTCGGGCGGTTTACCGCTTCGCCATCGTGCAGGAAGTCGGTCATTTCAACAGAGAGTTTTACCGGCTCATCGGCGTATTTGACGTTGAAGGCATAATACGCCCCATCTTCGGTAATCACGGCAAGGTTGCTTTCCTGCGAAAAGTCGCGCAGGGCAGCTTTGACTCGCAGCACGTTCTCCGTGCCGTCGGCTTTGGCTGCCATGAGATCGGCGCTCCCCAAGTCCACATAGCGGATGGCGGACGGGAAAATGACATGCACCGTTTTGTTAAACGTTACCTCCAAAGCGTATGGCGGAATCATCCGGTTGAAGGTCAGCGGGCGCGTATAGCCCCGGTAATAATCCCCTGTGGAGGGCATCGTTTGTACGGCTACCGTGTCGGTAGTTTTTTCCTGCGCATTGGCAGTAAAGGCGCTTACCACGAAGGCAAGCAGAATCAAAAGATGTTTCATTGCTTTTTAATTTTAAATTGTTTGACAAAAAGATTTTTTTTAGTGGTGTTTTGCGATTATTTATTGCGTTTTCGGAAGCAGGAGCAGACGGTAATTCGCTTTCAGCGTTACTTTGACCACGCTCATTTTCTTGCTCACATACTGCGATGCTCCCTGAATAAGTCCCTTTCCCATATCGGCGGCAAGTTGCGACCCCGCGTTGTCGGAAATCATAATGCTTGTTCCGGCGGAATTTGCCAGCGTTGCGGCGACTTCTTTGGCGGCGTTTATTTCGTCCGAACCGGGTACGAACACCCCACGCTGGCCATCCATGTCGTACACCAAAAGTTCGACAGGAATAATGTTACCATCATACTGTATGGAATTAACCGCAACGTCCAGCCGTTCGCCCGTAATCTTGCACGACCCGGTAATAATGGCATTGGCGGGTATTACCGTTTCCCCCGCCCGCATGGTTCAAGCAGCCTTATTTGCACCTCCTTCCCGCCTGTGAGCGTGACGGTTTGATAGACACAGGCGCGGATGCTGTTTTTATCTTGAACGCCTTCGTTCCCGGCAGCGGTCAAAAAGCCCAGGTTACGCGGTTTGCTGTATGCCGAAATAAATTCCCCGTTACTCATGGGAGCCGACAACAGCGACACGACGTTTTGCCGAACCTGTTTTATGGGTTGGATTGCCGTTTTACCGGATTGCCCCGCCGTAGCGGAAGTTTCGCCCGTTGCCGCTCCGTTTGCTTCCTGTACGGTTTGCGGCATATATCTCGCCGCCATTTGGTAGGATTTTTCCAGCATTGCCGCCTGTTCATCTTCGGCGGCCTTACGCTGTTCGGCTTCCACCAGTTTGCGCTCCAATTCCTGCATGCGGGATTCCAACGCCGCTTGCGGTTGTTCATCCGCTTTCGGCTGCTCATACCACGCGCCCAACTGTTTGTTGATCTCCTGGTAGCAACTGCCGAGGACTGGATAGCGGAAGTACGCTGTCTGTCTGTAGTATGGGACGGGGCTTCGTAATAGTCCACGGACTGGGGAACTTCCGCTTTGGCTTTTTCCTCCGCCTGGGAAAGCTGGTAGGAAAAATCCTGCAATGAGCGCATCCGATCCTGCTGCTTCTGCTGCATGGCTTCCCGCTCGTAAGCGTCGCGCTTGTCGGATACCAGCCCGCCATCGGTCGGCATCGGCAGTTCGACGTTCAGCCCGGCTTGCTGCGCCTCTTTTTCCTTGTCCTTGCCGGACGGGGCGAAAATCAGCCATAAGACCGCGCCGAAAACCAGGAAGAACAGCGGCATGATGAGCATTTTCTTTCGTTTTTGCATTTCCGCCGGAGTAAGTTCCTTTTTCGGCTTATCCGGTTTCGGAGGCTTCTGTTTAGCCTCGTTGTTCACTTCGGGCGCTGCCGCCGTTTCCGGCGGTTGCGTCCCCTTATTCAAATTTTCCTGTTCCATTGTGAAATTTGTTTAATAGGTTAATACTGTCCCTTTGCTGCTCCAGCCGGAGTTTAAGGGTTTCAATCTGCTCTATCCGCATCTTTTCGCCCCTGTCCCTGCCGAAGTTGTAGATACTGCTTACGGTCATGTAGATAGACAGGCCGCCGAACACCAGGAGCATCGTCAGTATGAGGATCACCCGGCGGTCTGGGGTCATCCTGCCGAGCAAGCCCCGCAGGATGTCTTCCAGCCACTCATTGATTTTGCTGAATAATTTCTTTACCATAGCCTGCCTACCTTTCCAATACCCGCACATCGCGGTTTTCAATGATTTCAAACTTCTCCATCGTGAAGCCTGCGGGTTGTTGTCCGAGCGCACCGAATTAATCAGGTTGCAGCGTGTAATCAGGCTGCGTTCGGTGATGTTCGACGCCCGGATAATCATCTGCCGGGCGTAGGTTACAGCCATGTACGGATAAACATTAAGGTCAAGCGCCACGCTATCGACCGCAACAGTCTGGTTGATATTGCCCGAAATAATCCGGTTATAGTACCCCTTTTCCGCCATATCCTGATAATACTTGAAAGCGCTCTTATCCACCAGGAACAAAGCCCTTGTGATGTTGCTTTCGATGGCTGACTTATCCGGGGAAAGGGTAAAGAACAGTTCGTGAAACCGCCTGACGTGTTCCCGCGCTTCGACGGGGCGGTTCTGCGAAAGGTCTTGCGAGAGGGCAAGCATTAAGGACTTGCCCCCGTCGAGGACATATATCTTTTGCCGCTGCGCTTCGGCGAAACTGTACGACGACCATACCGAATAACCGGTGACGGCGGTACAGGCAACCAGGAATACGATACCGAAAAGGCGTATCTGCCTGAAACTTGTTTCGATGTTTTTTAATGATTTAAATTCCATTGTTTTAATTATTAATTGCTTATTCACTTTTCGACCTGTTCAGCAGGCGTCCTGCGATATTTTTAACAGCCCCCCCGGCGCGTCCGGCCATATTCCCGGCAGCGGCTCCGGCTGCGCTCCAACCATTGCAGCGCCTTTGCTTCCCATCGAATTAACCCCCTTCATCGAGCTTCCCATGCCGCCCGACTGGATAATCCAGTTCGCCACCGTCGGGACGCTGAAATACCCGATAATCCCTATAATGAGGAAAATGATATGTACCCCGTCCGAGCCGTCCGGCACGTATGACGGGTCTTGCAGCAGGGCGATGTCCGTTTTCAGCATGAGCGCCTGTATTTTGGACAGCACCGCCGAAAACAGGTCGGCTACGGGCAGCCACAGGTACACGCTGATGTAGCGGGAGAGCCACCCGGTCAGCGTGGACTGGAAACCGTCGTAAACGGAGAAGGCGAAGGCCACCGGCCCCAATACGGACAGCACGACCAAAAAGAAGGTACGCAGGGTATCGACCGTCAGGGAAGCGGCATTGAACAGCAGTTCAAAGAAATCCCGGATCAACTGCCGGAACCACATCTTCATGTCGTAAAAGCCGCGTTCCACCCACATGCCGAGCTTCTCCGTTGCATCCAGTATTCCCAAATCCTTCATCTTCTGGTCGTACACTTCATCATTGACCAGCCACGCCTTGCCCTCGCGCACCCGCGCATCGTATTCCAACTGTTCTTTTTGCTTCTGCAAGTCGTGTACGTCTGTTATCTGCGACTCCAGTATGGTATGCGTCCCTTTAACAACGGGCGACATAACGGCGTTGATCGTGCCGAGTACGATTGTGGGAAAAAACATAATGCATAAGCCAATCGCAAACGGACGTAACAGCGGATATACGTCCACCGGCTCCGCCCTGGCTAAAGCCTGCCATACGCGGTAGGCTACATAGAACAGTGCGCCGAAGCCTGCCAAGCCCTTGGCCACACCCACCATGTCGCCGCACAGGGGCATCATTTCCTGATACAGGTTCCGAAGAAGCTGGTGCAGGTTCTCAAAATCTATTGCTAACAACATCATTTTTAATTTTTAATTCTTCATTGTTGTTACCAGTATCTTTCGGATGGACTGCCATACAGGGCGCGTACCCGCTCCATGTCGCCCGACTGCTGGCTGCGGATAAAGGAAACGGAGATACTCTTTTGGGAATAGTACCGGACAAGGTTGCGGTATTCGACCATTTTGGCATGTATCCCGCCTATCACGTCCATACGCTCGGCGTCGGTCATGGAAAGCCCGTTGGTGGCCGAAACGATATCCTTTATATCAGAAAGCAGGTTTCCGCTCTCTTTCAGCAGTTTGGAATACCCATACGATATGGCTTCCAGTTCTGCAACGGAGAAATTCTTATCCGTCAGCATCCTGTTGAAGTTGGTGGAATATATCTGCGATATTTCGCTGACCATTTCCACCGTTTCCTTAACCTTTCGGGCATCCTTGATAAGATTATGCACCGATTGCAGTTTGTCGTAATACTGTTTCCCCTGATCGTAGATTTTCTGCATTTCCTTGAAGGAGTTAATTACATTGGTCGCAGTGGTGGCGGTTTTGGAAACCGTCAGGATATTCTGCGCGAGGTTCGATGGGTCAATGACCGCCCATTGCGCCCGTGCCTGAAAAGTACAGCAAAGCGCGATTGCCATAAGGCATAAAAACATCTTTTTCATTTTTGATTTTTTTTGATTGTTAATACTGATTTTTTTATCCGGTGTGGGAATAGCCACGTATGGGCTATTCCTCATCCGCCCGGATATATTCGCCGTAGTCGGAAAGTATGAGTACGTCCCTTTCGGCGTCATAACTTATCCTGATGCGCCCGTACAGGCAAAAGAACGTAACTCCCCACTGCCTGCGGATCGGGCAGGTAAAGACCGTGGCGGCATCGTATGAAAACTCCAGCCGGTAGCGCGTCCCCGTGAAAACTATACGCACTTCCGGCGACCCGCCGGGGCTTACCCACCGTCCGGCGATTTCCCGCAGGGGAAAAAGCGTCCGCGTGGTACATGGGTCTGGTACGTTACTGTTGTTCCTGAACATGGCGCATCCTCCTTACTTTTGGGATTTAGGCTCTTTGTCCTTTTCGACAATGAAGATTTCTACCTCAACATCCCGTTCTCCTTCCCCGTCTTCCGATTCCGGCGACGGCGAAGCCAGCAACGCTTCCAACAGGATACTGTTGATTCCCGCGGTGTAGAGCGCCAGCTTTTCCAACTGTTCTTTACTGAATTTACTTGACATGATTTTTTAGTGGTTATGGGGCGTAAAGCCCCGGTTAATACTTAATTTTTATTTCGCTTGCTTTCAGCTATCTGTTTAATAGCCAGTTCAATATTGCCACCCAATTCTTCGGTTTTTTGCATCACTTCCAGCTTCTCCGTTTCCTCGGTCGTGTAGGTCATGTATTCCTCGGCGCTGACCTCGGTGGCGTACACCGCTGACTGCACCCCGCCCAGACCAAACCACACCTCCTTGTATTTTCTTGAAGGGTTGTTGGCCATGTTGATGGAAAGGATTTGCCCCTTTTCCTTTTCGGTAAGTCCCAAAAGGGCTTGGATACTGTCGAACTTGTTCATGTACTTGCGTTGGTCTAACAGTATCTTGCAGTCGGAGTTATTGATGATACTTTCCTTCACGACGGGCGAGGCGATGATGTCGTCCACTTCTTGCGTTACGACGACGGCTTCCCCGAAATATTTCCTTACCGTTTTGTACATATATTTCAGATACTCAGCCATATTCGCGGACGAAAGGGCTTTCCACGCCTCCTCCACAATCAGTTGCTTGCGGACACCTTTCAGGCGGCGCATTTTGTTTATGAACGCCTCCATGATGATAATCGTAACCACGGGAAACAATTCCTTGTTCTCTTTTATGGAATCTATCTCGAAGACAATGAAGCGCTTGGAAAGCAGGTCGATGTTTTTGTCCGAGTTGAGGAGGAAGTCGAAACGTCCGCCCCGGTAATACTGGCGCAGGGTGGTCAGCATGTTGTCGATATTAAAATCCTCTTTGCTTACCTTGATTTCCCTTTCTTCCAGTTCCCGGCGGTAATCGTCCCGCATAAACTCGTAGAAGGTGTTGAACGAGGGGACGATAGAACGGTCTGCCCTTATCCGCTCGATATAGGCCGATACCGCGCTGCCGAGTTCCCCGCTTTCGGTCTTGCTGACCCTGTCGTCCTCGGACTTCCAGAGCGTGAGCAGCAGCGTCTTGATGCTGTCCTTCTTCTCGACGTCGAACACACAGTCGTCCGTGTAGAACGGATTGAACGAAATCGGGCTTTCCTCGGTGTAGGTGAAATAGATACCGTCTTCCCCTTTGGTCTTGCGGCGTATCATTTCGCACAAGCCCTGATAGCTGTTACCCGTGTCCACGAGGACGACGTGCGTTCCCTGTTCCCAGTATTGCCTCACAAGGTGGTTCATAAAGAAGGATTTCCCGCTGCCGGATGGCCCCAAGACAAACTTGTTGCGGTTGGTGGTAATTCCCTTTTTCATCGGAAGGTCGGAAATATCCACATGGAGGGGCTTTCCCGACACGCGGTCGCACATCTTGATCCCGAAAGGGGAAGGCGAAGATTTATAATTCGTTTCCCCGGTGAAGAAGCACAGGGCAGGCTCTATGAATGTATAAAACGATTCTTCACTCGGAAAATCCCCCGCATTGCCCGGCATCGCCGCCCAATAGAGCGTTGCCGCGTCCGTCGTGTTGTGGCGCGGCTTGCATTCCATTAAAGCCAACTGGCTGCCGACGTCGTTACGGATATGCTTTAATTCTTCGGCATCATCCGACCACGCTATGACGTTGAAATGCGCCCGGACAGAAGTTAAACCAAACGAGTGAGCCTCATTCAAATATTTATCGACCCACTCCTTATTGATTTGATTACCCCTTGAATAGCGGGACAGGGATTGCATGTTGCGGGCAGACTTCTCGAATTTCCGCAGGTTTTCGGCACTGTCATCCAAGAAAATGTATTGATTGTACACATGATCGCAGGACAACAGCAGTCCGATGGGTGCGGCAAAACTCAACCGGCAGTCGCTCCGGTCGGTGGACAAACGTTCATAGCGCATATCCGTTCCGACCGTTCCGGGCAAGTCTTCCACGTCCGACACCGTGTGCAGGCAAATATGTTTATCGCCCACACGAAGGCCGTCCGCACCGAGTTCCATATCCTCCAGGCAGGTTGTGTCGTCGAGCGACAGGGCAAAGTATTTTTCGATAAGCCCCGCGCTTTCCGGCGTTCCCGTTATTTCGTCCGAAGCAAGGCGCGTGAGGCGGACAAACCCGCTGTCGTTTACAATGCGCTCGAACTGGCCGACAGCCTCCAGAAATTTTACCGCCGTGTCCTTATTGACTTCCTTTGGGATGATGTTACCCCGGCAAAGGCTGGAAAAGTTGCTTTGCATGCGCATCCGCTCTTTCGTCGTCTTTGTCAGGTAGAGGAAACAGGTGTGGTTCAGGTAGGGACGTTCGTTAAAATGCCTTTCAAAAGACCGGGACAGGAAACTCATGTCTTCCCTGTCCGTTTCCGGCTTGTAGTTCTCTTTTGTGAACCAATCCTGCTTTTGGATAACCGAGTAATCCGGCAACACCTTCACCGCTTTCGCCCATGCCGAGTGTATCGCTTCATATTCGGCGGAGGTTACGGTGAACAGTTCGGGCAAGTCCACCCGGAAAGCTACCGTAATATCCGCGTCCTTGCTGATGATGCAGCCGTGTTCCACCGAAAGCAAGGGGAACTTGCTTTCGATGGTGGCTGCTTTTAGTGTGTTACGCATACACGGCCTCCTTTCTCTTACGGTGCAGGAAGAAGCGGCGCGAGTTCTTGCGGTTAATCAGATAATGCGGGTGCTGGCGTTTTGCCAGCAGTTTCATCAGCCCGTACTCGCCGTATTTCGCATTCAGGTTGAAGGTCAGCCATACCAGCGCGGAAGCGGCAATAACGCCGAAGCCGATGCAAAACCATTGATCGACGCCCGCCATGTAAAGGATGACGAAGACGACGAACACGGAGAGCAGTCCGCCCGCGAAAATAAACAGGTATTGCGCTTTCAAACCCTTGAACTCGACGCTCTTTCCGATTCCTTTATTTATATTGTACTCCATAATCATTGTTATTATGAAGATTACAGGAAGAAGGAGCGCAGGATGGTAGCGGCTACAATCAGGAAGATACACGCGCCGAACCACGACGCGGCGGTTTTCGATGTGTCGGGGTCGCCCGAACT
>NZ_BAIV01000038.1 GCF_000517545.1 Bacteroides reticulotermitis JCM 10512 | reverse complement strand
CCAAGTATGTTCCTCGTGATACGATTAGGAGCCAACAGCTTGGTGAAGAAATGAAGAAAGCTTATGCGCTTAGAAAACAAACTAAAAACAAACAGTGATATGAAACATTGGTATTTTATCGGATTGCTTTTACTTATCGGTGTATCCTCTTGTAAGCGAGCTCCTGTTGAAATTCCTGTCAAGGAGTTGAAAAGGCTTGTTCTTGCTAGAGGAGATACCGCTGCTTATAATAAATTGATACTTGTCTCTGCGGATAAAAAGAGGCCGGAAGATAATTTGATTTATGCTATGATTATGGCTCATCGCTATAATTATGCTCCCGCGTACTCCGAGGTTTATAATTGTTTGGAGCGTATATTCGCAACTTATGGCAATGTGATGGACGACACAACGAAGGAGATGGCTTTGAAGTATTTAAATGAAGGAGTCGAGTTGAAAGATTATAATGCCCTTTCTATTTTACGTTCTTTGTATGAAGAAGGTGTTTATCTTCCTAAAGATACGGCTATGGTTGAAAAACTTGATGAAGAAATGAAGGCACATAGTCCACTCTAGTCGGATAAACTCATCATTTTTCGGCTCACTGCTTAAGTTTTTCTATGAGCGACAATAGAAGTAAGCTGTTGTCGCTCTATCTTATTTTTTATTCCTGATGTTGTAGGTGTGCTTAGTGCGAATAGAAATTAATTCAGTAAAAATTATGAGATATTTATTTCTTTATCTTACAAGTTTAATGTGTTGCTTTGCTTTCTTCTCTTGTGAACCTGAGATTATTGAAGTGAAGACAATGAATCATACCCGCCCTATTGAAGTTCTCAAAGAACTGGTTCTTATAGAAGGAGATTCGGTCGCTTATAATGAATTGATGATTGCTTATTTTGTTAGAAAAAACATTGAAGAATATTTGATTTACTCTTTATTTATGATTCACCAATATAACTATCCTCGTGCTTATTCGAATGTGTATAGTTGTTTGGAGCGTGCTTCGGAATCCAATGGCAATGTGATGGATGAGCGTACAAAGGAAATGGCACTTAAATACTTGCGGCGGGGGGCAGAGTTAAATGATTATAACTCGCTTAGTTATCTATGGAGTTTATATCTGGAAGGTAAATACGTTCCTAAAGATACGATTATGAGCCAGAAGATTAAGAACAGAATGGATGAAATATCCCTCCTTAAGGTTTACACAACTACAAGGTGGGATTAAACTATTGGTGGGCAACTCTTCTATTAAAAGTCCTTAACGAAAGCCCGTTAGATCACATATTATTTGTTTCTTTGCACCAAATTTGGGAATAATGTTGTCTTTTAGATCAAGAGGCAATATTCAACTTGTGCAAAAATTAATGGAGAAACTCATTATAGATGCTTGTCCGCTGTGTGGCAGTACGCACCTGAAAAGTGTGATGACTTGTACGGATTTTTACGCTTCGGGCGAACAGTTTGAGCTGCATTCGTGTGAGGATTGCGGCTTTGTTTTTACGCAAGGCGCTCCTGTCGAAGCTGCGATCGGCAAATATTATGAAACCCCTGATTACATATCCCATACCGACACCCGCAAGGGAGTCATGAATACGGTATACCACTGGGTACGCTCCTATATGCTTGGACGTAAGGCACGTCTGGTTGTCAGAGAAGCGCACCGGAAAACGGGACGGATTCTTGATGTGGGTACAGGGACCGGTTATTTCGCGCATACTATGCAAAAGCGTGGATGGCAAGTGGAAGCAGTGGAAAAGAGTGCTCAGGCACGCGAGTTTGCTCGTGAAAATTTTGAGCTGGAGGTAAAACCCGAGGCAGCTTTGAAAGAGCTTACCCCGGGGACTTTTGATGTTATCACCCTTTGGCACGTGATGGAGCATCTTGAACACTTGAACGAGACGTGGGAATGCATTCGGGAGTTGTTGACAGAAAAAGGGTTGCTGATTGTAGCTGTGCCGAACTGTTCCTCTTACGATGCGCAACGTTATGGAGAATATTGGGGTGCGTATGACGTTCCCCGCCATTTGTGGCATTTTACGCCTGCAACAATTCAGCGGTTGGCTTCTAGTCATGGATTTATTATGGCAAACCGGCATCCGATGCCTTTCGATGCCTTTTACGTATCCATGTTGAGTGAGAAGCACCGGGGAAGTTCGCATAGCTTCCTGAAAGGGTTGTACGTCGGAACACTGGCCTGGCTTAGCACCTTAGGGAGAAAAGAGAGAAGTAGTTCAATGATATATGTTTTCCGGAAAAAGAAATAACGAATGAAGGACAAAAATAGAAATAAGTCGACATCCCGTTTCGATATGCAATTTCTCACGTCGAGCATTAGTACCACGTTGGTGCTTTTATTGCTGGGACTGGTCGTCTTCTTTGTGCTTACGGCGCATAATCTTTCCGTTTATGTCCGTGAGAATATTAGTTTTTCTGTGCTGATAAGTGATGACATGAAGGAGAGTGACATCCTGAAACTACAGACTAAATTGGATAAGCAGCCTTTTGTGAAGGCTTCCGAATACATCTCCAAGAAACAGGCTTTGAAAGAACAGACAGAAGCCATGGGAACTGATCCGGAGGAATTTCTCGGCTATAATCCGTTCACAGCTTCTTTGGAGATCAAGTTACATTCTGACTATGCCAATTCTGATAGCATAGCCAAGATTGAAAAAATGATTAAGAAGAATACCAATATACAAGATGTGCTCTACCGAAAAGATCTGATCGATGCCGTCAATGAGAATATACGGAATATCAGTCTGGTTTTGCTAGGGTTGGCAATCGTGTTGACTTTCATCTCTTTTGCACTTATTAATAACACCATCCGGTTGGCGATCTATTCCAAGCGCTTCCTCATTCACACCATGAAACTTGTGGGAGCCAGTTGGAGTTTTATTCGAGGGCCGTTTCTGCGAAAGAATGTGTGGAGTGGTGTGTTGGCTGCCGTGCTTGCCGATGCAATTCTGATTGGTACAGCCTATTGGGCGGTGCACTATGAGCAGGAGTTGGCGCAGGTCATTACCCCGGAAGTGATGCTGATTGTCTGTGGAAGCGTATTAGTATTCGGTATTGTAATCACCTGGTTGTGTGCCTATTTTTCAATGAATAGATACCTCAAGATGAAAGCTAATACCCTGTATTATATTTAATCTTAGGCCTGATTGGAGTGGTGTTCTCGGATACCAAAATTGAATTAGTAACTTGAATAATAAATATACTTATGTCTGACAAGCAAAAATTTGCCTTCGATAAAGTAAACTTTATCTTACTTGCAGCGGGAATGGCGATTGTTATTATCGGCTTCCTATTGATGGCGGGTCCTGCGTCATCCGAAACTGTTTTTGAACCGGATATCTTCAGTGTACGCAGAATAAAAGTCGCTCCTGTGGTTTGTCTGTTCGGATTCCTGTCTATGATCTACGCTGTATTGCGCAAACCTAAAACCAACACAAACAACTAATGGGAGACTTGACGCTGATCGAGACTATTATCATAGCTATTGTAGAGGGATTGACTGAGTTTCTACCCGTATCTTCTACCGGACATATGATTATAGCACAAAACATGCTTGGTGTTGAAAGTACGGAGTTTGTAAAGGCCTTTACAGTGATTATCCAGTTCGGAGCAATCCTGTCTGTGGTCTGTCTTTATTGGAAGCGTTTTTTTCGCCTTCGTCCCATCTGTATATTCGCACCGGAGGCTACTGTCGGAAAAAGCATACCAGCCAAACTTGGGATTTGGTTAAAGCGTTTCCTGCAAAAGTTCGACTTCTATTGGAAGCTGTTAGTCGCCTTTATACCTGCGGCGTTTATAGGTCTTCTCTTTAGTGATAAGATAGACGAGATGCTCGAAAGTGTAACGGTGGTTGCTGTAATGCTTGTCATTGGAGGTATATTCATGCTCTTTTGCGACCGTATTTTTACCAAGAGCGAAGAAGGAATGGAGTTGACTGAGAAGAAAGCATTCAACATCGGACTATTTCAATGCATTGCCATGATACCGGGTGTTTCGCGCTCCATGGCTACCATTGTCGGAGGTATGGCACAGAAGATGACGCGTAAAGACGCTGCCGAATTTTCTTTCTTTTTGGCCGTGCCCACCATGTTTGCCGCCACCGGGTATAAGCTGCTCAAGCTTTTTCTCAATGGTGGAGTAGATGTTTTGGTAGATAATATGGCTGCGCTGATTATTGGCAACGTGGTTGCTTTTATCGTAGCGTTGCTGGCCATTAAGTTTTTCATAAATTTTGTAACGAAGTACGGCTTCAAGGCATTCGGATGGTATCGAATCCTGGTAGGAGGGGCGATTTTGATAATGTTGATGCTAGGATATAACTTGGAGATTGCATAATGAATTTTAAAAAAGGAGAAGTACTGTTTTTTAATAAACCTCTCGGGTGGACATCATTTAAGTTAGTCGGCAACGTCCGCTACCACATTTGTCGCTTGATAGGAGTTAAGAAACTAAAGGTAGGACATGCCGGCACGCTCGATCCCCTTGCTACCGGGGTGATGATTATTTGCACCGGCAAAGCGACAAAACGAATTGAAGAGTTTCAATACCAGACAAAGGAATATGTAGCCACGCTCCGTTTGGGCGCTACTACCCCCTCATACGATTTGGAACATGATATAGATGCCGTTTATCCCACAGAGCATATTACGCGGGAGATGGTGGAGCAAGTGCTAACCCAATTCATAGGAACGATTGAGCAGGTTCCACCTGCTTTTTCAGCCTGTATGGTTGATGGGACCCGTGCTTATGAGCTGGCTCGTAAAGGGCAAGAGGTTGAACTAAAGGCGAAACAACTTGTTATAGATGAGATTGAACTGTTGGAGTGTCAGTTGGATACACCGCAGCCTACCCTCAAAGTACGAGTCGTATGTAGCAAAGGAACTTATATCCGGGCTTTAGCGCGAGATATCGGCGAAGCCTTGAATAGCGGAGCTCACCTGATTGGGTTGGTTCGTACCCGCGTGGGCGAGGTACGCTTAGAAGACTGTCTGGATCCCGACCACTTCAAAGAGTGGCTTGATGGACAGGAAATAGAGAATGATGAAGAGAATAATTAATAATAAGGACTAGATATGAAGCTATCACAATTCAAATTTAAGTTACCCGAGGATAAAATTGCATTGCATCCTACGAAGTACAGAGATGAATCACGTCTGATGGTGTTACACCGTCGTACAGGTGAGATTGAGCACAAAATGTTTAAAGACGTTTTGGATTATTTTGATGATAAAGATGTGTTTATATTCAACGATACGAAAGTTTTTCCGGCTCGTTTGTATGGTAACAAGGAGAAGACAGGTGCCCGTATTGAAGTCTTCTTGCTGCGAGAGCTAAATGAAGAGCTTCGCCTGTGGGATGTATTGGTAGATCCTGCTCGTAAAATACGTATCGGAAACAAACTCTATTTTGGAGAAGACGATTCGATGGTAGCCGAAGTGATCGATAATACAACGTCGCGTGGGCGTACGCTGCGTTTTCTCTACGACGGTCCGCATGATGAATTCAAGAAGGCGCTGTATGCGTTAGGAGAGACTCCCCTTCCCCATTCAATCATTCATCGTCCCGTAGAACCGGAAGATGCAGAGCGTTTCCAATCGATCTTTGCTAAACATGAAGGTGCAGTGACTGCTCCTACAGCGGGTTTGCATTTCAGCCGTGAATTGATGAAGCGAATGGAGATCAAGGGTATTGATTTCGCTTACGTAACCCTGCATGCCGGATTGGGTAATTTCCGTGATATCGATGTAGAAGATTTGACCAAGCATAAAATGGACTCTGAACAGATTGCTGTCACCAGAGAAGCTGTGCAAGCAGTAAACAATGCCAAAGATACAGGTAGAAATGTCTGTGCCGTTGGTACAACCGTGATGCGCGCCATTGAGAGTACTGTAAGTACGGACGGTCACTTAAAGGAATTTGCGGGATGGACTAACAAGTTTATCTTTCCTCCGTATGAATTTACCGTAGCCAATTCGCTGATATCCAACTTCCATATGCCTCTTTCCACCCTGTTGATGATTGTAGCTGCTTTTGGTGGCTATGACCAGGTGATGGATGCTTATAATTTAGCGCTGAAAGAGGACTATCGTTTTGGAACGTATGGCGATGCTATGTTGATTTTGGATAAGTAAAAGATTGCCGAGGCACAACGTAGATAGATAATGGCAAAAGTTTATGTAGGACTCGGTACCAATTTAGGCGACAAAGAGGATAACCTCCGCGTTGCCATTCAAAAGATAGAAGAGCGGATAGGGAAAGTTATTTTCTTGTCCGCTTTTTATGCAACGGCCCCTTGGGGCTTCCATTCTGAAAATAGTTTTGTGAATGCAGCTGTGGGTATTGAAACCCTCCTTTCCCCTTTGGAAGTGCTTGAGGGTACGCAGGCGATTGAACGCGCGATGGGGCGTATGCAAAAAACGGTCAATAAAGCGTATAGTGACCGATTGATTGATATCGATTTGTTGCTGTATGACAACTGTATATTGTCAGTCGTCAGTCCATCTGGTGCGGAACTTGTTCTCCCCCACCCTTTGATGGCAGAGCGCGATTTCGTACTGAAGCCGTTAGCGGAAATCGCTCCCGAACTAGTTCATCCGGTTCTTGGTAAGACTGTGCGTGAGTTATTAGCTCAACTGAATGCTTAACGGCGCTTGGTACCGTTCTCTTTCTCCTCTTTCTCTTTTTTCCGATCTATAATGAAGCGCGGTAAATAAGCTATGCAGCCTACTAATGCTGCGTAGAGCAAGTGTATATCCTGGAACTCAATATGCATAAAGTGGCATACAATGGCGTAAGTCGCAATTGTTAATCCTACATAAAGGGCTAAAAGTAAAACGTTTCTAACTTTGCTGCTGAGTATCATTCTTTCTTTAATTTATTTGAGACAAGGAGGTAATCCTTGTTTGTATTCATGTGTTAAACATGGGTCAAAGATAAAAATAATCTCCGAATAATACTTATCTTTGTCCCCGAAATGAAAGTGTGGATAGATTTGAGCAGCTTGCAACCACGGAAAAAAATGCTAAAACACGACTTATTATTGCTTTTCTTGGTTGTTTTAGTAGTTCTTACCTCCCCACGCACTCATTTATTCTTAAATTTTTAATTCTTAATTAAAGAAAGATGGGATATTTATTTACATCCGAATCGGTGTCTGAAGGACACCCCGACAAAGTGGCCGATCAAATATCGGACGCTGTACTTGACAAACTGTTGGCTTACGACCCCAGTTCAAAAGTAGCTTGCGAAACATTGGTTACTACCGGACAGGTAGTTCTTGCGGGTGAAGTGAAAACAAAAGCGTACGTTGATCTCCAACTCATCGCCCGCGAAGTAATTAAGAAGATTGGTTACACCAAAGGAGAATACATGTTCGAAGGCAATTCTTGTGGTGTACTATCTGCCATTCACGAACAAAGTCCCGACATCAACCGTGGTGTGGAACGCGAAGACCCGATGAATCAGGGTGCAGGCGACCAAGGTATGATGTTTGGCTATGCTACGAACGAAACGGAGAACTATATGCCGCTTTCGCTCGACTTGTCGCATCGCATCCTGCAAGTACTGGCGGAAATCCGTCGCGAAGGAGAGGTTATGACTTACCTCCGTCCCGACTCGAAGAGTCAGGTTACGATTGAATATGACGACAATGGAGTTCCTGTTCGCATTGACACAATCGTTGTCTCTACCCAACACGATGATTTTATTCAACCTGCTGACGAAACGCAGGAAGCTCAGCTAAAGGCTGATGAAGAGATGCTCTCAGTGATTCGTCGGGATGTGATCGAAATCCTGATGCCACGTGTCATTGCTTCCATTCATCATGAAAAGGTATTGAGCCTGTTTAGCGATAATATCAAATACCACGTGAATCCAACCGGTAAGTTTGTAATCGGTGGTCCTCATGGAGATTCCGGATTGACCGGTCGTAAAATCATAGTTGATACCTATGGCGGTAAGGGTGCTCACGGTGGTGGAGCTTTCTCAGGAAAAGATCCTAGCAAGGTAGACCGTAGTGCTGCCTATGCGGTTCGTCATATTGCTAAAAATATGGTTGCTGCGGGAGTCGCCGACGAAATGCTTGTGCAGGTGAGTTATGCTATTGGCGTAGCCATCCGATTAATATTTATGTGAATACCTACGGGCGTTCTCATGTTAGTCTGTCCGATGGCGAGATAGCCGGTGTTATCGAGCAATTGTTCGATCTCCGTCCTAAAGCTATCGAAGAACGTTTGAAGCTTCGCAATCCTATTTACCAGGAGACAGCAGCCTATGGACACATGGGCCGTGAACCGCAAGTGGTGCAAAAAGAATTCTTCTCTCGCTACGAAGGAAATAAAACAGTAGAAGTAGAACTATTTACGTGGGAAAAATTAGACTACGTGGATAAGATCAAAGCTGCTTTCGGATTATAATCAGTGCATAGCTTTACGGCTATTTATTTAAATAGGAGCCACAATCTTCTCTTCAGCGAGAGAATGATTGTGGCTCTTTGATTTTGGTATTAAGCTTCCAACAGTTTAATCGCATCTACGTATTGCGCAATACCCGTTGCTACCTGTTTGGCGGCCTTCATGGCCATTACCACAGTTTGCGGATGATGCACAACATCACCTCCGGCAAATACTCCGCGGCGAGTCGTCATACCATAAGGACGGTCTTTTACAATGACATAACCTGTATCGTCAACATCGATTCCTGTAGTGGTAGATACAATGCGGTTGGCTGGACGTGAACCGATGGCGAGGCAAATGCGATCGAATGGTATCTCCTGCTTTCCTTCGGGTGTGGTAGCGCGAATGGCCACCAAAGCACCATCTTCATTGCCGATGAATTCTTCGGTGGAAGTTTGCCACATAAATTGCACGCCCTCTTTCACTGCTTCCTGGTATTCACTCTGTATGGCAGGCATATCGGCCTCTGTGCGGTGGTAGATAACATGTACGCTGGAGGCTCCCATGCGGATGGCTGTACGCGCAGCGTCCATAGCTACGTTGCCACAACCGATAATGCCGACCTTTTCGCCTTGCTTTACGGGAACAGCATCCCGGTTAACCGCTCCTTCATTGAAGATACTTACCATCTGAAGTAGGTAAGACGATTGAATAATTCCCCTGAGTTGAGCTCCCGGAGCGTTTAACGCCTTAGGCAGCGCAGTACCTGTACCGATAAAGATTGCATCGAAATCCTGTTCGAACATCTGATCTATGGTGATATCCTTACCCACCACGCAGTTTAGTGTAAAGGTGATACCTAATGCTTCCATCTTGGCTATCTCTTTACGTACCACTACCTTGGGTAAGCGATATTCAGGAATGCCGTACATCAATACCCCGCCCGCTTCTTCCTGGCTGTCGAAAATGGTGACATTGAATCCTTGACGAGCAAGATCACCGGCTACAGTTAGCCCGGCTGGTCCGGAGCCGATAACGGCTACTTTCCCCCGTGTCTTCTGAGGCAATCGTTCGCGGATAAGGCTCATCTGTGTGTCGAAGTCAGCAATGAATCGTTCCAGTTTACCGATTTGAATTTCTTTGCCCTTGGGATAGAGAATACAGTGGCCCTGGCATTGCTTCTCGTGTGGGCATACGCGTCCACAGATAGCTGGCAGGTTACTCTTCTCATTGATGATGTGCATTGCATCGCCCATGTTTCCCATGGAAAGTTGGTGAATAAAGCCTGGGATGTCGTTTTCAATCGGACATCCTTTTCTGCATGAAGGGTTCTTGCAGTTTAAACAGCGCTTTGCTTCTTCAATTGCTTCTTTTGTTGTGAAACTTTCGTTTATCTCTTTAAATGTATTGTTCTTTTCAGTCATATTTCTTATTAATAACAGCCTTTTTGTAATCTCTACTTTGCAAAAGTAGCTATTTTTTGGATTCTTGTATCGTTTTGGAACATTTTTTTTCTACCTTCTCCTGTTTTTATAATCTCTTATGATATTGTGAGTTATAAAAGAACTATTCTTGCTGATGCGGTTTAGTAGGAGAGTTAGTTAGAAGCTTTATGGTCTCTAAATATATAGAATACAGTCATTTTTTTTATTTTTGCGAAAAACAAGATTATGCACAACGCAACTCTATCTGCTGAGATCGTTGCTTTTTCCTCGCTTAGTGTTGAGGAGGCAAATCAACTCACGCAACGGATTTATTGGCTGTTTGAACAAATTGATAAGAGCCATCTTAAATGGAAAAAGGAAAAGGTTTTCATGCGGCTCGTCTCTGGTGGCCTTATCGAGTGTCTGGTTTCTGCGCCTTGCGATGCTTTGAGAATTGCGCTATTGATTAAGAATGGGATTAAGTCTTTTTCTATTTATCCTTCTAGTGAGTTTCTGGCATCGGCTAAGTATCGAAAACAATTCCAAGCTTATGGGGCTCGGGTCGGTATCAGCATCGGTCGTGTGAATATTGATTTGATTGATAAGGATATAGTGGATGAGGAAGCGATTAGTCGTTCGGGTAAGTTGATTGCCGAACAGAAAAAAATGAAAGCTAAAAGTACACTTTCTTTTGATTCTCCTTCCAAGGATTTGACCGATCAGATTACTGTTATCCTATCTCTTCTTGATGAATTTCTGAATAGAGCGACTACCAAGCAGAGTCATATTCTACTTTACAAATTACTCGGATATAATGAAGTGGATATTGCCCGCGAATTAGGTATTAAACAATCTACTGTGAATCAGCAATCGAAAGCAGCCGGATGGAATGTCATCGAACAAGCGGTTCGGTATTATAGTCAGTACGACTTTTTTGGAGAATTCAATTATAAGAATTATTGGGAAGAGGACGACATCGAGTAGATAAAGCTAAGAAGGAGTTCTATTATTGAAGCGAAAACAAGGCTTCGCTGTAGCGACTGAAAAGTAGAGAAATTGAATCTGTATGGATTGAGGCTTTAATGGGTTTCGATGTAACGATATGGCTTAGCTTTGGGTTGTGTAAACGGTCTTTACCTACATGCTCAGTCTTGATTTCTTGCAGTTGGCAATGAGAAAGTATGATGCTTTGTTGTGTAGCTCTCTGCTTTTTTTGTACTTTTGTGGCATTACTCAGAAAATGTAAAAGACAATGAATCAGATCCACTCTGTGTGCGTATATAGCGCTTCCAGTACAAAGATAGATGCCACTTATTTTGAAGCAGCCGAAGAGCTAGGCCGTCTGCTAGCTAAACAGGATATCCGGTTAATTAACGGAGCGGGTAGTATCGGGCTTATGCGTTCTGTAGCCGATGCTGTGCTAGCTTCCGGTGGTAAAGTAACAGGTGTTATTCCACATTTTATGGTTGAACAAAACTGGCATCATACCGGACTTACCGAGTTGGTTGAAGTAAACTCGATGCATGAACGCAAGCAACGAATGGCCGATCTGAGTGATGCTATTATTGCTTTACCCGGTGGATGTGGAACCTTGGAAGAACTACTTGAAATTATAACCTGGAAGCAATTAGGGCTTTATCTGAACCCCATTGTTGTTCTTAATACCAATGGTTTCTTCGACCCCTTGCTGGCTATGCTGGAACGAGCAATTGATGAGAGCTTTATGCGTCGGCAGCATGGAGAAATATGGAAGGTAGCCACTACACCGGAGGAGGCGTTGGAATTGATTTGCACTACCCCTGTATGATCAGTCGATTCGTAAGTTTGCTGCCATATGAAACCTTTCGGCAGCCATATCGTTCAAGTAGCTGATACGTTACAGGCAGATACGGTAAGTTGCCTGCCTGTGGCTTTACGTGATACTGTGACTACTCAAGTGCCCGACACGCTTCCACTATTCTATGATGAGCAATATATAGCGGGAGACACGCTTCAGGTGGTGAAATATCGTTCGGCAACTATTTATGACTCTGGATTCGAGGGAGTTCCCCTAACCTACTCGCCTCGTATTGACGATACGATTGCCGCCACGCTTTTGGCCTGTTTCTTTCTTTCATCCATAGCTTTGGCCAGGAGCAAGAAATACCTCTCTCAGCAGGTAAAAGACTTCGTAATGCACCGTGAACGAACAAGTATCTTTAATGCTTCTACTGCGGGAGATGTGCGTTATTTGCTCGTCTTACTTGTGCAAACCTGCGTGCTGAGTGGAGTTGTGATTTTCAATTATTTTCATGATTCAACGCCCGATCTGATGGGGCAATACTCTCCGCTGTTGCTTTTGGGCAGCTATGTCGGCATTTGTTTGGCATATGTCTTACTAAAGTGGGGAAGCTATTCTTTCCTTGGATGGGTGTTTTTTGACAAAAACAAGACGGATATGTGGTTGGAGGCCTATTCTACGCTTATCTATTACTTGGGATTTGTGCTTTTTCCGTTCGTTTTATTTCTTGTTTATTTTGATTTAAGCATCGTTTATTTAACAGTAATAGGATTAAGTATTTTAATTTTTACTAAAATATTGATGTTTTATAAGTGGGTAAAGCTTTTTTTTAATCAAATTCATGTACTTTTCCTTTTAATTTTGTACTTTTGTGCCCTTGAAATCATTCCTTGTTTACTCATATATCAGGGGCTGATTCAGCTTAACAATATATTGCTAATAAAAATTTAGGACGTTGAAAATCAAAAAAGTACTTGTGTCGCAGCCTAAGCCTGCTTCAGAGAAATCTCCCTATTACGACATTGCGCAGAAGTATGGCGTAAAAATAGATTTCCGCCCGTTCATAAAGGTCGAAAGCCTTTCAGCGAAGGAGTTCCGGCAACAGAAGATTACAATTCTCGACCATACAGCCGTCATATTCACTTCTCGCCATGCCATCGACCATTTTTTTCATCTGTGTACAGAACTTCGTGTGACTGTTCCGGAAGCAATGAAATATTTTTGTGTAACAGAGACAGTTGCTCTGTACATTCAGAAGTATGTTCAGTACCGTAAACGCAAAATCTTTTTCGGTTCTACCGGTAAGATAGAAGATTTGCTGCCTGCGATTCTGAAACATAAGGGCGAAAACTACCTTGTTCCGATGTCGGATGTGCATACGGACGATCTGTCGAATCTGCTTGTGAAGAACCATATTCAGCACACAGAATCGGTGATGTATCGCACGGTGAGTAACGACTTTACGGAAGATGAGGAGTTTGACTATGATATGTTAGTGTTTTTCAGTCCGGCAGGAGTTTCTTCGTTGCAGAAGAATTTCCCTGATTTCGATCAGAAAGAAATCAGAATCGGAACGTTTGGATCGACCACTGCACAAGCAGTACGTGATGCCGGACTCCGTTTGGACCTTGAAGCTCCTACTGTACAGGCACCGTCTATGACGGCAGCACTTGACATGTTCATCAAGGAAAACAATAAATAATACGAGTGGGCAACTATACCTTGCGTAAAGCCGAAAGGCTGAATAGTAAACTTATTATCGGGAAGATGTTTGAAGGCGGTTCATCTAAGTCGTTCTCCATCTTTCCGATACGTGTAGTATATATGCCTATCGAACAAGCAGCAGCGCCGGTTGCGGTGCTCATTAGTGTTTCGAAGCGACGGTTCAAGCGGGCGGTAAAGCGCAACTGGGTGAAACGTCGGATTCGCGAAGCCTATCGGAAAAACAAGGAAACTCTGCTCGCTGAGATGCAAGAGTATCCTCAATCACTGGCTATTGCTTTATTTATTTGTCGGACGAGCTGGTTCCTTCGAACGAGTTGGACGAAAAAATGAAAACAGCGCTTGCACGCATCGGCGAAAAGTTGTCCTCATGAAGCCTCGAATCTTCTTTATGCAAATAGTGAAGGCTTTGTCGAGTGCATTGTCTTTCCTGCTGTTAATCCCCATTTATTTTTATCGAGCTTGTATTTCCCCTCTTATTCCCCCCTCCTGTCGGTTTACGCCCACTTGCTCAGCTTATGCGCTTGAGGCAATAAAAAACATGGACCGATCAAAGGCTCTATCTGACGGTTCGTCGTATTTTGCGATGTCATCCTTGGGGAGGTTCCGGATATGATCCGGTTCCCTGACGCACTTTAACGAACAACCTCATGGAGAACAATCAAATACTGGACATTCACACCCATAGCCATACAGGTAATCCGAATGCCATAGTAAATTATCAGCTTCCTGTCGTCTCTTCGGATTGCGATGATCCGGGAAATGATGCCGGCGGTGGTAACCCGGGGGATGATGTTTTCAAGCCGCTTCAAGGAGTTTATTACTCTGCCGGGATTCATCCTTGGGACCTGACCGAATGCAATGCAAAGAAGCAGTTGGTTGTACTTCAGGAATTGCTTGGGCAAAGCTGTTTTGTAGCCATCGGCGAGGCAGGGATGGATAAATTGGCGAATGCGCCTATGCGACTGCAGATCTATGCTTTCGAAGCGCAGGTTCGTTTGTCAGAGCAGTACCGTCTGCCGTTGATTATTCATTGTGTGAAAGCGGTGGATGAGCTACTTGCTGTTCGGAAGAAATACAATCCGATTCAGCCATGGATATGGCATAGCTTTCGAGGAAAGCCGGAGCAAGCGAAACAGCTGTTGGATAAAGGCTTTTATCTCTCTTTCCGGGAAGTCTATTCTGCCGAAGCAATGAGAATGGTGCCTGACAACCGTTTGTTTTTAGAGACCGATGATACCGGGCTCGCTATTGAAGCGGTATTGCGAAAGGCTGCTGATGTACGCGAGGTGAGCCTGAGTGCTCTGCGTCGGGTAATCAGTGAGAATGTGCAGGCAGTTTTTTTAAGTGGTAAGAGTTGTTTCTTCAGATAAAGAGTCGTACTTTTGCCAGAACAAAGTATATCAAATATTTAAATAATTAATCATTCGATGAATTTTGTAGAAGAATTAAGATGGCGTGGCATGCTCCACGATATTATGCCTGGTACAGAAGAGCTTCTGGCTAAGGAACAGGTGACTGCATACCTCGGTATTGACCCTACGGCGGACTCTTTGCATATCGGTCACCTTTGTGGGGTGATGATGTTGCGTCACCTCCAACGTTGCGGACATAAGCCGTTGGCGTTGATTGGTGGTGCTACCGGTATGATCGGTGACCCATCCGGTAAATCGCTGGAACGTAACCTGTTGGATGAGAAGACCTTGATCCATAATCAGGAAGCTATCAAAAAGCAGTTGGATAAATTTCTGGATTTTGAGTCCGGTGCGTCTAACTGTGCAGAGTTAGTGAACAACTACGATTGGATGAAGAACTTTACATTTCTAGATTTTGTTCGTGATGTAGGTAAGCATATCACTGTAAACTACATGATGGCGAAGGAATCAGTAAAGAAGCGTCTGAATGGTGAAGCTCGTGACGGTTTGTCATTCACCGAGTTTACTTATCAGTTGTTGCAGGCTTATGATTATTTGCATTTGAATACAACCAGTGGCTGTAAACTGCAAATGGGCGGTTCCGACCAATGGGGCAACATAACGACAGGATCTGAATTAATCCGTCGTACCAATGGGAATGAGGTTTTTGGACTTGTTTGTCCGCTTATCACCAAAGCTGATGGAGGTAAGTTCGGTAAAACAGAATCCGGTAATGTTTGGTTGGATTCTCGTTACACTTCCCCTTACAAGTTCTATCAATTCTGGTTGAACGTAAGCGATGCTGATGCAGCCCGTTATATTAAGATCTTCACTTCTCTCCCTAAAGAGGAAATTGATGCGCTGGTAGCTGAACAGGAAGCCGCTCCTCATTTGCGTCCATTGCAAAAACGTCTTGCCCAAGAGGTTACGATCATGGTACACTCTGAAGAAGATTACTATGCTGCAGTAGATGCGTCTAACATCTTATTTGGTAATGCTACTTCCGAAGCTTTGAAGAAGTTAGATGAAGATACCTTGTTGGCTGTGTTCGAAGGAGTACCTCAGTTTGAGGTATCGCGTGATGTTTTGACGGATGGGGTGAAAGCGGTCGATCTATTTGTCGATAACGCCGCCGTATTCGCATCCAAAGGCGAAATGCGTAAATTGGTTCAAGGAGGTGGCGTTTCTCTGAATAAGGAGAAGCTAGAGGCTTTTGACCAAGTGATTACAGTTGCTGATCTGTTGGATGAGAAATATCTGTTAGTTCAACGTGGTAAGAAGAATTATTATCTGCTGATAGTGAAGTGATAATAACGCTGTTAGCTAGCTGAATGCAAAAAAGTGGCGCAAATATTTGGAGGTTTGTTTGTAAACCCATATCTTTGCACCGCTTTTTAACAGAAGGCATCTATGTTTGGACTATGGTGTAATGGTAGCACAACAGTTTTTGGTTCTGTTTGTCTAGGTTCGAATCCTGGTAGTCCAACGAAAAAAATCTCCAAGAGTGTTATACTCTTGGAGATTTTTCGTTATAGGAGGTATATATCGGGGTACCTGACGAGATTAGGCGTGTACTGGTAAATCTATAAATCTTCTCAATAGTAACGGATCACTTGCAGAAGCATGAGCCTTATTTTTCCTGTGTACTACTTAAATTTCGACTCCTTTTGCAAACCGTGCAATATCCATATAGCCATTCTGCGTTCCTGATTTCATCTTCGGGGCTTGACAGAAGTACTTTGCACAAAAATACATCACTCTTATGTCATAGTCACTTTTTTGCATATCATTCAGTATATCAGTTGCTTATTTTGCGTCTTCTTTTTTTATGTTTATTCACTTCTACTTCCTGTCCGCATATTGTGCGATGGCTGTTTACATTCTGTCACTTGCTTAATTTTCATGTTTTGCCGGTTAATTAGTTTATAGATACAGGGAGGTCTTAATGAACATCCTCTTATTTCTGGATAGAGTAACTTCCTCGGGTATTCACATTCCTGCAAAGCCGCTGGTTGTCTTTGCAGGTGGCTTCTTTTCAGGCAGAAGATCGCTGATTCTTAGGTTGCTTTCGGTGCTTGTTTATTATTTTATGTGGCCCTTTTCTTAATCGAAGAGTCTAAATCCAATGCTTAACTATGTCTTTTCATCTTTTAAATTTAAAATGTTTTCTTATTAAAATCGATTTATATATGATCCGATGGATTAGATTATTCTTTATATTTTGGATAAATAAGGAAAGATAAGCCTCTATTCATTTATTTGTGTATCAATTAATCGCTTTCTTCTTACGATTTTGTGTTAAAAGCCTTATTATTTAAACAGATATCTACATAATTAGCTAATTTTGCAAATATATTTGTTTAGCACAAAATGCCTGGTATTGACAAAAAAACTATTTTCGAAGATCTGTTCAAGCGCCATTTTAAACAGCTTTATGCACATGCATTGGGCTGGTTGCAGGATGAGGAAAGCGCTAAGGATATTGTGCACGATGCTTTCTGCTATCTTTGGGAGCATCTTGAGAGATATGATAACGTCAATTTACTCTCCTTATTATATAAACTGGTACAAAGTCGTTGCGTCAATCACATACGGCAGAACCAGGCGAAAGACAACTATATTCAATATCAACAGTTTTTCTTAGATGATGAAGTAATTGATTATGAACTATATGAAAAGAGGGTCGCTCAGATCATGAAGCGATTGGAAGAATTACCTCCACAGACTCGACGTGTGTTTACCCAATGCGTACTTTATAAAAAGAAATACAAAGAGGTTGCCGAACTTTATGAGATTAGCCCACTCACTGTAAAAACATTAGTAGCAAGAGCTTTTAAAACCTTGCGAAAACAAATTCTATTTTTCTTCTAATTAGTTGTACTCCTTTTTGAACTCATTACGTTATATTATAAGTAATGCGAGAATATGAGTAACAAAGAAGGAGAAAATATCGATTATATTTTAGAGATTCTGACAAATCCGGCGTTGGAGCAAACACCTGAATTTGCTCAGTGGATACAAAAGAAAGCGAATCGTCGACTATATATGGATGCAAAAGCTGCTCATGATAGCTTGGCTTTGGAAGAGATGGAGTTTCCGGATGTATCCAATGAATGGGATTCTTTGAAACAAGACCTCCACGAGTCGGTACTCTCTTCGATTCCCCTTGACTATACTCCGAAACCTTTCCGTAAAACTTCCTATTGGAGGTGGGGAGCAGTTGCAGCTATGCTGATTTTGGGAAGTATTATTCCGATTTTATTGCCGGTAGAGCAGCCTTTGACTCATGCGGTCGCGCTCATGCATGAGTTGACAACTCCTCAAGAGGTGATTCTAAGCAGTACTAACGGGCAAGAAATAACTCTTTCTACCGATTTTAACAGAGATTCGTTGGTAGCATTGGGTGTCAATGTCTCTGATCAAAAAGCCATTGAATATCAAAATCGGTCGTATGTGCAGGCTAAAGCAGAGATTCATACGCTGAAAACGCCTCGGGGTAAAGACTTTAAGATTACGTTAAGCGATGGAACTGAAGTGTGGCTAAATGCTGAGAGTACTTTGTACTACCCCGTCAATTTCGTAGGCGAGGAGCGTATGGTTGAACTTGAAGGAGAGGCTTACTTTAAGGTGGCAAAAGATGAAAAACATCCTTTCATTGTAAAGACAAAGAATATCACAACCCGGGTTTTGGGAACAAGCTTCAATATCAAAGATTATGCTCACAGTGATTCCCATCTCACGTTGGTTGAAGGAAAAGTAGAAGCGAGGGGTAAGCGTACCTCCATTATGCTTCATCCCGCACAAGATGCATGTTTTAATACTGATGGAACGATAAACGTACAAAAGGTAGACACTAGACTATATACTTCTTGGATAGAAGGTTATTTCTATTTTGAAGATGCCTCTCTCAGCGATATCATGAGAGATTTGGGAAGATGGTACAACTTGACTATTGAGTTTGCAGATGCACGACAGATGAACTATCATTTCACATTCTGGGCTAACCGGAAAGCTGGTATTGGGAAAGCGTTAGAACTCCTGAATCAATTGGGAAAAGTAGAAGCTAGACTTGAGAAAAACACGGTAATTATAAATAATAAATGATGCAGCCCTGAAAGAAACGTTTGAATGGGCTTATTGTTAATCCAAAACTATTTTAGAATGAAGCAAAGAGAAAAATCTCCGGATTTGTACTCCAGGGGGAAGAGACCCCTTATGAAAAGTTCGGTTCTCATGTGTCTTTTGGCCACGATGCTCCTGTTGAGTACTCAGCTATATGCTCAGCCAAAGAAGAATGTGACTATTACATTTAAGAACGAACAATTGGCTTCTGCATTGAAAAAAATCGGTAATGTCTCCGGAAGTAAGATTGTTTTCAACACAGAAGATGTGCGCGGCTTTACCACTACTTGTACTATACAGAGTGCGACTGTGGAGAAAGCGCTTGAATTGGTTATCGGCGATAAACCTTTTATCTATAAGAACGATGGTGAGTTTATCTCTGTAGTGAAGAAACGCGTTACTACCGGAGGAACACCGGCTATTGCCTCTACACAGGCTCGTGCTATCACGGGGACTGTGATTGATAGTGATAAACTGGAACTTCCCGGTGTAAACGTAGCGATCAAAGGAACGGCTAAAGGAGCGATAACAGCTACCGATGGTAGTTTCTCTGTTCTTGTGCCGATTGGTCATACGGTAACCCTCGTTTTTTCTTATGTCGGAATGGAATCTTTGGAGAAAGTGATTACAATGGGTAATGAGAATATAGGCTTAGGCAAAGTCATTCTGAATGAGGATCATTCGCAACTGGCGGAAGTTGTAGTGACGGGTGTATTTAATAAGCCTCGCGAAAGCTATACCGGAGCAGCTACTTCGTTTACCAAGAAACAATTGCAGGAATCGGGAAGTAGAAGCATGATTAGTGCTTTAAAAAACCTGGACCCCAGTTTTAATATTGCCGACAATGTGCTAATTGGCTCCGACCCAAACAGTCTGCCTTCTATTACCATTCGTGGTGCATCCAGCTTACCTACTGATGTGAAAGACCTACAGGTGAGTAGCGAAAATCAGCGGACCGCCAATCAGCCCTTATTCATTATGGACGGTTTTGAGATTACGCTAACCCGTTTCATGGACTTGGATGAGAGCCAGATTGAAAATATCACGCTTCTGAAAGATGCTAATGCGACGGCACTGTATGGTTCGAAAGGTTCGAATGGTGTGGTAGTTATTACGAGTAAAGTAATCCCTGCCGGAAAGTTGCGCATTAGTTACAAAGGTACATTGAGTATAGAAGCACCTGATTTGACGTCTTATAATCTGATGAATGCTTCGGAGAAATTGGCTTATGAGAAAGCTGCTGGACTGTATGTTGCAGATAATGCGATTGATGAGCAAGGGCTACTAGACTTATATAATAAGCGGCAATTGGACGTTACTCGGGGAGTAGATACCTATTGGCTAAAATATCCGGTTCGTACAGGAGTCGGATCCCGACATAGCTTGTCTATTGATGGCGGAAATGAAGGCCTGCGATATGGTGCGAGTATTGGTTTCAATGATGTTGAAGGCGCGATGAAAGGCTCCAGCAGAAAAGTCTTTACCGGAAATATGTTCTTACTTTATAAGCACAAAAACTGGACATTCCAGAATAATTTGCAAATAACATCTTCAAAGTCATCGAATTCTCCTTACGGCTCTTTCAATCAGTATTGTAACTTAAATTCTTACTATATGCCGTTTGGTGAAGATGGAAATCCTGAGAAAATATTAGAAAATGTGACTTATGCAAGTTTGAACTACCGGACAAATAAGGTATATAACCCATTGTATGATGCTTATTTGCCCAGTAGAAATACAAGTGAATATATAGACATTACTAATAATTTTGCTGTAGAATGGCATATTTCGCCCGAGTTGTTTGTAAGGGGACAGTTTTCGTATACGAAACAGACAACTCGTTCGGACGTCTACGTATCTGCTGAACATAGTATGTTTGATGAATTTGTGGGAGATGATTATAGTCGTAAGGGACGCTATACCATGGGTAATGGTAGCTTTAATAAATATACAGGGCAGCTAACGTTAAACTATTCGAAGGAATTTAAAGATGTACATCAGGTTTTTGCCGGACTGGGGATGACATTGGATGAATCGAAGTCGGAGTCATATTCTGTTGTAGGAGAGGGAATCTCGGTATTGAATATGGATTTTTTGGGTATGGCTAATCAATATTATAAAGATGGGCGGCCATTTGGAGTAGAATCTATTTCTCGGGATGCCGGATTCTTATTCAACTTTCGGTATACTTATGACCGACGTTACTTTTTTGATTTAAATGGAAAATATGACGGATCTTCTCAGTTTGGATCAGAGAGCCGATTTGCCCCCTTCTGGTCGACAGGAGCCGGTTGGAATATGCAGAATGAGGAGTTTCTACTGGAGCATAAATGGATAAATATAGCTCGCTTACGCGCTTCCTATGGTGTAACCGGTTCGCAAAACTTCGCTTCCTATTTGGGTTTTCGCTCTTATCAGGATTATGGAGGAAAAAGTACTCAAGGGTGGTATGGAGTCTATCTAATGGCATTTGGAAACCCTGATTTGCAGTGGCAAAAGACAACTCAGTTAAATTTAGGATTAGACTTGGAACTTTTGAATAGACGTTTGGATATTACATTTGACTGGTATAACAAAGTGACCGATGATTTATTGTCTGATGTAAACCTACCCTTATCGAGCGGTTTTCAAAATTACAAATCGAATATTGGTAAAGTTCAAAACCAGGGAGTAGAACTTTATATAAATGGTACTATTATTCAGAATGTGGAACATGATTTTCGTTGGCGAATGGGTGTGAAAATGATTCATAATAAGAATACGATAAAGTCTATATCTAACTCCTTGCAGGCGATGAATGATGACTTACTCAGCACAACAAAGGACGATTATAATCCTAGTTTTTTATATAAAGAGGGAGAGTCGATCAATACCATCTACGCTGTTCGTTCGAAAGGAATTGATCCGGGTAGCGGCAAGGAAATCTATATTAAGCAAGACGGAACTGAAACCTTTACCTGGGATGCCAAAGATCAGGTTGCTTGTGGAGTTGCTTCACCGAAGTTAGAAGGAACGGTGAATGCCTATGTCTATTGGAAAGGCCTCTCATTGAATGCTATTTTTGGATATCGCTGGGGTGGGTATGCTTATAACGCTACATTAGCCAATAAAGTTGAGAATATTTTTCCGTACAACAATGCGGATAGGCGCGTGCTGTATGATCGTTGGAAGCAGCCGGGTGATTTGGCAGCTTATAAGAGTGTGAAAGACTTCACAAAAACGCGTGCAACGACTCGCTTTCTGTTTAAAGATAATGCGTTTTACGGATCTTCGTTAAATTTAGGATATGAGTTTCCTACTGAGTGGACCCGCAAACACCTTCATCTAGAGTACCTAAGCCTTAACGGGAATGTGGAAGACTTATTTTATTGGTCGACTATCAAGAGAGAAAGAGGCACGGATTATCCGTTCTCACGAAAAGTGTCTTTTTCTATTACGGCCCGATTCTAATTAATAGTATAAAAATAAAAGGATGAAAAAGATATATATAATATATTAATAATCTGTTTTTTGGCAACCTTGACAGGTTGTAGTGATTGGTTGGATGTAACCCCGCGTTCCCAGATTAAATCTGAAATTCTATATGAAACGGAGGATGGCTATAAAAAAGCACTTAACGGGGTGTACATTCAAATAGCAGATGCTAAACTGTACGGCAAAAACACGAGTATGTACTTTACAGATGCGTTAGCGCGTTTGTGGACTGTACCTATTTTAGCTGCTGACGAAGAATTCAACCGGATATCTAATTTTGATTATACCAACAACAAAGTTGAAGAGTTGATCTCTACGATTTGGCTGAATTATTATGCATCAATCGCTCAGTTGAACGATATGCTTGCTAATCTAGAAAAAGAGGATGGCTCGAAGTTTCAATACAACAATGACCAACTTCTGAAAGGGGAAGCTACTGGATTGAGGGCTTTTCTACATTTAGAAGTCTTGCGTCTTTTCGGACCGGTACCCGATCTGGCTACTGATTCGGAAATCTGTATTCCGTATGTAACTGAGATGACTAACAATCCTTCTAAACTTGTTTCTAAATCTTGGAGAGAGGTTATCACGGCAATTGAAAATGATTTGACTACTGCAGAAAAAATATTGGAAAAATATGATCCATTGGTATATGTGAGCTTGGATTCTTTAAATTCGTCTTATTATATAGGGAAAGGAAACGCGCCTAAAGATGAATGGCAATTTTATCGTCAAGGGCGTTTTAATTATTTTGCTACATTAGGTACGAAAGCGCGTTTATATCATTGGATTGGCGATGAAGAAAAGGCTGTTTCATATGCAAAAGAAGTCATAGAATCCCAAAAGATAAAACTGGTTGATGCAACATCTTATAATGCGGGTAAAGCGAGCCTGGAAATGTGTGAAGAGTATCTTTTGGGAGCGTATAATCCTGATATACAACAGGTATTAGAACCCTTGTTTAAGTCGACTAAGGCTAAATTAACAATGGGGCTTGTGGCTTTAAACAATGTATATGAAAGTTCAACGCATACTAGTGATATCCGTTATACCAAGAATCGATATTGGGAGCAGAAGACTTATGTTACAGGTGCCATCAGGCATTTCTATAAGTATATAGGCAATGATCTTATTAAGGCTAAAAATACTGTACCACTACTAAGATTGGCTGAAATTTATTTTATTCTGATTGAAAATCTGCCATTGGCTGAAGTGAAGCCCTATTTTGTGGAATTTCGCGCGGCTCGAAGCATGAATCCATCCATTGATGATACATCAGTGGCTAATGAAACAGCTTTACTTAATCGGTTGGAGTATGAATACCGTAAGGATTTCTATGGTGAAGGGCAACTATTCTTCTTTTATAAAAAGCATCAGTATGCAGCATATAGTCTACCTGCTAAGGTAACTCTACCCAGCGGTGCATATGTAGTACCGAAACCTAAGGGCCAAATTAACTTTGAATAAAATTGAAATTACATGAAAACAATACCATTTTATATAAATATATTGCTGCTACTTTTAGTAACAGCTTCTTGTAAAGAGAATGAAGCTCTTTTTTATGAAAACGATCCTGCCATCTATTTTGCCAATGAACCGAACGTCATGAATGGGCAGTTGGACAGCATTCCTTACTCTTTTTTTATTGAACCTAATAGTGTTGTAGATGATACTGTCCATGTGAAAGTGTGCTTGAGTGGACTGCTTGCTGATTATGATCGTCCAATCAAGTTGATACAAACGAATGTCGGAGAGGAAGATGCAGCGGTCCCCGGAGTACATTTTATCGCATTCGATGATCCTTCAGTTGTTGACTCTGTTTGTATCCCTAGAGGGAAGGCCGTGGCCTATATTCCAGTTGTATTGTTGCGTGATGTAAGTCTAAAATCCAAAGAAAAACGATTGAAGTTGGCTGTGGGGCAAAATGAGTATTTCCGCCCGGGTGTTGATAAGCTTAGGAACTTTACTGTGACTGTAGCTGATTTTACCATCAAGCCAAAGTTATGGGATATTGTGTGGAAGATTTACTTCGGACCAACGTTTGGCAGTGTGAAACTGAAATTTATAATCCAGGTTACCGGTTTTACGGATTTTGATTCATACCCAACTGATTTTCAGTTAGGAGATCATCTATCAATAGTTTTTCAGCAAAAGTTAGCAGAATATAATGAGGCACATCCGGACAACCCTCTTGCGGAAGCGGATGGCACGTTGGTTGGTTTTTATTAAAAGGTAGGAGGATAAATTATGAAAAATAGAATGAAGTATTTGTATCTGTTAAGTCTGCTTCTGCTTGGTGTTTCTTGCATAGGCGATACGGGTAACTACGAGTATGTAAGTGCGAAAGAGATCCTTCCGGTTACAATTTCAGGACTGCCTGATAAGTATTCAGTTGTTCGATCGGAAAGGTTGCATTTTGCTCCGGAAGTTGATATCGAAAATAATTCGGAGCGTTATACCTATTCTTGGTTTATAACAGAAGGTACAACAGATGGCACACGGCCTACTCGCAGGTATTTGGCTGATACTAAAGATTTAGATTACCGGGTATTGTTGAATGCCGGAGCTTGGAAACTCAGTTTTGAAGTTATTGATCTGGAGAGAGATATATACAAGCGACATGAAATACAATTAACGATTACCGCTACTCCCGTTAGCTTAGGGTGGTATATATTGAAAGATATAAATGATGAGACAGACTTCGATTTCGTCAATAAGGAGGGTGAGATGTATGTGGATGTATTGAAATCGACTGATAGTCAGCTAGCAGGGAAAGCTGTTTCTATGCTTTATCAACCCGGGCAGTATTATCAACTCTTCTAATGGGGACGGAACATCTAGCCTTCTCGGTAACCAAAAGGTGTTTCATATTCTGAGCACAAAGGATATTCGCGTGTTTGATGCGAGGAGCATGGCTTTGTTTAAAACGTTCGAAGATGTCTTTTATATTGCACCGGAGCAGTGTAATCCGCAAGAGATAGCCCGTTGTTCTAGTTCTGCGCTCTTCCTTCTGAATGCTGGGAAAGTTCACAGCATCTACACAATGAGCCCACATTATGGGAAGTTTGCAGATCCTAAATTAGGTAATTATTCTTTTTTTGAGAGAATGATTGCTGGTGGAAGTGTAGGTGTCTTGGTTTTTGATACTAAGACAAACTCTTTTTGTTCAATTATAGTGAATTCACCGACTGTGGATCCTGTCCCTGATAAACCAGTCGAGTCTACGGTTAACGGTCCTACTTCCGTGACTAATATGCCTTATTCACTTGTTAAGATGGAAATTGGTGAATCTACTTCATCGGGTGTTTCGGCCTTTGCTTTGATGAAACATGTTTCAACTGGCGAATATTATTTGGCGCAATTACTTTATACCGGTTCAAACGCTTATCCAATTGTTGACTTCAATCTTGTTCCTAATGAGTATTTGCTGCCTGATGCGGACTTGATAGCAGCCCCAGCAAGCGGTGATTTTGTTTATTTCGCGAAGGATAATAAAGTGTATACCTACATAGGAGCGTCTGCTGAAGCAGAAAAACAGCGATTGTTGCTGGAATTTGCTCCCAATGAGAAAGTTACTTATATCAAACATTTTTATTATCCGAATGCTCCCGCAGACTATAGTTATTTAGCAATTCTGACCAATGTTGATTCAAAATGGAAGTTGCGCATCTATACTCCGAAAGGAGTTGGCGAGTTAGAGCCGGGTATAGTGGCGGAGTACGAAGGAGAAGGTAATGGTCGTTACGTAATGTATCGCAATTAATAAATAGTTAGAGCATGAAAAAACAAATAGTAACAGCTTTGATGCTGACACTGAGCCTGTGTTTGAGTGCACAGAATGTATCTGTGATTACAGGATGCTGGAAGGAGAAACCGGTTAATGCCGACAAAATCGGGCTTTACCAGATTGAAAATTGTAGTCTGGTAGAACTTGGTAGTTCGCGGATTGATGCGGATGGCAGTTTTGTGCTGGCGTTTGCTCCGAAGAAAGAAGGATTCTATGCTATGGCACAGAATCCACAACAGTCAATGTACCGCTATATATTCTATTTCAAGCCGGGTGATAATCTGAGCTTTGAGATCAACGGTGATGACTATACCTTAACCGGGAAAAATACTCCTGAGAATCTGGAGATCGCTAAATGGCAAGACTTGGTTTACCCCATTGAGTCGAAGGCGATCTATTTCTTTAGAAAGAACAGCACGTATAAAGACTTTTTTCCAACTTTGGCGGATCTGCTGCCTCAAATAAAGGCTTATCCGAAAGCTAAGACCGGTAACAAATTGTTTGATGCGGCTTTTGAAGAGTATAAGAAAGTGAACCTCTATGAGATAACTCTGACTTTTACCAATACACCGCGCTCGGCACATCCGGAGGCGAAAGATTATCCAAACTTCTATCGTGAGCTAAGTATAGCCGATATCTCGGCGACTCCTTTTCTACTGAACTACCCGGGTGGAATACACTTATTTACTTCGTGTAAGAATGTACAATACCGGGCAGATACGTCACTCGATCTGGAAACCTGTTTAAAGCTCCAAAGAGAGAGCTTTGATCTAGCTCTGGGGGAAATTATCGACAACACGCTTAAAGGGGAGTATATGCTCGCAAATGCGCGAACCTTTCAGAGCTATCCAGGCTTGATGGACTATAAGGCGAAGTATGGCAAATATCTGATAACCGAAGACCAGCAGAAGCGCTTTAGAGATGCTTTGGCAAAAGTAGATAAGAACGAAACCGGAAACGTGGCAACCAATTTCAAATTCCCCGATATCAATGGGAAAGAAGTATTCTTGACGGACTTTAAAGGCAAATTGGTTTATATCGATATTTGGGCTACTTGGTGCGCTCCCTGTAAAGGTGAAATCCCTTTCCTGAAAGAGCTTGAAGAGCAGTATCGCGGCAAGAATATTGAGTTTGTAAGCGTTTCGGTCGATAAGGAAAAAGACAAGCAGAAATGGTTGGATATGGTTAAGGAAAAAGAACTCTCGGGCGTTCAGCTTTTTGCCGGTGCCCGGAGTGAGGATATATCTGTCCCCTATAATCTTAAAGGTATTCCTCGATTTATTTTGGTTGGTGCGGATGGCAATTTGATTAGCGGAGATGCTCCGCGTCCGTCCTCCAAGGAAATTAAAGTCCTATTGGACACTAGTTTGAAATAAACTCTTTCTCACTCGTTTTAATGTAACTGGGTGGAGCATCTGCAATCGGAGACGATTGTAGATGCTCCTTTTTATGGGTATTCGAACTCAATCGTTTCTTCAGCAGCAGCCTTTAATAACGCATGTAAGTCTTTCTTTGCCTTAAGTAAGAACAAGTGTCCGTTCGTATTATAGTTCGTTAAAAAGCTGTACTTTACATCAAATCTGAACAAATTTGGGGGAGAATTGGGACAATATTGCAAGGTAAACCCGTTTTATTTTGCTATTTTTGCATCGTGTACGCAAACGAAGTGCACTTGGCTAAACAGTTTATTCAGTAACTATAAATAATGAAGTATGAAAACAAATTATGAAATTCGCTATGCAGCGCATCCCGAAGATGCAAAAAGTTATGATACGTCGAGAATTCGTCGCGACTTTTTGATTGAAAACGTATTTGTTTCCAACGAAGTGAATATGGTGTACTCCATGTACGACCGTATGGTAGTAGGAGGCGCGCTTCCGGTAGGAGAGGTGCTGACGCTTGAAGCGATTGATCCGTTGAAAGCTCCGTTCTTCCTTACACGCCGTGAAATGGGTATTTTCAATGTCGGAGGCCCCGGCGTAGTGAAGGCTGGAGACGCCGTTTTCGAACTTGGATACAAGGAAGCCCTCTATTTGGGTTCGGGTGATCGGTTGGTCACATTCGAAAGCAAGGATGCTGCCAAGCCGGCTAAGTTTTATTTCAACTCGGTGACTGCGCATCGCAACTATCCCGATCGTAAAGTGACAAAGGCTGATGCCGTAGTTGCTGAAATGGGATCGCTGGAAGGCTCCAATCATCGGAACATTAATAAGATGCTAGTCAATGAGGTGTTGCCCACCTGTCAGCTTCAAATGGGAATGACTGAGTTAGCACCGGGAAGCGTTTGGAATACCATGCCCGCTCACGTGCATAGCCGTCGCATGGAAGCCTATTTCTATTTTGAGATTCCCGAGGAACACGCTATCTGTCACTTCATGGGAGAGGTAGACGAAACACGTCACGTCTGGATGAAGGGTGATCAGGCAGTACTTTCGCCCGAATGGTCTATCCACTCGGCAGCTGCTACACATAACTATACCTTTATTTGGGGTATGGGAGGAGAAAACCTCAATTATGGCGACCAGGATTTCTCATTGATTACCGATCTGAAATAATAGCTCTGTAAAATCGACTGACGGGCAGGAGAGCGTGGGAGCGTAGTGCTTCGCGTCTGCTGTTCGCATGCTAGATAAATAACCTTTTTAAAACAATAAATTCATTATGGTAAACTTTTCATTAGAAGGCAAAGTAGCACTGGTGACCGGTGCTTCTTATGGAATTGGTTTTGCTATCGCAAGTGCTTATGCTAAAGCCGGTGCAAAAATCGTTTTCAACGACATTAAACAAGAGTTGGTAGACAAAGGATTGGCTGCTTACAAAGCAGAAGGAATCGATGCTAAAGGCTATGTATGCGATGTAACCAACGAAGATCAAGTAATCAGCATGGTTGCTCAGATCGAAAAAGAAGTAGGTTCTGTAGATATTCTGGTAAACAACGCCGGTATCATCAAGCGCGTTCCTATGCACGAGATGAGTGCAGCCGAATTCCGTCAGGTGATTGATGTTGACTTGAACGCTCCGTTTATCTTAGCCAAGGCAGTAATTCCTGCTATGATGAAGAAAGGACACGGAAAAATTATCAATATCTGCTCCATGATGAGTGAACTTGGTCGTGAAACCGTATCTGCTTACGCAGCTGCTAAAGGTGGTTTGAAGATGCTTACTCGTAACATTGCTTCCGAGTATGGCGAACACAACATCCAGTGTAACGGTATCGGCCCGGGTTATATTGCAACTCCGCAGACTGCACCGTTACGTGAACTTCAGGCAGATGGCTCACGTCACCCGTTCGACCAATTCATTATTGCTAAGACACCGGCTGCTCGTTGGGGAACTCCGGAAGACTTGACAGGGCCTGCTGTGTTCCTGGCTTCTAAGGCTTCTGACTTCGTAAACGGACATGTTCTTTACGTAGATGGCGGTATATTGGCTTATATCGGTAAGCAACCGAAATAATCGCTGATTATAGCGTATAATAAAATTAGATAAGGTGACAAAGTGGTTTACTGCTTGTCACCTTATTGTTTATTATCTTAAATCTATTCAATTGCCAATGATCATTTATAATAGTACTATTATATGAAAAAGATATTGATTCTGATAGCTGCCGCCTTTATGAGCTTCTCCTGTGCCGATGGGAAACGTTCGATGACTGTAACCGTTACCAATCCGCTGGCATTGGAGCGTAGCGGCGAAATGGTAGAAATCCCCATGAGCGATGTCGTCGACCGCTTGCAGTTGCCCGACACGGCTCAAATCATCGTGCTCAATATGGACGGGCTGCAAGTCCCTTATCAGGTGACCTATGACGGTAAAGTGATCTTCGCAGTCTCCACAGAGGCCAATGGTACGGCTATTTATACCATTCAAGCCGGTACTCCCGATCCTTTCAACGTTATTGCCTGTGGGCGTTACTACCCCGAACGGATGGATGACGTAGCTTGGGAGAATGATCTCGCAGGTTTTCGTGCCTACGGGCCCGGTATGGAGGCTCGGGGCGAACGTGGATTCGGATACGATGTGTTTACGAAGTATAACACCACCGAGCCTGTTGTAGAAGCCCGCTATGCGCTTGAGCTCGATCCGGAGAAGCGTGCTAAGATTGCCGAACTGAAAAAGACCGATCCACAGGCAGCTGCTGAATTGGGACGCGCTATTTCCTATCACATTGACCACGGGAACGGCATGGACTGCTATGCAGTAGGTCCTACACTCGGAGGCGGTACTACGGCTCTGATGGACGGTGATGCTATTATCTATCCATACGCCTATCGGGTGCAGGAAATCCTCGATAATGGGCCTCTACGCTTTACTGTAAGGCTGGAATATAAGCCCATGGTAGTCCGCGGTGATTCTAACGTGGTAGAAAGCCGTCTGATTTCATTGGATGCAGGTTCTTACCTGAATAAGACCGTTGTTTCTTATACCAATTTGAAGGAAGTGGCTACTTTAGCTACCGGTATCGTACTTCACGAACCGATGGGGCGGTTGTGGCAGATGCGGCTAATGGCTACATCACCTATGTTGATCCTACGGGCGATCCGAATGCCGGTAACGGCAAGATGTTTATGGGTGCTGCTTTCCCTGCGCAGGTAAAAGAGGCGAAAGCCGTTCTTTTTTCCGAGAAAGAGAAAAAAGAAGAACGTGCGGGAGCCGATGGTCACGTACTGGCGATCAGCGAATACGAACCCGGTTCGGAATATACCTATTATTGGGGTTCCGCTTGGGACAAGGCGGCTATTAAGTCGGCCGATGCCTGGAATAAATACATGGCTGAGTATGCGCAAAAGCTGCGTGCTCCGCTTACCGTTACGTATTGATCCGACACACTTCTATAAAGAAAGGGCGGCCATTTGGCTGCCTTTTTTTGTTGTCAACCCTTTGTATTCCCTCTTCTTTTTGTGATTAACCTGCCCTTTGCCTCTTGGGTACGGCTGTTTTTTTTCTTCGATCCCATCTTCTAAGCAGCGGAGTCGCTGTTTCTAATTCGTTCCACCCGGGTTGTTGTTGCGTTCCACCTAGGTTATTCTTTCGTTCGACCCGGGTATTTGTTTCGTTCGACCCGGGTCGAACGAAGCAACCTTTTAAATAAAATACGACCTTTTTTATCCGGAAGAACTGAATGTTTCCTCAGAATTGTATATTACTTTGGAAATTAAGCCTGATTGACATATTGTACACTTATCTTTTGTTTTTAATACTTTTAAGGATTGTAATGATTGAAAAGAGTATACATTGCATTGAAATATGCTTGCATATAGATATTGGATTATCTTTTTTAAGCGTATATTAATGTTAAATAGTTGATTGCATTTATAAACGTAATTAATGCAAAAATAGTATTTAGTATAACTTTTATATGCTGTCTAAAAGTTAGATTAAATGCTATTATTGTGTGTGAAAGTGTGTTTATATGAATATAAAGTATAATAAGGGCGATTTGAGCGCTTTTAAAAGGATAATCGGATAAAACAAGTGTGTTTTATAAAATATTTTAAGAAATTACTTTGATTTCACTATAAAGTATATATATTTGCAAAAATCGCAAAAGGTATTAACTAATTTAATCCTATTTTAGGAATTTAAAAAAGGAATTATGAAGGTAAAATTAATGTTACTCTTAGTCTGCTTGCTTACCGGGATAGGCTTGATGAACGCTCAGACTTCTAGGAAGATTACAGGGGTAGTTTTTTCAGAAGAGGACAATCAGCCCGTGGTTGGAGCATCAGTGTTAATTAAAGGAACAAATGTGGGTACAACGACCGATATCGACGGTAAGTTTTCGATCAGTAGTGTGCCCGGTTCAGCGAAAACTTTGCAAATCAGTTATATTGGTATGCAGACTCAAACAGTATCCATTACATCCTCTCTGATGCGGATCGTGTTGAAGCCGGATTCGGAAATGCTGGATGAAGTAGTGATTACTGGTATGCAGAAGATGGATAAGCGTCTTTTTACGGGAGCGGCGGATCAGTTATCGGCTGCTAATGTGAAGATTGACGGTATGCCCGAAATCAGCCGCGCGTTGGAAGGCCGTTCGGCGGGAGTTTCCGTTCAGAATGTATCCGGTACGTTCGGTACGGCTCCGAAAATCCGCGTGCGTGGAGCAACTTCCATTTATGGTAGTTCCAAGCCCTATGGGTCGTTGACGGCGTAATCATGGAAGATGTGACTGAAGTGAGTGCCGATGCGCTATCGTCCGGTAATGCGGAAACGTTGATCTCTTCTGCTGTGGCGGGCTTGAATGCCGACGATATTGAAAGCTTTCAGATCCTGAAAGACGGTTCGGCTACCTCCATCTATGGAGCACGTGCCATGGCGGGTGTAATTGTAGTTACGACCAAGCGGGGAAAGGCCGGAACAAGCCGTATTAACTATACAGGTGAGTTTACCGTGCGTATGAAGCCCAAGTATAACGATTTCAATATCATGAACTCTCAGGAACAAATGGGCGTCTATAAAGAACTCGAGAATGCTGGTTATCTGACTCTTGCCGGTACTTTTCGGGCGTCAAACAGTGGCGTTTACGGTAAGATGTACCACCTGATCAACACGTACAATCCGGCTACCGGAGGTTACGCGTTACTTAATACGGAAGAAGCGCGTAATGCGTATTTGCGCGAAGCGGAATACCGGAATACCGATTGGTTTGACGAGCTGTTCAATACGAATGTGATGCAGAATCATGCAGTCAGTCTTTCTACCGGTTCTGAGAAAGCCTCTTATTATGCTTCACTCAGCTATATGCATGACCCGGGATGGTCGAAGCAAAGTACCGTTCAGCGCTATACGGTGAATGTGAATGCGCTTTATCATTTAACGAAGCAGTTGGAACTGAACTTGATTGGGAATGCGGCCTACCGTAAGCAAAAGGCTCCGGGCACGCTGGATCGGATATTGATGTAGTGAGTGGAGAAGTGAAACGAGATTTCGATATCAATCCGTACTCTTATGCGTTGAATACATCCCGTACCCTCGATCCGAACGAGTATTACGTGCGCAACTACGCTCCATTTAATATTATGAACGAGCTGAATAATAATTTTATGGATTTGAATGTGCTTGATAGTAAATTTCAGGCTGAATTAAAATATCGACCGATCTCCAAATTGGAATTGGCTGTCTTGGGAGCCTATAAATACTCTAATACTACGCAATCGCATTACATCAAAGACTACTCCAATCAGGCATGGGCCTACCGGGCTATGGACGATGCGACTATGCGTGACGCCAACCCTTGGCTTTATACGGATCCCGACAAAGCGAACTCATTGCCGGTAAGCGTACTTCCCGTGGGTGGGTTTTATAAAGAGACCAAATACTCGATGAATAGTTGGGATTTCCGTGCAACAGCAAGCTACAATGATGTTTTCAACGATAAACACATCTTTAACTTCTTCGGAGGTATGGAGGCGAATTCTGTTGATCGTAATGAGACCTGGTTCAATGGTGCTGGTATGCAGTATGATATGGGTATGCTTGCCGCTTATGACTATCTCTACTTCAAGCAGGGCAGTGAAGAAAATGCTCAGTATTATACTGTGAAGCCAACCAGTACCCGCTCGGTAGCATTCTTTGGTACGGCCACTTACTCTTATCAGAGAAGGTATACCGTGAGTGGTACCGTGCGTTATGAGGGTACCAATAAACTGGGAAAATCGACCAGCGCCCGTTGGTTGCCAACCTGGAATATTTCCGGAGCATGGAATGCGCATGAAGAGAAATTCTGGAAGGATTTGGAGCCGACTGTTTCTAACTTCACCCTGAAGGCTTCGTATTCGCTAACCGCCGACCGTGGTCCCGCTAATGTGTCCAATTCACTTGCGATTGTTCAGAGCTATAACCCCTGGCGTCCTTTTACGAATGTGAAAGAGAGCGGATTGTATATTAAAGAAGCCGAAAACAGAGAACTTACCTATGAGAAAAAGCATGAGTTGAATATCGGTGCTGAAATAGGGTTCCTTGACAATCGCATCAACTTCGCAACTGATTGGTATAAACGTAACAATTACGACTTGATCGGCTTGGTTAATACACCGGGTACCGGTCTTAAAATCACCAAGTTTGCCAATGTGGCCAGCATGAAGAGCCATGGTATTGAATTTACATTATCAACCAAGAATATCGTGGGCCAAGATTTTAGCTGGAATACGGATTTTATCTTTTCACACGCTAAAAATGAGGTTACCGACCTGCACTCGAACGCACGTGTGATCGAAATGATTACCGGTACCGGCTTTACCATGGAAGGCTATCCCGTTCGCTCCCTTTTCTCTATTGATTTCCAAGGGTTGAATAAGTACGGTCTGCCGACCTTTATCAATGAAAATGGAGAGAAAACAGTTAGTGATTTAAACTTCCAGGAAACTATAAAGAAAGAGCATCTGGTGTACGAAGGCCCAACAGACCCTACGATTACCGGTAGCTTCGGCAATACATTCCGTTATAAAGGTTTCAACCTGAATTTGTTCTTGACTTATTCGTTTGGTAATGTGGTTCGCCTGGACCCTGTATTTAAAAATCAGTACACCGACTTAACCTCTATGCCACGCGAGTTCAAAAATCGTTGGACGTTGCCCGGTGACGAGCAGAAAACGGACATTCCGGTCATCGCTGATAAAATAAAGAATCAGAGTGATTCGCAGTTGAACTACGCATACAATGCCTATAACTATTCGACGGCTCGTGTTGCCAAGGGTGATTTCATACGTATGAAAGAGGTGGCATTTGGCTATGATTTCCCGAAGAAGTGGATAGAGCCGTGGAAACTGAACAACCTCTCGTTGAAGTTCCAGGCTACCAACCTCTTCCTGATCTATGCAGATAAGAAGTTGAACGGTCAGGACCCGGAATTCTTTAACACCGGTGGTGTGGCGGCTCCTGTACCTAGACAGTTTACCTTAACATTACGTGTCGGACTCTAAAAATAGTAGAAGATTATGAAAAGAATACATCAAATATACATGCTTGCTATAGGAGCCGCAATGACTTTGTCCTCCTGTAACGATTTCTTGGACAAGATGCCGGATAGCCGGACCGAAGTGGATAATGAGAAGAAGATAACGGCGATTTTGGTATCCGCCTATTCTCAGAACTATCCAATTATGGCCTACGAAATATCGTCGGACAACACGATGGATAATGGGGCCAATTACGATCCTTTCTGGAAGTCAATAACTCAGGCCTATCGCTGGGAAGATGTCACCGAAATAGATGACGATGACCCGAAAGGTATTTGGGAAGGATGTTATGGTGCGATTTCTTCTGCCAACATGGCTTTGCAGGCGATCGAAGAGTTGGGGAATCCCGCCAACTTGAATGGTCAACGAGGTGAAGCGTTGATTTGTCGCGCTTATTGGCATTTTGTACTAGCTAATACGTTCTGCGTTGCATACAACCCGCAGACAGCTGATGTGGATATGGGAATTCCTTATACCTTGGAACCTGAGACGAAGCCTGTTACGCTGCCGAGTCGCGGTACCATGGCTGAGCTTTATGCCTACATTGCCAAAGATGTCGAAGAGGCACTTCCGCTGATCAATGACGATATTTATTCCGTTCCTAAATACCACTTTAACCGAAAAGCTGCGTATGCTTTTGCTACTCGGTTCTACCTATTTTATACCCATGCCGACAAGTCCAACTATGCCAAGGCTATCGAGTATGCGAATAAGGTGCTAGGAACGGGCAACCCAAGCGGTCTGCTGCGTGATTGGACTACCTTGAACAATCTTCCGACCGACTTGTCGCTGATTGGTGATACCTATATTTCGGCAAATGACCCGTCTAACCTGTTGATTACTCCAATTCTGTCGGTTTGGGGATATGCACACGGACCGTATTCGGGACGTAATAGACGTTATGGAAATGCGAATACGCTTTTTGCACGGGAAGGTGCACAGGCTACCGGCCCTTGGGGAAGTTCCTCTAATCTTCGTACGGTAAAGAAGTTGTTTGGGTTATCTCAAAAAATATTCGTACCGAAGATGAACGCTTATTTCGAATATACCGATAAAGCAGCCGGCATCGGATTGCTGCATTTAGTAGTTCCTATGTTTACTACGGACGAAACCTTGCTTTGTCGGGCTGAGGCTTACATTCTGAATAATAATCCGGAAGCCGGTGTGAAAGATATAAACTATTGGCTCAAGAGTCATTCAGTGACCTATCAGGCAAAGAGTACCGCTGACTTGGTGTCTTTCTATTCCGGAGTAGCCTATATGCCTACGGTGCCTGAAAGTATGAGTCAGCGTACCATCAAAAAGAAACTTAACCCCGTTGGTTTTACCGTGACAGAGGGTGAGCAAGAAAACTTGATCCAATGCGTATTGCATTTGCGCCGGGTAGAAACGGTTCATGAAGGCTTGCGTTGGCTTGATGTGAAGCGCTATGGCATTGAGATCTCTCACAACCGCGATGGCGAAGAGGCGGATGTACTGACTAAAGATGATTTGCGCCGTGCTTGGCAACTTCCACAGGATGTAGTTGCAGCTGGTATTCCGGGAAACCCGCGCAAGTGATTGGACGATTTGTGAAATTATAAAATAGCTAGAATATGAAAAAGATATATTATTTAATAACACTGTTGGGCGTTCTGGTTTCATTGGCGGCGTGTAACAACGATACAGATCTAGACCCCAGAAGTATATTCCCCGACGGGGTAGATAAAGCCACACAGAATGATTTTGACCGCTGGGTCCTGACTAATTATACCTATCCGTACAATATACAGTTCGAATACCGTTATTCGGATAAAGAAGCACATGTTGAATATGATGTGGTTCCGGCGGAATATGATAAATCGATTGCCGTTGCCAAGTTGGTAAAGCATTTATGGGTAGATGCTTATAATGAGCTGGTAGGACGTGATTTTTTGCGTCAATATTCACCTCGCATGATTCAACTTATTGGCTCGGCAGAGTACAAAGAAGATGGTTCGGAGGTGCTGGGTACTGCGGAAGGGGGAATGAAAATCTTCTTGAATAAAGTGAACTTATTGGATATTGAAAACCCGGATTTGGAAATTATCAAATTCTATTTTATCAAAACAATGTATCATGAGTTCGGTCATATCCTTCAACAGACAAAGAATTATTCAACGGACTTTAATGCCATTTCTACCGATTATCAAGGGCCTAGTTGGGTGAATGTCGGCGACTACGAGAATAGTGGTAGTACGGAGGCACTCGAAATGGGCTTTATCAGTGCGTATGCTTCTTCGGAGGCGGGCGAGGATTTCGTTGAAATCTTATCTTTCTATGTCGTTTACGGAAAGGAATACTGGGAAAATATGCTTAGTCTTGCCGGTGAAAGTGGAGCGACCAAGATGCTTTTAAAATATGCGTTGATTAAAGACTACTTGGACATTAAGTGGGGTATTGACATCGAGAAACTGGAGCAGATTGTGCAGCGTCGTATGGGCGAGATCTCAGAATTGAACCTGGAATCATTGGATTAACAACTAAATAGAAACAGTATGAGAAGAACAAAGATATATAGTGTGATCGGGATGCTGGCACTTTTATTGCTAGGTGCTTGTTCGTTGCACGAAGAAGATGATATTTTCGGCGATTCGTCCGCCAATCGCATCAGTGATGCCTTAGAGAACTATAAAGAGATATTGGTATCAGCCGAAAACGGTTGGGTAATGCAATATTACCCGGGCTATGATCAGGCATATGGAGGCTATAACCTATTAGTTTCGTTTAATGAGAATGGTGAAGCGACGGTGGCAGGTGAAGTTGCTAAGGCAGATACGGTGATAACCAGTCTTTATTCGCTCAAGCAAAGTGCGGGGCCGGTGTTGACTTTTGATAGCTATAACGCAATCATGCACTTGTTTAGCGAGCCTTTGAATGCGCTAGGTGGTGATTTTCAGTTTACGGTGATGAGCGCTACTCCTGAAAAGGTTGTTTTGAGCGGAACAAAGACTAAGAACCTGATTGTATTGACCCCGATGCCTAAAGAAGTAGCTTGGGAGAATTACCTGAAAAGTGTGCAGGAGATACAAAGTGCTATTTTTCTGGGAACATTCCGCCTGACTATAGACGGTAAGGAAGTGGGTGAAGTTGAGCAGACCAATAACGTATTTACTTTAACTTATACCGAAGCGGGAGAGTTGGGAGGCGTAGAAACAATTCCTTTTGTTTATACCAATGAAGGCATCCAGCTTTATAGCCCTATAACGATCAATGGAGTGACCATGAGCACATTCAAGCTGATACGGACAATGTATCGTTTGTTTGTACCGATGCCGGAGTTAATGCGAAGTTTGAAGCATTCTATCCCGAAGGTTATCGTTTCTATAACCAGTTAGTGGGTGCGTATACGATGGGTACGAAGACTGTTAATGTGGTAGCAAATCCTGATGGTAAGACTTACTCTATTACCGGCTTTACCGCTTATGGCACCGTTAATGCTGAATATGTTCGCTCGATGGGTTCGTTTTCCATTACTAATCAATATCTAGGTATTGCGTTGGGCAAATACTATGCCTATTTATGTCTCTGCAATGCTAGCTATGTGACATGGAAAGATGGTGCCGGACTGATTGGTGTGAATAGCTTGGAAAGTCCGCTGACGATTACTTTTAAAGACAATGGTGGATGGGGGACTGATATCGGTGATTCATTCCTTACGTATGCATTCACTAGTCAACCACCGAGCAGTGCGGGTGTAGCTGGTTATTTAGAGCTATTTAGCACACCCATAGTTATGGTAAAGAAGGATTGATAGAAATCGATAAAAAGTAAATTAGTTATGAAGAAATTATATAGTTTATTCATTGCGCTGGCAGGTATACTTTGTTTCACTTCGTGTGGGGACGATTATGCCTATACAGCACCGGAGGCGTTGGATGTGACCAAAGCTGACCTTTATTTCAAAGCACCGGGCGGAACCGGATCAATTGAAGTAAAAACGGATCGTGAGTTACAAGCCACCTCCTCTGTCGATTGGTGCTCCGTGAGTGTATCGGGTGGTGTGGTTACTGCGAAAGTTGTGAAAAATGAGTCTATCGAGAGCCGTGCAGGTACAATAACGTTGAATGATGGTGTATTGACCTCTCTGGTTGCTGTGTATCAGGAAGGGTTTGCTTTTGGTATTGATGCGTCAAACCTAAAGACTCTAAATGCCAACGCAGCAGACTCTACGTCTGTTATCGTAACTTCTTCTTCCCCTTACATTGTCAATATACCGTCTTATGCGGCTTCTTGGTTAAGCTATACAGCGGATGAAGATGGAAAAGTTACTTTCCATTTCACTAAAAATGAGTCTGGAGCTCCTCGTGGAGCGAATGTAACCATATCCTGTGATGATAGAGAGAAGTCTTTCACGATTCGTCAATATGATATTAACAGTTTTGTTGGTGCGTGGAAAGTTTCATATGCTGACGGTGAAGACCTTTATGAGGAGGATATAACGATTACAAGCCCAAGTACCGGCGCGTTATATTTGAATTTTGCTCCGTTGACTCCCACAGTGACTCCAATCTTTCATTGTACCTACGTAAATGGAGGTCTAAAGATGGCCAATGGCAATGCACAAGGAAGATATAGTAGCTATTACCTCTTTACTCTTTTCTCTTCTACGGATGGTTACATCTCGTGGGCGGCTACATATACCTATTCCGCTTCTCCATATATCGCCGAAGACGGAACGTTCTACATGGTATTTGCTAATGACGGCAGCTGGCCTAATAAGGAGACTAACGGTGTTGCCTTAGGAGCGTTTACCTCTGCTACAGCAACAAATGCGGGATTTGTAGGGACTTTGGCAACCTATACCGACCTTGTTTTATATAAATAAATGATTTAATGTCGAATGGGGCTCATGTTGTGGTATACGACATAGACCTCTGTGAGTCCTTTTTACATTAATTTTTCTTGTGGAAGAGTGGGAGCAATAGAGTTTGTTTCCACTCTTCGTCTTGAATAGCCGATGAAGCGTGAATAAGGTTGTATATCAAAAGCTATTTGATACACACCCTTATTCATTGGTCTCTACGCTACAAGAATTGCTGCATAGAGGCTGTTCCTTACATTCAATAAATCTTCGTTTCTAAGAAATGTGCTCGTTTATGGAACAACAGTTCCTGTAACTGGAATTTCTGTGCTCAAAGTTATGCTCGGCAAAAGCGGAATAGGCACTTCTAAGCTAACTTCCAGAGCTTCTCCGGCAAGCGCACCTACTCCTAGAGGCTCAATTGTTGTGTCTACATCCCATGTTACAGTTCCTGCGGGTAGAGCAACTACATCTCCAACCCGGACGCGACTCTGTCTTGACTCCACTTGAAGATTGGCAATGCTAGGTGTAATGCTTCCCAAATTCAGGAGATTAAGATCGAACTCAACAGGCACTACGTCATTTACTTGAACGGTTCCTAAATCGATCGATGTTACACTGGATGTTAGCTGTGGCAGGACTTGTGCCACAGCATTCTGCGCGGTAAACGCCATTGCGCAAAGCGCAGCAGCCGAGAAAATAAACTTTTTCATTTTTGATAAGATTTAATTGTAAATATTAGTTTGAGAACGTCACTTGAAACAAATATAAGTTGACTATTGTTTGGCTGGTGTTGGCATTAATGTGTTAATCCATAATCTTTTAACAATACAGGCTTTTGTGGGTTATCTTCTGCTTTCAACACATCAGCTTCCTGCTGTGGATGCGTTTATTCTTGGTTGCGAGTTCATTGCTAAGTCGTAGTATATGCGTAAGAAGCGTGTACTTGTATCTAATCTTTCTTGGATGGTAGAGGTTTGAAGGCTGCGAGATGTGTTTTAACGCCTTCTAGTTGAATGGAAACGTCTGTTTGCAACTCTTTGTACGTCAAAGCTCCCATCGCTTGAATTGGACGTTTAAAAAGATGTTTTGCCTTTGCTTTACGAAGTTCTTGACTCAGGTTACTTGAGTGCCGGGCTATTAATACCTGAGTAATGGGTTATTAATACATCAAAACCAAGCTGTTAATACTTGAAAGCTTAGCAGCAATCAATCGGGTCTAGGCGATTCTGGAATGAGTTTTCGTTCTATAATCATCCGGATCTCTGATAACGATCCCCTTGCTCCATACGGTTCTATTTAATAAGAAGCCGGTGGAGTAAGAGGATCGTTATCTGTTGATAATAAGCTTGTATCAGAATACCTTGAATACGTAACCTTCCGCTTTCAGAAACTCGATGGAGCGGGGGAGTGCATATTGCAGGTTTCCATTATCCCACGACTTCAATGAATCGTGGAATGTGATGATGGAGCCGTTGCGCGCGTAGCGTTTTACGTTGTTCAATACCTGTTCCGGACGCATCCGCTTGCTATAGTCGCGGGTTACCAAATCCCACATAATTATTCGGTAGTAATGACGCAAGGTATAGTATTGACGGAACCCCATGTGTCCATGCGGTGGGCGAAAGAGGTCGGTGTGAATGATCTCGTCTACCTTCTTGGTATTTGCCAGATATTCCGGATTAGAGTACTCAAACCCACGGATATGGTTGTAGGTATGGTTGCCTATCCGGTGCCCATGATCTACTACCATTTGGTATTCGTCGGGATGTTTACGAATGTTGTCGCCTACCATAAAGAAGGTGGCTTTGATGTTATGCTCTTCTAAGAGATTGAGCACCCACGGGGTTACTTCCGGGATCGGTCCGTCATCGAAAGTCAGGTATACTGCCCGATCGTTCGGATCCATCCGGAAGATGGCCTGGGGATACAATGCCCGGAAAAGCCGCGGCGGTTGTTCTATTAACATGTTGGTTTCCCTTGTTATTGACCCTTCATTCTCGTTACGTATTCGCTGTACAGGCGTTCGAGCTGTGGCGAATAGCGTTTGCTTAGTTCTTCTGATTTATATTTTTCCATCAGGCGAACCTCGGCGTCAATTAAGCCGGCATTGTACATGAAGCTTTCACCGGCTATCGCAAGCTGATTATCAGTCAGGCTCAGGTACCAGTTCATGTATTCCAATGATTTGTTGGCCAGCGCATCGATAATTTGATCCGCTTTTTCTTTCTTGCCGAGCTGGTAGTAGCTTCTGCCATTTGGAACGAGCCGTTCGCCCAGTCGTAGGGAACATTAGTGCTGGGGATCATCTTCTCGGCATAGTCCAATGCAGCGAGTGCCTTGTCCTTCTTGCCTTCGCGGATGAGCTGTCCGACCAACTGTGTGAAGATACGGCGATGCGTGTAGCACATCCGCATTACGTTCTCGTCAATATAGATACCCGGTTTGTCGATGCCACCGAACTTGAACTTGTTCATCAGGTTATCGTACATCTTCTCGGAGTCTATCTTGCTGTTTAGCTTGTTCGTATCGAACGGTGTGAACCGGTAAGCAAGGCCCTCTTGGATGAAGTGGTTCTCCATGCCCAGTTGATTCTCACTGCCAACGGTGATTGCCATATAGAACGGACGTTCCCAGTTCGCATTAGCCAACATTTCGAGCATCATCAGTTCGCTCTTGTAGAGTGCACGTTTGGGTTTACCATTGGCGTCTCTCAGCAGGATAGTCATGTATTCGGGGATAGAGTCGCCCAATGCGTCGGGGATCTTCATGCCCGAGCGGCGTACGGCTTCCTTATCGATTTTCATGACTAAGCTATCGGTTGGGATAACGCGAAGCCCTTCCTTATCAGAGCGTACCCAATATTTGAGTATATTCTTCAGCTCGTATGGATTGTCACCAAACTGCTGTTTGAGGTTCTCCAAAAGCTTCGGATCGCCGTTCTCGGCTGCGCTATCGGCTTCGGCGTACATATCGTCAATGCTCTTTCTTACTTCAGGGCGGATGGATACGTATTCGTTTTGTCCTTCCACATACTCCCAACGATCCCATGTGATGGGCAGTGACGGAGAGTCGTAAGCCGGACGCTTCATTTGGTCGATGTACCAGTCGGTTTGCAGGTAACTCAGGTTACAGGTTCGCGTATCGGTACGGAATCCTTCAGTCTCCTGGTTGTACCACAAGGGGAATGTATCGTTATCACCGTTGGTGAAGATTACCGGATTGCCTTTCTCCTGCAACGTCATCAGGTAGTTCTGTCCAAAGTCGCGAGCCACATAACGTCCGCTACGATCGTGGTCGTCCCAAGTCTGTCCCGCCATTTGGATGGGAACCAGCAAGCAGACTACCGAGGCCAATGCGGCTGCGGGAAGCTCTTTCATCTTGGCATAGTCCTGCAGCAAACGGATTACGCCTGCCACACCCATACCGATCCAGATGGCGAACGCATAGAACGAGCCGGCATACGCATAGTCACGCTCACGCGGTTGCGCAGGTGTCTGGTTGAGGTAGAGTACAATAGCAATACCCGTCATAAAGAAGAGGAAGAACACCACCCAGAACTGCTGGATACCTCGCTGACTGTGATAGGCTTGCCAGAAAAGTCCGACTAGCCCCAGTAACAGTGGCAAACAGTAGAATACGTTATGTCCTTTGTTGGTTTTAAGATCTTGCGGCAGTAGATTCTGGTTACCTACCAGGGCATTGTCGATAAACGAAATACCGGTTATCCAATTGCCATGCTCTATTTCTCCGCTACCTTGAATGTCGTTTTGACGTCCGGCAAAGTTCCACATGAAGTAGCGCCAGTACATGAAATTCAGTTGGTAAGAGAAGAAGAACTTGATGTTTTCCCATTGGGTAGGCACGTTCACCGTTACCATTTCCCCGCATTGGTCATACGGAACATCATTGCCTTTCACATCCACCCATTGTTTGTAGAGAGGTGCATGAGAGGCACTGTACATACGCGGGAAGAGCATGTTCTGTGCGTATGTGTATTCGATGCGTCCGGGAAGTTCGATATACTCGTCCTTCTCGTCGGCGGATTTCTTTTCCTTGCGGATATACTTGCTGCCGGTTTCGGTTTGGCGCGGTACACAGTAGCCGTCTTTCACATCAAGAGCTACTTTCGAAGAGAAAGCAGGGCCGTAGAAAAGCGGACGAGTACCGTATTGTTCACGGCCGAGGTATTCGCCCAGCGTGAAAATATCCTCCGGAGAGTTCTGATCCATCGGCGTATTGGCGGTGGAACGGATTACAATCAGTGCGTAAGACGAATAACCGATTACGATCATCATGGTACACAACAGGGCTGTGTTCATGGTGCGGGCGGAGATACGCCATTTTTCTTTTATTTTCTCTTGTACTTGCGGAGCCAAGTAGATGGCCAGGGCGGCAATTACTACGATACCAATCAGAATGCTGCTGACTCCATGTCCATAGAACGGAATACCCAACAGGGCGATTGTAACGACGAAAGAGACCGCCATGCGCAGTTTGCTTTTCTCGTTGTAACTTTCGTAGATGCCCCAGATAAGCGAAGCGGCTAAAACGATGATGTAGACTACTACACCTGTGTTGAACGACATGCCTAAGCTATTGACAAACAGTAGTTCGAACCAGCCACCGACTTTTACAATACCCGGTACGATGCCGTAAAGCACAGCAGCTACCAGAATGCCTGAGCCGAGCAGTGCTAGCAAGGAGCCTTTTGCGGTTGCATTCGGTGTTTTCTTGTAATAATAAACCAGTACGATAGCCGGCAAACAGAGCAGGTTCAGCAAGTGGACACCGATACTCAATCCGGTTAGGTAAGCGATTAGAATGATCCAGCGGTCGCTGTGTGGTTGGTCGGCTACATCTTCCCATTTCAGGATCAGCCAGAATACAACGGCGGTGAAGAGCGAAGAGAACGCGTATACCTCACCTTCGACAGCCGAGAACCAGAACGTATCGCTGAAAGTGTAGACCAAAGCGCCTACCAATCCGCTACCCATGATGGTAATGAGCTGTCCTTTCGTGATGTTATTCTCGTCACTGACAACCAGTTTGCGTACCAAATGGGTGATGCTCCAGAAGAGGAACAGGATACAGGCGCCACTCATCAGTGCGCTCATATAATTCACCATCTTCGCTACGGTGGTTACATCGGAGGCGAATTGGGTAAACAGGTTTGCCATTAACATGAAGAAAGGTGCGCCGGGTGGGTGGCCGACTTCCAGTTTATAGCCGGTGGTTATAAACTCGGGGCAGTCCCAAAAGCTGGCAGTAGGTTCTATCGTGAGGCAATAGACTGTTGCTGCAATAATGAATGTGAGCCAACCCATTAAGTTGTTCACGGTTCTGTACTGTTTCATTAGCGCTATATCGTAGTTTATTCGTTAAAAACACGTTACATGGGCGCAAAGATAATGAAATCCATGTACAAACGGATAGAATGATAAGAATTATTATGTAATTCTCTTCCGATAAACGATGTTTTCCGACATGAAAAAGGCTGTAAAACCCTTTCAGATAGCCAACTATTACCGACTTATACGCTACACCCGGCTTTCGACCGAGCTAGCTATATCCGGTCTGTAAACTAAGCTCGGCTCACTTCACTGCGAGAAGACTCGTTGGACAATGATCAGCCCCGTATAAATGATTCGCTTTCTTCCGACGAAGGGTTTTAGGCGTGATCGTGGTGATGATGCTCACCCAAGATGCGGTGTGGCAACGTGCCGTGTCCCAACAATTCGATGGGGCAGTGGAAGTTTCTCTCCAACCATTCGCTTGTGATGCCCGTATCGGGTGGTAATCGAGCGATTCATTCACACAAGCGATGGATTTCACTTGTTGCAGAACCGTACCGATATCGTGGCTAACCAGAATGATGGCACAATCGTTATTGATCTCCGCCAGTAGCTCATACAGGCGGGCTTCGAATCGTTTGTCGATATAGGTGCTCGGTTCGTCGAGGATAACCACGGACGGATCGGAGATGATGGCACGTCCCAATAAGGCACGTTGGAGTTGTCCCCCGCTAAGTTGCCCGATGGCACGTTTCTCCAGTCCTTCGAGTCCCATACGTTCGATAATCGCACGTCCTTTTTCCCGTTGCTCATGCGTAAAACGTGCGTACAGCTTTTGCTGAACACTCAAACCGGAAAGGATAACCTCTTCTACGGAAATCGGGAACTTCCGGTCGATGGTATTGTACTGCGGCAGGTAGCCCAATGTAGGCCGATCGTTGGAATTGGTGGTTTGAGTACCATCTGACATATGAAAGGTGATTTTACCACCCGTCGGTTTCAGCAATCCCAGGATGCACTTAATCAACGTAGTCTTACCCCCGCCGTTCGGGCCAATGACGCCCAGAAAGTCGCGCTCGTACACCGTCAGGTTGACATCGCGCAGTACTTGTCGCCCTTCATATCCGGCCGAGAGATCTCGGATCTCAATGAGCGGTTTCATGTTTGTGCCGGGTTGATTGGTCATTGAGTAATGAGTGCTTTGGTAACGTGTAACATTTCCGTGTCCCAATCGTAATTCAAGGGATTGATCGAAATGATTTTCGCTCCGGTTTGCTTGGATATAGTCTCCGCGTTACGTTCGTCAAACTCCGGTTGTATGAAGATCACTTTCACCTTTTCGCTTTTGCAAGCGTCGACCAACTTCTTCAGATGGGCAGGCGAAGGCTCTTTGCCGCTTCTTCGATCGCTATTTGGTGGAGTCCATAGTCGCGGGCGAAGTAGGAGAGTGCCGGATGATAGATCATGAACGATTTTGAGCCGGTAGAATGCGTAAGCTCTTTGCAAATGATGCTATCGGTATGCTCGATATGTTTACGTAGGGAATCATAACGTACCAGATAGTACGATTCATTCGCTTTATCGATTGCGCAAAGTGCTTTATAGGTATTCTGCGCAATAATCAGCGCATTGGTTGCCGAACTCCAGATGTGAGGTTCCACAGCGTGGCTATGTCCTTCATGATCGCCATGTGCGTGAGCCGTATCTTCATGGTTCAGTATTAAGTCGACCCCTTTGGATGTGTCGAACACCTGCAAGTGCGGGGTGTTTTTCATCAGGCGGTCCATCCAGGCTTGTTCAAAGCTGATGTAACCAATGCGAAAATATGCTTTACTCTCTCCCAAAGAGACGAGTTGTTGCGGGATGGGATCGTATGTTTCGTGATTAGCTCCTTTGGGCACCATGCTCACCACATTGAATTTGTCACCGGCAATTGCTTCGACAAAATAGCGTTGGGGTTCGATAGTGACTGTTATGATAGGCTTCTCATGCTCGTTGCGTTTGGAAGATTGCCCGCCGCATGCTGCTATAATCGCACTGGAAGCGAGGAGTAGCAGGAGTTTGGCGCCTTTTATCTGAATTCTCATGTCTGTTTTTTGTTTTTATATGTGGTTGATATTTCTGTTTATTTGCCGGCTCGCAGAATTTCTCTTTTCCCTCCGGGAGGGCCGGGCAGGCGTTCGACGGTAAATCCTGCCGACTGCAACATCCGGCGTACAACACCTTTGGCACAGTAGGTAGTCAGTATACCCCCTTTATTTAGTAAAACGTATAACTGGTCAAATAGTTCTTGCGACCAAAGGTCGGGTTGCTTTTCGGGAGCAAAAGCGTCAAAATAAACGATATCCGCTCCCGGCCTTTCGATATTTGTCGAAACGGAAGTACGGTTTGCCGGACTGCTTTCTAGATACTCGTTGGCATCTATTTGAATCTTCTGCAAGGTGAAGTGCGGCGTGATGGCTACCGACTCGCCCCAGGGAACTGTATGGAGTTGGTGAAATAATTCGGATGCACTTTGCATCTGGTTTTCTATCTGTATCTGTTCGTCGGGGGCGATGTAACCGAGCGGCTCTACCATTTCCCAGGAGAGTGGGTAAAGTTCAAGTCCGGTATAGTGCACATGTCGCCCGCTTCTCTCGGCTTCTTCCAGCGTTAGCCAGGCGTTAAGTCCCGTACCGAATCCAATCTCAAGAATCTGTGGAGTAGGAGAGGCGGATGCTTTCAGCCCCATATCGATGAAGATATGCTGCGATTCGGTGCGTGCGCCCTTCGTCGAATGATAATGTTCGTTCAGTTCGGGTACAAAGAGTGTAGCGCTTCCGTCGTCTGTTCTTTCTATGATTCTTTTCATGGTTGTTTGCTCATTGATCTGGATTAACCGGCTACAAAGTCCACAGCTTGTTGAAGAATATACATCAGGATGATGTAACGAATCAGTTTGCCGGCGAACATGGATGCCGTAGTCAGCCAGATGTTGCTCCGCATAAAACCGAGCGCGATGGCGATAACCTCGCCCAAGGCGGGCAGGAAGGTGAAGAATGCCATTAAGGCCCCCTTGCCTTGCAGAAAACCGACCATCTTGTCCAGTCGTTCTTTCTTGACCTTGAAATACTTCTCGATCCAGGTGACCTTCCCCATACGGCCCATGAAATAACAAGTCATACCACCCGCCGTATTGCCCAATGCGGCTGATATCAGACAGGCGGTGGGGTTAAGCCCCAGTTGAACGAGTGCCACAAGTACAAGCTCGGAACTAAAGGGTACGATGCTACCTGCCAGCAGAGCGGCGATAAATAGTCCAGGAAGTCCCCATTGAATCAAGAGTTGTGTGGCGGAATCTACAAAAGCGTCCATATATTAAAACCGTATAAGAGGATGAGTGCTACTATTGAGCAAATAAAAAACACGTTCGATGTCTTGCTGTTGGTTAGCACAAGCAAATGCCCGATCAAGATGCTGGTGCTGATGATAAGCAGCGGAAGCAGGTTGATACACAAAGCCGGTTGCAAGAAGATGAATAGGAAAATGAAGAAAGTCAGTTCGATGAGGAACTGCAAGTAAGACCGCGTGCGGATTTTATCTTCAAATCCGGTGACAATACAATGGCCGGCACTGATGATGAACATCACCAGCAGATAACCGAGTGTAGCCATCTCCCAAGGCCTTAAAGCTTGTAGATCCATCAGTGGACTGAATGTAGTCAGTTCGATGAACGGATGATAGAACAGCTCCATCTGATCGTAAAAGAAGGCGTGCCCGAGCAAGAACCAATAGGGAAACATTAACCCCAGCAGCGCGGCGCAAAAGCTTCGGAGGTTGAGCGACTGAAAGCGGTAGGCCTCCAGCAGCCATAAAATGCCGAAGAAAGCGAATTGCGGGAAAAAGAAGCTGCCCCCTCCTATAAACAGAAAAGAATAAAAGAGATAGCTTGCCGGTCGGCTCTGTTGGTAGCTCTTAAATAGAAAATAGATGGATATAAGGAAAGCGATGGCAGCCAGATCACCGGCATAGAGGATGTGCATTTCCGGGCAAACGGTAACCAGTAGGAACAGGATGGAGGTTTGCACGGAGGCCCGCATGCGGATGATGGTAAACTGGTTGTTCAGCTCGATGAGGAAATAACCGATCATGCCGTACGTCAGGTAGCTGCTGAGCCGTTCAGCCCAGGTCGGGAGTAGCAAACGAGCTGACTCCCAAAGTGGGTAACTGCTTTCCGGCATGCTGAGATCGGGCAAAATGAGGGAGGTCAGCACCCAGCAAAGGGTGCAGATCATGATAACAACAGGTAGCGTAAAGCGTCCTGCCGTCACCTGATTTTGAAGTCTCCTTGTTCTCATTGCCTATGGTTTGTTGTTAGTTACAGATCAAACCCGATGTCGCGTCGGAAGTATTTCTTCTCAAACTGAATCTTGTCGGCCACTTCGTAGCTTTTCACCAAGGCTTCTTCTTTGGTTTCCCCGTAGGAGCATACAGCGATCACACGTCCGCCGTTAGTCACTACCTGTCCGTCCTTTACCGTTGTTCCGGCATGGAAGATGATGCTATCGGTAGCAGCAGCTTGTTCCAAACCGCTAATTGGGAAGCCTTTTTCGTAATCTTCCGGATAACCACCGCTAACAAGGATCACACATCCTGCCGTACGTGGTCCATAACCAACGTCTTTTCATGCAGATTGCCTTCGGCTACTCCTTCGAGAAGGTCGACGAAATCGCTCTGAATGCGTAGTACCACACTTTCAGTCTCCGGATCACCCATGCGAACGTTGTATTCGATCATCATCGGTTCGCCTTTCACCCGGATCAGTCCGAGGAAGATAAAGCCTTTGTAGGTGATCTTCTCTTCAATCAGCCCGTTGATGGTTGGTTCGATGATGCGTGTACGTACTTTCTCCATATATTCCTCGTCGGCAAACGGAACCGGAGTTACGCTACCCATTCCACCGGTGTTGAGCCTGTATCGCCTTCACCGATTCGTTTGTAGTCCTTGGCAACGGGCAATACTTTGTAGTGCTCGCCGTCAGTCAGAACGAATACGGAGCACTCGATGCCGCTCAGGAATTCTTCGATTACCACTGTAGAGGAAGCCGAGCCGAACATGCCACCCAGCATGTCTTTCAACTCTTTTTTGGCTTCGGCGAGTGTCGGAAGGATCAAGACTCCTTTACCGGCACAAAGGCCGTCGGCTTTCAGTACATAGGGAGCTTCCAGGCTCTCGAGGAAAGCATAGCCTTCTTCCAGGTTGTTGGAAGTGATACTTTTATAGCGGGCTGTCGGGATGTTGTGGCGCATCATAAAGCCTTTGGCAAATTCCTTACTGCCTTCCAATTCCGCTCCTTTGGCAGAAGGGCCTACCACAGCGATCTGCCGGAGGTCGGCACGATTCTGGAAGTAGTCATAGATGCCTTTTACCAAGGGGTCTTCAGGTCCTACTACGACAATGCTTACTTGCTCTTGCAGAGCGAAAGCGGCGATTGCTTCAAAGTCGGTAGCCTGTATGTTTACATTCTCGCCTACGGCATTGCTTCCGGCATTTCCCGGCGCGATGTATAGTTTCTCAACTCTCGGACTTTGGGCAATTTTCCATGCTAACGCATGCTCACGGCCGCCCGAGCCTAGTAACAAAATCTTCATATCAGTCGGAAATTATAAATGTTCTTCGAAATAACGGGTAATCTTCTCATGCAGGTGTACACGGTCACGTCCTGAAACATTGTGTTTGTGCCCCGGATAGATAAACAAATCGGGGTAGGTACGGGCGTCTACGCAAGCTTTCATAAACGAGAAGGTATGTTGCGGCACGCAAGTGTCGTCGTGGTCGTCGTGAATAATCAACAGATGGCCTTTCAATGCACCCGCCAGATTCTTCAGATTGCCTTCTTTATAGCCTTCGGGGTTGTCCTGTGGGGTATCCATGTAGCGTTCGCCGTACATAATTTCATAATACGACCAGTCGATAACCGGTCCTCCGGCTACTCCGACTTTGAATACTTCGGGATAACGCAGCAAGAGAGCGGTTGTCATATGTCCGCCAAAGCTCCATCCATGTACACCGATGCGGTTGCCGTCGACGTAGGGCAGCGTTTTCAGGTAATCGATCCCTTTCAGTTGATCTTTTCCTTCTTCGATACCCAGATGGCGGAATACGGCGTTCTCAAACTCGAGTCCCCGGTTGCTGCTGCCCCGGTTGTCAACAGAAAACATGATGTAGCCTTTGTTGGCCATGTATATATCCCATCCACGGGCTCCGTTCTGCCAGCCACCGGTGATCATCTGTGCGTGAGGGCCTCCGTATACATAGACGATGACGGGGTATTGCTTCTTCGGATCGAAATCGGCCGGCTTCAACAGCCGGTAGTGCAGATCGGTCGTGCCGTCGGCTGCCTTAAGCGTACCGACTTCAATGCTAGGCATCTGATAACCTTCGTAAGGGCTTTTAGCCGTTAGCAAACGGATACTTTTAGCGTTTTGTGTTTGGACGATATCGATGCTGCGTGGCTCGGTAACTGTTGAGTAAATGTCGATCAGGTAGTTGCCCGATGCGCTGAGCATGCCGTTGCGTTCGCTTTCCGTACACGTTTCGAAGGGGCGATTCAGCTTTCCGTTGGCAACGTTGACTGACAGATGCCCGGTTTTCAGCCCTTCGCAGGCGGTGAAAACAACCTCTTTCTTCTTTTCATTGAATCCCAGTACGCTGCTAACCAACCATTTCCCCCGGGTGAGTTGCTTTACTTTTACCGGTTCGTAATACTTGGCTCCTCCCGTTGTTTCTTGCCATTGGGCTTTCTGTTTGGAGCGGGTATCGAACAGGTAAAGGTGGTTGTAACCATCTCGCTGACTCTGGTAGATAAATTTCGTATCATCCATGGTAAGAATTGAATGGCTTGTTGAGGCTCTACGTACTTGGATGAGTCTCTTCATACAGAACTTCCTTTTGAGCTCCGGTAGTAGCATCATAGCTTATCAGCTTGGCATGATTCTGATCGCGATTCAGTTCGATGAGGTAGATGCTTTTTTCATCCGGCGACCAGCTGATATTAGTGAAGTAACGATCGGTCGGATCTCCGGCATCGAGGTAGATGCTTTTCCCGGTTGTGGGATTGTAGATACCGACTGTGACCAGATGGCTAGTCATTCCGGCCATCGGATAACGAACTTGGTTGAGCTCGGCTATGCGTGTGGTGATGTCTACAAGCGGATATTGGGTTACCATTCGTTCGTCCATCCGGTAGAATGCCAAGAGATTTCCTTGGGGGCTCCAGAAAGTACCTTTTCGGATGCCAAACTCGTTGCGGTGCACGGATTGTCCGCAAACGATACCTTCGGGTTCGTCGGTTACGGCCTGATCGTTCACATACAGATTGTTAGCTATGGTATACGCTACGTTTCCGTTGGCGGTGCAGTAGTCCTGATTGGCTGCTCCTTCTTTCAGCGTCCGGGTATGGATAATCTGATTGGTTCGGAAGTCGTAAGTCAGGTATTTCCCTCCGAGGGTGAGTAACATTTGTGATTTGTCAGCCCACGGGAAGCTTACCGAATAGAAGTGGGGCAGACGGCCTGCTTTCTTTTCTTCCAATACCTGGTTAACTTGCTCACGAGTCGTGAGTACGGTTTCTTTGCCTGTTGCCGGTTGGACGGAATAAAGGGTGTCAATACCGGGCTTGATGCATTCGTCACCCCACCATTGAAGCCCGTACAGGTTCTGGGTATAACGATACGTTTCACCACCTGGAATTAGATCTTCCAGGCTGGGTACTTGTTTGGTTTGTGCTGTCATATGGGTCATTGTTACGAGTGCAAATAGCAACCCGATCACTCTTATACCACTTTTCAGTTTCATTTTAATCCTCCTCTTTCTTGATTCTGGGTTCTCTGTCGCCTCTGAACTCTCTACGCGGTCTGCGTTCTCCTTCTGTACGCGGTTTAAATTCCCGGTCTCCTCTTGGCTTGAAGTCTCCTTCCGTACGTGGTCTGAATCCTCCTTCTTTACGTGGTCTGCGCTCGCCTTCTGCACGTGGTGTGAATTCTCCTTCTGCACGTGGTTTAAAGTCCCGGTCGCCTCTTGGTTTGAATCCACCTTCTCCGCGTGGTTTAAAGTCCCGG
>NZ_BAIV01000039.1 GCF_000517545.1 Bacteroides reticulotermitis JCM 10512 | reverse complement strand
GAACTTTTAATAGATATAAGATCTTCTCTTAGCAGTTCTTCTAAATAAAATGCTCCACTATCCGTATTTACAGAAAACATTGTATGTCCTATTTGGTCTGATTGCTTATATTCCTTTAGCCATGGATCCGCTAAAGAAATATCAGCACTATAATCCGTATCCTTCTTACAAAAAAAACATTTTTTAGGACGATATAATTTAGAAGATTGTATTAACGTCCAAGGATAGCTATAATTATCCTTATATACACACCTACCATTATTGAGTTTGATTTGTATTCCGCTAGGCCAGCCATTTCCTCTATACTGGACAAGGCGTATATCTTTTTTATTTATATGTAACAACCGATAATAACAATATGTCCCCTCTATTGTAGTTTGTCCAGAACAAACAAAAGTCATAATAAAATTTTTAATATTATGTCTATTAAAAATAGAACGCAAAGGACGAACTTGACAAGGTAAGCATGTAATCACAATTCCATTTCTTATATCATCAATATTCTGCCTTATAAAAGAGACTAAGTCAATGTCTTGATAGATGGAGCCGCATATATTCAAATCTTCAATATTATATATTAAACGAGGTTTATATTGGCAAGATTTAGGATCAAAATAAAATGTAATAGCTGTATCATAATCATGCAGCGAGAGCATATATTTTAAGAACGTCGTTCCAATTCCCCCTGAAGAAGCCTTATAACGTATATTCTGGTCATTTGAATAACCAATATAATACATAACCTGAAAGTCTTTTTTTTCGAACATTACTCTCTTTCTATTTATACACGATAATCCTCGCTTTGGGAATAACTCACACCCAAAGCAAACACATAGAATAACATAAAGTATTTCATATAATTATATTCTCCAGTTATACATGAAAATGCTATATAAAATATAAATAAAGATAGTAACAACATTTGTTTTGCTTTATCTCTTACATTAGTAATGCTTTTCAAATATAATATACCAAAAATACCCCATACAATTACCCCCAGCACACCTGTATTGCACAGAACTACAAATAATAAACTTTCAAAACATAGCAACTTCGGATGTACAACAAATCGACTCATATACTCATAAGACCACGCATATCCTTTACCTTCCCAAAAACAATATTTAATAATATCAAAACAGGCATTTAATTGCTCTATTCGCATTTCCAAACTGGAACCCTTAACATTATCATTACTGTTTACAATAGAGAAAACATATTCACTAACTTCTTCTGATATCAAAGGCAGTATCACTATAGCCAATGTAATAAAAAGCAAAAACATTACTAAATATCTAATTTTATTTAATAACAAAACAACAACTCCAACTGTTACCAATAGTGCACCAATTGGAGTCCTACTACCTGATGTTAAGACTGCTAATACTATTAGAGATATAGAAATGAATAGCTTTATTTTACTTTTTCGGAACAAATAAATAAATAAAACAAAAAACAAACCCAAAACTAACCCATATTGCATTGTATGCATAAAAACTGATGAAATTCGCCCGAATAAACGGCCATCAATTGTTCCCATATGAGTAGTCGTATCAAGTGCTGAGTAACCGAGAGCATAAGCCTCATTAAATTCCATTCCAAATGAAGGTAGAGAGAGCATCAAATATGGATTAACACCAGGCATTGTAGTTAGAAATAAACCATAACCTACGATTATGATAAAGCAACTAACAAGAACTCCTAATAATATCTTTATAGCGTCCTTCTCAATTATTAAGATTGAATATAGCACCATTGGATATAATAGGCTAGACAAAATAGTAGTAAAAAAACGCTCCATAGAAGCTCTGAAAATCATAAAATCTTGAATAAAAATCAAGATAAAGTTCATTATGAAAAGAAAAATAAATGGCTTAAACGGAGTATAATTAACGTACTTAAATTTATTCCTATATTTTATCAGAAAACAAAGTATCAAAATTAGATACAAAAATTTCTCACCTATAGAAATATTCCCTAATTGTAATTTAATTATTGGAACTAATAAAAAATATGCAGTAAATAATGCGGCAGCTATCTTCGGTTTTGTAAAAGAAAAAATGATAATAGCAATAAAAAACAAAGCGAAAATGAAACTGAGAACTAACATTTGAGCAACATATTTAAATTAATTACAAAATTCGTAGACAACCAGTTGTAAATATCAGAAAGTATACCATGCGTCTCAAAAAGCATATTAACCTAAATATAGAAAATAGATTATTTAAAATCTCTTTTTTATAGATTTCCTCACCACAGCTAAGACAAACTGCCTCTCACTTATATTTAATCCCACAAAATAAATACAAATAATAGAAAAGAAGAGTGAAGACAATATTGTAGAAATTAGCATTGCTATTCCCCCTAAACACATAAATGAACGCAATATGAGCAATAATATAATCGACAAAACAACGACCAATACAATCCGACAAATGACTTCCTTAAAATAAATATACCAAGAAAAATTAGGAACCATTCTACGTAGTAAATACATCCTTGCAAGTAAACAAAACAAAGAAAAAAGAATTGAAGATATGTATCCGTATTGGGCCGGTAATCCTAAAAAAAAGAATATATAGCTGTTGGAAATGCCATCAAACTTAAAGTCCCTACTATTATTTGATATTCCTTGATCTTTCCTGTAGCCAACATTGCAGCGTAGAGTGTTTGTGATAAAATCTGACACATCGTATATATCAAAGCATAACGAACTAAGATTGAAGTATACTCAGGCACCTGCACTAACCAAATTTTTAAAACAATATCCGTCTCTAATAATATAGGTAAACTGAGCAACCAAAACAGAAAAAATGAATATTTAGCTCCCTTTATTATCAAAACATTCATATTATCATAATCTCCAGAAGCAAAATTCTTTGTTATTTGTGGATTTAACGCCATCATAAAATTCAACACAAAGCTATTAAGAGTTGTATTTATTTGCTCTGCGATCCCACGAGCTGCATTCAAAGCAACTCCAAAAAATATATTTATTAAGATATTAATCCCATGAGAATTCAATACATTTGCACTAGAACCAATAAAATTCCAACCAGAAAACCCCAACATTTCTCGATAAAGCTCCTTATCCTTTATGAAATAAAATCGGCATTCCCGGAATTTATATTTACAATAAAATCCGTAAACGCACCTTAAAACGATCGCTACAAGAAGAGTTAAGAATGCATACAGTATCAATTTATCAAAATTAAACAATAACAATAAATATACGATACCAAGTTTTGCCACTGCTTCAAAAACACTTATATATGCAAAAATAGTCATCTTTTCATAAGCAATTATTGAAGCATTATAAGGAATACTTATCAAATTTACGCAAAAAGTTAAAATAGAGCATTGAAACACCCAATTCGCTGCAACAAGCCTATCAGGAGCAATATTCATTTTATAATTTAAGAACCACACTCCTGCGCTTTCTAATAAAATAAAAATTAAAGCAGCCAACATGAGATGAATCGACAATGACGTTGAAAACACTTTGCTAATATCCGATTTTGCTCGCCCTAATTCATAGGACATAAATCGCTGGCTTGCAGCGGTGAGAGTACCGCTAAGTAACGAAAACATAGCGACAAAACCACCTACTATATTATAAATACCAAAATCTTCAACTCCAAGAACATCAAGAATTACTCGACTAGTAAAAACACTTACAGTCATAGTAAAGAATGTTCTAAAGTATAAATACAATGTATTTTTTGCTATACGCTTATTATTTACGAGCAAATTAGTACATATTAATATAATTCAACAACATAGACTATGAAAAGCAACTCCTCCGCTATCAATATAACCATCTTTGGTTAATATAGATTTTCATTATAATCGAATAGCCAAGAAGCATCTTTTAGAAGCTCATGGTGTCTATCTTTCTCCGACAATACAATTTTATCGGTAGGAATATGCCAGTCAATACCTAAAGCAGGATCGTCCCATGCTAAAGCACCTTCATAGTGCGGGGCATAGAAGTTATCACATTTATATTGAAAAATAACTTCGTCCGTTAAGACACTGAAACCATGTGCAAAACCACGGGGTATAAAGAATTGACGATGATTATCCTCGGTTAGTTCAACGGATACATGTTGCCCAAAAGTTGGCGAGCCTTTGCGAATATCAACAGCAACATCAAGGACGGCTCCTTTTATTACGCGTACTAATTTACTCTGCGCGAAAGGGGGCTTTTGAAAATGCAAGCCACGCAAAACTCCATAACCGGATTTACTCTCATTGTCTTGCACAAAGTTTACTTCACGGACTTTCTCGTTAAACTCTCGCTGAGAGAAAGATTCGAAGAAGTAACCACGGTCGTCTTTGAATAAACGTGGTTCAATTATGACGACTCCCTCGATAGCTGTTTTGATTATTTCCATTTCGGTATGTTATTATAACTCTAGCTCATCAATAACCTTCAAGAGGTACTGACCATATTGATTCTTCAACATCGGTTGAGCCAGTTGACGCATCTTATCGGTTGTAATCCAACCCTGACGCAAGGCTATTCCTTCCAAACAGGCAACTTTCAATCCTTGTCTTTTCTCTATGACTTCGATAAAGGTGGATGCTTCACTTAATGAGTCATGTGTACCGGTATCTAACCAGGCAAAACCACGGCCTAACAATTGTACTTTCAACTCTTCGTTATCCAGAAATTGTTGATTAACCGTTGTGATTTCCAGTTCGCCACGAGGTGAAGGCTTGATCTCCTTTGCTATTTCCACCACTTTATTCGGATAAAAATAAAGCCCAACTACAGCATAGTTGGACTTCGGATGCACAGGTTTTTCTTCTATGCTGAGGACAGTGCCTTCTTTATCAAATTCTGCTACGCCATATCGCTCGGGATCGGCCACCCAATAACCAAAGACAGTAGCTTTCTTTTCTTCTTCCACAGTGCGAACAGCTTCTTTCAGCATACGGGTAAAGCTTTGACCATAAAAGATATTATCACCTAGTACCAGACAAACCGAATCATTACCTATAAAGTCTTCACCAATGATAAAAGCCTGCGCTAGGCCATCCGGTGAAGGTTGTTCTGCATACTCTAAGCGAACTCCATAATCGGAACCATCGCCCAAAAGACGTTTAAAACCTGGTAGATCGTCAGGAGTCGAGATAATCAATATCTCGCGAATACCTGCCAACATCAGCACCGAGATCGGATAATAGATCATCGGTTTATCGAATACGGGAAGCAGCTGTTTGCTGACTCCTTTGGTGATAGGGTACAGTCGTGTGCCCGAACCACCGGCTAAAACAATCCCTTTCATGTAGTTTAATTTGATTATTTAGTACAATACGATAAGACGTAAAGCGCTGTACGTTGTAAACTCGTGAAGTTTACCTACAACGCATTCAATAATAATAAAATGTAGAAATGATTAGTTGATTTTTTCGCAATACCACTTGGGAATGTGTAGCATGACGCCGATAGTAGCTACCGTAATTACAACGTAGTAGCTCTTTTTGTATTGCGTAAGTTTGCCTTCAAGTCCGGCAAATTGACCGCGAATGACTCGTACTCTTTGCCCAGGACGGGCCTCAGCCATTGCAGTATCGACGTAGAGAGTTCCTGTATAAGTCGGATCACAAATAGCACGAAGTTCCAGCATTTCGCTATCCGGAATCTCATAGCACTTGCGTGTATCACGATGACGAATAAGATGAAAAGGTATAGGACACTTCTCAACTTTCGCCAGAAACTCTTTTTCTGTAAATGTTTTTTCGACAAACAATAGATTATGTATAGCAGGTGTGAGCGTTCGATGCTTTTTTCCATCCGGCGTTATACGCTCGGAGTGCCGCATCGGAATAAAATAGCTTATCCCTTTTTCTTCAAAATATTGCCCTAAACGTTCTTCTTTACAATAGAAAGTCTGGACAGCGTACCATACGCGCCTAGCTTCTTTTTGCCCATTGTCGTCCCGTTTATCCATTATTTACACCATTCCCCAAATCTTCCACTATTTTACCATTGCTTAAAGGGCATACCTTTAGCTCCCCCATAGATTGATTTCACACCTATGAATTATTTTATCCCCTTTAAGGTTTTAGCCTTTTTATCCCTCCTCCATATAAGAATTTACATTCATAGAGAATAAGATAGAGTACTAAAACGTTGCAAAGGTAACACTATTCAACGAAATATCACAATTATTTCATTAAAATTATTTCCACGATTCCCGCCCCTGACGATATAAAATGTTCATCTACTGATTATTTATCTGTTTTTATAAGCACAAAAAAAACGTACTTTAATAAAAAGTACGTTTTTTATTATTTGGAAGTGTTACCTAAATCTACCGGATTACAATTTCATCAACAAAGAGGAAAGATGGTTTACCCTTTCCGTCGTGCCAATCGGGTAAGACTTTCTCTGTTTGCGCAATCACGCGTACATAACGAGTCTTAACCGGAGAGAAAGTTAATTGATGTTCGACAATGCCCTTCTTATCAGTTGCTTTCATTGCCGGATATTCTTCGGAAGCGACTTTAGTAAATTGCTTGTTATCGTCTGAGACTTCAACGGTGAAACCTTTAGCATCAAATACCCAGTCGCCCGGATCTACATTGGCAGTAAAAGAAACACTGGATATTTCCGTAGGTTCTTTCAAGTCGATTGTCATATCCATATCATTGCCATTGAATGCTATCCAACGCCCCGTACGGGAGTTATTATTCCCTCTTAGTGCGTCGACTAATGTAGATGCACCTGCATATTTATAAGTAGCATTGATAGGCTGATTAGCCGTAATGGGCTTCATGCTAGCCTTATTAAACTTAAGTTCTTCGGAAAAAATACGTCCACTAACATTCGAATGAATAGCCATTGCTTTGAGAATAGCATCTGACTTTATCTTCAAGACTCCTTCATACAAAGGTGAAGAAGCAGTGGGATCGGTTCCATCGAGTGTATAATGAATAGGTGCATTGCCTAGCGTAGACAAGGTCACTTCTAAAACTCCTTCGTCCGAATTAGGTTTATAGGCTACTGCTATGTCGAATACGTGTTTTGCATAATTATATCCTTCAGCCTCGTACCAATTAATCAGACGTGGCAAGCGAATAAGAAAATCAGTATAGTTTTTCTTTTCAGGCATGGTCCACTGTACTTCGCTTAATGCAGCCCAACGCGGTAATACCATATATTGCGCATGTGAGAAAGTCGGAATATATTCCGTCCAAAGATTAGCTTGTACACCAATGATATACTTTTGTTCGGCAGGAGTCAATTCTGCAGGTAGCGGTTCGTAGCTATAGACTCTGTCTACAGGTAGATAACCTCCGATAGCGAATGGTTCGTTTGCAATATCCTGCGATTGGTAATAATCGAAGTACAGATACGTATTAGGAGTCATGATCACATCATGCTTTTGTTTCGCGGCTTCTATACCTCCTACTTCTCCACGCCAAGACATTACTGTAGCATTCGGCGCAAGTCCACCTTCCAGAATTTCATCCCAGCCAATGATTTGACGACCGTGATCATTCAGGAACTTCTCGGCATGGTTGATGATAAAGCTCTGTAGCTTTTCTTCTTTGGTATGTTTTCCGTCCGATTTAAGACCCAATTGCTTAATGCGAGCCTGACATTTAGGACAAGTTTCCCATTTTGTTTTCGGACATTCGTCACCACCAACATGAATCAGTTTGGAAGGGAATATCTCCATAATCTCTGTGAGTACACCATCGATAAATCGAAGCGTAGCATCTTCACCGGCACAAAGAACGTTATCCGAAACGCCCCACATAGGCCATACCTCATACGGACCACCGGTACATCCCAGTTCCGGATAAGCCGCTAAAGCAGCCTGCATATGACCCGGAAGATCGATTTCAGGAATCACTGTAACATAGCGTTCGGCAGCATAAGCTACAATATCTTTAGCCTCTTCTTGCGTATAAAAACCGCCATAAGGCTTACCATCATACTTACCGGAGTTACGTCCTATTACCGTTTCTTTACGTTGTGAACCTATTTCGGTCAACTTCGGATAGCCTTTGATTTCAATACGCCATCCCTGATCTTCACTCAAATGCCAATGCAAGCGATTCATATTATGAAGCGCCATCATATCTATATAAGTCTTTACTTCTTCGACCGAAAAAAAGTGGCGGGCAACATCAAAATGAGCACCCCGATAGCCAAAGCGAGGATAATCGTTGATTTCGACAGCAGGCAAACTGATTTCTGCATTCAAAGCAACGGGCAATGATTTACGCAAAGATTGAATACCGTAGAACACACCGGCCTCGGTAGGAGCAGTAATAGTCACACCATTCTTTGCAACCTTCAGACGATATGCTTCCGGATTTTCAGCTTCCAAGCCCAAGCTCAGCACAATTGTCTGATCGCCTGCAGTGCCGGTTGCAGTAGTAAATGTTTTTCCTGTAGCGGTCTTCAGATAATCAGCCAGGAACTGAGCATTGCGTTGCATTTGTTCATTGCCTTCAGGATAGAGAATCTTCACACTACTAGTAAGCGTAAAGGGAGCATCCTGAACCGCGACAATTTCTTGCGGCAAAGGAATGATCTGATAATTGGCTTCTTGTAGCACAGAATGGCAAGAAGTCGCCAGGCCAGCTATCGCAACCAAACATCCGGTTAGTTTAATAATTTGTTTCATACACAAATAATTAGGGGGTTAGTAGTTAATAAATTTATAAAAAAAGTCTTTTATTGATTATTGATGCCAAAGATATAATTTTTCACAAAACGTTCCAAAGAAAAACACCGTTTTCTGTCGCCCGATCCGCAGAAGTAGCAACATTAAAAGGGTGTGAAGGATATTCATGTTATAACACGCAAAGTAAAGCGAACAAAGGTAAACGATTACATAGAATTAAGGTTTCACAAATTCGCCTCTCTCTCATGCTTATATCAACAGTCGGACCACTGAAACAGATACTATGCATAATGTAACAAGCCAATAATTTCGCGTCACAAAAGCGCATATATATCAGTAAATCAATTATTTATTTTGCATCTTCTCTTTGATACCGTACAAACTACGATGGCATCTAGGGAGATACAGTAAAGCACGAAAATCAAGCGAGTTACAGAATGTAAAACGATATCTAGTCATAGTCACTTTTTGCCACAAACGACTGATTTGCAATAAAATACAATGCGCCTTCTTTTTTACAAGCTGATTTAACACATACAGAACACCGATTTCCGAAGGCTGCGTACTTGGCAAAATCCCCTTGGCAGATAGTAGTAAACAACTAGTAAAAGACATCTTTGCCCATTCTGTTTCCTGTTCCACAGCTGTGGAACAGCTGACTCACATATTGTGAAGCACGTGTCCCACATTATGTGGAACAGGCGTCGCACAATATGTGCAACAGGAAATAGGAAGGAATAAACATAAAGAAAGACTGCTTAAATCCACGAATAGTTGCGTACAATATGGTTCTTGATCAGGCTTATTTGGTGAATTGAGGACTCTTTTTTTTGAGAAAACAAATAATAACTTCCGCTCAGTGAAATGAAATGATCTAAAAAAAGAAGGCGCATTGCAATACATTGATATACTGAATGATATGCAAAAAAGTGACAATGACATAAGAGTGATGTATCATTGTGCAAAGTGCTTATTTCAAGCCTCGCTGATGAAATTAGGAACACAGAATAGCTACACGAATATTGTACAGATTGCAAAAAGAGTCAAAACTTAAGTAGTACTCAAGGAAGATAAGAGATCATCCCCATACTTTTGCAGGTGATCCGAAAATGGATATTACGGATTGAATATATAACCTCCTAAAAGAAGTGGCAGTATAATACTGTATCTTTTAGGAGGTTACGAGAAAAGACGATTTATGTTGTAAGTGTCTTTACTTTTGTCACAGAAGCCAAGCTTCGGGTTTACACATGCCGGCTTTGAGATAAGGTTTAGCTTATTTCTTATTAATTAGCTTTTGTAAGACCGGATAGAGTAAATCGGCATATCTCATCATTCCTAAGTCGGTAAAATGAATACCGTCAACGGTAGCTTCCCCATCCTCTCCCAGCATTTTGGAGGAGGAAACAAGATAAACATGCTTATCACGCTTCTCGATCTGAGTATAAATCTCATGTAATTTCCGATTTTTCTTTGCCACCTCGCCGGCTATCACCTGATCGAATCTGGTATGCGTAAAGATTGGGTCTTCGATAAAAACGATAGGAGTTTTCGGATGCTTCTTGCGTATAATCTGATAGAAAGCCTCCATGCGTTCTTCCATATGCTTGACAGAAGCATTTGGCACGAAATCGAGTACAAATACAGAAGCATCTACTTCGGCAGCAACCCCGGCGACTTCCAAATCGAGAAGCGCATTTCCGCTAAAACCCAAGTTGATACATTCACGATTCAATCTTCTCGACAAGATATTGGTATGTGCCATTCCCGGGCGAGACGCACATCCTCCCTGTAATATACTTGTTCCATAAAAAAGGACCGGCTTTTCACGAACAGGCAACGCAACAGTAGGAACCGTTAATGTTGCAAGTGAATCGACTCCGATAGACAAAGAAGCAACTCCATCATAAAGAGACAAATAGAGCATGTATTCACGATCTACGGCTTGCATATTGGAAATGACCGTTGCTTCGGTAGTCTTACCTGTGGGACGGCAGAGTTAACAAACCGCCACCCATCTTTCTCTGTCAAGCAATACAAGTCGAGCCCTTTCACACCTACGTCTGTCATGTGATTCATGTGGTTATTCTGGAGAGACTCCCATCTCACCGACACTTTCGTTGTGTTACTTCGGAAACGTATAGCCATTCCCGCCGAATTACGACTTAAATTCCAAAGAGGTGAGCGCGATACATTCTTCAATGAATCCGGAAGCCTCACATAGCGTGCTTCAGTAGCTTCGGTTGCCTTTCCCAACAATGGGAAAAGGGACGCGTCGTGAAATACCTGTTGCCCTTGTATAAACAGTGTTTGCAAGCAACAAAAAATGAATAAAAAAGCTTGTTTCATAATATTATTTTAGCCCGACGGCAGTCAACACTTTCCGCTGCTTGCCATCGCTTCCTTTAATCGTTTCGTTCCCATTGACCAACATGCACGAAGAACCGCCTCCATCGAGATTCAACGCTTCGGTACAACCCAGGCTCTTCATCACATTCGCAACATCACCGGTAGTCAGCCCAGCTACACCGGCTGTCATGTTTCGTCCTTCACAAACAAAAAGAATCATCTTTTTATCGGCTGTACTTCCAATCGCCGTGCGAGGTTGATTGGATGCGCCCGATATGTCGAGCATTTCTTCTACATAGGTATTCTTTATCTCACCACCACGTAAGAGAACTGTTACTCCTCCAATCGCCTGAGTAGCTTCAAGTACTTGTGCTCCGGCAGGAAACGATGAAGACGGTACAGCTAAAGGCGTTTTATTGATATCATTGTCCGCTGGCGACGGATAGGCATAGTTTACCCCATCGTAGGTATAATAGGTCCATGTCGTTTTAAATGTCCCATCTTTCATCTGACAAAAAGCGCCTAAAGTAGGATACCACAAAGTAACCCAGTCTTTGGAGTAATAATTCTGATTAGGTGCAAGCATTTGACCATCCCGAACTACCAAGTTCTGCGAATAATAAAACCCATCACTCAAAAAGAATAATCCCCCATTTACCACGATTGAAGCTTTAGAAGAATCATAGAAGCCGGATGGTGTATTTACCGTCGTCCCCCCATAACCATTCGCTGTTTGCGAATAAGCGATATCGCCCAGAACCTCAAACTTAGCCTTACTCATATTAGCGACCGCAATATAAGCAATAGCCTGTTTACCGACAAGTTTTTCGGGCGATTTATATACTTGAATATAGTCGGGCAACTTGCCTAGGTCACTGACTACCGTCCATCCTTGTTTTGTTATATCAGGATTCGGTTCTTCTTCATCCTGATCCCACTCCCAAGGATGTTCAGGATACTTCTCTCCACACGAGTAAAACGAAAAAGCCAAAAGCATGCTTGCTATAAAAAGAAATCGTTTGGTTAACATCATATCAAGTCCTCCAGAAACACTTTAGTTTAGTGAATAATATCGTTATTAATAAAGCCATAGAAGTTATGATAACTCCTTTCAGAAAACCTAGCCAAGGGTTTTGATCGAAATAAGTAAGACAAGTCCCCAAGCCCGCAAGATTGATGAGAGGCAGTGCTACTAACTGAGTAGATACATAAGCAATCATCGGATTCTGTCCGGCATACTCCAAAGGCCTGGTTAGTTTATTCCACGAATAGACATCACACATAATGGAAAAAGCGATCATAGCCATGAAAGCCAATCCGGATGCCAATAAATAGTAGCTATACGTAGAGGGATCTTTTCGGATTCCTCCCTCATAAGCTTCAAAAAACAATCCCAATAAGATTAGATAGGTACCGGCTTTGTACAACTTACGCCAATAGTTCGTATTCTTTCCTTCAACTTGCAGCAAAATATACAGAACGCCCAACAAAAAGACTGTCCCCGCTAAATTAATTAGCAAATGCCGCGTATAGAGCCCGTATAGATTGAATACAATCACTCCTATGGTGAGCAAGAGAATCCATGGCATTCTTTTACGCTCATCCTGACTGCTACTTTGCTCTGTTGCCGTTCTGTTATGCAACCATTCATAGAGATATTCTCCCGCAATGGAACCGGGAAGTACGATAAACAGATATTTCAGATAGGCAAACTGATACATCCAAGGCAGAGGTGAGTAATTCATTAAAGCATGATTCCATGATTCTGCGTGCTCACTTCCCAGCAATATCGCTGCTACGAAAGGAAGGATAGCAATACGTACCCACGGATGATTGATTGTAAAAGCATAAATAATCGATCCGAAGATTGCCATATTGGCTAAAACCAAGATAATGATGTTGCTATACCCCGGACTAAAAACACGTTCATTCGCATAATGAATATTCAGGAGCATCACAATACCGATGGAATAAGCAATCACTTTGATAGCCAGCCTTAAATAGTCCGGCATCTTCAACGGAATTCTCATAAACATCGGAAACATCAGAACGAAACCCGCCAGCGCTATCAGCCACGAGCGTGTATCCTGTGGTGAAGACACGCTCCATGGATATATATGCTGTATGAAAATGGCGAAGAAGGTCAGACGAATGCCTCTCAATACACCATCATACACTATTCTCCAACGAGATATTCCGTTTCTGATTTTACTTCCAATCGAAAAAGGAAAAGCCGCCCCCATAGCAAACAGGAAAAAAGGAAAGACCAAATCAACCCATGTGATACCATATACGGATCCGTCAAAGACGAAATTAGAACGAGGCCCCACCTGAGCATGATACATCCAGCCGGGAAGTACTCCCCAGGCAATACTACCCGAAAGGACCATTGTAAGAATAGCGTATCCCCGAAAGGCGTCCAAAGAAGTAGCTCGTAATTTGCTCATAAGCTATTTATTTTAAAACAGTTTGCGTATAAATCTCACCGAAACGATCTGTTACCCGAATTTCAATCTTCGCCTGACGGTTGCGCGGAGTTGCACGAAACATATGCGTTGTGTTTGCCGCCGAAATCCAACTCTGCATGGTTCTGTCTTTATCCGTACAAACTTGTTGGGTATACGGATCGACTCCGGTATATTGCGTCATAGTTCCCATGAAACGCCCATCTTCCAACCACTCAACCTTCCATTTGGCATCCCAGTTCCAGACATTGACAATCACATCTTTGGGAAACTCTTTGGAGCTGCCGACGGGATAACATCTAAATTGATACTCCTTGGGGTGATTGGCACTTTTATAAAACCATTTAACCTGATTTCCATCTACTTCATATACGCCATACCCTTGTGGAGTACCATCGATGCAGACGTCCGCATTCCACCAAATGCCACAAACGGCTGCCGTGTTATGCTCCATCTGGCGGTCATTAAATAGAATATTCGAATTCGCATGGAGATGTCCACTCAAGAAATGAGTTTCGTATTCACTCAGTAGTTGATGAATAGCCGCAGCGTTGATTGTTTCGCCGGCAAGTTTGCCATAATCATAATTAAACGGCCTCTGCTGCTCAGTTGTACGCGTGGGAATATGAGAGACAAAGAACACTAAAGTTCCTTGAGGAACAAAAGAAAGATCTTCCTTGAGCCATTGAAAAGTACCTTCATCCAAATAGCCGATATAAAAGTACTCACGACCCACATAGAAATTATTATTCACAACTATATAGTGCGCGTTTCCCTTATTGAAGGAATAATGAGTAGGACCGAAATATCCTTCAAAAGTGCGATAAGACGTTTCATACGTACGGCCATTGCAGTCAATATCATGATTCCCGATAGCACGATATACAGGTATATCCAGCTTCTTCACTTTGGCCATATAATCCGGGTAGAATGTGGCGGGGGTATCCCAAAAGATATCGCCACAATTCAGTCCGAAGATATCCCGGTCTGTATATTCCGCGATCAATTGCCGGTAATCGTCAACAATTGGAGCATATAATTCCCAATGCTTTTTCAGCCCGGCCTGTACGTCTGCTTCCAAAACGAACAGGTGTTTGTTGTCGTCCTTGGGGTTCTTTTTCAATAGGAAATCATATTCTCTAGTTTGGTTCAGATCGATTTCTTTATAAAATTGAGGGACTGTTTGCTCACAATCGGTTAAATAACCTGCCGGAGTCGAGATGTAGACAAAACGGGTATCACCCAAACTTGGCAAGCGGTAGATTCCATGCTTATCTGTAGTAACACAACGTAAACCATCGGTTACCACAACTCCCTCTACTCCTTTTCCCTCACAAGACACGACCCCATTAATCGTTTGCGCTTCATCCGTCAGATTCTCATTCAACGCCTCTTTCAATTCAGTCCACCAGCCATTCCGAATGATGTGTACAATATCAAATATCATCACACCATCCGACTCTTTCAGGTTCATGCGAACCGCTTTTTGAAACTGACGAACATCCCGCTTATAGTCTTCCACATAAAGCCCACCACAAACAGGAACTGCCCCTTTGAGTAGATGCTTGGAGTACTTGCAACCGCCTTCTACAGATAAATATTCTCCGGTAGAGAAATCACTATCCGTCTCATTTTTATGTTTTCCGGAAGATTTATAATAATCATCAAGCGTAACATTCCAATAATAATTACCATTGGTATAGAAGTCGAGCAGTTCGGCAAAACCATAGTTTTTATAATCAGGCGTAGCCACGAAAAGTCTTTGCTTACGTCATAATTCCGACTAGCCCAATTGACTCCTACCTCAAAATAGGTCGGATACCAGGCACCTGTATAAGCTGCCAGCTGACAATTGGGGTTGATCTTTTTAATCGATGATCGCACATCCTTTATAAAATGATAGATGATCGAAGCCCGCCAAGTGAGCCATTCTCGATAATACGGACCAGCTACACGGTCGATATTTCCCTCAGCATTCGGACGCCACTCGAGTATATCTTCCGGAAACTTATTTATTTTCTTTCCAATAAACTTCTCAAACATCTTCTTCGACTCCTGAGAGAAATCCGAATCAATGCAGTCATAGCGTGCCCGATCGAGCATAATACCATCAAAAGCATAATTCCGCACGACTTCATTAATGATATCTATTTCATATTTCTGCACCTCTTTCAACGCCGGGTTGAGAAACATGGTCGGTTTACCTTCAATCTCAGTCACAGGAAGTAGGCCTTTACGGGGCACGTAGTTTACAGCTTGCCACTTTTTATGCTTATCGAAAACAGCACCACGCTTCACGATATTCTGACCGTCAGCGAAAATATTCATTCCGGCAAATACAATGAGCTTGTGTGCATGGGCTGCTTCAATAAATGTGTTTATAAAGTCAAAGTCCGGACGGTCAAAATTCTTCCAGTTCTTTTTTTGAGCAGCGTATTTGCTTGGATATAGTACCTCCCCGGTATTATCTTTAATATCCAACACCAAATGTGTAATCCCTGCCTCCTGACACTTCTCTACATAGTAACGAATGGAATCCGGATAACTAAATCTTTCAAAATTGGCCGAACAGTCCAACCACATAACCTTAGGCTTTACCGAAGCAAATACACATAGGCCGGCCCAAAGTAATACAGCTATAATATACAGTCTTCTCATATCTTTATTATTCTTATTTCAGAGCTTGTCCGGCTCTCATCCCCGACTCTACCTCTTTCCACAATCCTTTGTCAATAATATGTACAATATCAAATACCATCAATCCATCCGATGCCTTGAGATTCATTTCGATTGTTTTGGATAGCTTTTCAGGATTATCATAAAACTGATTCACCAATATGCCTCCCATAAACTTATTTTCCTTCATTATCTCGTGCAGTTTTTGGCAAGACCCTTCCACACAATACCAAATGCCCGATTGTGCTTGCGAATCGGTTTCATTCCAGATGCTGCGGTTGTTGTTTTTATACTCCTCAATCGTTATATCGGTATAATAATTGCCCGTTGTATAAAGATCGATCAGCTCAGCATAACCAAAATTCTTGTATTCAGGAGTAGCCCAGTCAAAATCCTTACTTGGATCGTATTGGTTGCTGGCAAAGTTCACTCCGACTTCGTAATAGGATGGGTACCATGCTCCGGTATAAGTTCCGAATGAGATTTTCGGATTGACGGCTTTTACTTCTTTACGAGCACGAGCCATGAAGTCATAGATATTTTTGGTGCGCCACTCGATCCATTTCAAGAAGTGTTTGCCACGTGCAGGATAGTATTTACTGTTCGCATCCTGTTTCCATTCGAATATATCTTCCGGAAACTTTTCAACCTTCTGACCGATGTAATTCTCAAACTTCTGTCGGGAAAGTTCAGAAAAGTCAGCAGAGATTCCATCATAGCGTACTCTGTCCAACATTAAACCGTCTAAGTTCGGATAACGTTTTACCAAGTCTTTCAAAACATTGAGAATATGCACCTGAAACTCTTCGTTAACCGGGTTAACCATTGCTGAGTATTTCTCTTTCTGGTTGGTTATCGACGTCAGCCCCTTGGGGGTGTAAACAACAGATGCCCATTCGGGATGCGAAGAATATATAAGTCCCCGGTCAAAATAATTATGTCCGGCTACAAACACATTGAGAGAAGCATGAACCTCTATCCCCAGCTCATGAGCTTTCTGTATAAAATGTCCCAAATAATCGAAATCCGGACGTTCTGCTCCTTGCCATTCGTGCATTTTAGGTGCATACTCCGTATCAAACAATACTTCACCGGTAATAGGGCGCACATCAACTACTGCATGCGTAAAGCCCAGTGCTTTTATTTTATTCAAATAAAAATCGATTGAATCCGGATGACTGAAACGTTCGAAATTAGCTTCCGCATCAAACCACATTAAAGCCGGCTTAGTCTTTGTTTCTGAAGTCTCGCCTTTGGATGCTTTGCATGCACCGAAAGCAATCAGTAATAAGCCTGATAAAAATGTTATTGCTATTTTTTTCATACTATTTTAGTCTAAAAGCTTGTTATTATTTTACTTGATAGCCAAATCAATACCTTCTTTCGCGTATTGCCATTGACTAGCCTTTTTCAAATGAATCATATCAAAGAGGAAGTATCCGTCACAAACGTCCATACACGCCTTGACGGATTGGACAATTGCTTGGTTTTCCTGCTCCTGAGTGGCTTGATTGTTGGCATCCCAGTTTCCTACATCCGGTCCTCCGGCAACGATCGGACACGCATTCTTTATTTTATCTTTAGCCAGTGCGCAAAAGCCTGCCATTGTCCACTCGGTAGTACCCTGAACTTTTAACGGGGAGGCATAAGCACCAATAAGCATATGGTCCATAAACGCTGCATAACCATAGTCCTTATATTTACTTGTAGCCCAGTTGTAATACCGGGAAGTGTCGTATGTCGAGGCCGCCCAATTGACACCCACATCATAATAAGTAGAATACCATCCTCCTACATAAACACCGAACTTTATTTTCGAATTGGTCTCTTTTACAGCCGAACGTGCTTTCTGCATAAAGTCGCAGATTACCTTGGCGCGAAACTCCAACCATTTAGTCATGTACGGCGGATAGGTAGACGGAAGGCTTGTTGAACCCGGAAGTAAAATATCGGACGGATAATTCTGTATCTTAGTCCCTCCTAAGTATGCTTCAAACTGCTTACGAGATTCATCCGAAAAATCGGATTGTAGGTTCAGAAATCGTCCTCGATCTAAAAAGATTCCATCCAAGTCATATTTGGCTAAGTCTTTAAGTAGATTGCAGAGGTAGGTCTGGACTTCCGGATTAGCCGGATTCAAGAACTTTGTGCTCTCACTCGTATTCATTACGTTCACAATGCCTGTCAGCATATTCATTTGGGTTGCCCAAGCAGTTTTAGACTGATCACGGTATAGCATTCCTGTACCTCCATCCGATTGACTTCCACCAACAAATGTATTAATAGCGGCGTGAATACGAAGCCCTTGCTTACGAGCCTCATCAACAAAAGCCTGCAAATAGTCCCAAGTAGCTGTTCGTTCTATTTTGGTATAATTACCTCCCACCCAGGCATACAGAAATTTCACTTGGTCTACCACATTGGTGGTAAACAAGACATCTCCGGTATTCGGACGCACGTCCACCACAATGTCTGTAAATCCGGCATCCTTAGCCGATGCTAAATCTCGGGCTATATTCTCTTTACTATTGGCGAAATCCGGGAAGTTAGCCGCCGCATCGACCCAAATATAGCGAGGCTTAGCTGCATTTGGATTTTCTGTAGGTTCTTTTCCTCCCCCACCTCCCGTATCGCCCCAATAGTCTTTCGGACCATCATTGCCACACGCTATACAAAAACTGGCGATAAAGACTCCAATCAGTGTCTTAATCAACTTTAATTTAGGTTCCATTATCAAGTGTTTTTTAAATTGAAAATAAAGCCTGCACCTGAAGAGATACAGGCTTTATTCTGAGACAAGCACATTCTTACATATCAATACAGTCACATTGTACACAACCGATGTACCCATTGGTAAACATAAAATAGATATATAGATAGTAACCGTCTGATGAAACTTTCAGAGCTACATCACCTGTACCATTCGCATTTTGTTTGCCCAATGCTTTGGCACCGTAGTTTCCGTTAACTCCCAGCCCATCACTTCCGAACTTAACAGGTTGATTAGTTAATGAATTACCGGAGAGATCAAACAAATAAATACTATCGTCCGTTCCCCAAGTAAAGCTATTTACCGAGTTTGAAAGAGCATAAGGTACCTTATTAAAGACCGTATAGTCTATCGCATTCTGAATCCAGTTTCCACTGATTTCAGGACCATTCGCTTTAATAGTATGTGTCTTTCCATCAAACCAGCAAACATTTCTTGGTGTAGAGTAAAACGCTGCAAAGTAATCACTTGTGGGATCTGCACCGTTTGAATAGATCACATCGGCATTAGTCCCCCAGCCTCCTAAGCCTTGAGTTACGACTAATTCCGGGGTCTGCGACTTCAACACTCCATTTACCACTTGCCAACGAGCGAACTGCCCCGCTGTATTGTAATAAGGAGCTGTAATTATCGCATTTCCATCCAGACTTCCCTGTATAGAGAGTTTACGGCCTATGGCAGAGGTTACATTAAACTCTATGTACTTTTTCGGTGTGTCATTAATTCCCTTAACTCTCCATACGGTAAAGGTAGCACCGGCATTGGGAATTAGGTTACAAAACAGGATATTATCTTCATCATCGGCTGTAGCGTAGAAGTTAGTCAAACTTCCGGCAATACTGCTTATATTGATATTACCCATATTAGCACCTGTACGCCCATCCAAATAAACAGCATTGCTGTTTGCCCGGTCATTAATGACCACGTAATTGTTGATTGCAGCGATTCCCGTGGTTAGATCATTGCTTGTGATACCAACATCTGTAAGTTTCTTAACCCACAACAATTTCGCACTATTGGCGCGTAAGCCGGATGCAATTTTTTCCGGTATTTCTTTCTTTATCGTATATACAGCCTTGCTAGTACCGTCTTGTGCAGTTATAGTAACCTTCTGTTCCTGATCATAATTTAATGCCACTTTAGTAGGATCCGGTGAAATGGTGGCTCCATGAGATATCGTGACATCCGCCAACTCTTCACCTATACTCTCCACGCTGATTAAAGATATAACCTTGGCATTCTCATTGATAACTCCCAGTAGACTAAGGCTTGGAATCAGGTATTTAGTAATGGCACATTCGTTACTCTTACGTATCTCCGGCACTATTTTATATTCATTCTTTGCACCGGTCTGATCTCTTACAGTAATATAATTTTCTTTCGTCATATCTAAATATAACAAAGAAGGAGAAACATAGACATTGTTGTCCAGATCAGCAATAACACGCATCTTCTTCAAAGCAGATGTCTGCAATACATTATCAGATAACCTCGGATAATTATATGGGAAAACCACCTTAATGACACGATTAACATAGTCTATTTCGCTTTTGAAGCTATTTTCATCACGATCATCATCCGGAAAAGAGGCTGTCAGATTATTAATTCCATTCTTTTCAATAGTCGGGTTGAAATCCTCCGGACTATGACACGCACTCATACCTGCTAGAAACGTAATGATTGAAATAATTGATAATATTTTAGTTTTCATTGTTACAAGATTTTAGTTATTTCCACTCATCATATTGTTCTATCAACGCATTGGTATTCAACTCGAGAGTTGGAATAGGCAAAACATACAGCTTCTGTGGGAACTTGCGGTCCAACCCATCACAGTCTACGTACTCATACGTATTATTCGTTATTTTGATGCCGTGACAACGATAGTTATTGTACTCTATATGAGCAAGCTTCCAACGACGCATATCCCAGAATAAATGTCCTTCATAAGCTAACTCTACTTTGCGCTCATTGCGATAGTCTTTAAACCATGTATCGCCGGAAGAAGATTTGCCGGGAAGATTCACTCCCTTACGTCCACGTACACGATTCATTAATGATTGCGCTTCGCCGATCCGATTTAGTCTATAGGCGGCTTCCGCTTTATTCAGCAACACTTCTGCAAAACGAATCTCAACCCATGCTTGCGAACTCAGGATATTCTCCACATCAAGCAGCTTTTCATCAAGCAGCTTGCGCAGGAAATAACCGGTAGTCGTCTTTCCGAAAGAGTATGCTTGCTCGCGATAAGACATAAATTCTCCATTTAGTCCACCGACGCTACAGTCCATGACTTTTCCTTTCCACGTAGATCCTCGATAAATAACTGTTGCTGCAAAACGAGGTTCTAACTCACTGTAAGGAGGAGTATCGGTCGTTGTACTATGCCATGTGGTCCAGTCTACTTTATTCCCGTTTTTGTCTTCGTAACACTCTACCATCTCTTGTGTGGGAGTTCCTGTTGCACCATAATTATACCCATCACTTGCAGGTACATACCATTGATCGAAAGAATGACTTGGGCCGGTAGCTTGATTATAATCAAACTCTAAAATAGATTCTACATTACTACCCTTCCAGGCATCCGCATAATCATCGACTAAATCATATAACTCGAGTTTCTCTACTTCATCAGCAGCATTATAAGCATCCAGCCAACGTTCGGCATACAGCATAGCGCGTGATTTTAACGCGTAAGCAGCTCCTTTTGTCACACGACCTTTATTTGTAACATCCCAGCCTTTCGGAAGCTTTGCAGCTGCGTAATCCAAATCATCGGCTATAAACTGCCAAGTCTCTGCTGCCGTACTACGAGCCTTGTCATTCGATTCGGGAATATTGTCATACAAGATAACTCCCCCATGACGCTTGGCTAGTTGGAAATAAATGTAAGCACGGAAGAAACGAACTTGTGCTTCCCATAATTCATTTTTCTCTACGGAGAATTTTGAGTATTTCTTTTGCAGAACCAAGAACTGATTCATCTGCCGGATATTGCCATATGCCAAGTCTTCTGTCCAAATACTGTATAAGCAGCCATCCGGACTAATCACATCCGGATTAGTGACATAGTTGTTCGGATGTCCGGCCCGATGCCCTAAAGCAACAGAACCGTATTTAAAAGTATCTGTCAACCCTTCTGTTAAAGAGCCTGAGAATTGCGCTTCTCCAAATTGACCATACTTATTTAAAAACGTATAAAACGCATTGACGTATTTATCAACATACGATTCATCTTGCCAGACAATTTCATCACTCACTGTCGATGTTTGTTCAACCCCATCGAGCCAATCATTACAAGAGCTTATAGCAAAGCCTAACGCTAGTAGTAATGTTATATTTAGAATTATTTTTTTCATATGATTCCGTTTTTAGAATGTTAGTTTCATACCGAACGTATAGGTTCTTTGTTGTGGGTAATAACCGTTATTAACCGCCGGAGACTCCGGATCGATATTATACTTAGTAAGCCCGCTTAAAGTAAATAGATTATAGCCTTCCACGTAAAGTCTCAAACCTTCTATACCGGAAGGTGCCAACCACTTTTTAGGAAAGTTGTAACCAAGCTGTGCTGTCTTTAAACGCATATAGTTACCACTCCGATACCAGAACGTTGAAGAAAAACCGTTATTATTACTGGGACCGGAAATCTCCAGACGTGGAAACTCTGCATTAGTATGATCGGGTGTCCAGGAATTCTCAACTAAGAAAGCGGGAGAATTACCACCGTGGTAGAAGGGTTTGGTGAATGAAGTATTATCTTGTACTCCCTCAGAACCGCTTGAAGTGTACTGCCCGGTCAAAGCGACTGAGTTATTCAAGCCCCAAGAGAACAGTAAATCAAAATCAAATCCTTTCCAGCTACCGAACAGGTTCATCGAACCTGTATGGGTGGGGGTAGAACTCTTACCTACATAACCTTGATCCTGAGCAGCAGTTACGATACCATCACCATTCCGATCGACGTATTTAATATATCCGGGAAGTGCTTTATACCCTTTTACAGTCGTATAATTTGCAATATCCTCGTCACTTTGATACAATCCATTGGCTATAAAACCATACTTAGTCCCGATTTGCTTACCCGTCAAACGCTGATATTCAGGAGCATTTTCAGAATCAGTAACCACTTTCAGCCAACGTCCATAAGCGTAAGACCATATAACCTTAACACCATAGTTGAAATTGTTAATATGATTATTGTGAGTTAATGTCACGTCAAAGCCTTTATAATCACTTTTGTTCACATTGCCTGAACTAAAATAGTATCCACCTCTTGATGGGGCATACGATCCGGTAATCCTTGACAATATATCATACTCATACTTATAGAACACATCAAACTCCACACCTAGCAAGCCATTCCACAAAGTAGCGTCAACTCCTAAATTGTAGTTTAAACACTGCGCCCACGACAAATTAGGATTACCTAATATATCGGCATACATCATTGTTTGGCTACTTCCACCGATAATTACCGCATTTTTGTTAATACCCATTGTGTTTCTCCATTGGAATGCACTTACACCACTCGTTGCTGTTTTACCGATACCGGCTCTTAGTTTTAAGTTATTAACCCAATCGGCATTAAACCAACTTTCATTATTTATTCTCCAACCGGCAGAGACTCCCGGTAAAGCTACCCAACGCTTATTCATACCACCAAACAGGTAACTACCGTCATATCTCATGGATGCTTCCAAATAGTATTTGTCATCATAGTTATAATTGGCACGTCCAACAAAACCGGCAACTCGCGTATGTCCGCTATATCCACCAATAGAAGGAAACTTAGTATCTCCAAGTCCGGTTTTATCTATAATATTACTCAATTCATCCAGTTCAATGAAGTCCAATCCATATCCTGTGGCACTTAACGCATTACTCTTATTTTCTCGTGTTTCCGCCAACAATAATGCGCCAACTGTATGCTTACCAAACTTATTATCATAAGTGATGCTCGATTGTGTAGTAAATGTATATCCACGAGAAGCTGCCTCGCTTAAGCTAACTGTATTGCCTGTAGCATCATTGCCCAAAGTATATTTCAAGTCGGTTGACTCAGCGTTGGGCAAACTCATTATCAGTGTTTTATATGGATTAGTCAAGACCTTACTGAAATAGTAAGTCAAATCATATGCGCCTTGGAATTTAAAACTTAATCCTTTGAGCCAGGGAGCATCGTACTTCAAACTAAAATTAGTCTGAATATAGGATGTATTATTCTTGCTGTAACCGGATTCATTGATAGAAGCCAAGGGTGATACCGGTGAAGAAGCAGTAGGCGTAGATACACTATATGTGTTGCCTTGGTATTCGTAAGTAGTCGGTACATAAGGTAGCGCGCGCACAATTTGCTGCGGCACGTTATGCCAATCATCCGGATTAGCGGAATATCGTGGTGCATCTCTTTTTTCGATACGCCCCGACACTCCTAACGTAAAGGTTAGGCTCTTGGTTAGTTTTGCATCGATATTGGAGCGAAGATTTAAGCGGTTATAATTGTATTTATCAATGTTACCTTCTTCTTTCAAATAACCAATGGATGCAAAGAAGCGTACTCTTTCGCTACCTCCGGACGCTGATACATTGTGATGTGTACGAAAGCCTGTACCATAGATTTTATCATACCAATTCGTATTTCCCCATCCATCAACTCCGTCTTTCATCTTCTGAACCATTTCTGATGTAAATATAGGAGAGTCACCTTGCAGCTCTCGCGCCTTATTATACCAATATGCATATCCGGGGCCATCCAACCACTCTTGCTGCTGGGCATTTTCGCTAACACCAACAGTTCCTGTGTAGGTGATGGACATTTTTTCGGATTTACCTTGTTTCGTGGTAACAATAAAAGCTCCGTTAGCATCCAAACCATAAACGGCAACTGCGGATGCGTCTTTCAACACAGAGACTGATTCGATCTCATTAGGGTCTAACCCATTGAAATCGGCAGAAGTACGTCGGATTCCATCAATTACATATACAATTCCACCTTGCCCACGCATGGTTAATGCAGCATTATCCGATCCCGGTTGTCCACTGGATTGCACTGCGGCAACTCCGGCAATACGAGACCCAACAATATTACTGATACTCATTGTTGGAGCCTTCATTAATTCTTTGTCAGACACCGTAGAAACAGCTGCGGTAATACTACCACGCTTTTGTGTACCGTATCCAACCACAATAACTTCATCAAGTGAAGCAACATCATCTTTCATTGTCACAGACAATAAACGTTGATTACTTACTTTGATTTCCTGATTCGCCATACCGATATACGTAAATACCAGCACGTCTTTTTCCTTTGCATTGATCGTGAACTGTCCGTCCATGTTCGTAATAGTCCCACTAGTTGTGCCCTTTACTAAAATGGACACTCCCGGTATCGGTTCACCGCTACTATCACTTACTGAGCCTTTTATTACGTTTTGTGCGAAACTACTCATCACACATAAAAACGTAATGAACAATGAGGTTATAAACCTCTGATTCCATCTGTTTTTTTCCATTACATTACAAGATTTGATAGGTACAATTATTTAGATAGGTTATATATTAAAGTGCTCGCAATATCGATCATATAGATGACCGGCTTGTAGATATGCAGAGTTAGGGCTCATGAAGTGAGAAAATTCGAACGTAATCGCATTTTCCATACCAGCTTTTCTGGCGGCTTCTAGTTTCAACAATAGTTTCTCCCACTTAATAGGCAGAAAGCGTATCGGCATATCACGGTCGAAAGATTCAATGTTAGTCCAACATTTCATATTATACTTATCGGCCAACTTCTTGTTGATCACCAAGTAGTCATACAATTCATGGTAATCGACCTGGCCATCTTGAAATGCCATGATATCGACCGCTCCATTCACATTGTCTAAGATTTCATCCCATTCTTCTTCGTGTTCTTTCACAGACAATGCTTTATCACCGGCTAGCACCTGATCGGTTTTAACCCCATGTATATAAGGAGAAACCATTGTCGTTAAATTACCGGATATACTTTTGGCGTGTTTACCTACTTCAGCATATATTTTGGACATATTCTTCGTACGACGACTGATTTCCTGAGAGAGATACCATCCTTGAAATGATTTATGATGCCCATATTTAGTCCAGACTTCATCAATCAACGCCATATTCAAGTCGATTTCTTTCTGAAATAATCCCTCTTGCCAATACTTACCGGAGTCATACATACCAAAATAGAATGCCATGTTATACTTATCGGCCAACGTTAAAAACATTTCGACCAAGTCTACCGGAGGGTAATAAACGTCTTCTTTCTTCAATAGAGTTTGAAAGGGGGACGCAATCCATTTTCCAAGTCCTGCACGAATCATGACCACTGTATTAATCCCCATTTTCTTCATTGCTTTAAAGTCTTGGTTCCATTCTCTAACACCCCAATTCTGATGGGGTATATCCCAAGTGACTTCATCGAGAAAAGTAGCCTTAATCGGCATACCTTTCAGGGCCTCCGGTGTTATAAATGAACCAAACTCTTCTTTATCTACCATATTTTTCTTTATAGGCGAGCATGCAGTGAGCAGTTTACTTCCAGCCAATAAAGAACATGTAGCAAATGTCGTTTTCAAAAAATTACGTCTTCCGTTGATGTCTTTCATTTTCTTAGTATTTTATAGATTTTCTAATATTTGCCAGCATTGATACAACCCTCTGGGAACATGAAAACATCCCTTCCATTTTCCTCCTTTGAGGGGGAGCAACACTTCACCTCTACGATTCAAGTAACCATACCATTCCGGGTATTCTGTATCTTTGAAATGACTCCATGTGTAATCATGAACTTTTTCAAACCACTCCAAGCATTTTTTATCACCGGTCAATTGGTAACCTTTCAAAAGAGATATTAAAGTTTCGACATGTACCCACCATAGTTTTTGATCCCATTCTAATTGCTGAGGAGGGCATCCGCTACGATCCATAAAGTAATAAATACCTCCGTACTCCTTATCCCAACCATATTCGATCATTGTTAAGGTAACATCTTTTGCTTTCTCAATCAGCTCCGGACGATTCAAGCGTTTACCCAAATCCATGATAAACCACATCGCTTCAATAGCGTGTCCCGGAGTTACTTGACGCCCTTCGAAGCAATCAACCAGATTGCCATCTACATCAACATTCTCTATGATAATGCCTCCTAACTCCGGGCGGTAGAAAACATCCATACTTCGTGAATGCAGGTATCTATGGTCTGTTGTAAATAGTCCTCATCCAATAGGTGCTCTATTTCTAATGCCAGATTACATAGAATCATGGGCAAAGCGAAATTCTTTAGATTGCGGGTACCCGGATGAATTTTATTCCACTTCCCTTTGGGATTATCGACTTTAGAAAGAACTATTTCGAAAGTCTTCTTAGCTATTTCAGCGTATTCGGGATTGCCTGTCGCTAAACTCAACTGCCCGAAAGCCATCGTAGCAAATGTATACGAAAAAACATTATAGGGTCTACCAAAGGATTGCCTTCCCGATCAAGTGAAAAGTACCAGTTGTAGTTGCCATCATGTCCATATCTCTTCAGGAACTCGCCTCCTTGAACTGCACAGTCGAGCCATTCACGGCGCTTTTCAACCTTATTGTACAGCATTGAGAACATCCATACTTCGCGTCCTTGCAGCCAAATAAACTTATCAGTATCAAACACTTTACCTTCACGATTCAGGCAAGTAAAATAACCGCCATACTCATGGTCTTGGGAATGTTCAAGCCAGAACGGGAGCACACTGTCCAGCAGCTCGCTCTTGTATTGATTTGCTAATTTATTAAAATCCATATTCTATTGTTATTTGTTTTTTTAAGGTCATTTCTATACTATTCCGAACGGGTCCAGTATCTTTCAATCTCTTCCAGAGACTTTCCGGCTGTTTCCGGTATCAGCTTCCATACAATAAGTATATATGGTATACACATAGCGGCAAACAACAAGAATGTTCCGGCGGGGGTGAGATTTTGAAGCATCCAGGGGGTTAGTTGTCCAATTAAATAAGTTCCAATCCAAAGAGCAAATCCGGCAATAGACATCGCTAGTCCGCGAATTTTAGTCGGATACATCTCGGAAAGGAGTACAAATACAACTGCGCATATAGATATAGCACAGCAAAAGATGTAGAACAAGAAAAAGACAAGCAAAAAGAGGCTGGAAATTCCACGTGATTCTCCAAATAGGAAATAGGAGCCAATGAGAACCAATGCAACAATCATCCCCGATACTCCATAATAAACGAGTTTCTTCCGCCCTACTCTATCTATAATTATAAGTGCCAAAACGGTAGTCAATGTATTAACTAATCCAACGAGTACTTGATAGAAAAGAGAATCTCCTCCGGAAAGCCCTGCTTTCTCAAAAATGGAAGGTCCATAATAGAGTACAGCGTTCACTCCCATAAACTGTCCTAGAATAGCAATGCACACACCAATGATTACCGCCTTTAGAATACCGGGCTGTAACAACATAGACCAATTTGATTTATCTACGGAAGTGAGCACCGATTTTGTCTCATTCAATTGATTAGTGGCCTCTACAACTGAATTATATATCTTTTGTAAGATATCACCGGCTTTCTGTTCCTGTCCCTTCACAATCAACCAGCGAGGACTCTCAGGAATAAAGAATATAATGATGAAAAAGAATATTGCGGGTAGTACAGCCATTCCAAGCATAGCACGCCACACCTCGGAGATAAATATTTTATTCAACCAGAAAACACCTAACTGACCACCGCTTTCCGACCAAGCCAACAGCTGATAATTTACTAAATAAGCTCCCAGAAATCCGACAGTAACAGCCAATTGATAAAGAGATACCAAACGACCTCTATATTGTGTCACTGCTATTTCGGATATATAAAGAGGGGAAACTATAGAAACCACTCCGATGCCGATGCCACCAATGATGCGACATACCACTAACTGAGTAAAGTCAAGACAAACGGCACATCCCAAAGCTGATGTTGAAAAAAGTACCGCTGCAATAAGCATTGTTAGTCGACGACCAAGTTTATCGCTTAATATTCCCGCAAAAAGAACACCTACTATGGAACCGACCAAAGCACAGCCCACGTACCATCCTTGCTGCAAAGTATCTAATTGGAAAAGGTGAGTAACCTGGGCAATCGTCCCGGAAATTACTGCTGTATCATATCCAAATAGAAAGCCTCCCAATGCAGCGACTACAGAGAGAAATATAAGATAACCAAAATTAATTGTTGATTTCATATCATTTATTTTATTTCAAAATACTCTCTATAGCGATCATATAAGTGTCCTGCCTGTAAGTAAGCCGATTGAGGACTCATAAAATGTGAAAACTCGAATGTAATGGCTTTATCATATCCAGCGCGTTTGGCGGCTTCCAGTTTCATTCGCAACTTATCAAACTTGATTGGCAGAAAACGAATTGGCATATCTCGATCAAAGGATTCTGCATTTGTCCAACATTGCATGCCATATTTATCGGCTAGCTTTTTATTTACAGTAAAAAAGGCATCTAACTCATCATAATCAATATGTCCATCTTGGAAAGCACAAGCATCGACTACATCATGAATGCCGTCAAATATTTCGTTCCACTCTTTTTCGTGTTGCTGAACTGAGACAGCATCCTCTTTCGTTAGCTTTCCTGTACCCATAATAGCTTTCTTGCCATCTATCCAAGGAGAAATGAAGGTTGGAAGTCCATTCGATACATCCTTGCATTGCTTCCCCATTGTATGAAAAGCATCAATTGCACCTTTAGTTGCCCGGCTTATCTCACCACTGATATACCAGCCTCCGAAACTTTTGTATTTTTCACCATACATCTTCCACACTTCATCAATCACGTATTTATTATCCTCAATCTCCCAACTTAAATCCCCTGTATCCCAATATCGTCCTGAATCATAGAGCCCAAAATAAAACTTCATTTGATACTTTTCAGCCAAGCGTAAGTACATATCTACCAAGTCGACCGAAGGCATATAGCAGCCTTTTTTCAAGAGATAGGGCGATGGGTAAGTCATAAACTTACGATAACCGGATCGAATCATAATCACAGTATCAATTCCGATTCGTTTCATGTGCTGAAAATCTAAATCCCACTCTCTTTCTCCCCAGTTCTGATGAGGAATATCATGAGATATTTCGTCCAGGAAAGTTCCTGATATTTTTAAGCCTTTGTTTTTGGGTACAATCAGCTTACTTTGCAGTTCTTCATTTCTAGTTGCCGGTCGGCTTTCCGACCTCGCATCAGTAGCCAACAGCGAGGGGGCAACCAAAGCAGAAGCTCCTGCTAAGGCAGCTTTCTTCAAGAATGCTCTACGATTATTCGTTTCCATTGTTTTTTTATTATTATTTATTGTTCACTTTGATATGTAGATACCTATTGAATATAACTTCCAGCTATATCGATATACTTTTTATGAAACGGATCAAGAATATAATCGATCAAAACAGCCATTTCGCCTCTTTGAATATTCCGTTTCAGATCCAGATTTCGTAATTCGAACTTTCTTCCTAATTCTTCCAATGCATATGTTTTCTCATAGCCTTCGTTCGATGCTATTTCATTAATAAGTTGTAGGGCCTCTCCGATCGTCAATGTTTGTTTTGAAGTGGCAGCTAACAACTCTGACGCTTTCGGGTAAATTTCAGTTAACCCATCCAATTCAGAAATCAACAGGACTGTATCAGCTCGCAACCAAGTTTCATTTGACCAATCAACATTCTTCCCTACCCCCTTCAAAATTCCTGTAGAACCAATACGTTGATAAGAAGCGAACTTCGGATCAGAAACAGGCACATCTAAGTAAGGTAAGAGATAACCCTTAGCATGTAAGATGGCATCCTGCACTTCACGCACCGACACATCACTAACCTTTTCTTTATTCAATATTGCTAAAGCAGCCAATGCTCCTGCTGCTTGTCCGATCTGTAATACTACAGGCTGCAAACGAGTAGTCCCATTTACGATGTTAGAAACAGATATTGATTTTTCTGCTACAATCAAACCCTCTACATCTTGAGGAATAAGTGTACCTAGTGGTAGTCCATACGAAGGAATTGGATGAAAATAAAGATTGGGGAGTTCTTCATAGCCATGGTAACGGGTATGATGATGATCTACCGGATAATCACCTACAGCAATACAAGTACGATATAATTTTTCATCTTGGGTATATGGGCTGAGTATATGATTTAAATTAAAACGCACCAACCCATGAATTCTTCTAGACTCTCTATGATAGGGAATAAAGGGTAGTTTATCTTCAGTCGGATATTCATCATCCGCCAGTCCCAAGGTATTATATCCTAATTCATGTTGCAGGAAATAAACAAAACACATTGTATAGTGCTTTGCGTACGCCAATGCTTTTGCGCGTTCTTCCGGAGCCATCTCAATCAAATTAACATAATAGTCATTGCCTTCTATCGGCCAATTAATCATATATTTATGATTAGGCAATTTCCCATAGGCAATCATCATCTCTTTGGACCAGACGCGGTCGGGTTCTTTAGGAGTTATACATACCGGACTGGCACAGGCACAAGCAAACTCTTTAGGATTATAGCCATCAGGTTTGGGCATTGTCACATCTCTTCCATAGTCTTTCAGAATTGCTACATAAGTAATATCCTGTACAATATTATTTGATTTTTCCGGAGCTATATCTTCTTTTGTATCCGCACGTCTCTCCATGCCAATGTCATATTTCACTCCGCACATCTTAGCCACATCCCCCAATTCGATCGCATCAATCATGATCTTAGCGCGAACTGTTTTTATTCCTTTTCCTTCAATATTGACTTTGGCAATCCATTCGTGGCCTACTCTTTTGACTTCTTTTAGGCAAGCTTGTTTCCAAATCGTCAATTTCTCCTCAGCCGATACCATTTCATGAAAAATCTTATTTCCTACTGAAGGTTCAAACAACACATTGCTTACCCATCCGGTCTTTAAAGAATCAAGAGTTCCATAATGGTTGGCTAAACGATCTCTGAATTCCCCCCAAAGTCCTGCCGGCAACTTATAATTACCATCAATAGCACTTACTCCTGCTGAGGTAAGCATACCGCCCAACCAGCTAGTTTCTTCAACAATTAAAGTTTTCACTCCCATGCGAGCAGCCTGTATTCCAGAAGTCACTCCACTTGCTCCTCCCCCTAGTATTAATATATCGGTAGTATAATCCTCTGCCATTACTGTACAGGAGCCAAATAATAATGCTAAAAGCCAAGCGGAACAAAATAGTATTCGTTTTTTCATCATTAAATATAGGAACCGATAATTAATATTAAATAATACCACATCGCAAATATAGATATATTTATTAAATAAGCAATATTTAATAAACTATTTTATTATCACTAGTGCTTTTAAACATACAAAACGATATAAATAGCTGGAATTTATTAAAATAAACCACAGATCCTCACTATAAAAGTCATATATTACCAATACAATTAGCATAGTTAAGTGGATTATAGATTAAATAATAGATAAAAGGCGAGATTCGAAGAGGACTAATAATAATCTTTTTGCAATAAAGAAGCCTAATTAATAAAATTATTAATTATCTTTGTCCATAGAACAACCATAAAGAAAACATATGAACCAGCAATTCCTAAAAGAAATAGAGATGGGGTCAAAAAAGTGCTCTGGTAAAGAAAAGAATTATCAAGCACTATATATATAATGGTAACTCTACCATTCCCGATCTATCAAAAGAGCTAGATTTGAGCGTACCAACAGTAACCAAGTTCATTGGCGAGATGTGTGAAGATGGTTATATCAATGACTACGGTAAATTAGAAACCAGTGGTGGGAGACATCCGAATCTTTATGGATTAAACCCCGGTTCCGGTTACTTTATCGGAGTGGATATCAAACGATTTGCCGTGAATATCGGGCTGATTAATTTCAAAGGGGAGATGGTCGAACTCAAAATGAATATACCTATAAATTTGAAAACTCTACAGAGGGGATGAATGAGTTGTGCAGACTCATTAGTAACTTCATTAAAAAACTCACAATTAATAAGGAGAAAATACTAAATATCAATGTCAATGTCTCAGGGCGTGTTAATCCGGAATCGGGCTACAGCTTCAGCCAATTTAATTTTGAAGAACGCCCTTTAGCAGATGTATTAGCAGAAAAGCTGGGTACAAAGTAACTGTTGATAACGACACACGCGCCATGACCTACGGAGAATATATGCAAGGGCACGTCAAAGGAGAGAAAGACATTATCTTTGTGAACATCAGTTGGGGAGTTGGAATCGGAATAATTATTGATGGCAAGGTATATACAGGTAAATCCGGTTTCTCTGGTGAGTTTGGACATGTCAATGCCTACGACAATGAAATAATCTGCCACTGTGGCAAGAAAGGCTGCTTGGAAACAGAAGCATCCGGTTCTGCGCTCCATCGTACTCTCCTAGAGCGTATTAAAAATGGAGAAAGTTCTATATTATCGACACGAATAACTGATGAAGATAATCCAATTACACTAGACGAAATTATAGATTCAGTCAACAAAGAAGATCTGCTTTGCATCGAAATAGTAGAAGAAATCGGTCAGAAATTAGGCAAACAAATAGCCGGGCTTATTAATATATTTAACCCTGAATTAGTTATTATTGGTGGTACCTTATCGTTAACAGGCGACTACATAACTCAACCAATCAAAACAGCCGTCCGAAAATATTCGCTTAATTTAGTAAATAAAGATTCTGCAATTATAACCTCCAAACTAAAAGACAGAGCAGGAATTGTGGGAGCATGTATGTTAGCGCGCAGCCGAATGTTTGAGAGTTAAATTATTCAAAGTTCAAGTCAAGTAGTTGGTCAGAAAAAGTTAGCAAAGTTATTCAAAAAAAGCAGAATTATTTTTGTACTTTCAAATAAAGCTGTAATTTTGCACGCCGAAACAGGTAAGGAATCGCCGCTATAGCTCAGTTGGTAGAGCAACGCATTCGTAACGCGTAGGTCTCCAGTTCAAGTCTGGATAGCGGCTCTTTAAAACAGAGGTTTTAATGAATTGGATTTCAACTAATTACAAAACGCTTCATTGATGG
>NZ_BAIV01000040.1 GCF_000517545.1 Bacteroides reticulotermitis JCM 10512 | reverse complement strand
TACTGTTATTCCGGACTGGTAGTTATGTAAAAGGGCCCAAGGCATTGACTTCATATAGGCGTCTGCCTGTTTTCAATTGACTCATCTTTTTCTTATCCCTGATTGACTCTAAAACAAGCCGAGTCTTGTACTCCCGAATCTGATATGCTACAGATGGCAGCGCATATCGCGAAAACAACGTATGCGTAAGTTCCCGATAAAGAAGGCGCATTGTATTTAACTATCGATCAACTAATTACATCAAAAAGTGATTATGACATGATATCTATCTACATTCAGTCTGCTCACTAAAATTACGTGTTTTAGTAGTTAATCAGTCGCCAAGCCAAATCCGAATTCCCGTTTGAGCCTCATAGGTACATATAGTAGACCGATAAACATGTTTTGGATAGATTCTACCATTACCGAGAAAAACAGCCACAGGGGGGGGGCTACCGGCTACCTAACCTATTGCTTGAAAGAGAAAGGAAGTTTTAAGACAAAGAAACCCCCGAAGAAAAAACAAGTTATTTGATCTTCGGGGGTTCCTTTTTTTCTTTTATGCTACGAACTTTTCATCCGATATACACATTTACGCAAAGATACACATAGAGTTCTTCTTTACTCTGGTCAAACTCGATCTTGTTCTCCTTGGACAACCATCCTAGAGCAGCTCCCAATTCCTTATCTCTCAAACCGGACATTCTCTTCAATGCGCCATAACTCCATTTCTCATTATTGCACAATAGCTGCCAAACCTTCCTAGCATCGGTTACAATCTCGTTCTTATCCATTTCTAAAATTGTTATAGGTTAAAAATTCAGGTTATAATTCGCCACTAAAGATAGAGAAATAAATCCAACATACTCCAAACTAGTATTCCTAATATTTTATTACATATCGTTTTTTAACACTACTGTCTACCGTGTCCCAACACAATACATTTATTTACCAATGTTAAAAAGAGGTTTTCTAATAAGATTGTGCATCTATAAAAGGAGTGAATATACTAATTCCGGCACGTTTAGACGCTTCGACAACTAAGATAAAGCATATGGAATCAGTAGTCCGGCAACAGAGAAACCTGCATTGACGAAACGCCATAATGCATGACCGTATTCCTCTCAAACCGGCTCGCAGGGAGATAAAGATGGAGTTTTATAGGTTACCGAAAGGTTTCTAAAAGAAAGAACCGCCTCTCAATAAAGAGAAGCGGTTCTTCAAATTCATGCTGAAATTAAGCAAAAATGAAATTACATCATTCCGCCCATACCTCCCATTCCGGGAGCGCCCATTGGCATTTCAGGTTTATCTTCTTTCTTTTCTACAATTACACATTCTGTAGTCAAGAACATACCAGCAATAGAAGCTGCATTTTCCAAAGCAACACGAGTTACTTTAGCGGGATCTACCACACCGGCAGCATGCAAGTTTTCGTAGATATCCAAGCGTGCATTGTAACCGTAGTCACCTTTACCTTCACGTACCTTCTGAACAACTACTGCACCTTCTTTGCCTGCATTGGCTACAATCTGGCGCAGTGGCTCTTCAACAGCGCGTTTGATAATTGCAATACCTGTAGTTTCATCTTCGTTATCGCCCTTCAAACCTTCCAGTAGGTCAATTGCGCGGATGTATGTTACACCACCGCCCGGTACGATACCTTCTTCGATAGCTGCACGAGTTGCACGTAAAGCGTCGTCTACACGATCTTTCTTTTCTTTCATCTCTACTTCAGAAGCAGCACCTACGTAAAGAACAGCTACACCACCTGACAACTTAGCCAAACGTTCTTGCAATTTCTCACGATCGTAATCTGATTTTGTAGCAACGATTTGAGCTTTGATCTGATCGCAACGCTCTTTGATTTTCTGTGAATCACCGGCACCGTTTACAACAGTCGTATTATCCTTAGATACAGTTACCTTATCGGCAGTACCCAACATTTCGATGGTAGCTTGTTCGAGTTTCAAGCCCTTTTCTTCGCTGATAACCACACCGCCTGTAAGGATGGCGATATCTTCCAGCATCTCTTTCCGACGATCACCGAAGCCCGGAGCTTTCACTGCACAGATCTTCAATTGAGAACGCAAGCGGTTTACTACCAATGTAGTCAATGCTTCGCTATCAACATCTTCAGCAATAACTAACAACGGACGACCCGATTGTACTGCCGGTTCGAGGATAGGCAAGAAATCTTTCAGGTTGGAAATCTTCTTATCGTAGATCAGGATGTAAGGTTTCTCCATCTCACATTCCATCTTTTCTGTATCGGTAACGAAGTAAGCGGATAGATAACCGCGATCGAATTGCATACCTTCTACAATTTCGATAGTTGTATCTGTTCCCTTTGCTTCTTCAATGGTGATTACACCGTCTTTAGAAACTTTACGCATTGCATCAGCAATCAATTTACCGATCATCGGATCATTATTAGCAGATACTGTTGCTACTTGCTCAATTTTGTCGTAGTTGTCGCCAACTTTTTCAGCTTGTGATTTAATTGATTCTACTACTTTGGCAACCGCTTTATCGATACCACGTTTGATATCCATCGGGCTAGCACCAGCAGTTACGTTCTTCAAGCCTTCGGCTACGATAGCCTGAGCCAGAACGGTTGCAGTAGTAGTACCGTCACCTGCATCATCACCGGTTTTAGAAGCTACTTCTTTCACCAGTTGTGCACCGGTATTTTGATAAGCATCTGTCAATTCGATTTCTTTAGCTACAGTCACACCGTCTTTTGTAATGTGAGGAGCACCAAATTTCTTCTCGATGATAACGTTACGTCCTTTAGGACCAAGTGTTACTTTCACTGCATTAGCCAATGCATCGACCCCTTTTTTCAATTGGTCGCGAGCTTCAATATTGAACAATATTTCTTTTGCCATAATAATATCTTAATTAATATATAAGTTCTAATTATATGATTTAACCCAAAACTGCAAGAACGTCACTTTGACGCATGATGAGGTATTTGGCTCCTTCATCTTCAAGTTCTGTTCCGGCATATTTGCCATACAAAACCGTATCGCCAACTTTCAACACCATCTCTTCGTCTTTCGTACCGTGACCTACCGCCACAACTTCGCCCTTCAAAGGTTTTTCTTTCGCTGTATCAGGAATAATGATACCACCAATTGTTTTCTCTTCCGCAGGAGCTGGAAGAATAAGCACTCTGTCTGCTAATGGTTTAATGTTCATAGTCTTTTGTTATATTTTAAATTTATAAAATTATATTGTACTTGTCCCGCCCGTTGCCGGGTGGAACGCAAAAGGCATTGCGAAAAGCGTGCCAAAGTAGAATAATGTTTCTTTGTCAGAAAGGCCTGACAAAATGACGCAGAAAAAGAATTTATTCCGCAACGATGTCGATTGGTTATAAACCGGCCATATACTTCCAAAGCGGAGCCACGTTCAAGGCTTGCATAATCTCATTATGATCGAGTAATTTCCGAACTTCCTCCAAAGTAAGTAAATGGACAGATATATCTTCCGTAGGTTCCAGATGCTGATGATCGATCGGCTCGACATCAATAGCCAAAAAACAATGCGTCAAATTGGTATGCGTACTGGGATTAGCAGAAAGAATCATATACTCCTTCCACGTTCCTTTCCCGTATCCGGTTTCTTCCCATAATTCACGCTGAGCGGATGCCAACGGCGAAGTATCTTCCGGATCACAGACACCGGCACAGAGTTCGTAGCAAGTACGTCCCAGAGCGGGACGGTACTGACGCACCATTACAAACTTGCCTTCTTTTGTGATGGCAATCGTATTCACCCAATCGGGATATTCGAGTATGTAATATTCAGGAACATGGTTGCCGTTAGGTAATACTAAATGTTCGCAGCGAACAGTCAGCCATGGACGGCGAAATAGGTATTTACTGCTTATCGTTTCCCATGCTTTCTCCACTTCTTTCATAATGCAGTTCTTTTTACTCCAACAAAAGTAGCGATTTCCGCTGAACCAGTCAACCGTTGTCGCGAATAATAAGGTTCTGCCAGTTCACCTTCGAGTTAACGCAAGCTCATCTCTATGCCTTGTATTTGCGTCATGTACCTTTTCGTGGAACTAACCATTGAACTTCCCATGTATAAAAGAAAAACAAGACTCACAACAATCATGATTGTCCCGATCATGGCAAAACGATTCCTTTGTTCTAATGCTTCGTGGTTCATATCGTTTCCTCCTTCTTTTTGTTCATACCACAAAGATAACGAAGAGAAACTACAATCCCTTTACAGTAGTATGACAAAAAGCCTAAATATTGGATTTCTTTAACGTTCAACAGTTGTGCGGAAGTGTCAAGTAAATAAACGCTTAAATATCAGTTTATAGCCAATGGCAGGGTAGAAGTCACAGTTCACAACTATTCAATTTCCTAGTAACATTCCCTTTACTGTTTGTTAGTTTATAAGCCTATTTGTTACTACCTTTGCGCCCTTTAACAAGCATTTACTAAATTATATGGCGTTTACGAATAACATTATGATTGTCCGGCACAAGCTGCTGGCAGACCTTGTAAGACTATGGAGTAAAGATCAATTAATAGAAAAAATAGACAGGCTTCCCATCGAATTGAGCCCCCGGAAATCGAAACCAATGGGGCGTTGCTGCGTACATAAGGAGCGTGCCGTGTGGAGATACAAGATGTTCCCGTTGATGGGGCTGGATATGACGGACGAAACAGATGAAGCAACTTTATTGTCCGAGTACGCTCAAAAAGTATTAAAAAGAACCGAACCGGAGAAAGAAAACATAATGTGTGTAATTGATGAAGCCTGCTCATCCTGTGTGCAGATCAATTACGAGATCACAAACTTATGCCGGGGATGTGTAGCCCGCAGTTGCTACATGAATTGTCCGAAGGATGCCATCCGTTTCAAACAAAACGGACAGGCTAAAATCGATCACGATACTTGTATCAGTTGCGGAATCTGCCACAAGAGCTGCCCGTATCACGCCATCGTTTATATTCCGGTGCCTTGCGAAGAGGCGTGTCCGGTGAAAGCAATCAGCAAAGATGCGAATGGAGTTGAAAAGATTGACGAGAGCAAATGTATCTACTGTGGCAAATGTTTGAACGCTTGCCCGTTCGGTGCTATCTTCGAGATCTCGCAAACATTTGATATACTGCAACGCATCCGGAAGGGTGATGAGGTGGTGGCTATTGTTGCACCGTCTATCCTGGGGCAGTTCAAAACAAGTATCGATCAAGTATATGGAGCTTTTAAGCAGATAGGTTTTACCGATATTATCGAAGTGGCTGAAGGAGCTATGGCTACTACAAGTAACGAAGCACACGAATTGTTGGAGAAACTGGAGGAAGGACAGAGTTTCATGACGACTTCCTGCTGCCCCTCGTATATTGAGTTGGTAGAAAAACATGTACCGGAAATGAAACCTTATGTTTCGTCTACCGGATCTCCCATGTATTATGCTGCCCGCATAGCGAAGGAGAAACATCCGAATGCTACAATCGTTTTTGTCGGTCCATGCGTTGCCAAGCGAAAAGAGGTACGCCGCGATGAAGCCGTAGATTTCATCCTTACATTTGAAGAAGTGGGCTCTATCCTATCCGGATTCGGTATCGAACTGGAACAAACACAGCCTTTTTCTATCCTGCATACTTCTGTTCGTGAAGCTCACGGCTTTGCGCAGGCAGGTGGCGTAATGGGGGCTGTGAAAGCTTACCTCAAAGAAGAAGCGGATAAGATTAATGCCGTGCAGATATCGGATATCAACAAAAAGAATATCGGTCTGTTGCGTGCTGCCGCTAAGTCGGGCAAAGCTTCCGGACAGTTTATCGAAGTTATGGCTTGCGAAGGTGGATGTATTACCGGCCCGTGTACTCACAATGACATCACGGCAGGAAGGCGTCAACTGATGCAAGAGCTACTCAAACGGAAAGAGAGCTATGAAACAATGGATCGATAAACTCCGACAGGAGCATACTCTCTCAACAGATGAGTTCCGCCAGTTGCTGACAGGCTGTGATGCCGAGTTATTGGCGTATATCAACAAACAGGCACGTGAAGTCAGCTCCGGCATTTTGGTAACCGGATATTTATTCGTGGACTGATCGAGGTTAGCAACTGCTGTCGGAACGATTGTTACTATTGTGGCATCCGAAAAGGGAACACCCGCATAGAGCGTTATCGCCTCCGGCCGGAAAGTATATTGGACTGCTGCCGACAAGGATTCGAACTTGGCTTCCGCACGTTTGTGTTGCAAGGTGGAGAAGACCCCGCGCTGACGGATGAACAACTGATCAAAACAGTTGCCGCCATCCGAAAGGATTATCCGGAATGTGCCATCACTTTATCACTCGGAGAGAAACCCCGCGAGAGTTACGAACGTCTTTTTCAAGCCGGAGCCAATCGGTACCTCTTACGTCATGAGACGTATGATGCGACTCATTATGGGCAGTTGCATCCGACAGAAATGTCGTCCGCTAAGCGGTTGCAATGTGTGAAGGACTTAAAGTCTATCGGCTATCAAACGGGAACAGGCATTATGGTAGGTAGTCCGGGACAAACAGTCGATCATCTTATACAGGACATACGGTTTATCGAAAACCTTCAGCCTCAGATGATCGGTATCGGTCCGTTCCTACCTCATTGCGATACGCCTTTCGGCAAATATCCCAGCGGTTCCCTGGAGCAAACCTTACTCCTACTCTCCATTTTTCGTCTGATGTTCCCATCGGTTCTTTTACCTTCCACAACTGCATTAGCTACGCTTGCAGCCGACGGACGGGAGCGCGGCATATTAGCCGGAGCGAATGTGGTGATGCCCAACCTATCGCCCCAGGAAGAGAGGAAGAAGTATACCTTATATAATAATAAGGCGTCACTCGGAGCGGAAGCAGCTGAAGGATTGATCCTCCTGCAAAATCAATTGCAACGCATCGGCTACGAAATAGCTTTTACGCGGGGAGACTTTAGCGAAACCGACTACAAAGAATTAGAGAAAAGAGAATTATGATACATAAGTACAGAGCAAACTCATCCAAAGCAGAAGATTTTATTCATCACGAAGAGATTCTGGAGACTTTGGAGTATGCACAAGTGCACAAGAATGATCGAGCACTCATTGAGGAGTTGATCGAGAAAGCGGCTCTATGCAAAGGGCTCACACATCGGGAAGCGGCCGTATTACTGGAATGCAACGAGCCTGATCTGGTAGAGCGAATCTTCAAGCTGGCCCAAGAGATTAAACAGAACATATACGGCAACCGAATCGTAATGTTCGCACCGCTCTATCTTTCGAATTACTGTGTGAACGGCTGTATATATTGCCCTTACCATGCTAAGAACAAAACGATTTCGCGCAAGCGGCTGACACAGGATGAAATACGCCGGGAAGTAATCGCTTTACAAGATATGGGGCACAAACGCCTGGCGCTTGAAGCAGGCGAGCATCCTACGCTCAATCCGATTGAATATATACTGGAATCTATTCAAACGATATACGACATAAAACATAAGAACGGAGCAATCCGCAGAGTCAATGTGAATATCGCTGCTACGACCGTGGAGAATTATCGCCGGCTGAAAGAGGCGGGTATCGGTACGTATATCTTATTTCAAGAGACTTACCACAAAGAAAACTATGAGACGTTACACCCCAGCGGTCCAAAAAGCAACTATGCTTATCATACCGAAGCAATGGACCGTGCAATGGAAGGCGGCATAGATGATGTGGGAATCGGGGTCCTGTTCGGATTGAATACTTACCGATACGATTTTGCCGGACTGTTGATGCATGCCGAGCATCTGGAAGCCCGATTCGGTGTGGGGCCGCATACCATTAGCGTGCCACGCATCTGTTCCGCAGACGATATTGATGCGGGCGACTTCCCCAACTCAATCTCAGACGAAGTATTCAGCAAAATAGTCGCGGTGATCCGGATCGCCGTACCTTATGCCGGCATGATTGTTTCAACACGTGAATCACAAGCCTCCCGCGAAAAGGTGCTTCGTTTGGGTGTCTCTCAACTGAGTGGCGGATCGCGTACCAGTGTTGGCGGATATGCCGAAAAGGAAAAAGCGGAAAATAATTCGGCGCAGTTTGATGTCAGCGATACAAGAACGCTGGACGAGGTAGTCAACTGGTTGCTCGAACTAGGATATATTCCCAGTTTCTGCACGGCCTGCTACCGGGAAGGGCGAACGGGAGACCGATTCATGGCGTTAGCTAAATCGGGACAGATTGCCAATTGTTGTGCTCCGAACGCCCTAATGACGCTTAAAGAATATCTGGAAGATTATGCATCGGCAGACACCCGGCAAAAAGGTATGGCATTGATCGCACAAGAAACAGATCGGATTCCAAATCCTAAAATTCGGGATATAGCCATCCGCAACCTGAAAGAGATAGCCAACGGGCAAAGAGATTTCCGCTTTTAATCGGCAGAGTTAAATCCTCTACCCGGCATTAAGGAATCATTATACATCACTCAACTTTAATTCGAACTCAAATGAGCTTAACTCATACTCCGAATTCCAACAGACTCCACATCGCTCTTTTCGGACGGCGAAACAGTGGTAAGTCTTCTTTAATTAATGCATTAACGGGGCAAGATACCGCGCTGGTATCTGACACACCGGGAACAACGACTGATCCAGTAGCCAAGGCTATGGAGATTCACGGCATTGGCCCCTGCCTCTTTATCGATACTCCGGGATTTGATGATGAGGGAGAACTCGGACAGATGCGCATAGCGCGAACCTTGAAAACAATCGAGAAAGCTGATTTAGCTCTATTTCTTTGTGAAGATGAAGCCATCTTATCACCCTCTGCCAGTGTACTTGAAAAACAGTGGATTGAGGAGTTGAAAAGAAAGAACATTCCGGTAATTCTACTGCTCAATAAGATCGACGTGCGGAAAAACAGTGAGGTAGTAGCCGCACAAATAGAACAACATTACGGAGTGCGCCCGCTTCTTGTCAGTGCTCAGACGAAATTGGGTATGGAACAAATCCGGCAGGCGATACTCAAAAACCTCCCGAGTGACTTTGGACAACAGACTATCACGAACAATTTAGTTGCGGAGAATGATTTGGTACTGCTTGTTATGCCACAAGATATTCAGGCCCCCAAAGGACGGTTAATTTTGCCACAAGTACAAACGCTCCGCGAGTTATTGGATAAGAAGTGCCTCGTAATGAGTTGTACAACAGATAAGCTAGCGCAAACTCTGCAAGCTTTATCTTACCCGCCCAAACTAATTATTACCGACTCACAAGTGTTCCAAACGGTTTATGAACAGAAACCGGCTGCAAGTATGCTTACTTCCTTTTCGGTGTTATTCGCCGCATATAAAGGAGATATCGAATATTATGTAGAGAGTGTGGCAGCCATCAGTAGGTTGAAAGAGGATTCCCGGGTATTGATAGCCGAAGCTTGTACGCATGCTCCGCTATCCGAAGACATTGGAAGAGTGAAAATTCCTCGCCTCTTACGAAATAAGATAGGTGAAGGCCTCCGGATATATATTGTAGCCGGAAGTGATTTCCCCGATGATCTGAGTCCTTATTCACTCATCATTCATTGCGGTGCCTGCATGTTTAATCGGAAGTTCGTATTAAGCCGCACCGAAAGTGCCAAGCAACAAGCTATTCCAATGACCAATTACGGAGTTACAATCGCTTGCTTAAGTGGCATACTGGATAAAATAAAATATTAAAAAGCAAGAATCCCTGTCTTTACTGCCAAGCCGTTGCTTTAGTAAGACAGGGATTCTGTATAAAGTTAGCAGTAAATCGTTTACTTCTTTACGACTGCAATCAGTTCATTCGCAGTAACAAGGCTTTGATCACCTGACTCCATATTCTTCAGCATCAGTTTACCTTCGGCCATCTCATTTTCGCCTACAATAGCAACAAAAGGTATGCTTTTGGCATTGGCATAGCTCATTTGCTTCTTCATCTTCGCCGCATCAGGAAATAGCTCCGCACAGATACCGGCAGCACGCACTTGCATCAAAACATTCATCGAATAGGCGGCTTCCTTTGCTCCGAAATTAATAAATAGTACTTCCGTACCGTTGACTGCTTCTTTGGGATAAAGATCCAATTGATTTAATACATCGAAGATACGGTCTGCACCAAAAGAGATACCGACTCCCGACACACCGGACATTCCGAATACACCGGTCAGATTATCATAGCGGCCACCACCGGTGATGCTTCCAATCTGCACGTCCAATGCCTTTACTTCGAAAATAGCTCCTGTGTAATAGTTCAAGCCACGAGCTAACGTGAGATCGAGCTCGATTGGATTTTGTAAGCCCATGGTATGCAAAGTGCTGAGAATAAACTCGCTCTCTTCAACACCCGCCATGCCTATTTCGCTAGCAGACAAAACGTTCTTTAAAGTTTCCAACTTTTCCGTATTGCTTCCGCTAAGTAATATGATCGGTTGTAATTTAGCTATGGCCTCATCACTGATACCTTTCTCTCTCAACTCAGTATTGACATTATCCAAACCGATCTTGTCCAATTTGTCGATGGCAACGGTGATGTCAACAATCTTATCAGCTTCACCAATGATCTCGGCAATACCGGACAGAATCTTACGGTTATTTATCTTGATGCATACGCGAATACCAAACCGGCTAAATACCGTGTCGACAATTTGCATCAATTCTACTTCGTTCAGCAGCGAATCACTTCCTACAACATCGGCATCGCACTGATAGAACTCGCGGTAACGTCCCTTTTGCGGGCGGTCGGCACGCCAAACCGGCTGAATCTGGTAACGTTTAAATGGAAATGTTATTTCGTCACGGTGCATCACCACATAACGAGCAAAGGGGACAGTCAAATCATAGCGTAATCCCTTTTCACAGAATTTACTAGCTAACTTGGCCGCGTTACGACTAAGTAACTCCTCGTCTGTTAAACCGGAAAAGTAATCACCGGAATTCTGGATTTTGAAAAGTAGTTTATCGCCTTCGTCACCGTACTTTCCCATCAAAGTAGAAAGCATCTCCATAGCCGGAGTCTCTATTTGCTGGAAACCGTACAGATGATATACGTCACGAATCGTATTGAATATATAGTTACGCTTCGCCATTTCAACCGGCGAAAAGTCACGTGTTCCTTTAGGTATACCAGGTTTTGCTGCCATAATAATTACTTATTTAGAATTTAAGTGTGCAAATTTACACCAAATTTCCGAGCAAAGCTTGCTAATGCTCGAAAAAAACAAGAGCCTAATGTCTTAAATAAACATCAGGCTCTTGTTTCAATCCGTTAAATGCTGAATCATTAATCTCTTCTACCCATGAAAATCATGATATAGTAGACCAGGGTAGCCAAGGATCCGAGTGCAGCCACGACATAGGTATATGCAGCCGAGCGCAAGGCATCTTCAGCCTGAGAATGATTAAATGAATTGGTGATGCCCGATGAACTCAACCATACCAAGGCACGTTTACTAGCATTAATCTCGACCGGCAATGTGATAAAGCTGAACAGAGTAGTTGCCGCAAACAAAATGATACCGGCTAACAACAACTGTGGGAATGAGTTTATCAACAAAATACCACCCAGCAAAACCCAAGTCATGATGGAGGAGGCAAAGTTAACCACAGGTACCAAAGCACTACGCATCTTCAGCGGTGCATACATACGTGCATGCTGCACAGCGTGTCCACATTCATGGGCAGCAACGGCGGCAGCCATAATGCTATTACTCTCATAAACTCCTTCACTCAAATTGACTGTCTTATTGGCAGGATTATAATGGTCGGTCAGTTTTCCCGGCGTATGTGTCACCTCTACATCATAAATACCATTATCGTGTAACATCTTCAAAGCCACGTCACGTCCTGTCATTCCATTTCCGGTAGCAATCTTGGAATACTTCTTGAACTTACTCTGCAAGTTCATCTGTACCAGCCAGCTGACCAGAGCTACACCGATAAAAATAATCCATTGAATTCCTATCATTCCATTTCCCATAATTTCTTATTCTTTTTGGTTTACTATTAATCTATGAACAAATTGTCTGCCAAAAATAAGAGGAAACCGGCAATGGCAGAATAGTTTCATTCAGGTTTTAGGAAGAATTAGCTAAAAGACATACTATTATAGGACTTAATGCCTAAAAAGACAAGTAAGAATAAAACAAGCCGGACATTCGTCTTTTCACTTATCTTATTCTTACCTATCAGTTCGATTCAACTCGATGTCCTTTCCTATTCGGTGCTATTCGCTCCTTTCGAAGAAGCAAGCAAGGCAACTTACTATTTAATTGCTTCCGGTAGCGCCTGAACTTGACAGTAATAAAGTTGAAGAAAGTATTTTTACTCTTCCGTATAACGTTCAATGGTCTGATCTCTATCCGGACCAACAGAAACAATCTTAATCTGTACGTCTAATTGCTCTTCGAGGAATGTCAGATACGCATTGAATTCTTCTGGGAACTCATCTTCGCTTTGCATAGTTGTCATATCAATCCCCCATCCCGGCAATTCTACATATACAGGCTCTACACCTTCGGTGATGTCATACGGGAAATAATCTACTTCTTCGCCATTCACTTTATAGGCCACACAAGCTTTGATTGTTTCGAACGTGTCGAGTACATCACTCTTCATCATAATCAGCTTGGTAACCCCATTAATCATGACGGAATACTTCAATGCAACAAGATCGATCCAGCCACAACGACGCTTGCGTCCGGTTACAGATCCGAATTCATGCCCGATTGTGCACATTTTATCACCGGTCTCATCAAAAAGTTCGGTAGGGAACGGTCCTGCACCTACACGGGTACAATATGCTTTAAATATGCCGTATACTTCTCCAATGCGATTAGGAGCAACACCCAGTCCGGTACAAGCACCGGCACAAACGGTATTGGAAGAAGTCACAAACGGATATGAACCAAAATCGACATCGAGCATCGTGCCTTGAGCTCCTTCGCAAAGGATACTCTTTTCGTCTTTCAGCAGGTTATTGATTTCATGTTCGCTATCTACCAAGTGGAATTGCTTCAAATACTCAATTCCCTCTAACCATGTCTTTTCCAGTTCGGTCAAGTCGTATTCGTAATTCAGACTTTTCAGAATTTGTTCATGACGAGCTTTAGCAGCAGTATATTTTTGTTCGAAGTGGTCGAGAATATCGCCTACACGCACACCGTTACGGCTGACTTTATCCGTATAAGTCGGTCCGATACCCTTTCCGGTTGTTCCTACTTTGGCATCTCCCTTAGCTGCTTCATAAGCAGCATCCAGCAAACGGTGTGTAGGAAGAATGAGATGCGCCTTCTTCGAAATATGCAAACGATCTTTCAATGCATGTCCCGAGGCTTCCAACGACTCGGCTTCAGCTTTGAACAAAGCCGGATCGAGCACTACCCCATTACCTATAATATTAACCTTATCTCCTTGAAAAATGCCGGAAGGAATGGAACGAAGTACATACTTCTGTCCTTCAAATTCAAGTGTATGACCGGCATTCGGTCCACCCTGAAAACGAGCCACTACATCATACTTAGGTGTTAAAACGTCGACGACTTTACCTTTACCCTCGTCGCCCCATTGTAATCCTAATAGAACATCTACTTTCATTTTTCTTTCTTATTGTTATTATTAACTTTTTTCCGTTTGTTTGCTCGGTCACACTTGCTACAAATCCCATAGATGTACAAGGAATAATGCGAAAGTTGGAAGCGACTAAGCTTCGTGTTCTCAATGGCTTTCTGTAAGCCTTCGTTCTGAAACTCTGTCACCTTGCCGCATTGCATACATATCTGATGATGGTGTGTATCGCGGTTATAAGATTTTTCGTATTGAGAAGAGGTGCCAAACTGATGCTTGATGATCAGCCGTGCATTGATTAAGAGAATGATGGTATTATAGAGAGTGGCTCTACTTACCCGGAAGTTTTCCTGATCCATCATACGCAAATAGAGCATGTCGATATCAAAATGTCCGTCAATGGAGTAGATAGTATCGAGTATAGCAAAACGCTCGGGAGTCTTACGATGCCCGTTCGCTGTTAGATATTCGGTGAATATCTGCCTTACTGTATCTTTCACGTTTTGAGTTTCCATCAGCAGCACAAAATTTGCGCCAACAAAGTTAATCGTTTTTTGTGGAAAGCAAATGATAAAAAGAAGTTTTTTTAAATCCGCCACAAAGTGATACACACTTCTACAAAGTTTTCACTCACTTCCTTTGTGGCGGTTACCCAGGTTAGTCTGTGGAAATTTCTGCTTTTACCATGTGATAAAGCAATTGTTCGGCCTCAACCTGTGAGTCGGCCATTCCTTCTACCAAGCGACAAACCTGAAAAGCATGATTCTCGCTATGCTGCATATATCTACGAATGACCAGCATCGCAGCGTTACGCACATGGTAGCTTTCGGAAGAGATGGAACAGATAGCCTGATCCAACAACTCTCCGGATGCACGCTCGGACATATCTCCCTTTTTCATTAACAAACGAGCTGCGGTTAGGAAACCACATGTCTGTACATATTCCCGCTCATCAGCTATCCAGTGAAAAGACTTGGCAGACGCATAAGGTAGATCTTGAAACAAATTCATACAGGCCAATTCAGCTATTTCAATATTCTGAATATCTTCAACCCATATATCGGCTATTTCAGGAAAGAACGTATCAATCGGCTGCAACATCGTAGCCAATATTTTACATTCGCGGATGTTCTCTTTCCATAAAGCCTGTGCCAAATCGTGATTCTTTTCATAATGAGATGCAATCATCTTGACGCGCGGCAATTCGACCCCGAAATTAAGTTTATAAACCAAGCCCTTCTCACGCATACTTTGGGACACAGCCCCATTCATAGAGAGTCGGAGCTGTGTTTTAATATCTTTCAGTTGTTCTTGAAGATTCATTTTTCGTTTATTTATTTATAGAAGGCAATACCGAATAGTCTTTGCTATAACGCAACATCTGATCGGCATAACCTTCATTATAAGTCACAGTTACATCGGTAATCTTTCCACTTTGATCTGTAACTAATTCATACTTCGGATTAACAAATCCTTTGTAAGGAGCAAGATTCAATTTCTTATAACGCGTCAGTATTTCGGTATGTAGAACCGGATCAACTTTCACAGCATAGCTTTCAACCAAAGTCCGAGCAGCCTCGAAATCACCAGTCGACCTAATACGCTGTATTTCAGCCAATAAATCACCAAAAAGCTGACGAAGTTTCAGATAATCATTGACAACAACATAAGTCTTTCCATCCTTCTTAACCAGTTCCACAACTTTGTCTTTGGCACCTTTTTCGAAGACCCAACGGGCGATAAGTTGACGGTTACGCATATGAGCTTCTTCGATCACATTGCCCGGTTCGATACGTACCAGTTGTGTCATCAATCCGTTCATCAAGAAAGTATAATATTCTGCTTTATACGCTTCACCATCCGGCACTAGCTTTAACTCCACCAATTTAGGGTCGGCAACATAATATAATCCAAACAAGTCGGCACGAGCTTCTTCGATGGTCGATCCGTATGCTTTCAAAGCATCGGGGTCAACACCCGGAAGCAGTTTACCGGAACCATGTCCTAAACATTCGTGGAGGTCGGTATGTAGTTCTCCTGTCAGATCCCCATACTTATCAATACGTTGCTTCTCGGTATCGTTGTAAACAAATTCTTCATTAAAACCATTACCGTGAGCAGCCTTGTTGTAGCATCGGTGATGTTTCCAATAGTCACGGACTTAGAACCATGATGGGCACGAATCCAGTTAGCATTCGGCAGATTAATACCAATTGCCGTAGCCGGATATAAATCGCCAGCCAGAATGGCCGCTGTAATCACTTTGGCCGATACGCCCTTTACTATTTCTTTTTTATATTGTTTATCTACCGGAGAATGATCTTCAAACCATTGTGCATTGCTACTAATGACTTCGGTACGATGGGTCGCTTCCAAATCCTTGAAGTTCACCAACGACTCCCAACTCGCTTTCATTCCGAGCGGGTCACCATAGCTTTCGGTAAAACCATTCACAAAGTCTATTCTGGAATTAAGATCTTTCACCCATAGGATTGAATACTCATCATAATCTTTCAGACTACCGGACTCATAAAACGCAATTAGCTTACTAATAACCGCTTTTTGAGCATCGTTCTCGGCAACTCCTTCTGCTTTTTTCAGCCAATAGACGATCTTCTCAATGGCTTGTGTATAAAGCCCGCCTACTTTCCATACTTTTTCCTGTACCTTACCATCTTCTTTCACCAACCGGCTATTAAGTCCGTAAGAAATCGGAGTTTCGTCTTTGGGATCTTTCATCGAAGCATAAAAGTCTTCTGCCTCTTTCTGCGTCACCCCATCGTAATAGTTACAGGCAGAAGTAAGTACCAGATCTTCACCATCGGCCTGGTTGACACGCTTCGTCATTATTTTCGAATCGAAGATAATAGGAAATACGTCATTGCACAATTGTGCAGCCGTTTGTCCTTCGGCTAACGGCAATTTGGCAGCATCTATACTCAACACAGCTTGCTTCAAGAACTCCTGCGTAAATGCAGGTACAAACTTCTCTGAGCCGTAGTGATGATGAATGCCATTGGAAAACCACACCCGTTTCAGGTAGATTTCCATATTTTTAAAATCGGGTGTTGTTTTATCACCTTGGTAGTTTGTGTATACGGCTTCAAGCATACGGCGAATTCGCAAATTGTACTTTCCGTTTTGATCAAACAGAATATCTCGCCCTTGGAGTGCTGCTTCAGTTAGGTAATAAACAAGTTCTTTTTGTTGTAGCGACAGTTCCTCAAAACCGGGAACCCGATAACGCAATAATTGTAAATCAGCAAATTGTTCCACTGTATAATCGAATTTATCTGCCTCGGCAGTTGTTGTTTTGGCTCCACCGCATGAGATTAATAGCGTAGCGGTTATCGCCATTGAAATTGCATATTTTTTCATGATAATTAGTGCTTAGTTAAATTAAACGAGAAAAGGAATTATCTGCCAACTCGTGAGTCGGAGGTAATTCCTTTTGTTCCATATTCAGAAACCGCAATTACTTTTTGCTATCTGCGTGTTTCTTACGATATCCGTTAGGTGTTTCACCTACATTTTTGTAAAATGCAGCGTAAAAAGATTGACGATTTGCAAAGCCAACCATTGCACTTATTTCCTCAACATTCTTATCGGCATATCTCTTATCAGTCAATAAATGCAAAGCATCTTTTACTCTGTATTCATTCAACAAACAAGAATAGTTCATACCAAAACGAGAGTTTACAACTGCAGACAGGTAACGAGTGTTTGTCTTCAACTCTTTAGCCAAATCTTTAGCTGAATAATCCGGATCTTTGTACTTCTTCTGAACAACAACGATGTTCAGAATCTTATCATACAACTCATCTGCCAGTTCTGGTCTGATCAAAGACCGATAAGCAGCCTTCTTGTCTTTCTTCTCCCTTAAATTGTAAGGGCGTTTTTTGGGAGTTTCCTCCGCCTTTTTGTTCTCTAAATCACTCATTGAATTAACTGGTTAGGGTTTGTTTATAAATAACGGTTGTTATTCACAACGCTAGATGTCACAAATGTCTCGCTTTTTTTTTAAATCCACAACTTTTTGGTGGATATTTTTTCTATAAAAACAATCAAAAACCTTGAAATAGAAGCATCAAGGGCAAATAATAAGAAACTTTAACTCTTCCCGAAATAATCTGTCATTAGAAATCGAATCTACACAAAGAATCCTAAAGAAATAGTGTACCTTTGCAAACCAGTTGAAACAAGTATTACTTATGCTACAAACGTTAAAAACATATTTCGGTTACGAACAATTTCGCCCTTTACAAGAAGAAATCATCCAGCGCATAATTGATAAAAAAGATGCGCTGGTTTTAATGCCTACCGGAGGAGGAAAATCGATTTGTTATCAACTTCCGGCTCTACTTTTGGAAGGTACGGCTGTGATAGTTTCTCCACTCATTTCATTGATGAAAGATCAGGTTGAATCTTTACGTTCCAACGGCATTGAAGCAGCCGCTTTGAACAGCAGTAACGATGAAACAGAAAATGCGAATATCCGTCGAGCCTGTGTTGACGGAAAACTAAAATTGCTTTATATCTCGCCCGAACGGTTACTTGCCGAAATCGATTATCTGCTACGTGATATGCATATCTCTTTGTTCGCTATTGATGAAGCGCACTGCATCTCGCAATGGGGACATGACTTTCGCCCGGAATACACCCAAATGGGTGTTTTGCACCAACAATTCCCCAAGATCCCCATCATCGCGTTAACAGCTACTGCTGATAAAATTACGCGGGAAGATATTATCCGTCAGCTACATATGGATGATCCCCAAATATTCATATCGTCTTTCGACCGGCCGAATATCAGCTTGACGGTAAGACGCGGACACCAAGCCAAAGAGAAGAACAAATCGATTGGAGAGTTTGTCCGCCGTCATGCAGGAGAAAGCGGCATCATCTATTGCATGAGTCGAAATAAGACGGAAGCGGTAGCGCAAATGCTACAGAAGCAGGGCATTCAATGCGGTGTATATCATGCGGGGCTATCGGCTCAACAGCGTAACGAGACTCAGGATGATTTCATCAATGACCGCATCCAGATTGTTTGCGCCACGATCGCTTTTGGCATGGGAATAGACAAGTCGAATGTTCGATGGGTAATTCACTACAATATGCCGAAGAGCATGGAGAGTTTTATCAGGAAATAGGGCGGGCAGGACGTGATGGTTTACCGAGTGATACCATACTTTTTTACTCGTTGGGCGACCTCATTTTATTGACCAACTTTGCCAAAGAAAGCGGCCAGCAAAGTAGCAATTTAGAAAAGTTGCAGCGCATGCAGCAGTATGCCGAAGCCGATATTTGCCGTCGAAGAATATTGCTGAGTTACTTTGGCGAAATAAGTACGAAAGATTGCGGTAACTGCGATGTATGCAAAAATCCACCCAGCCGGTTTGACGGTACAGTCATTGTACAAAAAGCTTTAAGTGCAATTGTCCGCACCGAGCAACAAATCGGAACAAGAGCGCTAATCGACATCCTACGCGGTAGCTATTCAGCCGAGATCACCGGGAAAGGTTATCAGGAACTGAAAACCTTCGGAGTAGGAAGAGATATTCCCCCACGGGATTGGCACGATTATCTACTGCAAATGCTCCATTTAGGCTATTTTGAAATTGCATACAATGAAAACAATCACCTGAAAATAACGGAAAGCGGAAAGGATATTCTCTTCGGAAAAGGAAAAGCCACACTTGTAGTTATCCACCGGGAAGAGCCCGTTGCGGCAAGTAAAGGGAAAACTAAAAAGAAAGCGATACCCAAAGAGCTGCCACTCGGCCTGCCGGGAACAGAAAGTGAAGAGCTGTTTGAAGCCCTACGCGGACTCCGGACATCACTGGCCAACCAAGAGGGAATTCCGCCTTATATCGTTTTACCCGATAAGGTTTTGCATTTGCTCTGCGCTGCGCTCCCTACGACTATCGAAGCATTTGGCGAAATCAGCGGGATTGGAGAGTACAAAAGAAAAAAGTACGGCAAAGAGTTCGTATCTCTCATTCGGCAGTTTGTATAGATAAAGCAAAGTAATTATGCATTTATCTGCTCCAGAGGAGTGGAGTATGCGAAATACAAATTGTCAGACGAAGGTTCCTACCATCTATATCTATCCCCCTTTTTATGCTGAGAGTGGAAATACAACAAAAAATCAGCATCTACAAGATTACACTTCCTATACATTATATATATAGGGAACTAAAAGTGTTTTCAAGAAAGACAGCAGAAACAAGTATATCTCAAATAAAACAAGTAAAAAAGAGCTTTATGATTATAGAGACTAGCCAAAACAGCTACCAAACAAATAAACAGGGTCTCATTTGTAGCAAATAGAAACAGTACCTTACTAAATTCGGCAATAGCATAGACATAAAACAACTATTCAGGCATAAGCAGACGAGTCATTCTAAACAAAAAGACAATCAAGACAGTTTAACGGCGTTAATATAGGCACAGCGACAAACGTTCGATTGTTTTTTATCCGTCGCAAACCGGTACCCAACCTGTTTTTTGTTTAGCAATCACGCGAGAACAGGGCCAATACTTAGAACTATTACAAATAACAGGATGCTGAGACACATTACAAAAGGATTTTTATCTTGCACAAAAAGATAGATTTGCAAGAAGCAATCTATCTTTTTGAATACAGGTATAATGATCGTCTGAACAAGATTCTCAAATCCGAAAGACGTCTTTTTTTACGGTATTTCCTTATTTACATTGTCGGAGAAGTTCGTGTAAATCGGCTGATGGGACTCCTAGCGATAAAGCTTTCTCAAAATCAGCTTTTGCCAAAGATTTCTTCTTCTGAGCCAAATAGATATTGCCACGCAATAAATAAGCTTCAACTAACGAAGGGTTTAAACGAACCGCTTCTTCCAGATCGACCAACGCCAGATCATCGTACTGCATATCATGCTCTACATTGGCACGGGCAACATAAAGAGTAGGATCTTCGGGCGATTGAACAACCATTTTGTTCAGTATATCCAAAGCTTCACGAAACTTCCCGTCCTTCTGCTCAAGCGTAGCCAAGCCAAGACGTCCGCTATAACTCTGCGGATCCAGTTCCAACAAGCGATTGTAATCGATTCGAGCAGCGGAATAATCGCGCCGCATCACATAGATATAGGCTCTGTATAGCAAAGCCTCTTGGTTCTGTTTATCTTCATCAAGCACCAGGCAATAATCTGCATACGCCCGATCAAGATTTCCGACTTCCAGATAAATAGCCGCACGGTCGAGTAAGATAGGAACAGCCTTCGGGGCGAAGTTCAAAGCATAAGAATAAGAATCCAACGCTTTATCAAGCTCTCCCAAGCGACGCTGAACCAATCCCAGGTTAGAAAAAAGGAACGTATTCTTCGCATTGTTAGGTTCCAACTTCAACGCTTGAAGCAAGAGATTTTCAGCTTGTTGCAAGCTATCTTTCTCAATAGATTCTACGGCTTTCTCAGCCAATTCCTGATAGGTTTGTGCGCATAAAGAAGAGGGTAAAAGAAGAAAAAGCACATAAGCAAGCGCACTTTTACGTAGTTTTCTGCCTAAAGTAAACTGCCCTTTTTCACATATCTCCCCGCTAAGCGGAAGCATAACATCATTTTTACTGTACGATACTCTTATCATAATCTTGAAATGTATTTAAAAGTAATCTCTTTCCACGCTTGCCCTTGCTTGAAAAGCGGCAAGAACGGCTGTGCTAATCCAACGGATAAGCGTCGAATGCATATAACTCGGTCGACAAATACCGCTCTCCGGTATCGGGCAACAAGGTTACAATCATTTTGTCTTTGAACTCAGGACGCTCAGCCAAAAGCCTTGCGGCATAGACCGCGGCACCGGATGAAATACCCGCCAGCAGTCCTTCTGAAAAGGTCAATTCACGACCTGCCCGAATAGCTTCATTATCAGGAACTCCAATCACTTCGTCCACAACAGAAGCATCGTATAGTTTGGGAACAAAGTTAGCTCCAATTCCTTGAATGCGATGCGGAGCTGCTTCTCCTCCGGCCAAAACCGGTGAAGCGGCTGGTTCCACTGCGACTATATACACATTCGGGTTGTGTTTTTTCAAAGCACGAGCCACTCCACAAATAGTTCCTCCTGTACCAACTCCGGCAACAAAAACAGCCACTTGCCCATTTGTGTCATTCCAGATTTCTTCGCCGGTAGTGTGTTCGTGTATTTGCACGTTAGCCGGATTCTCAAACTGCTGCAAGATAACCGAACCGGGGATTGTATCACATAAATCCCGCGCTTTGGCAATTGAAGCAGCCATACCTCCCAGCCCATCCGTCAGAACAATCTCGGCACCAAGTGCTTTCAGCAGGTTACGCCGTTCCAGACTCATAGTCTCAGGCATGGTGAGAATAAGCCGATACCCCTTAATGGTAGCCACCATAGCCAATCCGACTCCTGTATTTCCACTAGTCGGTTCGATAATCGTTGCACCGGGTTTGAGTAGTCCACGCACCTCGGCATCTTCGATCATCGAAAGTGCCACGCGGTCTTTGACACTTCCCGCCGGATTAAAGGATTCCAACTTAGCTACAATATTCCGCTGCAATCCATGTTTGCTGCTATACCCCGAGAGTTCCATTAGAGGAGTCCGGCCGATAAGTTCGGTTAGTTTCTTCGCTATTTTTGGCATTGTTTACTTCGTTTTATCAGGTTGATGCGCAAAGATAAAGAAATATAATCGTACCTTTGCGCCCGTTCAATCTTTTTAAGTTTATAGATATGAAGAAGAGACTACAACAATTTCTGACTACGTATTTCCTATTCGTTCTCCTGTTTGCATTTCAGAAACCAATATTCATGGTTTATTACCATGAACTTTATGCCAATATATCTCTAGGCGACTATTTCAGTGTGATGTGGCACGGGCTTCCGTTGGATTTATCTTTAGCCGGCTACCTTACAATTATCCCCGCTCTTCTATTACTCGCTTCCACTTGGGGCGATTCTATAATACTTCGTCGCATCCGACAAGTCTATTTCGGACTTATCGCATTTGTGATGTCCTGTATCTTTGTCGTTGATTTGGGATTATATGGTTTCTGGGGATTCCGTTTAGACGCAACCCCTATCTTCTACTTCTTCTCCTCCCCCAAAGATGCGATGGCAAGCGTAAGTACCTGGTTTACGATATTGGGTATTCTGTCGATTCTGATTTATGCCGCCATTCTTTACGGGCTCTTCTATTGGCTGTTAATTCGTGAGAAAACGCCTATAAAGATTCCTTATAAACGAATACCTGTATCGTTAGGGCTCTTGCTCTGTACGGGATTACTGTTTATTCCGATTCGCGGAGGATTTTCCGTATCGACAATGAATCTCAGCAAAGTCTATTACAGCGAGAATCAACAGCTGAATCATGCGGCCATTAATCCGGCTTTCAGTTTCATGTATTCGGCTACTCATCAAAACAATTTCGACAAACAATACCGTTTTATGGCTGCCGAAGAGGCGGATAAGCTATTCACCGAGATGATAGACCAACCGGTCAACCCGTCTGACAGCATTCCGCAGTTGCTCAACACGGAACGCCCTAATATCCTTTTCATCATTCTGGAAAGTTTTTCGACTCACCTCATGGAGAGTTTCGGTGGAGTACCCAATGTGGCGGTTAACCTGGATAAGTTTGCCAAAGAAGGCGTTTCGTTTACCAACTTTTACGCCAACAGTTTCCGCACAGACCGTGGTTTGGTATCCATCATCAGCGGATATCCGGCACAGCCCAGTACCAGCATCATGAAGTATCCGGAAAAGACCGAAAGCCTTCCTTCCATACCTCGCAGCCTGAAAAAGGCAGGATATGATTTGCAATATTATTATGGTGGGGATGCCGACTTTACGAATATGCGTTCGTATCTGGTTGCATCGGGGATCAGCAATATAATTTCGGAAAAGGACTTCCCGATGTCGGAACGCACGGGCAAATGGGGAGCTCCGGATCACAATCTTTTCCAACGCCTGATCAAAGATCTTAAGGAAGAGAAGCAGCAACAACCGTTCTTCAAGATCGTGCAGACCTCGAGCAGTCACGAACCGTTCGAGGTCCCTTTCCACCGATTGGATAATAAAATTCTGAATGCTTTTGCCTATGCCGATAGTTGCGTGGGCGATTTCGTCGAGCGCTATAAAGAAACTCCTTTATGGAAGAATACGTTGATCGTGTTGGTTCCCGACCACCTAGGGGCTTATCCGCATCCGGTAGAGACTCCGTTGGAAGGACATACGATTCCGCTTGTTCTAATCGGTGGTGCCTTGAAAGAACCCAAACAAGTAGATGTGTACGCCTCACAGATCGATATCGCTGCTACCTTACTTTATCAGTTGGGTTTGCCACACGACGACTTCACGTTCAGCAAGAATATGTTGAACCCGGCTTCTCCCCATTTTGCTTATTTCACCGAACCTACACTTTTCGGTATAGCAACTCCGGAGAACCAATTGGTCTACAACTGTGACGCCAAAGCCGTACAAGTAGACAAAGGAACACAGAAAGGAGCCAATCTGGAAAGAGGAAAGGCCTACTTACAAAAATTGTATGATGATCTTGCCAAGCGATAATAATAACCTCTAAGCAATACCCACATGATCGATTATCTTGCCGAATTAGACACACAGCTTTTACTCTTTTTCAATGGAATGCACGCTCCTTTCTGGGACTATTTCATGACTGCCTTTACAGGTAAAGTTATATGGGTCCCCATGTATGCTACTATTTTATATATACTGTTTCAGAACTTCCACTGGAAGGTCGTTCTCTGTTATATAGTCGCCATAGCACTTACCATTACATTCGCCGATCAAATGTGCAACAGCATCATCCGTCCATTGATTGGCCGTTTGCGTCCATCACATTTAGAAAACCCGATAAGCGATCTTGTTTATATTGTTAACGGAAAACGCGGAGGTGGCTTTGGCTTTCCGTCCTGCCATGCTGCCAATTCTTTCGGACTTGCCGTCTTTCTAATCTGTCTGTTCCGTAAGCGTTGGCTGAGTCTTTTCATTGTACTTTGGGCACTTACCAATTCCTATACGCGGTTGTATCTTGGGCTGCATTATCCCGGCGATCTATTAGCGGGTGCTATCGTTGGCGGAGCAGGTGGCGGATTGCTTTACTTCCTCTTCCATAAACTTTCCCAACGCATTGCTGTCCCGGAACAGAAACGTCCGGCAGAGATGAAGCAGACCGAAGTAATGATCTATGCCGGATTGCTTACCGTATTCGGAATCGTAATCTATGCGTTTATACAGAGTTGATGCGTTGCTAAAGCAAAATCTGGCCGTTACCTATTTTCTCTCTTTGCCGATTCTTTACTTGCCTTACTCCAAGGTAAACATATCCATGAATGCGTCTTCTGGAAGCAATAATCAAATGTTTGCATTTTGCTTTCAGTCTTTCAGTTTGCCGATAACTCACTGATATACAATAAATAAAAGCTGAAAGCAGGCCCGTATATAGCCTTCAGTGCTTTCAGGTTTTCAGGTAGCCGAAGCAAATGTCCAGACTCGTGCAAGGAGCAATTAATTCCATACTGCCGACTCATATCCAAGCCTCAGACAAGCTAGCTTATAACAACCCAGAGAAGCTGAAGGCAATGTTCTTTTTTCAGCATCAGCTTTCAGGATAAAAGCATTATGTATCAGCGCATTAATCCAAAGACTGAAAGCTGAAAGATAAAATCAAAACATTATTTTCCAGCCATTTCCATCCGGAATTACCAATGTTTTAGTCCATTTATTGGCTTGCAAAAACTATTTCACTGTGTGTCCAATGCAACTGAATAGTAAACTGCCATCAGCAAAGAAAAGAAAGAGCTTATCTCTCTGTCGCCTCACAAATTTGCCCGAGTGGTTAATGAGAACAGTCGGTCTGCTATGCCAAAAGTAATATTCTTTGCATCCCAAACAAGCATACTTTCGACTCAAAACAAGTAATCTTTTGGATCGCTTGCCCGGGCCTTTCGACTCAAATGCCCGGGGCAAGCGAGTCAAATGGCGTGGGCTTTCTGTGAAATGCCCCGGGCAAACAGATCAAACAACCGGACATCCAAAGAGAAGCCCCAACTATTTAGTTCATAAACAGTTGGGGCTAATTATTTATGCGTAGGATGTCTCCTTACAATCGCTTCGCTATCAGGCGTTCTGAATGTAATCGACTACCCACTCTCCTACTTCCTTGGTACCATATTTTGCTCCACCTTCAACTTGAATTTCCGGTGTACGTACGTTCGCATCTAAAGAAGCATCAACTGCTTTGCGAATCAAGGCTCCCTCGGCTATGCAATTGAAGTGTTCAAACAACATCGCAACCGATAAAATCTGAGCCAATGGGTTAGCGATATTCAATCCCTTAGCCTGCGGCCATGAGCCGTGGATCGGTTCGAATACCGGTGTGCTTTCACCAGTAGAAGCCGAAGGAAGTAGTCCCATAGAACCACTGATTACAGATCCTTCGTCAGTTAATATGTCACCAAAGGTGTTTTCGGTAACCATTACGTCAAAGAAAGTCGGCTCCTGAATCATACGCATCGCAGCATTGTCCACAAACATATAATCGGTTGTTACTTCCGGATAGCTAGGAGCCATTTCCTGAGCAATCTGGCGCCATAGGCGGGAAGAGGCCAAAACATTGGCTTTGTCAACAACAGTCAGGTGTTTACCACGCTTCATCGCATATTCAAAACTTACCTTCAAAATACGCTCAATTTCAGGACGGGTATACATATTTGTGTCATACGCTTTATCGTTATCCTGATATTTCTCTCCGAAATACATACCACCGGTCAACTCACGGATGCAAAGGAAGTCGGCATTCTCGACTAATTCCGCCCGAAGAGGTGATTTGTGAATCAAGCATTTGAATGTTTGTACCGGACGAATATTGGCAAATAGTCCCAGTTTTTTACGCATAGCCAATAATCCTTGTTCCGGACGTACTTTGGCAGTGGGGTCATTGTCGAATTTCGGATCACCTACCGCCGCGAATAAGATCGCATCGGCGTTCTTACAAACCTGATAAGTCTCTTCGGGAAACGGATCGCCTACTTTATCAATAGCATCCGCTCCACAAATCGCATATTCGTAGTTCACTTTATGACCAAACTTCTCACAAACCGCACTCATTACGTTTACTCCCTGAACCGAAATTTCAGGTCCTATTCCGTCTCCTGCCAACACTGCAATTTTAAAATCCATAATCGTTATTTCTTTCTACTTTATATATTTCAATTCTTCACTATTCTTTCTCGTACTCATCTTCAATGATGTTCAGCATCTTGAGGGTCGCTTTAATCGCTGCTTCTGTCTGGTCGGCATCTAATCCGCGAGTTCGGAACACACGTTCGTCATAGCTCCACATGATTACGGTCTGTACAAACGCGTCTGTGCGCCCACCCGGGGGAATTGTCACCGCATAGTTGGTCAGCATCGGGAACTTGCGTCCTAAAGTCACTTTATAGATTTTGCGCAAAGCCCGTACAAAAGCATCGTACTGTCCATCTCCGCTCGAGCTTTCTTCGTACTCTTTTCCGTTGATTTCGATTTTGAGTGTAGCCATCGGCCGGAGTCCATGTGCCAGATTGAGAATATAACTTTTCAGTCTCACCTTCTCATTGGCTACTCCGTGCTTCAATACATCCGAAACGATGTAGGGCAATTCTTCCCGGGTTACCAGCTCTTTCTTGTCGCCCAATTCGATGATGCGCTCGGTTACCTGACGCATGGCGTCTTCATCCAGTTCCAAACCAAGATCTTCCAGATTCTTCCGGATATTAGCCTTTCCACTGGTTTTTCCCAGAGCGTATTCGCGCTTGCGTCCAAACCGTTCGGGCAAGAGGTCATTACAATACAGATTGTTCTTATTATCGCCGTCGGCATGCACACCGGCTACTTGCGTAAAGACATTCTCACCTACAATCGGCTTATTTGCCGGAATGACAATGCCTGAATACGATTCAACAACCCGGCTTACATCGTTCAGCCGGCTCTCGTCAATGCCGGTAGCTGCATTGAAATGGTCTTTTAAGATAGCTTGTACACTGGCAAGAGGTGCATTTCCGGCACGCTCACCCAAACCGTTTATGGTGGTATGCAGTCCTTTGACTCCACTCAGTACGGCAGCAAGCACATTACTCACAGCCAGATCATAATCATTATGAGCATGAAAATCGAAGTGTTTGTCAGGATACCGTTTCTTCATCTTCCGCATAAACTCGATGACTTGCAAAGGATTCAAGATACCCAGCGTATCAGGCAGCATAAAGCGTTTGATACTGGTATCTTTCAGCCCGTCTACAAACTGAAACACATATTCAGGTGAGTCTTTCATGCCATTGCTCCAGTCTTCCAGATAAACATTAACCGCAATATCTTGCTCATCGGCGTATTTTACAACGCGGATTATATCTTCGATATGCGCTTCCGGTGTCTTCTTCAATTGCTGGGTACAATGCTTTAACGAACCCTTACAAAGCAGATTGACTACTCGGCAACCGGTACGCTGTATCCAGTCCACAGAGGTATGTCCGTCTACAAACCCCAGTACCTCTACTTTGTGGAGCAGGTTTCGGCGGGCTGCCCAGTCGCAAATCATCTTAACGGCTTCGAACTCGCCTTCCGACACGCGCGCTGACGCAACCTCTACCCGGTCTACCTTCAAATCTTCCAGTAGTAACCGGGCAATCATTAGTTTCTCATGAGGCACAAAAGACACTCCGCTGGTTTGTTCACCATCGCGGAGTGTTGTGTCCATGATCTCTATCTTGACGCATTCTCTTCCCATGCTTCTATTTTATCTTTGTTGCCGACCAGAAAATCGATATCATCCAGTCCATTCATCAAACAATGTTTCTTATAAGCATTGATTTCAAACTCTTCACTTTTACCTGTAGCCTTGTTGACGATGGTCTGCTCCGGTAGATTAACTTCCACTTCCGTTTTCGGGTCCGCATAGATTGAGTCGAAGAGCTCTTGCAGAAACTCTTCCGAAACAACTACCGGAAGCACGAAGTTATTGAGTTCATTATTCTTATGAATATCAGCAAAAAAGCTCGATACTACAACCCGAAAGCCATAGCCGGCAATAGCCCAAGCGGCATGTTCGCGACTCGATCCCGATCCGAAATTCTTTCCGGCTACCAACACTTTCCCGCCATAAGTAGGATCGTTCAGCACGAACTCTTCGTTCAGGGAACCGTCCGGATTGTAACGCCAATCGCGGAAAAGGTTATCACCGAAGAACTTTTCTTCGCGAGTGGTTGCTTTCAGAAAACGTGCCGGAATAATCTGGTCTGTATCCACATTTTCTAAAGGAAGAGGTACACAAGTACTTGTGATTATATTAAATTTTGCTTTCATTTTTCTATTTATTACATGTTATGCACTCGAACCGGTAAGGCTCTAATCAGATTAATTCTCTCGGGTCGGTTATTACACCGGTTATTGCAGCGGCAGCAGCTACCAGCGGGCTAGCCAATATGGTGCGAGCTCCCGGTCCCTGACGGCCTTCAAAATTTCGGTTACTGGTTGACACGGAGTATTTCCCGGCAGGAATCTTATCGTCGTTCATTGCCAGACAAGCCGAACATCCCGGTTGACGGATAGCAAAACCTGCTTCCTCCAGAATCTTATCGATCCCCTCTTTACGTATCTGCGCATCTACCATCCAAGAACCCGGAACTAACCAGGCAATTACGTGATCGGCTTTCTTATGTCCCTTAACCAGAGAAGCGAACGCACGGAAATCTTCAATTCGACCGTTCGTACATGCACCTAAGAATACGTAATCGATCTTCTTACCGAGCAAAGTCTCTGCCGGTTGGAAGCCCATATAGTCTAACGATTTCTTGAATGAAGCTTTCGCCGCATCGCCCATGCCATCGGTCGTAGGGATATGCTGGGTAATTCCCATTCCCATTCCCGGATTTGTACCATAAGTCAGCATCGGTTCAATATCCGCGGCATTAAAATGTACCTCTTTGTCGAATACAGCATCCGTATCGCTCTTCAAAGTTTTCCAATAGGCTAACTCTTTCTCCCATTCCTCACCTGTCGGAGCATTTTCACGTCCCTTGATATAAGCAAAAGTCACCTCGTCCGGCGCAATCATACCACCTCGTGCCCCCATCTCGATAGATAGGTTACAGAGTGTGAGACGTCCTTCCATGGTCAAATTGCGAATGGTCGAACCGGCATATTCTACAAAATAACCGGTAGCGCCACTGGTAGTCATCTTCGACATCATATAAAGTGCTACGTCTTTGGCCGTAACGCCCTTACTCAGCTCACCGTCTACCGTAATAAGCATTGTCTTCGGACGACTTTGCAGAATACATTGCGAAGCCATTACCATCTCTACTTCACTTGTTCCGATACCAAAAGCTATGGCTCCCAACGCTCCATGGGTAGAAGTATGCGAGTCTCCGCAAACAATTGTCATACCGGGCAGGGTTAATCCACGTTCCGGACCCACTACATGGATAATTCCGTTGCGCTTGTCCATCATACCGAAGTGAGCCAATCCGAAGTCTTTCGCATTCTTGGCCAGCGTATCGACCTGCGTTTTGGAAATTGCATCGTCGATCGGTTTATCCTGATCATGCGTCGGAGTATTATGATCGGGCATACAATAAATCTTCTCCGGACGGAAGCATTCGATACCACGAGCACGTAAGCCTGAAAAAGCCTGCGGACTGGTTACCTCATGACAATAAAGTCTGTCTATATAAAGTTGTGTGGGGCCATCTTTCACTTGCTCAACAACGTGCGCGTCCCAAATTTTATCAAATAATGTATTCATCTTACCTATTTATATTACGTTAAACCTATCTTTATTATATCTTAAACTTGTTGATACAGTCAATATACGCTTCAACCGAAGCGGCAATAATATCTGTGTTAGCTCCAAAGCCGTAATAGATCTGGTGATCATATTCAACTTGCATATGAACTTTACCAACATCATCGCTACCTTTACTTATAGCTTGAATGGTAAACTCTTTCAGAGTCATATGTCGATCGATAATCTTCTTCAAAGCTTTAATAGCCGCATCTACCGGTCCATTACCTGTTGCACAAGCTTCAAACTTCTCACCGGAAATATTCAATCCCATGCTGGCAACCGACTGAACGCCTACACCACTGGTCACTTGCAAGAAGTCCAATTTAATGCGGTGATTCTGACTACGATCCGCACCGGCCAAAACCAGAATATCATCATCGTTTATATCCTTCTTCTTATCAGCCAACTTCAGGAACTCATCATAAACCTTATCCAATTTCTCCTGATCCAACTCAACACCCAAAGTCGAGAAACGGCTCTTCAACGCAGCACGTCCGCTACGGGCAGTCAATACAATTGAGTTGTCATCAATACCCACATCGCGTGGATCGATAATCTCATAAGTCTGCACATTTTTCAGAACACCATCCTGGTGAATACCCGATGAGTGAGCAAACGCATTGCGTCCTACAATTGCCTTATTCGCCTGAACCGGCATATTCATTAAACTGGAAACCATGCGGCTTGTCGGATAAATCTTCTGTGTATTGATATTGGTCTGAATATCAATTTCATGATGACTCTTGAGAATCATCACAATTTCTTCAAGAGCAGTATTTCCGGCACGTTCACCAATCCCATTGATCGTAACTTCCACCTGACGCGCTCCATTCAAAACACCAGCCATCGTGTTAGCAGTTGCCATGCCCAAATCATTGTGGCAGTGAGTGGAAAGAATAGCATTTTCAATACCGCTTACGTGATCCACCAAGTATTTTATTTTAGCTCCATATTCCGAAGGCAGACAATAGCCGGTTGTATCGGGTATATTCACAACCGTAGCTCCGGCTTTGATTACCGCTTCAACTACCCGAGCCAGGTATTCATTGTCAGTCCGACCGGCATCTTCAGCGTAAAACTCCACGTCATCTACAAAACGACGCGCATACTTCACTGCAGCTACCGCACGTTCGATAATCTCTTCCCGATTCGAATTGAATTTATATTTAATGTGCGAATCGGAAGTTCCAATTCCGGTATGAATACGTTTACGTTTGGCGAATTGCAGTGCTTCCACAGCTATATCGATATCTTTTTGTACGGCCCGAGTCAATGCACAGATTGTAGGCCAAGTAACCGCTTTTGAAATCTCAATAACCGAATTAAAATCCCCCGGGCTTGAAACAGGAAATCCTGCCTCAATTACATCGACGCCCAAAGCTTCCAATGCCTTTGCAACCTGAATCTTCTCTACGGTATTCAACTGGCATCCGGGCACTTGCTCACCATCTCGCAGCGTGGTATCAAAAATAAATAACCTATTATCCATCTTATACTATATTATTATGTTATTGTAGCTATAAAAAAAAGCCTTTCACACTTGGAAGTGAGAAAGGCTTTCGTATATTTTCAGTATACACATTTACGCGCAGCACTCACTTCCACTAGCTTTGGATAGTAGAATAATAATACCGCACAGTAGAATATGTATAAATGCTTGATTCATTCGTATGTCTCTTAATTGATTGACGATGCAAAGGTATAGTTTATTTTCATTTCACCAAACAATACGTTACTTTTTTATTCTAAAAAATATCATTCTATAAGATAAAAAGGAGCTATAAGGCGAATGTATCACTTTCCTTATATAGCTTTCAGACCAATAAAAAAGGGAATAAAAGCAGTTAACTACCTTATTCCCTTTTAATTATATACGATCTAGTAAATTACTTCTTCTCGCAACATGATTTCTTTTCAGCACAAGCTTCTTTTTTATCGCAAGCTTTATCACCCTCGCCTTTCGTACAAGTAGAATCCGCTTTGCAGCAAGAGTCAGCCTTTGCACATGCCGCCGGAGCTTCAACAGCAACAGAATCAGCAGAAGAAGCAGAATTTGCAGTCTTGTTACCTGAACATGAAATCATTGAAAAAGAGAATGCTGCAACCATAGCAGCCAAGAAAAATTTTGTTTTCATACTTAGTTTTCGCTTTAATACATTTATATTCAAATTATACGGCAGCAAATATAGCCTTTTCTTCCGAAAACGCCAAGCAGCCTATT
>NZ_BAIV01000041.1 GCF_000517545.1 Bacteroides reticulotermitis JCM 10512 | reverse complement strand
TTCTAATACATTAATTGGTTTATATAATAAAGATTCTATTCCTTACATTAATCAGGAAGTTATTCTTTTTGTAAGTCTGCAGGGCAACTCGTTTCAAAGTTGTTTGCTGAATTGCTCTTGGCAAACTTGACATTTTAACTTCATTTACTTAAAATAACATCCTATCTAAAATATAGTTCAAGGATTGAAAACGGAATTAACATTTATTTCATATTTCGTCGAGTTGGTCTTTATTATATAGTATATTTCTGCCTAGTATACGCCTACCATTCCTCTTTCGCGCTTGAAGTAGGCCACCACTGTGGCGAAGCTGAGAAATTCTCGTCCGGGTGTCTTCGATCTACTTTGGAAGCGATAACGGGCAAACAGGACATGACACACTAATTTATACTTGAATCTGACTCGGAGGCGGTGTTGCAGCATTTCGTACATCTGGTTGATGAGCTTAAAGAAGTCGAATATGCGGTTGTTGGAGATTACCTTGGGCTGTCGGTGGGTCTTTTGCATCTGATATAATTTGTCAAGCACATACTTGAGTTGCTCGATTTCACTTTCTGTATTCTCCACAGTAATCTTGATTTCTTCTGCTCTTTTTTGTTGTTTTCGGAGTTGTTTCTTTTTTCTCTGTAAACGTTCTTTGACTAATCTAATTTCTTCTGACATAATATATCAATTACATTCTAAAATTAATTCGCGGCTGTGCTGTGAATGTTTATATTGTCGTCATTGCAACTTGACTCTGCAAATATACAAAACATTTTTGAACAACAAACAAATTATTTAAAAAATATTTCTACTGATGCCCAATTAATTACTGATCTTTAAAAAATAGTTTTTTCATCTCCTTGCGCTATTTATACTTTTGCGCCGTTAATGAAATAAAACCTGTGATATGAAAGAATCTATTTTTAACCGCCTGCTTGGGGATTGTTGTATTTTGATCCAAATAGCAGTAATTTATTTTCCCCGCATGCCCCCAAAAAAGGGAAAAATGATAGTATGTATTTTAATACATAATTACTTTACATATATATATCGTGGTCCAACATATGGTCCAAATGCTTTTTAACATATTACTAAAACCAGCTCTGGTAGGGAGTTTGCGACAGGTCAATATATGGTCCAACATATGGTCCAGAAATATCGCAACATTCAGGGCGAAATAAAGCAATAATTAACCTAACGTATGAATTGCTATTCTAGAATTTTAAGACAATGATTACAACTACAGCAGAAATGCTAAAAAAGGGATATATCCTCTTCCCCAAAATATTATTTGAAGAGGAAATGCAAACCAAAAAAAAGTGCGTCAGGAGACTTCGACGCGTTTATTATCGTACTGACACATGTCAACTTCAGCCCACTGGAGTGCTGCGTCAGAAGTCACAAATTTCTCTGCCAACGAGGCGAATCGGCCATGTCTGTCGATCGCTGGGCCAAATTATTTGGATGGGGACGCAGTCGCACACGCTACTTCTTCCGGAAAATGATAAAGAATGGCTTTATCGAGAAAATTCCCAATCCGTACACAACGCACATCCGTATACTCGACTACGATCTGTTGGTGGGCAAGAGTCGCTGCCAAGCACAGCGCAATGAAGCTGAGGGCACTACGTTCGAAGCTTTCTGGGAAAAGTTTCACGAAACGACTCAAAAACCCAAAGTCAACATCGGGTTCGCACGCCGCGAATGGAAAAAGCTCTCGGCTAACGAACGAAGACTCAGCCTAATCCGCATTGACGACTACTACGACAACCTGACGAACACCAACTTCTGCTTACAGGCGTCGCGTTATCTGTCAAACAAGGCCTTTTTGGATGAATACGATTACTAAAAAATACGAATATGAACGAAATACTTAATCCGCAAAACACAGAACTGGAGGAGATCGTTATCGGAACGCTCCTCATCGAAAGCAAAGCTATCACGCTGGTAGCCGACAAATTACGTCCGGAAATGTTTTACAACGAACGAAACCGGGAGATCTACGCCGCCCTGCAAAGCATGTACCGGGCGGGACGGGACATCGATATCATCACCGCCAAGGAGGAACTGGCACAAAGGGGCAAACTGGAGGAGATCGGAGGGCCTTACACGTTGGCAAGCCTAAGCAGCAGGGTGGCTTCGGGCGCACATCTGGAGTATCACGTCTGCATTCTTCAGCAGAAATACATCCGGCGGGAGATGATTCTGGGTTGCCACAAGCTACTGGTTCTTTCGGCGGACGAGTCGATCGATATCGATGATACGCTGATGGATGCGCAGGCACTGATTGACCGTCTGACAAAGGAGTGCGGCACCAGGGATCATCTGCGTTCGATGGATCAGCTGATGGAGGACACGGTTGCACAGGTGGAAGCGCGCGTGGCATCGAATAAGGATGGCATCACGGGCTTGCCTACGGGATTTGATGACCTCAACCGGGTGACGGCGGGCTGGCAACCGGGGGAACTGACGGTGATCGCCGCTCGTCCTTCGGTCGGAAAAACGGCTTTCGCGCTTCATTTGGCTCGCGCGGCCGCTACGGCAGGGCATCACGTCATGGTGTATAGTCTCGAAATGCAAGGTGAACGGCTGGGTGATCGTTGGTTGTTGGCTACCACACAGGTACGGGCGGACCATCTGCGCAGGGGTTTACTCACGCCGGAGGAGCTGGACAACATTCGGATGGCATCGACGGACTTGGCTCGCTTGCCTATTCATGTCGACGACAATCCTACGGTGAGCATGGATTATGTCCGCACCTCCGCCAAACTACAACGAAGCAAGGGGAAATGCGACTGCATCATTATCGACTACCTCCAGTTGTGTGATATGAAGAGTGATCAGCATAACCGCAACCGGGAGCAGGAAGTGGCGCAGGCAAGTCGCAAGGCTAAAATGTTGGCCAAGGAGTTGAACGTGCCGGTGTTGCTACTCAGTCAGCTGAATCGTAACTGTGAGGGGCATCCGGATGGCCGACCGGGGTTGAGTGACTTACGTGAGAGTGGAGCCATCGAGCAGGATGCGGATTTGGTTCTACTGCTTTATCGGCCGGCTCTCGCTGGACGGGCAACGGATCGCAAAAGCTCCTACCGTCGGAAGGACTGGGTGTGGTGATCATCGCCAAACATCGCAACGGGGAGACGGGTGAGGTGTATTTCAGGCACGATAAAACAATGACGAAGCTGGAGGATTATGTGCCGGGCTTGGAATGGATGATGAAGAATTCGGCTAAATAGATTCGCGATTCTTAGGCTAGTATTGGCAAAGGAAAGGGGACTCACGGTGTCGGGAATCGAATGGTTATGAATTCGACGGAATAGGTTGGCGATTCTAAAGCTAGCATTGGCAAAGGAAAGAAAACTCACGGTGTCGGGAATCGAATGGATGAAGAATTCAACTAAACAAGACAACGACTACCGGTATTTCTGAGCAGGGAACCTCCCCTATTCATGGATTTCCCCGAAGGATTGGGATTATTCATTCGCCCCACATTGAGTAATTGGGATAGTTGCTGAAAATCTGATTTCAGTAACTATCCCGCCAAAGGAACAAAATACACCGCAGTGTATGCCAGCAGCATCCCAAAACGACCCGTGAGGAGCAAGAATCAGTCTTGCGGACTGCAACCAAAGGGCGTGGTACGTCGCAGGTAAACATAGATAATCTTAAAAGTAACACCTAAATTAACGAGCAACCAACTGACCGAGCAAATTGAGCGGCGAATGTGGTTAAATACATCGACTAATTCGCCTAAGTCTACGGGTGAATGTGAGTAAGTACAGCGGTAAATTTATCAAAGCCGACGGGTGAATGTAGTTAAATACATCGACTAATTTGCCTAAGTCGACGGGTGAATTTGATTAAGTACAGCGGTCAAGTTGAGCAAGTACATCGGTGTAGTTGGGCAAGTCTACGGGTGTAGTTGAGCAAGTACATCGGTGTAGTTAGGCAAATACAAGGGTGTAGTCAGGCAAGTCCACGGGTGTAGTCGGGCAAGTCTACGGGTCAAGTTGAGCAAGTCGAACGTATAAAATCAACAGGGTCACCCCTTATCTTTTGATGAGGTGACCCTGCTATCGTCGGATGTTTTTATGCGTTGCCGACGGTCCACAATCAATAAAACACCCCTCAGGCTCGCCCAAATGAGAGACAATCAACCGAACTTCCCGTACACTGAACATCTTCTGCTTCGGATGAAAGTCTCCCGCTTTCAACTCCTCCATCAGCGGCTCGCAATTGCGCATCCATCGCCGCAACTTCGCCACAGAAACCGGGTTACTCAATCGGGGAAAATACATCTTAGCCAATTCTAGTTTGTCATAACATCTCATGAAAAATCGAATTTCTTCCATAGCATCTGTCGTTTTGTAGTTCTTTAGTGATATAAAGATACTATTTTTCCAGCTAAAAAGCAAAATAATCAGTCAAGAATAATAACCATCGTTCAATGGCGTTCAATGACGTCCATTGCCCTTACCCTGATGTTGTATATTTGCATAGTAATCGATTACAAACAGTATCTTTTAATTTACAATTAATCATTTAAAAAAAGGAAGAATTATGGCACAAATGTATGTAGTGGTGCAACGTAAGAATCCGTTTAAGCCACAAGAAACACCCAAGTTTTACGCAACAGCCCGAAGCACCCGCAATTGATACGGACGAGGTAATCAAACGTATCGCCGAGCGTTCGTCTTACTCCATCGGAGAGTTAAAGGGATGCATCACCGAGTTTTTGTTGGAAATTAAAAACCAGTTGGAGTTGGGCAACATCGTCATCCTCGGCGATCTGGGACGCTTCCGTGTGACGGTTTCCACCGGTTTGGCTACCGAAACAGCCAAAGAGTTCAAACCAATCACCTGCATCAAGAAAGCCCACGTCCGCTTTCTGCCGGGAGATATGCTTCTGGATATGTGTAAAGCCCTGAAGTACACCCTCTACAAACCGGATAAAGACGACGACGACGAGGAGCCGACCGATCCGGGTGACGGTGGTGGCGAAGCACCAGACCCAACCGTTTAATTCCCTACAGCCGACTCGACGGGAACGGATAACGAGCATCCCCCACCTCCGATGGATGGCAGCGTAACCGTTCCCCGTAGGGTCAGCCAACACCCTGATGCGCATTAACCATCAGCAGTAATCATTTTCATCAATTATTAATTTAAAACTATCAATCATGAAGAAATCTATTTGGAAACGACTTTTGCAGATCATCATCACCGTAGCCACCTCAATTGTGTCCGCCCTGGGCGTGACCTCCTGCGGCATTCATTTCTAAGCATACCGACTAAGAAATTTGCCACATGAAAGAGTTAAAGGAGTTTTCATTGAAGGAAGCGTATGTGCCCCGCAGCATTCAGTACCTCGTTGTGCATTGCAGTGCTACACGGGCGAACATCCCCTTCACCGAGGAGCAGTTGCTCCAATGTCACCTGAAACGTGGATTCAAATGTATCGGTTATCATTTCTACGTAACCAAGGACGGCGTACTGCATCAGACCCGTCCGATGAGTGAGATCGGTGCGCATGCCCTGGGATTCAACCTGCACAGTCTGGCGATATGCTATGAAGGTGGGTTAGACGAACTAGGCAAGCCAACCGATACGCGAACGGCCTTACAAAAAGAAACGCTTCGGCGGGTATTGAGTGAACTGAAACAACTCTATCCCGAGGCTCGAATTGTAGGCCACTATCAGCTGAGTGCGGATGTTCACAAAGCCTGCCCGTGCTTCGACGCGCGGAAAGAGTACGAGGATCTGTAAAACCCCTCCAACCTCCGCTTCTAAGTGTTGTATTTCAAGAGTCAGGGCAGCCCGCATCAGGTGACTGTCCTGACTTTGTTTATGAGAAGCAAATGACATCCGACTGATTGCCAGCATCTCCAAGCAGAAAAATAGATTAAATTACTCGGAAATACATTCGTTTATTGACAAATAAAATAGTATATTTGTAAGAGTAAACAACTACCGATCTTATAAGATCCGGGCTACTTCAATGTACTCTGGGGATAAGCGGCAGAGCGATATATCATTCATGAAAGTATATAAAACACTTACAACTCATGCGTAAATTACTCTCCATATTAGCAGGAATCATCCTCAGTCTGATACTAGTCATTTGTCAGAGTAATACCGGTACAAACGAAAAGAAAGCACAGAGTCTCAACCTATCTGACGAAACATCAGAGGACGCAACACCTCATTATCACGACTCACTCGTACCACTGGCAACCACTATACAAGAGCGGCGAATAAACGAGCAAACAATCATCGATAAGAGTAACACGGATATAGAAGTGTATCTTTTACAGCACGATTACAACTCCTTGAGTTCGTTTGTAAAGACCGAAATAGCGAATCATACTCCAGATACTATTTTTTATAGGAACGACCATTTTCGATCGTACAATGATAGTACTAATTCGTGGACGACTATGCGCTATCCTGACAACTATGCCAAGGTGGACATCACGCAGTTCATCCCACCGGGGGAAGCCAAACAGTTTCAGTTCTTCTTCCCGGTCTCACCTAACAGCCACAAAGGGACTTATCGTCTGGATTTGATATTCCAGAATACGACCCACAAAAGCTACTACTATGTCTCGAAAAACTTCAAGATAAAATAGATGTCGCATGAAGCAACCCTCCTATTCCGTCATTCTTCGCCCCAACTCATACGCGTTCTGGCAATCAATAGGAAATTGCTCTTCGCGCACTTTACGTTTGTGAGGCTCGCTCATCAGTCCGGCGGCATACTTCGAGTAATCTTTAAACTGGTATGAATCCAGAGATATAATATATTCCCATTTCCCATTCATAACCATCGTCCAGTCCTTTTGCCATTCGAACATGGGTTGAAAACGAGGAAACCTTTCGGCAGGCATTCCGGCAGCAAAGACACAGCCCACATTGATACTTTTCTCAAGGTTACTCCGGTTACTTTTGTCGTATGACAGATTCATAAAGATAAGCCGTTCGATAAACGACTGCATCTCCCCCGTTATATTATAGAGGTATATAGGCGAACCCAAGAGTATCGCATCACACTCCATTACCCTTTCAAGGATGGGCGACAAATCATCTTTCATGGCACATTTGCACCAATACTTGCTATCCTTTCTTTTGCAAGAAAAGCAACTGGTACACCCTTTATAATTCAAGTCATACAAATGAATCATTTCAGTTTCCGCACCAGCAGATTCCGCACCTTCCATGGCTCTTTGCAAAAGGGTTACCGTGTTACCCTTCTTTCGGGGACTTCCGTTTATAGCTATAACTTTCTTCATCTCTTACACGTTTTTTATGATTGGATAGACGCTTCTTTATATAAAGCAATCTGCTTGTTCAACTCTCTGCTTATTATTTCAATCTCGAAATCTTCATTAGGATCGATTGTGATCATTCGCATTCCGTCTTTTTTACTACCATCCGGACACAGCCGATAATCCGAGATAATACCCAATATGATATTCTTTTTCTTCACCCAAAGAAAAGCTAACCGCCATTCCTTGTAATAGAAAAAGGGTATCTTATACCGGACACCTTCTCTTATAGCAGGATCAGTATGCAATATATAAGTCCGAAGTGCCAACAGCGCACCTTTAAGCGGCTCTTCAAATTTGGTATAATATTGATCGGTTGTAATCATTCTCTGGCAAATATAAAGTTCTTCCTCATTCTCAGTACAAGGCTGATCACGCAAACGTCAATAGTTAAGCACATCACAACTAACAGCAAAGTTAATATTAAATGCTCACGATTGTCATTAAGAATAAGAAATGATTCACCGGAAAAAGTCTTTGTTTGGACATTGAAAGGTTCAGCAACCGTACTGACAAGAATATTTCGTAGAGTTCTTTTTCGTAATAATAGAATTTGCAGCAGTTATTCCCATTTTGGAAATAACGGAATTCTCATCCAATTCTCCTGCTTGAAAGATATTCGCTAGGCGCTTGCTTATGACATCTAACATCCTTTTATTCAGAAGCTGACTCTATGCAAAAACAGACATAAAAGAAAGCTCCGAAAGTATAAAACTTTCGGAGCTTATTTTGCGGTGCGTACGAGACTCGAACTCGTGACCCCCTGCGTGACAGGCAGGTATTCTAACCAACTGAACTAACGCACCAATATACTATTTATTCGCATCTCTCTCGATTGCGGATGCAAAGGTAAATGTTTTTTTGAATCCTGCAATAAACCATCCATCTTTTTTCTAAAAAAGTGCATTAATTAAGAATTATCGAGTACATTTGCATCAGTACATAAAATAAAAGGAACATGAAAAATACACCGATCGAACAACATTTGATTGATGAAACCATTAATGAGTTTCAGATTGTAGATTTCTCTAAAGCTACTATTCGTGAAGTAAAAGCAATTGCTTCGAAAGCCGAAGCAGTATCCGGCGTCGAGTTTATCAAAATGGAGATGGGAGTTCCCGGACTGCCAGCCTCTGCCGTAGGCGTCAAAGCTGAGATTGAAGCACTGCAAAATGGGATCGCCAGCCTATATCCCGACATCAACGGACTGGCGGAACTCAAAAAAGAAGCTTCGAACTTCATCAAAGCATTTATTAATGTAGACCTCAGTGCCGAAGGATGCGTACCGGTGACCGGTTCCATGCAAGGTACATTCGCCTCTTTCCTTACGTGCAGCCAATGCAATGAAGAAAAAGACACAATCCTGTTTATCGACCCGGGTTTCCCCGTTCAGAAGCAGCAGTTGCTGGTGATGGGACAGAAATATGAAACGTTCGACGTTTACGATTACCGCGGAGAGAAGCTCAAAGATAAGCTGGAAAGCTACCTCAAGAAAGGAAACATCTCTGCCATTATCTATTCCAACCCCAACAATCCGAGTTGGATATGCCTAAAGGAGGAGGAACTCAAAGTGATAGGCGAACTGGCTACGCAATATGATGTGATCGTACTGGAAGACCTCGCCTATTTCGCCATGGACTTCCGTCAGGAACTGGGTGAGCCTTATCAACCGCCTTACCAACCTTCGGTGGCGAAGTATACCGATCATTACGTTTTGCTTATTTCCGGATCGAAGGCGTTTAGCTATGCCGGACAACGTATCGGCGTCAGCTGTATATCCGACAAATTATACCATCGCATGTATCCAGGCCTGACCAAACGCTACGGCGGAGGAACATTCGGAACCGTATTCATCCACCGGGTACTCTACGCGCTATCTTCGGGTACGAGCCATTCGGCACAATATGCCATGGCCGCCATGCTGAAAGCAGCCAATGAGGGCCAATACAACTTCCTCGACGAAGTAAAAGTATATGGAGAAAGAGCCCGCAAACTAAAGGAAATTTTCCAACGATACGGCTTTTATCTGGTATACGACAATGATCTGGGTGATCCCGTGGCCGATGGCTTCTACTTCACAATCGGCTACCCCGGAATGACCAGCGGCGAATTGGCCAAAGAATTAATGTATTACGGTGTGAGCGCAATCTCGTTGGTTACCACCGGAAGCAAGCAGGAAGGGCTTCGCGCCTGTACCTCTTTTATAAAGGATCATCAGTACGCACAACTCGACGAACGCATGAAGCTCTTTGCCGAGAATCATCCGATTGGTTAAAAAGCACAATCCGGGCGTAGTATTAAATTCTACCTCTAAAATAAAAAAAACTGAAATAACAGCTTGTTATTCCAATTTTATTATTACATTAGAGGCATGAACATCGACTTTGACATATTCAAAATACAATCGAATGATGTATTACCATCACGAGGAAAGATTCTGATCTCAGGACCTTTCCTTCGTGACGCTACATTTGGACGTTCGGTTATATTACTAATCGATCATTCGAAAGAAGGTAGCATGGGGCTTATCGTTAATAAGCAATTACCGATATATCTCAACGATATTATTCAGGATCTAAACTATGCCAATGAGATACCCTTGTTCAAAGGAGGGCCCATCGGCACGGATACGCTATTTTATCTGCATACCCTCAAAGATATTCCCGGAGCAATCCCGATTGACGAGGGACTCTACCTCAATGGAGACTTCGCGAGGGTTAAAGAATATATATTACAAGGAAATACCGTAACGGATCGCATACGTTTCTTCCTCGGATACTCCGGATGGGAAAGCGAACAGCTTGATGATGAGATTAAAGAGAATACCTGGATCATCTCCAAAGAAGAAAGCGACTACCTCATGAGTACGGAAACCAAACACATGTGGAAGCAGGCCTTGGAGAAAATGGGCAACAAATACGAAACGTGGTCACGTTTCCCACAAGTACCCACGCTCAACTAAACGACCGGGGCTATTTCTTCGGGTTCAGACACTGAAGAAGTACGACATCTTTGTAACCCGTTTCCGCTTGCAACCAGTCCTTTATGACTCCGCATTGTGTAAATCCACATGAGAGAAACAGGCGCATACAAGCATCATTATCCGTAGCAATATGCGCATAGAGTTGGTGAAAAGAAAGGAAATCGAACGCGTATTCACACACAAGTTTGAGGGCATCGGAGGCGTATCCCCGTTGACGATAATCTTTACGAACGGCAATCCCCACTTCACCACGTAAGTGAAGTGGAACAAAATCGGTGATATCAATCGTACCCAGCACCTGTTCGTCGGCCTTATCGATAATCATCAACCGCAATTGCTTATCAGCGAACACATCACATTGTGAATCCTGAATATACTGACGCAACACATAACGGGAATAAGGTACGGTAAAGTTACTGATATCCCACATCGACGGATCATTTTCCAACTGATACATAACATCAATATCTTCCGGTTCAACCGCCCGAAGATAGATACGATCGTTCATTAAATAAGTTTGTCTCATTCAGGATTGTCTTTAGTGATGCGCAATTCGTTACGAAGCCTTCTCTCGCTGGGCAAACAGAAGAACGAAGCCGTTAGTCCGATGAGCATACAAAGATTACCCGTACTGCTCAACGTAAAATAATAACAAAACACATTGAACAGGATAACCCCTTCAAGCAGTGCCAAACGAATATTACTCCAAACAGCATAGCGTTGCAAAGCCACAGGAATGGTGAGGTTATCTATTTTCTTTTTGAGAACCAAGCTGAATAACTTTAGCGACAAAGGTACACAAATGGCCGTCAGTAAAATACCAATCGTTTCGAAGTAATAAGTAGCCCGCACGTCATCAGCCAACAGCCCGACAGGCAACAACTCAAACTCGCCTGCCCCGATGAGGAATGCCGGAAGCACCCAAAAGAGGACATAGCTTATATTCATATTTCTTACAGCGCGCTTTATTTGTTCTTCCATGTTTATTAAATCTAATGTGTTTCTTTTTTATACAGTTCCGGTAAAAGGGGTACGATTCACAATGCTTCGTCCCAAAGTTACTTCATCGGCATATTCCAATTCGTCGCCAACCGAGATGCCACGAGCGATGACGCTTAGCTTGACATCCATCTTCTCCAGTTTGCGATAGATGTAAAAGTTCGTAGTATCGCCTTCCATGGTAGTGCTCAACGCGAGAACCACTTCACGGACTCCACCCTCGCCTACCCGATGCACCAGACTATCAATTTGTAAATCACTCGGTCCGACTCCATCCATCGGAGAAATTACGCCTCCCAACACATGATACAGTCCCTTGTATTGCTGAGTCGCCTCTACCGCCATCACGTCGCGGATGTTTTCAACCACACAAACAAGGGAAGCGTCCCGTTGGGGATTGGCGCATATCTGGCAGATCTCGGTGTCCGATATATTGTGACAAACCTTACAGTATTTCACTTCGCGTTTCAAAGTAATAATCGAATTGCCGAAAGCTTCTACCGTCGGCTGATCCTGACGTAACAAATGAAGCACCAGCCTCATAGCCGTTTTACGACCTATGCCGGGCAGTTTAGAAAATTCCCCGACTGCTTTTTCGAGCAAGGCGGATGGGTATTGTTGATTCATAAACGATGAATGAAAGTCTTTGTAATTTTCGGGCAAAGATACAGATATTGTTTTTAAATACCTACGATGAATCTCATTTGTCGACAAATAGAATGAATTGATATATAAAAAGCACCTGTTTCTATAATATTATAAAAAGCATCTGCCTAAGTGCTCCCTATATTTTCAAAAAAAGCAGTACCTTTGCACCCGTTATGATCGTATTTATCACCATCGTTTGCTATTTTACGATACTGCTGCTTATAGCCCGCGTTACGGGACGCAAAGGCGGTTCGAACGCTGCATTTTTCAAGGGAGAAAACAAGTCCCCCTGGTATGTGGTATCGTTTGGTATGATAGGTGCTTCGATCTCCGGCGTCACGTTCGTATCGGTCCCAGGCATGGTACGCGGGATGGACATGACGTATATGCAAACGGTTTTCGGATTCTTCTTCGGATATATGGTGGTAGCCCACCTCCTACTCCCTATTTATTATCGGCTGAACCTGACAAGCATATACGGCTATCTGGGCAATCGTATCGGCATGCAGACCTACCGCACCGGCTCCTTTTTCTTTCTGCTCTCACGCATGTTGGGAACCGCCGCCAAACTTTATCTGGTCTGCCTGATTCTTCATACCTATGTATTCCAGTCGATGAACGTACCGTTTTGGTGTATCGCTGTGGGATCGGTCGTTCTGGTATGGCTATACACGAATAAGAGCGGAATAAAAACAATTGTGTGGACAGACGCCCTGCAAACATTCTGTCTGATTGCGGCGTTAATCTGCATCATCTATTTCACGATACAAAGACTGGACATGGACTTTAGCGGTATTACGCACACCATTACCCATAGCGAGTACAGTCGCATCTTTGTGTTCGACGATTGGATGTCCCGCCAAAACTTCTTCAAGCAGTTCTTTAGCGGAATATTCATTGTCATTGTGATGACCGGACTCGATCAGGACATGATGCAAAAGAACCTATCCTGCCGCAGTCTGCGCGAAGCACAAAAGAATATGTATTGCACCGGTTTCTCCTTCATTCCGTTGAACTTTCTATTTCTCAGCCTGGGCATCCTATTGCTTGCCTTGGCCTATCAGATGCATTTGGAACTTCCACCGATGAACGACGATATCCTACCGATGTTTGCTTCGCAGGGTTACCTGGGACAATCGGTTATTATCTTTTTCACCATCGGTATCATTGCCGCGGCGTTTAGCAACTCCGATTCAGCGTTGACAGCGATGACTACCAGTGTCTGCGTAGACCTACTCGACACGGAGAAAGATACGGAGGAAGTAGCCCGACGGAAAAGGAAAAAGACTCATTTCCTTTTGTCGATTCTGCTAATCGTCTTCATCTGCCTGATCGAACTTTTGAATCATCAAAGTGTTATTGACACCATCTACATCATAGCATCTTATACCTACGGTCCGCTGTTGGGTATGTTCGCCTTCGGCTTATTTACCAAAAGAGCCACCAGAGACCGTTGGGTTCCGCTGGTTGCCGTAACTTCACCGATACTATGCTATGCAATCGACTGGTGGATGTACCGAACCACCGGCTATAAGTTTGGCTACGAATTACTGATGCTCAACGGGGCGTTAACGTTTGCCGGCATGTGGATGATGTCGTCTCGTTATCAATTAAACAAAACGAATTAAAGAATAAAAATATGGAAATAACAAGTGCTGAGTTTGTAATCAGCAACACGGACGTGAAGAAATGTCCGGCGGGTACACTCCCTGAATACGCTTTTATAGGACGTTCCAATGTAGGGAAGTCAAGCCTGATCAATATGCTTACCGGTCGGAAAGGATTGGCAATGACCTCTTCCACCCCCGGTAAGACCATGCTCATCAATCACTTTCTAATCAACCACAATTGGCATATTGTCGATCTACCCGGTTATGGCTATGCCCGACGCGGACTGAAAGGCCAGGAACAAATACGTACCATTATCGAAGATTATATCCTGGAAAGAGAACAAATGTCGAACTTGTTTGTTTTGATCGACAGTCGACACGAACCCCAAAAGATTGATTTGGAATTCTTCGAATGGCTAGGCAATAACAGCATCCCTTTCGCCATCATCTTTACCAAAGCAGATAAGCTTAAAGGCGGACGATTGAAGACATCGGTTGCAAACTATTTGCGGGAACTGAAAAAGCAATGGGAAGAACTTCCTCCCTACTTTATCACTTCGGCGGAAGATCGCGTGGGAAGAACCGAGCTTTTGGATTACATCGAGCATATTAATAATGTACTTAATATAAAGTAGAAATGAAAAAGAGTGTTTTATCATTGGCCCTCATGGCCATATCGTTATTTACAACCACAACCATCCAGGCACAATCCTGGACAGATTTGTTCAACAAAGACAATATTTCCAAAGTAGTCAGCGCAGTGACCGGCAAAACAGAAGCGATCAACATGATAGGTACATGGACTTATCGCGGTTCGGCCGTAGAGTTCGAGTCAGACAACCTGTTGATGCAAGCCGGAGGAGCCGCCGCTTCCGCAATAGCCGAAAGCAAAATGAACGAGCAACTGAGCAAGATCGGTATCAAAGACGGACAGATGAGCTTTACATTCAATGCCGATAGTACCTTTACAAGCACTGTAGGCAAGAAAAAGATGAACGGAACCTATTCGTACAACGCTAAGACGAAGCAGGTAAACCTCACTTACCTTCGCCTGTTGAATATGAATGCGAAGGTAAACTGCTCTTCCGGATCAATGGAATTGCTGTTCAATTCTGATAAATTACTAAAGATTATGGCCTTCCTCGGAAGCAAAAGCAGCAGTGCCGCACTGAAAACCGTAAGTTCGCTAGCAGATCAATATGATGGCATGATGCTTGGTTTTGATCTACGAAAATAGTAAAACTCACATTGTTTAATACAATTTCGCACACCAAAAGACATATTTAAGGGAAAAAGGACTAACTTTGTCGCTTGTAATCAAAAAAGAAGGAAATATGAGAAAAATACTCTTTTTAATGGCTATGTTGGTAGTGGGAGTAAGTTTTGCTTCCGCACAAACGAATGCTGATATCAAGTTCGACAAGACCACACACGACTTTGGAACCTTTTCTGAAAACAGTCCGGTGGTAAACTGTGAGTTCACATTTACGAATATTGGCGATGCTCCTTTGGTGATTCACCAAGCGGTTGCTCCTGTGGATGCGCTGTGCCCGAATATACAAAAGAGCCGATTATGCCAGGTAAAAAAGGAACGATCAAAGTCACATACAACGGAACAGGAAAGTATCCGGGACATTTCAAAAAGTCAATCACTTTACGGACCAACGCCAAAACTGAAATGATACGCCTCTATATTGAAGGTGATATGAAAGCGAAGGATGCGAAATAAGAAAAAACAGATAACATCGTAAAGGAGAATCTTTTGATTCTCCTTTTTTTTTGCTTACTTTGAACGCTATAAACATAAACTACTAAAAAGTATGAAACAAGAAGAAGACAAATTCACCGGCTTGCCCGAGAATGCGTTTAGGGAATTAAAACCCGGAGAAGTGTACAATCCGCTTATGGACCCCTCAAAGAATTACCCAGAAGTTAACTTCTGGTCGGTAACATGGGGTATCGCAATGGCCATCCTCTTTTCCGCCGCTGCTGCCTATTTAGGCTTAAAGGTAGGACAAGTTTTTGAAGCTGCCATTCCAATTGCGATTATTGCCGTAGGAGTTTCCGGAGCAGCCAAAAGAAAGAACGCATTGGGCGAAAACGTGATTATCCAATCCATAGGAGCCTGCTCAGGAGTTATTGTTGCCGGAGCTATCTTCACTCTTCCCGCTCTTTATATCCTTCAATCCAAATATCCCGAGATGACGGTTACTTTCATGCAAGTATTCATCAGTTCGCTGTTGGGTGGTGTATTGGGTATTCTATTCTTGATTCCTTTCAGAAAATATTTCGTAAGCGATATGCATGGTCAATACCCTTTCCCGGAAGCAACGGCAACCACACAGGTGCTTGTATCCGGTGAAAAAGGAGGAAGCCAGGCGAAACCCCTCTTAATGGCCGGTATAATCGGCGGACTCTACGACTTTATCGTCGCTACCTTCGGCTGGTGGAACGAAAACTTCACCACACGCGTATGCAGTGCAGGTGAAATGTTGGCAGAGAAAGCTAAATTGGTGTTCAAAGTCAACACAGGAGCCGCCATCTTAGGTCTGGGATACATTGTTGGTTTGAAATACGCTTCCATCATCTGCGCCGGTTCGTTGGCTGTATGGTGGATCATCGTTCCGGGTATGTCGGCCATTTGGGGCGACAGTGTACTCAACGCGTGGAATCCGGAGATCACGGCAACTGTAGGTTCCATGAGTCCGGAGGAGATCTTTAAGTATTACGCGAAGAGTATCGGTATCGGCGGTATCGCAATGGCCGGTGTGATCGGTATTATCCGTTCATGGGGCATCATCAAAAGTGCGGTTAGCCTGGCTGCCAAAGAGATGGGCGGTAAAGGAAATGTAGAGAAAGATATCGTACGCACGCAGCGTGACTTATCGATGAAAGTCATTGCGATCGGTTCGATCATCACACTGATACTGGTTACCCTGTTCTTCTATTTCGACATCATGCAAGGCAACATACTGCATACAGTGGTTGCTATCATACTTGTGGCAGGTATTACGTTCCTGTTTACAACAGTTGCCGCCAATGCGATTGCCATCGTAGGAACGAACCCGGTATCGGGCATGACCCTGATGACACTCATTCTGGCTTCGGTCGTCATGGTAGCTATCGGGTTGAAAGGTCCTTCGGGAATGGTTGCCGCGTTGGTTATGGGTGGAGTCGTTTGTACGGCACTATCTATGGCAGGAGGTTTCATTACCGACCTGAAGATTGGTTATTGGTTGGGAAGTAGCCCTGCCAAACAGCAGACCTGGAAGTTCCTCGGAACAATCGTTTCGGCTGCTACGGTAGGTGGCGTTATGATTATCCTGAACAAAACATACGGTTTTACAAGTGGCGCACTCGCTGCCCCACAAGCAAACGCCATGGCAGCGGTTATCGAACCGTTGATGAGTGGTGTCGGTGCTCCTTGGTTGCTTTACGGTATAGGAGCTATCCTGGCCATCGCGCTGACATTCCTCAAAATCCCGGCACTTGCTTTTGCATTGGGTATGTTTATTCCGCTCGAACTAAACGTTCCGTTGGTAGTCGGTGGAGCTGTTAACTGGTACGTAACCTCACGTAGTAAAGACACTGCTCTGAATACCGAAAGAGGAGAAAAAGGAACCCTGTTGGCTTCCGGCTTTATCGCAGGAGGTGCCTGATGGGTGTTGTAAGTGCGGCTATGCGTTTCGGAGGCATCAATTTGGTAAACGACGCATGGCTGAACAATACATGGTCCGAAGTGTTAGCATTAGGAGCATATGCATTCTTGATCCTTTACTTTATCAAAGCTTCCATGAAAGTAAAATAATATGAGGTCTGTTTTATTCATGATAGTATCACTTATGTCTGCAATGGTATTTGCGCAACAGCCCGTCGAGCTTGTTTTATGGCCCGACGGTGCTCCTAACTCGAATGGGCTTACCGGAGAAGAACAAGAACTGCAACCGAACCGGATTAGCAACGTCACCCACCCTACCCTGACTGTCTATCGGGCTGCAAAGTCGAATGGGATGGCTATCATCATGTGCCCCGGTGGAGGTTACAGTCGGTTGGCTATGGATCACGAAGGACATGATATGGCTTCCTGGTTTTGCGGACAGGGCATCACGTATGCCGTATTGAAGTATCGCATGCCAAACGGACACGGCGAAGTACCTCTTTCGGATGCCAAGCAAGCCATACGGTTGGTACGGCAACATGCCGGAGAATGGCAGATCGATCCGTATAAAGTAGGTATCATGGGAGCGTCTGCCGGAGGGCATTTAGCTTCTACCCTTGCCACCTGCTACGACAACGAAATCCGTCCGGACTTTCAGATTTTACTTTATCCGGTAGTCACCATGCAACAAAACACGCATGGAGGTTCCCGTACTGCCTTATTAGGCAAGAATCCGACGGCCGAAGAGATACGTAGGTTCTCCAACGAGTTGCAAGTAACCGCCGACACTCCACAAGCCTTCATTGCACTCTCTTCTGACGATGGCTCCGTGCCTCCCTCCAATGGCGTGAACTATTACCTTGCTTTGCAAAAGAACAACGTCCCGGCATCTCTTCATATCTACCCAACGGGAGGACATGGATGGGGGTATCGCGACAATTTCACGTACAAGAAAGAGTGGACACAGGAGTTGGAGAAGTGGTTGAAAGAAGGCGTTGTCTTCCCGAAAGAATCGAATCCGGTATTGAGAATCGGAACCGGTTATTTGGGAACGAAGTATGTAGCCAATACGCTCGATGGAGAGAAAGAAGAGAAACTGATCGTCCAAACTCAGACGGTGGACTGCCTGACTTTCATCGAATATGTGCTGGCACAGGCTCTCGGTTCTTCTTTTACTGATAACTTGCAAAAGATTCGCTACCGTGACGGCATAATCGATGGGTATCCTTCCCGCTTGCACTATACATCCGACTGGATTGAGAATGGTGTTCGTCAAGGGTTCCTGACCGATGTAACGGCTGCGCATAGCTCGCAGACGATGAAGTTGGCTGTCTCCTATATGTCGACACACGCCAATCAATACAAGCAATTAGCCGGATCACCTGAGAATGTGAAACGGATGGCTGGCTATGAAAAGGCTCTTTCGGGTAAGCAAGTGCATTGGTTGCCGAAAGCGAAGTTGCCCGATGCAGGTTTGCCTTGGATCGAAGCAGGGGACCTCATTGCCATTACGACCAACCAACAGGGACTGGATATAGCGCATGTAGGCATAGCCGACTATCAGGACGGAAAGTTGCATCTGCTTCACGCATCTTCTTCGCTGGGTAAAGTAGTCATCAGTGACGAACCGCTCAGTCGGATGCTGAGTAATCATAAATCGTGGACAGGCATACGTGTCGTCCGGATGTCTCACACTAAAAACAACTAACTATGAAACGAGTAAAACTTATTCTTCTCGCATCATGCTTATTGCCGGCTCTGGCGGGAGCGCAAGAAGTAGCCAATGCTTCTTTTCTTGATCTTACTCCGGATGCCCAATCGGCAGGTATGGGAGGTACAGGATTAGCAACGACCGACAATGGTAGTATCGCTATCTTCCACAATGCTTCTACCATCGCTTTTTCGGAAGAAGTAATGGGAGGAACTTATTCGTATGCCGATATAGACCGAGGAGGTGCGATACACAGTGCTTCGCTCTTCTATCGCATCGGACGTGAAGGTAAACACGGTTTTACGGTAGGTTACCGGCATTTCAAGCAAGCAGACTACGGAGTAGAAGGCATTGATTTGTATCGTCCGCGTGCATGGGCTTTGGAAGCAGCCTATTTCAGAACCATTGCCAAGAACCTTTCCGCATCGTTAACCTTGCGTTACTTGCAGACTAAAGTCGATAAAAGAGTAGACAGTGAAAATACATTCTGTGTAGATCTGGGAGCGAGTTACCATCGCAACATGGCTATTCTGGATGAGTACGCTTCGTGGACAATTGGTTTCCAAGCAGCTAATCTGGGACCTAAGTTAGATGGACAAAAACTTCCTGCCCGACTCGGTTTAGGAGGTTCGGTGGATTTGCCGTTTAGCATGGATCATGAACTACAAGTAGCTCTCGATCTCAACTATCTGCTTCCTTCCGAATACCGTCATTTACAAGCTGGCATCGGAGCCGAATACAGTTTCCTGAAATACGGTGTAGCAAGAGCCGGATACCATTTCGGCGATAAAGATAAAGGAGTTGGAAACTACGGAACACTGGGATGCGGCGTGCGCTTCTGGCCTATCCCGGTACGTGCCGATTTCTCTTACGCATTGGGAAGCAAAACCAGCTTCATGCGTAATGCCTGGCAAGTTAGCGTTGCAGTAGTTTTGTAAGTTCAGTCTGAAGGTGTTGCTTCACTTCGTCCATTGAGACTTCACGTTTCAACTCTTGACGAAGTGAAGTAACACCTTTGTCAATAAACCCACAAGGGTGGATATAGCTAAAGTATTTCAAGTCGGTATTTACATTGAAGGCCAGTCCGTGCATGGTCACAAAATGACTGCTTCTCACCCCAATCGCACAAATCTTACGGGCACGGGGCGTATCTCCTTCCAACCAGACTCCGGTGGCCTTATCCAATCGCCCGGCTTGAATGCCATAAACGGCACAAACACGGATAACAGCTTCTTCGAGCAAGTGCACATACTGTTTCAATCCCAAATGAAACTCTTCCAGATTCAGGATCGGATAACAGACCAACTGTCCCGGACCGTGATAGGTGATATCTCCTCCCCGATCGATGTGATAGAGGGTTGCGTCAATCGCCTTGAGCTGTGCCTCATTCAAGAGCATATTATTCTCCTTCCCACTACGCCCCAACGTATAGACATGTGGGTGTTCGCATAGGATAATCCGATTATCACAGGCTTCTTGCTGTGCTTTTGCCTCGACAAGCGCATGGAACCATTCTGTTTGCCGTTCCCATGCTTCGGCATAGGGAATCCGGCCCCAATCAACAAATACTGCTTTCATGCTAGCAAAGGTAAAAAAATAAAGAGATTTTTTGTACATTTGCTCACGGAATATAATACGACTTAACTCATGAAAATGGATTTCCCCCAGGTAGACCTACCCAGAGAAGTGCTTGCATGGACAAATGTCACCGAAGACGTTTTGAACATCTATAAACAATCTTGCCGCCTGCAAGCTTGTATTATCGCTATTTGCAATGAAGGATCGATGAAAGTCTCGATCAATCTGCTCGACTACGAGGTACGTCCCAATGATATTATAACGCTTTTGCCGGGTACGATTATTCAGTTTCAGGAAAAGACAGAGAAAGTCAGCCTGCGCTTTGTCGGCTTCTCATCGAGCTGTGTAGGGCGTGCTAATTTGATCCGGGCTATCGGAGACGCGTATCCCAAATTCATGGAGCAACCGGTGATGCATCTGTCGGAGGATATCGCAAGTTATCTGAAAGATTACTTTTCTTTGTTGGCACGCGTTTCGTGCAACGACTCCTTTGAAATCGATCCCGAAGTAGCCGATATATCTTTGCAAGCTATTCTGACCAGCGTTCGCCTGATTTACAGGAAATATCCGTGGGGCAACGATAGTTCGAACCGGAAAAAGGAGATCTGTCAGGAACTGATTCAACTCATTTCTCAGCACTATCAAACCGAACGCCGCGTACAATTTTATGCGGATCGACTCGGCATCTCCCCTCAACATCTAAGTGCTACGGTGAAGCTGGTTACAGGTTCGGGGGTCTTGGAAACGATTGCCTATGTGGTCACCATGGATGCCAAAGCGAAGTTGAAGTCAACTCATTTGACTATTCAGGAGATAGCTTATTCACTCAATTTTCCCAGCGCGTCTTTCTTCGGTAAATACTTCAAACGCTATGTCGGGATGACTCCGTTGGAGTTCCGAAACAGCTAATCGGGCGGTATCTTTCCCATATCAAGGAGTTTTCCGGTGGATTACATACGATTGAGCACGTTTGTTGCTTGCTCATCGTCCTTATCATAAAGATAACCCAAAAGGGTCTCATCTCGTAAGCCAAGGTGATCGGCTGCTGATTTCTCTAAAAACAAGCGGTCAATTGGAGTAAATTGACCTATGTAGTTGACCAGGTTAACTCATGTACTTGACTAAGTTGACCCGTACACTTGCCCAACTACACCAATGTACTCAAGCAAATTAAGCGGTGTACTTGAGCAAATAGACCCGTTCACTCAAGCAAATTGAGCGGTCGTTTTTAGTTGTCCGGTCATCCTTCTTCACGGTAGTTGACAAGCAAACGTTTCGCCTCGCATCCCTATCGGAAGATCAGCAAAAGAATAGGAGTTTCAGGCAGTGCGTGATATCGGGTTGGCAGAAGCAATTTGAACGTTCGTTTTTAGTTGCCCGGCAATCCTTCTTCACGGTAGTTGACAAGCAAACGTTTCGCCTCGCATCCCTATCGGAAGATCAGCAAAAGAATAGGAGTTTCAGGCAGTGCCAAGGCGTTGGCACAGTTGTGACATATAGAAGGCACTGCCGTGACACCGCATTGACAGGAAGAAACAAAGCGAGCAATCTGAGTAAAAGAAGCGGTGTTTTTTACAAATCGGGACGCTTATTTTCAACCGGACATCGTAAGAATCCGCATAAATTCGATACATTTGCATCTCACAATCAATCGAACATGAGAGTCAAACGTTGCGATATCCACCGGTTGATTGTCTATACCTAACTTGAAGCGAGGATACTTATGAATACTGAATTTATAAACTTAACAGCAGAGAATCTGCCTGATGAGCACTTATGCTGCATTATCCGCAGTAAAAAGCTACATCCGGGTGTTGAAGCAAAGCGACAATGGCTTGCCGACCGACTCGGTGAAGGCCATGTCTTTAGGAAGTTAAACGTGAAAGGTACGGTCTTTATTGAGTATGCTCCGCTTGAAACAGCTTGGGTCCCCATCATTGGCGACAACTACTATTACCTGTATTGCCTCTGGATTTTGGGCAGTCACAAAGGAAAAGGATATGGAAAGGCACTGATGGAGTACTGTATAGCCGATGCCAAAGCAAAGGGTAAATCCGGTATTTGTATGCTTGGAGCCCAGAAACAGAAGTCATGGCTTTCCGACCAATCATTTGCGAAGAGAGTAGGCTTTGAGGTGGTCGACACGACCGATAACGGATATGAATTGCTTGCACTTTCTTTTGACGGAACCACACCAAAGTTCGCGCAGAATGCGAAAAGGGAAGAGATTGAAAGCAAGGAGCTGACCATTTATTATGACATGCAATGCCCCTTTATCTATCAAAATATGGAGATGATCAAACAACATTGCGAAACGAATGACATTCCTGTATCGTTAATTCAAGTGGATACGCTACAAAAAGCAAAGGAATTGCCTTGTGTATTCAACAACTGGGGTGTGTTTTACAAAGGGAAATTCGTAACAGTGAATCTGTTAGATGCCGCTTACTTAAAGAGAATACTCGATAAGTAAACTGCGACAGTGGCTTTACTGCAAGATCGCTGTCTAACCGATTGCCACACAATCTTGGCTAACTCTCATAACTCTTACCGATTAGGTAAGTAGAGCTTTCGCCTATTTAGGGGAAAACAGACCGGATCAATCTCGTTACTTACCAATGTATCAAATAAAGTAAAGGTCAACCCGATAAACTGCAAACAAAGGCGCAAAGAGAAGCATTAGCTTCCAGGGTTACGCAAGCAAGTCACATCCTTGAACAGCCTGTTTCTTCTTTGTCCGACGTATGCGACTACTGAATTTGTAAACTTAACAACCGAGAATCTCACCAATGGCTTCTTCTTTATCCATAGGCTGCAATGTTTGAGGAAACCGACTTGCACCTAAAGTGATGAAATAATCCGGTTTGATAGCTTTGATTGGAGGATGCACTTTCAATTCAGAACCAAATGCCCTCGGATATATGCAGAAAGGGCTGACTAAAAAGTATTAGTCAGCCCCTTAACTATAATTCCTATCACAACGGATGTCAGGTTACTTTCTGCGACTCAGACTTAGGGAGTTAAGTACCACACTTACACTTGAAAAAGCCATCGCAGCACTTGCCAGCATCGGGTTGAGTAACAAACCATTCAACGGGAAAAGTATCCCGGCTGCTATCGGAATGCCGATCAGGTTGTAGATAAACGCCCAGAAAAGGTTCTGGTGAATCAGCTTGACGGTCTGCTTCGATAAGTTGAATGCCTTGGGAAGCAACAACAAATCGGAAGTCATCAAGGTCACCATCGCCACATCCATGGCAATATCCGTCCCTTTTCCCATGCTATGCTGACGTCAGCCAAAGCCAAAGCCTGCGAATCGTTAATCCCATCGCCTACCATGGCAACAGTCTTTCCCTGTAATTGCAACTCACGCACAAATTCAGCCTTATCGTTCGGCAACGCATCGGCTACGAAGTGCTCGATTCCCAAACGTCCGGCAACTGCCTGAGCGGTCCGGTGACCATCTCCGGTGAGCATATAAACATCGATGCCTTGTTGCTTCAGCTCTTTGATCGCTTCCGCGGAAGTCGGCTTTAGCGGATCGGACACAGCAAGGATAGCCAACAGTTCATTCTCGCAACCGAAATAGATAATTCCATTTCCGGCTGTACTGTATTGTACCAGTGACTCCGCCATCGCATCCGAAATCGGCGCGTTGAAATCCTTCAGCAACTTATGGCTACCCACCAATAGGTATGCCCTTCATAAGAGACCTTCACCCCTTTTCCGGTGATGCTATCGAAACGTTCCAAGACAGCAGGTTTAACCTGTTCTTCTGCCTGCAAAGCATTCACAATAGCCCCTGCCAAAGGATGTTCGGACTTCATCTCAGCTGCCAACAGAATATCTTTATAGTGTGGCTGTTGCTCTTGCGCCCATAACCATCCGGTCACCGTGGGACGCCCCTCGGTCAATGTTCCGGTCTTATCGAGAACAACCACATTCACCTTCCGCATCTGCTCGAGAGCCACCGCGTCTTTGATCAGGATATGTTGCCCCGCTGCCTTGCCGATGCCAACCATCAGCGCCGTAGGCGTAGCCAATCCCAAGGCACACGGACAGGCGATAACCAGTACCGAGACAGCCGACAGCACCGCATGCGAGATGTATTCCTGACCACCGATAAGTAGCCACAACGCAAAGGTGAGCAGCGCAATACCCAATACCACGGGAACAAAGATCCCTGTGATACGGTCGACAATACGTTGCACAGGGGCTTTGCTGCCCTGAGCTTCCTGCACCATCTGAATGATACGCGCCAACACCGTTTCACTGCCTACCTGCGAGGCCTTGATTACGAATGATCCACGCTGGTTGATCGTTCCGGCAAGCACCTTACCGCCTACCTTTTTATCTACCGGAAGCGGCTCACCGCTAATCATACTTTCGTCGACATACGACTCTCCTTCGGTCAGCACACCATCGACCGGAATCTGTTCGCCGGGACGAACGACCACCAGATCGCCGACTTGCAACTCTTCGATCAGAATGTCTTCTTCCACACCATTTCGAAGTGCCCGTGCTACTTTCGGTTGAAGTCCCATCAGTTTACGGATAGCCGCTGATGTGTTCCCCTTGGCACGCTCTTCCATCAGCTTGCCGGTAAGCACAAAAGCGATAATGACAACGGACGCTTCATAATAAACGTGCGGTTCGAGTCCGCGAGCATACCAGAACTCGGGGAAGAAAGTATTGAACACACTAAACAGAAAAGCGATACTTGTGCTCAACGCTACCAGTGTATCCATGTTGCTGCGACCCATCTTAGCCTGTTTCCAGGCTCCGGTATAGAATGATCCGCCAAAGAAGATCATCACCGGAAGAGCCAGCAGCATTTGTATCTCGTTCGAGTAAGGGGCATGCATGAAGATCATGGAAAGCACAAGCATGGGCACAGCCAGAATCCAGGCACCGATAACGTTCCGTTTCAACCGGATATAACGTTGATGTTGCGCTTCTTCTTTGCGTTCTTCTTTATGTGTTTCTTCCACAATCAGGTCGTAACCTGCCGCTACTACGGCATCCCGGATTCCACCGGGTGTCAATTGTTCATTTTCATAAGACACAGCCAACGAAGTGGTGGCAAAGTTGACGGAGGCTTCAACCACCCCCGGCAATTTCTTTACAGTTTTTTCCACATTGTTGGCACACCCTGCACAATGCATATTGAGCACGGGAAATGTCTTCTTTGTTATTTTGCCCATACAAACGTCTTTTATTAAAATGATTGATATAATAAAAACAAGCGGGTATGAGGCTTTGTTCGATTACTTTTTCTTAGCCTCGACCTTGGTCTCTTTTATGACTTCGGCGGCATAATTGAACTTAGTAAACCCAGCTTGTAAATCCTTCACAGTCGTTTTATCGGCATCAAAGGTGATCGTTACCGTTTTCTCTTTCAAGGCAACAGCAAGGTCTTTCACGCCCTTTTCAAATCGCATATTGGTTTTCACCTTCTTCTCACAGTTCTCACAAGTCATTTGTGACACTTTGAATACGACTGTACGAAAATCTTTTGCCCATACGGCAGTTGTTGCCATCAAAGCCACCACGAAAGTGGTCATCCATCTTTTTGTTTTCATTTTGTTCCTTTATTTACGGTTGATTATTTGAATTTAGTCGAACAAGAAACCGATAGCTGATCGGTAACCAACTACCGATTCTTCGTTCGATATCTTTTTTATTAGTTGCGAGCCAGATTGAAACGGATGCCGACGTATCCTTTCGCGCCGTGCACCGGTCCCCAAATCATAGTCGAATCGAAGTTATCTCCCCACGGGTTAGCCGCGTCGACAATCGGATTCTTCTGCTTGAAGTTGGTCAGGTTCTCCCCTCCCACGTAGATAGACCAGCGACGGAAGTAACGAGTCACCTGCATACTCAGCTGTTCGAAGCTTCCATAACGGGCATCCCAAGAAGATTTACCATCGGCAAGCGTGTACGGGTTCGGCATCCGGCCTCCTCCATTCAGTTGGAGAGTTGCGTCAAACTGCCAGATTCCCAGCGGGGTCTGATACGAAGCGGTGAGCATTCCCTTGTATTTGCTGGTCAACGGACTTTCCATCCGCTCTCCTTTGTAGGTGCTCTTTACGTCCGACAAACGGTATGCTCCCGTCAGGTTGAATCCTTTGAAGAACGGATAGCTGGCTTCGACCTGAAACACGTGCGAATACGAACGTCCGTCGAGGTTGTAGAACGCTACCTCATGCGGGTTGCTGTCCATATCGACCACAACTTGTTTGAGGAAGTTTGTGTAGTAATACTCCGCGTTGATGTTCAGCGTCTTTCCGAATATCGGAATATAGGACGACACGCTTGCACCGTAGTTCCACGCCTCTTCCATATCAAGATCCTTGGCAATATTTACCTTACGGCTACTGGAAAGCAGGTAGTTGTTTTCGGCCAACACATGATTGGTTCGATATCCCTTACCGGCGGAAAGGCGGAAGTTCACATACTCATTCGGGGTATATTTCATATGTGCACGGGGAGTCACGAAGAATCCATGTTCATTGCTATAGTCACCACGTAAGCCTGCCATAATCATCCAGCGGTCGTCCAGGTTCAGCGTGTACTGCACATAGGCTCCGGGGACTGCTTCTTTATCGAAAGCTTTGGTAAGCGGTTGCTCGGTCTTATTCTCCAAACGATAGTGCTGATCGTACGCATCGTAGTTGAAACTCAGTCCGGTAGAAAGGCTATTCTGCTTATTGAACTCGGTCTCGAACATCAAAGACGCGTAGACATTCGTCTGATCTACATTGTAGAGTTTCCGTCCATAGCTAGCATCTTGGTCATGCCACGTTGAAGAGAGAATCAAGGCCAGATTGGTATTCTTCTCCTTATTAAATACGTACGCGTTTTTGGTAAACAGCTCGTAGCGTTTGGTATCGATACCTACTTTATAAAGGTCTTCACCGGAATCCATAGCCATGCCTCCATGACGTTCCTGTCCGCTATCACGGGTTTCGGAAAGTGCTTTGAAACCGGCTTGGAACACATAATGATCGCCCATATACGCCCAACGATTCCATACGTTGTATTGCTCTACCCGAGGGATGTCGACAAAACCGTCGCCGTTGTTATCATGCACTTTCGTTTCGTTCTCGTAATGCGTCAACAGCGAGGTACTCCAACGTTTGGATAGTTTCAGCGTCGCATCCGCATTGGCTTCGTAACGACTGGTGGTGCTGGCAAAGAGGTTGGCGGAAACCCAATCGGCTTCGGGCAACTGCGGTTTCTTAAATTCGACATTGATCTGTCCGGTAATGGCTTCGTAACCATTCTTGACGGAGGAACTTCCCTTGGAAACTTGTATGCTTTGCATCCACGGACCGGGCACATAGCCTAAGCCGTAGGGTGCGGACGCTCCCCGATAGTTCGGTATATTCTCGGTCATCATCTGTACATAGGTACCCGAGAGGCCTAAGAGTTTAATGTGTTTGGCTCCCGTAGCGGCATCTGAATAACTTACGTCGACCGAAGGTTGGTTACAAAGCTCTCGCCGAGGTTACAGCAAGCAGCCCGACTGAGTTCGGCACTGGTAATCATGTCTTCATTCATCACACTGCTGCGAAGTTTCATAGTCCCCAGCTTGCGACTTACGATATGTACTTCACTCAGTTCGACGCCATCGCGAAGAATGACTTCCAACTCTTGTTTGCGGTTCTCAACGTGAATGGTATCGTTCTGAAAGCCGATAAAGCTGACTACCAGCATATGGCTCTTCGAGGGTTTGGCAATCGAGAAATTGCCGTCGAGATCGGTGGTAACTCCTTGTCCGGTATTCATCCAGGACACATTGGCTCCCGGAATCACTTCTCCGGAGCTATCTTTCACTGTTCCTCGTACTTGCGCGTATGAACCGGCAGCAAGCAACGATAACAGCAGCGTTATCATATATTTCATTCTTTCTAATCTTTTACTTTAATACGCAAAATTAGTTTCAAGCTCCCGCAACCCTGTTGCAAATCGGTCCACTCACTCGTGCAACATAGGTGCAAAAGGTGGATAAGGAGCCAAGGATGAAATAGTGGCTAAATAATAAGTACGGAGTGTAGCGCCAACATCTGCCTGGGGCAAGGTGGTGGCGGAATGATAAGACGGGTATAATCTGCGTCATATCCCAGATCGACAGAGGTCAGCAGGTAGGATAGTTGTTGGCAGAAAAGGGTGATTACAGGCACAGTAACGACTTGCTGTTCGGCAGCATATTTCGCTAAGTCAACCTTGTAAACAGTTGCAGTACATCCACCTTGTCTTTACAGCTCTTGGATGAATGCTTGTCAGACTCATGATCTTTCTTGCATTTATGGCAACCATCGTCCGCACAACAGCTTTGCACGGTTTCGCACCGGGCACAGCAGTAATGCATGATCGAAACCCCTACACCTGAATAGATAATCAGCATGGAAAGGGTTATGGCTAATATGCAAGATACTTTCTTCATCATAACAGGAAACAAAGATAGAGATAAATATGTTCAATACAACTGTTTTAGATAGGAATATCACTTTTTTTGAGAGTTAATCATTTAGGTTAAACCTTTTTTTATTACATTTGGAAAGTTTACCAACACTCGAATCAGAATGAAAAAGCATCACCTACTATTCGTGCTATTTTGCTGCATAAGCTCTCTGGCAGAGATCAAGGCCACCGGACAAGAAGGTGATCGCCTTATCATTAACAAGGATACCCTGCAATTACTCGACTGCCCGATAGAATATGATTCATTGTTGAGAACCAAAGTTAGTCAGCGTCTCTTAAGGAAAAGTGCTTCAACCGGATGCTGGAGAGGGTATGTAGCCACCTGGCGAATCGAAAACAAAAAACTATATTTAGTCTCTATCCGAGAGTACCCCGAAGAAACAATGTAAAGTCTGG
>NZ_BAIV01000042.1 GCF_000517545.1 Bacteroides reticulotermitis JCM 10512 | reverse complement strand
GGGGGGCTCATCATCCTAAATACGCCCCCCTCACTTTATATAGAATATAAGAATAGATATTAGCTAGAAAAAGGAGGTTTTCGGCCAAAAAAAGTTAAATACGGCTTTGCGAAATACGTTCATTTGGCCCAAAAAAGAGGTTTTTAACGTTTTTCGCAGAGCATCGAAGGCTAGCTTGCAAAGGCTCATAAAACGCAAAAATCACGCAAGAAGCTATCTACGGGCAGGTAAGAGGAGATACCAATAGCTCACTTGCCGGAGATGCGACTGTTGATATTTCTCCTAAAACAGCTGTTGACTGAACCAATGAACCCCTCTTCAGGGCCTTGTGGGCAGGATTTCGGCGGTTATTTCCCCTAAGATATATCTAACTACGTCGAAATGGCCCTTTTTTAGCTAAAAAAGCGTTTTTACGTTCTCGCAAATATTCTTTTTCTTTGCAGCAGAGACTCAGACGGATATAACCAATCCGGTAATGACACCTCCTTAACCCCTAAAACCTGTTACGACATGAGTTCGAAGAATAACCGAGAAAGAGAATTGAAGACGTCCCACATGATCAACTGTTGCGGAATGATCCTATGCCTGCTTGTAAACTACCTCTTCGCTGCCATCCACCGCAGTTTGCATTGGGAAGTTGTTCGGGAAATCGACTCGCCCGCTTTCGGTGGAGGTTATACAAAACCCTGTATTCTCAGTTTGAAAGGGCGTATGGCCAAGCCAAACAATACTTGTTTGCCGCCAAAAGTCTTCTTATTTCAGGTGCAAACTATACTTGTTTTCACTACGAACTCCCCTCCCATCCGGAAGATTCCGTTCCGAGAAAAGGGCCAATAATCAGGCATATCGGCGAAAAAAGGTCAAGGGATTTATCGGAGTCAGCGCGTATCTTCAATATTTCTACAAAATCTCCCCCCTAACTTTGTCGGCAAAACCGATTAAACATGAATAGGACTGCCAATTACTCGTTTACAATTGTCGTACCGATCTATAATGAAGCGGATAACCTGCCCGCATTGGAACAGAAGCTGAACGATTTTCTGATTTATTCCATCTATCCGGCCTGTGTTTTATTTATCAACGATGGCTCTACAGACGCCAGTTTGAAACGGATCACAGAAGTATGCAGCCGTCGCAAAGACTTCTTCTACCTATCCCTCCAAAAGAATAGCGGACTAAGTGCCGCCCTGAAAGCCGGTATCGATGCCACGGAATCGGAATACATAGGCTATATGGATGCCGATCTGCAAACCACCCCGGAGGACTTCAACCTCCTGCTGGCAGACATTTCGGCTTACGAAATGGTGATGGGAATCCGGGCTAACCGGCAGGACTCTTTCTTCAAGAAAGTACAGTCCAAAATCGCCAACCGTTTCCGTCAGGCTATGACTCACGACGGCGTGCAAGATACCGGATGCCCCTTGAAGGTGCTACACACAGACTGTGCCAAGCAAATACCCTTCTTTACGGGTATGCACCGTTTCCTGCCCGCATTGGTTCTCTTGCAGCAGGGAAGAGTGAAACAGATACCCGTCCGGCACTTTCCCCGAACGGCCGGAAAGTCCAAATACCATTTGCGAAACAGACTGGTATCACCTTTCATCGACTGCTTCGCCTATCGGTGGATGAAGAAGAGATATATCAATTACCACATAGCCGACAACAACCTATCCGAGTAATACCATGAGTTCTTACTTCATCGTGCTGCTTGTCGGCCTGCTGGCACAGGGATTCTTCTCCGCCCGCACGCTCGTTCAGTGGATTCTGTCGGAGCGAGCCAAGCGAGTCTTGTCGCCTACCCTCTTTTGGATTCTGAGCCTGTCCGGCTCCTATCTGCTCTGTTTATACGGTTGGCTGCGAGGCGACCTATCCATTGTGCTGGGTCAATTCATCTCCTACTACGTCTATTTGTGGAATTTGAAGCTGAAAAACAGTTGGAAGAACATCCCGTTCATTTTGAGAGCCGTCCTGCTACTTACACCCGCCATAGCCGTTATCTTCGGATTACAAGATGCCGATTCACTGGCACGAACCTTCCTTCAAAATGAAGACATTCCGTTAGGACTGCTGCTTTTCGGAATAGTCGGACAAGTATTATTCACCCTACGGTTCGTCTATCAGCTGATTTACTCGTATCGCAAACAAGAATCCGTTCTCCCGACAGGCTTTTGGTTGATCAGTCTGGCAGGTTCGCTGCTCATTGCCACCTACGGCCTCATCCGATTGGATGCCGTATTGATTCTCGGGCAATCTTTCGGCATAGCGGCTTATGCGCGCAATCTTTGGATCGGACACCACACTAAATTAATCGCAAATGAAAACTAATTGGATATTCATCTTTGTATTGTTAGCGCTACTTCCCGTTATCCTGCTGCGCGACTACACCCCCAGCAATGAATTGCGCTACCTCAGCATTGCCGACGAAGCAATCCGGAACGGCACGTGGGTCACATTTACCAATCACGGAATACCCTACGCTGACAAACCTCCGCTCTACCTCTGGATCATCATGCAAGCAAATATCTATTCGGCCAATACCAGATGTGGTTTCTTTCGCTCTTTTCGCTCGTACCGGCATTCGTTATCGTGGGTACGATGGATCGCTGGACAGCTGCCGAAACAGACAGAAGCCATCGCCTTACGTGGAAGTTACTCATGCTAAGTTGCGGGCTGTTTGCCGGAATGACCGTCGTATTACGCATGGATATGCTGATGTGTATGTTCATTACCTTGTCACTCTACACCTTTTATCAAATGAAGAAACGGGAAGGGAATCAGACGGTTCATTCGGTTCTTTTCCCACTTTATCTGTTCCTGGCTGTGTTCAGTAAAGGACCGATCGGACTCCTGATTCCGCTCATCAGCACAGTCGTATTCTTAGGAGTAACGGGACGTATTCGGTCCGTCGGGAGATATTGGGGGTGGAAGACATGGCTTATCCTTCTCGCATGCTTCTCGGTGTGGTTTGCCGCTGTATACGCTGAGGGTGGATGGGAATATCTACACAACCTACTTTTCCACCAGACCCTAGATCGGGCGGTGAGTTCGTTCCATCACAAAGCCCCGTTCTACTATTATTTCCTATCGGTAGGGTATTCGCTGCTTCCGTGGTCTTTGCTGCTGATTGGCATCCTTTGTACCGCCATTTACAAGAAATGGATACACACCGATCTTCAGAAGTTCTTCCTCACAATCATCGGAGTAACCTTTCTGCTGTTATCGTTAATCAGCTCTAAGATAGCAGTCTATCTGCTTCCGGCATTTCCTTTCATCGCTTATTTGGCTTTGATCTATTTCCAGCGTTTCAAATGGAATCGGTGGATTGCGTTATCCATCGGAATTCCCGCCATCATCTTCTGTTTGTCGTTCCCCGCATTGATTGAGCTAGCGAAAAGAGAAGATACGCACTACCTCGGACAGCTTCTTTTTCAGCTAGCTGCCGGCATATTGAGTCTCACGGGACTCCTTACGCTTTACCTACTCTACCGCCGTAAAGCACTGAACCACGCCATCCGAACGCTTGCTTGCGGACTATTCGCCGCCATTTTCATGGGTGGCTGGGGCATCCCCCGAATCAACAGCGAACTGGGTTATGGAGACTTGTGCAACCAGGCCCTAACCGTAGCCGACACAAAAAAACTGACCGACTATTATGTTTGGAAGTTGTATCGGCCGGAGAATATCGATGTATATCTACACAAAGAGGTACAGACGTTATCACCCGACGAACCGATTCAAACCGACCTACACAACGCTGTATTGATGTTGCCTGCCGAAGAAGTAGCCAAGCTACCTCCCTACTTCGCTGACAAGCCGATTTACCGAGTGGGGCGTTATGCCATCTTAGCGCTCCGGTAGCGCTTCTCTTTCATTTCACAGAGACGCACCCAGCAAGATACTAAACTAAAAACATCGCATTCAATGAAAATATTGGTTACAGGAGCCGCCGGCTTCATCGGTTCGAGTCTGATAAAAGCCTTACTAGCGCAGAAGCACGAGGTCATCGGACTGGATTGTATCAATTCTTACTATGACATGAGCCTGAAGTATGCCCGGCTCGCCGAAGCGGGTATTCCGCAAGCAGGCATAACGGATAACCGGAAGCTGGCAAGCAGCACCTATCCGACCTATCATTTTATCCGACTGAACCTGACCGATCGCGCCCACATGGAGACGCTTTTCGATACCGAACAGTTTGAGGTGGTGGTTAATCTGGCTGCTCAGGCAGGTGTGCGCTACTCCATCGAGAACCCGTACGCCTATGTGGAGTCGAATGTTTTAGGTTTCCTGAATATCTTAGAGAACTGTCGCCACCATCCGGTGAAGCACCTGATATACGCCAGTTCGAGCAGCATCTACGGACAGAGCGACCATGTGCCTATGCGGAAACCGATGTGACGGATGCGCCGGTGAGTCTCTATGCCGCCACCAAAAAGACCGATGAGCTAATGGCACATTCGTACAGCAAACTCTTTGGCATCCCCACCACAGGTGTGCGTTTCTTTACCGTTTACGGTCCGTGGGGAAGACCGGACATGGCTCCGTTTCTCTTTATGAAATCGATTTTGAACGGAGACCCCATCAAGGTATTCAATCATGGCAAACTGAGCCGGGACTTCACCTATATCGACGATATTGTATCGGGACTTATGTGCATGCTCGAGCAGCCTTCTACCCAAGCGGTGCCCTACCGGATTTATAACATCGGCAATTCTGCTCCGGTCGAATTACTGGATTTTATAGCCGCCATCGAAAAGGTGACCGGACGGAAAGCGATGATGCAAATGACAGAGATGCAACCGGGCGACGTGTATTGTACGTATGCGGACACAACTCATCTGCAACGTGACTTCGGCTACAAGCCTTCCGTGTCGATTGAAGAGGGGTTGCTGCGTTTTTATAATTGGTATAAAGCGTTCTACGGCCGGGATCGGGTAATGGAACGCGAAGGCGCAAAGTCGATTGTGAATACGTGTAACTCGTTGGTATATTGATACGTAATGGTCCAGCCGTGATAGTCACAGATCGCTTTGACAATAGCCAAGCCCAGTCCGTTCCCTTTCACTTTCTCCGATGGACGATAGAAACGGTTGAAGATCAGTTTAGCGTCCAGAGCCGCTTCGTCGGAAGTATTGGAGACGATTAATCGCTGATCGCCGACTTCGAGTTGAATGATACCATTCGGTTGGTTGTGACGAACAGCGTTGACGACCAGATTATTCACCATGCTTTCAAACAAGATTCGGGTTCCATTGGTGACAAAGATCGGTTCCCGAAACGATGCGGAAATCGTAATCTCTCCCGTCAGGCTTTCCCAGAAAGGTAGTAACTCGTTCAAAACCGCTACGATGTCGAGGGTATCCGATTGAGGATATTGCTTGTTATCAATCTTAGCCAGCAATAAGAGGTTCTTATTCAAACGCGATAGCCGGCCGGACACTTTATATAAATCCTGAATAACCAGGGCTTGTTGCTCCGTCATATCGGGTTGTTGGAGTAGCAGGTCGAGCTTACTTTGAAAGACAGCTAACGGGGTTTGAAGCTCGTGCGAAGCATTCTCGGTAAATTCTTTCTGCGTCCGATAGCTCTTCATGCTATTCTCCATCAAAAGGCTCACAGCCTGATTCAGCCGGTTAAACTCTTTGATATCACTATCGGGGAATTGCAGCACAACACCACTCTCCAAGCGGAACTTTTCGACTCGCTTCAAGGTTTCATCGAAAGGTTTCCACAGCCTTCGGGCAATGAAATGCATTGTGAACACAATCGCTATCCCCAGCACGCCGCTAATCAACGCGAACTGTATCATCACACCATGCATGATGTCTTCTTCTAAGTCCAATTGTGGCAGAGGGTGTCCCTGCTGGGTGGCTTCAATGATATCGATCATGTCTTCCGCATAGTAATATTTGGTCAGCAGATAGAACAGCGGCGTTGCCAGCAACAGAATAATCACTGTGCAAATGATGAACTGCGTCATTGTTTTGCTTAAAAGACTTTTCCCATTCATTCTTCCACCCATTGATAACCGGTTCCGTAAATATTCTTAATGCAGTCTTTACAACCGGCTCCTGCCAGTTTCGCTTTCAGGTTCTTGATATGCGCATACACAAAGTCATGATTGTCCAGCATATCCGCCATGTCTCCACTCAGGTGTTCCGCCATGGCGCCTTTGGAAATCACCCGGTTCTTATTCCCAATCAGGAATAACAGCAGTCCGTATTCGGTACGAGTCAACGGAAGAACCTCTGTATCGATGCTCACCGTCTTACTTAACAAATCAATGCTTAACCCATTGCTTTGCAGAATATTATTGGCGGAAAACTCTTTGCGACGAATGATGGCATAGATACGCATACTCAACTCCGGGAGATGAAACGGCTTTGCCAGATAGTCGTCCGCACCGATTGCAAGTCCCTGCACCTTATTATCCAGTGAATCTTTAGCCGACACAATAATAACTCCTACGGGATTGCGCTTGCTGCGGATGCTACGTAGAATATCGAGTCCGTTTCCCCCCGGAAGCATGAGATCGAGCAAGACACAATCATAGTCATATACATCAATCTTCTCCATGGCTTCCTGATAGGTGAACGCCTGTTCGCACAGATAGTTTTCCGAACTGAGATAAGTAACCACACTATTCGACAGTTCCTGTTCGTCTTCAATAATCAGCAGTTTCATTTGATAGTATTTAGTGTACTTCGTCTGTAAGAAAGCAAGACCCAACAGCTATTTTCAAACTGATGGGTCCTCCCCATTGTTACGTTCTCACAAAGTTACTTAGTTTAAACGAACAAATCTCTATTTTCAGAAATAAACATGATCAAACCGAATCATAAAAAGCGGGCTGACCGGGCAACTGTTACGCCACGGTTAATGATCGGTGATCTGCCGATACTTTAGAATCTTGATCTGATACACACTATACGCATCACTATACAGATTCTTACTTTGCTGAAACAGAACCTGCGCGTCCAATAAATCGGTTAACGGCACGATACCCGACTTATACGAATCACCGACTATCCGCAGGTTCTCGGTGGCCGATTGAATTGAACTTTCGGCCAAGATAATCTGCGCGTGCGCTTCTACCAATTCATTCCAAACCTGATTGGTCTCCACGGTCATCAATTCGATGTTATTCGTCCGGTCGTTTATAGCCTGTTGCTCCATCAGTTTATGTCTTTTACGGGCATGGCTACCTCCCCACCAACCGGAGATAGGCACTGACACCGTGGCAAATACCACACTCGAATTATTCGATTTATTAAGCAGGTCGTTATACAAGTAACCTCCGCCTACACCAATGGTAGGCAATTGCTCACCCAACGACATCTTTGTTTTCAGTTTGGCGGCACGTATGTTCCGATCGAGCAATTGCGTTTCCGGCCGATTCATCACCGCAGTCCCGGCATCTTGAAAGAAAGCGGTAGGTTCCTGACAGTCATTATCGACTCGATTCTCCAGGTCGAAGTGGATCATATCGGCCCCCATAAACTGAGCTAACAGCATCTTACTCACCTTGATTCCATTCTCTACCTTCAGTCGGTTGCTCGCTACATCGTGCAGTTGGAGTTCTACCCTCAAAACATCGTTCCGGGTAGAGAGTCCCGCCTTCACCGCCACGTTTACATCTTTTTGTAGGGTGGTGAGCATCTCCTCCACCGCGGTAATAGTAGCCAGCTTTTCTTTCAGGTTTACGATTTGCCAATAGTAGGTATGTGTGGTTAATACAACTTCATCCTCCGTCAGTTCCATCTGTATCCGGGCAACCTCCTCGCCTATTTTAGCGAGCTTGTTCCCATTCACAATCCGTCCCCCGGCAAAGATTGGCTGGGTTGCCGTAACTCCCCCCACCATGCCGTTCTTCAGAAGCGACACCGAAATTGGAGATAACAACGCCCCTTGCAACTCGGCAGGTAACATTCCCGCCAAATCCGGAGATATAACATCCTGCGGATTGATACTCGACTTCATCAAGCCGCTATGGGCATTGAAGTAGGTGCCGGTTCCCGAAACGGATGGGAAGTAGTTGGTGAATGCTTCCTTACGTGTCTGCCCGGCTATCTGTACACCTAGCTTCCCGTTCTTAATCCGGTTGTTATTCTTTATCGCCATTTGCTCACAGTCGGCAAGGGTATACAAGGTCTGCGCATTCAGCGTATGACTCACGCACTCAGCAGAAGTGCCAACAGTATGAATAGCCTATAGTTTATTTGCATCATTTTGTTTCATTTTGAAGTTTAGAATCTTGCCCTCTGTAGGCATACCAATACATAAGCGGAAGTGTGGTTAGGATGAACACCATGGAGATCATCGTCCCGAAGCATATCACCGCTCCCATCGGACTCCAAAGAGGGCTTTGACTGATAATCATCGGGATTACTCCCATAGATGCGGCAGCCGAGGTGAGGAAGATGGGGCGCATTCGTCGCTTTCCGGCTTCAATACAAGCGTCCAGCACGGTATAGCCATGTTTATATCGCAACTCTTCGGTATAGTCATACATGATGATTCCGTTGCGGACAATGATTCCAATCAGACTCACCACCCCGAGCACCGCAGTAATGCTAAACGCCAATCCGATGGCTTTCAAACCGACTACCGCACCCAGTATGCTAAACAAGGTGGAGAGCATGACCAATGAAGCCAACGACACTTTCTTGAAATGAAAGATCAGGATCAGGTAGATAATGGCGATTGCCAGAAGCAGTCCGCTCACAATTTTAGGAATCGTCTCTTCATGGAAGTCCTTCACGCCCCCATAGGAAATCGAAACTCCTTGGGATAAAGACTCGGAAGCGGATAGCTTAGCCACCAACTCTTCGACTTTAGCTTGTACCGTGCCAACGTCTTCACCCCGCTTCAAATCCACATAGACAGACATCGTACGCACACCGTTTCGGTGAACAATCTGCCCCTCATTCCAATCGGTCGAAACGGTTGCAACCTGTCTCAACGGTACGGATGGGGAAAGTAGGCCGGGAATATATTCATTGCCCACGTCTTCTGCTGTCGGATCTTTGAGGGGCCATTTCGACTTTAAAACTACCGGAACGGAATAATCCCCTTCCCAAATGGTGGTTATAGCATTCCACCAAAGCGGGAAGCCAGATTCAAGCTCAACAGGGTTTCGTTCACTCCGAGCCGATTGGCTTCAACAGGATCAAGGGCGATGTTGATGCCGGGCAATACTTCTTCGAAGTTTGTGTAGACCCGCAAAGGTTCGTCCATCTTTCGCAACTCTCCCATAAGGCATCGCCAAACCGTTTCAAACTGCGGATGCTATCTGCCGAGACGCGTACTTCGATGTCGGCATCTACACCCAATTGATAATCCAGCTGTTTGAACTTGACATACGCATTCGGATAGTGGTATGCATAAGCGGAAGCATATTCTGCTAAGATTTCCTCAGTCGCTTTACTGGAGGTGGTATTCACAATGAACTGAGCGAAATTGGAGCCTCCCAGTTTGGGAGCGTAGACAGTATGGAAGCGGGGCGATCCACTACCGATGAAAGCCGTCACGGACACAACTCTTTCGTCTTTGTGGAGCCTAGTCTCCAGATCTTTAGCAATCACTCCGGTCTGCTCCAACGAACTACCCTGTGGAAGATAAATCTCGACGGCGAACTGATTACGCTCTGCTACCGGCATGAGTTTCAGAGGTAAGGTAAAAGCTAAAACAAGACCTACAAGGACGGAGAACAACCCTACTAGAAGAGCTCGCTTGGGGTTGCGAAATAGGAACTCGATAAAGCGGTTGTAGGAGGATTGGATTTTACCCAACAACGTTTTCTTCTTAGGCTTATCTTCGAGATTCTCCTCTTTATCTCGCTTCAACCCTTTCTTTACAAAAATGAATTGTAGGTACGGGATGACCATAATAGCTACGAGCAAGGATACGGTCAGCGTGATGAGAATCGTCCACGGGAAAAAGAGAACGAAGTCATAGAGCTGTCCGGTAAAGGTCAGTAAGAATGGGAAGAAGGTTATGCCGATAGCTAATGTAGCGGAGAAGATGGCTTTGGAGTACTCTTTGGCACTTTCCAGCGAGGCTTCCCACCGGGGCATACCATGATCCAGTTTCTCCAAATAACTGTCGATAATGACAATCGAGTTATCGACGATCATACCCAGCACGACTAACAAGGCCGCCAGCGTGACGGTATTCAACTCTATTCCGAAGGCGAGCATTAACCCTAACGAGATAAAGATAGTGATTGGAATCGACGAAGCGGCTACGCCCGACACACGCAGCGGCAGAAAGATCATGGTAACTAGGATAACCGCCACAATGGCAATGAGTAACTCTTTCAGAAAGGTGGTGGTTGAGGCATTTACCACATACGGCTGATCGGCAATACGCTCGATCTTGATATCACCGGGAATGCTTTTCTCAAACTCATGCAACACTTTACCCACATCTTCGCCGTACTGCACGATATTGTATCCTTCGCGCATCTCTACGGAGAGGATCAGGCATTTCTTACCGTTGTTGGTCGTGTAACTATCGGGATCAGGATATTCGCGCACCACCTTAGCTACATCTTTAAGCCGGATATGATTGCCCGACGGATCGGAGTAGATGATTTGTTCTTCCAGGTCCAATTCCGACTGAAAAGGCCGCGAGATATGAATAGGGGCTATCAGGTCGGCATTGTCTACTTTACCGGATGGCACAACCAACCCTTTGGTTAGAAGGGTCTTATACAACGAAACAACGTCAATCCCATAACTGGCGATCTTTTCTTTCTCAATATAAATGCTGATCTGCTCTTCCTGATTACCATACCGACGCAGGTTAGATACTGACTCAACAGTCCGCAGCTTATCTTCTAACTTCTCGATGCAGTTTTGCAATTGTCGATAGGTCTTCGTGTCGGACTCTATGGAGATAAGCAAAGCGGACGTGTCGCCGAAGTCGTCATTGGCAACCAACGCCAGCACACCGGAAGGGAGTTGGGGTTTGAACGTAGACAATCCGTGTTTGATCTTCGACCAGACTTCGTCTTTGTTGTGTACATTGTCATTCAGTTCGACAAATACATATCCGATGCCGTCTTTTGAATACGAATAGGTCTTCGACTTTTTCACTTCTTTAAAGGTAAACAGGTAGCGCTCCAACGGTTTGGTCAACTGTTCTTCCACTTCCAACGAGGTGGCACCGGGATATACGCCTACAACTACTCCCTGCCGAATGGTAAATACAGGGAATTCTTGTTTGGGCATCACTTTTAGCGCATAGATTCCATAGATAGCCAGCACCCCGACAAGGAGCAAGACGATCTTATTATATTTCATTGCCCAGGCAATGAGTCCTTTTTCTCTTTTCATACCTTATTCAATTTGATTCGGTAACTGTTATCCCCGGACTGACGTGTTGATAGCCTTCGGTTATGAGGAGATCTCCCTCCTGGAGTCCTTGGGTCACCACCACTTCATTCCCGACTAACCGGCCCAGAACGATTTCTTGCCGGATTACTTTATTCTCTTTATCCTTCAACCATACAAAATGTTTCCCGTCGCGATCTAATTGTGCAGCCCGAAGGGGGATTAGCATATAGCGGGAATCGGCCACGGGATTGCCGGAAACATACACCTTGCATACCATGCCGGGCATAATATCGAGATTCTTGTTAGCTAACTTGACTTTGATATTATAGGTATGAGATACAGGATGTGCGGAAACTCCCTTTTCAACAATGACTCCATCAAACGATTCGTTGTTTAACGCCGATATTTTCACGTGACAGGTTTGCCCGTTCTTCATACCCGATATTTCCTGTTCGGGAATGGCTACTTTAACCTTTACGGTATGAATGGACACTAGGTTGTAAATAGGGCTTCCGGGCAGTACATTGGTACCGGCTTCCACATAGCGTTTGTTTATCAGGCCTGAGAACGGAGCATAGACGCTACATTCCGACAGATTCTTACGGGCAAGCCGTTCAGCCGATCTGGACTGTTCCAAAGCGGTCTGAACCTCGACGTACTTTATTTCGGGCAGACTGTTGTTCTTATACAGAATAGACAAGCGGTCGTATGCATCCTGCGCACGAACCAAGGTTGACTTCGCCGCATCATAGATACTTTGGAGAGAAGTCGTATTCAACCGGGCCAGAAGTTGCCCTTTCTGGACAGATTGCCCTTCTTGGACATACACCTTTTCAATATTCCCATTTACCTGAAAACTTACGTCCACCTCGTTCTCTCCCTCCACTTCTCCGATATATTCACGCCTGACTTCGCTGGAGGTATATCCGATGGTTGTGGTCTTTACAGTTATGCGTTTGCCTTCTCCTTCATTTCTCTTCTCGGATGAGCAGCCATACATCATGAATGCTATTCCAAGCAAATAGATTGCTACTAATTTGTTCGACATAATTGGTTTTATTAATATATAAGCGTTTAGAAAGTGCAAAATTGTAGGCTTTCGCTTGCTCATGAAATACCCAAAACACGAAATAATATTTCTGAAAGTCGAATAACGATAAAGAGGTCAAATAAAATAGATATATTTGTCCGGTTAATCGAACTTTTTCAACCAAAACATATACAAGATGCAAGAATCTGACGGCTTATTCAGCGTTACTATTCCCTTACTTATCAGTCGATACAGCATGGGTGAATACTTAAATGGAAACTTCCTGATTACAAGTAATATCAAGGACTACATCGACGTGTTAAGCTTTCCTTTACGGGTCGACGCGTTTACCATTGGTATATGCCTGAAAGGACAGATCAAGATTTCCATCAATCTCAAAGACCGGGTATTGAGGAAGAATGCTTGCATCATTAACCTGCCGGAGAATGTGATCGGGTTTCAAGAGGTGAGCGACGATTTTCAAGGAGCCATAATCTCGGTATCTATGGATTTCCTGAAAGAGATGAACCTCGACTTAAAAAGTATCATGCCGCACTACATACTGGTACGCAACTATCCTTGTGTAGAATTACCGGAAGAGGATATTAAAAAGATCAACGTGCTATACGGGCTGATTATGGATACGCTAGTGAGCAAAGAGAGCAAACGGAAGGCGGATATTATAAAGGGGCTATTCTCAGCGGTCGTATTTCTATTGTGCGAGAATCTCGACCGAATCAGTTCGAACAACAGGGCCTTAAAGACGAAAAGTAAAGAGTACTACTTTGTCCGGTTCACGGAACTCTTATTGTATAACTTCAAGACACATCGCCATGTGCAGTTCTACGCTGAAAAGCTCTCGGTAACACCGAAGTATTTATCGACACTTATCAAAGAGGTTAGCGGGACCTCAGCCGCACAATGGATTGATGAATATATTATTATGGAAGCTTCGATACTCTTAAAGTTCTCGGACAAGAGTATTCAACAGATAGCCGACGAACTACATTTCCCAAGTCAGTCGTTTTTCAGCAAATACTTTAAAAGCCAGACGGGACAAACGCCGTCTGTGTATCGGGAGGAGTCAAAAGGCAGTTAGCAAGCACCGGAAGATGCCGGGCATAAAAAAGCCATCTCTAACCAGACGAGCAATGCGCTTGATGAGCAAGACTCGCTATGTTAAAGATGGCTAGGGAGTAGTATTTACTTACCGAGTCCGATTAAGAACTCAACCATCTTCGGATCGGAATGGGAAAAGAACAGGCTCTCTTCTTTATCCAATTTGGCGATTTCTTCCATATCCTGAGCGGATAAAGCGAAATCAAAGACCTTAAAGTTTTCAAGCATACGTTCTTTCTTGTTTGACTTGGGGATAACCACAATGCCGCGCTGGATCAGAAAGCGAAGTGCTACCTGGGCAACCGTTTTACCATATTGCTTGCCTATCGTTTGCAAGGTGGCATTGTCGAAGAAGTCGTTACGCCCTTCGGCAAACGGTCCCCATGACATGACTTGTGTTCCATATTTATCCATAATCCGCTTAGCTTCTACTTGCTGATTGAAGACATGGGTTTCAACCTGATTGACCATGGGCTTAATCTCGGTGAACTCTGCGATGTCAATCAAACGGTCCGGATAGAAGTTGCTTACACCGATTGCACGTACTTTGCCTACTTTATACGCCTCTTCCATCGCACGATAGGTACCATAGTAGTCGTTAAAAGGCTGGTGAATCAACAATAAATCGATATAATCGGTTTGCAGTTTCCGCAAAGACTCTTCGATGGACGCTTTCGCCTTTTCGTAACCGCCGTTTGAAATCCAAACTTTGGTAACAATGAATAACTCTTCACGGGGTACGCCACACTTACTTATTGCATTGCCTACCCCTTCTTCATTGTCGTAGGCCTGCGCTGTATCGATCAGGCGATACCCTACACTGATAGCGTCTAATACGCAACGCTCACACTCTTCAGGAGTCACCTGATATACGCCATAACCTAAAATCGGCATTTCAATGCCATTGTTTAATTTGACTGTTTTCATATTACTTTTATATATTGTTTGTTTAGATATTGCAAAATTACAGTTAGATACGTAGCAAGCAAGTATACAAATTACGGTTTGTCTCATCAAAATTACCGATTTGAATAGTAATAGCTTGTCATACAAGAGGAAATACGTACTTTTGTATCGTACAATTAACATAAACCGGTATGGGAGAGATCATTCAGTTTAATACAATTAAGGAATATAACCACAGCTTGGGCCTGGAGACTTTGCACCCATTAGTGAGTGTCGTTGACTTTTCCAAGATCAAATCGATTAAGCATGTAAGAGCCAATTTCGGGTTTTATGCGATAGTCCTCAAGGAAACAGTCTGCGGCAGTCTGACCTACGGGCATAATGTGTACGACTACGATGAAGGTACGCTCGTGTTTATCGGTCCGGGACAGGTTTCGGGCGTTGATGACGGTGGAGAGACCCTAAACCCTAAGGGCTATGCTATCGCTTTTCATCCCGATTTACTACACGGCACTTTGCTGAGTAAGCGAATGGACGACTATACCTTTTTCTCTTATGCGGTAAGAGAGGCTTTACATACTTCGGAACGTGAACGCGAAACATTTATGAATTGCCTGCATGAAATAGAAAAAGAGCTGGAACATGCCATAGACAAGCATAGCAAGTTGATTATAACATCGAACCTAGAGGTGCTGCTAAACCACTGTATGCGCTTTTACGACCGCCAGTTTATTACACGCGAACCTCAGAATAAAGATGTTATCGGGCGTTTTGAGCAAGTACTGAAACATTATTTCGATTCTGATACTCCCCAACGAATTGGCACGCCTACGGTGCAATACTGTGCTGAAAAACTAAACTTATCGGCTAACTATCTGGGTGATCTGATAAAGAAAGCAACCGGAAAGTCTCCGCAGGAACATATTCAATTAACCTTGATAGACCGGATCAAAGAGAAACTCTATATACCTGAGAAGACGATTAATGAAATTGCGTATGAATTGGGATTTAGTTATCCGTATCACCTGAGCCGGATGTTTAAGCGAATCGTTGGCTGTACTCCCAAAGAATACCGCAACTTGTATCTATAACATACCCCTATAAATGTGCATACCGGCAAAATATATTCGCCGGTATGCATCCCCCAATTAATCACCTCCGCCTATTTTACTTAGAGAGGAAACTTGTGATCGTTTTCGTAGCTGATTCCATGCATTTCGGAGTAATCTACCGCCCAGGCAATTATGTTACCAAAGATCTGTGAGTTATACACAGTGACATTCTGACTGGTTGTATAGTTAGTCCGGGGAATGGGACGATAGTTCCGGTCGATAGCAAAGGGACAATAGACATAACTTCCCTGATAGGTACCTCCAAGGTATCTTTGTGCATTCGAGATAAATCCGCCTTCTCCCATAAAGAAGAAGGGTTTCGTAGCATGCCGGAACATATTTATATACCCATCGGAACGAGAAGAATAGGTAATGGTTTCGGCAGCCGGCAGGCTAGTGAATCCATGCATCTCGTGTCCGTCAGATCCCCACTGTTTACCACGCATATCTCCAAACGGACCGTTAGCTATCAAGTCATCTTCAGCTCCGTTTAACTGGAATAATTGGTTATAGGCAATGTGCTGATTATTCCCACTCACGCCTGTACCCATAATCTTTCTCACCATCGCTTCGATACTGGAAGCTACCGGATAATACTCATTACACATTAGGAATACACCTCCGGCATTGACAAAGTCGGCCAACAGATCAATCACGTTAGTATTACTTCCCGATGTATAATAGTTCACAGCTTGTCCGGTCAGAATTATATCCGGCTTAAATGTATTAAGCTTGCTCAACAGGTAGTTGTAGTTTATGACTTCCCCGCTCATTCCCTGTCCGGCTGTCATCACCTCAATTGTAAACGCGTTCCCAGACTCATTCTCTTCCATCGTGACGGTGCTGTTAGGATCAGTCCCAAAGTTCATACTGGCATCCATAAAGGCACGCGAGGCTGTATTGGGTTCAAGCATATACCCAAACCGATAGGCGGCATTGGCTCCAATGGCAAGGATTCTCTTGGTGGCATATCCGGGTAGAATACGCGCCAGGCAAGTGGTGGCATCTACGCTATTGGTAACCAACTGTACTTCAAAAGGTGGTATCGGATCTGTACCGGAGTCGTTGGTCAACGTCCCATAACCTTCCAACTGCAAGGTGTACTCATAATTCCCACCTCCTACGGAGGTTGCATCCAACCCATTAAACGTACCTTTTGTTCGAAAATAGATGCCGTTCTTCTTGATGGTTTGCACTTCATAAGGCAGACCATTAAAGTTGCTTCCTATGGTACGTACTTTTAGGGTGATGTAATGACTGTAATTTAGCGGTAGTCCCGCTCTATATCTTCCGTTTACCTTTACGGCATCGCATTGTAATAAGTAATTCAACATAAATGCTTTCTGATTGACATGAATGGTCAACTGCAAGTTTTCAACCTGCAAAGTCAGTATATCTTCACGCACAGTGCTTAAATCACCGATATTATCTTGCCGTGCCGTGAATGTTATCGTTTTCCGGGTATAATCGATCGATACGTCGAAATAGACGCCATCGCGCCAGGTATAGGTTAATGACTTACCGGTAGTACCATTCAATTCTAAATTTGTTTGATAAGAAATCGTGTAGGTATTTGTTGTTGCGTCTCCTTGGGCACGCGCTTCCATTGAAATAAAACGATTGTCCACTCCGAAGTAATAGTTGCCCTGGGTGTAATAGCCAAGCGGAACTTCATTCCATGCTACCACATTCAGCTTCAAAGGAGCCGATATGGATCTCAAAGCCTGTTCGGGAGTTTCAAAGCCCGGTGACTCTACCTTTTGAATATCGAACACGTACCGATGATTACGCAATATCGGACGGTAAGAAACGATCTTCTTATTGGCATAGGTTGCAAAGTCTGCTCGATAGTAGGTCACTTCGGAGCCATTAGTCTCTCCATAATATCCGCCAATCACCAAGCAAGGTACATTATCCATGTCGGATTGAGCATCGATAATAACTGATTCCGGAAGATAGATTTCACGTATATAGCTATTTTGCGCAACATCCAAGCTGTAAATAAGAGGGTTTGCGTCGGCCTCATCCAATGTTTGATAAACCGAACCGTCATCCGAATTATAAGCAGCCGAAGCCGGGATATTCGGAACAACAACCTCGCTTCCACTCATCTTATCTTGTGACGAAGCAACATACCCTCTGTGATAGGTACGATACACGCGTATGTCTTTGATTTTGAAGTTATCCAATCCCCAAACCGATTCTTTATCGGTTTCCGCATGTTCGTACACCTCTCCTGTCTGGGGGTTTAAGTTATTAAACTTAAAACGAGTGCCTACATCTACACGGGCTAACGCACGATGCAGCAAAATGCTGGTGCTCCTGTCATTGGTAATCCGAATCGGATTGGGTAGTTCACCCCACATCGGTATCTTGGAATAGTTTGCAGAAGAGGTGTTCCATTTACCGACACAATCAAATATGAATTGGTTCAAGGCTACACTCTTCTCCGTCCCATCGGCTATCGAGATCACGGGTGCATTGGCAAGTATCACAAACCGATATTCTTCTCCATGTTTACTGACAGGTACTTTTAGGGTAACAGTCGGCGGAGTGCGATCGCTAATAACAGCGTTGTACCGAAAGACTTCGCCACTTTCGGTGCTTTCAAAAGCCAGAATCTGTATCTGATTATAATCAATAGCAGATTCCTGACTCGCATCCATCGCCCGGGTTGATGTTTGCATCGGCCCCGGAGCAAGTAAGTTAAGCTGAAGAGAAACACGCCCTACCTCACGCTCATCTTTGGCGTACGGAACGTCTTCACATCCTGTGAGCCAGAGACTCAACAGGATTAGGAAACTCCCCAACAACCGTATATAAGAACTTTTTTTCATAATCGACGAGATATATTATCTTGTATTGATTCCATGATTGGCGGCCCTGTCAATAGCCCATGCCATAACATTGCACCATACTTGGGAATTATAGACTGCCATCTGTGCTAAGTAAGACCCATAGCTAGGGTACGGTATCGGAAACATGGTACTGGTATCCCAGTTTAAAGGACAAATAGTACCATTAGGGACGATATAAGGCTGTCCGTTCGTTCCCGAGGATGTGAATCCACCATCGCCAAAGTAGACCAGATTCTTTGTCTTATGTCTGAATCCTGAGACCATATTGACCCTATCTGCCTGGAAACCTGACCCATTTATCGGCATACCGTTTGAATAAAGAATAATTTCATCTGTTGGTACATTGGCAAGTATAGCGCAATATGAAGCATCTTCTCCCCATTGTTTTTTCCGAACATCTCCAAAAGGGCCATTCATTATAGGATCGGCAAAGTACGGATCACCCGCAACCTCCGGATCACCAGCAAGCTGATAGACTAAGCCCGAAGGACCTTGTTGGATTTGTGTTATAGTGGTTATACCCATACAGGCATTGACTATATTGGCTGCCGTATAGGGAGCATTTGCTCCATTACCTTCATTGAAAACCAGCACGACACCGTTATTATTTATAAACTGAGCAATGTACTTGGCTAGTAGAGCTAAATCAGTGTTCGTCTCGGTAGAGTAGACATAAACATCTTGCGTTATATATAAGATATCCACAATATCCGGCCCGTCAATCAGCCAGCTTCTCATCTGTCCAATCCCTGGGCTCGTATTAGGAGCTGAGGTATTTAATCTAGCGTTGATTAGCTCAAAGCCTTCGGTTTTTACGATACTGTGATCATAAGGACCAAAGTTATTTGTCGATGTGAGTATTTTATTCGCTCCCGTATTGGGCAATGCGATGTTATACCCATACAAATCTTGATTGCCAAGTACTAATATCTTCATCTTCCGATTCACCGGTGAGATTGTCGCCTCGCAATAAGAGCCGGAGCTACTATTCGATTTTATCCGCAGCTTAAATGGGCCTTCAGAGTTCGAATAATTGAGCGTTCCCGTGCCATACAACCTCACATTGACTGTCAAAGGATTCCCTACCGGAATACTTGAGAAGTTGAAAACACCCGAAGCACTGAAAGAAATACCATGATTTCCTTCCAGATCGACTGTTTCGAATACATAGGTTTTACCCTGAATGCTCCGATCTTCCGCCGTGAAAGAGAGGTCGATGTAATGGGTTGCATTCAATACAGTACCCGATTTATACAACCCGCTCACCGTTACGCTTTCGCAGTTGATGTAATACTTAAAGTTGACGTATAGCTGTTCAACACGTACCGGGATCGTTATCGGACCGGCTTTTACAAACAAGGTATCGAACTGAACGAAATTCGTCACGTTCTCGGTCAGTGCCGTTATCGTTATTTCCTGAGTAGACTCATCCCAAACAGCGTTGAACAAAGAAGATGGATTGCCTTTACCCCAGTTTAATGTAAGAGGATCGGACGTAGAAAGCGGATAATTAGTCTGATACTTGATTTTAAAACTGTTTGTGGGTTCTGTCACAGTAGGCTGAGGTGCGAACTGCAAATTACGTTTATCCAGACCGAAGTAGTACTTTCCATGTACTTCCAATTGGTGTATGGACTCGTCAAACTCAATCAGGTCATAATCAATATTCTCAATGGTTGCAACCGATTCGAGCGCTTCCTCAGGAGTTCCAAACCCCGGTCCGCGCACGGTATTAATGTTAAAGACATAGCGATGATTTCTGACTATCGGAAGATAGGTTCGAACACCTGTCGATCTATTCTCTGTAGCAAAATCCAACCGGTAGTAACTAACCGCGCCACTGCCTTGATAATATCCCCCGACAACCAAGCTATGCATATTCGAATTACCCGGAGAAGAAGGTAATTCCGTCTCCGGAATATATATTTCACGCACATAGCTATCTCCACCTTCGGGTGCTGACACACTGTATTGCAGAGGATCATTGTCATCATGCCGTTCCACACCCGCAGGAATATGTATTTGCCCAATCGTTTGATGAGCTACAAATCCGCTCTTATTGGTACGATAAACATAAACTTGCTTGAGTTTGAACCCGGAAACTCCATCGGCACTTTCCGACAAGATTCCACCGGCATCACTGAAATTCAGTCCTACATCGATTCGAGCCAATGCCCGATAGAGATCTATAGTAGGCATAGCCATTGTTTCGGAGATAATCAATTCCCCGGTTTCACCCCACATCGGAAATGGCGTGTAGTTCTGATTGTCTACATTCCATTTACCGGATAGCGCGTAAGTTAAGGTTTGTTTTATATCATCAACGGTCGTTGTATTAGTTAATGGGAAGGCCGACAAATCATAATTCGCGACGATTCCGATCTTAAACTTCTCAGCAACATTTTCACTCTTTACCAGTTTCACGGTAAGAGTGGCTTTGCTAAGATCTCCCTCATCGTAGACAATTGAGCCCACAACCGGAGCCTTATAATAAAACTCACCGGTAGACTTAAAGACTAATATATGCAGAGAATTCAAATCGATGACTCTCTCTGCTTCAGCGCTCATGGCTCTTGTCCCGGCTTCACCAGAGGAAGGCACACTCATTTCCGGTAAATCCAGTTGTATTTTCAAATATGCACCGGAAACAGCATTCTCCGTGGGTATGACAGGTTCGTCCTCAAAGATACAGGCAGACATAATACCTACCAGCACCAATAAGAATCCGTATTTATATATCTCCTTGCGGAAGTATAGGAATATGCTCATAAGTCTACTTCTGTTAAGGGTTAATATTCACATTGTTGACCACCCATCCATTAATAATAATGGTCACATCCATCCACTTATCATTATCAAAGAATAGTGTAATCACATACTCATCCTGACGGTCCAGGTATTCCTGCAAGCTCCAGATGCGGTGGCTCTCCATTTCAGTTAATGAAAAGAGCCAGGGCAGATTTATATTCACCAATTCCTTGCTTCCATCGGCGGTTATAATATGCAGGCGCGGTACATTGGTTTCAATCAGTCTTGAAGTACTGAATTCTACAGCAACTGCCTTGTCAACCTCACTGGAAGGAACAGCTGCATTTGAGGAAGGATGTATATTGGATTTATAATAGGGAAGATAGGTAGTTGGCTCATCTGCCAACATGCTATAATCATACTTGATGTGCCCACTTCCTATTGGGTCGGTAATCGAGAAGAGGTAATCATTCACATCCAACTCCGTATTGCCTAGATAAGGCAACAGAACAACTCGTATCTTTTTATTCACCTTCTTCAAACTGATCTTCACTTGATCTGTACCCGGAGTATTCTGCACATCAGCTTCTGCTGCTCCTACAAGAAAGTTATTCAGTTCATACTGACTGAAATTTAACTCTCGCTTCAGGTAATAATTCAAATCTTCTAAGCGGGATACGCCGACTGTTAGATCGGGAATTACAAAATTCGCTTCATCTCCGGTTAATGTATTACTTTTCCCCCAGGCAACAAAACGGTAACGTCCCGAAGCTTCCGGCTTATTCATTTCAACGGTAAGCGCATTACTGATGCTCCGCCTTGCCGGGAATGTATGCTAACAAGCATCCCGTTTCCGTCGAATACATAAAGCATCAACTGATCCACCTGATTCTCAAGTGCATTAGATGAAAGAATATTGTAACTATAGTCAAAGCTCACACGAATCTTACAATCGTCCGGATCTTCCTTGATACAAGACGACATAGCCAATAGGGCTATCATGGATAAAGCTAATTTGATTCTTCCAATTTGATTCATAACGAAACGCTTCTTATTTATAAATATATATAGTATCATGCCGCAACGACATGATTTAATTGACAGCTTTAGGGGCAACTCTTGGATGCCTTATTATTATCTCAAAGGATTCAGGTTAAAATCCAGCCTCACTTTCATACAGAAGTTTGAAGCTCTAATCGTTTTTTTAAAAGTCGAGCAGGATTATCATCTAAAGAAAATCATCCCCAATCCTGCTCAACTTATCAATTATAGAGTAATTAAGAGAATAGAAAAATCGAACTAATTTAGAACTCGATATTGATTGTATTCAACACCCAAGGATTGATCGTAACTGTAACCTGGATATATGCTTCTTCAGTATCAATATCCGGATTTCCAGGTTCTCCCGTTCCCGGTTCTTCTGGATCCACAGTACCTCCACCGGGAACATCATCACCCAAATCTTTGATGGAAGTAATATTCAATTTATAAATAGAATTACGGAACACACCATAATAGTCTTTACCACCATACGTATGTGCAACATTAGGATCCTTAATAAAATAGGTGTAGTACATAACACCATTCTCATATACTTTAATACCCTTTCCTCTCAATTCTCCTGCGGCTGTAGGAAGAGTTACTCCATCAAAATCTTCATGTGCCTCTAAAGCAGTCCTGCTTGCGAAGATTTCTTCTTTATACACGTAGAATGTTGGCAGATCACCACCACCGTTCTTCGCCTGTACGCGATAGATCACACCTGATGTTACACCTCGTCCGGCAGTAATCTCATCAGTACCATAGAACTTAATTTCAGGTCTGTTTTCGGTCATGTATTTATCAGTAGCTGTATAAGCGGCCGAAGATGAAATGTTATTGATTTCAGTAATCACACCACCACCGTCTTTCACCAACTGTGTATATTCGCCAATGTGATGGAAGAACTTATCCTTCACCAATATGGTAGGACTAGATTCAAATGGAACTCCGACCAAAACCTCGTAGTTCAGAGGAGCACCGTTAGAATAGTTATTATAACCCCACTTCTGCAATACATTGAATTCTTTACGAACATTCAACAGTACATAACCATCTACATCGACTCCTGTTACAAAATTAGCAGTACTGTTGGCAAGGCTGGTAACCGTAGGAGTAGTTGTTATATCTGTAATTTTAGCGGCAACACGATCAACCTTTATCGTCACAGGGGCCGGAGTGGTAATTGTATGGTTTGAAGTGATATTTACCGGCACACCACCTAACTCTGTGGAACTATTGCGTGCATTCACCATTAAGAACTTACCATTCTTATAACCGGAAGTCGCCTCAGCAGCACTTGTTACAGCCTCAACAACATCGTTGATATTGGTTACGTCAGCAACAATACTTATCCCTGGATTATTCACCAATGCGTATACATAGTGCGTTCCCAAACTTACTTTGAAAGCCTCAGTTTGTACTCCGGTAATAGACGGGTGATGTACACTCGTTACTAGTCCGGCATTATTTGCTATTAAAACCGTTACACCGGTAATTGTACTTTCAGCTGGTATACCACCATCAGTTCCCTCACTTCCTTCGCTTGTTCTTGTATTTACATCACCCGTCAATCTTAGTGACAGATATCCTTTCACTTCACCTGAATCAACCTCAGGAAAATCATTTTGCGCGTCGCTACAACCGGCAAGTCCCAGTATAGCCAGAGCGGCTACTAAAAAATACTTAATCTTCATCATTTCTTTTTTTTAAATTAATTACTATTTCAACACTTCTTATTTTCCCATATATGTGATTCTGTACTCCGTACGTCTGAGTTTAGGGAAATATTCCTTCAACAAAGTACGGTATACATTGCCATGAGCTAATTCCATTATTGCTTTCTCACGTCCATCAAAGATTCCTATATTCTCAATGATACGCATGATCTCATGCTGATAGGGAAGCGGCCGTTCTTCCAACAACTTCACTAAACCATCCCAATCTTCTGCCACTGAAGAGGAACGAACCAAGTCAGGAGACAAAGACAAATTGCCAAAAAGAAGTATCTGATTAGACAATGCTTTGGCTCTTTCACGAGATAGCCTTTCGTTTAAGGCATAAGTCCCTTCCGGAGAAGCGTAGCCGATAATTTCAACGCTGATAATTCGTGCATCCTCATCCTTCTCGATTTGACGAATCTCACCGATTATTTTATTCCACTCTTGCAGGTTCTTGCCAATACTTAGATCGAGCACTGATCTTCCGACCGGAAATTCAAGATAAGCAACCCCGTTTTTCACACGTGGCTGAGGCTGGGGCTCAGGCACGATCTCGACAACCGTTACAACAGGATCCACAAGCTTCATCGGTGGAACAGTCAAAGTTTTCAAGGCAAAGATCTTTTCAGTCAGCTGACTACCACACCCCCATACCGCTTGTTTTACATACAACACCGAACCATTCATCCATTCTTCGTGCGGAATGCAATCTGTATATACGATCTCAGTATCGGGATCTGTAGCAGAAATAACATCAGCATTTGCATAATTACGTTGCAGATTATGTAAAGCCACTCCCCGCTTATACGTTCTATTCCGGGATTGTCCGTTTACAAGTATCGGCTTAAAGTCGATCTTATGCTCGTTCTTCTCCAGATAAAAGTCCAGCAAGACAGATTCGCAATCGCTAACTTCCGAAGTATGGATAGTTACCTTATAAGCAATATCGACACAATCATCATGCTTTTGCAATTGATCAATAGTCACTTCAAAGCAGGGATGCTGCTGAGCATATGCAACAGCACATACAGATAACATAAATACGAATATAGTGGTGGCTCGTTTCATAAAGTTCGTAATGCAATTCATTATTTTATTATATATATCAATGATAGCCCTACCTTGGTTGGACCTAAATAGTTTTTATGCTTCCGGTAAAGTTCCTGCCCACAAGTCTTACATTGATAGGCCTTATAATTAAGATGAACATATCCGACTCCTAACGTAGCTTCCAGATTCCATCTTGGAGACAGATACCATTGATATCCGTAGCTAAGCCCGGCTCCAAACATATCGCCTTGGTATCGGGTATCTTCCAACTTCTGTTTACCCACAAGAGGTAAATCGATTCCGCCTATATTATAGATGCCATAAATACCATGAAGACCAAAGAAGTGACCATTAAAAGGTTCGCATAACCAATACCTCAATTCCGGTTGTACAAGTAAATGCTTGAGCTTCTTGTCTCCACCAAATGTCCACGGGTTATAGTTTACCGAAGTCTCCAATGTATATCGCGGACTAACTTTAAACTCTACTCCCAAATTTATGGTAGACGTCAAGTCATATAGCAAGTTTGTTTTAACGCCCATAATAGGAGTAGAAAAAGGGATTTTACTCATTTCCTGATTTTGCCCAAACAGCGTTGTACAGCCAAAGAGGAAGAAAATGGATACTAGCTTTATAATTGTAAGTCTCATCTAGAAATTGCAGTTAATTGGTTGAACAATATCATGTGGATTCATAATCACTTTTCAAGGATTATTTCCGGCTACAAAAATACGGAATAAACATAATCGAAATTCAATATTTACATACACAAAGCTCTATATTAGACCTCACATTAAACTAAACAACTGATTATCAGCATCCAAACAATAGAATATGAACTCCTCTAGTTAGATAAAGTATGAGTAAATAGACTTTTTAGGAGATATTACATACACTATATTGAAGCAATAAACTCCTAATATTTATCAATAAAAAACAGCCACATTAAACTTATTATCAAACAATTATAATAATTATAGTATAACCAAAAACAATTAAAGATAGAAGTGGACTAAACAATTATTAATATTGTTGCGTTATTACGTTGCATTATTCCATTTTTAGACATTTCACTCGAAAATCATATTTTGAATTAACTATCTATCAATGAATAATATAATATGAAAACTTATATTATTCATTCCTAATAACAAGATTATAAAACTATGGTAAATAAAGTATTTACAACTTTCTTTTTTATGCTATTTTTATTTACATTAATTCATCCGACAAAGGCCAATGAGACCGATTCATTGTTCCAAATATTAGATGAAACAATTAATAAAAGAATGTACTTCTTTAAAAAGAAAGAAGATCACTTATTTCAATTAAAAAAAGATTTAGCCAAGGCAGTTACCTTAGAGGATCAGTATGAGTATTCTCAAAAGTTAGCTATCGAATACAGCTATTATATCAATGATTCAGCCATACATTACTCTAGAAAAAGCTTGCAAATAGCTCAGGTATTAAATGATCCGAATCAGATTATTAGCGCTCAATTAGATCAAGCATATTATTTGTGTTACTCCGGATTATTTCATGAGTCGCATAAGATTATCGAATCAATTGAAGTATCTGCTTTACCACTGGCTTTACAAAGAAAATATTTTAGAACAACAATTTATGTCTATCACAATCAAACCTTTCAACTTAAAACATCTCCATATGCAGAAATATACAAAAGCAAATTATTAGCAAATATTACTTCCTATTTAGAAATAGGTGATATCAGCTCGATTGAATATATGAGCATACTGGCCTACAAATTCTATGTAGAAGAGAAATATATAGAATCGGCTTATGTCGTTAATCAAATACTAAAGCGGAATGATGTTCCCCCTTATACGCGGGCAGAGACATTGTTCAATCTGGGAGGCCTCTATATAAGAGCAGGAGTGGAGTATGCTGAAGAAGCAAAAATCACATTAATAAAAGACGCCATCTTATATAACCAACTGGCTATAACTAAGAACTCACCTTTATTGAACCTAGCAATCTTAATTATGGATGAAAAAAAGAATATGGTTCGCGCCAACAATTACATAGATCTTGCCGTTGAAGACACACGAGTCTTCAGTAGCAATCATAAGATCGGTCTTGCCGAAAAAATGCATAGTACCATTAAGCAATACTATTATGCCCGAGTGGATAAACAACAGAGTACCCTTCAACGCTTCATCGCTATCTTGTTCTTATCATGTGTATTGATCATTATAACGATATTAGTTCTGTTCTTCAATAATCAAATTCTGATAAAGACCCGCAAAAAGCTATCCGAAACAAACGATCAATTGCGTGACTTCAATCGTATAAAAGAGGTATACATCAGCTATTTTCTACATCAATATTCTATTCACATTGATAAGATGACTGAATACAAGAAGCAGATTTTACGGAAAATGAATTCCGGGCATCCGCATGAGGCTATAAAAAAGGAAGTAGCAGAAAGTATCAATGCGAAAAGAGATTTAAATGAGTTTTTTCTGGCTTTCGATAAGTCGGTATTGGAGCTTTACCCCTCATTTATTGAAGAAGTAAACGCGCTCTTGAAAAGTGATCGCAAATACACCATAAAGCACAATCATAAGCATCAACGACAAGAGTTGAATACTGAACTACGTATTCTGGCACTCCTACGATTGGGCTTTGGAGATAATAAAGAAATAGCTAGTATTTTCCGCTTTACCGTGCAAACTGTATACAATTACAGAAGTAAAGCAAAAGCAAGAGCCATCAACGAAGATACATTCGAAGATGACATTAAGAATACCTGCAACTAAAACAGAGTAAGTTCAGCAATCGGTCAAGGAACATCCTTCACCTGAACGACCTTGAGCACCCTACCCGCCTCACCATCAACCAACTGATATTGTACCTGCCGGATATTACCGGTAGGATTCGCATTCGTATCGCCCGGTTTATAAATAGGGAAGCGTTGAATGAAAGTTGATCCGACAATCTCCATTTGGTCATGCCCCATATATCCGTCGCTAATCTCTTTATTGCTGGAGATTTCAGGAAGGTACACCATACTCATCGACTTTCCGTTGTTAACAGAATAACCAATCAGCTTACCATAACTGCCACTACCATCCGAAGATAAATAGATAAACACTTCCGGATAGTTGTCCATATTCAAATCACCTATTTGCGCATCGACCACGGTATAGCCTGTTATGTCATGAGTTTCCACGCGATTACTGATTTCAAGGTTAGCCGGGGAAACAATTAACTGATTACCCAGAACTTCAATATCAAAAAAGTATTTATCCCAAGAGAGTACTTTCGAGAAGGAGCGTTTATCCAATTGAGAACTATCCAATTCTCCTTGCAACTTAGCATACTTACCAGCCATGCTTCCACCTCCCGAACAAAAATAGGTAAGAAGAGATTCATCATCGGAAGAAATTGATAAAGAATCGGCATCTAGCGAAAAGAAAATATGACCGCCCTCAACCGTAGTTGTTAACGTCCTGTCTTTATCGGATAGTACGCCAACAGCATCAAACCGGCAAGTCGGCTTTTTCTCATCCATCCGGGAGCGGATAGAAATGGTTGCCGTAGAATCCGTCAAAGCTCGAATAGTAACCGCACTCCAGTCGTACCCCTCACCTCGCTGCTCATAACAGTCAGTTACATAGCTACCGGCAAAGTCATTAATGGTTAATGGCTGAGGAGAAGAAGAACAAGCAGACAAGATTGCAACGGATGCAATGCACAACAACTTTGATTTCATAATTTTATTTATTAGGTTATTGATTTTCGATTGCTGAAAGGGCCTTCAATTTAATCAACCCGACAGTAGTCACCACGATTCATAACAAATATAAGCAAAAACTGTTTAAGAACACTTTCTTAGTCACTTTTTCAATCTACCAATAGGTATCTTTTAAAGATTGAAGAATCAGACTTTTCTAAATAATTGTTAATTACGGATTCTCGCTTTGAACCAAATTTTGAGAACAACGTTGTTTATGCAAATGATTTCAAATTACGAATTTGGAAAACAGAGATATAAAAACAGAAAAACAACTTAACGCAAAAGAACATCGGGCTTCGACCCTTATTGCTTAAGTTTTGATATTTGGGCAAAGAATTATCTCTGGAACAATTTAACTAATAAATTTTGAACTCATTTGAATAAAGAAAGAAATAAAAAACAGTATTACAGAATTCTTTTTTGAGCTTTAAAAAACAAAAACCTGTTTTACAACGTTATTATATCTATAATTATATAAACCAATTTAATGTATTAGGA
>NZ_BAIV01000043.1 GCF_000517545.1 Bacteroides reticulotermitis JCM 10512 | reverse complement strand
GAACTTGTTATATACTTTGATTCCGCCAATGAGTCCGACCACGGCTCCGATGGCGTATATCAATTTCGTTCCGGGGTCGAAATAGCTGGTTACCATGTTGGTAGCTTCGGTGATACCTCCAATTCCGTTGCCCTGTGCGAATGCGGAGGAAACAGCGGCAAAGACAAATGCCGCCGACATAAGAACCTTTTTCTTGAGTGAGAGCAGAGATTGCTTGCACTTTTTGCCGAGCGTGAAAAAGGAAGAATGAAATTCAATTTTGTTCTTTGTCATAACTTGATTTTTTTTAAGATGGTGCGGGGTTGGATAAGCCCCGCACCGGGTGAAACTTGTTTTTACTTGAAATTTTAGTGGTCTGTGAATAGGCTTATCGCGCTATCCGTAATCGTACTTTTTCATTTCCTTACTTTTTAAAATTCGTTACTCTCATACATTCGGATGTTAAAACCCGCCGGGACTTCACTCTGCGGAGTAAGGCTTTCCGCTGACCTTTCGGCGACCTTTTTTTGGAATGCCGTGAGGTAGGTGTTAATAAGGATATCTACCTTATCGCCCCGTCCGGGCTGACCTGAAACGATAGCTTCAAACATATCGGTTCCTTTCAGGTTTAAGAGGACACGTCCGGTTTCCTCTTGTTGCTCCTCTGTAATTGTCGGATTATGTACCACATGGCGGTAGGCTTCGCCCATTTGTTCAAAACTGACCCCCTGGGCGACAGGTTTGCCTTTGATTGGCAAATCCTCACTTTCGTCCTCGTCTTCGGTTTCTTCCGCTTCTTCTTCCGGGAATGGTTTAACTTGCAGCGGATAGTTGATGTCCAAAGGCTCGTTTGTTTCGCCTTCCGGGACAGCACCGAAAACATCGTCCAGTTCTTCCGGCGCTATTTGCCGGGGGTGTTCGGGTACACTTGCGGGAGCAAATATATTCTCTTTTTTTGTATCTAATTCAGTTTCAGGAGTTACGGTAGCTTCTGGCTGGGACTGGCCGGAAAGTGGCAACACAAACCGGCTTTTGCCGATAATATCCCCCTTTTTGCGTTTTTGCTTCATTTTGTCCGTTCGCATTGTTCTTTTTCTTTTCCGTTTTTCCCAAACGATTCAGGTAAACCATTGTCCAGACGGCATAAATGACGGCAAACACAATCAACAAAACGAGTATGGTATGGGAATTAATGGTTATCATCTCTTCTCAGGTGTAAATCGGTTATATCTTCTCCCAAAAACAGAAAGTGGTGCGCCAGTACATTATCAATATAGCTATACATAGTTACCGGTATGCCCTTTTTCCGGGCACTGCTTATGATTGCTTTTATACGGGCATGGTATTTAGGTTGGATCAGCACATCTTTGGCATCATGGGTGGAGGTGTCCGCAGGAAGCAATAAAGCGTTGCAATAGAAGTCGCTCACTTCATGGGATATTTCTTCGCCTGTAATTTTTATGCTTATTTTTTCCGGAGGAATACCTTCTCCGATTATTTCTTTTACTCTCCGCCTGTAACCGATGGCACGGCGGATAAACACGGCGGCTATTACTGCGACAGCCGCCAACACGATACATAACATGATTATTTTGTCTGACATGATTGGAATTTTTAGTGGTTTATATTAAGTCGTTCCGCTCCCGGCGGTAGATATGGTTTATCTCCGCCTTATGTTGTTCTAAGTGTTCGGTGATTACATTGTCTATGTAACCGCCGATGGTTAGTCCCTTTTGATTTATCGAGCGTATAAGCGAACAAAGTATTTCGTGGTTGCGCTTGCTGATATACACGCACCCCCGACGGTCTATCTCAACGGGCTTCAAATATTGCTCTGCATAGGAAGCCATTTCAGCCATTGTTTCCTCCGGCTCTTTTCTGTTTCTTAATTTCATTTCTCTGAATTTTTTATAATGTTTATTCCTTTATGTTTTTCATTATACAGGCGGGTAATCTCGCTGCCGTAAGTGTCAAAATGATGCGCCAGTACATTGTCGATGAAACTCGATAGCGAAACCTCATTGTTTCCGATTACCTGACACACGGATTGAATCGTGTCATGAAATTCCCGCCGTATATAGACCATCTTTCCCGTCCGGGCAGTAATGCCGGATTCTTTGACGAACAGTGTTTCATAATCCGGTTCCTTTCCCCGTTTACGCTTGGTTTCTTCTTTCGGAAATTCTACTGGCGGGGCAGGCTGTTCGCTGTCCGGTTCTTCATTTTCCCTGACAAGCGCATCATGGTCTGTTGGTTCATCCTGTAAGAAGCTGGCGATTATTGCTTTTTCGTCTATATCTTCTTTTTTCACTGTTTTTGCCATAGCGTTATAAATTGATGATTCCTAAAACTTCTTCAACCAGCTCATCCACATTGCTGCCTTTTAGCAATGTCTTATCTACCGGAAACAGGGTGGAGCGGAACAGCGCCTTATGGGATTCGAGAAGTTCACGGCGAAACCGGAGACTGTTCGGGATAAAGGTTTTCAATACCAAAAGACCGAGTTCTGCAATGATTTGTTCATACACATCGTACAGCTCCGATTTCTCCCGTCCATCGACCTGATTCCAAATAAGATACAGACCTTTAATCTTCGCTTTCCCGGTAGTGATAAGCGTATCGTTGAGGCGGGATGCGAAACGCAGGGTGCTTTTCAAAACCAAATGGTCGGCGCTGATAGGCGCAAAAATGTAGTCCATAATCGAAAGTGTATAGATTACTCCCTCTTTATTGACCGTTCCGGGCAGGTCGAAGAAAATAATATCGTACTTGCCTTTTTCCTGTAATGCTTTAGCTGTTTCAGCCGCCTTTTCAGGCAAACTCTTCACTACCGGGTACATCCTCTTATTCAACCGGGTAAATTGTTGGTAAGCCAGCGACTTGTAATAATCATTGTCCGTTGCCATTTTCAAATCACGCTCGCGCATCTCGGCGATGCTGTACTGCGGATAATCGCAATCCACCACCGCTACATCATAGCCTTTCACATAGTGCAGATAAGATGCTACCAGCACCGTAAGGGTTGTTTTTCCTGCCCCTCCCTTTTGAGTAGAGAAGGCAACACACAAATTTTTCTTTTCCATCTTTAAATCATTTAATTAGTTATACATACAGTTGATTATACGCTTGATTAACTGACCGGCAAACCGCATGGCAGGCCATAATTATATCCGGTCGATTGGCTGTTTGAATGGCAGAGAGTTCAGCCGTTTGAATGTTTGAATGGCTGACTGTTTGACCAGCCATGCACCTGACCGTTTTATCATCGGCAAGCCGGACAGTCTTAGGTACGGCATTTCAATCAGCCGTTCATATAGCCGGTTATCCGGCCTCGTGATTAACCTTTCATTTATCCGGTTAATCATTAAGCTATCCAGCCTCTTTTTCATATTATCAATCGTCCGCATAGTCGGTCATATTTTTAAAATTCTCCTGCAAATAAACCTCTTATTCGGCTCGGTTGTATGCGGTTTTCGGGCTATGGAACAGAGTGGCATCCAACTGGCTAATAGAGGCATAATCAGTTATAGCGCAACTGATTATAATGTCCGGTAACTTTGTCGCCATGACGATCCCGGTGGTTAATGAGCCTCCCTTCGACGTTTGATCGGGAAGCTGTTTCAATGGTCTGTCCTTACGGACAGATTTCTTTGCAACGGGGCAAAGAGCAAGCTGTGTTTTCTGCTGCAAATTACATTTGGTGCATCAGAAAACAGCTTGCCCGCAAGGGGAGGAAAAGCTACTCCGAAGTCGGCGCTTTTTAATAGTGGCGGCTCTCGCCACCAGCTAAGGGATCGGATTTTTTATGAATCGGCGTAGCCGTGGCTACTCCTAAAAATCCGATGTATGGAAAAGAAGAATTTACCCGCAAGGGGTAAAGGTGGAAGACCCACCAAAACAGATACGGCGGACTACCGTTTTTCGGTAAACTTTACCGCCGGGGAATATGCCCGTTTCCTCACCATGTTTGAAACTTCCGGGCTTCAATCCAAAGCCGCTTTTATCAAAGCGCGTGTTTTTAACGACACGTTCCGAGTGATAAAAACCGACAAGGGAACGCTCGAATATGTGGCTAAACTCACACAATTCCACGCACAATTCCGCGCCGTAGGAACGAATTATAATCAGGTAGTAAAGGAACTTCACACGCATTTTTCCGAGAAAAAAGCGCTTGCCTTGCTCTATAAACTGGAAAAGATAACGGCGGAATTGGCGGCTATCGGGCAACAGATCATCGCACTTTCCGAAGACTTTAGACAGCGATGGTAGCCAATATTACAACCGGAAGCAACCTTTACGGTGCACTTTTTTACAATCAGGAAAAGGTGGATAAAGGAGTGGGAACGGTACTGGCAACACATATTCTTCGAGAACCTGCGGACGGTAATTTCAGTGTAGCGGAAACAGCAGAAGATATTTTACGGTGGATGCCCGACCATTTTAGAACCGAAAAGCCGGTTATCCATATCTCGCTCAATCCCGACCCTAAAGACAATCTTTCGGATGAACAGCTATCCGAAGTTGCCGGGCATTATATGGATCGCATGGGTTGGGGCAGTCAGCCTTATATTGTATTCAAGCATTCCGATATTGAGCGGGAACACATACATATCGTATCGGTACAAGTCGGTCAGAACGGGAAAAAGATATATGACGGCAAGCGGAATGAACGTAGTGTGGCGATAACCGAAGAACTGGAAAAAGAATACAACTTGCATCCGGCCAAAGGACAAAAGCGTTCCGAGAAATGGCAATTTAAACCTGTTGATTCCGCCAAGGGCGACCTGAAACGGCAGATAGCGGCGGTTATCAAATCCGCACTATCCATGTACCGCTTTCAAACATTGGGCGAGTTCCGAGCCTTACTTTCCTTATATAACATAGGTATAGAAGAAGTCCGGGGGGAAAGGGACGGGAATACCTACCGGGGGTTGCTATATACGGCATTGAACGCTGACGGAAAAAAGGCAGAGGTTACTCCGCTGAAATCTTCCCTGTTTGGGAAAACCGCTGGCTTTGGTGCGTTGGAGCAGCACATGGAAATCTCCGGCGAGAAAATTACGAAAGATAGCAGCCGGGAGCATACCCGCCACCGTGTTGCCGAAGCCTTTCTGGATGCACCAACCGAAAACGCATTACGCGAACGGCTCCGGGCTTACCACATCGACCTCTATATCCGGCGCAACGATGCGGGGCGCATTACCGGGGTAACGTTCATCGACCATGAGAATAGGTGTGTACTGAATGGTTCCCGTCTGGGGAAGGAATATTCAGCTAACGCCTTGAATGAACGCTATCCCGAAGCACCAAAAGCCGGAGCAGATCTGCACGGGGTTTCAAATATAACTCAACCGCAACATGAGATTAGCACTAAAAAAGAAACTGTCCGCAAAAAGAAAAAACCGAATAACAAGAGAGGCTTGAATTAATAATTTTCAAAAAAACATAGACAAATTTGGAATGTTAGATACAATCCGAAATATGGATACTTCCTGCTTTGTAATCTACTATATCTTAATTGATTTGTGATTTCCTAAACTTTACTTAGTTTTCTATATTCTGTCGGAGTTTTACCTTTGACAATCTGAAACTGCTTGTTAAAATACGGTAAATTTGAAAATCCAGAATCATATGCTACCACAGGTATGGGTACATCTCTTATTTTCCCGGCATTGGGTATTCTTGCCATAAAAAAGGTTGCACCACAGATGCGTGGTACTGCCTTAGGTGCTTATTCCGCCTTTTTCGACCTCTCATTAGGCATTGCCGGGCCAATAGCCGGTCTGATAACTGGCTGGTACAACTATCAGAGTGTGTATCTATTTGGAGGCATCAGTTGCATGCTGGCAGTATTGGTATTATTGTTTCTCCGAAAATCATATAGAAATACATGAGCGTTAATAATCATGAATATTCAAAATATCTACAAAATTAACTCCTACTTTTGGCGTTGTAATTTAGATGACTTATATGTGATTTTCAGTTAAACAACAACAAAGGCAATGAAAATATTAATCATAGAAGACGAACGGAAGCTATCCGAAAATATTAAAAATTATCTTTCGGAAGAGAACTATGTATGCGAATGTGCATATACCTACAATGAAGCGGTAGAAAAAATAACGCTCTATTCGTATGACTGCATTCTTCTTGATTTGATGCTTGCCGGAAAAGACGGTTTGGAAATCCTGCAAGAACTGAAACAGCAGAATAAAGAAGAAAGCGTTATCATTATCTCCGCCAAAGGTTCGCTTGAAGATAAACTGAACGGATTACAGATAGGAGCCGATGATTATCTGCCTAAACCTTTTCACCTTTCGGAACTTAGTATGCGTATCTATGCAGTCATGCGAAGGAAAAATTTCGGAAGTAATAATACAGTTAAAGCAGGAGAGATTTCTATTGACTTACTCTCCAAAACTGTCACTGTCAAGGAACAGCAGGTTATGCTGACAAAATCAGAATACGATTTACTCCTTTTCCTGATAGGGAATAAAAATAGGGTTATCTCGAAATCTGCTTTAGCCGAACATCTTTCCGGCGACATGGCTGATATGCTCTCCAATCATGATTTCGTCTATGCGCATGTGAAGAATCTCAAAAGCAAGTTGGAGAAAGTGGGATGCCCTAATTATGTGAAGAATGTGTATGGTGTAGGATATAAATGGGAAATAGGATGAAAGAGAAAAAGTCAAAATCATTATTATGGAAGGTACTTCTTCCCTTTATAGCGGCAGCAGTTGTAATTATGTATATTTCCTATCAAAGTTTAGAGAATAAGGTGGCAAACTATCAGTATTTTATCATGGATGAATGGGAGGACTGGCTACTTCAAGTAGAGGAAAATGCCAAGTTGCCACCGGAAGAACAAAGGGTGCAAAAAATAGATATGGAAGAACTTCGTAGGTTGCAGCAACAGCGTAATGATACATTGGAAAAGATGGATGAAGAAATCGGCCAGCTTCTAACAACGCAATATGCAGTTACACTAATATTTATTATAGCTTATTTGATACTTGTTCTACAAGTTGTTTCAAAACGTTTATGGAAGCCCTTTTATCAAACGCTTGATACATTGGAAGATTTTTCTATTGACAAAGGTGTCGCTCCTCAATTTCAGAAAACCAATGTCAGCGAATTTATCCGCCTGAATAATTCGTTAGAAAAAATGATAAAGAATAGCATTTCCATTTTTCAGTCGCAAAAAGAATTTACGGAGAATGCCTCGCACGAATTACATACTCCGCTTGCCATTATGCAAAGTCAGTTGGATATGCTGATTCAACGTCCCGACCTAACGGAAGAACAATCTGAGATCATATCTTCCATTTATTCCAATGTAAGCCATCTGGCACGACTGAACAATAATCTGCTTCTTTTAGCTAAGATTGACAATCGCAATCAGACCGCAGGCGAGTTGATAAATGTAAGCCAATTGGTACAAGATGTTCTTCCCAATATATCTATGATGATTGAGGATGACGAATTGGACTTCCATTCCGATATACAGGATAATTGTATGCTGAAAGCAAACAAGGTATTGTTTGTGAGCCTTCTCAACAATCTGCTCACGAATGCTATTCGTTATAATCAACCGCAGGGTTGCATCAACCTCACCCTCACGGATAAAGAGATGATTGTTGCCAATACCGGCGATAATCAACATCTTGATGCTGATACTATTTTTCGTCGTTTTTATAAAAATCAGGAAATATCTAAAGGGCATGGTCTCGGATTATCTATCGTTGAGAAAATCTGTAAGTATCACGGTTGGAAAATTGAATATATGTACGAAGAGAGACATCATATTTTTACTGTAACATTCGGTAGCTAAAGTACGCGGCAACTTTCTCGCCATGCTCATTCAATCTAATTTCAAAAATTCAAAATTTCTACAAATTTCATTCTAATTATCTACAAAGTCGGACTGTACCTTTGCACTAAATTTAAATACCCAGTTCGATTATGAAGATTAAAGTGATAATTGTGTTTCTTTTTGTCGTTTCTAAAATAAGCGCACAAGAAGCAGATACTTTGAAGTTTAGAAGTTTAGAAAACTTGAAATTAAACATGAAAGTAGATTCCCTTCTGCCTCGTATAGATATAGATAGCCGGAATCAGTTTAGAGCCCTTCCGTATGACGAAAGAACGAATACTTACTCATCAAAATTCAACGAAGAGTATTTATTCAACATGAATTTGAAAGGAAGAAAAAGAAAGAATAACATATTTAACGCACCTTACTCGAAATTCATAATCCCTGCGACACTTATAACTTACGGTGTAGCTTCACAGTTCGATAAATCAGATGACTATGAAATACACGACGAAGTGACTAAAAGCGGTATCGGTGCATGGACTATTGATGATTATTCGCAGTTTGCTCCGGCTGTAGCCGTATATGGACTGGATTTAATGGGGATAAAAGCAAAGCATAACTTCCGGGATCGGACAATCGTAATGGCTACCTCTCATATCATTATGGGCGGAATTGTACAAACGATGAAAAGCTCAATCAATGTAGTACGACCGGATGGCTCCAATTACAAATCCTTTCCATCCGGCCATACAGCTACTGCATTTGTCGGTGCGCATATCTTGTTCAAAGAATATAAAGATACCTCCCCTTGGATTGGTGTCGCCGGCTACGCTATTGCTACCGGAACGGGATTGCTGCGTGTTACCAATAAAAAACATTGGTTGAGCGACGTGTCGGCAGGCGCAGGTATAGGAATCTTAAGCGCCGAATTGGGCTACCTGCTATTACCCGTAATTCATAAAGCATTTGGCATAGGAGAAAGAAGTAAGAGTAGCAGTCTGGTTATTGCACCGACAATCGGTTTAAACAATTACGGATTGGGAATGGCATATACATTTTAACAAAATATCATTATGAACATAAAAATAGAAAATAATGAACGCATCGCATCAAAAAGCATTTAGCCGCCGCAAGTTTATTTCTGTGGGGTTATTCCTTACTTTCACCGTTTTGGTAATAACAGCTATTGTTATCCAGATTTTTGAGGCTTTAGAAAATGAACTATTCATAGATCTTTTTACAGAAGTCCATATCTTTTCCGGACTTGCATTTATGGTCTTATCAGTCTTTCATGCTAAAATGAACTGGCAGTCGATGAGGGTTTATGTTAAAGCCAAACAATCTGTTTTTAGCAGAGAAGCGGTTTGTGCTTTCCTATTGACTGTGGTTACTATTCTCGTTGGAGTTCTTTTTATTATTTTTTAACTATTAAAACAAAAGGTAGAAATGAAAAAGATAATAGTGTTATCAATCCTAATGACTTTAACTACATTTCAGCTTTTGGCGTGCGATATTCGTTTATCCATTCCTAAGGACAGTGCAAAAGAGATTTACAAGGCAGGAGATGAAGTTGTGGTAGATGTGCAAATACAGTTTAACCACCGTGTTTGTCCTGTGGAAATCAAAAAAACAAAATTCACTTATGAGAATCTGAAAATAGTAGGCGCTACCGATTGGAAAGAAATTAAGCCGGGATATTATACACGACAAATTAAAGTGAAAATTGAGAAAATTAGTGATGCCAAAGATGGACAAGCAAAAATTTCCGCCGTAAGAACTTGCGATAAAGAAGGCGGTTATGCCGTGTTTTCTTTTAATAAACCCCAAAAGTAAGTTTCGGAGATAATGAAAGTACATAGAATAATTCTTTTATTACTATTGTTGGCGATAGGACTTCCTATCCTTGCAAATGCACAAGATAGCATCCCTCTCTTGGAGAAATGCAAATCGTGTGTATATGCAGTTGGAGGGAAAGCACCCTCAACATCATCAGTTTTGTTGAAAATGGCAGGTATTGTGGCAGTAATAGTCTTGGCTACATTATTCGGATGGTTTACATATCATAAAAAGAGATACATATTCTTCGGTTCTGTCGCTACGTTGTTAGTAATTGGCTCGTATGTTTTTGCAATAGAAAAATATAAAAACAAGGAATATCCTGTTCAGTCCTGCGATTCAACTATCTGCATTACCGATTCATTAAACGCCGTATCAACTATTGATTCGCTGAATCCATTTGTCGCTGACGATTTTTTGCCAGCTGGTGGCGAGTTTGAAAATTTATCTGAATTTACAACAACCTCCGATGATGAATTTTCGGAATTTTCATCCGAATTAAATGAGTTTTCGGATAACGAATCGGAAGTTTCACAAACCCCCATTGATAAAAATTTGCTATATCAGACTATTGTATTGTTGATGCTATCAGCAATCATCGGTTTAACCATTAAATACCGTCTTGTAAGAAATAGCAGGGGACTTATTCTTTTAACATCAATCATCTATCTCGGATTTGTGAGAGGTGCTTGCCCATGTATGATAATGAGCCTGCACCAAGTCATACTCTTTATTTTAGGAAATCCTATTACTTTCATTTCGATGCTTTGGTTTCTCGGATTAGTGGTTGTAACCTATTTTTTCGGAAAAACATGGTGCGGTTGGTTATGCCATTTAGGAGCATTGCAAGATGTTATATTCAGGTCGCCCGGACGAAAATGGCTCACGACAGAGAAGTCGCAAAGAATTATAAAATACATTCAAATCGGCTTATTGGTGGTATTAATCGTGCAATTAGTCATAACACGAAGCATTATTTTTGTAAAGTACGATCCATTCAAAGTCGCTTATAATCTATTTTCTTCCAACATAACCGGATATATCTTATTGGTTCTGCTTTTGGTATCTTCTGTTTTAATTTACCGACCGTTTTGCCGTACCGCCTGTCCTGTTGGTCTATTGTTAGGGTGGGTTACAAAAATTCCGGGAGCAAAGAAATTTGTCATTGCCGAAAGTGGATGTAATAATTGTAAAAGTTGTGTCCGCTCGTGTAAACAACAAGCTATTCATTCGGTAGATGGTAAAATAAAAATCAACACGGAAGATTGCATACTGTGTGGCGATTGTATTGGTACATGCAAAAAAGGTTTATTATCAGTAAAACGCAATTCTATATGAGAAAAAAAATCGTCAGTCTTCTGTTTTTTATTCCAATGAGCATCACGCTTTTTGCTCAATGGGAGTGTCCGAGCCAATTAGGTGGAAATTTAAAACAGATAGGAGAATCGGACTTTTCGTGGGGTGTTGAATTGACAGGGGGTGCAGGGTATTTAACCAATAGTTTGATATTAAATCAAATGAGTTTATTTGGATTAAACTATACCAACAAACAGCACACAGTCTATCTTGAAGGGGGCTTCAAAACATGGTATCAGGGAGATTATGACTTGAAAATAAAGTCAGGTACTATCTTTCCCGGACTAAGGGAAGCCTTTTATCAGAATAACAGTTCATTGGGAAATCTTACGCTCGGACTGCAATCCATTCGGTCGGAGGATGTTTATTTGGTCAATGAGCGGGTGCTGGGTCTGAATTATAAAAAGGACTTTAATCGTATCGGGTTGAATGTGTTTGGCGGAACGGTAAGCAAATATTTTGCTCGAAACGGAACCTTTTGCAATATGGCTTATTTATATGATATTTTGCCATATATGAATCAGCCATTACTCGGAGAGTCGTTAGGGCAAACCAATTTAGCAGGTATGACACTTGGTTTTCGTCCCTCGGCAAAAGATAATGAGTTTTCGGACGATGGGTTAGGTGGCGAAAAATCACGGTCTTTTCTTCATGTCGAAACCGTTGGGTTGGCTCTATATTCCGAATTTGGCAGTTGGATAAAAACGCCTACGGTAATGGGTGGAGTATATTCAAACATTGAAATCGGTAACGGATATTGGCTGAAACCCGAATTGTTATATTCTTCGGGTGGCAATTCTGCCTTGATTTATTGTGCTAAGTTTGAAAAATCCGTTATGTGGCAAAACTCACACCGTACTGTTTTTAGTGCTTCATATTATGGTCAAACAGCTTTTGATTCCGATAATGGAGATAGCGAAAACAAATCAAGTAATTCGTTCAGTAATATTTTAGCAGGAACAGTTTTGCGATTTGATACGCCTGATATGCCATTCTATATGTTATCGGTTAAACATACAATTCCTAAATTAAAGGCACATTTGAAAGTTCAGTATGTCGGTCAGACAAAAAACGACCCTAATTCTGAATTTGATATAGAGATAGGGAAGAAGTTTTTCAATAAACTATTGATAAATGCTTCTTACGGATATGTAAACAGCCCTGAACTTCTAAGCAATCCCAATCTTTTCAGGCTCGAAATGCGATTTAATTTTTAATACCACGAACGATATGAAAACAAAAATGAAATTCCTTAAAAGTATTATTTTCGCTGTAATCATTTCGGCGACTTCAATTGCCATTTTGGATTCATGCGAAGTTCTTGATGACGTTCTTTATGCGGTAAATGAACCGAAGTGCACCGGATGCAAAAAATGCCTTTCGGTTTGTCCTCAAGATGCTATTTCCATAGTAAATGGGAAAGCTGTTATCAATAAAGAGGAATGTATCGGTTGCGGAAGATGCCTAAGTGCATGTTACGAGAAAGCGATTTACGCAATACCAGATTCCGAATGAACATGCTAAAACCCATTATATTACTCTTTTTCCTTTTTATCCTGTCTTTGAATACATTCGGACAAGCTAATATTCAATATCTTAAAGGAGAAAAAACGATTTATAATATCGGCGACACAATACAACTTCTCATTCAGATTAAAGCGCCCGAAGAAACCTGTATTGACGGAATGAAAACGACAAAGTTATTCCAAAAAGGTATCTCGATTATCAGTCAATCGGAATGGGAAGAAATTAAAAAGGGATTTTGGCAAAAAGAAATCTCATTGGTTATCAAAGGAAATAAAAATAAAGAAGCCATACTCACGATTTTCAGGCGTAACGACAAGCAATCTATATCTCAACAAGAAAAATTTAAATACAACTCATAAATATGGAAACAACAAAAATAAAAAGAAAAGAGCCGATAAATCCGCTGTTGGCACGAGTAATGGTTTGGACTGCATTGGCGATTATTCTTGCAGATATGATATATGCCAACGTCAACGGTATTCATTCAATGAATAGAGAAGTGCTATGTATTGTTTACAAAACGTTGCCTCGTTGGCTGTTCCTTTGCTGGGAATATTTTATCGAAACCACTTTTATTGTCTTAATAGGTATTTTTGCAGGAGCGATTGTTGAGAAATACAGCCACAAATTGAAACGGTTTTTTCCTAAAAATCAATTATTAGCCTTCGCCTACGGTGCTGTACTTCCGATATGTTCGTGTGGTGCGATACCTTTAATCGAAGTAATGAAACAAAGATGTTCGTTGCGGACGATTATCACATTTATCATTACTGCGCCACTGCTAAATCCGTTTATCGTCATCATGTCATTCAGCTTATTAGGGGTACAATATGCTATTATACGAATAGTCGCATCATTTGTCTTGGCAATGGGTGGAGGTATAATGGTTGAATGGATTAGCAAAAAGTTTTTTAAGGAAGAATATGGCAAATACGAATCATGCAATCCGTCAGGTGGTTGTACCGCATTTACACAGGATATTTTTGTGAAAACCATGTTGTTGATGAAACAAATCATGCCGTATATTCTTGTCGACGGTTTAATCACTTTATCGTTAGAACTGTTTAATCCGAAACAAATTCTTTCTTTTTTCAATTTCAGCAACCAATGGTTATCCATGCTGATTATGTTAGTAGTCGGGATTCCTATTTTTGTTTGTAATGGCGCTGATATGTTAATAATGAAACCTTTGTTGGAATTTACCGACCTTACGATAGGTTCTTCTATGGTTTTTTCGTTGGCATCTTCTTCCGTATGTATATCATCTATTGTGATTACGGCTAAGTTTCTTGGCAAGAAAATGACTACTTTACTCGTTGTATGTATGGGGGTAATCATTTTTGCAATAGGTGCAATCATTAATTTATTATTCTAAGAATATATGGGTGCAGACGATCTATCTAAAAGCAGCGGGAAATTACAGAGTAAACGCAGTGGCTTCCAGCCCAATTGCTACCGACTTTGTAAGAGGAATTATCAGGGATAATGCCGGATATAATGCAAATATCAAAGCATTTACCGAATTTGGTCGGGTTGGAGAACCGGATGACATAGGAGGGGTTGTTGCCTTTTTATGCACTGATAATGCTCGTTGGATTACAGCACAACGGATTGAAGTTTCAGGAGGTATGGGTTTATAAGTTAAATAACTTTTGATTCTGAATCTAAATATAAAGAATCATAACTTGAAATAAATACACGATGATAAATTTTGTCGAAAAACTACAGAAGGATATCAGACAGAAGATACAACAGATCGAAGCCGAGGATAAGAATGTTCTGAAAAAATCTCTCGATGCCTCTCACGTCTTGGGAAATGCTTTTGACCGGTTAAAGGAATTTATCATAGCATATAAGTTTCAGGATGAGGACGAGGAGATATTATTTTTCAAAGAGGTAAAACCTAAAATATTCTGCCACCTGATCTATTACCGAAAAGTATATAATACCGAAATGCACCGTCCGGTTGGCAGCGTGGAGGCGCAAAAGGAGTACCTAAAAAAGAAACTGGACGTTATTCAAGATTTTAACGACAAGATACTGGATTTTTACCGTTATTACCGTTCCGGCGCAACGTATCTCGATGCCGCTTATTTCGTTCGCGGCCAGCCTGACACGGAGCAATATCTCGAAACGTTCTATTACGAACGCGATCCGCAGTTTTCGACCAATGCGGATTTCAAGGTTGCTAAGGTCATGGCAAACGATATGTTGCAGGCATATCTTCTTTTGGAGCTGGAAGCACTGGATAATTATATGCAGAAACCCAGCAATACATCTTTCCCCAAAGTGAAGTTAACCTGGACTGGAAGTAAAACCGATCTCATCGAAATGATCTACGCATTAGATACAGAAGGGTGTTTCAACAACGGTAAAATACCCTTGATACAAATCGCCGCCTATTTCGAGAGCATATTCAATATTGATCTGGGTAATAATATTGCCCGGAATTTCTATGATATGCGAATCCGCAATCAACCTACGCCTTTCCTTGATCGCTTGCAGGAAGAGATACGTAAGCGGATGGAGAATACCAAGCCGGGAGGGAAAAACAAAGATAAAGACAATGATAAGAAATGATGATAACTAACTTAAAAACATAGAGATATGAGAAATCTTTTATTATTACTATTATTCACATTGTTGTTCTCTTGCGGAGGTACGACAAATAATTACGAAAAACTGATTGCTGATGTTGTACAAACAGATGGAGGTGTAAAAATCGACCTTAATTTTAAGGTAAACGAATTGAAGGAAATCAGACAGATAAGCGTTGCTGACAGTATCAAAATTATTACTGATAATTTTAATACAGAGAAGGAGAAGCAAATGGCATCGCTTGAAAAAACGCTCAGTGTATTTACTGAAAGCATTGAAAAAGCAAAAGCTGCCAACAGACCTTCCAAAGTAATGATAGACTCTTATCAATCCAGCATCGACAAAACAAACCAACGGATTGATGCGCTTAGAAAAAGTGTACCGAACGAACTTCCAAAATATGAAAATAGGGATGCAAACGAAATATTGACAGTCGTAGTCCGCTGTACTTATACAATCGACGAACCACTAACCAAGAAAAGGGCAACCGAAACATTCGATTTTTTCCTTTCACCGGATGCGACAAAGTTCTATTCTAAAAAAAGAGTGAAAGAATAAATTATAGCTGATTTACTACTTAGTCTGTATTTGCTCTGTAAAGCAAAATACGGACTTTTTTTATGCCGTTAAGACAAAAGTCGCCACATTAATACCTAAAGCTGCTACACCGCTAAATATCAATTGATTATACCTTTCTACATCTTAATTTCGCTTTTCAAACCCATAAAAGTGAAATATTATGCAACAAGAAGACGATCTTCGTGGATTGGCTAAAGTCATGGACTTTATGCGTGCCCTCAGTATTTTATTTGTAGTAATCAACATCTACTGGTTTTGTTACCAGCAGATGGTAAATTGGGGTATCAACATCGGCGTAGTCGATAAAATACTCATTAATTTCGACCGCACGGCAGGTTTATTCCACAACATCCTTTGGACTAAACTCTTTACCGTTGTCTTTCTCGCCCTTTCCTGTTTGGGAACAAAAGGGGTAAAGGAAGAAAAAATCACTTGGAACAAAATCATTGTGTTCCTGTCAGCCGGGTTCGTGCTGTTTTTCTTTAATTGGTGGTTGCTCTATCTGCCATTACCGCTGGAAGCCAATACCGGATTTTATATCCTTACAATGTCCATCGGATACATTTTCCTATTAATAAGTGGGGCATGGATGTCGCGCCTGCTCAAAAACAACATGATGGATGACGTTTTTAATGTTGAGAACGAATCCTTTCAACAGGAAACCCGCCTGATGGAGAATGAGTATTCGGTAAACCTGCCCACGCGTTTTTATTACAGAAAGAAATGGAATAATGGTTGGATTAATGTGGTAAACCCGTTCAGGCTTCCATTGTGTTAGGCACGCCCGGATCGGGCAAGAGTTATGCCGTCGTTAATCAATACATAAAGCAACAAATAGAAAAAGGTTACTCACTCTATTGTTATGACTTCAAGTACCCCGACCTCTCCACAATAGCCTATAACCACCTGTTAAACAATCAGGGCGGTTATAAAAAAAGTGCCTACTTTTTTTGTGATAAATTTTGACGATCCTTCACGCTCGCACCGCTGTAACCCACTTAATCCGGTATTTATGAATGATATAGCCGATGCTTATGAATCAGCCTATACCATTATGTTGAACTTGAACCGCACATGGGTAACCAAGCAGGGCGACTTTTTTGTAGAATCGCCTATCGTATTGTTTGCCGCTATCATCTGGTATTTAAGAATTTACAAGGATGGTATTTATTGTACTTTCCCGCACGCCATCGAATTTTTGAACAAACGATATGAAGATATTTTTCCTATCCTTACCTCTTATCCGGAGTTGGAAAACTATCTCTCCCCGTTTATGGATGCGTGGCTCGGTGGCGCTGCCGAGCAGTTGCAGGGCCAGATCGCATCGGCTAAAATCCCGCTTTCCCGTATGATTTCCCCACAGCTTTATTGGGTTATGTCGGGCGATGAATTTTCGCTGGATATAAACAATCCGGACGAACCTAAGATACTCTGTGTAGGCAATAATCCCGACCGCCAAAACATTTACGGGGCAGCACTCGGCCTTTATAACAGCCGTATTGTGAAGCTCATCAACAAAAAAGGGCAACTAAAAAGCAGTGTTGTGATTGACGAGTTGCCAACAATTTATTTCAAAGGTTTGGATAACCTGATAGCCACCGCACGAAGCAACAAGGTTGCCGTGCTGTTGGGTTTTCAGGATTTTTCACAGCTAAAGCGCGATTATGGAGATAAAGAGGCCGCCGTAGTAATGAACACGGTAGGCAATATTTTCAGCGGTCAGGTAGTCGGCGACACAGCTAAAAATCTTTCAGAGCGTTTCGGAAAAGTATTGCAGAAGCGCCAGTCTATGACGATCAATCGCAACGACAAGTCTACATCCATATCCACGCAACTCGACAGCCTGATCCCCGCCAGCAAGATAGCCAATCTAACCCAAGGCATGTTCGTGGGTGCAATCGCGGATAATTTCGATGAACGGATAGAGCAAAAGATTTTCCATGCCGAAATAGTAGTAGATAACGAACGGGTAAAAAGGGAAACCGCCAAATATCAGCAAATACCCGTTATCACTAACTTTGTCGATGAGAACGGCGTTGATCGCATGAAGGAAATGATTAAGGAGAATTACGACCGCATCAAAGCAGAAATCCGCCAAACCGTCGATGACGAATTGGAAAGGATAAAGAACGACCCGATACTCTGCCACCTATTACCGAATGAGGAATAAATAACAAGAGCCGCAATCTTAATCTGATTACGGCTCTTTATTTTGACTTTCGTGTAATGCTTAAATATCTGTCTTTTCAGAAGTCATTGTTTACCCACCTAAAGCAGTGCATACTCCCTAAACTAATCCTCATTATATATTCATCTTCACCGATAAATTCGTCCAAAAATCTTTCAGTAAATCCCCATCCTCCGGAAGCCTTAGCTTTTTCCAATACACCGATAAGAGGATAAAATGTATGTTTATATTGTCCCTGTTGATAATATTGTTCTTCCAATAAGAGTGTTTCTTTCGTATCGCAAGCAATTAAAGAACCTTTACCTCTGCTGAATCTCCATGTACATTCTAAGCGCCCTGTAAAACTGGCTATCTTACCATTTTTACCGATCTTTCCACAAGCCCGAAATAAAATTGGCCTTGTTTCAGGCAAATAGTTCTTTAAGACAATCTCCCACACATCGAAAAAGGCTTTTCTCTTTTCGGAGGCATCGGTACGACACCAATTAACAATGAACACTCTGGCCTGTGCAGTTATCTCCGAATCTTTTTGCAAAATATCAATCAGATTTTGAGCTATTTCTGATTTCTGATTTTCTGATAATCTGTATTGGAATTTATCACTCATGTTCTTTTCTCCAAACTATATATATAATGTAGCATATCCTTGTCATTATAAACAACAATATGCTCTCCTGTTTTTGCCATTCCTAAATTTTCGGCAACATGGATGGAGGCTGTGTTCTCAGGACGGATACTGCAATATATCCGGCTCAGTCCAATTTCGTCAAAGCCATACCCAATACAAGCCTTTGCCGATTCCATAGCATAACCATTACCCCAAAATTCATTATCGAATATAAACCCTAATTCAGTAACTTCATCATCTCCGATAACGTTTTTCATAAGTCCAGTCTGCCCTATAAGTTCTCCTGATTTTTTCAGGAAAACGGCAAAATAACCATATCCGTCTTTTTTATACCGGGTAAGCTGGCGGTTCATCCATTTTCGTGTTTCACTACGGGTAAAACCATGTTCCCAAGCGTACATAACCTCCGGTTTTTCCATAATCCGGCTTAAGGAATCGAGGTCATCCCTCGTAAACTTACTGATACATAACCTTTCTGTCTCCAACAATACAAGGCTACTTTGATATGATTGCGGAACAATACCGTCTTCTTCAAGGTCGGCGACAACCGTAGCTAAAACCTGTTTCATTTGTTCGTTCCAAGCATCATCGGGAATTATGCGCAAATGGGAGTACCTTATATATGCGTCGATTATTCCTTTGGTTATCTTTTTCAGGTGTTTTTCTTCCGGCACGAAGCCATTTTCTTCTATAAAAAGATCGAGGTCGATATATAAATGTTCTTCTATTTCCTCTTTTAAATCATCTTCAAGGTCGCTGTATGCAATTTCTTCTATCTGTGGCTTACGGTCTTCCTTCATTTGGCGGTGGTGCGCCAACACATCGGCGGCATATTCCTTTAATTCAGGGTATTTATTGTTTTTGGCATATTTTTCCAATAAATCCCATTCTTCTTTCGTTAGACGAAATTTTTCTGAGATTCTGTCAACCTTGTTTATACGCTGTAATTCATTCTTCCTTTCAATGGGGAGCAAAGCACATTCTTTACAGATATGCGCCGCGTGCCCTTTCCCGGAGAATTTTTCATTCGCCTTCCACTGGTCACAAATTTTACAGTAATGCCCCTGACGTTTCTTTTTCGCCATACTCCTTACCTGTGATATGTTCCGGTATCGTTCAGGTACATCTGTATATATATTTCATAAGGATCGACCTTATCATTTTTAAAATAAGATATACTATATACAGTATCACACTGTATGCCGACCTCGTAAAGCCAGTCATTCAAAGTATTTTCACCTGAAAAATCCTCCGCATTTAGACTGTCTATTCCTTCTGATGACAATAACTTTTCTATTTTCTCACGGGATATTTCTTTTTCCTCTATCCATATCCACGGGCTTACCGTTTCGCCAACCCTTGGCAAAAAGGGAAAAGTCCAGTTTACACTAACCCTCAACGGCTCTTTGAAAAAAGAATGATCTAAATTAAAATAAACAGGTACACTCATTGTTTCTTGTTTTTATATACATTTTATACAGTATCAATTCAGATACTTACTTACCACCAAATAAGGAATAATCCACCCCTACATTAGTCGCTTTCAACTCGTATTTCTCCACTATCTCATCCAGCCAGCCCTCATCCAAATGCAGGAATGCCCCGAATGACGGGTAATCAGTCAGCCCGAAACCGATCATTATTCCGTCTTTTTCATCTTCCATACCCTCCATGAACACAAAGTAATTGTGTGGATTAGCTCCGTCCATATTGAACATTATTTCCTCATCCGTAAGTTCCGGCGGAGTAACTCCTTCGGGCATCAACTTGTAATAATCGTAATCCACCCATCCCCGGTTACGATAAAATGAAAACAGTTCCCTTAACTGTTCTGTCGATAAATGCTCGATAGAATAAAATTGCTCAATCATACCTTAAAAAATATCTCTCCCCAAAGGTAGTAATATTCCCCGATAAGAGAAAAACCGTCCGCTTAATTTCCTCCGGCAGTAAGACTTTGATGCCACAAGTCGCCAGTTGTTCGCCGGAAGCCTCCAGTGGCTTAACATTGCTTTGCCCGTCAGTTGGTTACATCTAATTTTGCCCTCACACCGATATTGGTGCTAATTAAAATATTCGTAAAATATATGGACGAAAAATTGAAAAACAACGAGAAAAAGGTAATGCTCGTTGAAGATGCAAAAAGCGGCAAGCTGAAAGCCGTGACCAACATGGATAAGGACGGTAATATCCAGACTACCGATCCCACACAGCAGAATATGGCAAATATGCTGAATGTGAACACGAACGATTCTTTCATTGAAGCCTTTTTCAAAAAGATGCTGGAACAAGCAGACAATCCGGCGCACTCCGGATTATCCAATACCGTCGGTAAAGTCTTTATCATGACCGAGAGCGTTTTTAATAAGCTCGTCAAAATCAACTTCCCTGCCGATGAACTGGAAAAGTACCGTATTGATCCGGCTGCCGAACTGAAAGCCAGACAGGGGCAGAATCCCAAAGTACAACAAGGCGGTGGAGATACCACTTCGCAATCCACTTTCCAACCGATGGACGTAAGTAAAATCGACCGGGCAGATTTGGAACGTAAAGGGATTAAGCCGGAAGCGATAGAGCCGCACTTGAAAGCGATGTCCTACGGCCACAAGTCCAACGGACTTATTGAAATGAATCCTGAAATGGTGCCGGGCGGTATGCGTATCCCCACTAAAGGTCGTATTTCTCTGGAAGAACAGCCGGACGGCTCTATCAAAGCCATTCCTCGCTACTATCAGGAAAAGCCGAATCTGGATGCGCCCCTGCGAGGGATATTGCTCGATGATGAAGCGAAAGCAAACCTGACAACAACGGGCAACGCCGGAAAAGTAATTGAATTGGAACTTACCCCCGGCAAAAAAGAACCCTGTTATGTTACTCTCGACAAACAGACGAACGGATTGGAAGTATTACCTGTCAATCAGATCGGCCCGATTGACAAAATTAAAGGTATTGAACTCTCCGAAGGACAGAAGTTGGACTTTGCGGCAGGACGAAAAGTGTTAGTTGAGGGCATGACTTCCCGTAGCGGAACTAAATTCGACGGGTATGTTCAAATCAATGCTTCGGACAAGAAATTTGACTTTACCTATGACGGTTTAGACCGCAACCGCTATGCCCAAGAGAATAAGGAAATCCGCCAGCAGAAGAAAGCAGAAGGTCAGGAAACAAAGAAAGAGGTTTCTCAGGGCGAGAAGCAAAAAGAGGTTTTCATCCTAAAAAACTGTTGGGGGTTGAACTGGACGAAAAACAGGTCAAATCGTTGGAAGCGGGAAAAGCCACTTATGTAAAAGCCATGATGAAAGACGGTCAGGATCAACCTTTCAATGCGTGGGTGAAACCAAACTATGAAAAAGGTAAACTGGACTTTTACAAATGGAATCCTGACTACGCCAAGAAACAGGGTGCAACGGTGAAGCCCGCCGCCGAGAGCAAAACGCAGGTTGCCGTCAATTCCGAAGGCAAAACCAACGAAGCGACCAAGAAAGTGGATAAGCCACTCCAACAAGGGCAACAGAAACCGACCGAAGGACAGCAAAAAAAGCAGGACGAGAACAAGCAGCGGCAAAATCCCCAAAACCGCCAGTCTGCGCCAAAGGCGAGGAAAAGCCGTGGAGTTTCCTAATTCATTTATCAATAATAATTTAAAAATAAATCACAATGAAAGTATGTATTGCTGAGAAGCCCAGCGTAGCACGTGAAATAGCAGTTATCGTGGGTGCAACAACAAAGAAAGACGGCTATATGGAAGGCAACGGTTATGCCGTTACGTGGGCCTTCGGTCATCTGGTCGGACTTGCCATGCCCGAAGCCTACGGTTTCACGGGGTTTAAGGCGGAGAACCTGCCGATACTTCCCAAAGAGTTTATCCTTCAACCCCGACAGGTCAAAGAGGGCAAAGAGTATAAGAATGACCCTGGCGTAATGAAACAGCTAAACGTAATTAAGGAGTTATTTTCCCGTGCAGACCGGATCATCGTAATGACCGATGCAGGCCGCGAGGGAGAACTTATCTTCCGGTTTATATACAATTATCTCGATTGTAAAAAACCGTTCGAGCGCCTTTGGATAAGCAGCCTGACCGACCGTGCCATTCGTGAGGGACTGCAAAACCTTCGTCCGGGCAGCGATTACGACAACCTGTACCTGTCCGCCCGCGCTCGCAGCCATGCAGATTACGCCGTGGGAATTAATGCCAGCCAAGCATTAAGTATTGCCGCCGGAAGCGGTGTATTTTCTCTCGGACGGGTTCAAACACCCACATTGGCGATGATATGCAGCCGCTATCTGGAAAATAAGGATTTCAAACCACAGACTTATTTTCAACTCAAACTGCATACAGCTAAAGATGCCACCTCTTTTTCAGCCCTGTCTTTGGAGAAGTATGATACCCAGACAAAAGCAGATGAATTGTACGCTCTTGTAAACTCCGGCGGTACGGCAAATGTGGTAAGTGTGGAACGTAAGGAAGCCAATCAGGAACCACCATTATTATATGACTTAACCACTTTGCAGAAAGAAGCCAACAGCAAACATGGTTTTTCGGCAGATAAAACCCTCACGATAGCACAAACGCTTTATGAAAAGGCCGTACTTTCCTATCCCCGTACAGGTTCCCGTTATATTTCCACCGATGTGTTCGATGAAATACCGCAGCTACTCAATAGTTTGAAAAGCTATTCCCGCTTTTCCGCTTATGCCACTTCAATGGAGAATGCCCCGCTTAATATCCGCAGTGTGGACGACAAGAAGATTACCGACCACCATGCAATCATCATTACCGAAAACAAGCCGGGCGACCTTTCACCTGATGAACGCATCATCTATGAAATGGTTGCCGGACGCATGTTGGAAGCATTTTCCAAAAAGTGTAAGAAAGAAAATACAGTTGTTTCCCTTGAATGTGGCGGAGTAACATTTTCGGCACGGGGAAGTATTATCCTTTCTGCCGGATGGCGTGGCGTATTTGGCGCACAGGAAGAAGAAAAAGAGGAAGATGCCACCGTACTGCCCGACATCGTTCAGGGCGACAGCCTGCCTATGAAAGGTTGCGACGTATTGGAGAAACAGACCAAACCCCGCCCATTGCATACGGAGGGTAGTCTATTATCTGCAATGGAGACCTGTTCCAAAGAAGTTACGGACGAAGCCGAACGTGAAGCTCTCAAAGAATCGGGGATCGGAACGCCTGCTACCCGTGCAGCCATTATCGAAACATTATTCTCCCGTGAATATATTGTACGCGAGAAAAAATCACTTGTACCACCAATAAAGGATTGACCGTGTATCTGGCCGTTAAGGATAAGAAGATTGCAGATGTTTCGATGACCGGCGAGTGGGAAAGCGCACTGAATAAAATTGCTTTGGGAGAAATGGATGCGGATACTTTTCACAAGGGTATAGAAGTATATGCCGCACAGATTACAACGGAGTTGCTCTCCATTTCTATCGAGGGAGCGAGTAACCGTGCCGGATGCAAATGCCCTAAATGCAGCGGACAGGTGGTTTTTTATCCCAAAGTCGCCAAGTGCCAGAATCCCGATTGCGGACTGATGGTATTCCGTTCCATAGCAGGAAAAGACCTGACAGATGCACAATTATCCGACCTTTTCGGTAAAGGGAAAACCGGATTGGTAAAAGGGTTCAACAAAAAAGCCGGAGGAACTTTTGATGCCGCTATTGCTTTCGACAGCGAATATAAGACCGTTTTTGAATTTCCGAAAAACAAACCGGGTAATGCAGGGAAAGGGAAAAAGCGGAAATAATAGTATCTTTGCCATTAAGATTCTAATCATAACATTGTTTTTTTAAGACGTGTTTTGAAAGGAATTTTAGTGGTCGGCGCTTCGGGTGGGAATCCGGAGCGCCTTTTCGCTTTTCCTCTCCATATTTTCAACCACTAAAATTCCAATGTTATGACAAAGAAAAATCTATCGCCCCAGGGCGAACTATCCTATTATGGCTTATCCCTCTTATCGTATCTGCGCGACAGTCACCCCGAAAAAGCAGGAGATAAGACATTTATTACAAATCGTGCCGACCGTGCGGCGGAGGTTTACAGCGAGGCAATCCGAAACGGTCTCACCCATATTGAAGCGGAAGAACAGGCAAGCGCCGAACTATACCGGGACTTGCATTTTTCCGTTTACAACACCCTTATAAATATACTTTGGGACGAGTTTCCGGTGGAAATACCCGAAGACGATGCCCGCAAGGTCGCCCTGCAGGTCTTACCGCTATGCGGTAACGTGCTGGCAAAATACACCCTGACGGATGATTTTGCCGACACTCCTGCATACGACCTCTTATACACGGAACTTACAGGAACCATCCAAATACTTCTGGAAGATGGCGCGGTTTAATAAAACGGCGCACCTTCGCCAGAATATCGACGCGATAAAGGTAGCCCTTACGCTCGACCGGGAGAACCGCAAGGCCACACCGGAGGAAAGACAAATATTGCAGGCATACAGCGGTTTTGGAGCAATTAAGGAAGTGATAGACCCGCTACCGAAAGATGGTGGGAAAACCACATCCTTAACTCCCTTAATTGAAGAACTGCATACTGTTCTCAGGGAGAATACCCCGAACGAACGGGAGTACAAGCGGCACTTTGATGGTATTAAGGATTCCATACTATCCGCCTTTTATACTCCGCCCATTATTGCTGATGCCCTGATTGCATCATTGGCGCAAAGCGGCGTTACGCCCCTTCGGGTAATAGATCCCAGCGCCGGAACAGGCGTATTTGCCGACAGCCTTAGAAAGTCCATCCCTGATGCAGAGATAACCTGTTTTGAAAAAGACCCGATGACAGGTATGATACTTAAACACCTGCGCCCGGAGAATAAAGTTAGGGTACAAGGTTACGAAACCATCGAGCCGAAGTATTCCGGCTATTACGATGTGGCAGCCAGCAATATCCCGTTCGGGGATGTCGCCATTTTTGATCCGGCATTTTCCACCCACAAAGACCCCGCCCGTCGGCAGGGTACACGTACACTACACAATTATTTCTTTATGAAATCGGTTGATACCGTCCGTGACGGCGGTATCATCGCTTTTATCACTTCGCAGGGCGTTCTTAACTCTGAACAGAACCGCCCCATACGTGAATGGCTTGCTGGCAGGTGTGATGTGGTTTCCGCTATACGATTACCAAATAATTTGTTTACCGACCATGCCGGAACGGAAGTAGGTAGCGACCTTATTGTATTGCAGAAACGACCGCCGGGCGAATATCCCGTAACCGAGCGGCAGACGGATTTTATCGAATCCCGCAAGCTCTCGAACGGTATTTCCGTAAATAACCTGTTCCAACAGTTAGACCGGGTAATCCAAACCGATGCCAAAGTCGGAACTGACCCTTATGGCAAACCCGCAATGGAATTTACCCATTCCGGTGGCGAAACAGGTATCGCCGAAGACTTGCGACGGATGCTGGTCGAGGACTTTTCCAAACACCTCGACCTGAACCGCTACCTTTCTTTTGCTCCCCAGCAAACAGAACAAACGCAAGTCAGGAACGAAACTACTCCGCAAGTTAAAGCGGAGCATAGTACAACAGTGGACATTGCAAGTGCTTCAAACAAAGTGGAAGCCGATGTTTCCACCTCACACCTGCAAAGACCACAGGAGGAAGAACGATTCCCGGATGACCTTGATCCGTTTTGGCAAGCCGTAGAGGAACACTTTGAAAATTTAGACCGTCGGGATAATACCCAAACAATTATCCCGACAGAAGAACAGAATGCTATCGCAAAAGCACGGGCGGAAGGATACAATCTTGATACCACCACCGGAGAGCTGACACCGATAACACAGATGGAGCCTTCTATGGATATATCCCCGTCTAATATTCCTGCCGATGAACCCACACCAAAAGACCTTGCGGAGTTTGGAGCATGGCAGATGAAATTGACCGCCGGTTTATGGAAGAACATCCGCCACAGCCGGAAGACTACGGCATTATTGAGCCTGTACCGGAAGCTCAAGCCCAGGCGACTACGAAGCCGAAGCAAAGCGTACAGACAGCTTCGGCGGGTAATTTCAGCGGAACGCTGTTTGATATGGACGACCCCACTATTCTTGCAAAGCCGACTACGGAGCTACCCCACAGATAAACGTACAACAAGAGCCGCTGATAACCCTTTATGACTTGTTCGGCTTTTCCGAAGAAGAACGCAGTCAGGTAAGCCGTCCCCGCCGACGAAAGAAAACAGCCAAGCCGAAACAAAGCAAACAGGAAGACCGCTTTATAGACTGGCGCGAGGAAATGATACTTGAAAGCATCGCACGCAAGGAAAAGGAGCAACAGTCAGGACAAACAACATCGGAGAATACACCGCTTGTTTATCCGGTTGAGGATGCCCGCAGAGCGGAGCAGCAAGAAGCGCTCCGGCGCGAACAGGAACAGGAAGAATACCTGAAACCTATCCCGTTCAAAGCGGAAATACTACCGCATTACCGTGAGGGATCGCTCGTTTCGGACGAACATAACCGCATCGGCTATTTGAGGGATATGGACGGCTTACAGCCTATGTTTCATCCGTTGGAACTGACCGAAACACAGGAAAGGAAAGCCTCTATCTACGTTGAAATACGTGATACCTATTATCACCTCTACCAGAACGAAGCCGAACGGTTGGAAGCTAACCCTGCTCTCAGGGAGATGCTAAACCACCTGTACGATAATTTCACAGACCGTTTCGGTCGGCTGAACGAGAAGAAAAACCTCGACTTGATTAAAATGGACGCGCGGGGAACAGAAATCCTTTCGCTCGAACGCTACATTGACGGGGTGGCGCAGAAAGCCGATATTTTCCATCATCCGGTAGCGTTCAACCCCAATGAAATTACCGAAGCTACCGATGCCCGTGAAGCATTGGTCGCCAGCCTGAACAAATATGCCGGGGTAAACCTGGAATATATGGCAGGGCTTACCGGAGGAACGAAAGATAATGTTTTGGAAGAACTGCACGGCAGTATTTATTTCAACCCGGAAATTAACGGCTATGAGATTGCCGATAAATACATAGCCGGAAATGTTATAGAGAAAGCCGACGGGGTGGAGCGTTTTCTGCGGGATAACCCTCGCACACTGCGGCGGAAGAATCCCTGCAGGCACTTCGGGAAGCCACCCCGAAACCTATCGCGTTCGACGACCTTGATTTTAATTTCGGAGAGAGGTGGATTCCTAAAGGTATTTACGAAAAATACGCATCGCACCTGTTCGATACGGATGTTTCGATAAATTTCGCAGCCAACATCGACGAGTACAGCGTAAAGGCTGACAGGACGAACGTAAAAATAACCGACCAATTTGCCGTGAAATCACAGAGCCGTACATTTAACGGCATACACCTGATGAAACACGCCCTGCAAAATACTTCTCCCGACATTACCAAAAAGGTAAATAAACTCATCGACGGGAAGATGCAGGAGGTCAAAGTTCGCGATCCGGAAGCCATACAACTCGCCAATTCCAAAATAGACGAGATACGTAGCGGCTTTTCCGACTGGCTGCGCGACCAGTCGCCGGAGTTTAAGGACAGGTTGGCCGACCGCTATAACCGCACGTTTAACTGTTTTGTGCGCCCCAACTACGACGGCTCACACCAGACCTTTCCGGGGCTTGACCTGAGAGGGTTGGGTATAAAAGACCTCTATAAAAGTCAGAAAGATGCCGTCTGGATGGATAAGCTATTGGGCGGGAATATTTGCGACCACGAGGTCGGAGGTGGGAAAACCCTGATTATGTGCTGCGGGGCAATGGAGAAAAAAAGGCTCGGATTAGCCAACAAGCCCATGATTACAGCTTAAAAGCCAATATTCATGAGATTGCCAAGACTTTTTGTACCGCCTATCCTAACGCAAAGGTTCTTTACCCCGGCAAGGAAGATTTTACTCCCAAAAACAGGGAGAGTATCTTCCGCGAGATAAAGAACAACGATTGGGATGCCGTAATATTGACACACGAACAGTTTGCCAAGATACCGCAATCCCCGGAACTGCAACGGGAAATATTGCAGACCGAACTCGATAGCGTTGAGGAAAATTTGCAGGTACTCAAAGACCAGGGCAAGGAAGTTTCCCGTGTCATGCTGAAAGGCTGCATACGGCGCAAACTTAATCTGGAAGCCAAACTGCAAACGGTTATGCACACCATCGAAAACCGTAAGGATGATACGGTCGATTTCAAACACATGGGCATCGACCACCTATATGTGGACG
>NZ_BAIV01000044.1 GCF_000517545.1 Bacteroides reticulotermitis JCM 10512 | reverse complement strand
TTTTTGCGATCGAAAGCCAGACGGTAGTGGTCGCCTTCATGGGCCATCTGTTCCCATTTCACAGCCATATTCTGGGCTATAGTAGCATATTTATTTGCCACATCATTAAAACCAAGCATGCGAGCCATCTCGCTATACCCGGCAACTCCCATGATCGCCTTTATAGACAAGTTGGCGTTATGAGCCAATGCCCTGCAAAGTCATCCGTGCACAATTGGTTCTCCGGGTCCTGTCCATACCGTATATAATAGCGCTAACTATCTGTATATTAGTAGAATAAATAAATATCGTATTCTGTTTGTGTTGTCTTATAGGTAATACAGAAGCAAAATCAAGCTCTTTTCTTAAGGCAAAACGAAGCTTTTTGCCAACCTTTAGCGTCATTTTATTCTCTTAAAATAGATTGGAGATAATAAGAATGCACTGGATTGATATGTAAAATAAAGAGCATAAATATTCTTACTTTACAATCTCTCGGAGAGGCGTTTTCTCTGTATATGCAAAGCTCTATAAATCATATTCTTTCATTCGAGCTAAGAGGAGTAATCTTTTTATATGCACGTTGTCTGTTTTTTCATTCTTCTTTTTTCTAGTTCTACTCAGGCCTACTCTTTAGTATAAACAAAGGGTTATCTAAATGCTTATTGACCAGTTTCTAGCTTTAAACGGTCTGCTATTTTCATTTAGTCTATTCCTTTTTATCTTTCTTTGCGCATCAATTGTCAATCTAACATTTACATGAAGAATAAAATTTTGTTATTAAGCCTTTGTTGTTTGAGTCTTGCTTCTGTAAAAGCACAAGTCATACTGGACCATGCAGCAAGTAAAAACAGCTTTTCTATAGTTTCCCCATCTGCCAAGGTTGTTGTTTGTTTTGACGGGAAAGATGAAACTGTTGTACGTAAAAGTGTATCCCTGTTTGTAGAAGACGTCCATCGTGTAACGGGACAAGTCTTGAGAACCGAAGAGAATAATTTAGGAAACTCACCGGAGCGCTACGCTATTATTGTTGGAACCATTGGTCAAAGTAGCTGGATCAAAACGCTGGCTGCCCGGAATAAAATAGACACAACCGCTATTGCCGGTGGCTGGGAACGATATCAGATCGAAGTCGTAAACAATCCCGTTCCCGGTATTAAAAAAGCAATTGTTGTAGCCGGTAGCGATAGACGTGGAGCAGCTTACGGGCTTCTCTCCATATCAAAAGCGATTGGTGTCTCCCCTTGGTATTGGTGGGCCGATGCTCCGATCAAACAACAAAAGCGATTGGATGTAAAAGTCAACAAATTCGTATCGAAAGAACCATCCGTCAAGTTTAGAGGCATCTTTATTAATGATGAAGATTGGGGACTCTACCAATGGTCTAAACGAAACTTTGAGAAAGAACGCGGGAACTTCGGTCCCAGAACGTATGCCAAAGTTTGCGAATTACTACTACGCCTACAAGCCAATTATTTGTGCCCTGCTATGCACGACGCCTCTATGGCATTTCATCGTATTCCCGAAAACCGACTGGTAGCTGATAGCTTCGCCATTGCCATGGGTTCTTCCCACTGTGAACCGTTGCTATTTAATACGGCTAGTGAATGGAAGCGCGATCAGATGGGTGAGTGGGATTATATAAACAATAAAGAAGGTGTAAATAAGATACTGAATTCGCGTGTAAAAGAATGTGCGCCTTTTGAGAATGTGTATACGTTGGCTTTACGCGGCCTGCACGACCGAGCGATGAATGCAAGTAACGACATGTCCGATAGAAAGCAGATGCTTCAAGAAGCCTTAATGGCGCAAAGACAAATGTTGATAGATGCCACAGGCAAGCAAGGAAAAGATATACCTCAAGCCTTTACACCTTATAAAGAAGTACTAGATGTATATGATGAAGGCTTGGACCTACCGGACGATGTGACTATTATATGGCCGGACGATAACTACGGTTATATGAAGCGTCTGAGTAGTCCGAAAGAGCAGAAACGTTCCGGCCGTTCCGGAGTGTATTATCATGCCTCTTATCTAGGCAAACCTCACGACCATCTTTGGATGAATACCACTTCGCCAACACTGATGTATGAAGAGCTACGTAAAGCGTATGATATGACAGCCGATCGCATTTGGCTGCTCAATGCCGGTGATATCAAAGGCTGTGAATTTGCGGTTGACTTCTTCCTGACGATGGCGCAGGATATTGATTCCTTTAATTTCGAGCGGGCAGCAAACTACCGGACTGAGTGGATGTGTGGAATGCTAGGTGACCAATACCGCAGTGAGTTCCAGGATGTAACGAACGCATTCTACAAATTATCATTCGCCCGTCGACCGGAGTTCATGGGTTGGGGATATCAATGGGCTACGGATAAACATGGAAAAGAACGGAATACCGACACCGATTTCTCTTTTGCGAATTACCGGGAAGCAGATACCCGTTTGGATGAGTATCGCCGTATCGGAGATATCGTAGAGAAAATCCTGCATGCTTTGCCGGAGGAAAATCAGAAGGCTTGCTTTTACCAGTCGCTGTACTATCCGGTAAAAGGTAGTGAACTCCTAAATCGCATGATTCTATACGGGCAGAAGAACCGTTGGTACGCAACTCAGCAAAGGGCAGCTACCGGACAATTGGAGAAGATGACGAAAGCCTGTTATGATAGTCTGCAAGTAATTACCAAGGATTACAATGAGTTACTCGGTGGCAAATGGAACCACATGATGACAATGAAACAAGGTTTTGCCGCTTCTTATTTTGATCTTCCGGCATTACGGAAAGCGACCTTAGCACCTACTGCCTCTTTAGGCATCTTAGCTGAAGGAGAAGACGTTTTGAAAGGACTGAAGAGTTACCACTCGTTGCCATCGTTCAATACGTACCTGAGACAATCGTACTTTGTCGATGTATTCAATAAAGGAACCACTCCACTAAAATGGGAAGCATCTGTTACCGACAATTGGATACTCGTGAGTAAAAAGGCCGGTGAAACAACTACTGAAGAGCGTATAGAAGTCTCTATCGACTGGAATAAAGTTCCAACCGGAGAAAAAGTCTTCGGCGTATTGGATATCGCATCTGCCGGTGGAGAGAAAGAGCGAGTTTACATTTCCGTATTCAACCCCACTTCTCCTTCGCTAGCCGAAATGGATACCCTGTTTGTAGAACATAATGGCTATGTTTCAATTGATGCAGCCAACTTCCACCGAAAGGTAGAGAATACGGCAATCAAAATTATAGAAATACCCAACTTGGGTGTAGAGAATACGGCTATACAATTGGGAGATCCCGTTGCAGCACCGCAACGAACAGCCGGACGCAGTACTCCACGCGTAGAGTATGACTTCTATACGTTTGAACAAGGTTCTGTTGATGTGTATACCTATGTGTTGCCCACATTCGTACTCAGTAAAGACAGAGGTTATGCCGGTCATGAGGCTACCAATGTAGAAACGAAATATGGCGTATGTATTGACGAAGGCCCGGTTATGAATCCATCGACTTCTTCATTCGAATATGTGCAGATCTGGTACGAAAGCGTATTGAAGAATTGTCGAATCAACAAAACAACGTTGCATATAGACAAGCCGGGCAAACATACTGTGAAAGTTATCTGTGGAGATGCCGGAACCGTGTTGCAGAAGATTGTCTTGGATTTTGGGGGCATGCAACGTTCCTATTTAGGACCGCAGCCAACAAGAAACAAGCCACATTCCGCAAGCAATAAATAAAACCATCTTCTATTAAGAGGGACGATTACATCTTTTATAATTAGGTATTGGTAATAGAATATAGAGATGAATAGAATATTTTTATTGTAATTGTTCATGTCGCCCCTCTTACTAGTTGATGTAGAAAATTAAAAAGATAAAGATTAAAACCGTTTAGACCTATACGCAAATATAAGTCAGGCGTAGGTAGTGGGATGTGTAAAGCGGATAAAGACTACCACATGTTAACATCTTATTTAAAATAGAAATGAAAAAACACTTTTTGCTTTTATGCTGTTTACTGCTATCGGTTGTTGTCAGCGGAAACCCTGTAACGGTTTATTGGAGCGTATCCAAAAAGGACTGTCCAGCCGATTTAAAATTGAGATTCAAGCATCTTCCAGTCAAACGGATTATTTCGAATTATCCGGAGGAGGAAAGCAAGTTACAGTTCGCGCCAATAACTACGTGAGTGCGGCATTTGGTGTGAACTGGTACTTGAAATACTACTGCCGCACAAATTTTTCTTTCTGCGAAGATCAACTCCCTCAACTGCCGACCGACTTGCCACCGGTGAACGAACGGCAAGCAACCGTACTTGCCGACAACCTGTATATGAACTATTGCACTTTCAGCTATACAACGGTTTTTTGGGACTGGGAACGATGGGAGCGTGAAATCGATCTGATGGCTTTGAATGGCATTACGATGCCGTTGGCAATGGTTGGAACAGAAGCCGTATGGAGAAATACCTTGTTGAAGTTTGGATATACGAACTCGGAGATTAAAGAGTTTCTATGCGGCCCTGCTTATTTCGGCTGGTTGCTGATGGGAAACCTGGAAGAGATCGGCGGTCCCTTACCCGATGAATGGTTTACCAATCAGATAGCCCTCCAAAAGAAGATTCTAGCTCGGATGCGTGCATATGGGATGAAACCCGTATTCCAAGGATTCTTTGGAATGGTACCGTCTTCCTTGAAAGAAAAGTTTCCGGAAGCCCATCTTGTTGAGCAAGGTTTATGGAACTCTCTCCAACGTCCGCCCGTATTAGACCCGACGGATCCTCTGTTCGAACGTATGGCCAAAGTGTGGTATGCTGAGTATGAAAAGTTATATGGACAGGCGGAAGCATTCGGAGGCGACCTCTTTCATGAGGGAGGAAAAACGGGAGGAATTGATGTAACAGATGCCGCTCGCCGGGTACAAACGGCTATGCGCCAAAAGAATCCCAATGCAGTCTGGGTCATTCAAGCATGGGGCGGAAACCCCAAGGCCGAACTGTTGGCGGGACTTGATAAACAGCATACCTTAGTTGTTGATCTGGCGGCCGAGTTTTGGGACAACTGGCGGACACGCAAAGGGTTTGATGGCTTTCCCTGGCTATGGTCGAACATTACCAACTATGGAGGAAACATAGGTCTGCACGGACGTCTGGATGCCATAGCGTCCGGCCCGGTAGACGGGCAACATGATCCGATTGCATCATTAAGTATGAAAGGTATAGGCTCTACCCCGGAAGGAATTGAAGTTAATCCGGTCGTTTTTGACCTAGCTAATGAGATGCGTTGGCGTTCGGAATATCTAGACCTAGAAGTTTGGTTACAGAAGTATGCCGAGCGGAGATATGGTTCGCCCGACACAAGCCTGAAAGCAGCCTGGAGCCTTTTCCACCGTACAGCATATGGAACCTATGCGGGACATCGGCGTCCGTCCGAATCGGTATTTTGTGCACCACCCAGTTTGAAAAGAGACAAGATCACGGCTTCCGCCTGGAGCCAATCACGCATATTCTACGACCCTGAACTTTTTGCGCAAGGAGTCGGCCTATTCTTACAGAGTGCCGAAAAGCTCAATCAAGTGCCAACCTATCAATACGATGCCATCGATTTCGTACGGCAATACTTGGCCGACTTAGGCAGAGAAGCTTACTACAAATTGGTAGATGCCTATCAAGCTAAAGAAAGAGCAGCGTTTGCGCATTGGTCGGAAAGATTCCTGCAACTCATTCGGGACCAGAACGAACTCCTTTCTACACACGAGCGCTTCTTCGTTGGGCGTTGGTTGGCAATGGCTCGTTCGAAATCCAAACAGCCCGAAATCCAAGATCTGTATGAACACAATGCCCGTATGTTGATTGGTACGTGGACAGAAACCCAAAGCCCGGTACGCGACTATGCGCATAAAGAATGGGGCGGAATGCTCAGAGATTACTATTTACCCCGCTGGACGAACTACATCACCTATCTCAAAGAAAGCTTGCAAGGTGAAACGGTTCCTGTTCCTGACTCCTTTTCGGCGGAAAAAGCATGGGTGAATGCGCACAACACCTACACGATCGCTTCTCACGCAGACCCTGTACAGACAGCTAAGAAAATGTATAGCAAGTACCGTCGGGTGGACGAAGTGCGATAATTACCTTAGATAACTATAGAAATAACACTTAAAAATTAGGAGAATGAAACGACTTTGGAAAACAACCACTTTACTGGCAACAATTTGCTGTGCCCTTGTTGCTTGTGGGGATAGTGACATCGGAAATGAGGGGGACAAGGATAAAGATAAAGACGATAACGGAAAAGGTGAGGTTCCCGAGCCTCCGAAACCGATCATTGTCAGTATTACCCCCATTGAACAACTTAATCAGGGAATCCCGGTCATTAATTCGCATGCCACGTCACGTCCCGTTCGTCGTTAATGATGAACTATCGGATGTACGCCACCCCATCCACAGAGGTGAAAGCCACCTATCCGCGTTATCCGCGTGTTAAGCAGATGAAAAACGGACGTTATATCCTATTCTATCACAACGGTAGCGCCAACAGTAACATCGGTTCCGGCTGCGATTACGCCACCAGCAATGATATGAAACAGTGGGCACATAAAGCGCAATTGTTCACCAAGTACGCCATTACCGATAGCAAAGGAAATAAGAATGAACGGCGCTATGCCAATTGCGACGGGTTGGTGCTTTCCAACGGAGACGTGTTGGCTGTAGCTTCTTATCGGGCGAACAATGGCTATCGGGAATTGCCCGAAGATGCGGGTATCGAACTAAAACGCAGTACGGATAATGGCGACACGTGGAGTGAACCGATTGAAATCTATCAGGGCGTCAACTGGGAACCCTATTTGTTGGAGTTACCTTCGGGCGAGTTACATTGTTACTTCACAGATAGTAGCCGGACAGGCTTGGAAGGTCGTGGTACCGACACCGGCACGGCGATGGTCGTATCTACGGACGGAGGAAAGACGTGGAAACCCGATTTCGGCTCTTCACCCTACTACGTGATGCGAATGAGATGGGAGAAAGACGGAATTGTCGGCTACAATCATCAGATGCCTTCCGTTATCCGGCTCAACGACAATAAAGGGTTAGCCGCCGCCTTAGAGACTAATTACTTAGGCAAATATTACGTTTCGTTCTGCTACTCGGATAAAGACAAATGGGCATACATGACCGCTGATGAAGAAGGGCCGTCGGATAGCAATAACCTCGCTTTCTCCGGAATGGCACCCTACCTAGGGCAATTTCCTTCGGGTGAAACAGTTCTTTCGTACAATGCGTCCAATCAATATTGCCTGAAGATAGGTGACGTCAATGCCCGCAACTTCGGCACCGCTTACCAGCCATTCTCCGGTGGCTATTGGGGATCGTTGCAAATCATCAATCCACATCTGATGGTAGGCACCATACCTAAAGCTTCAACGGGACCTATTCAGATAGCGCAGTTTGTTCTTAACCACCGTATCGAAGCAGTTAACCGCAGCGTAAAGGTAAATGGCGATAATACGGAATGGGCGAATACCGATCATGCGCTCTTTGTGGGTAGCAAAGGACAAGCGCAAGGAACACTCCGGTGTTCGGCAGACAAGGACAGCGTGTACTTCCTTATCGAAGTGCTTGATAGCTATGTGCAGAGAAACGACAACGCAAGTATCTACATCAGTCCGGTTACGGAAAAAAATGAATTGACGAACCAAGCTTGCCGGATCAAAGTCTCCTCACGTGGGTTAAGTCTTCCGAGGTTTATGGAGGAGGCTGGAATGCAGCTAATCTGGGAGTATCTGTAGCTACCGCCATTTGCGATGCAAGTAACACGAAGCCCATAGACAGATATGGTTACGTTGCTGAAATCGCCATCCCGCGTGCTAAACTAAAGATTGAACAGGGAAAGCTATTGGTAAACTTCTCCCTATTTGATAGCCAGCAGGGCGAAGAGGCTATTTGTGAAACCTCCTCTACAAGTACGGTGCGCTGGATACCGATAACCGGTCTATAGAGGTCGGTTGACATTCGCTCAATTAGATTATTCATTCATTATTAAAATAGTAGAATTATGAAAAAGAGTTATCGTTTTATTTGTTTGCTATTTGCAGCTACCTTCTTCGCGACGAGTGCTGCTACGGCGCAAGGCTATTTTGAGAACTTCCCGGTGAAGGCAGATCCCAAGACTGTAGCCAATAAGCTGAGTAAACGTTTCCTGGAAAGTAAACATCAGCTATACTTCGACAAAGGCATACACTATGCCGAAGTCTGCACTTGGTACGGAGCGCTTCGATTCGCTGAGTTAACAAATAACCAGGAACTGATCAAGCAATTGAGAATCCGTTTCGAGTTGCTGTTTCATTTAGAAAAGGACCTTCTGCCTCCACCGATTCATGTGGACCAGAATATGTTTGGTTGCCTACCCCTTAGATTGTATAGCATAACCAAGGATGAACGCTACCGGGATCTCGGTCTGCCGTACGCCGACACTCAATGGACCCTTCCGGCCAATGCCAATGAAGAAGAACGCAAGTGGGACAAAAAAGGGCACTCCTGGCAGACCCGTCTTTGGATTGACGATATGTATATGATTACGATTGTGCAATCTGAGGCCTATAAAGTCACCGGAGATGTTAAGTACATGAACAGAGCTGCTAACGAGATGGTGTTGTATCTGGATGAACTGCAACACCCTAACGGACTTTTCTATCATGCGCCGGATGTTCCTTACTACTGGGGACGTGGAGATGGCTGGATGGCTGTAGGTATGACCGAACTCTTATTCAACTTACCGCAGAATGATCCCAATCGGGCACGAATCATGAAGGGCTATCTTTTGATGATGAATAACCTGAAAAAGTACGTAAACAAAGACGGGCTTTGGAATCAATTGATCGATGAGCCTAGTTTCTGGACTGAAACTTCAGGCTCAGCCATGTTTGCTTATGCAATGATCGTGGGCGTTAACAACGGTTGGTTGAGTAAAGACGAGTTCGCTCCCATTGCTCGCAGAGCTTGGTTATCTCTATGCAATTACATCGACGACGACAATAACCTGACCGAAGTTTGCATCGGAACCGGCAAGAAAAATAGTAAGCAATACTATATGGATCGTCCGCGTATAGCTGGCGACTTCCATGGACAAGCACCGATATTATGGTGTGCTTATGCCTTACTGAACCAATAAGATAACCGCAAGTTTACTTGCCGGATAACATTCCTCTTAGTCCCGGGCTACTTGTAGTCCGGGACTATCCTTTTTCTTGGGTTATTCTTGTAGTATTTTATTTCTTGGCTACGCAAACATTTTCGTTTCTAGGTGTAAATTCTTTCGTTGTTCTGCCTGAAAATAAAAGGATTTACATCTGACTGCAAGCATGGAACTGAGAGAATGCATTGGTTGCAGGTAGTTCAAGCCGGGCTTATCTATATCATTCGTTAGGATATTCCGATGAACCGATCGCTCGTTTGGAATAAATTGAGTACTTCATTGAGGCAAGCCAAATGCTAGGATAGGGTAACTTGAGTACTAGGTTAAGGTAACGCTAGTACTTGATCCAACTAACCGAAGTTCTTGATTTAGGTTAGTTGACTCCTAGACTATTAACAACTGAGCGATAGACTATTAATACTCCAATCCCAAGCTATTAATACCTGGCAACCTGTCTACAGTAAGCTGATATTCTAATTATATAGAACAAAGGAACCGGTAAACAAGAGCCTGATCTTTTTTGGAAAGGAATCCATGTAGAGTCGGGCTTCTTCCGCCGTTTAACCATACTTCACCCTCCCCCTACATGCAAGATAAAACTTTTTATCTCTCATGCTCTCATTGCTTTTCACTTAACTGGCTAATAATATGGTCTTTGCAAGATGAGAGATACATTTCAAAAGCGGGATCTCTCATCATTTCTCCGTATTTTTGCCTCTTTTTGAATGTATCTCTCATCATTTTTTGAGGTATCTCTCATTCTTTTTAGCTGTATTTCGCATTAGATATAGCTTCGCTTTATCAGTCACACTACTGCTGTCACTCACATTCGCATGGGTAATAGTCAACTCACGTTAGAGATAAGAGCGCTTAGAACCAACCCAAAGAAGGGATAAGGAAAAGACTTGACCATTGAGAACGGACGAAAGCGTAAATAAAGTCAGCTGGAAGCAGAAGAATAAATAATGGGCTCGTATAGAAGCTGATCCACCGCAGAAGCAATCGGTCTCATCGGTCGAAGTAACAGTTTCGGGCCATACTTTTTGGATTTACATTGTATTCCTTCCTGAAAACAAGTAGTGTGCCAGGCTGTGCAATGCCTTTGGCACAACTGTGCCAAGCCGATGTCACAGTTGTGCCATCGTAGAGAACTGTCGTGCCAAGGGCATGTCACAGTTGTGACAGTAGAGAATACGCTTGTGCCAACCGCTGTAACAGTTGTGACAGCAAGGCACACTGGTATGACAATGGCTTGTTCTTTCAGAATAGCAGTAAGCAAAGCCGTATAATCAATCCGGAAAGCTGCGTGAGCGAGAGCGTTTGGAATTAAAAGCCGGCTTCTTATAAAGCAACGATGGCAATGGTACCCGGTTTATTCGTACTTGGCAATGTTATTTCCAAGAGTCCGGGATGATAAGAGCTGCTTTTGAGTACCTGCCCATTGAACTTCACCTGATACCTTTTCTCCGGTTTCATGCACACAAGCATTGTTCGTTCGTGAGGGGCGGAAGAGTCATCAAACGCGATTTTAGCCCGGTATTGCGAGTACTCATCGGTAAACTGCTCCTCGCTGATCCAAACCTCGAATCCGGTTGTCACCTTGCCGATGCGGTAATATGCGGCAAACCAATTGAGTATGGGTGAGGATAAGCCGGAAAACTGATGCCAGCCGGCCCCACGTTGTGAAGAGATAATGAAGTGTTCGAATGTGTAATAACTCTCTTCACACTCTTTCTCCCAGGTGTTTAAAGCCGTATTGGCTATCTGGTAGGCCTTTTCCCCCTCGCCGAGATCCAGTAAAGCTTTCCATACCATCCACTGGTGAGGGAACCATACAGCCCCATTCCAATATCCGTCTGCCCGGTAATAAGGAGCCGACTGATCTACGTTGAGATGCCAACCGGCGTCCACATCTCCTTGGGAGAAAAAACATGACCTATCATCCGCTCGGTCTGTTCTTTGGAAGATATATTTGCCACAAGCGGGCTGACTCCGTCTAAGCCTTTATTGAAGTTCGTTCCGTCCTTGTATCGGTAGATGTCTTTGGCCTTCCCATCGGCATCATGCAACACATAGCCAAAATAACCACTTTCTTCATCCCATGCATAGGATTGCAATGCAGACGTTAACCGATGGATAAGCTGATCGTACTCTTTGACATCCTTTTTAAGTCCCATCTCGCGTGCTACCAGACGCAGAATCTTGGCGGCGCGGATGTAATAAGCAGAAGTAACTACCGGAGTAACCGAAGCTTTATCGCGTAAGGCGTGTTGAGGCGGGTAGTCGTCCCATCCTCCCGAGTTGTAGAAGTAGTCCCAGGTTCGCAATAGCCCCGTCTCTTTCATACGAGTGGACGAATAGGCACTGTTGCCTACCATAAAGTCGAAGAACTGCTTGAGGCGCGGATATAGGAACTGTAAAGCCTCTTTCGACTGACTGTTGTTCCACAGATCGTAATACGCATACATCTGGATGGGCAACGGGGTTCCATGATGGATGAAGGCCGACTCACTTCCCACAGGCGTCGTATAAGCACGTATGCATTCAAAAGCTTTCGTAACATCGACATCGATTAGTCCCAAAGCGATAAACCCCGAATCCCAGGTGTAAAGGCTGTTCCAATTCTTACCCGGGGTGAAGTGACGAATGTATTCTCCCTGCGTATGAACCGGATAAACGATATTGGACAAGAGCGCAGCTTGTAGCATACGTTGCCCGAACTTATACTTCTTTCCTTCCGATAAGATCTTGTTTTCAGCATCCGGAGAATCGCGACGGATCTGTGCAATGAAGGTCTCCGGTGAGGTATGGAAGTTTTGAATCTGCTCGTTTATCTGCTGCGATGTTCCTGTGCAAACCAAGGCATACAATGTCTGTTCGGTTTCTGGAGCTAAGACAATGGGACGCAAAAAGGCATTCGAATAATGCCATTGCTTGTTACCTACCAATCGAGTTGATACATGATCATGCGTCTTTTTGCGGAAGAACGACTCCAAATTGTCATCCAGAATGGTCCGGACTTCAGATTCTTTATAGTTCCAGGCTATCCCATACGCTTTGTCGCACCCTTCATACGTTAAGACAAAGTCCTGCTTACTCTTCCCAACACGCATTTCGGGTGTGAATGATAACGGTCGTGAAACGATTTTAAGTTCTTTCATCTCTTCTTCGCTACGCAAGAGAAAACCGTCCAGCGCAGTTTCGGAAGTTCCTACAGAAGACAACTCCAAGCGATAAATGCCCGGGGACTTGCATGCGTATGGAAGTTGAGCAAACACGTACTTTCCTTGTCCCTTTAGACTCAATTCGCCTTCTACCAACCCTTTAAGCCGGAAAGTTGCCGTTTTACCGGAAGGTGTATTGTATCTGAAACCAAGGATGCCCTTTTCTCTGCCCGGTAAGATGTTCACTTCGTAAACGACTCGATCGCCTTTTTCTTTGCCGAACCCTTTACCTAAGACGAATCCGCTAAGTGACTCCGAGGTGGCTTCCTCATTCCTTTTCCATCCGTCATACACCAGGTTGTATTGAGGAGATTTGCGCACGGACTCGTTCAGAATATAATCTGTCGCCTTATACCACGTTTGTTGCCCTTCTGTTGTCATTTGCTGCCAGATCTGATCTTTAGTTATCTCATTCCGGGGCTGTTCGCGTTCGTAGTCTATATAGGCCATCAGGTTCAGTACCAGATTCTGATTGGCGGTTGTATGATTGACGCAACGCATCTCCACCAAGGTGCGGTCTTCATCCAAGACGTGATAGGTAACATCTGTAAACACGCGATCTTTCCACTCCATTTCGTAACGGTAGGTTATGCGATCCATTGCCGGATTAATATCCCACGGATGGTAGGAGGATTCAAAGAGAACATGGGGAATGAATTGGCGATTCCGGTAATAGCCCGGCATAACGGAGACGTCGAAACGTATGCCTGCCTTCATATCCGGTATGTGTGAAATACTGGCGTAACGTTTTGAGTAAGGTCCCCATGCGTGCAGGGAAGTTATATCATGACTATCGGTAAAGCAGGAGGGAGGAATTGTACCTCGTCCCAATAACCTTATGGGAAGAATAGAAAGTATCAGAATCAGGAATAAAGCTTGTTTGTTTTTCATGTTGTACACCTAAAAAGATTCGTAGGTGCAAAATTACGGCTTTCAAAGATTTGGGAAGAAAGTATCTGGTCAATAAAAGAAAGAAGCTGGTCATAGTACTCGAAGAGCCTACACCAGCTTCAAACTGTCTTGTATACTTAATATATACCTCGGAGGTGACCGTTTCGTTCTCCGAAGGCTTTCTATTAGCTTAATTTATCACCATTCAATGGCCTGATCTTCATCCGGAATCTGCGTGTTGATGTTGCGTGACAGTGTCAACGTACCCTTCACATGATAGCGGATTTTAGCACCTGCTGCCGGGATGTAATTGAAAGAGTAATCAACGTTGTTGATAATTACATAGCGGTGTTCCAGGTAAGGGCGAGTCGCATCCATCGAAGAGGAAATACGGAAAGAAGGAGTAACGCCAGCGGTCATCTTGAAATCAATCTCAGCTGCATTGTCACAAGAAAGAGAAACCGGACCGTTCTTTTCGCCGTTAAACTTAAACTCGATCTTGTATTTCCGGCGGTCCGTATAATCTTCATCCACAATACCTGCATACGTAAAGATTGTCTGCTCGTCTATCACATATCCTCTTATTAAAGCCTTTGTGATGGATTCTGCCGTTTCCGTAGAAGTTCCGTCATCCTTCTTGATGACAACCTTATTGGTCAGCAACGCTCCGGAATAGTCACCCGAGTAGTCATTGAAAGGAAAAACTCTCAATAACGCCTTGGAATAGTTCTTACGCGGATGCGCCTGGTAGCCGTAGGACGGATTGTCTACGATTTGCAAGGGAAGTACCCACTTTTCGGACATGTCAATGCCTTTGAAGTCGAAGTTGAGGTCCAAGAGTCCCACGTCTTCTCCGGCGTTAATCTGCATCGTCTCCGGATAGGACACATACGTGTTATCTGCTTCCATATCTTTATAGAACAGGTCTGTACGTGTGGCGTAACGGGCAATGTTCAGGATGTTCAACGTATCAGGATCGTGAGCCACGTGCACGGTAATGTTCTGTTGATTGGTAAGCGTGCCGCTAACAATCACGGGTAACTGATAATTGGATTTTCCCTCTCCACCGGCTGTATAGTTCCCGTCCTTGTCTGTACGACTGTAGGGTACGTAAACACTCGTCACTCCTTTACTATTCAGAGGAGAGCGGAAAGAGATGTAATGCTCATATTGTTCCTCTTCCCATTCAGAGTTACAGGAAGCTCCAAGTAGGGCCATTGCCGCCAAAGTTACGATTGTATATATCTTTTTCATATAGCTGTCTTTTGTTAGAAAATTAGTCATACATAGTCCATCCCGGGTTCTGTGTCAGGCGCGGATTACGTTTCAGTTCACTATGCTTGATCGGCCAGAGCCACAGCTTCTCAGAGAATGTGGATGGAAGATTGTAAATAGGAATCGGAGTATGGAACTCTGCTCGGTTGGCTTCGGTAACAAAGACATTGCAACCATAGATTTGCAGTGCTTCTTCTGTTGGGGCGTCTTTCCAACGACGAAGGTCGAAATAACGTTTCCCTTCTCCCATCAATTCGATCATACGTTCACGCTTCAGCGCTTTGCGCATTTCGGCAGCGTTGTTGTCATAGAATGCGTCCGGATAATCGGCCAAACCGGCACGAATGCGTACCGGATGGATTCCTTTCTCCATCTCCGCCTTCTCACGGCTGACCGCATAAGTCGTTGCTCCGTTCCAGGAAGCAATGTTATACGTTCCGGTCAGTTCGTTCAACGCTTCGGCATAAAGTAGCAGGATGTCGGCGTATCGGATGGCAGTCTCGGCTTTTGCCCGGTAGGTACCCGGATAGTCGTACGGATGCACAAACTTTTTGATTCCGATTCCGGTACGTAAGTAGAAGCCATCATTACGGTATCCATCGGCATTAGCGAAATAATACCATGCTTGTTGGTTGCGTTTGTGATCTTCTTCTTTTGTACTCAGGTAATACCACATACTGCCGTTATAGGCTACAGAAGCATAGAAGCGTGGCTCGCGGTCGGCGTACTGTACCGAAACGCCTGTCTCAATGTTGCAATATTTATAGTCAGTGGCTTTATGAGTTGCGTCACCGATGAAGCCTGCAAGACGTTGGCTTCCATCTCCGCGACCAATCTCTTTGTCTTTACCCGGACTGTCTTTTCCATCTGCCATATAGTAAGCATCACACATCTTCTGTGTCATACCATGTGCATTCCAGCCCCCGTCGTCCTTCGGCATCTGATGAATCACCATCGTATTAATGTCTGTTGTTCCGCGGGTGAAGATCAGTTCCTTGTTGTTGGCAGGTAGAAACTCGCCGTTAAACACACTGCGGTAAGACTTGAGCGGATCAATATTCGCCCAACCGTTCGGCCAGTCTTGGTTGGCAAACTCTCCGTCGGCCGGAGGTGTAACGGTTGGAAGGTCGGAAGGCCCATTGTTTGAAGTGGAACGACCGACATGAACCAAGTCGTAAACTCCTAACTCCATAACGTCTCTGCAAGCAGCGGCAGCTTTGGCCCATTTCTCTTCACTGTACTCGGGAGAGAGCAGTTGTCTGCCTTTATCGTCCACCAATGCTTGCGCATAAGCATCGTTATTACCGTTCGCAAACGGGCTGGCGGCAAATATCAAAGCATAGGCTCGCGCAGCCAACGCTGCACCACGGGTGGGGCGAGTTACGGCATAATTATCTGTCCGGAAATCATATTGCAACTCTTTGGCAGCTTGTATCATCTCTTTGCTGATGAACTCGGCTACTTCTTCGTATGAGCTACGCGGAGTGGCTATCTGTTCATAACTTTGCGTATAGTCTACGCCCTCGTCCGGCATGATGGGTACAGGACCGTAACGTCGCAGCAACAACCAGTAGTAGTAAGCACGTACAAAGCGTGCCTGTCCCTTATAATCCAGTATTTCCCAATCCGCCATTTCCTTACACATATCGATGTTGTGGATGAAGACAGATGCTTGGTAGATTCCTTTATAGCAGTTGCCCCATGCACCGGTGTTATACGAGTTCTCGTCGTATTCACCCAATTTGAACATATTGTACGACAGTTCATTCTTCGTTCCATCAATTGCCTTGTCACGGTCGCCATAATACATGTCGTCCGCAAAACAGAATGGGTTGGTTCCGGGGTTTTTAGTCGTAACCTCTTCGTTTTCGCCTTTTAGATAGGAGTACGCGTTGGCCAGCCACTCTTCCGCATGGGTTTTGCTTTCGAAGACCGTTTCAAGGGTCAGACGGTCTCTAAAGTATTTATCCGAATCCAGCTGATCGGCACAGGAAGAGAAAGCTCCTGCACCCAATACAGTCAGTAATAGTATATAAAGCTTCTTTATCATAGTCTCTGATTTTATTTTATAAGTTAACACTTAAGCCCATGGTGATTGATTTCGTCAACGGATAGTCTTCTCCACGTGGGTTGGCAGACTCCGGATCCCATACCTTGAAGGACGACCAAGTGATCAGGTTCGAACCGGCGATGTAGATACGGATGTTATTGAAGCGTAATTTGTTCACAATACTCTTTGGCAAGGTATAACCGATGTCTAAGTTCTTCAAGCGGACATAGCGTCCGTCGCGCATCCAGAAGGTAGAGGTCTGCTGGTTGTTGTTGTTTCCTCCGTAACTCAGACGTGGATAGGATGCGTTCGGATTCTCATTGGCTTGAATGCCTAACGTAGCAGCCGTTTGCGAATCGACCCAACGGTCGGTTATCATGTCTTTGAAAATATTACCCCAGTCGCTTTCGCTGAATGCGTATACACATTTACCATATACTGGGAAAGTAGACTTACCGGCTCCCTGGAAGTGGATATTAAAGTCGAATCCTTTCCAAGCGAAAGATGCTCCTATACCGTAGACCAAATTAGGACGAGTCGTAGCTCCGATAGCAACCCGGTCTTGTGAATTAACAACGCCATCACCATTCACGTCTTTGTATTTGATATCACCTGGCTGAACAGTTCCGAAGTCTTGTCTCGGACTGTTACGGATGTCATCGTAGTCTTTAAATAATCCCAATGATACCAAACCTTTCAACTGATTAACCCGGTAGCCGCTATCATACTCATACGGGTAAACTTTCGTCTCCTCGTCTCTTTCCTGTACTTCGTTCTTACTATAGGTGATGTTACCACGAAGAGTTACGTCTACTGTACCTACTTTTTGTTTGAGAGCAAAGTGACCATCGAATCCTTTCGAAGTTACGACACCCACGTTGGCACGAGGTTGACTACCCAAACCTACAATCTCCGGTAGGTATTGGCGGCGCATGTAAATGCCTGTACGCTTTTCGGAGAAGTAGTCTACTGTAGCTGTCAGTTTATCGTTGAATAAAGAAAGGTCTACACCTAAGTCGTCTTTGGTTGCAATTTCCCAGGTAATACCCGGAGAGGCAACTTGTGTATAGTATGTTCCTGTATAGCTTTGAGTGTAGTCCCCAAATCCCCAGTTATATCCGGAACCACCGGTTCCGATCGTGTACAGGTAAGGGAAACGTATCTCATCATTGCCTTCCATCAGTTTGTCATTACCCACCTTACCGTGCGAATAACGAACTTTGAACATATTAATCCATTTCAGATTCTTCTTAACAATTGGCTCCTCGGCGATGTTCCAGGCAAGCGAATAGGCCGGGAAGAATCCGAATTGATGTCCTTTGGCAAAGTTCTCCGAACCACTATAACCGAAATTGAAGTCTACAAAGTACCGGTAGTTCCAGTTGTATGTAGCCCGTCCAGCTAAAGCTTGGTTGCGTCGGGCAATACCGGTTTTAATATCCGATCCTAAGTCCACCGTCTGCTTTTTGGAATCTTGTGTGTAGCGCACGGTGACTCCTGTATGATGGTTGTTGAAACCACGTTCCCAACTCAACAACAGATCGAGAAACTCCCGTCGATTACCCGAACTTGTACTCGACTGCGTCATGTCATAGGCGTCTCGCATCTTATCGAAGATGATTGCACCTGTCGTTTGGTTGCGTCCGTTGGCCTTGTACATATCTGTCTGCGCCGACGATTGATCGAATTCTTGTTTTCAGTATCATAACCGAAGCGGCCAACAAACTTTAGCCCTTTCGTGATCATGTCGAAGTTTTGTTCCAGGGTTACATTGCTCTGGAGTTTGTTCTCCCATTCTTCGTTGTATCCGGTCTGTGTAGACGAGACCCAAGGATTGAGTTTGTTGTCATCTCTGTGTGAGATAGGTACATAGCCGTTGGAGTAATATACCGGCGAAGAGATGGCGTTATAACCAAACAGCTCGCCCCACAAATCATTGTCGCCCAATCCCGGACTGTTGCGTTTGCCAAGGGAACCGGACACGCCTACCTTCAGTACTGTACTCTTTGTAAGGTCAATGTCGACATTCATACGATAGTTCCAACGTTTGTAGTTGGCGTTCGTATCGTAGTCTTTCCGCAGCGTTTCGTCGGTTTTGTACATACCTTGATCTTCTACATAGCTTGCAGAGACGTAGTAACGGGCTGTGCTACCACCACCGCTTAGGTTTAGGTTAGCGCGGTAACTCCAAGCACCATCTTTCAAGATCAAGTCTTTCCAGTCCACATCCGGATAGAAATCCGGATCCATCTGTGTGCGAATTAAATCTAGTTCTTCCGGTTGGTAAACCCGTCCCAAGTTTCGGGTCATCTGTGCTTCGTTCACCAAATTGGCATACGTCATACCGTCTACAAACTCAGGCGTGATGGTGCGGGTATTGTAGGACGTTTCTACTTTGGCATCAATCCGTACCTTACCGGCTTTACCGTGTTTAGTTGTAATCAGCACTACACCGTTAGCACCTTTTGAGCCATAGATAGCAGTAGCCGAAGCGTCTTTCAGCACGGTAAATGTTTGGATGTCTTCGATATTGATTTCATCGAGATTGTCACGTTCGAATCCGTCCACTAAAATATAGGCACTTGTACCGGCACCAAAAGTGGAGATACCTCGTATCCAGAATTCAGAAGTGCTTTTACCCGGTTGTCCGGAAGTCTGTTGGGCCATAATACCCGGGACATTACCTGCCAACGCATTGGATATATTGGATGTAGGGTAGCGTTTAAGTTCGGCAACGTCTACGTTTGTTACAGCTCCTGTTACTGTCAGCTTTTTCTGCGAACCCATACCGGTTACTACGACTTCATCCAGTACACTTGCCTCTGACTCTTTCATTTTCACATCGACCGTACGCTGTTCCTTAATAAGAACCTCTACGTTGTCATACCCAACGTAAGAGAACAATAGGCGGTGGTAAGGTTCCACTTTGATCGTGAATTTACCGTTAATATCTGTAATAGTACCCAAGCCGACTACATCTTTCACAATGATGTTGACACCGATGATCGGTTCACCTTTTATATCAGTAACCTGGCCGTTCACTGATATTGTTTGCGCTAAGACCGTCAACGGGACAACCAATATCAGCAAAAAAATAGCTAAATATCTTTTCATAATCTAATTGTGTGTTTATTCGTTAGATTCTGTAACCTCTTCTTCCATAGAAATTGTACGGATCGTATGCCCCACCTGATCGTGGATGTAGAAGATATTTTTATCGCTGTCGTAAACAAGCCCGGTTACATCACGGAAGCGTGCTACTTCTCGAAGGTCGCCATCATCGGTTCCCCACTGGTTATTGTCGGCAATAGCGGTTGTTGTTCCCCGGCCTGCATAAGTCGAAATGATGCCATCTGGAGTCATCTTGCGGACACAGAAATTCAACATATCTACAAAGTAAAAATCATATTCGTCAGCCTGACCGGCATAATCTTTGTTGTATACAAAGACACCTTGACAAGGTTTATTCACGCGAGCGGCAACTCCTACGTCATCTTTATAACCGCTAACCTTATAGCCTCCGGCAACTGTGTACGGAGTAACAAACTCATGTGTCACTTCGTTGTAATCAGAACGCATGAAGTAGTGGTTGTTGATAACTCCAAAATAAGCGTACTTTCCTGTCGGATGGATAAAGATCTGGAACTCCCATGAGGGGTCGGCAATCGTAAATAATTGCTTGAAGATTGTATTGTTCTGGGTTACAGATGGGTCCCATTTTCCTCCATTCTTGATTGTCTCAAAGTATTTATCCAAATCCAATCGGAACACCTGTCCTTTTTCATAGCTATTGAAATACAACTCACCATTGATCGGGTGAACGGAAGCACCGTTACATTGCTTATAGGAGGCTAGTATTTGCACGTCAGAGTTATCGTTGAATGTTCCGTCTGCATTACGTTTGATGATGTATACGTTCGGACTATTATTTCCTTCACCGTCATAGTCGGCCGCTATAATCATATAGTCTCCCTTCTTCGCATACTTACCGTCAATATTGAAGTCGATACTACGAATACGGTTATTTCTAACGCTCGAAAGATTTAAAGGCGAAGAAAGCATACGGTTCTTTAAGTCAATTAGCTGTATCGCTTTGTGACCGTCGTAGCAAATATATAGGTGATCCTTATTCAAGGGATCAAATGCCATACGACCAGAGTTACTGAAACCGCAAGCTCTTACATTATCCGCACCGTCGAAAGGTCCATCTCTCCAACCTTGGTCGTCACGATTATTACGGAAGCCACAAAGTGTGCTTACTACCATTTTCTTCTGATAGCCGAAAGGGGTGCTTGCGGTAGTTTTTACCGCATTCTCTCCTTCTCCTACGGTGACCTCGAGTACACCACTGAAAGCCCCGGTAGGAACAAAACAGTAGATATACGTACTCTTTACATTAATAACAACAGCCGGCTTACCACCGATTGTCACCTTTACATTAGAGGCGTCTGTTCCGAAGTTCTCTCCGCTAATCAAAAGCCTTTGATAAGCACCTCCTTCTTTCGGTGTGAAATCTGAAATCGCTACGGGTTTTGAGGGATCAAAGGTTCCTGTCTCAGTATTGTTATCGTCTTTGCAACTGTAAGTGCAAATAGTGAATAGTGCCAGTACTATCCACCGGCCCTGTTTCAATACTTCTTTCATTTTACATCTCATGTTTTTCATTTTAGTTAATAATAAGTGTGTTTCGCAAAATCAATATTTCATAAGCATTTTATCCATTAGCACTTTCATCCAGTAGCCTCCGATCACTGAACGCGCTTTGAAGCCGGTCATTTTGCCGGTCTGCGTTTCATGCCAGTCACTGATGGGTACGCGGGATTCAGTCTCATTAATATACTTGTAAATTGGATCGATAAACTTCTCGAAAGTAGCCCGATCGGAAGACATAGCAGCCGACCACATAATCCAGTCCGATTTGCTGTAATCTCTACGAGAATCCAGTGGAAGTCCGTAAGGATTCTGCTTCGTTAGATAATAGTTAATTTCTTTGTCAATCACATTATTAGGGAAGAGATTCAGGTTCCACATCTTATCCCAGATCATATTGTACTTCTGGCTCCAAGTGTTTTGTCGGTCGAAAGCCAAGCGGTAGTGATCGCCTTCATTGGCCATCTGTTCCCACTTTACAGCCATGTTTCGGGCTATAGTAGCGTATTTATCTGCAATGTCATTCCAACCGAGCATGCGTGCCATTTCACTATACCCGGCAACTCCCATAATTGCCTTTATAGACAAGTTGGCATTATGCGCCCAATGGCCTGCGAAATCATCGGTACACAGCTGATTTTCTGGGTCCTGTCCATACCGTATGCATTAAGGGCAATCTTTTGATTATAAACACAATACAATGGCTTGTATTGTGTTTGTGTTGTACTTATGGCGACAGTTATTAGATATTTAGCGGAGTTTATATCAGCTAAACACAATTGTGGAAGAAACAGTTTGGTGTAATAAATGCATAATCAACGACCTCTTTCAGTGCTTTTAATTAGCTTGAGGTACGTATTTTTATAGATAAGAAAATCCTGAACTCAAGGGAAAGTGAATGAAGTTAGTAGGTATGCAAAAACAAATAAGCAATATTTAAACAAATACATTTCCTCATTAATAAGCACTGCTTTTCTGACTTTACAGTAATCTATTCTGAAAGTTTGGCTCGTAGTTCTTTCAATCTTTTAGCCGCTTCTAGATTATCGACTTTGATATAACGCATAAAAGCGGAGGGACTTTTATGCCCTGATATTCGCATAAGCTCCCCTGAAGGAAAACCAAATAAATACATATTCGTACAGAAAGAGCGTCGGCATGTATGTGAAGATATCATTTCCCATTTCTCATAGATTTTCTTCTCGCGTTCCTTTCCTTTTTTGCGGACAACTTCTATTTTCTGCTTGAAGTTAGCTCGACGTCCGATCTCTTTTACTCGTTCATTAAATAAATATCTCGAGACTTTGGGTAAGTTATAATTGTATTTTTTAAGTATTTCGGGAACATAATCAATCATTGGAATAACAACTGCTTTATGTACTTTTCGCTGCTTAAGATTTATATTTCCATTGTCCAAGTCCATATGCTCCGGACTCAAGGTTGAAAGATCACTATATCGTAACCCGGTAAAACACCCGGTTATAAATATATCACGTATCTCCTCTAATTGTTTATCATCAGATAGATCCAGGGCATATATTGTAGCCAATTCCTTCTCATTCAAATAGATTGCATCTGTTTCCTCTTCTACCACCTTAAAGTTTCTCAGGTCAATCAGTGGAATAACGCCTTTCACGATCTGATAATTAACAAAGCCTTTTAGTAGACGTATTATTTTCCCGGCAGAATTAGTAAGTAGCCCAACTGTTCCATTCGGTTTTATGACTTTACAGAATAGGTAATCCATAAACTCATTATAGAATATCAAATTCAGATTGCGAAAGGTTATAGGCTGTGACGAATATTCTTTAAAAGCAATCAGGTGTTTACGAAGAGTTCGATAATCTTTTATCTGATCTTTTGATACAGAGGACGACTTCTCTTTAATGTATCGTTCTAATGTATCAAACAAGTCTACTCTGCTAGGACGCAACTCGTACTCCCTACCTTTTTCAAGTTCAAGCAAAATGAAATCAACCGTCGGGTCTATTCCATTTCCTTTTGCATAAGTAAGGATTTCACCTAACTTCGAAGTAAGTTTAATTAAAGAAGCATTGATCTCTTCATATTCTGGGCAAGCCCGTTTTATCCATTTTTTCTTTATGTTCCAATATTCCGGCTTAATACTATATCCGGTAGGAATAAGTGTTCGCTTTGTTCGATTATAATTATATCGAACATACAAGGCGGTAGTTCCTGCTTGAGTAACATACCCTGGTTTTATATATGGAGAATAATTCGCGATAATTAGACCGTATTGCAATTGTGGCGCAAATCTACAAAAGGTATATGAAACTATCAACTACTCTCACTTAAAAAAGTCGAGTTCATCAAATCAGACTCCTCATTTGATAGGCTAGGATAAAATCTGCTCAGAAAAGGATAAAATCTATTCAAACGCATTTAGAACACTTTTTATTTGATAGAAGTGAGCTGTAAATCATGAAAAAGAATAGATTTTATCCTTTCTTGAACACAGATTTTCCTTCCTTCTCTTATTTATTCCATTACTTTGTGTCGTTCTGATTGAAGATACTATGAGGAAAACAGCTAATTTAATGCTATCGGGAAAATACAATCAGATAGCATACTCCTCTTTTAAGTCTTTATATCGAATTAGGCAGTAAAAACAGGTTTAGTTATATAGTTAAGGTATATAAGATAACAGTATTCATTTTAGGAAACGGTCCAGATAGCGCTATTCTCGGATTTTAATGTAACAAGATTGAAGGAAGGATAACCTTAAATTTGCTAATAATTTAAAAAAATATTTATGAAGAAACTACTAGCTGTAATAGCTTTCTCAGTTGGAATAGTAGCCAATATACAAGCCATTGACTTATTTAAGCCTGTAAAAGAGACAGCATTACGTGCTCCATCTGTTCCTATAGTCGTATCAGATCCTTATTTCTCGATTTGGTCTCCTTATGATGAATTAATGGAAGGTAGCACAGAGCATTGGACAAGTGCAAAGAAACCATTACTGGGTGCTTTACGCGTGGATGGGAAGGTTTATCGTTTTTTAGGTAAAGATCGTTTTAATTTGACAGCAATCGCGCCTATGACCAACGTAGAACGTTGGGAAGCAACGTATACTAATACTCTCCCCAAAACAGGTTGGCAAGAATCTCAGTTTGATGATAGTTCTTGGAATAAAGGTAAAGCTGCTTTTGGAAGCCGCGATATGCCACGTGTACATACCGATTGGAAAGGTGAGAATACGGATATATATATTCGTCGTACTTTTGAGTGTAATAATCTCAATCTAGAAACAGAAGATATATATCTTACTTATTCTCATGATGATGTGTTCGAGTTATATCTGAATGGAGAGAAACTTGTTTCAACAGGGCTTACCTGGAAAGACAATGTATCTTTCAAATTGCCAGATGCAGCAAAGAAGAAGCTTCGCAATGGAAAAAATGTAATTGCCGCTCATTGTCATAATACGACAGGTGGTTCTTATGTAGACTTTGGCCTTTTTCGTGAAAAGAAGAGCGCGGTGAAGTTCACCAATGAGGCTATTCAGCAATCAGTACATGTATTAGCGACTTCCAGCTACTACACCTTTACTTGCGGTCCTGTAGAGCTTGATGTTGTATTCACAGCTCCCCAACTAATTGATGATCTAGATCTGCTATCTACTCCTATTAACTACATCTCTTATCGGGTGCGTTCATTAGATAAAAAAGAACATGATGTTCAACTTTATGTGGAAACGACTCCGGAACTGACAGTAAATGAAGGAACTCAGCCGACTGTTGCTCGTACTTTCTCGAAAAGCGGAATCAGTTATGTAGAAGCAGGATCAATCGATCAACCAATATGTGCTCGCCAAGGAGACTTAATTTGTGCTGATTGGGGGTATGCATATCTCGCCAGTGTTAATGGCTCAGGACGATCTGTCAGCTTAGGAGATTATTTTGGAATGAAAGAAGCATTTGTACGGAATGGATCCTTAGCCCCTTCAACCACTAAATGGACTACTCGCAAAGAAGAGAATAATCCTGCGATGGCTTATGTGCATAATCTAGGTTCCGTATCCAAAGATGGCAAAGATGGGTTTATGATGATCGGCTATGACGACATCTACTCCATTGAATACATGTACGAAAAACGTATGGGGTATTGGAAGCATGATGGTAAGGTCTCTATCTTTGATGCTTTTGAGAAACTCAGAGATAATTATCAGAGTATCATGTCGCGTTGCCGTGCTCTTGACGAACAGATTTATGATGATGCCGAAAAAGCTGGTGGAAAGAAATATGCGGAAATTTGTTCAGCGTCCTATCGACAAGTAATCTCTGCACACAAACTGTTCACAGATAAAGACGGAAATTTGCTGTGGTTTTCTAAGGAAAACAATAGTAATGGCTGCGTCAATACCGTTGACCTAACTTATCCATCTGCTCCACTCTTCTTGGTCTATAATCCTGACTTAGAAAAGGCTATGATGACTAGTATCTTTGAGTACAGTGCAAGTGGACGTTGGAACAAACCTTTTCCTGCACATGATTTAGGTACCTACCCAATAGCAAATGGTCAAGTCTATGGAGGTGATATGCCGATTGAAGAAGGAGGTAACATGGTTATTCTGGCAGCAGCAATTTCTAAAATTGAAGGAAATGCAGATTACGTCAAGAAATATTGGGATATATTGACTATTTGGACCAACTATTTAGTAGAGTATGGACAGGACCCGGAGAACCAATTGTGCACGGATGACTTTGCAGGGCATTGGGCTCACAATGCCAACTTGTCTATAAAGGCAATTATGGGAGTTGCCGGGTATAGTGAAATGGCACGCATGCTCGGTTGGAATGACATTGCAGATAAATACGCTACTATAGCCCGGAACATGGCTGTGAAATGGGAACAGATGGCCAATGAAGGCGACCACTACCGCTTGGCTTTCGACCGACAAAA
>NZ_BAIV01000045.1 GCF_000517545.1 Bacteroides reticulotermitis JCM 10512 | reverse complement strand
GCGGGGAGGAGGTTGTAAATATCGGCCTGTGTCTGATAGTGGGAAGATTGTGCGCACCATTTACAGTTCTCCGGACATCGGCCGGACTTGGCGTTGATGATGGAACACATGTCGAATTCGTGCGAAGCACGGGCGATGGTAATCTCATGCGCGGCTGCATAGAGCGCCTCGCTGTTAGCCATATTGGCTAGCCAGGCGGCTTGGTCGGGCGATATATCGATTCCGGCCAATACCTGGTCTTTGATTTCTGTAAGTGTCATAAATGTATGATAAGGGATAGTTTGTGCAGCATTTTGTTTGCGTAGAGCTGCTTCCACCACATTCATATGCAGATGGCCGATCCGGACTATACATCCCAGACTGGCAAAAGCGGCATAGTTCTTCCTTCCCCAATAGCGGAAGCTACGGAGGAAGCGTCTGGACTCTATGTGATGGGCTTTTTTCATTTTTAGTTCTTTTATTCTATAGGATAGAACGGGGCAAATGTACAAAAAATCTCCGGGAAAGTATTTTTATAGATACTTTTTATCCCGGAGATCTTTCGATATGTAAAGGCGGAAAGTGCCGCTTCTTCTGTTTATTTCCGGCTGTCCGACAAGGCTTGAATGATATCGTTGTGCAAGTCGTCACAACTTTCCAGTCCAACGGATAAGCGGATGGTACTGTCTTTTATATTCATGTTCAGTCTCTGCTCCGGAGCGAACTTGCCGAAGATCGTGCTTGCCGGATGAATGGCCAGCGATTTGTTTTCGAACAGGTTCGTAGCGCGCTTGATTAGTTGCAGACGGTTCAGGAACGCAAAACAGTGTTCACGCGAATCCAAGTCGAACGTAAGCATAGCTCCGGGGAATTTCCCGAACTGGCGCAAGCTGAGCTCATAATAAGGGTTATCCGGCAGTCCCGTATAGTTCACGGATTGGATACCCGGAGTCTGTTGCAGTCTGGTAGCAAGTTCCAGGCAAGTGGATGCTTGTTTCTCAAAGCGCAATTGCAGCGTTTCCAATCCCAGTGTCTGCATATATGCGGTCTGTGGAGTCATATAACTACCCAGGTTTCGGTGAATTTCCATTCTTAAGCGGTTTGTGAAAGCCAGTTTGTCGTAACGGTCGGCCCACTGAGACAGTTTAGGACTATGCTTCCAATCGAAAGTTCCATAGTCAATAATGATTCCTCCCAGACTGGTTCCACCTCCCGAAAGGTATTTGGTACTCGACAGAATCTCGATATCGATCCCGAACTCTTTGGCTTGAAAAGCGCAAGAAGGCACGATCGTCGTATCGGCTACAAGAGGGATATGGTATTCCTTACCGATAGCGGACAAGGCTGTAAGATCGGCAACCTCCATTTGAGGATTGGTTATGATTTCCAGAAAGATGGCACAAGTCTGTTGATCTACTGCTTTACGTACTTCTTCCGGATTGGTCAGGTCGCACATACGGATCTCAACACCCAGACTACCCAAGGTGTCATTTAAAAAGGAATAAGTGTTTCCAAACAGGTGACAGGACGTTACAATGTTTGTTCCGGCTTTAGCAATTGTAAATAGCGCGCCACTGATGGCAGCCATCCCCGAACTGAGTGCAGTCACACTTAGCGCGTCTTGCATGGTCTGTATCCTTTTCTCCAGATACTGAACGGTGGGGTTGGTGATACGTGAATAGGTGTGATCGGTACTGCGTCCGCAAAAAGCAGCTTCCATCTCTTCGGCTGTGTTAAATTCAAATGCGGCAGTATGGTAGACCGGCATAGCCAATGAATGGTAGGCGTCCGGTTTCTCGAAGGGTACATGTAGTATCTCTGAATCAGAATTGTATTTGCTCATTACGTTATATATTTTGCCCGCAAAATTACCAAAGAAAAAAATATCTGGCAATACCACTAATGTGGTATATTCAATCAATTCTTACCTTAATATATATAGGGCAGTAAGAATGTTCGCATATTGCCTACCGCAACCACGGTAGATAATATGCCGCACCAGGGGGATTGTGGTAGTTAGAAATACAACCGACCTTTGCATCCGTTTAGGATAACGTAATGTAGGAACAAAATGGGTAAAAAGATTTTTTTGTTTTTAGTATGTCTTTCGTTCGGGATACTGAAAGGCATCGCACAAGTCACTACGATTCGCGGAACGGTAGTGACCGATGAAGACGGCAGTCCGGTAATAGGGGCTTCCATCTTAGTGAAAGGAGAGAAGCAAGGTGCCGTCAGTGATATGGATGGCAAGTTCGAATTGAAGATTATTTCTTCTTCTGCTACTACCCGGTTGGTTGTTTCATACATGGGTTTGGCTACTCAGGATGTGGCCGCAAAATCAGATTTGTATATTCGCCTGAAGTCGGATGCACGCTTGTTGGATGAAGTAGTAGTTACCGCATTGGGTATCTCGCGCGAGAAGAAAGCTTTGGGCTATACCGCGCAAGAGATAAAGAGCGAGGCGTTGACGCAGGGTAAAGATAATAACTTGCTGAATTCGCTGGCGGGTAAAGTAGCCGGCGTACGTATCACCAATACACAGGGTGATGTCGGATCCAGCCGCATCGTGATCCGGGGTGAGACATCCATCGCCGGAGAGAACCAACCGCTTTTTATAGTCAATGGCATTCCGGTAGATAACTCGCAACTAAATGCGCAGACCATCGGACGTGACTTTAAGAATGCCATTGCCGATTTGAATCCGGAAGATATCAAATCGCTTACGGTACTTAAAGGCCCGAATGCTGCCGCACTTTATGGAGCGCGTGCCGCACACGGTGCAATCGTTATTACCACCAAAGATGGTACCGGACAACAGGGGCTTGGCATTACAATTAATTCGTCTACTCAGCTGTCACATGCTGCTACGCTGCCTAAGTTTCAGAATCTTTTCGGTCAGGGAGCCGGCGGACAATTCAGCTATGTGAATGGTGGTGGGGCAGGTGTCAATGACGGTGTTGACGAAAGTTGGGGACCACGCCTGGATATTGGGCTCCTTATTCCCCAGTTCGATAGTCCGTTGGATGCTTCCGGCACTCGGACGGCTACGCCTTGGGTTTCGCATCCCAACAATGTTCGCGATTACTTCCGTACCGGACTAACTACCAGCAACGGTATCTCCATAGCCCGGTCAGATGAGAAGTATCAGTTCCGGATAGGATATAATTATGAGAAGCAACTTAGTATTGTGCCGGGTGCCGAGACGAATAAGACGAACATCAACCTGAATACGGATTATCATCTATCTAAATGGCTGACAGTAGGAGCTACGGCTAATTACATCGTATATACGGCTCCCAGTCTACCGGGATCGGCCAACTCGGCAGGATCAAATTATCGTTCCAATAGTCCGATGCTTCAGTTCCTTTGGTTTGGCCGCCAAGTGGACACGGAATCATTGAAGGCTGATTACGCGCGTAACTGGAATGCCAGTTATTACAGCAATCCTTTCTGGAACGCTCACTATAACACACAAAGTCAGGAACGCCACCGGTTCCTTGGAGACGTGCATGCGGTATTCCATTTGTCGGAAGGACTCAACCTGCAATTCCGCACGAGTACCGACTGGTATAATGACCGTCGGAAAGCGCAAGTGAAGTGGGGAACAAGTGGGACACCCTACGGAAGCTATTCGGAAGATGCGTATACCGTGAAAGAGAATAATACGGAAGCGATAGCTACGTATGTGAAACAGTTGAACAAAGATTTCGGACTGGATGCTTTAGTCGGCTTTAATGTGCGCAATAAGCAGTATGAGAATAACTATCAGGCTGCCCCACGTTTGGCCGTTCCGGATCTGTATACACTAACTAATTCGCGCGATCAGCTTACTTCTTCCAATTATTTCTACCGGTTACGCCAATATGGTTTGTATGGTTCGGTGCAATTAGACTATCGCCGCTGGGCGTTTCTTACCTTAACCGGACGTAATGACTGGTCGTCTACACTGCCCACAGCGAATAATTCTTATTTCTATCCTTCGGTGACAGCCAGTGTGTTGCTGTCGGAAGTATTGGGGTTGAAAGACTCTCCGCTTAGTTATCTGAAACTGCGTGGAGGTTGGTCGCAAGTTGGTGCGGATGCAGACCCTTACCAATTGGCTACCGTTTATTTATCGGAAACAGCATTTAGTGGCAATCCGCTTCAAAAATCGTCGGGTGAAGGATTGAACCCGACCTTGAAACCGGAAAAGACTTCATCACTTGAGGCCGGAGTCGAAGTCGCTTTCTTTGATAATCGGCTGCATTTGGACTTTACCTATTATAAAACGGATAGTTACGATCAGATATTGAAGCTTGCCACCAGTGCATCGAGTGGGTATACCTCCCAAGTACGTAACGCCGGACATATACGCAATCGTGGGTATGAAATTCAACTTGGCGCAACTCCTGTTCGGAAACAGAATGGATTTCAATGGGATGTGAATGTAAACTATGGTTCTAATCGCAGTAAAGTGATTGAACTGGATGCCGAAGGTTTAATTACCAGCTACCAACTTTATAAATCCGGTATTCAGGTGCTGGCTTCTGTCGGCGAATCATACGGAACATTGTTTGGCACTGCCTATGCAAGAGATGAGGCGGGGCGTATCGTTGTAGACGAGAACGGACTGCCCAAAGTTTCTTCTTCATCCAAAACGTTGGGTAAGTTTACCCCGGATTGGACCGGAGGTATCAGTAATACACTGACCTATAAATCACTAAGCCTCTCTTTCTTGATTGATGCAAGTATAGGTGGTTCGATCTTCTCCAATACGAATAAGACCGGGAAATATACCGGTGTATTGGAAAACTCGCTACCGGGACGTGATGCCGATCATGGGGGATTGTGGTACTTCATTGATGATAATAAGCAAAGGATCCAACTGGATACACCTGCATCGTATGAAACGAATTCGGCCGGACTTTACTATGCCAATGTGAATGGCAAGTCGACTCGTGTTTATCAGGACGGTATTGTGGTAGACGGTGTGACTGAAGATGGAGATAAAAACGCCAAAGTTACTTCGGCGGAAAACTACTATCACCGTGTCTATAGCATTGCGGAAGCTAATGTCTATGATGCTTCTTATGTGAAGTTGCGTGAGGTAGCATTGACTTATCGTTTCCCGAAAGCGGTGGTTCGGAAACTGCATTTACAGGATGCTTCCATCACACTGAGCGGACGCAACCTGTGGACTATCTATAAAGACGTCCCGAATGTAGATCCGGAATCGGCTCTGACAGCCGGCAATGCGCAGGGAGTGGAAGCGTACTCGTTACCTACGACTCGTTCTTTCGGCTTGAACCTTGCCGTTAAATTCTAAGTATACAAACTCATAATCAGCGAAAAATGAAAAGAATATATATACCACTCCTGTTGGCTACCTTCGTTGCGTTTACGTTAACTTCGTGCAACGATGAACTGGCGGATGTCAATCGTAATCCGAATGCGACAGAGAACCCTCAGCCGGCCTATCTGTTGTCGGCTGCCGAATATCATGCTGCTAACCTCTATTGGGGTAGCACTACAAGTTACAACTCTTCCTTGTTGTGGATTCAGCATTGGGCGAAGATACAATATACCGAACCTGATTGTTATAACGTAAGCAATAGCGATTTTGCTACCACTTGGGATACCGGGTATGCTACGCTAGTGGCTAACCTCACTGCTATTCTACAATCGGATCTGAGTAATGATAATTATAAAGGTGTCGCTTTGGTGTGGCGTTCGTGGACGTATCTGTTGCTTACCAATCTATTCGGTGATATACCTTATACGGAATACGGACAGAGTGTAACGCCTGCGTATGATTCGCAAGAAACGGTCCTCCGAGGTGTTTTGAGTGATTTAGAGGAGGCGGACAAACTATTGACTGTCAGCGGAGAAAAGATCGAAGGCGATTTGATTTATAAGAATGATATATCGCGCTGGAAGAAACTAGCTAAATCTCTTCGGTTGCGTATCGGACTTGAATTGGGCGACCGGGATGAGAATACAGCTAAGAAGATTATTTCAGCTCTCTATGAAGACCGGAGCAATCTGATCAACAGCAATGAAGATATAGCTCAATTTGTGTTTACTTCGTCACCGCAATGGAATCCGTGGGCTTCGGCTTTTAGTTCGCGTGATGATCAGCGCATCTCCAAAACGTTGGTTGATAAACTGAATGCTTGGAGCGATCCTCGGGTTGGTGTTTATGCGCAATTGCCACAAGATGTTAGTGTGAAAACGTATGTGGGAGCTGCTAACGGATTGTCTGCCGATGCGGCCAATAACCAGGGCTTTTATAAACTTTCTCTTCCCGGAACATCTTTCCTGAAAGATAGTGCGCCGGCTGTATTTTATACTTACGCTGAGGTCTTGTTTATCTATGCGGAAGCTGCGGCTCGTGGGTGGATAACGGCTGATGCAAATTCCCTCTACCAGCAGGCTATTACCGCCTCGCTTAATCAGTTCGGGGTGTCGAATGAAGATGTAATAGAGGAATATCTGCAGCAAGAAGGCGTACAGTATGATGCTTCCCGTTGGTTTGAAAAGATAGGGTGGCAGAAATGGATTGCCTATTACGGGCAGGGGCCGGACGCGTTTACCGATTGGCGTCGGTTGGGGTATCCCCAATTAGCTGCGGGACCTAATTCTGCTTTGAACGCAGGCGAACTACCGCGTCGTTTCTTCTATCCGGCTACGGAACAATCCTTGAATGGAAAGAATTATCGGCTTGCAGTTGCACATCAGGGAGCGGATGAAATTACAACACGTCTTTGGTTTGATGTGGAGAAGAAGAATAGATAGGTTGAAGTGTTATTGTCTGGTGGTATGCTAATCCCGAATATGGGGCTTTGATACGCACAATGATGGGAATAATATACCACAGACATGGTATTGTAACGCTACCTAAAGCTGGCTACTTTTGCACTTAGTTATAGTTACAGTCATGGATACAAAATTTATTATTGCAGATAATCAGGATATAACAAGTGCCGGACTCCATAAATATATTGGTCAGATGTTTGGCAGTTGTTCCATAACAGATGTTACAACCAAGAAAGAACTGGTGTCGCTTCTGATGCAATGCAATGATGCCGTTGTAGTATTGGACTATACCTTGTTTGATTTAAGCGGTGTGGAAGAGTTGCTTGTCATAGAAAGACGCTTTCCGAAAGTTCGCTGGGTACTTTTCTCCAATGAGTTGAGCGAGAGTATTATTCGCCGACTGGGTATTGAGCCGTTCTTCGGAATGGTGTTGAAAGAAAGCACGGGCGAGGAAATACGGTCGGCCTTGAAGTGTGCTTCGCGTGGGGAACGCTTCCTATGCCATCAGATAACCAATCTATTGTTGATTGGCTCCGGTAAACCTGAGATCAGCTCTGTATTGACAAGTACCGAAGCGGAAATATTAAGACTGATCGCGTCGGGGAAAACCGTGAAAGAGATCGCCGCACTCAGAATATCGAGCGTACATACGATCATTACGCATAAGAAGAATATCTTTCGGAAACTGGAAGTTAACAATGTGTATGAAGCTACCAAATATGCACTACGTGCAGGATTGGTTGAGATGGTGGAATACTACATTTGACTCATACTTGATATTGGATTGTTGTTTTATATAAGAGCTGTTTCATTTCTATTAAGATTAGTAAATCAGAATGCCCAAACCTTAACTTCTAAGGCTTGGGCATTTGTTTATCTTGTTAGGTTGTAGGATGGCTACTGGTGATAGGAGCAAGTCGAATCTTGCTGAAAGCAATCGCGAATAGCAAGACGCCACAAAAAAGAAGGGCAATTCCTACGGAAACGGTCGTGCCGTCGCTTATGTAGTTGGCAACCACCGTACAGATGAAAGCGATGCCAAGCTGGATAGAGCCAAACAGTGCCGAAGCACTTCCACTTTTATTTGTTTCGGCAAAGGGCATCAATGCCAGTTCGGTGGTGGTTGGGAATAGAACGCCGATGGGAAATATATAAAAGAACAGAATGCAGAGTATAACCGGCATGCTAGCGTGGATATACATCGCAGTCAGTAGGATTATGCTGACGATTGCCATCATGAAGATGGCGCATTTTACCAGATTATTGGTTGCCATTCTCTTCTGAACCACGGTGGTGAGATAAGAAGCTGCCATTAAGCCGAGTGCATTGATGGAAAAGATAATGCTAAATGCATCACTTGAAAAACCACCTTTCTCGATAATCAGAAAAGGCCCGTTTGCTACATAGATCATCAAGGCTCCGTTCACTATTCCTGCTATAAGGGAATAGATTGCAAAGCGTTTGTTGTGCAGAAGACTGAAGTATACTTTTAGTATATTCTCGCTGCGGAGAGCCACTTTTTGTGTCTGTGTTTCCGGTAAGAAGAACAGAACCAGCAAGAATGCTAATACACCGAGTACTGCCAGCACCTCGAACAGGCCTTCCCATTGCAGGAGGCGAAGCACCGTGTTACCGATACTAGGAGCTACGATGGGAGCGATTCCCGCGATCAGGCTAGTATGGCGAAAATCTTTAGCGTATTGTTTTTATCGAAATAATCGGTTACAACAGCCCGTGCAATAACTACTCCGGCACAACCACCGATTGCCTGTATGAAACGCATCCCCCATAGCCATTCAATGCTGGGGACGTATAGACATCCTATGGAGGCGGCAGCGAAAATGACCAGTGATACTAACAAGGGCTTTTTACGTCCGAACTTATCGGCTAGCGGTCCCCATAGCAACTGCCCGATGGCGAAGCCAGCCAAAAAGGTGGACAGCGATAATTGCACGTCCGAGACCGGTGCTTTAAAAGCGTTGCCTATTTCGATAAACCCCGGTAAATATAAATCGATACTTAAGGGTTCCAGAGCGGTTAGCAGTGCTAAAATGACGATAACGCTCCATTGTGATAAACTAAAACCTTTCATCTTCTATTTTTTAGGAGGCAAAAGTAGGAAAGATGATCGAGGGAGCTCTTGTAATTATGGGCGGATTGCTTGGACTTATTTACCGCATTTCACGAAATTCAGTCGGCGTCTGAGCAGTTTGCTGTTTGAAAAAGCGAGTTAGATAAGCCGGCTCGCTGAATCCCAAATCGAATGCTATTTCTTTAATGCTCTTCTGGTTGAGGCGAATCTCCTTTTTTATTTCAAGTAACAACACTTGTTGCAGATGTTGTTTAACCGTCTTCCCCGTTCCTTTTAAAGACACTTCATTTAACTTTTTGGGAGTCAACCCAAGTTGTTGGGCATAGAAATCGGTATTCCGTTCCTGCATGAAATGACGGTCGATCAGTTTCATCAGAGCGGCGATAGTCGTGTAGGATTTGTTCTGCAAGATGTTCTTGTAGGTGTTCGTCTTCTCAAAAGCCTCGGTAATATGTTGCAGGAAGCCATCCATATAACTTTCAAGAAGCATAATACGCTTTTTACCCTCATACTCTGTCAGCATAAGTTTTAATATCTGCTCGAGAATCTGCTGTATATCTTCATTCAGGGAGACAAATACATTGGAGAAATAACCGTTCAGATAATCCGAATTAAGATGTTGGTTGATATGGAAGAACGTATCATTATCAATCGCAAAAAGATACCCTTCGATCTGATTCAAATCGATACGGTCTATCTGCCCCGGATACACCAACACTACTTCATTGGCTGCAAATGTATAGTCGGTAAAGTCGATAAAGTACTTTCTTTCGCCCTCCACCTGTGTAAACCAAAGCAACTGAAAGAAATCATATCGTTGGTAATCATTGAAGAAAGAATCGTCGATATCTTGCAAGCGGAATATTTCGATGAACCGCCCCTCTTTCAGCTGGTTTAATAGGTTGTGATTGTATGGTTTATCCTTCATCAGTCTGCTCTTTTATTTCTTTTTACGATACTCTTTGCGCAGGTTGAAGTTGAATCCGGCATATACCTGAAGGGTACCGAAGCCGTTATCCAATGCGAAGTTGTTGCGATGATAATTATAGTTCTTGCCAACGAATGACGTTCCGGCAAAAAACTTTCCATTGTTATAGACTACACCTGCCCGCATGAGGAAATCCAGGTTGAGGTTACCATACCAGTTCTTACCTTCGCGGCTCTCCGAGTCTACGTCGGAGGCTTTGTATGCTATGGCCGGAGTAAGCGAAAGGCAAGCCAGACAGTTGCGGGCAAACACCCAGTTGTAAGCATAGCCTAAGCTGATGTTCGCATTGGTGTATTTAATCTTGTCCACCTTCATGCCGGAGTTCATAAACTCCTGGATCAGTTCGGGCAACTCGGTATAATCAAAATCGAGGCTGTGCTTGGAGATAGAGAAACCTGCTATTAGCGAACCGGCATTGCGGCGTTGATTGGTCGATTGGCTAAAAGCGGCCGGATACGAAAACTTCCGGTTATTGAATATATAATATAGGTTGAGTCCCTTGATGTCCACTTTCAGTCCATTGAAGTCGACAGAGTAGCCCGAAGGAATCTTCTCCGAGAAACCTTTGATCTTATGTATCTTGTAATCGTTACCGGTCTGCCGATAGAAGATATCTACGCCGATTTTCGAACTGTATAAGCTGAGGTCAAACTCTGTTCCTTTATTTCTGCGGTTCGTCTTACGAGAAAGATCATCTACATCGACCGACCAACCCAGAAATATCCACCTCCATCCGAAGTAAAGTCCGATCTTATTGCGGGGGTTAGGAGAAAAACTCAGCTTCTGAAAGTGAGGTTGATTGCTGGTTACCGAATAGTATTCGAGGTTACTGAAGTGCGTAACCATCAAGGCATAATTGTAACGGTTGGGACTAATGTAAGTAGTGTCGAAGTTGCTGAAATCCAAGAATTTTCTGATAGCTCGCTTGAATGGGCTAGGCTTGCCTGCCGATACTGAATCTGTTGGATTAGGGATACTTATGAGGGTATCCTTCCTTTCAGATTGCGCCTGTAAGGAGAACGACAGTAGCAGGAAGAGATAAGGAAAAAGCCGCTTTATCATAAGGTTATTCTTGGCTGTTAGATGTTGTTCGCTTCACGAAGGTAGTATCTTTCGTTGATTTATGCCAATAATCATGCAAATTTAAACGATCTCTTAAACAATTTAGTCGGTTGGGTGTTCTTTATGGAACCAGACAAATTCAAGACATCTTCGACTGCAATTGATCGGTGTTGGTTTGAATAATTTTAATAATTAGCTCTCTTGTTTTTTTAACTTTGACTTTATTTTAGCCGATGTACATAGAATGGATGTACATCGGCTATTTCGTTATTTATACTTTTTCAGATCGGGTAAGAACCAAGTGACCAATCCGAGCAACGGCATATAAGCGCAAACATTGTAGACGGTCTCAATGTCATATTGATCCGCTAAATTACCCAATACAGCCGATGCAATACCTGCTACTCCGAAAGCGAATCCGAAGAACAACCCCGATATTAGTCCCAGGTTGGTAGGAAGTAATTCCTGCGCGTAAAGCAGAATGGCCGGAAAAGCGGACGAAAGCATCAGGCCGACGCAGAAACTCAGAATGATGGTCCACTCCAAAGTTGCGTGAGGCATGAGCAAGCTGAAAGGTGCTGCTCCTAAGATAGAAGCCCAAATTACATATTTACGTCCTATGCGGTCGCCAATCGGACCTCCCATCAGTGTACCGATGGCAGTGGCTAATAGGAAAATAAACAGATACAATTGCGATTCCTGTACGGTAACTCCGAATTTATGTATCAGATAGAATGTAAAGTAGCTGGTCATACTCGCCATATAGATGTATTTGGAGAAGATCAGAATGAGCAAGATGCCGATGGTGATAATCGTTTTGTCTTTAGGCAAGGGCAGGTGCATGGCCTTTTTTACGGTCCTTTGCTGTTGCTTCAGCTGATTCAGATACGCTTTATACCATTTGCAAATGGGATACATAAGTACAATGGCTACCAGAGCCACAATGGCAAATATGGCCAAATTCTCTCTGCCGTAAGGGGCTACCAGCAAGGCAACCAACAGCGGACCCAGAGAACCTCCCAGATTACCGCCGACCTGAAAGAGCGATTGGGCTAGTCCCCGTTTACCTCCTGATGCCAGGAAAGTGATTCGCGAAGCCTCCGGATGGAGTACCGACGAACCGATGCCAATTAGAAATACCGATCCTAGAATCCAATATAAAGTGCTGGCGTATGCCAGACTCAGTAGACCGAACATGGTAAAAGTCATCCCGAAGGCAAAGACCATGCTACCGGGTGCTTATCGAAAAAGATGCCGGTGATTGGCTGAAAAACCGATGCGGCGAATTGATAAACCATGGTGATTAATCCGATTTGCGCGAAACTTAATCCCAAATCGTCTTTGAACAGCGGGTATGCTGCTGAGATGACGGACTGTAAAAGATCGTTAAGACAGTGTGAAAGGCTCAATGCCAATAAGATAGAAAAAGTAATTTTACCTACGGGTTGTTCCTGACTTTGCATAATAATACCTAATTGCGTTGAAAGTGTTCCTGAAAAAGAAGCGCAAAGGTACATAAATTCCTCCTTTCTTAATATATTTGTCAGGTATAATTCGAAGAGCCATGAAGAAAGTTATAGTTGCCATAGATTCTTTTAAGGGATGTCTCACTTCCAGAGAAGCGGGAGATACAGTAGTCGAAGGAATAAAAAATGTCCTTCCCGAATGTGATGTGCTTTGCTTTCCGGTAGCCGACGGAGGAGAGGGATTGGTCGACGCTTTGGTTGAAGTCACGGGCGGAAGTTATCGCGAACTATCGGTTTATGATCCGTTGATGCGTCCGGTAGATGCTTCTTATGGTTTGTCGGGTGATGGACATACGGTATTCATCGAAATGGCAGCAGCAAGCGGACTACCTCTGTTGACCGATTCCGAACGGAATCCAATGCTGACTACTACGTACGGCACAGGCGAATTGATACGCGATGCACTCGATCGAGGTGGGCGGAACTTTATAATCGGAATAGGAGGGAGTGCGACCAATGATGCGGGCCTGGGTATGTTGCACGCATTGGGCTATTGCTTTTATGATGAGGCCGGTCGGCTTTTGGAAGGCAGCGGAAGTTCGTTGGGAAAGGTCGTTACGATCGATTCTTCGTCCGCTCATCCGGCTTTAAAAGAGAGCCGTTTCACCGTAGCTTGTGATGTGGATAATCCTTTTTATGGTGAAGAGGGGGCGGTGCGAGTGTTTGCCGGACAGAAAGGAGCCGACGAGAAAATGAAAGAAGAGTTAGAAGCCGGCATGCGAACATTCTCACGATTAATTCAAGCTACCACCGGAAAAGATATAGCAGATGTTCCCGGTGCTGGAGCCGCCGGAGGATTGGGCGGTACTCTTTTAGCTTTCCTGAATGCGGTATTGAAACCGGGAATAAACCTCTTGCTGCAAACGTTGGACTTCGCCACGCTGATCAAAGGAGCGGATTTGATTATTACCGGAGAGGGGAAGGCCGATCGCCAGTCGGTGATGGGTAAAGTACCGTCCGGTATATTGGAAGAAGCTCGCCAACAAGGAATTCCCGTGGTATTGATTGCAGGCTGCGTAGAAGATGCGGATATTTTGAACCAAGCCGGTTTTCGGGGAGTTTTCCCGATTGTTCCCGCACCGATTCCTTTCGAAATAGCCATCCAACCGCATGTAGCGGCACAGAATATACGTCGGACTGTGGTGCAAATCGTGTCCGTAGCTGCTGCTTTTTGCACAGGCCACAATACTAAGTATTCTAAATAGTCGTTAATTCGTTCTTCTTTAGCCGAACATTTATTTTCCGCTTAATGTTCTTACGATAAACTAATAAGAAAGGAGAGTGTATATGAGTTTTATTTGGTTTATCGTTATCGGTATATTAGCCGGTTTTTTGGCCGGTAAAATCATTCGTGGAGGAGGTTTCGGACTTATTATCAATTTATTGCTCGGTATTGTTGGCGGTGTATTAGGTGGATGGGTTTTTGGCTTATTCGGTATATCGACCTCCAGTATTGTAGGCAGTTTGATAACATCCACAGTCGGAGCGATTTTAGTATTATGGATTGCTTCTCTGTTTTCGAAACCAAAGTAATAGTTTTATTTAGTGGCAGTTACATCCGCTCTTTTATCAGTTTAGAACTAGAAAGAATATAATAATTTTGTTGAGTGAATGTGTGCATGAGTGGTTCTTGTAAAAGCCACAGAGAATTGGGGTATATAATAGGGATGAACTGGTAATCGACTTACATATAGTTGATTACCAGTTTTTTTACGACAATATTTGTCTTTGTTTGCTGTCGACGAGCGATTCAGATAAATAGCGTCATTTGCACAACCTTGTGTTTCTTGTTGTTGCATACGTCGTACTCTTTCAGCTTATCCAAATATAATCGCTACTGAATCTTTGTTTTCAGTTAGCTCAATAGCTCCTTGTCTTGGTGACTTTAATTATTCACTCATTTCGAAACCGCCCTCTAGGTGCGTCGTCGTTACTGAAAATTAGTAGCTAAACTTTTCTATCGACTAATAAATCATTCAACCGAGTAAATGCACATCATATGTTGTCATAATCACTTTTTGCCATAAATTGTTGATTGATAGTTTGATACAATGCGGGTTCTTTCCGGATACTGATCTATTTAATAGATAATGCCAATTTCCAAAGGCGGTGTACTTCGTGAAATTCTCCTTGAAATAGAGTCGTAAATTACTAGAAAAAGATATTTTTGTCCATCAAATTAGCTGTTCCACAATATGTGAGACACCTGTTCCACATATTGTGGAACAGGCGACTCACCGTTGTGCAACGGCTGTCGCACAACGGTGAGTCAGTTAATAAGTAGGAATAAATATAGAAAACGACTGCATAAATCCATGAATTACTGCGTACGAAATGGTTTTAACGAAGACTTGTTTGGTGAAGTGAAAGCTCAGTTTTTGGGAAGAAGTAAGCAATAGCTGCTGCTAATCGGAATAAAGCGATCCCCAAAAAGAAGACGCAAAATAAGTAACTGATATACTGAACGATATGCAAAAAAGTGATTATGACATAAAGTGATATATCATTGTGCAAAGTGCTTATTTCAAGCCCTGTTGATGAAATTATCGACGTAGGTTGGCTACAATAAATATTGTACAGCGAGCAAAAGGAGTCGGGATTTGAATAGTTCTCAGGAAAATGGAAGGCTCACCGGAATCCCTTCTATACTTTGCCAGCTGATCCTGAATTAGCCAATCGATGTAAGAAAGACCGTCGGCATTTGCCTGAAAACTCCTGGTCTTTCTCCCCGGTATTTTTCTTTTTAAGAATTGGCTTTTGTCTGTCACAAGGTGTGTTTAATGAATTGGATGTTCGTGATTAAAGTCGGTGGGGGAGAACTGTGATAGATTGGTTTCTATGTTTCAAAACAAATATTCTTTGGATCCGTAACACTGCTTCTTTTGGTTGAAAACAAGTATACTTTTGGATGAAGTCAAGCGGAGATAGGGATCTCTCTAAGTATTCAGGCCAAGTGCCAAGGGACTTTGGATGAAATTGAGTCTTTGATTGTGGCCAAACGACTTGATGTTTCGGCATACGGCCCCCTCAGGTCCTAGATTGGTCATATCTTGCTTTTAATACATTCGGACAATGCCATGTGTCCGCACACATTCTTCTGCCAAAGGATCGATTTATGAACTGTTTTGCTGCTTTTAACTTCTCTTTTTAAGTAATTTTAGTAGTCTATCTGACTTTTATTTATGTTTAACAGCATTGAATGGGAAAATGTGTTGTTCTTAATCTGTTGATTATTAATGTGTTTGTTTCTGTTTTTGTGAATGTGTGTGCGCACACACTTTTGGATTATTCAATAATTCACCCTACTTTTGCATAGTAATAACCAAGAAGCTCTTTCCGATGAATAAAGAATACTCAAATATCCGGATTATCGACATTGCCAAGATGGCTGGAGTCTCTGTGGGTACCGTAGATCGGGTGATTCACAACCGTGGTAGGGTGTCCGAAGAAAACAGAAAGAAAGTTCAGGCTATTCTGGAAGTCGTTAATTATCAACCGAATTTAATGGCGCGTTCGCTTGCTTCTAAAAAGCAATACCACTTTGTGGCTATTACGCCTTCGTTTGCCCGGGGAGAATATTGGGAAGCCATTTCAATGGGGATCGATCAAGCTGCTTCGGAGATGGAATCATACAATATAACGCTGACCAAGCTCTTCTTCGACCAATACAACAACAAAACCTTTGATGATATCACCCGCAACATATTGGATGAGAAAGTTGATGGCGTATTGATCGCAACCCTGTTTACCGACTCCGTGATTCGGCTGTCGCAGGAACTCGATCGGCATGAGATACCTTATGTATATGTCGATTCCAATATAAAAGACCAGCGCCAATTGGCCTATTTCGGAACAGACTCTTATGATGCCGGACTGATTGCCGCCAGGTTGTTGACCGACCGGCTTGCTACTGATGCCGACATCTTGATGGCGCGCTTTATACATAGCGGAAAGAATGATTCCAATCAGGGAACGAATCGGCGGGAAGGTTTTCGCCATTATCTAAATGAGAACGGATTCACAGGCAATCTGTATGAAGTGGAACTGAAAATCAACGACTCGGTATACAATTTCGCCAAGCTGGACGAGCTGTTTAAAGCCCATGCGTCTATCAAGGGAGCAATCATCTTTAACTCGACTTGCTACATTCTGGGCGATTATCTCAAAGCGCGGGAGATTAAGTCCGTAAGGCTGGTTGGTTACGATCTTATCGAGAAAAACACCCGCCTGCTTTCGGAAAACGTGATAACTGCTTTGATCGCACAACGCCCCGAACAACAGGGCTATGACGCAATCAAATCGTTGTGCAACCATTGGCTGTTTAAGCAAACTCTGGACAAAGTAAATCTTATGCCCATTGACATACTCCTTAAAGAGAATCTGAAATATTATCTGAACAATAAATTATAAACCCTATAAATTATAAGGAACGATGAATGAATTATTTGATGTAAAAGGCAAAGTGGTAGTTATTACCGGTGGAGCTGGAATCTTAGGTAAAGGTATTGCTAGTTATCTGGCAAAAGAAGGTGCGAAAGTGGTAGTTCTCGACAGAAGCGAGGAAGCTGGTCAGGCATTGGTTGCAAGTATCAAGTCAGCAGGCAACGAAGCTCTGTTTCTCTATACCGATGTAATGAACAAAGAGGTTCTGGAAGCTAACAAAGAGGAGATCATGAAGGCTTATGGCCGTATCGATGTCCTATTGAATGCCGCTGGAGGTAATATGGCGGGTGCTACAATCGCTCCGGATAAAACATTCTTCGATTTGGATGTAGATGCTTTCAAGAAAGTGGTAGATTTGAACTTGTTCGGTACTGTGTTGCCTACCATGGTATTTGCGAAGGTAATGGTAGAGCAGAAGAAAGGTTCTATCGTAAACTTCTGCTCCGAATCTGCGCTTCGTCCGTTGACTCGTGTGGTTGGTTACGGTGCGGCAAAAGCTGCCATTGCTAACTTTACTAAATATATGGCTGGTGAAATGGCGTTGAAATTCGGCAATGGTTTGCGTGTAAACGCTATCGCTCCGGGATTCTTCCTGACCGAACAAAATCGTACGTTGCTGACCAATCCGGATGGTTCCATGACCGATCGTGCTAAAACGATATTGGCTCATACACCGTTCAACCGTTTTGGTGAACCGGAAGATCTTTATGGTACCATTCATTACCTCATTAGTGACGCTTCTAACTTCGTGACCGGCACAGTGGCCGTAATCGATGGTGGTTTCGATTCTTTCTCAATCTAATTATTCACACTTAATACTTGATAAAATGTATTTATGCGAACAAACTTGGCGCTGGTACGGACCGAATGATCCGGTTAGCTTGTGGGATATTAAGCAAGCGGGCGCTACCGGTATAGTAAATGCTCTCCATCACATTCCGAACGGTGAAGTATGGACCGTAGAAGAGATCATGAAACGTAAACAGATCATCGAAGAAGTAGGCCTGAAGTGGTCGGTGGTGGAAAGTGTACCTGTACACGAACATATCAAGACGCAAACGGGCGATTACCTGAAATATATCGAAAACTATAAAGAAAGTATCCGCAATCTGGCGCAATGCGACGTGATGGTGATTACTTACAACTTTATGCCTGTACTCGACTGGACTCGTACCGATCTTGCTTATACGATGCCCGACGGCTCGAAGGCTCTTCGTTTTGAGAAGGCTGCTTTCATGGCTTTCGACCTCTTTATCCTAAAACGTCCGGGAGCGGAAAAAGATTATTCTGCCGAAGAACTTGCGAAGGCTAAAGCCCGTTTCGAACAAATGAGCGAAGATGAAAAGAACCTGCTGGTACGTAATATGATAGCCGGACTCCCCGGATCGGAAGAAAGCTTTACGGTTGCACAGTTTCAGGAAGCCTTAGACCGTTACCAGGATATCGATGCCGAACAACTACGTGCTAACCTGATTTTCTTCCTGAAAGCCATTGCACCGGTGGCTGATGAAGTGGGAGCAAAGCTTGTGATCCATCCCGACGATCCTCCGTATCCAATCTTGGGATTACCTCGTATCTTGAGTACGGAAGAAGATTTCAAGAAACTGATCGAAGCAGTACCTAATGAGTCCAACGGGCTTTGCTTGTGTACCGGTTCTTTCGGTGTACGTGCCGACAATGACTTGGCAGGTATCATGGAACGTTGGGGCGATCGTGTTAACTTTGTACATCTTCGCAGCACACAACGTGATGAAGAAGGCAACTTCTACGAAGCCAACCATTTGGAAGGTGATGTTGATATGTATGGCGTGATGAAGAATATGCTTCTCTTGCAGCAACGTCGCAAATGCTCCATCGCTATGCGTCCCGACCACGGACATCAGATGATTGATGACTTGAAGAAGAAAACGAATCCGGGTTACTCTTGTCTGGGACGTTTGCGCGGACTGGCCGAACTACGCGGCTTGGAACTGGGTATTGCCAAATCCATTCTTTGATTCGTAGATCTAATTAATATACGTTAGTCGCTACCGCTATTGTTTGGCATAATCGAACAATAGCGGTAGCACTTTTTTATACGATTGGTTTCCTACAGTTAGGATGGCATTCGGAAGACGTAGAAGAGCGAGCGAGTTGAGAGAGTTGTATGCAGCCCGTCTATAAATAAAAATAGAAGGTGATAAATAATTTTAATCAATTTATTGTCTTATATTTGTCAACTAACGAAAAATAAGGCACGTTGCCGCAATCATTAAATCGATACGCTTATGATAAAAAGACACATGCTTCTTGCATTTATTGCGTTTTTCCCACTTTTCCTCTGCGGACAGGGTAAAATAACGATTTCGGGAGAGTTGCCGGACCATTCCATGGATGGCTCCTATGTATATTTTCGAGCGAATAATGCTCCCATTGATTTTGGCTTGGAGCTTATCGATTCGGTATTAATCAAGGATGGAAGGTTTTATTATGAAGGAGAAATGACTGAGGCTCCGTTCTTGGCCGACCTTTTATGTAAGAAGGTAGTTGATGGGCATAGAATAAATACGAGCAGCTTTATCATGGAACCGGGTGATATACGAATTAAAATAACTGACTGGGAAGAAAAGGCTGATCTTTTCGGAACACCAATCAATGAAGATTATAGTAAGTATATTGTAAAGCCAAAGGAATTGAGAAGTCGTATTTCGAAACCATGGAATAAGAAGCGAGAAGAAGGTTTGGAGAACCGCACATGGACTGAGGATGATGAAAGAGAATATGTACGTGTTGCCATTTCTAATTCCGAAAGGCAATGGGAAAGAGAAGCCCGAATGATTTTCATGGAGAAATATCCTCATTATCCGAAAGTTATTCAGAATCCATTATATTTATTCCTAGTCATACCTGATATACAATCAGAAGCACAACACGTTCTTGATAAAATACCGGAGGCGTATAGGGATAGTCTGTATAGCTGGCAGGCAAATTATAAAAAGAGTATGGAGAAGATCAGAAAAGAGAGAGGTCCTATTACTGTAAACATGCCGATAGAGGTAATCCCGGAACATTTGCAAATAGGTAAGCCTTACATAGACTTTACGGGGCAGACACCTGATGGTACAGAAATGAAACTGTCGGAGATTCTACCTGGGAAGAAGTTGATCTTACTCGATTTCTGGGCTTCCTGGTGTGGCCCTTGTATGAAGGAAATGCCTGTTATTTCGGAGGTTCATAACAAATACAAGGACAAAGGCCTGGCTGTAGTGGGCATTACCTCCGATGCCAAGGAAGCGGATTGGAAAAAAGCTATTGAGAAGAACAAGATGGATTGGTTGCAGCTCATTACTCCCAAGGGGCAGGAAGATATTGGCGACCTTTACAATGTTAAGTCAATTCCCTATACAATGATTATCGATGGTGACGGAACCATTCTTGCACGCAGGCTTCGAGGAGCAGAGTTGGTAGCGAAGATTGACGAGCTGATGGCTCGCGAGTGAGTATACCATCCCCCTATAAAAAGAGAAAACGTATTCTCCATGGGAGGACACGTTTTTCTTTTTGGAGAATTGGAATTAGATGGCGTATTGCATCTATTCCATAAATTAGTTAGAAATCAAACTTCTCGATTTTGATTTCCGCCAATTCCTTAATAACCTTTATATTCTGCAAGAAGTGCTCGGTCTTTCCGTGAGCTGCCAATACTTCTTCATTTAGCCAAGTTTCGCAGATCATGAAAACATCCGGACGAGTGCTGCTTTCAAAAGTATCATAGGCAATGCATCCTTCTTCTTGTACTGAACAAGCGGTCAGAGCTTTGGCTGCTTCAATTGCTTTCTCACGGTTGGATTCGTTTACACGAACAAATACATTTAATCTGATCATAGTCTTCTTTTATTTATAGTGAGTAATACGGCTTTCACCGTTGCGGTGAATAAACCGGAGACAAAGATACTGTTTTGTGTAAAACAGCAAAGCTTTATCTGTAAAATATAAACTGATAAAGAGTTTGTATGAACATGTAGCCCGAAGCACCTCGTCGAAGAAAAAATGCTTTGATAACACATATTAATACGTATCACTTGGAGGGTATTTGTTGAACTCGTACTTTTGCGAAACGGATCTATCCGTAATAAAGGTGAAATGCGTCGCGAAAAAAAAATAAGGATATATATAGCATGGGTGTTGATAATGGCACTCACTCCCTTCTTTGTGGTGAAGACTTTTCACCATCATGGGAGTGAAGAGACTACATCATGCTCGCATAGCGACACTACACATAATCCTTGTAACGATTGTGCGGTCTGTCATTTCTCTCTTTCTTTCTTTACCCAACCCCAACCAGTCAATTTTCATCCTATATTAACGCTCATACCTTATGAGCCGTTTACTTCTCAGGATAAGATCGTTTGCGAACGGACTTATTCGCATCAGTTACGTGCACCTCCGGTAGCCTGATTACATATCCAATTCTCTCCAAGATAGGTTCGTTAAAATCTATCCTTGGTTAATTTACACTTGAATAAAAGATTGTAATTGATGCGTATCGGAATAATTTCGGGCGTGATAGGGTTATGCTATACCTTGTCCGTCCATGCACAGAAGCCCGATTCAATCAAGAGCCTGCTTTTGCCCGACGTTGTGGTGACGGAATCGTACCAACAACGCCAGGTAAAGAAAAGTGCGCTGACGGTTGAAGTAGTAGAAAAGGACTTTCTGCGCAAACATTTTACAGGAAACTTCATGCAAGCCATGGCAAATATTCCCGGAGTGCAGGCGATGGATATCGGTTCGGGATTCTCCAAACCGATGATTCGGGGCATGGCATTCAATCGGATTGCCGTCTTGGAAAATGGTATCAAGCAGGAAGGACAGCAATGGGGGGCCGATCATGGATTGGAACTCGATGCTTTCAATATTGAAGCCGTCAACGTGCTCAAAGGGCCTGCGTCTCTGCTTTATGGTAGTGATGCGATGGGTGGGGTGATCGACATTGCTCCCTTACCGGTACCTGCCGACAACCAGTTGTTTGGCAATGTTACGTTATTGGGCAAGTCGGTCAACGGCACACTTGGTGGATCGTTGATGATGGGAATTAAAAAAGACGCTTGGTATGCACAGGTTCGTTACTCCGAACAACATTTCGGCGACTACCGCATACCGACCGACACCATTGTCTATCTTACGCAACGAATGCCTGTGTATGGTCGGAAGCTGAAGAATACAGCCGGCGTAGAACGTAATATTGGCTTCTTTACTCAATATCAGCGAAGAAGCTATAAAGCGAACTATGCCGTGAGCAATGTTTTTCAGAAGACAGGATTCTTTCCCGGTGCACATGGTGTGCCCGATGTGTCGCGCGTACAGGATGATGGAAGCAGTCGTAACATTGAACTACCTTATAGTAAGGTGAATCATTTGAAACTGACTACCCACCAGCAGTATGCGTGGGAAAAGTTGATCTTATCGGGTGACTTGGGTTTCCAGGATAATCACCGCGAAGAGTGGAGTGCTTTCCATACACATTACGGTGCGCAGCCTATGCCAGAGAAAGATCCGGATAAAGAGCTCTCATTCAGCTTGCAGACGTTTACCGCTTCTGCCAAAGCTCGTTTGATAAGTTCGTCTGCATGGGAACATACCATGGGGTGGGAGGGACAGTATCAGCAAAATACCATTGACGGATATTCATTCCTGCTACCTAAGTATCACCGTACTACTGCGGGAGTACTTTGGCTGACAACCTACAAGCCGAACAATCTGTGGTCGGTTAGCGGCGGATTGCGCTATGATTACGGAGACATTCGTATCTATTCGCATGAAGATAGCTACTTGGCCGATTATCTCCGTCTTCAAGGTTATGATCAGGAGCAGATCGATTCGTATAAGTGGAACAGCCGGGATGTGAAGAAGCACTTCGACGATTATTCTTTTTCACTGGGGTTTGTCTGGACACCGTCCGTCAAGCATATGGTGAAGCTGAATGTCGGACGTAGCTTCCGTTTGCCTTCCGCCAACGAGCTTGCTGCCAACGGGGTGCATCATGGAACCTTTCGGCATGAGCAAGGCAACCCGGCATTAAACTCCGAACAAGGCTGGCAGGTTGATGCTTCCTATCAACTGACATCCGAGAGGTTTACACTGTCGGTTTCTCCTTTTGCCAGTTGGTTCAGCAATTATATCTTCCTACGTCCTACCGGGGAGTGGTCGGTGTTACCACATGCCGGACAGATATACCGTTATACGGGTGCAGAAGCTTTGTTTGCCGGTGCGGAAGCAACGGTTGATGTTCGCTTGCTACGGATGTTGCGTTACACCGTTTCGGGTGAGTATGTTTATACGTACAACTGTGATGAGCATATTCCCCTGAGTTTTTCTCCGCCTGCGTCTATGCGTCAGGTTTTGACATGGGAGCAAGAGCCGTTTACGCTATATGCCGAATGGCAAGGCATAGCCCGGCAAAATCGGGTGGACCGCAACGAAGATCGTACGTCCGGAGCAAGTTTATTCCATCTGGGAGGTTCGTTTGATCTTTCTCTGGGTGGAAACCGGAAGGTAGAGCTGACTCTCAGTGTCCGGAACTTATTCAATACTCGTTATTACAATCACCTTAGTTTTTACAAGAAAGTAGAAATCCCAGAGCCGGGACGCAACTTTCAATTATTAATTAGAATTCCATTTAAAAAATTACTGAAATGAAAACAAAATTTTATATACCGATGATTTGCCTTTTGGCTGTATGTAGTTTTACTTTCTTATCCTGCGATAGTGACGATGATAGCAATGATACTACCAAACCGCTTATCGATTTGCTTGAGCCGGAAGAAGGACAAGAGCTTAAGATAGGTGCTGAAACAGGAGTTCACTTTGAGATGGACTTGTCGGATGATGTTATGCTGAAATCGTATAAGATTGAAATACATAATAACTTCGATCATCATTCACACAGCCGTGCTGTGGGTGAAACTGTTGCGTTTAGCTTCAACAAGACCTATGATCTTACCGGGCAAAAAACAGCACACGTTCACCATCATGATATTATAATTCCGGCAAATGCTACTCCCGGTGATTATCACCTGATGGTTTACTGTACAGATGCTGCCGGCAATGAGACTTATGTTGCCCGCAATATTGTATTGAGCCTGACTGCGGATGATGATCACGATCATGACCACGAAGAATAATTAACTTATTTACCCTGAAATCTCTTGGCTCTATGAGATTTCAGGGTAATTTTAAAAGCTTTTTCGTACAGCTCTGGGTGACATTCCGAAATGGGTTTTCACATACTTGCCGAAAAACGAGATATTCGGGAAGTTAAGCTCATCGGATATTTCCTTAATCGACTTCTCCGAATGTTTCAATTGATACCTGATGCTCTCCGTCGTATAGTCGTGTATCCACTTAAGCGCCGTCTTCTGACTGCTAGCCTTGCAGGCGTAAGATAGATATTTGGGTGTGACGCAAAGTTCTTTGGCATAATAAGACACTGCTCGTTCTTTCCCGCTGTTTTCCTCCAGCAATTTAAGAAATCTTCGAAACAGAAGATCGCCTTGTCGTATCAGGTTGTCCTCGGTAGGAGCAACCACCCTGTCCAAATCAGCATATACTTCATACAGCATGGCGCGGAGGATGGAATGTATTACCTCTTTGCGGTATTGGCGTGGCGATTGATTAATTTTGAGTTTCACCAGTTCATAGAAATAATTGAATATGTTCAGGCTCTCTTTTTCCAAATGTATGATCGGATTCTTGCATATATAGAATACCTTGTTCCATACATCGCTGCTGTTGTGAAACAGGCGTTGCAGGATTCGTTCCGATAGCCTATCATTTTACCCTCAAAGTCTTCACTGGTCTGGAAATCGTTAAGCATGATATTTGGCGGACAGAACAGCAGATCGTTCGGATGAATGACGTAGGTATTGCAGTTAATATCTACCTGAAGTCTCCCTTTGACACACATGATGATGACCACCATGTCTAGTTTGATTGTATTATTACTTTCGTACTCCCCTAGCTTTCTTATGTCATTTGCAATAGCGATATCTCCATCGGTATAGTCCAAATTGCTTTTGTTGTTAAATGTACTCATGTTTACTTCACGAATACTGTTGCTTACGATTGTTTTCATTGTTCTTTATTATTTTACAATGCAAAAATGGGCATTAATTAGAAAGGATTCACTGTCTAATGTGAGGGTAAAATGTCCTATTCTTCTTATTTTAGAAGATTTAAGAGAGAAAGCATTCACTCTTTTAGTTCTTTTAAGAAGTAATTGTGTGATGAAGGCTGTCGAAATTCATCGGGAGAGGCGCGTCATTTAGTAAACATTGCGTTTGGACTTGCCGCCGAAATAGCTTAAATTTGTATCGATCCATCTTGAAACTTCAACATTATGAGTTATCAAATCACCACCTTGGTAGAAAACTGTGTGTATGGGCGTAAGCTACAGGCAGAACACGGGCTCTCTTTGTACATCGAGACGCCCCAATATAAATTGCTGTTCGATACCGGCGCATCCGATTTATTTATCCGTAATGCCCGCCTGCTGGATATTGACCTTCGGCAGGTAAATTATTTAATCCTCTCTCATGGACATAGCGATCATACCGGGGGATTGCATTATTTCCTGGATTACAATACCCGGGCAACTGTCGTCTGTAAGCGGGAAATCTTTTATCCCAAGTTTAAGGATGAGCGCGAGAATGGGATCAAACAAGAACAAACCTCATGGGATATGACTCGCTTCCGCTTTATCGATCAGCAAACCGAACTTGTGCCGGGAGTGATTCTTTTTCCGGTAATTGATTTGGTTGATGGAGCAGATACTCATTTCGGACGTTTTTATGTCGACCGTAACCGTGTTAGGGAGCCTGATACCTTTCTAGACGAACTGGCGATGGCCTTAGTCGATGCAGAGGGCTTCAGTCTGATAAGTGCCTGCTCGCATCGGGGAATAACGAATATATTGAGGGCAGTACGTGCGGCTTTTCCTGATCTACCTTGCCATCTGCTGTTAGGTGGCTTTCATATTCACAATGCGGAAGAGCAGAAGTATGGGGTGATAGCCGATTATTTGCGGAAGTTTCTGCCTCATCGTATAGGCGTGTGCCATTGCACCGGAGTAGATAAATACGCCCTCTTTTATCGGGAGTTTGGTGAGCGGGTGTTTTATAACTATACAGGAAGTAAGTTTCTATCGCCGTAGTTTCCTGCTAAAGTTTACGT
>NZ_BAIV01000046.1 GCF_000517545.1 Bacteroides reticulotermitis JCM 10512 | reverse complement strand
CATCAACAAATAAATGGTCGATGCCCATCAGCCTGAAATCCACCGCATCGTCCTTGCGGGTGACGATTTGGTGGGTAATCCCTTTCAAGCGGGCTTCGAGGTTGGTTTTCCGTTTTTCGACACCCCTGCGCATAAAATTGGAAACTTCCCCTCCCTTATTACGCAGCACTTCTAAATTTTCTTCGACCGAATCCAACTCCTTTTGCAAGATGTCGCGCTGGATTTCGGGCGACTGCGGAATCATCCCGAACTGCTCGTGGGTCATTATCACCGCGTCCCAGTTGTTATTTTTCATTTCGTTAAAAATGCGGGTGCGTTTGGCAGGGGTAAAATCCTCCTTGCCCGGATAGAGTACCTTCGCGTCCGGGTAGGCGGTACAGAAGGTCTGCGCTATCTCGTGTACGTTGGCTTTCAGGGCGATAATCATCGGCTTGTTAGCTAATCCCAGCCGCTTCATTTCCATCGCCCCGCAACACATAATCAGCGTTTTACCTGCGCCGACCTCGTGGTCGCAGATACCGCCGCCATTGGTTTTGAGCATCCAGACGGCGTCCTTCTGGCTCTTATACAGGTCGTCGATGCCCAGCGCTTTCATGTCAAGTCCCGGAAAGGTCTGGTGGCTGCCGTCGTACTCCGGTCGGGCAAAACAGTTGAATGTTCGGTTATAGAGGTTGGCCAGCCGGTCTTTGAACTCCGGCGACTGCTGGCGCAGCCAGTCGGAAAAGCCGTTACGGATTTCGTCGATTTTGCTGTTCGCCAACTGTATGGCCTGCCCGTCGGGTACTTTGACTTCCTTGTCGCCGTCCTTGATTGTCTTGGTAATGTCGGGCGTGGTGTCGTGCATGGCGTGGCGCATCAGGCAACGCCGTCGAACAGGCGGTTTTCGCTGCGCACGCCGTATTTTTCCGTGATATTGGCGTTCCGGGAGCGGGCATTGAGGCTGAACTCGTCGCGGCTGGAGGCGTATGTTACCTTTACATCCGTTTCAAAGAGGTACGAAGCGTATGCGGCGTAAATGCCGGTCGGTATCCACCTTTCGCCGAAATTAAAATCCAAATCGTCGAAGTCAATCGGCTTGGGCGCGGCTTCCCGTAAGGCGGCCAGCGATTCTTTGGCGGCTTCGTGGTCGGAATGGTTATCGATAAACTTTTGTACCTCGTCCGCTTTGGAAATGACGTTTCCGGCGATAAACTTGTCGGCAACTTCATAGCCGCCCACCAGCGGATTGAAATAAACTTTACCTTTCAACTCCGACAGCAAACCGTCTTCTGCCGTTCCGGTAAGCTGTGCCATGTATTCCAGATTGACCTTGCCGTGCTTGTTGAGCGAAGCGGCCAGCGCGTCGCGGGCGTTGTCGGCATGGGTAATCTCGCGGTTGTTGAAAGCTACGGGACGCTCGAAAATATCCGCCTTTACCGCTTTGCCCTCACGGTAACGCTCCAGCGAAAGAATTTCCCGCCCTCCGGCGTCCATTTTAATCAGGTCAAGATTCTTGGGGTCGTTCAGCTTGCCGAATTTTCCTGTAAAATCGTCGTACAGTCGGTTGAGCATCTGACGCAAAGCAGGATTTTCCCGTAGCGTATCGGCTTCGTTCAGGTAGAGGTGATGGTAGGTATCGCGGATTTCGATGTAGAGCGACGCCCGCTTCCCCTGCTGCGCTGAAAGTTCCAGCGGATGGAACATGGGCTTAAAACCGTTCAGGTCGCGAAGATAGCCGATGTGGTTGTCGTCGTTCGTTACCAATGAACCCTCCTTGTAATGCTTTGGCAATCCCTGCTCCGGCACGGTAAAGGGTACAGGCTTCATCCGCTCTTCCCGTTCCGCTTCCCTTTTGAGGTTTTGGGGCTGTTCTTCCTTCCGGGCATCGGCGACAGGATAAACGGGCTTGGGGTCTGTTTTTGTTTTCTTGGCTTGCCTTTCCGCTTCTTTCCTCTTTTTAGCGGCTTCCAGCATCAATTCTTCCCGCCAGTCCAACGGCGCACGCTCATCTTCCTTTTTTGCGGATTTCCGTCCCTGCCTTTCTTTGGGCTGTGGTATCTCCATCCGGCGGCGGGAACGGCTGTTTTTGGGTTTGATTTGTGTGCGTTCCTCGGCGGACAGCCCGAACAAATCATACAGCGATATGAGCTGTTGGTTTTGGATGTTGTACGCCGGTTCCTGTTGCTTCGCCTCCGCAGTCGGCTCCTGGGATTGTGCCACAGGCGGAACCGGTTCGGAAAAGTCAAACTGCAAAGAAGTTTGTGTTCCCGGCGGCGTGTATTGCTGTTCTTGCGGCTTTTGCTCCCTTACTGGGGAAAGGTCGTCATCCGACAGCACGTCGTCAAACCCCAGCCTGTTTTCCTCCCAATCCAGTTGGGCTGTACTTTTCCGTTCGGAAAAATCTTCCGGGGTGGCTTGCATAAACAATTTCCTGTCTTTTTCCTTGTTGCTTCTACCATTTCGCCCATTTCCCGCCAGTCCTGCGCTGTGGGCTGGTAGCCCCGGCTTTGGGCGGCGGATTGCTCTACCTGCGGGGCATGTTTTTGGTACAACTCCATATCCAGATGCTGCAAAAAATCTTCCCGTAACATACCGCGTAATTCGGCAGCGATGGAATCTACGCCACCGGAGTGGATAAACTCCATCGCCGGTTTGCCGTAAGGGTCGGTTCCTACTTTTACATTGTCGTGAATTACACGGTCGAAATTCTGGAACAGGTTATTAACCGGTATGCCGTTGGTGAGCTTCCTGCTGGCGATAAAATCTTGGCGCCTTTGTGAGAGTTCCTTAACACCTGTTTTCTTCTGGAGGATAATCAGGTCGCTGCCCACTTCCGTTCCGGCATGTTCCGTAAAGAGGTTGTTCGGGAAGCGGACGGCGGAAACCGGTTCGCACCGCTCCATCAGCCACTCGCGCACGGGGCGGTTGCTTTCGGAGTTCAATACGCCCTGCGAGGTGATGAACGCCACCAATCCGCCTTCGCGGACGCAATCGACGCCTTTCATAAAGAAATAGTTGTGGATTGTGCCACCGGCCAACTTGTGCGCCGGGTCTTTGGAATAAAGGTAAGCCGGATCGAAAACGGCTACGTCGCCAAACGGGATATTGCTGGCGACTACGTCAAAATAGCCGTTGTAGCGGGGTTCTATATTTTCAAATCCTTCTATCCGCACTTTCTCGGTGGGATTCAGGTGTGAAAGGATTTTACCGGTCAGCATATCTTTTTCAAACTGTGTTGCTTCGCAGTGGGGATTCGGTTGTCTGATAGCCTCGGAAAAGATACCCGTTCCGGCGGAGGGGTCGAGCAGGCGCACCGGTTCAACGCCGCTTTCTTTCAAGGCCGCCGCCAATGCGTCCACTACACCCGGTGGGGTGTAAAAGGCGGACAGCACGGAATTTTTCAGGGAACTTACATAGCGGTTATACTGCGGCGCGTTTCCCGCTCCCACGCGCAATATGTCGTGCAACTGTGTAACCAGCGGAAACAGTTCGCTGTCGGTTTTCGTCCATTGCTGCACGTCTTCCGGCTTGTCGGCGGGATTCAACACGGCTTTGATTCCCCCGAAACCGCACCAGGTTTCCAATATTTCCCGTTCGGCGGGCGTTGCCTGCCGCCCTTCTTTTTCAAGGTCGAACGCTATGCGTATCGCCCCGATATTGTCCCGAAGCCGGGCTTTCTTATTGAACGCCATCTTCGAGAAGTGTTTGGATTGCGCCCGTCAGTTCCGTGTAGAGTAACCTGTACTCCTGACTATCGGCGAAATCGTCCGACAATGTGTATTTTTCAATTACAGCCGAAAGGCGAGGCAGTAACTCTATTGCCAATCCTTCGGCCAACTCAGGGTCTATTTGGCTACCGCCGATCTCCGATTCGTCCGCAAACTCGTCCCAAAGGATGGTTACAATGGTACGGTAAGGAGAGAAATGCAGTCCGGCATAGAGGATTTGGGAGGCGGTTTCTCCGGCCTCATCGTGGGTGTGGCCGGATTTTATGGCTTCGCTGTACGCCTGGGCTGCCGCATCGCCACGCGAGGCGATAAATTGTTTGTCGGCGGCTTTGTCGGGATGCGAATCGCGTAAATAGGATAACAGGGAGAGCCGGAAATAGGACATTTCCACGGCTGTGGATTTATTATTTGCTTTCATCTTTTGTTTTTTTAGTGGTAAATAAATGGAGGGAAAGGAAAAAGCGACCGGAGCCCTGCCCCGGTCGCCACCACTAAAAAAATCCGATGTCAGGCAATTATCCCTAATTAGCAAGTCATAGATTCTTTCAGTGGCAAAGTTAGCGAATTTACTTGTACTTACCTTTTTTCCCGCCGCCTTTGTTCTTATCTTCAAACTCGAACACGGTTTTGTAGCCGGCGTCAAAAGCGACAGCCGCATCGAACGGTTTTCCGGTCTTGCTGCCGGTAAAGCCTTTGATGATACCTGTTTTACCGTTCGTCAGCAAGGCGGTAAACTGCGTATCGGTCAAATCCTTTTTGGCAATGGTGCGGAACACGGTAAGTCCGCAATGCTCGTTATTGCATTTGGCGACTTTCGGATAGAACGTTACTTTCCCGTTCTTACATTTCGGACAGTCGCAACAGGGACGGTCGTCCTGCCGTTCAAAAGCGATGCCGAGCAATTCCGTGGTGATTTGCGAAGCGTAAACCTCTATCGAGCGGTGGAACGTAGCTGCATCCATTTTTCCTTCACCGATTTTGGCAAGGGCGTGTTCCCATTGGCCAGTCATTGCCACATCAGCGATTTTCTTGTCTTTCACGGCTAAATAGACCACCAGTCCTTTGTTTGTCGGAACCAATGCTTTCTTCTCTCGCACGACGTATTCCCGTGCAAACAGCGTTTCAATGATGGCGGCGCGGGTAGCGGGCGTACCGATACCGGCGTCTTTCATCGCTTCGCGTTCTTCTTCGTTGGTACATTCCTTGTCTGCCGATTCCATCGAACTAAGTAAACTTGCCTCTGTATGCAACGGACGGGGCTTGGTCTGTTTTTCCAACGCTTCTGCATCACAAATAGGAAGCATCTCGCCTCCGGCGAGTACGGGCAGCGTGATAACGTCTTCGTCCTGCGCTTCTTCATCGGTGGCGTTAAACACAGCCAGCCAGCCGGGAAGTAGCGTTACGCTGCCTTTTGCGACAAAGTGTACGCCGCCTGCGTCGAGCGAAACGGCGGTGTTCTCTTTGGTGCAACGATTGGAGAATGATTCTAACATTCGACCAGCTATCATGTCATAAATCGTCCGTTCATCTCCGGTTAATCCGTCCGCCGGATCTCCGGTGATGATGAGCGCGTGGTGGTCGGTTACTTTCTTGTCGTCCACGCAGCGGATATTGAGTACGATATTATCCATTGAGGCGGCATAAATTCCGAAACGCGGATGGTTTTTCAGCGTGGCGATCAGGTGCGGTATCTCGTCCAGCACATCGGCGGAAATATAACGGGAGCCTGTGCGTGGATACGATATTTTTTTTGCTTCGTATAAGGCTTGGGAAATGTTCAGCGTTTTGTCGGCTGAAAAACCGAGCCTGCTGTTGGCCTCCTTTTGAAGCGTGGTCAGGTCATACAGCAATGGCGGTTCCTGCTTCACCTCTTTCTTCTCGACACCCGTAACGCGGACGGTTCCGGCAGCCTTTACCTGTTGCAATGCGTCATCGGCTGTGGAACGGGTATCGTACTTGTCCACCGACAAAACAGCAAACGTTGTAGCATCTTTGGCTGTGTGCAGTTTCAGTTTGAAATAAGTCTGCGGCTTGAAGTCCTTGTTTTCCAGATAGCGGCTGCATATCATCGCCAGCGTCGGGGTTTGCACTCGACCGAGCGACCACGAGCCGCGCCCGGCGGCAATCGACAGGGCTTGCGAGGCATTAAGTCCGACTACCCAATCGGCTTGGCTTCTCGCTTTAGCTGACAGGTACAAGTTGTCATAATCGCTGCCGGGACGGAGATTCTGAAAACCCTCTTTGATGGCCTTGTCGGTCAGCGAACTGATCCACAACCGCTGGTACGGACAAGTACAGCCGAGATAATCATAGATGTAACGGTGGATTAACTCGCCTTCCCTTCCGGCGTCCGTGCAAATGATAATGCCGTCGGCTTTGGAAAACAACTCTTTGATGATTTTAAGTTGCTTCATCACGCCGGGGTCGTTCTTATACTCCTTGCCTTCTTTGACTTGTCGGGGAACAAGTATAAATTCCTTCGGGAGTATCGGCAGGTTCTCCCGTTGGAAACCCGTGAAACCGTAGCTTCGGGCATGGCAAGCCCCACAAGGTGGCCGAACGCCCAGGTTACGGCATAGCCGTTACCTTCCATATAACCGTCTTTTTTACTGGTTGCGCCGAGTATGGCGGCTATACTTTTAGCCACGCTCGGTTTTTCTGCTATGCAAACTTTCATCTTTTGATTTTTTTAGTGGTGAATAAATCTGTTACATTTTATGCCCGGCGCTTTTCCGGGGCTTGGCGGGCGATTGACGCTGCTCCTGTTGCTCTTTCTTTTCCGCCTGCTTCCCGGTGGGCTGGGTCTGGCCTTTCTGCAATGGCTCGGTCGAGTGTTTGGTCGCCTCGTTGGTTTTGCCCTCGTTGTTCACGGCAATCTGCGTTTTGAAGCCCTCGGCGGGTTGCGCCTGCTTCTTGGCCTGCACCTCTTTCCATTGGTCGGGCGGCAGGCTGGTATGGCGGATGCGTCCGGCATCCTGATCCGGCCACACCCAGGCGTTGTACTTCTGTCCCTTCTGGTCGGTGGACTCCACCTGCTTCGCCCCTTCTTCCTGTTTGGGTTTATTGTTCTGGTTTACCATCCCTTCTACCCAAACAGGTTTATTTTCGCACAGGGTTTTGAATTGTTCGCGGGTGAGTTCGACGCCGCCCTGCACGGGACGCACCCATACTTCGCCGACCTTGCGGGCTTTGAGCGGCTGATTGTCGTCCTGTTCCGTTTTCTGTTCCGCTTTCGCCGCCCGTTCCTGTTGGCGTTGCTGACGCTGTTCGGGCGTAAACAGGAAATCGAAGTTCTTATTCACGGCGTTGTACTGCACGATGCGCGTAATCTTGCCGCCGGGTTCCTCGCCGGGGCGTTGCTTCTTGTCCATGTTTTCGACCAGCACGCCTTTACCTGCTTTCAACCCGTCCTGCTGTTCCTGGGACAGTTCAACGCCTTTCAGCATTTTCGGGATTTGGATTTCCGATAGCGGAACAGCCTCGAAGCGGTTGGTGATCTTATCCAGCGACACGAGCGCCGGGACTTTTTCGCCGCCGGGGGTCATTTCCAGTTCAAAGACACGCCCGCCGTGGCCGGTAGCGGTGAGTTGCTTCCGGTCGTCGGGAGAGAACATGACGCCCATAAACGGCTTTTCAAAATCGGGCTTTTCCTGATAGGGATGCGTCTGGATTTTGATTGTGCCGTCGGGCTGCTGCTCAAAGGACAGGCGGGCTTTGGCCTGCAACTCTTTACCGTCAATCTCCATGCGGATTTCGAGTAGTCCGGGCGACTTATGCCCATAAGACATGGCTTTAAGTGAATCCTGCAAGTTATCGCCGGTCAAACCGTACTTTTCGACCTCTTTCCATTCGAGCTTGTTCAGGTCGAGCGGCTGGTACTTCCCCTGCGCCTGTTCCTGCATCTTGCCGTCAGGCGTTACACGGTACGGGTCGAGTACCTTGTCCTCCGGGTTGATCCTGATGATTTTGTCAAGGAAAGCCGCCATCATATCGACCGCTTTCACGCTGACCGCGTAAATACCCGTGTGCGACGGGGTTTTGAACTGCGCCGCAAACTTCTGAAAAAAGTTCTCCAGCGCATTGCCGCGCGGGTCGATCTTCAGGAAACTGTCGGCATTCTCCTTTGTGGGATCGACCTTTTTCAGTTGGCCGTCCTTCCCTTCGGCTACGGCTTTTAGCTTTCCATCTTCGCCCTGCGTCAAAATGACTTTCGGGTCATGTTCCTGCGCCGCGCCCATGTAATCCTGGGGGCGGACACGGCATGAGGTAATGTATTCGGGGTTTAACTTGCCGCCAATAAGCCCCGCCAATATATTTACTCCCATTTCCAGCCCGTTTACGCTCATTTTGTAAAACTCCGTGCCGGAAGGGTCGCCGCTCCGGGACATGAAGCTTTGGAAGAATTTTTCCATGTCGCCGGAATTTTTCCCGACGGTCAGGAACATCCGTTCGTTCCTCATCGACGGTTCGACGGTCTTGATTTTCTTCCCGTCTTCGCTCATGCCTGTGACGGCTTTCAGCCTGCCGCTCTTTTTGTCCTCGACAAGCAATATGTCGCGGTCGTAATTAATCTGTTTTTCTGCCATAAATCATTGATTTTTAAGTTCCGCATTACTATTAATGCGGAACGAAAGTACGCCTGTCTTGCCGTATGGCAAAGGGATTTCAGGTGGCTGGCAGCTTGTGGCGCCGGTTTGGAAGCTTGTGGCGTTGAAGTATTGGTTATCAATGTTATTCCTTGACATTTTTATTATCCATACCAAAAAACACTGTATATTTGTAAGGTAATTATTCAAATGGAGCAAATGAAAAGAACAAAACGAAAGTTGGAAAATTATAAAATAGGGCTTGTGGTGTCCTTTTAAGCCGACAGGGATACCAAAAGCAAAAATATATGTTGGCAAAAAGGAGATTATATTATGGGAAGCGGCAACAATCACACGTATGATGAAGAAAAAGGAACTGTACATCATACGGATTACAATGATGATGGCAGACATTCTTTTGATTATGATCCTCTTACAGGAGACATAACCAATGACCACTCTGTATCTAACGAGAATCAGGATGAAAAAGAACAATGGCCTGATTCAAATATGTGGGATGATTAACCTTCTGGGCTGAATGTTCAGTAACACAAAAAGAGGATGTATCTGGCTTTTGACACATCCTCTTTTTGATATTTTTATTCCTGCTTCGGCAACAGATGGCACAGGTCTTCATCGTTGCGAATACGCTCCAACTCATCGGCGACGATCTGTTTCGTTTCAGCTTTAATGCGGTCGTAATTCTCCTTAATCATTTCTTTCATACGGTCAACACCGTTTTCATCTACAAAATTGGAGATAACCGGAATTTTCCTGTATGCTTTTGTTTCTGCGGCCACTCGCTCGTTATCTACTACGATTTCGCAGTGGAAAATCTTCTGCTCTATCCGCTCGTCGAAGTTGTCGGCGACCGCCCCGACAAACATCCCCTGCGTCAGGTTGCTGATTTTCGACGGAGGTATCAATGAATCCATTTGGGTAGAAATAGAGGTCGATTTGTCCTGCCTGTTAATGGTCATCGACTGGCGTTTCTGCAATACCTTCCCGAAGCGGTCGGACAGGGTTTTGGCCGTATCGCCGACCACCTGCCCAGAAAAAATATTGCCTACCGTGTTCATCACTACGGCAGCTTCCTTATCGCCATAGTCGCGTTTTAACTGGCTGAAATCTTGAAAACCCAACAACACGGCCACTTTGTTGCTTCGGGCGGTGGCAATCAGGTTATCCAATCCTTTGAAATAAATCGTCGGTAATTCGTCAATGATAACGGAAGATTTGAGTTGCCCTTTCTTGTTAATCAACTTCACGATACGGGAATTATATAACCCCAATGCCGCGCCGTAGATGTTCTGCCGGTCGGGATTGTTACCGACTACCAATATTTTCGGGTCTTCGGGGTTGTTGATGTCAAGGGTAAATTCATCACCCGACATGACCCAATACAATTGCGGGCTTATCATTCGGGAGAGCGGGATTTTGGCTGACGCTATTTGCCCCATCAACTGATCGGCAGCACCACCTAACCACGCATCCATAAAGGGACTAAGGTAGTTTTCGAGGTCAGGATACGAAGTAAGTATCGGAAAAATATCTTCGTAACGCTTGTTCAAAAACTCTATCGCATGGGGGAACGTGCAATACTTCCCGTCCTGATAGATGCGCAGATACCAAATAATTGCTGCAAAGAGGATTATCGGTGATTCGACAAAGAAATCGCCCTGCTTTTGCACCCACGTTTTGTTCAAATTTAACATTATTGTATAGGCTGATTCGTAGGCGTCCGATATATCGTCCATGAAAGAGGGATTAATCGGATTGCAGCGGTGAGAGCGCGAAGGGTCGTCGAAGTTTATCACATAAAAGGTCGGGACTTTGGCGTAGCCTTCCCGGTTGTTCAGCAGGTGATTGTAGGCGATGGTCGATAAGTCGGGAAACTTGAAATCGTAGATATAACCGGTAAATCCCTTCTCAATCTGTTGTTTTATGAACTGGTTTACCACGGCATAAGACTTGCCGGAACCGGGAGTACCCAGCACTATCGCCGCCCGGAAGGGGTTTACGATGTTTATCCAGCCTTTCCACATTTTCTTTTTGTACCAAAAGCGGGTAGGCAGGTTTACCGAATATTCGTTTACCATTAACCTGGTTTCCTGCATGAAACTCTCGTTCTCCGTGTTAAACACGTCGTCCATCAGGTTGTTTTTCAACAAGCGCGACATCCATATCCCCGCCATGAGTAAAAGAATATAGCCAACGGTCATGGTAAAAATATACAATCCTGCGTTGGCTACCACCGGTAGCGGCGAAGCAGTAGCCACCAGTTCAGGAAGAAGAAAACGAACCCTACGCCCAGGCAGACGTAGATTTTATTCCAGGTTATTTTCTCGTCTTTGACACCCTTAGTTCCCAAACAGGACAGGGCGAGGAATACCACTGCAAAGATTTTCGTCCACAGGATGGAAGTGAACAATCCGGCGGTGCGGTTGAAACCCAGCAGGATTTTATCGACTACCCCGATGTTGATTCCCCATTCCTTAATTGCTCCGTAGCAAAACCAGTATATGTTTATCACTACGAATAAAATACTTAACGCCCGCATAAAGTCCATGACTTTTGCCAGGCCTCTCAAATCATCTTCTTGTTGCATAATCAATTTGTTTTTAATTGTTTGACAATGGATTGAAAATGCGAAAGTAGGAAGACAACAACATCCCGGAGCTATATTTTAGGGGCGTGGCAGTTTGTGGCATCGGAATGGATGCTTGTGGCGTTATGGTTGATAATCAGCAGGTATAAATACTATGATAAGCCGGGAATAAATCGTACCTTTGCCTGCAAAATAAAATCGGGTCGCACTGCGACCCGAAATACATGCAGTATATGAAAGAATTAGTATCATCGAACTTTTATAATGATGTAAAAAACATCATCATCAATGCCCGGAATAAGGTGTATCATTATGCCAACAGCACAATGATATATGCTTATTGGGATATAGGGGAACGTATCATAATAGAAGAACAGGGAGGTAAAGAACGTGCAGATTACGGGAAGAAAATACTGCATGAGCTTTCCCTGAAACTCACGGAAGACTTCGGTTCGGGATATGATGAGCGGAATCTGCGTAGGATGAGGCAATTTTATCATATTTTTCCAATTCGGGACGCACTGCGACCCGAATTGACATGGACGCATTACCGTTCGTTATTAATGGTTGAAAATGAGACGCTCGCCAATACTATTTGAGAGAATCCGTTGAACAAAATTGGGGTACACGCGCTCTTGACCGTCAGATTTCGTCATTGGCATACGAACGGATTCTTTCTTCTCAAAATAAGATGGAAGTAAAAAAGTATGAGGATACAATAGCAAAGGAAGATTGTTTAACCCCGCATGACATAATCAAAGACCCTTATGTATTGGAGTTTCTTGATTTACCCTCCAACACTGACTTTTACGAAAAAGATTTGGAAAAGGCGTTAATTGACAAGTTGCAACACTTTATGCTGGAGCTTGGTAAAGGATTTTCGTTCGTTTCCCGGCAACGCAGGTTCAAGGCTGAAAACGATAACTATTTTGTCGATTTGGTTTTCTACAATTACATTCTGAAATGTTTCATATTGATAGACCTCAAAGTTGGTTCCCTAAGTTATCAGGATATAGGACAGATGGATTTCTATGTTCGTTATTATGAGGAGAATATCAAAACCAATACGGATAACCCAACGATAGGGATTATTCTTTGCACGGAGAAGAACGCTACTATCGTAAAATATTCTGTTCTTCATGAAAGCCAACAATTGTTTGCTTCCAAATACAAACTTTACCTGCCTTCCGAGGAAGAACTGGCAAAAGAACTTGAAGCAGAACGCAGGCAGATAGAGACCAATATAACTGAACAAGCAACCGATTAAGATGAAATTTATAGATTTATTTGCAGGACTTGGAGGATTTCATTTAGCACTCGAAAAACTTGGGCATAAATGTGTATTCGCAAGCGAGATAATTTCCGAATTACGAGAACTATACCAGACTAATCATGGAATGGAATGTAGTGGGGATATAAATGCTATAAAAATAAAAGATATACCCAAGCATGATATTTTATGTGCTGGATTTCCGTGCCAGCCATTCTCACAGGCGGGATTTCAAAGAGGATTTGAAGATGAAAAAAGCGGAAACTTTTTTTATAAAATTATGGAGATATTGGAACATCATAAACCGGAGTTCGTATTCCTTGAAAATGTTCCTAATCTGAAAACACACGATGGAGGAAAGACCTATGAGATAATTCATACAACGCTTGAAACGCTTTATGATGTAAGAGAAGACATTATTTCACCTCATTATTTTGGGATACCTCACATCGTACTCGTTTTTATATTGTTGGAAGACTGAAAAAAAAGGGAGGACTTAAGAACTTCCTATTTCCTAATCATGATAAACGCCCGGAATGTAATATTAATGATATAATTATCCCAGACGATACAGACTATATGACTTTGAGAAAGGTTACTCTCAATCATATAGTGGTATGGCAAGAATTTTTAGACTTGCTTGTTAAGAATAAAGCAGAGTTACCAACTTTTCCTATTTGGGCAATGGAATTTGGTGCAACATATAAATATGAAGGCATTGCACCTTATTTTCAGAAAATGAGGGACTTTGAAGAAAAAAAAGGTAAGTTTGGAGAGAGAATAATAGGGAGTTCAAAGGATGATTACTTACAATGCTTACCTATTTATGCACAAACTAACAAGACGGAAAAAAATCGAAATTTTCCAGATTGGAAAAAACAATTTATTCGTCAAAATAGAGGCTTTTATGAAAAAAATAAATCATGGATTGATGGTTGGATTGACAAAATAAAAGGATTTGAAAATAGTCATCAAAAGTTCGAGTGGAATTGTGGATACGAGGAACACCCTACAATTAATGATAAAATTGTGCAGTTTAGACCTTCCGGCATTAGGGTGAAAAGACCAACTTTTTCTCCTGCATTGGTTTTAACAACAACTCAAATTCCGATTTTCCCATGGATAGTGACACCAAAAGGTGAGATTGGCAGATATATGACTCGCAAAGAGGCGGCAAGACTCCAATGTATGGAGGATTTGAAGGAAGTGCCTGATACCATAGCCGGAGCATTTAAAGCTTTTGGTAATGCAGTTAATGTTGAGGTTGTAAGAAGAATCGCAGAACAACTTTTAATAGATTATGAAGCAGATAAATAAAGTTTCCATAGCTCTGAAACCAAGTGTTTACAGTACTTTTCGCGCTTTAAACAACACGGTTTCATTCACGTTGGGTGAATACGTTGATAATGCGGTACAAAGTTATCTGGACAATAAAAATGCATTATTATCCATTAACCCTCATTACAAATTAGAAATTCAAATAACTGTTGATTGGACGGCGAAAACAATTCTTATAGTCGATAATGCAGCAGGTATTGATGCAAATAATTACGAAAGAGCTTTTGAACCAGCTCATGTTCCATTGGATGTAACAGGACTCAATGAGTTTGGCATGGGAATGAAAACCGCGTCTGTTTGGCTGGCCGATAAATGGTGCGTGTACACTAAAGCTTTATGGGAACCAGTAGAACGATTTACGGAATTTGATTTACAAAAGGTTACAAGTGAAGGTAAAGAGGAGTTGATTGTAATTGAAAAGTCCAAACCACAAAATGAACATTATACAAAAATTGTTCTCTCTGGTCTTTCGAACCATGCGCCTACACCTAACCAGATGGATAAAATTCGTCGACATTTATCCAGTATTTATCGTAAATTTATTCGAAATGATGAAATTGATATAGTTGTCAACGGCGAAAAATTATCTTATCCGAATTATGAAATTCTTTGTGCTCCTTATCACAAAACTCCAGATGGAGAAAATATTGTATGGAGAAAAGACATTGACTTTGAGTTAGGGAATTATAAAGCCAAAGGTTTTATCGCTTTGCTAAAAACAATGCAAAACGGAGCCAATGGACTTGCTCTTTTACGTCGTGGCCGAGTTATTCAAGGTGGTGGTGAAGAAAAGTATCATCCACAGGTTCTTTGTGGACAAACAGGTTCTCCTCGATATAAACGCATTTTTGGAGAACTTGAATTAGATGGGTTCGATGTCTCTTTCAATAAAAACGGTTTCCGTGACGAAGACGATTTATATGCCTTTATGGAAGCCATAAAACAGGAACTTACAGCACCCGAATTCGACCTTCATGGACAGGCTGAATACTTCCGGCAAAAAACGAAAGAGGATAATACAAAGATTGCGAAAGAGATTACTTCCACACTGAAAAAAGAGACAAAGCCCCGTGAACTTACGAAGAAAGTTCAAGAAGCAGAAACGAAAGTTCAAAATGCTCAATATGTAGCACAATCGGAAACATTAATACAAAAAGCAGAAACATTGGATAGCCATGCAGAAGCTTTTCAACTTAATGGAATAAACTACACTTTACGAGTGGATTTGGTCACGGAAACAGCAACTGATACACTCTACTCGGTTACCCAAGAAAATACAAGTCAATATGATAGTGCGAACAGTAAAAGAATCGTATGCAAAATCAACCTTGCTCATCCTTTCTTTACTCGTTTCGACCAATTTAAGAGAGCAAATAATTATCAGCCGATTATTGCAATTTTCAAATCGCTTGCATTGTCGGAAATCATGGCTCCCAATAGAGGAACAACTTTTGCTTCCAATATAAGATTATTATTCAACCAGTATATTTTAAAGTAACATTGGCGATATGGAAATCCAGATAATATCAACAGGCTCATCCTCAAGTTTTGCTCCGATTATTGGAGAAAAGACAACAGAACTCATGGAACGATTTAAACGAAAACTCGACCAAGAGGAAGTGGATAATCTTATAACAGAAACGACAGAGATATTATCGCACTGCACCAATCCGCATTTAGATGAGGCACAGTCCGCTACAAATCTTGTTGTTGGGTATGTACAAAGTGGAAAAACAATGTCTTTTACCACGTTATCAGCTATGGCTAATGATAATGGATTTCGAGTGATTGTCTATTTTGCAGGAACCAAAACAAATCTATTGACGCAAACAACTAAACGACTGCGTAAAGATCTCATCAATAATGGAGCTAATAATCAATTCTACAAATTACACGAAAATCCATCTCTTGAAGAAGTCCAGCGTATACGAAATGAGTTGCAAATAAGCACAAAACCTACTATCCTAATTACTGTTTTAAAACATTACAAGTATATTAATGCATTAGCAGATATTTTTAATTCACAACAAGTAAAAAATGTGCTGAAAAATAATGCCGTTCTTATTATTGATGATGAGGCAGACCAAGCCAGTCTTAATGGTTATGCTTATAAAAACAGTAAAAAAGAAAGTCTATCGGAAGAATGGGAAGAAGATGAATATACGACAACATATCGAAGTATTTTGCATTTAAGGAATTCTATTCCTAATCATTCCTACATCCAATATACGGCAACCCCACAAGGGCCATTGCTTATTAGCATTCTGGACTTGCTATCGCCAAAACATCATACTGTTTTGACTCCGGGGAAACAATATACTGGCGGTAAAACGTTTTTTATAGACAAGCCCGGATTAGTTTTGACAATCCCTGATGAACAAGTTTATAACAGCAAAAAGAATCCGCTTACTCAATGTCCAAAAACACTTGTTGATGCTTTGCAGATTCACTTAATGAATGTAGCCTTAGTTGTCTGTATCTTTAAAAAAGAAAACTACCTCTCCATGATGATTCATGCAGACAAAGACCAAGATGCAAGCCGTACCTTTTACATTTGGGTTAAAAGTCTGATTGATATGTGGACGGAAATGATTAATGCTGATGAAAACGACTTGGCAAAAATAGAATTAGTTGAATCGTTTCGTCAAATTTATCCCGAAGTTATTCGAGAGTATGACAAATCTACGGATATAATACCTTCTTTTGAAGAAATATTAACTCAGTTGCCCGACGTTATATTTGATACAAATATTGAATTGATTATAAGCAGCAACAAAAGACAAGGCGATAATAAAGAGGTTGATTGGGAAGGCAGTCCATCCCATATCTTAGTTGGTGCGGAAATGTTAAATCGTGGATTTACGGTAGAAAATCTTGCCGTAACTTATATGCCTCGTTATAGTATTGGCAAATCTACTGCCGATACCATCCAGCAACGTTGTCGCTTCTTTGGCTATAAATGGAACTATTTAAAATCATGCCGTGTTTATCTTCCGACAGATACTTGTATTGAATATGCAGAGTATGTAGAACATGAGGAAGAAATGCGAAAATGGCTTAAAGAAAATACAAATCTTGAGGCCGTGGAGCAATTGTTAATTATTTCGCCACGTTTAAATGCTACTCGCAAAAACATCCTTTCAATTAATACGGTACAAACGAAACTTAACGGATGGCGTAAAATGAATGCATTCCAAATGATTGATGAAAATATTCGTTTTGTAGAACAGTTTATTACGCAAACAATTTTTGAAAATGATAAAGATTATGGTACTACTGATCGTAACCACCGGTTTGCAAAATTACCCATCCAGCAAGTAATTGAATTTCTTTCAAACTTTAAGTTTTCAAATATGCCGGATACGGCTCGTAAGCAAGCGACTATGCGATACCTGAAATATCTTGCTTCAAAAGAAAATTCACCATTGGAACATGCATATATTATTCAGATGGCTTATGCAGGAGAAGCTCGTGAACGTGCTTTCGATGAACAAACAATGAAATTAACCACTAATCTTCACTCAGGCGCTCAGTTTCAGGTAAAGAGGTCTATCCTGGTGATGCAAAAATTTGTTTTGAAGATTCGATTTGTATTCAATTACATAAAGTTAAACTTAAATGTAATTCTATCCGTTGGGGCGGGAAGGTCGCTTATACATTAGCGATTTATTATCCCAAAGATTTTGCAATCGACTATGTAGCAACCGAAAGTAAAAATGAAGAATAGAAAATCATGAAACAGTCTATATATAAAACATTTGCAAGATTACAACAAAAAGAATCTGTTCGTAAAGATGTTTTCTTAGCTGCTACATTGCCATTTACGAAAAAACATAAGATTGGGATTTCATCGGAAGGATATCCCATGTTTTTCATCGAATGTACTAATACATTGCATTTTTCGGATATTAACCTCGAATTTATTTCGATATTGTTTAGCCGAACTTGTCGCTTATCTGAAAGCGATTCGAAACAAACAGAGAATATTTATACAATCATTTTGTTGAAAACAGGGAATAGTGACTTTCAGCAATATTTTATCGAAATAGTATGTGTTGTATTGGAACAATTACCGGAAAGTCCTTCCCATGAACAACTCAAGAAGGAAATTCAAAAACTGATAGAGTTATTCAGTCGCTTTAATCGTCCACCACGAAAAACCATACAAGGATTATGGGCTGAATTGTTTATTATTGAGCGAGCCAAAGTTCCCGAATATCTAATCCAATCGTGGCATACCTCTCCCAATGACAAGTTTGATTTCAATGATGGGTACGATAAAATAGAAGTTAAAAGTACCTCCACTGTTCGACGAATGCATAGTTTTTCTCTTGAACAACTCTATCCTAATCAAAACTCAAATCTCTTAGTCGCTTCTGTATTTGTTATTCAAACAGGGCAAGGTAAAAATATTTTTGACCTTAAAGATTCTATTTGTAAGCGAGTCCAAAGTTTGCAGTTACAATTCCGACTAAACGATATTCTATCTCAAACGCTTGGGAATGATTTTGACAAAGTTTTTGATGTCTATTTTGATTACCAACAAGCATTAGATACGCTCGCCTTTTACAATTTTAAAAATATTCCGACAATCAGTAGTGATAACATTCCTGAGGAAATAAATAATATTCGTTTTGATTGTGATTTATCACATATTATATCTGCAAGGAGTGATGAGTTCATTTCTACGGAAAGTCAATTATTTAAAAGCATACAGATATGAATAGAATAGAGAAAGTATATCCTGAAACGCTTTTACAGTTGATGCTCGATGTTTTGAAAAGTGCACCTCAATTCTTTTATATTAGAGGTACACAACCGTTTTTAATGTTATTTAGTGGAAAAGAGTATTATGTCTATGTGAAAAATATGTCATCAGCATATTTTAATGAACGACCAGACACCACTCGTGCTCAATTACCTATTCGAGAAGAGTTTGAAGAAATAAAAACTTCTTCAAGCCCATTTGTATTTTTAGGATATGACCAAGAAAATGACGTGCTTATTTGTTGGAACTATCACATAGTCAAAACACGTTTAAATGAAAGGAAAAGCGTTTCTTTCTATTCTCGAAAGTTTTTTCAAGAAGAGGTTACCAAAGGTTCATTTTTACAAAAACGTTTGAAAAATGGAGATGAACCTATTCTTTTTAAACGGAAAGACTTAGTTGAGTTTTTCACGAGAATCGAAACATTTTTCACACCTGAAAATGAAGAACCAGACACAGATATTTTGCTATTTGACGAAGAAAAAACAAATGAATCCGATAATGTAATAGCCGTTGCACCCAATAATCCATACGTCGTCAATGGGAAATTGCTCAAAATAACAGATACAGAACTGAAAGAACAATTGAAGCCCATTATCCAAACAAATCATATGCTACAAGCATTGAAAATGGCAGAACAGTTTTATTCGGGACAATTTCCTACTATGAAATTAAAAGATTGGCATGAGCTAATTAAAAATATAGATTTTGACGAGCTTGATGAAATACATGAACAAATTGAGATACAGCCACAAAATACAGATATTGTTGAACATCATAAAATCCAATATATTGATTTTATGTATTCACAAAATAAATCAGAAAGTATCATAAGGCGGTATGTACATGCTGTTTCCGGTATTCTTACAAATTTAGTTAAGGAATATTATTCTCCACAAATAAATTCAATATTTGATACTGTTAATATATCCATGTTGCAGTATTGGGCTGATAGTCTTTCTATGAGGCCGGATTTTAGAGAGTTTAATACATTGAAGCATCGGGTTTATTCATGTGCATTGAATAAGTATATTGAATATGCAGAATCATTAACTGCAACAGAACCCCTATCTATAAGTCCTAAGCATTGCGAATCGTTATTTATGCGATTTATGCAAGACTCTGGTTTGTCGGAAAATTCGGGGAGGTATTATATCCAAGCTCTTAATGGTCGAGTAACCGAATGTATAAGAAAATACCTAATGCCTGCGATACAAAATATTTTTTCCATTACTGATATACAGTTGCTTTATTCATGGTCGCAATTTCTTCATCGAAACCAAGATTTCAAAGAAATGAATAATGTTGGTAATCGACAATACAGTTGTGCATTGAGTAAGTATATTCAGTTTGTAGAAACACTTGTTGATGAAAATACTGAAAGTGCGGTACTAAAGAATGAAGGGAAAAGAAAGTCACATATTCTTCGTGTTACTTATCCCAATGGTCGTATAGTGGAAGAAAGAATGGTTTATAAAACATTAATGGATGTAATATCCACTGCCGGAGCAGCAAGAGTAAAATCTTTAGGAATAATGTTGAATGGAACAAACTTAGTTTCCGACACCATTATTCCACGTTATGAGATATCACAGAAACCAATAGGAGACGAACTGTTTGTTATGACTTGTTCTGATACGGCTACAAAAAAGTCTATAATACAACAAATCTCAAATGCTTTTAATATGGGATTAAAAATAGAGGAAATTTCTATCATCTAAAGATTTTATAGAGAGTATTTTACATCTGCCTCCCATACCTCCGTTTTTTCTTCTTCTTTCGCAAGGGCATAGGCTGGTTATCATCATGCTGCCCCGGCTCCGGTGTCAGTACCGATAGCAAAGTTCCGACGGGCGAATTATCCCCCGAATATCCTTTAGCCGATTGCGGTTGTTTTTCTTCATGGGCGGTTTGCATCGACGGATGCGGATTCTCACGAACGGGTGTCGGCGTAACCGATTGCAGATCCTCACGGCGTTCTTGTGGCTGTGAAAAATCTACGAACCGTGCGGAAAGCGCATTGGCTGAAAACTCCTTACCCAACGCGGAGCCATTCAATACCGTGCGGCTGTTATGGTCGATAAACGTTACCCCGAACAAACGTCCTCCATTACCGTAGCGCAATAGCACGTCAATACCTTTCTTCTGCAAGTTCGCTCGAAACTCGCTTCCTGTGCGGGCTTTCGTCATGGACACAGAAACGGTAGCGCGGGTATCAGCAACAATTCCCTTTGCTTTGATTTCCTCGCCTGATTTTTTCATCGTTTGCTCCAATGCCTCGATACCATATTGCTTGCCGAACAGGGAAGATTTCAGCGGTTTGCCTACACGGTTACCATCGGCGTCCAACGCCGAATACACCAATCCCGTGTATTGGTGTCCCTGATTATTCCCCTCGACTTTCTCTACTCCTATATTATATAAGGAAAGTAACGCCCGGTACTCGCCGAGAGATTGAAATTTATACATGCTCGTCAAAGGCTTGATAGCATTGGCGACTTGCTTTTTCAGGTCGCTGCGCGAAGCATCTACCGGAGAAAGCTGCCACGTCTCGCCCTGCTTCCTGTCTTTTGGGTGCAGGCCATATTTCTTTTCAAGGTCATCGGTAATCTTCCGGCTCCGTTCAAAATCCTTTTTGTCGCTGATTAATGAGCCGTCGCTGCGGACACGGGTAGAAACAATGTGCAAATGCTGGCGGTCTATGTCCTCGTGTTTGAATATCATGTAGGGCTGGCCACCGAAACCCAGCTTCTCCATATACTCCCGTCCGATGTCGGCTAATTGCTCATCGGTCAGCTTATCTTCCGGGTGCGGATTCAGGGAAATATGGATAATTCCGCGCGTAGTTGTTACCTGCGGGGGCATCGCGCGTTCAAAGTCCCGCATACAATTCCCTACGGAAAACTGCCCGTCGGCAGGAACAAAGACACGGTTCGTTTCCAGAATCTTACCCAAACCCGCATCAATTTTCTCCTGATTGTAGCCAACGCGCCGTACAAATTATTCCCTATGTGTATATCCGCAACCATTTTTTAAGGACTATTCAGGCAAACATTCTTTCTTGAACTGCTCGCACAACTGCAACACTTCGCGCCCGATTTTCGACAATTCTATCGTTTCCTGCTCCAGTTTATAGAGCATCGTGAGCGCTTTTTTCTCGCCGAAAGTGGTGTGAAGTTGCTTCACCACCTGATTGTAATTCACGCCGACGGAACGAATTTGCCCGTACAAAGCGGACAGTTTCATCACAAAATCGACCGCCGAACTGTCGGTTTTTATCACGCGCAACGCCTCGCCGAAGATACGGGCAAGGATAAATCGCGCCTTCGAGCGGACGCCCGACTGCTCGTACATGGTAAGGAACTCAGCGTATTGTTCGTTGGAAAAACGCACCATTACGCAGTTTTCCGCCGGGTCGCTCTTGGGCGGTCTGCCGCCTTTTCCCCGTTTACGGGGTTCTTTACTTTCATTCATAACACGGATTTTTAAAGTGGTTCATAAATCCGTCACGGCGGGTGCAGTATCGCCCAAAACTACCGACTTCGGAGGCAGTTTCCCCTCTGGAAGAGCAAGGGATTTCCGGTAACGGAAATCGTTTCGAGTTACTCGAAACATACCTTGCTATTTGCCCAGACGCAAATGAAAATCTGCCCACAGTGGCAGCTTTTGTTCCGGCTTCGCCGAAAGAAAAGTCTGCACGTCAAAGGGCAGTTTGGGAAGGGGTAACTAAACCTTAAAAGCGACCCTGCACTCGACCGTAACGTTTCATGCTGCAAAGTTACGGGCATATCTAATGCGCTGTGTGTCACCGACCGAAGCCACTCGACGCCACAAGCTGCCACCGACCCTAAACATGGTGATTACCTCAAAAAGAAGGCTTTCCTTTGCCGCTGAAAACAATTTTAAAAGAACATGTAAACGCATAAAATTTCATGTGTTTCAAACTTTAAAATCGGATAAAAATAAATCAACGAAAATTTCAAAGGGTGTTTATTCCAAAAATCAAAAGGATAAAAAGACAGATGAATGAATGAGCGGATAAAAGGGTGCGGGATTATCGGATTACAGCGATAATACGGTAATACGATGAAAAATTAAAATAGCAATAAAAGAATATTTAAATATTTATCCTTTTACTTTTTTATTCAAATAAGGCTGTATATCAACGAATAACATTTTGAAAATTCGTAAAAGTAAATAAGCGAATAGAGAAACATAAAAATAAAAAGTTAAACAACCGATTGTATAATTAAAACAATGTTCAAATGAAAAAGAATCCTGTTTATGTGGCCTTTGCCACGCAAAAAGGGGGAGCAGGCAAAACTACCCTGACCGTATTGGTCGCAAGCTACCTGCATTATGTGAAAGGCTGCAACGTGGCTGTAATCGACTGCGATTACCCGCAGCACTCTATTGTCGGGATGCGGGAACGCGACCTGGTTTTAGCTACGAAAGATGAACACTACAAGGGCATGGCCTATGAACAGTTTACCCGGCTGGACAAAAAAGCATGGCCTGTTATCGGCAGCAGTCCGGAGGAAGCCCTTGCCGACGCCGACTACCTTGTCCCACAGGGTAATTATGATTTCATCTTCTTCGACCTGCCCGGCACGGTCAATAACAAGGGCGTGTTAAGCACCCTGTTGAACATGGACTACATCATAGCCCCCATTGCCGCCGACAGGGTGGTCATGGAAAGTACGCTGGACTACCTTATCGCCTTGCGTGATCAGGTAAAGGCTGTTGGTAAAACCCATATCAAAGGGACGTACCTGCTGTGGAATATGGTCGATGGCCGCGAAAAATCGGAACTGTACGACGTTTACGAGGCGGTTATCAGGGAATTGGAATTTACGATCCTTCAAACGTTTGTCCCGGACAGCAAGCGTTTCCGCAAGGAACAAAACACCGGTCACAAAGCCCTGTTCCGCTCTACGCTGTTCCCTGCGGATAAATCGCTGGTGAAAGGTAGCAACATGGACGCGCTTGTCGATGAACTGTTGGGAATCTTAAAGTAACAGGTTATGGCAAGGGAAAAAATTGAAGCGGACGAAGTTTCTTTCATCCATCAGGTAGGCAACCGTGAGAGGCCGTTGAAAGCCTCCATGGAGCAGGCGGAAGCGCCTAAAACGGCAATTGCACCCTTACCGGAAGAACCGGAGGAGGTAAAGGAGCAGGAAGCGCCCCGCGAAGAAACCAAACGGCGTCGTGGTAAGGCACAGGATTACAAATCCCTTTTTGTAAAAGAGGTTGCCGGGGGTAAGGCGCGTGTAAACAAGGTGGTGTATATCCGCAAGGAACACCACGACCGCATCCTGAAAGTTGTACAGGTTATCGGCAAAAACGAGGTTTCCCTGTTCAGTTTCCTCGACAATGTGCTGGAGCACCATTTTTCAACCTTTCAGGGCGAATTGAGCGAATTGTATGAGAACAGTATCGACAAAAGTTTTTAATCAACTAATAAAGACAAAGAAAATGAAAAAGATAATAATATTCGGGCGCAGCAAAAGTTCACAGGGTACGCCGGCCGACAAAACCGCTCCGGCAGTAAAACCGAAGACGGCCTATACCGAGAGGTTCCTTAAACCGAAGGAATTTAAGGAACGGCAGTCGGTGTATGTCAGTAAGGAAATACACAAAAAAATCGTCCGCTTCGTCCATGTCCTTGCACTGGACGGCATACAAATAAGCGTCGGCGGCTTTATCGACAATATCCTTGCCGAACACATGGAAGCCCACAAGGAAGATATAGCCGGGCTGTATGTGAAACAGTTGAGCGGATTAAAGTAGGCCATGATACGGATATTTATTACAGCCATCGTGCTGTACCTGGTTTTCCTCGCCTGCTACCTCGTGTGGGAACGGTCGGTAAAACGGAAAAGGAACGCGGCGAAAAGACCGGCGTTCAACCCGTTCAAGGCATCCCCGAAAGAGGACATCATCGGGAAAAGCGGCTTCGACCTGCGCCACTCGCTGCCACAAGCTACCACGCTGATTAAAAGCGAAAAACGTGAAGAAAATACGCCTACATTTGCTCCCGAAAACTCGAAAGAGGAAAGCTCGAAGACTCCGGCAGCGATTCCTCCCTCCGAGTTGGACAAGGTCTTTTCTTCGGGCGGAACGGATGATCCCGGCGAAATAGATTTAAGTTTCAATGACGAGCCGGAGGGATCAGCATCCGACGGTTACGAAGACAACGTAGATTCCGAAGAAAGCGGGGAAGCGGGGGAACCCGCCGGGGCAGGTATGGCGACCGGGGTAAACTTCGACGATTTGTCGGGCATGGTGAAAACGGTAGAAAATCCCGAAGCCGCCAGTTCCGGACAGCGGGAAGATGCCGGGCGGGTGCTGGCAGAGGTCAGACAGACCGATATGTTTGAACAGGTCGTATCCGGCGAACCGAAAAAGAAAGCCACCGCCGGTAAGCTGATGGATGACTATTTTGCCGCCTACCACCGTCGCAAGCGGGAAGCGGGCGAAACAAACGATGAACCAGGCGTGAAAGCGCCCAAAGACTTTGATCCGCGGGCATTCGCATAGTGATTAACAATTTAAAAAAGAGGTATGAAAGAAAGAGATTACGGTTAGCTCACGGACGCCAACCACTGAAAAAATTCGAGAAAGTAAAAAAAGTAATTATCCACCGGCGGCGTGTGGGGACTAATCCCGCCCCATGCCCGCCAAATTAAAAAAAATTAGCAATGACAAGGAAAAAGATTCTTTTGTCGGCAGCCCTTCTTATGGCTGCCGTATCTTCCGCCCTGGCGCAGGGCAACGGCATCGGGGGCATCACCGAGGCCACCAACATGGTAACTTCCTATTTCGACCCCGGCACAAAATTGATTTATGCGATTGGAGCCGTGGTCGGGTTAATCGGAGGCATCAAAGTGTATAACAAGTTT
>NZ_BAIV01000047.1 GCF_000517545.1 Bacteroides reticulotermitis JCM 10512 | reverse complement strand
AATCCATTATAGCAGTAGATATGTTCTTGAATTTGGTCACCACCAATTCGAGCGAAGCGATGGAGTTGCTGGATAATCTTATTCCGGCCTTGGTCACAGTGGTGCTACTCTATATTCCGCCTCTCATCTTGGCAACGATCTCCATCATTCGCAAACGCGAACTTTCTGTTCACTTTATTCGCAGAGAACGGAAACGGGCTTTCTTAGGGTTAATCGTTGGCTTTGCCAGCTTGGGAGCCGCTTATCTGTTTGATGGGAAGTACGAGTTGAAGACCGATTTATATCCGGTGAATGTCTGCTACAACGTAGGACTTGCTTTCCAACGCAATGCTCAAACCCAGAATTACGATAAGACCTCGAAAGACTTCACCTTCCATGCCAAGCCTACCCATGCCACCGAAAAGAGAGAAATCTATGTGATGGTGATTGGAGAGACTTCTCGTGCCTTGAATTGGCAATTACTGGGTTACACGCGTGAAACGAACCCGGAATTGAAAGAACAGTCGGGACTGATTACTTATTCGAAAGTGCTGACAGAGTCGAATACTACTCACAAGAGCGTACCGATGCTTATGTCGGGCGTGACTGCTTGTACTTACGACTCGATCTATTATCAGAAAAGCATCCTTACGGCTTTTAAAGAAGCAGGCTTTCAAACCGCTTTCTTTTCCAATCAGCGTTATAATCACTCTTTTATCGACTTCTTTGGCAAGGAGGCCGATACTTTCGAGTTTATCAAAGAAGACTCGTTAAGCACCGACTCTAACCCCTCAGATAGCGAATTGATGAGTTGTGTGACGAAGGAGTTGGCCAAAGGAGCCGATAAATTATTAATTGTACTGCATACTTACGGTTCCCATTTCAATTACCGCGAACGCTATCCCGCTAAAGATGCTTATTTTCAGCCCGACTATCCGGCCGATGCGGAGCCTAAGTTTAAGGATAACCTGGTGAATGCCTACGATAACTCGGTGCGCTATACCGATGCATTTCTGAAACGTCTGATCGTCTTGCTGGAAGAACAGCATACAGATGCCGCCTTGGTTTATACTTCCGATCATGGAGAAGATATTTTTGATGATTCCCGGAATCTGTTTCTTCATGCTTCCCCGGTACCCTCTTACTATCAGCTCCATGTTCCGTTTCTAGTGTGGATGTCCGACAGTTATCGGGGGACCTATCCCACACACTGGGCAACGGCTGTAGCCAACCAGCAAAAGGATGTCTCGTCCAGTAGTTCATTCTTTCCCACAATGCTCAACCTGGCAGGCATAGACTCTCCTTATTGTGAAGACAATTTGTCGGTCGTTGCTCCGTCTTATCAGATGCGGCCCCGAGTCTATCTAAACGATCACAACGAGCCCCGATCATTGGATGATCTGGGTATGAGGAAACCCGATTTCGAGATGCTCGATCAAAAAGGCATCCGGTATTAAACCGTTTGTGCTGGCCAATCGGACAGCTCTTCGGAATATTGATAAATAGTGCTAAAAATAGCATCCAAAAGTGCAATTGGCGTGTTATTTGTCCTAGAAGATATGAATATTCTAAATTGTATTAAATATGGCTTATATCGATTATTATCAGATTCTTGGAGTAGATAAAAAAGCTTCTCAGGATGAAATAAAGAAAGCTTTCCGTAAGTTAGCCCGTAAGTATCATCCGGACTTGAATCCGAATGATCCCGGTTCGAAGGATAAGTTTCAGCAAATCAATGAGGCCAATGAAGTATTGGGCGATCCGGAGAAGCGTAAAAAGTACGATGAATACGGTGAGCATTGGAAGCATGCCGATGAGTTCGAAGCACAGAAAAAGGCACGTGGGCAGGCCGGAGGTTTTGGTGGAGCCGGACAAGGCTTTGGCAATGCCGGTGATACCTATTGGTCTAGTTCGGATGGTGGAGGATTTTCAGGAAGTGGTGCCGATGGATTTTCTGATTTCTTTGAATCGATGTTCGGACATCGGGGCAGGGGACAAGGTTCGGCAGGATTTCGTGGACAAGACTTCAATGCCGAATTGCACCTATCGCTTCGGGATGCCGCTCAGACACATAAGCAAGTGCTGAATGTAAATGGGAAGCAAGTGCGCATAACCATCCCGGCCGGTGTAGCCGATGCGCAAGTTATCAAGTTGAAAGGTTACGGAGCCCCAGGCATGAACGGAGGTCCCGCAGGCGACTTGTATATAACCTTTGTAATTGCAGACGATCCGCTATTCAAACGCTGGGTGATGATTTGTACGTCGATATCGAACTGGATCTTTATACGGCCGTGTTGGGCGGTGACAAACTGGTTGATACGCTCGACGGAAAAGTGAAACTCAAGATTAAACCCGAAACGCAGAACGGTACCAAAGTACGTCTGAAAGGTAAAGGATTTCCGGTTTATAAGAAAGACGGGCAGTTTGGTGACCTGATCGTGACCTATTCCGTAAAGATACCCACGCACCTGACGGAAAAGCAAAAAGAATTGTTCCGCGAATTACAGAGTATAAATTAAACTGAATGAGCATTATGCAGACCGAACTAATAATTGTCAGCGAGTACTGTCACAAATGTCATATCGAGCCTTCATTTATAACCTTGTTAGCAGATGGCGGTTTGATTAATGTGCATATCCAAGAGGGGGAGCACTATTTATTAGTGTCCGAACTTCCCTCTGTAGAACGCTATAGCAGGATGTATTACGACTTGGCTATCAATATGGAAGGTATTGATGCCATTCATCATTTGTTACTCAAGGTGGAAGATATGCAGCGAGAGATCGATACACTTCGCAGGCAGCTTTTACTCTACGGAACCGGCCCCACCGAAGATGTAGACTGGTAAAAGAGTCTACATACTCATTGAGCCGGGGTAGGAGCGTGTTGCGCTGCTTGTTGTCCGATGCGATTACTATTTAATGTATGTGCAGATCTCTTCCAGAAAGCGGGCGTCCGTCTCATCGAAACTATTGAGAGCATCGCTGTCGATGTCCAGTACGCCGATCACCTCTCCCTGTCTCTTGATAGGCACAACGATTTCTGATTTAGAATCCGAGCTGCAAGCTATGTGACCGGGGAATTGTTCAACGTCGGGCACTATGAGCGTCCGCTCCTCTTTCCAAGCCGTACCGCATACACCTTTGCCGAAGCGAATGCGTGTGCAGGCGATCGGACCTTGAAAAGGGCCTAATACCAATTCATCTTCCTCTACCAGATAAAAGCCGACCCAAAAGAAGTTGAATGTCTGCTTCAAAGCGGCGGCAATATTTGCCAGATTCGCTATGCGATTCACTTCAGTATCTACCAGTGCGTGTAGTTGGGGAAGTAACTCCCGGTATTTTTCGGCTTTGTCTCCTTTGCCGATGTGTAAATCTTCTGCCATATGTTTATATATTTAGAAAAGCATCTGCTCTTAATGGAACAGATGCTTTTGCTATTTATAGTTATCGATGAATTATTTTTTGAAGAACGCTAAGTCTTCTTTATCGATATGCTGGATGTAGTTGGTATGTTTCACAACTTCAGCTTCTGCATAACTCAAATATACGCGGGCCGATTTGGAGAATAGCTCCGGTGCTCTGCTGGCATCCTGAATCAGTAAATGAGCCATGATACAGTCGGCAGCCATTTCCATTAAGCGACGTGCGGTGAAGTCAAGGAATTCTTGATCCTGAGTCTCTTTCACTGCATTCGTGCTAGCTTCAAACTTATCAGCCATTTTCTTCAGACGCGACATCAGCGGTTCCATATCCGGTGAGCAAGGAATCTTTTCGAATTCACGAATCGTAGCGATGTACGAACCATTAGTCACGTAACGGATGGCAGCCACTGTTTGCAGCTGAGTCGTTCCTTCATAAATGCTGGTGATACGTGCGTCGCGGTAGATGCGTTGGCAAGCATATTCCATCATGAAGCCCGAACCGCCATGAATCTGGATACAGTCGTAAGCATTCTGATTGGCATATTCGGAGTTCATACCTTTAGCCAATGGAGTGAGGCTGTCTGCCAGTTTCGCATATTGTTTTTGCTCCTGACGCTCTTCCGGGGTCAGTTTGCGTTCGCGGGCTATATCCTCCAATGCTTTATAAATATCTACGTAACGAGCTGTTTGATACAGAAGCGCACGGCCTGCATCCAACTTACCCTTCATGATGGAGAGCATATCGTATACAGCAGGGAATTCGATAATCGCTTTACCAAACTGTTTACGGTCTTTAGCGTAAGCCAAACCTTCATTGTAGGCAGCTTGGCTCAAACCTACAGATTGTGCGGCAATACCTAGGCGGGCGCCGTTCATCAGTGCCATTACATATTTAATCAAACCGAGTTTACGGTCACCGCAAAGTTCAGCTTTCGCGTTCTTGTAAACTAATTCGCAAGTCGGAGAACCGTGAATACCTAGTTTGTTCTCAATACGGCGAACGTCTACACCTCCCTGACGCTTATCATAGATAAACATCGAAAGACCACGTCCGTCTCTCGTACCTTCTTCCGAACGAGCCAGTACCAAGTGGATATCGGCATCTCCGTTCGTGATGAAACGTTTTACACCGTTGAGCAACCAGCAGCCGTCTTTTTCGCTATAAGTAGCTTTCAGCATAACCGCTTGAAGGTCAGATCCGGCATCCGGTTCTGTTAAGTCCATTGACATTGTTTCGCCCTGACAAACGCGGGGAATGAAACGACTGTGTTGATCGGGAGTACCAAACTCATATAAAGTCTCGATACAGTCTTGCAGCGACCAGATGTTACCAAAACCGGCATCGGCAGCGGCAACAATCTCGGCACACATGGTGTACGGAGTAATGGGGAAGTTCAATCCACCGAATTCACGTGGCATAGTCATTCCGTTCAGTCCGGCTTTTACCATCGCATCCAGGTTCTGTTTAGTTCCCGAAGCGTATTCTACACGTCCGTTGGCACAATGAGGACCTTCCTCATCCACACCTTCTGCGTTGGGAGCGATAATCTCTCCGGTTATTTCTCCGGTGATCTCCAATACTTTATTGTATGAGTCTATGGCATCCTCAAAGTCCAGAGGGGCATAGTCAAACTCGTCTTTATCTCTGTAATTGCGCTCTTTGAGTTCACAAATGCGCTTCATGATCGGATTGTTCAAGTGATACTTGAGTTCCGGTATATCGGTATAAAAATTGGCCATTTTCCTTACTTGCTGTTTTGTTTATAATACTTAATCATCTTGGGTACAACCTCTTCGATCGAACCGTTGATTACGTAGTCTGCTATCTTGTTGATCGGAGCTTCCGGGTCATTGTTGATAGAGATAATGATGCCACTCTCCTGCATACCGGCAATGTGCTGAATCTGTCCGGAGATACCGCAAGCGATATAGAGTTTCGGACGTACGGTGATTCCGGTTTGTCCTACCTGACGGTCGTGCTCGGCGAATCCTGCATCGATAGCTGCACGGCTTGCGCCTACTTCTGCGTGGAGTTCTTTGGCTAGATCATAAAGCAAATTGAAGTTCTCTTTAGATCCCACTCCGTAACCTCCGGAGATGATGATCGGTGATCCCTTCAGGTTGTTTTTTGCCTTTTCTACATGGCGTTCGATAACTTTTACCACATAGTCGGTGCTTGCCACAAACTTCTTAACATCGTGACGAATCACTTCACCCTTGTAATCAGGAGCTGAAATGGCTTTTTTCATCACACCCTCCCGAACCGTTGCCATTTGTGGGCGATGTTCCGGGTTTACAATAGTAGCTACAATGTTGCCACCGAATGCGGGACGTATTTGGAATAATAGGTTCTTATATACTTTACCTTCTTTCTTATCTTCGTGATCGCCGATCTCCAAAGAAGTACAGTCCGCGGTCAATCCGCTGGTCAAGGCAGAAGAAACGCGTGGTCCGAGGTCGCGTCCGATAACGGTTGCGCCCATCAAACAGATTTGCGGTTGCTCCTCTTTGAACAGATTCACCAGAATCGAGGTGTGTGGTAGTGACGTATAGGGGTGAAGTCCTTCACTGTCGAAAATATGGAGTTTATCTACTCCGTACGGAAGGATTTGTTTCTCAACATCTTTGAGGCCGGTACCGGCAACTACGGCTTCGAGTTGGCAGTTTAGCTGATTGGCTAACGAACGGCCTTTGGTCAGAAGCTCCAGGCTAACGTCTGCAACGATGCCTTCTTCTATTTCGCAATATACAAATAAATTATTCATGATTATCCGATGGTATGGTTAGCTAACAGTTCAACAATCAAGTCTTCCACGTCACGATCGCTGCCAGTGATGGTTTTGCTCTCTTTGGCTTGGAAAACAATATTCTGGATGGCTTTTACCTTAGTAGGCGAACCGGACAAACCGCATTGAGCGAGATCGCCGTTTACGTCAGCTACACTCCATTCTATCAGATTCAGATAGTCACGTTTATCGTATAGCTCGGTATAATCAAGGTTACCTTGTTGCTTTTCAGTCACAGTCTTGGCGTGTTTGTACTTCTGTACCAGTTTGGCATTGCGTGGGCGGCAGGGAGCAGCACTACTGTTTACGGTAATTACGATAGGCAACGGACCTTCTACTGTTTCAACACCACCATCAATGTGACGTTTCACTGTAATCTTTCCCTTACCAACTTTTAGAATTTCTTCTGCGTACGTAATTTGAGTCATTCCCAGCTTTTCAGCTACCTGAGGTCCTACCTGTGCTGTGTCACCGTCAATAGCTTGACGACCACCGATGATAATGTCACATTCTCCCATTTTACGAATGGCGGTAGCCAACGCATACGAAGTAGCCAATGTATCGGCACCGGCAAAAGCGCGGTCGGTTAGCAAATAACCGTTATCAGCACCACGGAAAAGTCCTTCACGAATAATATCAGCGGCACGGCCCGGCCCCATTGTTAAAATAGTAATGGTGGAACCCGGATGCGCATCTTTCAATCGAAGAGCCTGCTCAAGCGCATTTAAGTCTTCGGGGTTGAAGATGGCGGGTAGTGCCGCACGGTTAATAGTTCCGTCGGCTTTCATGGCATCTTTCCCAACGTTTCGAGTGTCGGGTACTTGTTTTGCCAATACAACAATTTTCAAACTCATGTTATTAATTTTAGTATTAGTATTTCTACAATTAGCAGCCAGTAGTCAGGTAGTAATTATCTGCTATCTAACTATCCGGTTAACTATCAGCGTGCAAAATTACTCAAACACTTGATTCTGACAAGAAAACTCAGTGGAAAATGCACACGATTAAGGTTTTTGAGCGAAAAAGGAGATAAATTATAGATTTGGTTGGGTCGTGATTCCCTCGAATTTCAGTCAGTTGAACGTATGATGCTGAATATCCGTTTTCATCGCCATGAAAACAACTCGACACAAACTAGGGTCCTAAAACGGACTGTGAGCAATTACGATATAACTTTCTATTTGCTGGTTTCCGACTAACTCTATTTACACTTCTATTCGCTTCTTTTGTTGACAATTATTTTTCTTTTCTCTATTTTTTGATATTCTTTACTCAATTCGATCGTTTAAATAAGCTGTTCATCTGAATCCTGTAATAGAGAAATACTCGCAGGGTATTAGGTGATTTCTTAAACTATGTCAAATCACCTAATCTGTTGTCCTTCAATTATACTAATTTGATTTCATTGGATTACTTTTGTCTCTTTATTAACTTTAAATATTTTACTATGACTTCAGTCAAACTGGTACTTCGTCCTTCCGGCAAAGAAGGATACAATGAGGGGAGTTTAACGCTGCGCCTCATTCATAAACGTCGTGTCAAAAGTATAACGCTAAAAGGCTGTCGAGTTTATCCCCGCGAGTGGGACAGCGAACTGCAAAAGCTTGTTTATCCCGAAGAGGATACTTTACGAACAACTTATCTTGAGAAAGTGCAGCAAACGCTTATCGAGGAAATCCGACTATTGGAGGGTCATTTACTTAGTCTCCACGAGTGTGGGCTTTATTCCGTGGAGGATGTTGTCAGTCTTTATCGACTTCGTCAAGACGAGAATAAGCTTTCCGGTTTTGTTAAAACCCTTTCTTGTGAGTTGGAATATCGCGGTCAGTTCCGTACGGCAAGGGCTTACCGGACTGTCACCCGTAGGTTGATCCATTTCAATAAAGATGAAGACATTCCTTTATCTCAGATCAACTCTCGCCTGATCAAGGGGTTCGTGAGTCATCTGCGAGATCATGGTATGCTTCCCAACACGATCTCTTATTATATACGCAACCTACGTTCTATTTATAACAAGGCTCTTACTTCCAAACAAATCAGTCTCCCTTGCAGTGGTACACCTTTTGCTGAGGTTTATACCGGTACTACTAAAACGATGAAACGTTCCCTTTCGCAGGCAGAAGTTAAAAGACTATGTGACTTGAATATTGCGTCTTTTTTTGCTGAAAACAGGTCTTATGCTACCAACTGCCATCAGGCAGAGCGGTTGTATGTCTCGTATCGCTATTTTCTGTTTTGTTTTTTTGCTCGTGGTATGTGCTTTGTCGACCTTGCTTATTTAAAGAAAGATAATCTGAAACATGGTGTTATTAGCTATGTTCGCCGGAAGACCGGACGGCTGATGGAAATTCGGATTACCCCCGAGATGCAAACAATTCTCGAGAGTTTCTCCTTGCAGGTCCTCGACTCTCCCTATCTCTTTCCCATTATTAAACCCGTAAAGGGAGATGCCGATGCCCGGCAGTCAGCTCGTTTGCAGTATGAGAGTGCCCTGCGTATGCAGAACCTTCTTTTAAAGGAACTGGCTTTACTTGCTGAGATTGATAAACCGCTCAGTACCCACTGGGCGCGCCATACTTGGGCTACGATCGGTAAGAAAGAACAGGTCCCATTGCAGGTTTTAAGCGAATGTCTGGGGCATAGTTCGGAGCGAACCACGCTTATTTATCTAGGGCTTTTGGATAATTCGGTTTTGGATGAGGCTAACCGGACAATTGCGTCTGCGGTTCAAAGCTATCCGGTATGCTTGGCGCCAAGCCTGGCACCTTTTACTATATAGGATTACAAATAACATTTATAGCGTAGCGTCTCTATCCCTATTTTTACTTGATAAATCTCTGTCTGCCGACTGGCAACGGACAGCCTTCTTCGTGTCTCTATTTCTGCTTTTAGGGACTGCGTGGCTTATGGTTTGGAAATTGGAGTGATGAAAGAAGATAAAAAAAGATATTGTTCTAATTTAATTTTTTATCTTTGTGGAAATATGTAACTGCACAGGCATAATATTTCTGACACTTGTAGAGTGTCAGAAAATGCAATGAACTTCATTTAAATTCTGCGGCAAAATTACGGAATAATAATTGAATTCCACTTACCAAAAATAGGCTATTACTTTACAATATTCTAATATTTACATACTTATCTAACCTTACTTGCGTGGGAGTTTTGTTAAATTCCTTTCTACAGAAGCGTGTGAAGGATGATTCTGATACAAATCCGTTCTCCATGGCTATTTGCTTAAATTGTTTTTCGGTTGATATGATTTCGACATGGACAATGCGTGCTCTCTCTTGTAGCATCCATTGATAAGGTGTTTGTCCGAAAACTGCTGTAAACCGTGCAGTGAATTTTTTGGTTGTCAGGTTCAAGAATACGGCCAGTTCACGTGCGGTTTGGAACTTGTTCCAGTGTTGTCTAACCTGTTCCGAGAATACGATGTCATTACTCAATATAAGATATAGAAACTTATATATATTCTCCTTAGTATAATAGCTTTTGAGCAGTAGGAGAAACTCTTTTACCTTGATTTCAAGCCAGTAGTGGCATGTTACTCCATCTTTTATCGATTCATTTATTGTATTAAGTAGTTGCCAAATTTGGGGGACTATATCCAACTCTCCGAAGTTACTATTCTCAGGCTTATACTCCTTTTCTAGTTTTTTATTTACGTGCATGTATAGGTCTTCCAAAGAGAAGTTATTGCATAAATTAATTGGTGCTTGAACCCTGAATAGAATGACTGTGGAACCTTCCAAAGCACTGTATGAATACCTGTTTCCGGCAAGCAGGAAAAGCATTTTTCCCTTTGCGACCTGATGTTCTGGGTTTTCCTTTGAGAAGAGTCTTACTTTACCTTCAATTATAAATATAATTTTATGGTATGTTAGATCGGTAACCTTTGAAATCCCTTTTACCATTTTCACAACTTCAATTACCGGTTTCTCCGTTTTACGACAATTGGTGCATAGTGAATGTGTAGTTTTCTTTGATTTTCTCATATATCCCTTATTATTAGTTTGTTAAATCAATGTTTCACAAATGTTTCACAAATTGAATTCCCTGATTTCAACTTATTTAACCTTAACTTGCTAGTTGCCAGACTTCTTAGTCCCCTTTTTTACTCTATTTCTCGAAGAATGTTTTACAAATGTTTCACAAGTCATTTTCTCGAGTGAAATTCTCTCTTCTAAGTCTCTGTATAACAACCTTATACATTTTCTTCAAAAACCCCTCTGACACTCTACAAGTGTCAGTAGTAATAAACCATTAGTTTAGTGGCACTTAAGTGTGTACTTAACGACTTAACTATTGTTTCTTAAAAGGGATGTTGAATAAAAGGGTAGAGTAATTGTGGGCTGGTATTTCATCGTGTATCATTCTTTATACAAGGGATGTTCCGGACTTTGTGCCGCGTATTTCTTGCCTTCCATACTGCCTAAAACTAGATTGAATGAATAGACTATTGGCAATTTTTTTTCTATGTACTACTCGCTTCGCTGGTATACTTCTATGCTCGGGCAATAAAATCGTCTATTGCCTGTCGAGTAACCTTTTTGTCGGGCTATCCGACAATGGAACCGTTTGTCGGTTACAATATCCGGGTTTTCTCAAACAATCAAAACATCAAATATATGCAGGTTCACTCGGGGGGCTTACCGCCGGGCGATAGATCCATTTAAGCGCTAGAATTAAAACAGGAAAAGCAATATAGCGATTCAATTATTAACTCAATTTTAAATTAAAAAAGACAAGTATGAAAGCTAATTTTAAGTATGCAATGCTACTAGCTGCTGCCCTTACAATGGGTTTGAGCAGTTGTTCGAATGATGACTCTACCACGGGTGGTGGCTTGGGTGATGGTATGCGCGGAGAGCCTACCACGATGAATATTATCGCTAAACAAGCGGGTGCGATTGGTACCTATGCGTTTACTCCGACTCCTACAGGTGATGAAGCGATTATTAAAACAGCTGACACCTATATTTTTGACGGAGCAGGTGTTTTGGAAGTTGTGCAGAATATGACTGTTGCTGGTGGACAGGCTACCGCTTCCGGTGTTACAATCACTACAGGTCCTAAAACCTTTTTCATTGTAGCCAATGCTCCGACGGCACTTGCGACCCAATTGAGCGGTGCGCCAGTAACTCCTGGCGATCCTGCTGCATTGAATAAAGCTGCTTTTGAAAAGTTGTTGGCTAACGGTGCGACATCTGTTACTAGTATGAGTACAATTGCTGTTCCTACAGCTGGGGTAGGTACCGGTTACTTTATGACTGCTCCTGAAGGAGGTAAACAACAAACACTGAATCCGGGTGCTTCCAACTCAGTATCGATGAAGATCGGTCGTGCTTTCTCGAAAGCCAACCTGGAGTTCCCTGCTGCTTCTGTTGTTTATGAAGCAAGCTTAGGTGGTACATTAACCAATGTTAGCTACCTTGTTCGTAACATTAAAGACAATACGTTCAATCAGGCGGTTTACAACGGCCTTCAATTGGAGTCTTACAACTATAACAAGTGGGCTGCCGGACCTACACCCCCGTTGGCTACTTCGGACTTCTTTATTGAAGGAGGAACCTTGAGTGCTACTACAGGTTTCCCCGGTGCTTCTCAACACTTCCTTACTTCTACAGACGCTGACGGTACTAAGGCTTTATATGCGATGGAGAATGCTAATAGTGAGCCTTTGTATGGTACTGCTACTTTTACGCAGATTGGTGGAGTGTGGGTACTTGATGCAACAACAGACGTACATGGAGATGATAATGCCGTTCTGGGACAAGGTCCTAGTCACTTGCCTTCCAACGGTGATTTCTACCGCATCGTAGAGTTTGATGATGCTCCTGTGTCAGCTACCAAAGTACTACGTGAAATCAGTAATAAATACTATGCTGCGTCTCCTATTCAGACTACAATAGATGCTGAGATATTAGCTTTTGATGCGGCTAATGCTGCTAATCCTGCTGTATCAGCTAATGTAGGTATCCTGAAGTACGAGGGTGGTAAGGTATACTACTCAGTATATCTGACTAATCCTGCTGCGGTAAGTGCACCTGTTAGTGAAACATTCATGGTTGAACGTAATAAGTACTACTATGTTACGGTTAAATCAATCAACCGTTTAGGTTCCAACACCGCTGAGATCACTAATCCGGGTGAGGAAATTACAACATCAGTTGACTTGAGCGCTAACATTGAAGTGGGCGACTGGGCCGATGCAAGCAGCAATGCTGACTTATAATCAATTCGATTAAAAAGTCTTTTAATTAATAAAACGAGGAGGAGGAATGGGGAGTTTCCTCCTCGTTTATCTATCACTATAAACCAGTAACCAAGTACGCATGAAGTATTTTCATCTTTTATTAAATCGGTTATGCGCCTGTCTTTCAATCATCCTCTGCCTGCCTTTTTGTAGCGGGTGTATCGGTGATGACCTGGATAGCTGTGATTATGGCCCCTATCCGGTTAGTATCAGTTTTACGCACACGCTGAATGAATCCTCCCGTGATTTGTTTACTCGTGAGGTACATCATTTGGATGTATACCTTTATGATAGGCGGGGGAACTTTTATAAAGAACTGAACATCTGTTGCGACACATTACGCTCGGGCAACTGTTTGGATATGGTTTTACCTCAAGGCAGTTATACAGCCGTTGTTTGGGGCAATGCCAATACCTCCGACTACCAGTGCAAAGATTACACTTCCCACTACGAAAATATGCGTTTGGATTTTGTTGCTGGTGCAAGCTCGGGTATGGAGCTTACTTCCGATTCCTTGTTTCACGGTATGTACCCTCTGCGTGTGGGTAATTCTTATGCCAGCCATCACTATTTGGATCTGATGAAGAATACGCATGATATCCGTGTGTTGCTCAAAGTGATTAATGCACCTTCTGCTGTGGGAGTGCATGATTTCACCGTAGAAGTTAAGGGCGGCAACGGTTCCCACCGACACGATAATTCAGCATGCGACGTACACATGAAGTCCGTCCCTCGCTATGGGCTTGTCGGCTCTGACAGTATTATGAGTCAGGTTCGTACGCTTCGTCTCCAACAAGGTGATGATATGCGTATTGCTATCAAAGATAAGGCCGTTCCTTCCCAACTATTTGAGGATCGTTCCTTGACCGACGATTTGTTGACAGACCCCCGTATAATCATCCCTGAAGACTTGGATCGTATTCACCGCTATCAGTTGACCTATGAATTGGTCTATGACAATCAGGGCGATCACATCGATTTGCTGCTGGTTAATGTGGGCGACTGGGACGAAGCTTTAATAAATGCTCCTCTTTGGTGATTCAGAGCAATGACTATCTCAAGAACAGACAAAATAACAAATATGAGAACTAACAATAACAGACCGAAAACAAATCGCATGAGGTACAGCTATTACCTGCTGTTCCTTCTTGCCGTATGGCTGCTGCCGTCTTCCTGTTCAAATGAGGAAGAAGTAACTTCGGAACTTACTGTTCTGACTCTGGGTGTTACCTCAGATCCGCTTTCTTCCCTGACTTACGGCATTCCCGGCACAGGTGATGAAAACACCGTTGAGCGGATGCGCATCCTTATCTTCAATAGCCGTACACTTTCACTTGAATCAAACAATTACTACGGCGCTTCCTCTTCAAATCCGATGCCGTCTTTGCCCGCCAGTTTGAGTTATACACTCCATACGGGTCCTAAGCGCATCATTGTGTTAGGCAATGAGCCTGCAACACTTAGTCCAACTTTAGACGGGCTGAGCACCTTTTCCGACCTTCAATCCTTAACTATGAGTGATGAAATGACTATTAATACACTTCCTTTGCGCCTTCCTTTCTCCACGGCCAAAGAACTGAATGTGAGTCCCTCGGCTTTGCCGAGTCGAACAGGCATCGTACTTGAACGTAGTGTTGGAAAGATACAGGTACAGATCGCTAAAGATGATGCTAATCTTAAAATAGTAGACCTACAGGGTATCCAACTGATAAATGTACCCTCGTCAAGTAGCTTGATTGACGGCTATCCGCAATCAAGTCCAATACTAACTAATCTTACTCAACAAGCTTTGTCAATTCCCAATTTGGGATTATTGCACCAATCATTGACTATAAATACCCCCTATATATATGAGAATTTTCCTGTCTCAGCGGCTACACAAACCATTCTTCGGATATGGCTTACTGAAAATGGTACAGCTAAATCAGCCGATGTTCCGCTGGTTTGCGGCACCGATCCTTTGGGCCAATATGTGTACGGTGTTCGCCGTAACACGGTCTCGAATATGCGTTTGACAGTTTTGGGTGAACACCTGAAAGTCGAATACACACTTTCTCCCTGGAATGAAGAGAGTCCTTGGGATAAGGAACCGGGTACAGACGACTCGAATATTCTCTTTGCCCCTTGGGAAGAAAATCCTAACGACTATGACTGGGAACTTCCTCATTCATAACAACTCAACTAATTAACAGATATTTAAAATAATAATATACCTTATGAAGACAATTAACAGATTATCCCTTCTTCTTGCCTCCTTCTTTTTGGTGTGCCTGAGTGCCTGTCACGATGAGGGTGATTATGCCGGAGAGATACAAGATGGTAAGCTTGCTTTAAGTTACCAGGTTGATGGCGGTATGCATATCCGCACGTATGCGGTAACCGCTGAAGCGCATGAGTGTCGTGTCGATGATGTTTATACGCTTTTTTTCCGTGCTTCTTCTCATCCTACCAATCCCAATGTTTACGTTGGTTATACGCGTACGAGTGTTTCGGCTTCTACCTCTACGGGTAACGCCCGGGTTACACTACCTGCGGGCGAAGATGTTGACGACGAGTGGCAGCTTATCTTTCTTGGCAATTTCAAATCCTCTGCTTTCTTGGATGGTGAGCCGAGTGTGGATGATTTGCTTACTAACAAAGTGGCTTCTAAGACTTATAGTGATGCCCGTGAATATCTAATGGGCTTCTTCGAAAAGAAGATCGGTATGGGTTCACCGTTTGCTATGTCCGCTTCTCTGACCAAACCTGCTTCTACCAATGTGGCCAACATCACCTTTAAGCGTCGGGTGGCTCGTATTGATGTTAGTAACTCGGCGTCCAACTTCATATTCGAGACTGTTCAGGTTTAGAATGCCCGTATCCGTGGCTATATGTTCGATGAAGGTGGCTCCTATGTTTCAAGTGCAACTGGGGATAATTTCCGCAATTACGACGAGCAGGTAGTTAATGCAGCCGCGGGTGTGGTTCAGGCTAAGCTTTATGCTTTTCCGAACGTCTCTCTTACCCCTGCCATGCGTGACGAGGAAACGACCTGCCTGATTATCGGTGGTAAGTATAACGGTAGTTCTACTACTACTTATTACCGGGTAAATGTTTGTCCGGCAGCGGGGCAGCAGTCTTTGAAAGCTAATGGCGCATATACTGTTAATATTACCAATGTTACCGCTGCTGGTGAAACCGATCCGGGTGACGCTTACGATCATACCCAACTTCGTATGGATTATACGCTCAACGAGTGATGATTCTTTCTTGGGTACTTATGTATTCGATAAAGATGGCAACGGATTGGCTGTTTCGCAACGTGAAGTGGTATTTTCCGAAAAGGGGAACCAAACCGTTCAATTGGAAGTTTTTACGATCCGAAGCTCTACGGCGCCTATTTCAGGAAATTGGACCGTGGGCACTCCCCAAGGTGCTGACGCTGCTTCCTTCTCTTCGCAGAAAGTATCGGGCAATAGATATTTAAGAGTAACCGCTTTGAATAAAAATGAAACGGCTACTGACCGTGCAGCTGTGGTTACTGTGAGTTGGGGAAGTATCAATTTGAATATTAACCTTACTCAGCTAAATCCTACTTCATATATGGGTGGCATTAAGCTCCAACCCAGTGATCTTTGGTTCATGATGGCTGGTGGCACCAAAGAGATTTGCGTGAATCTGCAAGGTAACTTCTCGGGTATCACCCGCGCTGATATTACAACTTCAGTTCTGTATCCGGGTAGTGATACCGGCTGGCTTACTTTGGGTCCGGGCACAACTCCCGATAACCTTGCTGCTGGCTTATTATATTATAATGTAAGGGCTTCTAACAACGCTTCTGCTTTGAGCCGACTGGCTGATATCAAGTTTGTGGTAGCACAAGGTGTCTTAATCGCTACGGCTCAAGCTTCTGTTACCCAGAGTACTACAGCTCCGACAGATCCACTTGTGCGTCAGTTGACGATGCGTTTATTGGAGAAAACAGGTTCTACTTATACTGATAAAGGCTTGGTTTCCGAAAATTTCCAGTTATTTAAAGGCTTGCCTACCGGTCAAAGTACTGCTAAGGACCTGCATTTTTCTATAATTTCGTGCGATTACTTGAAGTATAAAATGATTATTCATTCTTCGCAGGCGTGGAAGATTGTACCTACTGGCTATGCGGCTACCGGCTTAACATTCAGTCAGATGAATGATCCGGGTGACAAAAACAATAAGAAAGAGGTTTATATTTCTGCTACTTCCGATCTACTCACGGGGTGATGGTGCTTTTTATTTGGAATACGAGGATGGTGTTCAGGTTGAGTTCTCCGTACATCAGCAGGGGGTCTTTGGTACATTAGTAGCACATTCCGGAGGTGCTGACGGTAGTATTTATTATTATGGAACTTTCTTGATGAATAATAAATTGTGGCTCGACCGCAATATTGGGGCAATTGTCGGACAGGATGGAATTAAGGGCTATTTTTCAAATCAACCTAATACGGGTATAACTAGTGTTACTGATGCGAAAGGGGTTTATTTGACTCGAGCACAAGCTAATACAGCGTGTCCTCCGGGCTTCCGCCTGCCTAAACGAACAGCTGGAAGTGGTGAATGGGATTGGGTCTATAATGAGATGAAATGGTCTACAGCTACGGGCAATGCTGCATCCGGAGGTGTCAGTTACAAAAATGTATGGTATGTTACTTATTCTGAGAATCCGCTTAAAAGATGGTTTTTGCCCGTTTGCGGTCATAGTAGTGCTACGACGCTCACGAGCGGCGACTATTGGTCTCAGGAGGTTGGATATCTCTACTTCTACTCCAATAATGGCGGCAAGAGCCTGAACACTAGTGATACCTCGTTCGGTTTGTCGGTTCGTTGCGTGCGCGGCAGTTAGTTCGATTCATTTGATTAATTCCCCTAGGCTTTGCAGCCCTAGGGTTTCAATACCACCGAAGGTGGTCGATTTTGAAAATATTTTGATACAGCGTATATATGGAATTACGAGAAAAATTGAAGATCACCGCTTCCGATGCACACCATATTCATCTATTTAAAGAAGGAACTTTTTGGAAGGCTTATGAAGGCTCGGCTTATTTATTTATAAAGTTTGTCCGTGCTTATAAGCCTATAAAGAAGACGGTGAAATGTGTGAAAAGTTCTGTCGTATCCATGGGCTTTCCGGGACATGTTTTGGATAGTATCCTGGAGGACGTGCATCTCATATCACAAACAGATGATTATTGCGTAGTTAGTTGTACGGAAGATACTTACTCGGAAAATGATTTTCTGTTGTGGAAAGACACCATTGAAGAACAACCTCTTATGGTTGGAAAGCAAATTCAGAAGAGCGCTCCGGTTGTGGAAGAAAAAACGTCCCATGCCGAATTGATTGAGCGGATACGTAACTTTCGAATCGAAAGTAATACACCTCTTGGTTGTATGTTGTTTCTAATGGAAATTCAAAAAGATTTAAATGGCACAGTATGATAACTTACCGGTTTATAAGGCGGTGTATGATTTGCTGCTGGCATTGTTTCGCAGTAGTCATAACTTGCAGAGAGAATATCGCTACACGATTGGTGAAAAGCTAAAGGAAGAACTCACCGAATTGGTTATCTTAATTTATAGGGCTAATTCGACTCGTGAAAAAGGTCCTTTAATTCATGAAGCGCGCGAACGTATCGAACTTGCTAAGTTGGGTTTGCGCTTGTTGTATGATCTTCGGCAGTTATCAATGAAGCAATACGTCCGGTATGCAGAGATGACTGAAAATATTTCGCGGCAATTGGCTGCATGGGAGAAGTATATAAATGGGAAAAAGAACTCAGAGGAATAGGTCAGCGTTCCGGAGGCTATGGTCGCCCGGAAGAGTACTCTGTCGGCCAGGTAACCCGCCTGTTTTTTACAGGCAATCATATGGTTCCATGCATTGCAAGTATGTATATACTTCTCTGTTGGAATCAGAGTCCAGTGGTTACTCTTTTTTGCCCGTTTGCGGTCATAGTAGTGCTACGACGAACACGAACGGCAACTATTGGTCTCAGGAGGTTGGATATCTCAACTTCAACTCCAATAATGGCAACAAGAACCTGAACACTAGTGATAACTCGAACGGTTTGTCGGTTCGTTGCGTGCAGGGCAGTGGCCGACATCCTCTGCGTTTTGAATATGTTAATAATAAGGCTTTAATAAATAGAACTCAGAGGAGTATGTCAGCGTTCCGGAGGCTACGGTCGCCCGGAAGAGTACTCTGTCGGCCAGGTAACCCGCCTGTTGATAGCAGGCAATTATATGTTTCCATGCATTGCAAGTACGTATATACTTCTCTGCTGGAATCAGAGTTCAGCGGTTACTCTTTTTTGCCCGTTTGCGGTTACAGTACCAACCCGGCGAACCAGAACGGCAACTATTGGTCTCAGGAGGTTGGGTATCTCTACTTCAACTCCGGTAGTGTCAACAAGAACCTGAACACTGGTGATCCCACGTACGGTATGTCGGTTCGTTGCGTGCAGGGCAGTGGCCGACATCCTCTGCGTCTAGAGTTAAAATTAAAATACAGGTACTGATGGCTGGTAAAGTTGAATGTGAAAAGTTAGACGAAGTTGGATGTGATCCATTGTTAATGGATTTGTTCACGGCATATTACGATGCACGTAAGAATAAACGTAATACGCAGAATCAACTCCGGTTTGAAATAAATCTGGAGCAAAATATATTCACTCTTTACAGAGCGATTAAGGATCGAACTTATAAGCCTCAGGATAGCATTGCTTTTGTAGTTTATAAACCGGTTACTCGAGAAGTATTTGCTGCTGCTTTTGCGGATCGTGTAATTCATCATTTATTCTATAATTATGTGAATCCTATTTTTGAACGGACTTTTATTTATGATTCTTATTCTTGTCGGAAGGGAAAGGGCACATCGTTTGGAATTAAGCGGTTGGAATACTCCATCCGAAGTTGTTCGGCAAATTATACGCGCGACTGTTATGTGATGAAACTTGATATTCGAGGTTTCTTTATGAATATTAACCGGAACATTCTCTTCCAAAAAGTAAAAGATACTTTGTTGCGCTACTCATCTCGCAGAGGCGCTGATGGAACTCTTTGGAAAGAAAAGCTTGATTATGACTTGATACTTTACTTGGCTAGGGTCATCATATTTGACGATCCGACAACTCATTATATAATGAAGGGGAAGGTATCGGATTGGGATAAAATACCTCATGGGAAAAGCTTGTTTGATATGCCTGAGGAGTGTGGTTTGCCTATCGGGAACCTGACGAGTCAATTGTTTAGTAATATTTACTTAAATGACTTTGACCATTTTGTGAAACGTCAATTAAAAGCTCGCTATTATGGACGCTATGTGGATGATTTCTATCTGGTGGACCAATGTAAAGAGGTCTTGACCAATTACCGAAAGGTCATAACTACTTATTTGAAAGATAAGTTGGGTTTAGAAGTACACCCTCTGAAGATATACCTTCAGAAGTATGATAAAGGAGTATTGTTTGTAGGCGGCTTTGTGAAGCCGTACCGTACCTACGTGAATAATAGGGTTAAATCTAATTTCTCGCAGAGAATATATGCATTGAAGAAAGAGAATATTACAGCCGGAAAGTTGGAAATGACCGTTAATTCTTATTTGGGTTCTATGCGCGCATTTCGTTCGTTCAATATCCGACGAAAGATAATGAAGCACAATACTTGGTTGTTCCGGTATGGAGCTGTACAAAACTGTTGTTCGGTATTCCATTTGGATGAAAATATAGGATATAATCAGGTTCTCGGAGAGTTTGAAAATTTGTCTGCTTCACCTCTGAATAGCCTTGAGAGTGATTTAAATATAAGGTCTTACCCATAAGGTAATAATGGTATGGACTTCTTACGATTTAAGCCCTTTCGAGGGTTTTAACCAACCGCGTGTCGTGAGACACTGGTGTTTAGTTTTATAAATTTTGTTTTTGACCGCGTGGGTTGTGAAATTCGCGCGGTTTAGTATGTCTTTTATGAATGTCTTTTTGTGGACTGACCAAATATATATATTCCTAAAGGCAGTATGTGCATCATTAAAAAAACATGCTGTTGCGGATTAACTTCGGACCAATGGTTCGATATAATAATTGATTAATAGATAAATTGTAAATATAAACAGATGAAAATGAAGAAACGTTCGTCGTGCAACTGCTCGCTTCAAATACTTCTGGCAGCTTTATTCATGCTGTCGGTATGTGGCAAAGTGCACGGGCAGTTTTACTCGGTCAGTACTGATGCCTTGGGTCTTGGTACCGGTACGTTTAATGTCGAGGGCTCTATGGCCATCAATTCCCACTGGACAATCCATCTGCCTGTCCGGTATAACCCTTGGACTTTCTCGGGCAACAAGAAGATGAAACAACTCTCGGTTCTCCCGGGAGTACGTTATTGGCTGCGTGAAAGTTATGCGGGTGGCTGGTTTTTCGGCTCGAACGCAATTTTGAGCCGATACAATTTCGGCGGCCTGCTTGGTAGCAGTTATCGTTATGACGGTGAGGGCTACGGCTTGGGATTGTCCGCTGGCTACAGCATTCCGCTCCAAAAGCACTGGAATCTGGAGTTTGAGTTGGGCGGTGGGCTTGTGTGGAGCCGCCGTGATAAATACCCCTGCGTGCGCTGTGGTCAGAAGATCAAGGAAGAAAAAGGTGTCTGGTTAGCTCCCGACAAGGCATCGGTAAGTATCGTATATTTATTTTGAAAGACAACCTATGATGAAACTAATTATATCCGACATCAGTCGGAAACTGCGATCCGCATTGCATAAGCTGCAATTCAACGCATATAAACTACAAAACGGCAGACACGAACGGTTCGAGGTGTGCAAACAATCCTCTCACCCTGCCAACCGCCGGTGGTTTGGCAAATCTGCCATGCATCTATCTTACCTGCTTCCGCTTCTTTTGTTGGGCGGACTGATCTATTCGTGTAGCTCCGGTGAAACGATGACCCGCCGACTGTTCATGCAGTCGCGCCGTGTACACCTATCTCTTCCCGCTGAACTAACAGATTCGAGTGGGCGGGCCATCGTGCGTGAGTCTGTAACCTATCAAGATGCCGACAATCGCTCGCAGGTTCTATTCCGTAAAGACTCGACCCGCAAGGCTAAAACGAGTTTGAGTGAAGTACAAAACCTGGATGAGGTAGTGGTGGTAGCTCGTGTTAAACAGAAGTTCGCCCCCGAACGGGATGGCAAGATCGCTGTTGACTTCCAGATCCGCGTTCCCAAAGAACTCCTATCGGCCGACTGGCGCATACGCCTTGCTCCCGAGATTCTGCATAACGACTCGATTGTTCCGCTGGAAGGCTTATCGCTGCAAGGTGAAAACTTCCGTGCCAAACAACTGGCGGACTATCAGGTGTTTGCCAATTATGAGGAATCGATCATTCCCGAATCCGCCTACGACAGTCTGTTCCTAAATCTTAAAGGTATTCGCAAAGATATGCGTAGGCGTCAGCTCTATTACTGGGACTTGTATAACCGGGAATTCAAACGGGTGAATAGATACCTGACTTGGAAAGAGCGAATGGAAGAACGCTTCGGACACTTCAACCAGCAGAAAGACGGCTATCGACTAAACCTTTACCATAGCTATATGCGTCGCAAGAATGACGCTTCCATCCGTCTGCTGACTGTGGGAGTAGATACGACAGGCATCGGCCATAAATATGAAAACAAATTCCGCAAGCGTTCCGGCTTTTGGCCGCAGTATCACCTGCACCGGGAGCTGACGGAAAAGAACGTTCCGGCTAAGTATAAGTACTTCTTCCGCAACGAACCGAACTTGGAAAACCTGACTAACTATACCACTACCGAAAAAGACTCGATCGCCATTGCCCGCCATCGCTATTTCTTCGAGGAGATCGCCGGCAATGAGAGCCGTGAAAAACAACGCGATGCGATGGAGAAGAAGCTGATTCCTTTCCCTTTCGAGAGTGGGTTACGCTTGGATAGCCTGGTTGATGGAGGAAGTGACTTTGTGTATCATTACCACCAGACTTATCCGGTAACTCCGGGACTGGACCGGATTGGGGTAACGCTAGGTGGCAAGGTGTCGGCTACCGACCGAAGTGTGTATACATTGGCGGCATCGGACACGCTTTACTACCTGATCTCTTCGCTGGTTCAATTGGCGGACACTTCGCTGATTGTCAGAGGTACGAAGCTGTATCGCAATATGTATGACCGTATGACGATCTACCCACAGTTTGAACCGAATCAAAGCCGTTTCAGTATTGGTTATAAAGACAATCGATACCAGATCGATACGTTGATGAGTCGCTTCCGTAGCCTGAAAGCTGGTATGGATTTGCAGATGGATAGTTTGGAGATCCGCTCGTGGGCTTCGCTAGACGGTTCCTACGATTCAAATCATGAACTTTCCCGTGAACGCGCCGAAGCATTGGGCGGGTATCTACACGCAACTTATCCTGCTGATATGGCTTCGTGTGTAGTTCGTTCGATTCCCCGGGGCGAAGACTGGCAGGGATTGGCAGACCGGATAGGTAAGAGACAGGATCTTGCCAACCGGGATTCGATTCTGGCTATGATCTCCCGGACTGTTTTCCCCGATCAAACGGAACAGGATATCCGGACGCAGTACCGCAAGGATTACCGGATTATCGTGATTCGATTTATCCGGAGTTGCGTCGGATGGATGTTGTTTTCCACCTGAGCCGTCCGGGTATGAATGCGGTGGACTCGATGCAGTATGTGGTCAAAGACGGTTATGAGGAAGGCCTTCGATTGTTGATGAAGCGTGAGTATCTGGAAGCTTTCCGGGTTCTGAGTGATTACCCGGATTACAACACGGCTCTCTGTCTGGCCTGTATGGGTTACAACGGGCGGGCGTATGACCTCCTGTTAAAGTTACCTCGCACGGGTGACAGTGAATATCTGCTTGCCATCCTTTGTCACCGACTCGAACGGGA
>NZ_BAIV01000048.1 GCF_000517545.1 Bacteroides reticulotermitis JCM 10512 | reverse complement strand
CTAAATACTTCTAGGTGTTTGGCGCATCATCTTACTTCATATAATCTCTTTATATCTAAATCTGTATTCCATAGCTTATCTTGTCGCAAATATAGCTTGTTTGAGTATGGTAAAATAAATAACTATATGTACTTCGGAATTAGGTTGATAGCATCGTTTATATGCTTCTGTTTTTCCGTATATACCGCTCACGTCCTTTGAAACAGAACATTCTTCATTATGTATTAAGAATGTAGCCTCTCGTTTATTCCAGGGCATTTTTTGACCATTTAATAAGCACTTCTTCACTGTAATTAATTTATATTTTTGATATAAGGTGTTATTATTCAAAGAATAATGTGTATTTTGCATTCGTATAGTAAAAAGAGTTTTAATAGAAAATATGGTAAAAGATTTATTAACCCCTGATTATATCTTCGAGGCTAGCTGGGAAGTATGTAATAAAGTGGAGGGATATACACCGTTTTGTCAACGCGGGCCAATACCTTACAGAGTAAGTTTAGAGATAGAATATTCTTTATCGGCCCGGATGTATGGCAAGGAAAAGAAAATCCATTGTTCGTTGAATCTGACAAGCTGTGTGCCGAATGGAAAAAACATGCACTTGAAAAAGATAACCTTTCAGTCCGGGTAGGACGTTGGAATATTCCCGGAGAACCTATCGTTTTATTGGTCGATTTTCAAATGTTCTTTAAACAGAAGAATGAGATTTACGCAGCTATGTGGAATCAGTTCCAAGTGGATTCATTGCACGCTTATGGCGACTATGATGAAGCTTCTATGTTTTCGTATGCCGCTGGAAAAGTCGTTGAAAGCTTCTATCGCTACAATTTGACGGAGATGGATAAGGTTGTGTACCAGGCCCATGAGTGGATGACAGGTATGGGAGCCTTATACGTGCAAGATGCAGTTCCGGAAATAGGTACGATCTTTACAACTCACGCAACTTCTATCGGACGTTCAATAGCTGGTAACAATAAACCGCTATACGACTATCTGTTTGCCTATAACGGTGATCAGATGGCGCAGGAACTGAATATGCAGTCTAAACACTCCATTGAGAAACAAACCGCACATTATATCGACTGTTTTACGACCGTAAGCCAAATCACAAATAATGAGTGTCGGGAATTGCTAAAGAGACCGGCAGACGTTGTTTTGATGAATGGTTTTGAAGATGATTTCGTGCCTAAAGGCAGTACATTTACAGGGAAACGCAAGCGTGCTCGTTCACTCATGTTGAATGTTGCTAATAAAATGCTCGGAACAAATCTGGGTGATGATACGTTAATAGTCGGGACGAGTGGACGTTATGAATTCAAGAATAAAGGTATTGATACTTTCTTGGAATCATTGAACCGACTGAATAAAGATGAAAAGCTGCAGAAGAATGTGCTGGCTTTTATCAGCGTTCCGGCTTGGGTAAGCGAACCCCGTGAAGATTTAAAGGAGCGTTTGAAGAGTAAAAAGAAATTTGATACTGCCCTCGATACTCCATTTATTACGCATTGGCTTCACAATATGGAGTTTGACCAAGTGCTGAATATGCTAAAGCATACAGAACTGAAAAATTCCGTGGAAGATAAAGTTAAAGTTATATTTGTCCCTTGTTACCTGGATGGAAATGATGGTATTTGGAATAAAGAGTATTACGATTTATTGTTGGGACAAGACTTGAGCGTTTATGCTTCTTATTATGAGCCGTGGGGATATACTCCCTTAGAGAGTGTGGCTTTCCGCGTACCGACAATTACTACCGACTTGGCCGGTTTTGGCCTTTGGGTGAATAGTTTGAAAAATCAGCATGGCATCATAGATGGTGTAGAAGTGTTGCATCGCTCTGACTATAATTATTCTGAGGTGTCCGATGGTATTAAAAATACGGTTATCTTGTTTTCGACTAAGACAGAGGACGAAGTTGAAGAAATGAGAGAACATGCTTCCAAAGTAGCTGAACAGGCTCTATGGAAACATTTTATACAATATTATTATGAAGCTTATGACATTGCTTTGCGTAATGCCAAAAAGCGTCAGTTAGCATAGAACTTATATATTTATCAATAAATTAACGAGAACATTATGAAAATTAAAGTTAGTAATGTGAATACCCCCAACTGGAAAGCTGTAACTGTGAGATCACGTGTACCGGCTGAGTTGGAAAAGTTGTCTGAAATAGCCCGCAATATTTGGTGGACATGGAATTATGAAGCAACCGAATTGTTTGGAGATCTCGATCCCGAAATTTGGAAAGAATGTGCGCATAATCCGGTACTGCTGCTTGAAAGCATGAGCTATGAAAAGCTTGAAGCGTTGGCTAAGGATAAGGTTATTCTGAAAAGAATGAATGATGTTTATACTAAGTTCAGAGATTATATGGATGTGAAGCCTGATAGCAAGCGTCCTTCCGTTGCTTACTTTAGCATGGAATATGGTCTGAGCCATGTATTGAAAATATATTCCGGTGGTCTGGGCGTTTTGGCCGGTGACTACTTGAAAGAAGCTTCTGATAGTAACGTTGATCTATGTGCCGTTGGCTTCTTGTACCGTTACGGATATTTTACGCAAATGTTGTCTATGGATGGACAGCAGATTGCTAACTACGAAGCACAGAACTTTGGGCAGCTTCCTATTGAGCGTGTTATAGACAGCAAAGGAAACCCAATGGTTGTTGCTGTTCCTTACCTGAACTATTTTGTTCATGCCAATGTGTGGTGTGTTAAAGTAGGACGTATCTCTTTGTATTTACTTGATACGGATAACGAAATGAATAGCGAATACGATCGCCCGATTACGCATCAACTCTATGGTGGAGATTGGGAGAACCGCTTGAAGCAAGAAATCTTGTTAGGTATCGGTGGTATTTTGACGCTGAAAGAGTTAGGTATCCAGAAAGAAGTTTACCATTGTAATGAAGGACATGCTGCCTTGATCAATGTTCAACGTATCTGTGACTATGTAGCTACGGGATTGACTTATGATCAAGCAATCGAATTGGTTCGTGCTTCTTCACTTTATACGGTTCATACACCGGTTCCTGCCGGACATGACTACTTCGACGAAGGATTGTTTGGTAAATATATGGGTGGATATCCTGCCAAAATGGGTATCACATGGGATGACTTGATGGATCTTGGACGTAACAATCCGGGTGATAAGGGCGAACGTTTTTGTATGTCCGTCTTTGCGTGTAACACTTCTCAGGAAGTTAACGGCGTAAGCTGGTTGCATGGAAAAGTTTCTCAGGAGATGTTCTCTTCTATCTGGAAAGGTTACTTCCCCGAAGAAAACCATGTAGGATATGTAACAAACGGTGTTCACTTCCCAACTTGGAGTGCAACAGAATGGAAAGAACTGTACTTTAAATGTTTCAATGAGAACTTCTGGTACGATCAATCCAATCCGAAGATCTGGGAAGCGATTTATGATGTGCCCGACGAGGAAATTTGGAAGACTCGTATGGTGATGAAGAATAAGTTGGTGGACTACATTCGTAAATCGTTCCGTGAAAACTGGTTGAAGAATCAAGGAGACCCATCGCGTATTGTTTCACTGATGGATAAAATTAATCCGAATGCCTTATTGATTGGTTTCGGTCGTCGTTTTGCTACTTACAAACGTGCGCACTTGTTGTTTACGGATCTAGACCGCTTGTCTAAGATTGTAAATAACCCGGATTACCCTGTACAGTTCCTGTTCACAGGTAAAGCGCATCCGAACGATGGTGCAGGTCAGGGATTGATTAAGCGTATTATTGAAATCTCTCGTCGCCCGGAATTCTTGGGTAAGATTATCTTCCTCGAAAACTACGATATGCAATTGGCTAGAAGATTGGTATCTGGTGTTGATATTTGGTTGAATACTCCAACTCGTCCGTTAGAAGCATCCGGTACATCGGGTGAGAAGGCTTTGATGAACGGTGTTTTGAACTTCTCAGTCCTTGATGGCTGGTGGTTGGAAGGTTACCGTGAAGGTGCCGGTTGGGCTTTGACTGACAAACGTACTTATCAGAACCAAGAGCATCAGGATCAATTGGATGCCGCAACAATATACAGCATTCTGGAAACAGAAATTCTTCCGTTGTATTATGCACGGAATAAGAAAGGATGTTCGGAAGGCTGGATTAAAGTTATAAAGAACTCTATTGCTCAGATTGCACCTCATTATACAATGAAGCGTCAATTGGATGATTACTACAATAAATTCTATATTAAACTGGCTAAACGTTTCAAACTACTTTCAGCTAACAATAACGCAAAAGCGAAAGAAATTGCTGCTTGGAAGGAAGAAGTCGTTGCTAAATGGGATTCTATCGAAGTAGTATCTTGTGATAAAGTAGAAGAACTTAAGAAAGGTGAACTCGAGAGCGGTAAGGATTATACCATTACGTATGTAATCGATGAAAAGGGCCTGAACGATGCTGTCGGACTGGAACTGGTTACGGTTTACACAACTGCCGATGGTAAGGAGCATGTTTACTCTACTGAGCCGTTCAGTGTGATTAAGAAAGAGGGTAACCTGTATACATTCCAAGCTACGCATAGCCTGTCGAATGCAGGTAGCTTTAAAGTTTCATATCGTATGTTCCCGAAGAATGCGGATCTTCCACATCGCCAGGACTTCTGTTATGTTCGCTGGTTTGTGAATGACTAATATACATTTTAGTATTATATAAAAAGCCCCTGCAATTTCAATATTGCAGGGGCTTTTAGTTTATGGTATAAAAGCGTTGAAGCTTTTAAGCGAATTGTTTATTTAACCAGTTCGGCTATTTTTTGTAGCAGTTCGGCTCCGTGTAGGCCGCGTGCGATAATCGTTCCTTCACCATCAATAAGGATTGTGTGTGGAATACTATTTACTGCATAAATTTGCGCACCTTCACTTTGCCAGAATTTGAGATCCGACATTTGCGGCCAAGTCATGCCAAGCGTCTTAATTGATTCTTTCCAAGCAGCTCCGTCCTGATCGAGAGAAACTCCGACGATTTCGAAATTCTTGCCTTTGTATTTTGCGTAAGCATCTACCAAGTTCGGCATTTCGCGACGGCAAGGACCACACCAGCTAGCCCAGAAGTCTACCAATACGATTTTGCCTTTTCCTACGTAGTCAGAAAGCTTAATAGGCTTTTCGTCCGGAGTTACCATGGCAAAGTCAGTAAACTTCACGCCAACAGCCGTTTTCTTTTGCTTTTCAGTGAGTTCTTTGATGTTTTTAATCGCTTCATCCTGTAGGAAGTTAGCCGGTACCTGACTCAGTAAAGCTTCGTTTTCTTCCGTAGAATTATTATAGAATGTCTGTTTGAATAGGTGGATTCCGACAGCATTGGTGATGTTCTTTTGTACACCTTCTTTCAAAATCGTTCCATATTCTTCTTCCAACTGAGTACCTTCTTTTTGTTTAGCTTCCTTTTGCTCGTCAGTCAACGTGCTGTCGCCCATAGCTTCGTAGATAGCACGCATTTTGGTACTGATGCCACTAATCTTACTTCTAATTTCCTGGTAAGCGTCGTTGTTAGGAGTTCCGGTTGCGGAATCATTTTCTTTGGTAAGCGCGATGTTGATTTTTCCATTTTCGAGGAAAAAGTCTAGTAACAGGTTGTCACCGTTTACCTGACAAGTAACATAACGATTAACCACAGAGTCCTGTGTTCCTTTAAACGTAAAAGTTCCGTTGGCTATAATAGCAGTATCCAGCTTAACCAGATTTCTGCCGGTAGCTTCCTGAAGAAATACTGTATCTCCATCAGCAGCTCCTTCTACTGTACCGGTAATGGTATAGCCAGACTTTCCTCCGGTACAGGCTACCATGCCGATTACAGCAGTTGCGATAAATAAATAAGTTAATTTTCTCATGATTCTGTATGATTAGTGAATAAATATTTATGCAAAGATAATTTTTTTTTTATTCCAGCTTCTAAAAACTCTGTTATATTAGATTAACACGTAGGATGAAATCATAGAATTGTGTACCTTTGCATCTCCAAAATTAGTATGAATATGCAAGAAGACAAATCCATCATTGAGGTAAGCCATGTTTCTAAGTACTTTGGTGAAAAAACCGTACTTGATAATGTGACTTTAGACGTGAAGAAAGGTGAGTTTGTGACTATTCTAGGGCCTTCGGGCTGTGGGAAGACGACCTTATTGCGTCTGATCGCCGGTTTTCAGACGGCTTCGGAAGGAGAGATACGTATCTCTGGAAAAGAGATTACCCAAACTCCTCCTCATAAGCGTCCGGTGAATACCGTGTTTCAGAAGTATGCCTTATTTCCTCATTTGAATGTGTATGATAATATAGCCTTCGGGTTGAAGTTGAAGAAGACCGCTAAGGCAGTTATTGATAAAAAGGTGAAAGCAGCCTTGAAAATGGTAGGTATGACAGACTATGAATACCGTGATGTAGATTCACTTTCCGGTGGTCAGCAACAACGTGTTGCCATTGCCCGTGCCATTGTAAATGAGCCGGAGGTATTGCTGCTCGACGAACCTTTGGCAGCTCTCGACCTCAAGATGCGGAAGGATATGCAGATGGAATTGAAAGAAATGCATAAGAGTTTGGGGATTACATTTGTATATGTAACTCACGATCAGGAGGAGGCATTGACGCTGAGCGATACCATTGTGGTGATGAGTGAAGGTAAAATACAACAAATCGGTATACCGACTGATATTTATAATGAACCGATCAACTCATTTGTAGCCGATTTTATTGGTGAAAGTAACATCCTCAACGGTACCATGATTCATGACAAACTGGTTCGCTTTTGCGGTACGGAGTTTGAATGTGTGGACGAAGGATTCGGTGAGAACACTTCTGTTGATGTAGTGATTCGTCCGGAAGACTTGTATATTTTTCCAATTTCGGATATGGCTCAGTTGACCGGAGTTGTGCAGACATCCATTTTTAAAGGAGTTCATTACGAGATGACTGTGCTTTGTGGCACTCATGAGTTCCTGGTGCAGGATTATCATCATTTTGAAGTAGGAGCAGAGGTCGGTCTACTTGTTAAACCATTCGATATTCATATCATGAAGAAAGAACGACTGGCCAATACCTTTGATGGCAAACTGCTCGATGAAACTCATGTGGAATTTCTGGGTTGCACATTTGAATGTAGTCCGGCTACCAACATTGAGTCCGGAGCAGAAGTCAACGTCCATGTTGATTTTGGACGAATCATCCTTCAGGATAATGAAGAAGACGGTATGCTCACAGGTGAAGTCAAGCTGATTCTCTATAAAGGAGATCATTATCACCTAACAGTACTCTCTGATTGGGATGAAAACGTGTTTGTAGATACGAATGATGTATGGGACGATGGCGATCGTGTAGGTATTACCATTCCCCCAGATGCTATTCGTGTAGTTTTAAAGTAAATGATTAATAGGAAAGGAAGTGAATAAGAAGTTTTTGGTCTTTTTGTCATCGCGTAAGAGTTGGGCTCTCCCTTACATTATTTTCTCTGCCATTTTCGTTGTTATTCCGCTGTTGTTGATTGTGGTATATGCGTTTACCGATGATAACGGTGCGCTTACTCTAGAGAACTTTGAGAAGTTCTTTCATCATCACGAGGCTGTTAACACCTTTGTCTATTCAATTGGCATTGCCATTATTACCACCCTTTTTTGTCTTTTGTTAGGGTATCCTGCTGCTTGGATATTGAGTAACAGCAAACTGAATCGTTCCAAAACGATGGTTGTGCTCTTTATTCTCCCCATGTGGGTTAATATTCTGGTGCGGACGCTGGCTACAGTCGCTTTGTTCGACTTCTTAAGTGTGCCATTGGGCGAGGGCGCTTTGATATTCGGTATGGTGTATAATTTCATTCCGTTTATGATTTATCCCATTTACAACACCTTGCAGAAGATGGATCAGAGTTATATCGAAGCGGCACAAGACTTGGGGGCCAATCCGATGCAAGTCTTTTTGAAAGCAGTATTACCGCTTTCCATGCCCGGTGTGATGAGTGGCATTATGATGGTGTTTATGCCGACCATCTCCACTTTTGCCATTGCCGAGTTGTTGACGATGAATAATATCAAACTGTTCGGTACCACCATACAGGAGAACATAAATAACAGCATGTGGAACTATGGAGCCGCGCTTTCGCTCATCATGTTATTGCTGATTGCGGCCACTTCGTTGTTTAGCACTGAAGATAAAGACAATTCAAATGAAGGAGGTGGGTTATGGTAAAGAAACTTTTTGCACAGACCTACCTGTGGGCATTGTTACTTCTGCTTTACTCACCGATAGTCATTATTATAATCTATTCGTTTACCGAGGCTAAAGTGCTGGGCAACTGGACCGGCTTTTCGGTGAAACTTTATACCTCTTTGTTTTCCAATGGTACGCACCACTCGCTGGTGAACGCATTGATTAATACGATTACAATTGCTTTGATTGCTGCTACGGCTTCTACCTTGCTGGGTAGTGTGGCGGCTATCGGTATCTACAACCTAAAATCGCGTACCCGTAAAGCTGTTGGATTTGTGAATAGCATTCCCATTCTGAATGGTGACATTATTACCGGTATCTCCTTGTTCCTGTTATTTGTCTCTTTAGGTATATCGCAGGGATATATGACGGTGGTGTTGGCGCATATTACGTTTTGTACGCCTTATGTGGTGCTGAGTGTACTTCCCCGCCTTAAACAGATGAATCCAAATATTTATGAAGCGGCACTCGATCTGGGGGCAACGCCTATGCAAGCTTTATGGAAAGTAATTGTACCGGAAATCCGACCGGGGATGATTAGCGGTTTCATGCTTGCGTTGACCCTTTCGATTGATGATTTCGCAGTGACTGTATTTACCATCGGTAATGAAGGGTTGGAAACTCTTTCAACGTATATTTATGCAGATGCGCGTAAGGGAGGATTGACGCCTGAGTTGCGTCCGCTCTCTGCTATTATATTTGTAGTTGTACTTACGCTTTTGATAGTTATTAATTACCGTGCCGGTAAAAACAAAAAATGAGAAGAATGAAGAAGATACTATTTTTGATCTTACCTCTTTGCTTGCTTGCCGGTTGTTACAATTCCGGTGTGCCGCGTGAGAACGTATTGAAAATATACAACTGGGCGGATTATATAGGAGACAGTGTACTTGAAGATTTTCAAGCCTATTATAAAGAGCAGACCGGAGAAGACATCCGGATCGTCTACCAAACCTTTGATATCAACGAGATCATGCTCACCAAGATAGAAAAAGGGCATGAAGATTTCGATGTGGTCTGTCCTTCCGAATACATCATTGAACGGATGTTGAAGAAGAAATTACTGCTTCCTATCGATACCAATTTCGGTAGTTCGTCTAACTACTAGGTAATGTGGCGCCTTATATACGGGAACAGATCGATAAGTTAAGTCAGCCGGGTGAAGCCGTTGCCAGTCATTACGCTGTATGTTATATGTGGGGAACTGCGGGAATACTCTATAATCGAGCATTTGTGCCCGATTCGGATGCGACTTCCTGGGAATGTCTTTGGGATAAGAAGTATGCCGGCAAAATTCTGATGAAAGATAGCTACCGCGACGCTTACGGTACGGCCGTTATCTATGCTCACGCCCAGGAATTGGCTGAAGGAAAGACCACGGTCGAAGCCTTGATGAATGATTACTCTCCCCGTGCGATGGAAATAGCCGAGCAGTATCTGAAAGCTTTGAAACCGAATATATCCGGTTGGGAAGCGGATTTCGGCAAGGAGATGATGACCAAAAATAAAGCTTACTTAAATATGACCTGGAGTGGCGATGCAATTTGGGCTATTGAAGAAGCGAGTGCTGTTGGGGTTGATCTTGACTATACGGTACCCAAAGAAGGAAGTAACATCTGGTATGACGGTTGGGTAATTCCGAAGTACGCGAAGAATACCAAAGCAGCCAGTTACTTTATCAACTTCATGTGTCGTTCGGATATTGCCTTACGCAATATGGACTTCTGCGGTTACGTAAGTTCCATTGCTACGCCCGAAGTGCAGGAAGCTAAAACAGATACTACGCTGGATTATTATTCCGATTTGAGCTATTTCTTCGGTCCGGGAGCGGATAGCATCCAAATAGATAAAATTCAGTATCCCGATCGGAAGGTGGTAGAGCGTTGTGCCATGATTCGTGACTTTGGCGATAAAACCCGGGATGTGCTTGATATATGGTCACGCATCAAAGGTGATAACCTCGGAGCCGGAATTACCATACTCATTTTTGTAGTCGTGGGACTCATGAGCGGTTGGATGATATATAAAAGATGGGAACGCTATAAACGTCGACAATTGCAGCGACGCAGAAGCCGGCGCAAGAAAACCAGAGGAGGCAGATAAAACAGCCTCGTTATAATACAACTAAACGGTGTCTTTGCTACTTGATTCTGAGCGGAGACACCGTTTATCGTATATAGATAGTTGTTCGTGCTACTTCCTTTTCATAGCCCGGATTAAGACTTTGGATTCCTGGTCCACCCGCAGAGATTCGGTTATCTTTTGCAGTGATTTATTGTAAGTCCATTTATCCAATTGACTCTCTTTTAAATATGCCAGCGTCTTTTCGGGAAACTTGATGTAACAAATGGAGAGTAACCAAGCTATTCCCATGCGGGCATAATATCCGTCGTGCCGGAATGAATCGCAATAATGGAGTATAAAGTCGATGTGCTCTTCGTCTATGAAATGAAACAGCATGACTACCCCATACCGGATTTTATATTCTTTAGCCGATAGCAGATACGGTTGAATAAAAAGCCAGACTGTTTCTTTGTTTTTGCGCACAGCCGGTTTCAGCTCACCGCAAAAAATGTCGCACACCGCCCAGTTGTCGATGCGGGGAACAAACATCCGCAGGTACTTTATCCGTTCTTCAATCGGCATTTTAGCTATTCCGATTACCAGGCCTTGCAGCATCACCTCTTCATAATAGGCCGTATCGGTGGTTTCGACAAACTCACGCCAACCGTCTTTCTGAGCAATTTCTTTGGCCAGCTTGCGCAACAATGGAATACGTACCCCTAGAATGTTTTCCGTTCCGGGGAGTAGGGAAGAGTGAAATTCTCTGTACGTAGGATCTATTAGCGTATGGAGTTCCTTGCGGATAGTTTCTGTGATTGTCATGATGGTTGGTTATTTGTTATTTCTACTAAATCATTCTTCGATAGAAAAACAAATGTAAGAAATTTATTTAAGATTGATTCCCGTTCGAATGCTTTTCGCCGGTGCACCTGCTACAATTGTATTTGCCGGTACATCTTTAGTTACTACTGATCCGGCACCGACAACCGAATTCTCTCCGATTGTAACGCCCGGTACAATAACTGACCCGGAGCCGATCCAGACGTTCTCTCCAATAACGATCGGAGCCGGATATAACGAATGCCTGTCTTCCGGTGCGATGCCATGGTTCAGCGTGGCTAAAGTAACATTATGTCCGATCAGTGCGCCATCTTTAATTGTAATCCCTCCCTGATCCTGAAAGTGACACCCCGAATTGATGAACACATTTTTGCCAATGGTGATATTCTTGCCACAATCCGTATGGAAGGGTGGGAACATCGAGAAAGAAGAATCGATCTGCTTTCCAATTAGTTGGGAGAATAAAGCTCGCATCCCGTCGGGGGAATGGAAGGAGTTGTTCAACGTACAAGTCACCTGCATCGCTTCATAGCTGAGTTTACTCATATAGTTATGTAGTTCGGAGCCGTTGAGTACAGGCGTTCCATTATTCATCTGTTCAATAAAAAAAGCTAAGTTCCATATCTTTATTTTTTTGATTGTTGTAAGTTCACCATGCAAAAGTAGGGTAAGTAGGTGAGTGGCTCTGTAGCCTAACTACTGAGATTACAACCCCGATTACGGTTTCCTCGTCCGGGGACATCGATTTCTTGGAAAAGAGTGTATCTTTGCGTTATGGATAAGGTAATTCAATTAGATACTGTCGATCGTTATAATAAGTTGTACGGACTGGAAACACTTCATCCGTTGGTTAGCATTATTGATCTGACCAAAGCAACAAATCTGGTAAACCATATTCAAATGAATTATGGGGTATATGCTCTTTTTCTTAAATGTGGCAAAGAGTGCGATATAAAATATGGCCGCAAAAACTATGATTACCAGGAAGGCACCATCGTTTGTTTTGCACCCGGCAGGTAGCCGAAGTGAGTGCTTTAGAAGATGAGGTAAAGCTTAACGTATATGGAATTCTGTTTCATCCGGATCTGATACGAGGGACGGCCTTGGGACAGCATATAAAGAGTTACGGCTTTTTCTCCTATTCGGTTAGCGAAGCATTGCATTTATCCGAGCGTGAGAGGAAGATCATAATGGATTGCTTTGAGAAAATACAGATTGAGTTGCAATACGGAGTCGATAAACTGAGCAAACGGCTTATCGTTATGAATATCGAATTGCTACTGAGCTACTGTTTGCGATTCTATGAGCGGCAGTTTATCACACGCGAGCATATAAGTCTTGATACGATTCAGAAGTTTGAGAATCAGATCGAAGCCTATTTGTCGGGAGATCTTGTGCAAAAGCATGGACTTCCTACGGTGAAGTATTTCGCGGATAGTGTATTCTTATCTCCCAACTATTTTGGCGATTTAGTGAAGAAAGAGACCGGTAAGTCTCCCCGGGAGTATATACAGTTTAAACTCATTGAGCACGCTAAAGAACGTCTGTCTGTAACTGAATTGACAATAAGCGAGATAGCGTACGAACTGGGCTTTCAGTATCCGCAACATTTCGGCCGACTCTTCAAAAAGCAAGTTGGCCTGACTCCCAATGAATATCGTAAATCGATCGAATAGATCACTTATTTGTAAAATAGATTCTGTCTCTTGTCCGCAAGAGAGCAGCCTTTGATCCAAGCAACTAATTTTGTATTATAATATAGCAATGAAACAAGAGACTTCTTTATTTTCTCAATACCCGGTTCTTTTATTCGATCTCGACGGTACATTGTCTGATCCGATGCTGGGCATTACCCATTCTGTGCAATATGCTTTAAGTAAATATGATATCCAAGTGGATGATTTACAAACGCTTTGTCCGTTCATCGGACCTCCGTTGCAAGACTCTTTTCGGGATTTCTATCATTTTACAGCTGAGCAGGCTGACGAAGCGTGTCGATACTATCATGAGTTCTTTGTGAAGACCGGAATGTTTGAGAACGAACTTTATCCCGGCATCCCCGAACTGCTCACTAAGTTGAAAGATGCTGATAAAAAGTTGATGGTTGCTACTTCCAAACCTGAACCATTGGCCCGGCAGATTCTGGCATATTTTAAGATCGATGGTTACTTTGACTTTATTGGTGGAGATACATTGGAACGTACCCGTTCGGCAAAGGCAGAAGTGATTCGCTATGTCATCGAGCAGAATGCACTTACCGATTTGGAGCAATTGCTGATGATTGGCGATCGTAAACACGATATTATTGGAGCCAAAACGATAGGGATTGCTTCCGTTGGTGTATTGTACGGTTATGGTGATCGACCGGAAATGGAAAAGGCCGGAGCCGATTGTATTGTTTCAACGATTGAGGATCTGGAGAAGATCTTGCTTTAAGAGCATACCCCAGCCTCTTTGCTAAGAGCAAGTTAAAGAGGCTGCCAAAGATTTTGGTAACCCTTAAAAAAGTATAGGTTGTTTTTGAATATCGATCGCTCAATTTTATCAATTACCGACGGTGTTTCATTCAACTCCCCTGGCTTTTTCTCAATTGCCCAGGGCTTTAGTGCTTGTATCCCAGGGCATTTCACCCGGTTGCCCAGGGCAAATTAATCAATCACCCGCTTCTTTTTATAGCTTATCTTTGCCAACTTATCCTGCGGATTAATAAACAATTCAACTTTTATGGAGCAAAAAAGGGAGTGGAATCTGGGGCATTTTCAGGGTAAAAGGCCCCAAAATAAAGTTTTGATTTTAGCTTTCAGCTTTCATTTTTGAAGGTAATTAGTTGATCTATAGGTTTATTGGGCTGAAAGCTAAACTTGCATCTACTTTGTTCAAAGTTCTTATAGGCTGAAAGTACTGAAAGCTATATTTTTTACTTTCAGGTGGGGCTTCAGCGTTATAGCTCTGAATGATAGTCAGTTGAAGGCTAAACTGAAAGCTGAAGGCTAAATTCGAAAACTTTGTAGAGGGGGTGTAGCATCACATAAATAGGCTTGCGATGTTCAATAGTCTGGAATAAAAGAGTCCTCTCCGGAAATTCCAGAGAGGACTCTTATAGCTTTTTTCCCAAACTATTTCAGTGGGATATGCCGAAATTTATTCAGCAGCAGCTTCTTTAGCCGGAGCTTCTTCAGCAGCCGGAGCTGGTGCTTCTGCTACTGGAGCTTCTTCAACAACCGGTGCTTCTTCTACGACTGGTGCTTCTTCAACAGGAGCTTCTTCAGCCGGAACTTCTGTAGCTGCTTTTTCAGCTGCTTTCTTTTCAGCAAGTACTTTTGCTTTTTCTTCGTTTACTTTCTTTTCAGCTTCAAGGCGTGCTTTAGCGTCAGCTTTTTTAGCTTCATCTTCTTTAGCTTTTAAAGCAGACAAACCTGATTGTTTGTTGTTTTTCCATGCTTCAAATTTAGCATCAGCTTCAGCTTCACCGAATGCGCCTTTAGTTACACCGCCTAAAAGATGTTTCTTCATGTAAACACCTTCGCGAGAAAGAATGTTACGTACTGTATCGCTTGGTTGTGCACCTTTCAGTACCCATGCCAATGCAGCGTCGAAATTCAAATCTACTGTAGCAGGATTGGTATTCGGGTTGTATGTACCAATCTTCTCAATAAATTTACCATCACGTGGTGCTCTGCTGTCTGCAATTACAATTGAATAGAACGCGTAACTTTTACGTCCGTGTCTTTGCAATCTGATTCTAGTTGCCATTTTTAATAATTGTTTTTAATTAATTTGATTTGAATTATGCTATTATCTCGTAATAGCGGGCGCAAATATACAGCTTTTCTTTTGACTGACAAACAATTCCACTGCTTTTATTCGATTAAGAGTACTTCTTCGGAAACCGGAATAAGATGGCCAAGAATGCACAGATACCCATTGTGAAAGGATAATATAAATGTGGTAAGATGCTGATAGGGGAGATCTCCGCAAGTCCGGCAGCAATGAGTATCTGTGCCCCATAGGGATGATTCCTTGTATGAAACAAGAGAAAGTATCCAGTATGCTAGCCGTTTTTCGCCGGTCGAGATGATATTTTATAGCTATGTCTTTGGAGATAGAGCCTGTGGTGATAATTGCGATTGTATTGTTGGCGGTGCAGAGATTGGCTATGCTAACCAATGCGGCTATGCTTAATTCAGCGCCTCTTTTACCATTGACATGCCGAGTTAGCTTTTCTATAATAAAGTCAATTCCACCATTGTATCGTATGATTTCCAGCATACCGCCTGCTAGCAGGGTAATGATGATTAATTCGCCCATGTCGGTGATGCCTGTACCCATTGAACCGAACCAGTCGAAGAATCCGAAACTACCGGTGAGGATGCCAATAATTCCACTTAGTACGATACCTAATGTTAATACCAGCATTACATTCATGCCGATGACGGCCGTAATCAACACGACCAGGTAGGGGAGAATCTTGATCCATTCTATCGCCTGAACATTCACGGGAGCGGTGACCGACAGTCCCTGGAAGATGTAAATACCCAATACAATCACCACTGCCGGAGCAATAATTAGGGAATTTACCCGAAACTTATCCGTCATTACGCATTCTTGCGTGCGTGTAGCGGCAATGGTTGTATCGGATATAAAGGAAAGATTGTCACCGAAAAAAGAGCCTCCTACGACAATAGCTACCATAAACGGGAGATCGACTCCGGTCTTTTCCGCCAGGCCAATGGCTACGGGAGTTAAAGCTACGATGGTCCCCACGCTGGTTCCGATTGATAAGGAGATGAAACACGAGGCGATAAAGATGGCGGCCAGCAGCAAGTTGCCCGGAAGTATTTGTAGCGTGAGATTCACTGCGGCATCGATGGCACCCATTTCTTTCGCACTCTGCGCAAAGGCGCCGGCTAAGACAAAGATCCATATCATGAGTATGATATTTTTGTTGGAGGCTCCGACAGAGAATTGATAGACTCGTTGGTCAAGATTTAGTCCTTTCGTGATGGCGATGGCATAGCATGAGGAAGCCAGAAAAGCAACGGTTATGGGTACTTTATAAAAGTCATTGATAATGATGGAAGTTACCAGGTAGAGACATAAAAACACGAGTAGCGGACTCAATGCCCACCATCCCGGAGCCGGTTTACGTACTTTTTCTTCGTTCATAGAGTTCTATAATATAATAGCTGTATTGTGAAAATTTGGCGGCAAAGGTAAAAAGATAATAGGTAAAATCGGCTAGAAATGCTATTTTTGTGCACTTAACTAATCGTTGTATGTATGGAAATTAGGGAAATAACTCAGCATAAGAAACAGTATTTCGATTTATTATATTTGGCAGATGAGCAGGGAGACATGATCGACCGTTATCTGGAACGGGGAACTCTTTTTGCGCTCTACGAAGAAAATCAGTTGAAAGCAGTATCTGTTGTAACGCTCGAAGGCGAGGGCGTTTGTGAAATCAAGAATATCGCGACTTATCCTGCCGAGCAGCGGAAAGGGTACGGCAAGCGTTTGGTCACTTTTCTGTTTGAGTATTATAAACCGTCTTGCACCACCATGTTGGTTGGTACGGGTGATTTCCCGTCTACGCTCTTATTTTATGAACATTGTGGTTTTACAATCTCCCATCGCGTGGAGAACTTCTTTATCGACCATTATGACCATCCGATTTACGAAGAAGGGGAGCAATTGATTGATATGGTTTATCTGAAAAAAACACTTCGATGATTTTAAAAAACATCTCGATGAATCGGATCAAACGTCTCGGTGTTTTTTAAAACGATCTAGATCGTTTTGGGGAGGGTAGTAACGGGCTTCGCGATCCCTGAATATTATTTATTGTTATGATGAATAATATAATACATCTGTTGCGAGTAAATGTGTTAAATGTTTTTGTTTGATAAAGATCTTTTGTAATTTTGCAGAACGAATAATAAGAAAACTAGCAATGCAAAAATTAAAACACATAAACCTATCCTGGACTTTTCTACTTTTATTCGCTTGGCTGTTTGTTGCTTGCGAATCGGAAGACGATCCACTTATCCCGAGAGACCGGGTACTGCTTGTTTATATGGGCGGTGATAATAATTTATCTTGGGAAGTTACTGCGAAAATTGATGCTTTATGTAATGCATGGAAGAACTCGTTGGAAGGCCGACTATTGATCTATAAGGATGCAAGCGGCGCTGTTCCTCAATTGTTGGAGATTGTCGAGGAAAAAGGGATTAATGTGCAGAAAGTACTTCAAACGTATGAGGAGGAGAACTCTGCGAGCAAAGAAGTTTTGGCACGAGTGATACGGGATGTGCAAACGCTTTATCCTGTGTCGTCGTACGGAATGTTTCTTTTTTCGCATGCTTCGGGTTGGTTACCCGAAGGTCGGTTGGGCAGTCCGCGTTCAATGTCTGTCGA
>NZ_BAIV01000049.1 GCF_000517545.1 Bacteroides reticulotermitis JCM 10512 | reverse complement strand
AAAGACCGCATGGATGTAGGTGGGCTATCCAAAGCACGTTTCATCTTGAAAAAAGGTGGTTCATTGGGAGACCTTTACTCACAGGCTGATCTATATCGCGATTCTAACAATAACATCTATGTAGATGCCACCGGTTCGGTGAAAGTAGATGACAAGGTAGATGATATCTATTTGGGTTCTATATCTCCTAAAGCAAACATGGCATGGAGAAATGATTTCCAGGTAGGAGACTTTGGATTTGGCTTCCTTCTCACAGCTCGTTTGGGTGGAATTGTTTACTCTGCCACACAAGCAGTACTTGACTCATACGGAGTATCGGAAGTTACAGCTGCGGCTCGCGACAAAGGAGGTGTGGTCATCAATGGCGGAGACGTTATCGATGCGAAGAAATGGTACACTGCTGTAGGTGCAGATAGCGGTATTCCGCAGTTCTATACGTATAGTGCTACAAACCTTCGTCTGCAAGAAGCATCTGTTAGCTACACGATTCCAAGAAGCAAGCTAAAGAATGTAATGGACATCACCCTGTCTCTAGTAGGTCGCAACCTATGGATGATTTATTCCAAAGCTCCCTTCGATCCGGAAGCAGTTGCCACTACCGGAAATTACTATCAGGGAATTGACTACTTCATGATGCCAAGTCTTCGCAGTGTAGGATTCAACTTGAAACTTAAATTCTAAAATACGGATATTATGAAAAGAAATAGCACAATAGCCAAGTTTATTGCCGTAGGCGCCATACTTCTCAGTACTGCCGCTTGTACAGCTGACTTTGAAAAATATAATAAGAATCCACATGAGCCGGATCTTGATGAAATGAATCAAGGTGGATATCTATTAGGAGCACTGATCCTGAATTTACAGGATATGATGATGCCCGAACAAGAGAACCTCTCTCAATATGTAGACTGTTTAATGCCGGGCGGACTCTCCGGATATGTAGCCGACTCCAATCTGGGTACAGGTTGGTCCGGACGTTTTGCTACCTACAATCCATCGGACAATTGGTTGAGAGTTCCATTCAACGACTTCTACGAGAAATTCTACCCCAACTACTTTCAGATGAAAGATCAGGTTGACGACGAGTTTTTTCTATCATTAGCCGAACTCTTCCGCATTGCTACCATGTTGCGTGTAACCGATACATACGGACCGATACCTTATTCACAGGTTGGAGTAGCAAACGCCATTAGATCACCTTACGACTCACAGAAGGCGATTTACAACAAAATGTTTGAAGACCTCGATAATACGATTGCCATATTGACCAAATACTCAACCCAGCAATTCAACTCCGGATTCGACCGAGTATATGGAGGAAATACAGTTGCATGGGTGAAATTTGCGAACTCACTGAAACTTCGCATGGCCATACGCATATCCTATGCCAACCCAACATTGGCGCAACAGAAAGCAGAAGAAGCTGTAAACTCTGAAATAGGTGTAATGACCGCTGCCAGTGATGGAGCTTTCCGTAAGGTAGCCGACCATAATCCGTGGGAACGATTCATGCCTAACTGGTCTGACGCTCGAATCTCTGCCGACCTTACGTGCTATATGAATGGCTATAGCGATCCTCGCCGCCCTGCCTATTATGGCATAAGTACGTTTACCGCAGTTTCGGGTGAGAAATATACAGGCACCGAGAAGTATGTCGGTCTCCGTCGCGGAATCAGACAAGGAGAGTTTAATAGTTGGTCACATGGGTACTCTTGCATGAAAGTTAGCACAAGTGATGATATTCTGATTTTCCCGGCTTCCGAAGTAGCTTTCCTACGCGCAGAAGGAGCACTTAGAGGTTGGAACATGGGCGGTACTGCTAAAGAACTTTATGAAACAGGTATTCGGACTTCATTCGAAGAACGGAAAGTAAATGGAGCAGACACCTATATGAACAACAACCTTAGCGTTGCCGAAGGGTATACCGACCCACTTAAGGGTTCTTCCGGGCAACCATACGATTATTCAGGATCTACAAACAGCCTGATCACCGTTGCTTGGGACGAAGGCGCCGGCTTTGAAAAGAACTTAGAAAGAATCATTACTCAAAAGTGGATTGCTATCTTCCCCAATTGCATGGAAGCATGGTCTGAATACCGCCGCACCGGATATCCTAAACTTATGCCAATGGCAGCCAACTTAAGTGGAGGTATTGTCAATGATGCCGAAGGTGCACGCCGCCTACCATATCCAACCAATGAATATCGGGAAAATGGCGAGAACGTAAAAGCAGCTGTCAGCACATTGGCTCAAGAATCAAATAACAAAAAAGGAGATACAATGGCTACCCATATTTGGTGGGATTGCAAATAAGCTAATTAATCTGTTTATAATAAAATGAAATATATGAAAAGGAATAAGAAACATACTATTTTCGGGATCTTATTTTCCATGCTGACAATAGCTGTCATTACATCATGTAGCGATTGGACAGATGTAGAAAGTGTTGATCTCGATCAAGCCAATATTGCCAACAAGAATCCTGAACTCTACGCAAAATATTTAAATAACTTGCGCGAGTATAAAAAGTCCGATCACACACTGGTATATGTTTGGTTCGACAACAGTGAAAAAACACCTTTCACCCGTGCTCAGCATATAATTGATTTGCCGGACAGTGTAGATATAGTAGGTATGATACATCCCGACAATCTAACTGACTGGGAATTGAAAGAAATGGCGAAAATCCGTACTGATAAAGCTACAAAAGTTATTTATAGCATTGATTTCGAATCAATCAAAGCTGCATATAATACCAAATTGGAGTTGGCTACCGAGGAAGAACCGGTATCCGAAAGTTTTGTTAGCTTCTTAATTGATTCTCTGGGATATTCTTTGTCTTTAGCAAACAAGTATGATTATGACGGTATCTGCATTACCTATGCAGCAAATCCCGCCTACATATGCGTCCCGATGAACTGAAAGAATATACGGCCAACGAAACTGCTTTCATTAATATGGTTACCGACTGGCATAAGCGCAATCAGCAAAAGATTATTTCTTATGAAGGGAAACCGCAAAACCTGATAGATCCGTCTTTACTCGACGATTGCCTGTCCATTCTGATTTCCGGAAAAGAGGCCACTAATGCCAATGCATTAACCTATAACTTGCAATTGGCGGTCAAAGAGAATATTCCTGAAGATCGCTACGGCATGGTGGTTATGGCAACTGACCTCAATGATCCGAACAAGAAAATTGGATATTTCGCCGATGGCTCATTAGCCATTAAAGGATTGGCCGACTGGGCTCCCATTGCGTATGGCGGAATTACAGTTAAAGCTGTCGGAATCTATAATGTGTCCACAGACTATCACACATCTGCACAGGATTACTTCTATACAAGAGAACTAATATCGAGTGTTAATCCATCTGTTAAATGAAAGGAGATTTAATTATGAGAAAGATCATGAACAACTTATTCTCTTCATTGCTTGCCACATCCTGCCTGCTGGCAGTATGCACCTCTTGCGAAGATATGGAGAATTATGATAATAAAGCTTTCACCAGTTCTGCTAAGGTTGGAACAATCTTATTAAAAGGAACCAACGAGACAGAAGATATGGTGATTCAAACGGCCATTGCTAAGCCGGAGCAAAAAGATATAAAGGTTACCTACAAAGCAGATTCTACGTTGGTAGATATGTACAACCTCACGTATGATGACAAAGCAGTTATTTTACCAAAGAAGTTCTACGCAATTCCGGAGAATGTTTCTACCATCGCAGCGGGAACCGTCAAAGGCAATGATGTCGGCATACATTTCCAAAATCTATCCGACCTGAATCGTGATTCTATATATGTATTGCCTGTAACTGTTGCAGACGCCAGCATTGACTTTTTGAAGAGTACGCGTACTACCTATTTTGTAATAAAGGGAGCAGCACTAATCAACACCGTTGGAAATATTACAGAGAACTTCTTATCACTGCAAACGCCAGCGACTTCTACACTTAAGGATATGAAGCAACTGACTGTAGAAGCTCTTGTACGAATAGAAAAATTCGACAAACTGATCAGTACGATTATGGGTATTGAAGGCGGCTTCTTGATTCGTATCGGTGATGCCGGAGTTCCTGATAACCAGATTCAGGTAGCCTCAAGCAACAATGTTACCGATCCAAGTTGGCAACTTACTACGAATGAGTGGATTCATATGGCTATCACCTATGATTCATCAAACGGAGCAGTTGACGTATATCTAAACGGAGTTAAAAAAGGCGCTACACAAATAACAAGCTACCGCAGAGAAGTTAATTGGGCAACTAGCAGCTTCTACGTAGGTAAGTCTTACGACAATAACCGCTGGTTAGAAGGAGATATTTCCGAATGTCGCATCTGGAATCGTGTACTAAGTGCCGATGATATAAAAGCTAAAGACCATTATTATGTAGTAGCGCCAAACAGCGAAGGCCTGGTAGCATACTGGAAGTTTGACGAAGGCAGTGGACAACTCATCAATGACCGCACAGGCAATGGAAATACCCTAGTAGCTAATAAAACAATTACTTGGAAGCCTGTATCATTACCTAAATAAGCGCCTTATTTACTAAATAAAACAAATCATGAAACATATTAATTATATAAGCTTGAAAAGTTGGCTTGCAGCCTCGTGCTGTCAGGCGGTTTGTTTGTCGCTTGCTCCGATGATGTATCAGTCGGACAATTGGACGAAAACCAATACACGATAAGTGATGGTGTTATGGGATACATCAGTGATAATAGCGGAAAACGGATGTTCTCAAACACTGAGTTTCGCAGCGAAGGCAGCCTTCCCTTTCATCTGAAGACAACAGCAAAACTAACAACAGAAGCATCTGTAGTTGCTACTTATGACGAAACAGCACTCACCGAATACAATACCAAAAACGGGACGGAATATGAAGCATTCCCTAAGAGTGAAGTAACCTTAGAGAATGAAGGTGTTATAAAGTTAGCAGCCGGTTCGGTTGTATCATCTGATATGAATGTTTCTTTCACATCAGACGGTAGCCTGTCGCCCACCAAGAGCTATGTCATCCCTTTACGTATGAAAGTCGCTTCGGGCAACTTTGAACTTCCTGAAATAGATCAGACACGCTTGATCTTTGTTAAAGACCTAACAGGTATTCCTGATTGCACAAAATATGTAGACGGAAAACCAAGTGTCAAAGTATTCAGTTGCATGGAAATTAATGATACCAATCCGCTTAACAATCTAAGCTTTACCCTTAAAAGTAATGGAAAGCCGTTAGTAGATGCGCTCATTCTTTTCTCAGCAAACATCAACTACAATGCGGAAACCGGACGTGTCTACATCTTCAATAATGAAAATGTACAAGCCCTACTCGACCAACGCGAACACTACCTCAAACCCTTGCAGGATAGAGGTATGAAAATCATCCTGGGTTTATTGGGCAACCATGACCGTTCCGGCGTTGCGAATATGTCTAAAGAAACAGCGCAGGCATTTGCTCAGGAAGTAAAAGCCATGTGCGACGCCTACCAATTGGATGGAATCTTTGTAGACGATGAATACTCCAAATATGAATATTCGAACATAACACCTGGTTTTGTGTATCCGGGCAAAGAGCCGGCAGCTCGTCTTTGCTATGAAGTAAAGCAGGCGCAACCCGAAAGATGGGTTATTGCATATGCCTACAGTACAACCTATGGGCTTCCTTCAATAGACGGGGCTCAATCCGGTGAATTCGTAGATTATGCTTTACACGATTATGGTAATGCCAGTGATTTATCAAGTTCTTTCCCGGGAATGCCTAAATCCAATATGGGATTATACTCACAAGAGTTTGCCCAAGGACGTACTGCTAGTGAAACGAATTTAAAGAATATGCGTACGAATGGGTACCTATCACATATGATTTTTGCAATGGATCCTAACCGTAGTAATTTTGAGAATAGCCAATTACCCGCTATGCAAAGAATGGCACGCGCTTTCTACAATGATGAGTTGGTATTCGATGGAATTAAATATCCGAAAGATTGGAAATAGTCAACTTGTGTAACTAGTAAAACAAACAAATTATGAAGAACTCAAATAAAATAATGCTCTTATTGCTTTCTGTGTTATTGCCGATGGGCTTCACCGGATGCAGTGACGATGACGAAATACCTGCGGTTGATAACAGTACCGAGTTGGAAATTGGCGTAGAATCTCTGAGGGTTAAGATTGGCGCTGAAAATAAAACGGCTCTGGATATAAAGCAGGGAAACGGAGAATATTCAGTTTTTGCTTTAGATGAAAGCATAGCCAAGGCATATGTTGAAGATGGCGAGGTAGTAGTTGAAGGTGTATCGAACGGGGAAACGCTCATTGTTGTTTCCGACAAAGGAGGGTTTTACCGCAAATTACCTGTTTATATATACACAACAGATGTCTTAACTCTGGAGAAATCAGAAGTTGAGTTAATAACAAAGCTCGGACATGTTGGGACATTCGAGACTCATGTGGTATTAGGTAACGGTGGATATACAGCCAAGGCTGATAACCCGGCAGTAACTGCTGTTATCACAGAAGAAGGTGAAGTTACTATTTCAGCTAAATCTAAACCGGAAGCATACACTGCAACACTAACAATTACAGATTGTACAGCCCTATCTGCTACCGTGAAAGTTTCAGTGAGTGCTACGACCAAGGCCTTTACTGAAGAAGAACTGGCCGTCATCAAAGCAGACGGCACCCGCCGCTATTACCTTGACGGGAAAAGCGATAGCTATATGAGTTGGGGAACAAGTATCAATTCTGAAAATGAAAACGGAGATGTAATATACGGCTGGCAGTATTACACTTATTACCTATATAAATTATCATTTAAAGGCGGTAAGACTGTCGGAAAGAAAACCGAAGGTTTATTCAACGCGAAGGGAGGACTCGGTACTCATAATGAAAGCATCGACTTAGAAATTATTCAAAATGACGGAACCAATGTTTGGGGTATATTTACCTTCACCAAAGACGAAGTCCTTCACTATGGATACTTCTGCGATAAGAAGTAAGGAACATTTTAAAAACTGATTTAATAAAGCCTGTTCACTCTTCGTGGGCAGGCTTTAATTTTATCGATACAGGCGCCACTTCTTGAGTTCCGCCTTAATTCTATCAAACGTTTATAAAATCTGTTCTTTGGGATAATTTACCAGATACAAAGTCTTGGTGGCCCGGGTAAAAGCCGTATAAAGCCAACGAAAATAGTCGGGCGTCAGGTAGTCGTCGGTCATATAGCCCTGATCTAAGAAAACATTTTGCCATTGTCCGCCCTGCGCTTTATGGCAAGTCACCGCATAAGCATACTTCACTTGCAAAGCATTATAATGCGGATCAGCCTTCATCTTCTTCATGCGGTCACGTCGATTAAGAATATCCGCATAGTCTTCGAGCACGGTGTAAAACAAACGGTCATTGGCTTCCTTAGGCAATGCAGGGGCTTCGGAGTGAAGCGTGTCGAGCAGCAGATTGGCATCCATTTCAAAATCATCCTGATCGGGGAAAGTAAGGGTTACCTCCGCAAAGCGAAAACCGTAGAGTTCACGCGTTCGGCGTACCCGTCTGACTACCGCTATTTCCCCATTCGCTATAAAGTCCATCTCCTTGTACTGCTCGGTCCAATAGTAGTTATTTTTAGCTACCATCAACATATCGCCTGTATTCAGCTCGTCCTCCCGCCAAAGAATCTGGCACGGATGCCGTTATTATACAAGTTGGCACGTTTTGTTCGAGCGACAAACAATGATCGTTTCATCCATCCCATCCCGATCGTAACAATTGCTGATCTCCTCGATTAGCTCGGTACCGGGCACAACTTTGATGTCCGGAAAACCTGTTACTTTGATGCGAGGCAGGGAGTCACATTGATCTTTCGCCATCAAATTCCGTAATTGGGTAGCATTCCACAAAATACCGGATTCCAGTTCCTGACGAACAACTTGCGTCAAATCCACTTCGCGTACTTCCAACCCATAGCCCTTCAAAGCATCACCAAAAAGAGCCGGACTCAACTCCTCTCCGACCGGCGGAAGCTGGGCCGTATCACCCATCAACAGCAAACGACAACCTTGCCCGGAATAAACGAATTGCACCAGATCGTCCAACAAACGCCCTGTACCAAACATACTCCCGGAGATCCCCTCATTGGAAATCATCGAAGCCTCATCTACAATAAATAAAGTATGGGTAGCCAAATTATCATTAATCGAGAAATTGGATGTCTCGTTGGAAAACGACTGTTGCCTATAGATCTTCTTATGTATTGTAAAAGCCGAATGTCCCGCATAACCCGAAAAGACTTTAGCCGCACGCCCCGTCGGAGCAAGCAGTACCGACTTTTGTTGCAACTGATCCATGGTCTTAACCAGTGCTCCTACCAGCGATGTTTTACCCGTTCCGGCATATCCTCGCAGAATAAAAGCCCCATCAGATGAGGTAGAAAGCAGAAACTCAGCAAGAGATTTCACCGCCTGATCCTGTTCAAAAGTTGGTTGATAAGGAAAATTTCCTTTAATTTGTCTCTCTAAATAGTTATTTATCATTTTTTGTACGAGAAAAAAGCTCTCGGGAGTATTTTTGTTCTATTTTTGCAATGCGAATATAACAACTTAAAAGCAATATCAGAATGAAAACCACATTTTATATTGAACCATTCGCATAAAAGAGGTACAAGAAAAAGAAATGACTAACAAGAATACAGCTGGTCTGTTAATGATATGAACAATAGCATTGGCAAATGGGAATAACGGTAAATTTCACTAAATCCGAGCAATACACACTCTCTTTCCGCCTAGGTACGGACGGATTTTCTTTCTCAATCTACAACCCTATTCAGGAAGATTCCCTGACGGTTATAGAGAGGGAGGTTGACTCATCCTTATCGCTCACTGCCAATCTTAAGAGCGCTTTCCGTGAACTGGAGTTCTTAAGCTATAGCTACAAGCGGATCAACATCATGATAACCGGCAAAAGGTTTACGACCATCCCGCTGGAGTTATTCGAAGACGAACAGGCCGAAGTCATTTTCCACCACAATCATCCCAAACGGGAGAACGAGATCATTCTCTACAACGTACTTAAAAAGAATAGCGTCGTAGTGATCTTTGGAATAGATAAAAGTGCGTACTCTTTCCTGCTGGAACAATATCCTGATGCCCGTTTTTATTCGCAGTCGAGTCCACTCATCGATTTCTTCTCGACTAAGAGCCGACTGGGCAACAGCCGGAAAATGTATGCGTCCTTGCGACCGGACGCCATCGATCTCTATGGCTTTGAACGAGGCCATCTATTATTGGTCAACTCATTCGAATGTGCACATATCCAAGACCGGATATACTACCTGCTCTATACATGGAAGCAGTTGGGATTCGATCAGGAGCGCGACGAGCTACACCTGACCGGAGTGCTGGCCGACAAAGAGATACTTATTCAAGAACTAAAAAAATACATATTGCAGGTATTCATCACGAACCCTGCTACTAATATTGATATGCAAGCTTTATTGACATGCGAGTAATTAGCGGAATTTATAAACGAAGAAGATTTGACGTGCCACATACTTTCAAGGCGCGTCCAACCACCGATTTTGCGAAAGAGAACCTATTCAATGTTCTCATCAAATATATTGATTTTGAAGATGGCGTAACAGCACTCGACCTTTTTGCCGGAACCGGCAGCATTAGCATCGAATTAGTATCCAGAGGATGCGATCGGGTGATCAGTGTTGAGAAAGAACCGGCACACTACTCTTTCATCTCTAAAATCATGCGAGAGATACAAACAGATAAATGCATCCCCATCCGTGGCGATGTATTCAAATTTATCCGTGCCGGCCGGGAGCAGTTTGATTTTATTTTCGCCGATCCCCCTTATGATTTAAAAGAGTTGGAGTCAATTCCGAATCTGATATTCGAGAAGAACTTACTCAAAGAAGATGGAATACTTGTATTGGAGCACGGTAAACAAAACAATTTCGAAGACAATCCCCATTTTCTGGAAAGAAGAGTATACGGTAGCGTAAACTTCTCGCTCTTCAAATAAGCGACTAAAGTAACGGAGCCATCAAGCGTACGACCGATTCGGCCGCTTTCTGCTTCCAAGAGCGTTTCACCCAATTTTTCTGAAAGATCTGGATGCATTCGCGCTGATCTTGTAAGAACACCTCTTTCATTTCCAGCGCCGTTTCCATGTCATACATAAATGCGTTCACCTCAAAGTTGTGTTCAAAACTGCGGAAATCCACATTCGTCGAACCTACGGTAGAAAGCATATCATCCGATACCATCGTTTTCGCATGCAGAAATCCTTTCTTATAGAAGTAGACTTTAACCCCGGCCTCAAACACATCCTCCAGGTAAGAACAAGACCCTAAGTGCGTCAACCGGTTATCAGCCCGGTCCGGTAGCATCAAACGTACATCGACACCGGATAAGGCAGCTGTCTGCATAGCAGTCAGTATTTGCTCGGTAGGCAAGAAATAAGGAGTTTGTATATAGATGTAACTCTTAGCACTGGTAATGGCTATCAGCATCCCCTGCATGATTTCCTTCCAGGGGCCAATCGGCTCACTGGTGACAATCTGCGCCAACGAGTTTCCACAAGTTTCTATTTTCGGGAAGTAACGGGAAGCCGTAATCAACGTACGGTCCACAAAATACCAGTCGAGTAAAAAAGCCGTTTGCAATCCGTGCACGGCCTTCCCCTCCATCATGATATGCGTGTCGCGCCAGATACCCCATGAAAAACCACGCATATAGCGTTCAGCCAAGTTCATACCGCCTACAAAGCCCACGCACCCGTCAATCACAACGATCTTGCGATGGTTACGGTAATTCACCTTACTGGTAAATAGCGGAAAGCGAACCTTTAAGAAACTTCGAACCTCAATACCTGCCTCGCGCATGGCTTCAAAAAAATGATTGGGTACATGCCAACACCCTACATCGTCATAGATAACCCGGACTTCCACCCCTTCACGGGCTTTTTCGATGAGTACATCTCTCAACATCCGACCAATGGCATCATTCTCTATGATATAGTACTCCATGTGAATATGCCGCTTGGCCTTTTGAAGTTCGCGAAGCAAAGCCTGAAGTTTGGTATACCCACCCGTGTATATCTCCACCCGGTTGCCCTCAAAAGGAAAAGCCTGATTCGTTTCGCGAAAGAATGAAATAAGACGGGTATATGCGGTAGGTAGTTCCGAGTAGTCCTGCGCCAGATACTCAGCCATAGGCTTCTTCATCAAGCGGTCGTAACTCTTTTGCCCGATAATACGTACTCTTCGCTGACTTCGACCGAAAAAGAAATAAAATATCAATCCCACAATAGGCAAAAACATCAATACCAAGATCCAGGCCATTGTTTTCACCGGATTGCGATTATCAAGCACGATAACAATTATCGTACTAATAATAGCCCCGAAGTAAACGATGTCAAATGTAAGGGTAGCTATCTGGCTGGCAATGAGATTCCAATCGATCATAGAAACAAAAATAAGTAAAAAAACTTCTCCAAGCAAAAAAAACTCCGCCTTATGCAGGAAACTTTTGCATCAAGCGGAGTTGCTAAGGTCAAGAAGCGTCTTTAATGCCCTCTTCCACCTCCATAACCTCCTCTGTGAGAACCGCCACGCATGCCGCCACGCGATCCACCATCGAATCCACCTGACGCATACCGCTACGAGCCTCTTTATTGCCAAAAATATTCAAGCGATAAGAGAAACGAAGCATCACATAGCTATTGATTGCGTTATATTCGGAGATAGAACGTATCTCAGAGGTTAGCGTACGGCTAATATTAGTTTGTTGTTTCAAGATATCATAGACTTCCAGAGTAACAGTTGCCGCATTCCCCTTCAAGAAGTTCTGCGCAAGTTGTGCGTTCCACACCAGTTCATTCCGGTTCATGCTCGCATCCCGATACCCTCGCCGGGAATTATTCGTTAGATTGGTAGAAACACTCATATCCCAAGGAAGGAAAATATTGGTACTTGCTCCATAACCAAACGTATAAGGCTCCTGATTGCTCTCGGAACGTAATTTATTGCGTTCAAAATTATAGTTAATCGACCCGTTTACAGTAAACTCAAACCAATCGTTTCGGTACGTACCACTCAACCGCTCAGACAAAGACAAATTGGTCGAAGTGTTCTTTTCATCAGCTTGTAAGTTGTTGTTATAAAGATAACTTACACTATTATTATACCCCAGATCCGAGTACGTATTCACCGTAAATTTCTTATTATTCTTGAGCGCTGTGTTGTAACCGAATCCTCCGTAAGCATTCCAATTACCGTTGATGTTTTTCGGCTGTACAATTGTACCCCCCGTCTCCTCGTTATAAATCGTACTATTGTTTATGCTATTTTGAGTTGCAGAGAAGTTAACATGTGCCATAATCCCTTCTTGTTTTTCCGGATTATACGTATTATAGAACATACGCACGTTGTGTGAAAAGGAGGGTTTCAACCCCGGATTACCCTTGCGAATATTCAACGGATTGGAGTCATCGGTGATGTCTAATAAGTTCTCCATGCCCGGCTGACTAGCACGTCCGCGATAGGTCACACGCAGCTGACTCTGTTTCGAGAATCGATAGCGGAAATCAATATTCGGCGAAAAGTTGAAAACCGATCTTGTCACAACCGTATCAATCTCTTCTTTCCGGTAATCCAATTTGGTGTTTTGAGGCTGGAATGACAGACCTACGCTCAACTGATACTTCTCACGAATAAAACGCAGACTGGTACCTATGTCGTGGTTATAATATTTATACTGAGCGTATTTGCTCAAGCTATCTACATAGTTATCCAAATACCCTTCCGGTAAATCATCCCCCAAGTTCCAATCCCAAGCCTGACCCGCATGCGGCATTAAGTCATACGTTCTTCGGTCACTGTTGCTATACTTATATTGAAACCGATAACTGAATTGCAAGAAAGTAGCTTTTGCAATCGGTTCGCTATACGTCAGCTGAGCGGAATAATCATAACTTTTGGTTGGGCTAGTTATGTATTGCTTGCGGTTATCATCTCTATTGTCATTGTAATAATGAGTCTTGGAATCACTGTATTGATCATTTTCATTATTGCCATAGTTGAATGTACCTCTCAACGTGATGTTTCTTCCTTCATTATTTAGCTTGCGGTTAACCTGTAAAGAAGCATCTCCCGAAAAGCTGTTACCATCGGACAAAGAATTGTTATTACTAAGATTCACGCGAATATCCCTCAGCGGATCACGAGTTGGGTTGTTAACCCACTCATCGGAATTCAGATAATCATTCGGATTTGATATAATTCCAAACGGATCCTGATTAAACGTTCCCGATTCAGAGATCGACAGTCCGTCCGTCTTACCATAATTCACATTCGGTCGGAAAATGATATTAGTCAATGTATCCGGTTTCCACTCCAACCGAAAGTCAGCATTAAATGCTTTATTTTTATTCCGATTACCGTTATTTGAGTTAGAGAATGAGTTAGTCCCTCCTTCTTTTAAGAAGCGCTCGGAAGAGTTTACAGAACTGGCATCCGCGTCTCTATAATTAAAACGGGCACTACCTCCCATTTCGAGCTTACTTGTTTGAGTCGCAAAGTTCGCACCCAACTCTTTAGTAGCAGTCAACCCGTTGTTTCCTCCACGGAAGCGAGGGCCGCCACCTCCACCTGAGAATCCCTGATCATTCACATTATTGGCAGAGCCGATCACCGAAAACTGGTTATTTTCTACAAAGCGATTTAACATCAAGCTACTGGAATAACGATCTTCGGTACCTAAAGCGCCATCTATATTACCAAACCAACCTTGGTTCATTCCCTTTTTGACCTTCAAGTCAAGTACCGTTTCTTCTTCTCCGTCATCAATTCCGGTAATTCGGGCTAAATCCGATTTCTTATCATACGTCTTAAGCTTATCAATCATATTGACGGGCAGATTCTTCAAGCCGGTCTTCACATCGCCGCCGAAGAACTCTTTACCTTCAACCATGATCTTCTTAACCTCTTTCCCGTTAATTTTTACATTTCCGTTATCATCAATTTCAGCTCCGGGCAGTTTCTTGATTAACTCCTCCAACATAGCTCCTTCCGGCGTACGAAATGCTGCTGAGTTGTATTCCAAAGTGTCCTCTCTCATGGTCACCTGAGGAGCCTCAGCCGTAACCACCGCTTCACTCAACATCATGGCATCGGGGTCGAGCGAGATTGTACCCATCTTTTTATCAGGCGCACTATTCGTTAGCTGAACAGGAATCAATTTCGTTTTAAAACCAATATAAGAAACCTTTAGGAGGTACTTTCCTGCTTGCACTTTGGACAACGTAAACGCGCCTTGGTTATTACTGGCTAAACCTGTAGTAAAAGTACTGTCGGGCAAAGCCAACAACTGTACCGTAGCTTGAGCAGCCGGCTCCTTCGAATCGCTTTCAATTACGCGTCCCGAAACGGTAATCACTTTATTCTGGGCTAAAACAGAGAGAGTGCAAAAAAGTGTCAGCACCATCCAAGCAGATATTCTTTTCATTAGTCTTAATTCGTTTACATTTAATAGTAGCAATAACGTCCTTTTGATCCTAAACAACATAAAAGGTTTAATTCAGGTTCAGTTATCTTTTGATAAATTCATTAAATACTGTTTTTTCGCCGACTAAATCGGTCTAAATCAGGACTAATCCCCATATACCCGCTTTTCCGAAAAAATAAAAAACCGAAGGAAGTAGGCGGAAGTAAATATCAAATCTAACGATATAATACGTTTTAGCACGACAAAAGGAAGCTAAAAAAAATATAATCCTTACATTTGTAGCATAATCAGCAAAAAGAATCATGAGCAAACAAGAAGTTATTCTCTGCGAGAACCTGGAAGAGAGTCTGGGACACGCCCTTGAAAAGTGTCCCCACGATAAACTATTCATCCTTACGGACGAACATACCGACCGTTTATGCCTTCCTGCGTTGAAAGAAGTTCCTCAATTGAAAAACGCTATTGAGATCCGCATCGGTGCCGAAGACATACACAAAACGCTGGACACACTTGCATCAGTTTGGATGGCACTAAGCGAAAAAGGCGCCACACGTCACTCGTTGCTAATCAACCTGGGTGGAGGTATGGTAACCGATCTCGGAGGTTTCGCAGCAGCCACTTTTAAACGGGGACTGGCCTATATCAACATACCCACCACGCTATTGGCAATGGTCGACGCTTCTGTCGGTGGTAAAACGGGAATCAACTTCAACGGATTGAAAAATGAAATAGGTGCCTTTGCACCCGCCAACAGTGTATTGATTGAAACCGAATTTCTCCGTAGCCTGGATGCACATAATTTCATCTCAGGCTATGCGGAAATGTTGAAACACGGACTTATAAGCGACAAGGCACACTGTAGAACTGCTGGCATTCGATACTGAGAACATCGACTATGCCTATCTCAAAGAGTTGGTTGGCCGTTCTGTGCAAGTAAAAGAAGACATTGTCGAACAAGATCCTTTCGAACACGGCATTCGCAAAGCACTCAACCTGGGACATACAGCAGGACATGCTTTCGAGAGTCTGGCTTTGGCGCAGAACCGCCCCGTATTACATGGTTACGCAGTAGCTTGGGGAGTTGTGTGCGAGCTCTACCTATCGCATATCAAAGTAGGATTTCCCAAAGACAAGATGCGTCAAACCATTCAGTTCATTAAAGAAAACTACGGAACATTCACCTTCGACTGCAAGCAATACGAGCAATTATACGCGTTTATGCAACATGACAAAAAGAATACTTCCGACACAATCAACTTTACACTCCTACGTGAAATCGGAGATATCTGCATCAACCAGACAGCCGACAAAGATACAATCTTTGAAATGTTAGATTTCTATCGGGAGTGTATGGGCTGCTGATGAAAGGGAATAAAAAGCAAAAAACATTTGCATTTTCAAAATAAAGCAGTACTTTTGCAACCGCAATTCGGGATGTAGCTCAGCCCGGTAGAGTGCTCGTCTGGGGGGCGAGTGGTCGCAAGTTCGAATCTTGTCATCCCGACTACCGATAAAGCATTAATAATCATTAGGTTATTAATGCTTTTTTCTTTTTACAAACGTATGAACAGACCGCTTGAAATCTCACCCCAACCAATGCTTTATAGACAATCGCCTATTTACTTCTCGAAAATCCGGATTAAACCAGCTAAACAAAAGGTTGTGATTTTGTCTTTCAGGTTTCATTTTAAGACCTAATCAACTCGTATAAAAGCATTTAAGGCTGAAAGCTGTGATCCTAAACAGCTTTCAGCCTTCAGTTTTTTGTATTCAGGTTTTCTCTGCCCATGTCGATTCAGCTGCCTAAAGTTATGGAACCAGTAAACTCTAGACAAGCAACTATTTCTGCTTCTGCACAGCAGCAATTTAGCTAGCCAACCCAAGTTGGCCGGACAGACGACCTATGCCGGCCGATCAGCCAACCTGATTATTCAATCGGCCAACCTACGTTGGCTGCTAACAAAACCGGTTTAAGTTGTTTGCTACGGAAAAGTCCGTAGACC
>NZ_BAIV01000050.1 GCF_000517545.1 Bacteroides reticulotermitis JCM 10512 | reverse complement strand
GATTTCTACGCCGGGAGGTGGAGCAGATTGTTCGCCACTTGGGGGAACCCTAAATGATAGTGTGCGGTTCTTTGTTGTTCGATTCAAACGGGAATTGTGCTTACTTCGTTTTCCTGTTGCTCAATTCAGTCGGTTGCTACTCTTAGCTGAACCTTTTGATTTCTGATTTCAATAAGCGTTGTGTTTAACTCAGATTTCTGTTTTCTGATTTAAACGGTCGTTAAACTTACTTCAATTTCCCGTTATTTGATTTAATCAGTCGTTGTACTCAACTAATCTTTCTATTGCCAACTTCAAACACTCGCTGCGTTAAACCCAATTTCCAATAACTCGCCCCAATCAGCCATTGATTTACAGAACTAGTTTGCGCAGAAAACTCAAAGAGTCATTGCGTAAAAACTCAGTTTACCGCTATGCCCGACTTCAACCAATCATGGCGGTGTTACTCCGGGCTTTACGCACGACTCAAAGAGACAGTACCCTTGCTGTTCAAAACCTAGTACTAGCTCGACCCAAACCTAGTACTAACTTGACCCAAACCTAGTACTAGCTTGACCTTAACCTAGTACTGACTTCACCCTAACCTAGTACTAGCTTTTCGGAAAACTAGGGTGAAAAGATAAAGCCTATGTACGTTTTTAATACTATTTGGGGCCGGCGAATTACTGCCACAACTGACAACTGCCACCCTTTATGCCTATCTGTCAGTGATTTCTTTTAATTTAAGATAGCTATCTCCCTGTTTTTCAAGGTAGTTAAGTTCAAGCAGCTTTTTAAGGTACCGGCAGGTACTTCTCTCAGGTATTCCCATTTCGATAGCTTTATCTCTAACCTCTTTGTACGTAAAATTCTTAGGAAGTAGATCGAGGACAGAGCGTATGCGGAAGTACGACTTTAAAGGTTTGGGCTTCACTTCGTCTCCCGGTAAAGAGGAGATAAGCAATAGGCTGTGATTGATTGTTGTCTTCACAATCTCCATAGCCGAATGGAAATCTTCGTCGGTACAAATAAACTCCTTCATACGCATGGCACTCTCCGTTTTGCGTATAGCGGTGAGTACGGCTGCTATACGAGCCACTATCAATGCAGCACGCAGTACGATTGATCCCGGAGCATCCGCCTGCTCGCTGGCTACTTCATTGAGTAAACGATCGAAGTAGACGGTATGCTCCTCCCATTGACTGGGCGTCAGAGTGACCTCCGTAGGCGATTGCAGAAATAGGAGATACATATCCAGTACCTGTTGGCTGAGCCGTTTGTAGAGCGTGACATAATCTTCGCCTCCCCCGATAGGTGCTGCCGACCGGAATTTCCAACGTGCTTCGCAGGTGTATATCTCGAAACGACTGTAGAGACCGTTATCGATGGAACGAATAAAGGATGGTAGCTGATTGGGTGTACCCGACAGGCAGAGTGCCAGATGAGGCTCTTCGGCACATATAATCTGTTTATCTATCTTATAATCCGTCGATACAGGTTCGTGGTGGAAAGCAGCACGGAACACATCGTCGTGACGGCCATATTCCTGTTTCATCGCTCCGGAGATCATATCCAACTCGGAAGCATTGATAATCAATCCCAGATCACCATTGATTTTCAAACGACTGATCAGTTGATTCTTGGATGTGTTCGGAGCACCGCAAAGGTAGTAGTAGTCCGGTTCCTCAGGCATAGAGGCTGGTGGAGTTCCGGAAGGGTGTTGCCCTTTCTTCGTATGCTGTTTACTACTCTCTTCCCAAGCCTTCAACTCTTGCTCGTAAGCGTCTTTCTTCCGTTTGTTTTCTCTTTTGAGATGGGCATTGACCGCTTCGGGAAGCATGCCGGCTAAGGTGAGAATCCCTTTTCCGGAAGCGGGTGGGGCAATAATGAGCAGGTAGAGATGTGGGCTGTAAGGTCGTTGGTCGAAGTAGATACGAACATTGGGCATGCAACCACTCAGGTTGACGAGTATACCCAACAGGAGTATATCTCGTTCGCGGTTGTTGCGTGCCGGCTTCAGGGCTTCTTTCAGAAAGTCGGGTAGGTGGGTATAAACCTCGTTGGGAATGGTAGGTGAAGAAGCTCTTATCTCTTCATTATTAATTGACATTTCCTCGGTGTCTTCCCCCAAAATTTCATTTGAAATGGGCCTAAAGGTGGCAGTTGGCACTAGTGGCAGTGACTTCCCCTCTTTTGGGGGTATGTATGATAGGTTAACGTATTGATATCCAGTGAGTAGGTCTTTTTCGAGCTCTTTCTGCGTATAACCGTTTCCTACAATTTCAACTGCCATAATTAATGTTAATTTATTTAGCTCCTCTTTCGAAAAACCCTTACGTCTGGCACTCCTTCCCAGCGCAAGCATCGACTCGTGGCGATTGCCTTTTTGCCAAGGGTGATAACTGGCAAAAGTACGGATGAAAGCTTCGATATAACCACAGGCATCGGTGGTGGGAGGAATGGGCGAGACCTTACTGTTGCCGGACGGAGAACCGTTTGCATTCCCGTCGCCCGGCAGAGCCGAAGGAGCGGCGAGCGTTGCCAGCGAAGGGTTTGCGGCAAGTTCCGCACGCCAGGGATACGGTTGCGGTGTAGGCGTGAAGTAAGCGTCCGGGTCCCACACGCAGGAACAGGGCTGAGTGATGCGGGCACATTGTCCGTCACACGGGTGATTGGCAAGCACCTCCAGTGTCCGGCGACAAATGGCGTAAGCGGTGGGGTACTCCTCGACCGTGCGGACATCGAGATAGATCACGATTTTCAACCCCTCACCCGAAATGCTCGTATGCGTATAGGCCACATAAGGCAGCGAGCGAAGCATGTTTTTGATTTCCGCTGTCCGTTGGCCCGTGTGATCGAGATCGTACATCGCCAAACCACTCAGCCGCTCGAGGTTGGCGGCTGCGTGACTCCGATGCGGACGGCACGTACCCTCGATGATAACCACCGGAAGCGAATCCTTGGTCATTCCCGCTTCATTCTCCCGATCGGGGCGGTTCTTGAGTTTGCGATACGACTCCGTTTGAGGTTTCCATAGCGGACTGGTCACCTGTTGATAGAATTTGTGTAGTGTGATAACGGTGGAATCTTTGCTCCACAGGTTGTTGAAATAAGAAAAAGAAAATTGAATCTCCTGACTTTTTGCAGACGAGTCTTTTGTTTCCATACAAAGTAGTTTTTAACGTTTTTAATCGATTGGTGAGGTAAAGAAGAGAGAATGATAATCACACGAAACTTTGTGAAAACGTGTGTAGGATAGTCGGTTCCTTAAGTCGGGGACAAAAGTAGAGATTGCGTCTAAAACAGCGAAATGTTAAAAACGTGCGGTTGGAACCGTTTTTGAAACCCGAAAGTGCCCTCTGATACCTTCAGGAAGGGGTTGTCGGAAAAAGAAACGGACAAAATGGGCGAAAATAATTATTTGCGAAATAGGTGACAGATAGCAGGAAATAAGTATCCCATACGCAGAAGAAACCCACTTCTCCCGCTCCGAAACATACCTATGCCCGAAATTATTCTATTACAGTATGAATGGGTATAATCCGCTTTTTTCGGTGTATTCCTATAAAATATACCAGATAGCGATAATATGTCCGATGCTTCCTCCGAGACAGAACAGGTGGAACAGAGCGTGCATATACGGTTTGCGTAGCGAGTAAAACAGCGCCCCAAGGATGTACGAAGCACCTCCACCGAGCAACCACCATAAGGCTGGTACGGCTTCCATCACCGTAAGGCAGTCGAATAAAGGTTTCATCGCCACCAGAATGCTGCATCCCATGCCAACGAAGCAAATCGTTTCGAGGTTGCTGTGCTCCTTCAGGCGGGTAAAGCTGAGTATAAGTCCGGCAACGGCACATAGCCATACGAAAGCGAAGATGCTCCATCCCCAAGCGCCGCAATCCCGAAGTACCAACAGCGTGAAAGGCGTGTACGTGCCTGCGATATGCAAATAGATTGCCGCATGATCGAACTTGCGGATTCTCTCTTTCCGCCTGCCTGCCAGCGAACCGTGATACCAGGTTGAACTGATGTAACTGGCCAACATACCTACCAGATAGATGGCGACAGAGACCGTAGCCCATTCGGGCTCACTGTTTCCGGTGGCTTTCTTCAGTAATACATAACCAGCGATAAGTCCCAGTACTATGCCTAAGGCGTGTGTACGGTGTTTAGCTGTTCCTCTTTTTTGCTATATCGTCTACTTCTCAATGTTTCCTACGTACTTGGTTCGAATTGCAAAGTTACTTTATTTTCCGTAGGTCGGTGCTTTATTCTTTTTTTAAAATGATTTTTCCGTTATACTGTTCGGCTACTTGTTTGCGGAAATCGAGGAATGCGGTATATTCCCCCGGTTTATATACCCCTTTGCGCATGAACAGTTGATGAACGACAACGATCTCTTTCTCCTGCACCCGGATGCCGGAATGAAACCGGCCGAACTTACTTTGCAACTCAATCGGTCTGGGGAGTCCTTCCACGCTGTATCCCTCCGGCAGTCGGATGTGGATGCTGTCCGTGTCGGCATAGCCGTAATTGATGTGGATCGGGTGTTTCCGGTTTGTGGGTTGGGGCACGTTGAACCCTTTGCGGAACACGTTGGCAGGGATGAACAGCCGGTTGCCCGTTTTATTACCGTACTGATTGCTGCTTGCCGTATAACTGAGTGTGATAGACGGATTGGCCTCTTTGCACGCATCGATCTGCAACGCCCGATATCAGCTTGCGAGAGGTTAATGTCCGAACGGATGCGGTCTTTCTGCTTGTTGGGTTCGAGGTAGCTGATTCCCGATCTGCTTTCGTACTGAAACAACCGGGAGATCTCGCTCACTTCGATTTGTGCTTCGGCAGTGGGAGAGAGGCTGACGGTGGCTGCGATATGCTGCGTATTCAGTGAATCGGGATAGGTGGGCAGGCGATGCATCCGTCCGCCGGTGGGCTCGATCAACAAGGCGTCATGTCCCGCGATGTCCTGATGGATATACCGAAGGGAAGCGATGGGTTGGTGCATTCCAACCAGAGCGTATCTTTCGGGAGGGGGACTTGCAGAATGACGTGGTCCATCTGGTTGGCACTCGAATAGTCGGGCAAGAGTCGCTCGTTGGTTGTGCTGATGACCGTATAGGTGGATGGTACGCCGACCTCTTTGAGCATGGCACGGGCGTAGTTGGACAGTCCCTTGCAATCGCCGAATCCGGTACGGCAGACGTCCGATGCGGGAATGGGTTGCAACCTCCGATGCCGAGCTGGATGCTGACGTAACGCGTGGTTTGGGCCAGATAGTCGTAAATCGCTTTCACCTTCTCACGGTCGGTGGAGCAGTTGGCGGTCAGCTCGCGCAGTTTGTTGCGGAATGGTTCGGTGAGTACGTCTCGTCCGTTGAGTAGCTCGTATTGCCACGCTCCGTACGTCTGCCACGTGCTCATGTCGCCTTTCGACTTCTCGTAGATAAAGGCGGAAGGAGCGAAGTAGACCCGTGGAAACAATTCGGCGAAAGTGGGGCCGAATGGCTCCTGCTCTACGGGCGGCAACTTGGTGGCGGTGGCTTCAATCACTCGTTGTCCCGCCGCACCGGTCGATTCTTTTACCTGAATATCTTTCCCTTCCGTATTCAGTTCGCGGTATCTGCACGCTTGTTCGGCAGGCAGTTCGATGCGGTAGGACGCTTTCTCGACTCCTTGCTGGAAGGTGGTTTGCGGAATGAACGACATATAGCCGATAAGCCCGTTGACACACTTCATCTCCCATTCGTACTTCACGGTGAAGGGGAAGGAGGGGAAGTTGCATTCGTAATAATAGAAGTAATCGTCTGTGCTGAGGGAGGAACTGTATTCGCTCTTTTGCAATTCCGACCTTTTTATTTTGCGGACGCTCTGACCGGACGCGTTGAGTATTTCTCCGGAGAACTTCTGCAAAGAGCGGAACATATCGCATCCGCAGACGAAATGTGCCGCTTCCAAGCCTTTTCGGTCGAGAACCACAATGGTGCGGCTCTCTTTCTCGGTGGACTGGGTCATCGATTTGCAGACGACTTCCGTTCGCGCGTCTTTCACGATTGAGTTGGCGCCCTTGAAAAGGTTTTCTGCCTGTGCGAACGTTGTATTACTGAAACAGAGGAGGCAGCATACGCCGACGGCTTTTAGGACTGATTTCTTCATTATCACGATCTTGTTTGAGAGAGTGTTCTTATATTTTTTTGAGTACGAGAATTTCATTGTTCTTTTCGGCCACCAGTTCCCAGAAGGCTTTCACCCCTTTGTATTCTTCGGCCAGATGGATCAACTTATTGTAATTGAATGAATAGGTGATGAATAGCTGATTGCCCTCTTGCTTGATGGTGTAGCGGCAAACTCCCTCTTTGTCTTCCGTCTGGGCGTTGAGCGATTGCGGAATTTCGTCCAGCGCGTATCCTTCGGGAATGGTGAGCTGTGTCACTTGAATAAGTTGTTCGGGATAAGGTGTTTCGAGTGGCAATTGTCGTTCGGACTGCGTGAACGGGCATTTGCTGACATGCAGGAAAACCATGGGATTGAGGTAGATGAGGTTGTTGTTCACCGTTGCCTTTTTCTCAAATTCGAGTGTCTCCATCACTCTGGCGGAGAAGCTGTTGAGCTCAGTTGTCTGGTACTTGGTCACTTTGATGTTTTCTTCGGTCTCCAGCTTCTGGATAAAGTCAGCACTGTCTTTGGCGGCCTGGTAACGTTGGCGGAACTCGGCGGCGTACTGGCCGGTATAGCCTGCCTGACGACTTCCGGCTATCTTGCCGTCGGTATCGATGCGGGCTTTGACGATGGAGCGAATCTGATGTTTGCCAAGCTTGCTCAGGTCTACCCAGTTGTCTTCTCTGTTGTTGTTGATCAGGCGGGCACGGTTGACCATCAACACCGGTGGCAGGGTATTGAGGTATCCATTAGTCACGGAGCCGTCGAGAAAGACAAAGGTGCTGTCGGTATCTGCTATACCTACTATAAAGGTGTTGAGCTTTTGAATGGAGGGGTAGGTAAGGGGGAGAATACCTACGTTTTTGCGGCTCATCACCACCGGATAGCAGGGGATCTGCGCATCTTGCAGCATACTCATCAGTACGAAATTGATGTCGGCGTTACTGCCGGTTCCGTTCTTGATGGCTTTCTTTACTTCGCCGCCATAGAGTTTGTATTGGCTGTTCCACGAGATCTTTTTCTTTAGGAATGTATAGATGGCGGTGATCTTTTCCTGTCGGTCGGCTAGTTTGTCGAGCGAGAGTGAGGCCATTTCTTCGCGGTAGGGATTCCGCATTTTGAGTAGCGAGCCGAACTCTTCATCTTCCAGCAGTATCTTGTCGATCTCGGTCCAGGTGTGTGCGAACGACTTATAGACTGAGCCGGGGAAGTTGAGTCCTCGCAGTTCGAAGTTGACCCCGCTACGGTAGTCGTCGGCACACCACACGTAGTTGTCGGCACGTAAAGCGGGCAATTCCTTGCCGGTAAATTGTAGCTGACGGCCGACGCAGTTGATCATTTCCGTTTCGCCGTTCTGGTATTGAATATGGAAAGTCTGATTGCACGACTTATCTTCAGGGTTGAGCTGATGAATGCCTCTCATTTCGAGGTTGAACTGGAAATATTCGGGAATCACGATGTCGCATTGCGTGAGGAGTACCGGGATGTTCTTTTGTGCTTCCCAGGGATTGATGCTGTAGTAGAGGTCGGAAATGAGCTGGTACTGATATTCAAACACGGTTCCCTCGCGTACGGCGGGGATGGAGAACTTGATTTGCTCGTAGTTCTTATTGAGACGTTCTTTGAATATCAGGTCGCGCTTCATCTTGGTGCGGACGACTTTTCCTCCTTCGAGGTTATAGGCGGAAGCGTCGATCTGGTTGATCGTCTCTTTTAAGGGGGAGTTACGCTCTGTTGAATAATAGGGTATCTCGATGTTGGCATAAGAAGCTCCTTCGCTCTTGAGTACTTTGATCTTTACTTCGTAGTTGTACATCAGTTGAAATTCGTTTCTTATCAGCTCATAGCGAGCTCTGCTTTTGGAGTAAAGCACGATGCGGTTGCCGATGTATCTGCTGCGTATACGGTCATCTGTAGCTCTTCGTCCGAGGGCTTGCCGTATTTCAGACTGGGAGTGATTGTGCCGGTGTCTGTCTGCTGGGCATGACCTTGCCAACCGAGTGATAGTAGGAGGATAATAGCAAGTAACGTTCTCATAATGATTTGATTTTAGATATTATTCTGTTCTTTTTAGCACGATCAAGGCATTGTTCTTTTCGACGACCTTGCCCCACATCTCTTTCAGTTGATTGTAGTGCTGGGGCATAAACAGATAGCCTTTGAGGTGGAATATGTAGTTGAGGACGACGGTGTTGTTGTCCTGCTTCTGTATGATGTATTTGCATTGCAGGTTGTCTGCTTCCGTTCGGATGGCGTATGGCTGCGGCATCTCTTCCACTTCGTACCCTTGGGGAAGGGTGAGTATGCACTGCATCAGGAACTTATACGGATAGGGGAACTCAACAGGCAGTACCCGTTCGGCTTGAATGAAGGGGTTGCTCTTCAGCTGCGGATAGAGCATCGGATTGATGTAGAGACGGTTGCCTGCCTGTTCGGCTTTCAGGGTGAAGTCGAACTGCTCGTCGATTATTCCGGGATTGCTGTCGGTCTGTTTCACGTGCAGGTTGGTGACACCTATTTTGTTAGTCCGGATGCTTCCGCTTATCTGTCCCGAAGCGATGCTGTCTTGCTCTTGCCGCATCTTCTTCTGGTAGTCTACGGCTTCTTGTCCGTGCAGGATGGTGGTGCGATGTCCTTTTATCAGGTTACCTTCTACGTTGGCTTTGATGGTCATCAGTATCAGGCTCTCGGATTTTTCCATGAGGTTTATCCATTTCTTGCTCTCTTCTACCTGCGGTGAAAGCAGGCGTGCTTTGCTTACGCACAGGTCGAGGGGCAGTACGCTGAGGGCGGGGATATCCATCGAGCTGTCCAGAAAGACATACTTCTGATTTTCGGGATTGAGAACGGCAACTACAAAGGTGTTTAGCTTTTGCAGGGAGGGGAAGCTGTGGGGTAGCATACCGGTCGACCGACGACTCATAACAACCGGAAAGGCGTACAAACCGAAGTCTTTCAGCATACCGATGAAGATGAAGTTCAGGTCGGCGTTGCTACCGCTCTTTTGGCGGATCACTTTATCGAGGTTGCTGCTGTATAGCTGGTATCTCCCGTTCCAGGCGAGTTGCTTTTTCAGCAAACGGAAGGCTCGGATGACTTTCTCTTCAAAGCTCATCTCGTGGGCGAAGACTTCTTTGGCTTCGTCGCGAAAGGGGTTGCTGTAGGAGAGGAATGCACCGAACTGGCTGTTGTCGGGGTTGAGGAGTTGCTTGTCTACGTCTGCCCATTGCTGGCTGTAGGGTTTATACTCACTTCCGGGGTACTGGGTGCCTTGCAGGTCGAAGCTGACTTGTACTTTGTAGTCTTCCGGACACCAGCTATAGGACTCGTCCTGACGGATGGCGGGCAGGTTGCGGCAGGTGAAGGTGGTTTCTTGTGCCGTTATGGAGAAGTCTCTTCCGTTTGATGCGGTACTGTGTGCGTCATGTTCGCTTCCACGCATGGAGGAGTCTCGCTGTTTGATTTGTATGTGGTCTTTCCCGCGGAGTTCTATGTTGTAGACGAGTATGCTGGGGATGGTGGTTTTGTATTGGTTGTACAGCATAGGGATCTCTTCCTGCATCATCCAGTTGTCGATCTGGGCGAAGTAGTCGGACTGTATCTTGTAGTGGTATTCGATTACGCTCCCTTGGCGGACGGCCGGCAGGGAGAATTTGAGTACCTTGATGCGGTTGTTCACTCGCTCGATGGAGACGGATTCGCGCTTCATGGGTGTTCTTACGGATTTGCCGTTCTCTATATTATAGGTGTAGCCTTCTATCTCGTCGGCTCGTTCGGTATCTTCTCTTTGGTCGATCGGGGCGTAGAAGGGGACGCTGACATCGGCGTATGTCACGCCTTGCGGTTTCAGGACTTTGATGCGTACCCAATGCTCGGTCACCAGCCGGAAGCTGTTGCGGTAGGTGAAGTAGCTATGTCCCTGGTGAAACAGGTAGACGGCTGCGGCGGTGGTGTCGGGGGCGTAGGTGGTGAATTGCAGCTCTTCCTGCGAAGGCTTGCCGTATTTGAGATTGGGCACAAGCGGTGCTGCGGCTTCTTGCGAATAGGCGGGTGAGAGGAGCTGTAGCAGGAGTGCGAATAGCGTGAATCGTATCTTCATGACCCTGTGTGTTTTTAAGTACTCGGGCAAAGATAAAAAAAATAGAGAAAGACTGTTAATCTTTCTCTATTTTTATTCAGTCGGACTGATAATATTTTATACCAGATGTCCGATCCACTCTTCACGGTCGCCCGGAAGGAGGTCGATCACGGGAACTTCTATCATCGTATAGCATCCCGGTTGCTGTTTCATCGAAGCACGTGCACGCATACCAATACCTGTGCGGTAAGTGCGGGGTTGTTGATGCGCATATTAAATTCAAACAATTGGTTCTGTGTTTTGCCCGACACGCCTTTGCGAGTGAGGTTTACACCATGTCCCATATCGAGCAGGGCGTCGACGTTCGGAACTTGCTTCACGTGCGTCTCGTCATTCACGAAATAGGGATCTGCTTTAATGGCGGCGGCTACTTCTTCAAACTTGTATCCGTCTTTCAGCTCGATATATACCATGCGGCGGTGAATTCCGGTTCCTGTGGGGATAGTCATGGATAGGGCGGCTTGTACCCCGTCGATGGCTTTTACGGCAACGGTATGGCCCATGCTCATGCCGGGACCGAAGTTGGTGTATGTAATTCCTTTGGGCGCGATGGCTTCCAATAGGGTGCGCACAATCGAATCGCTTCCCGGATCCCATCCGGCGGAGATAATGGAAACGGCATCGTGTGCCTTGCTGTCTCATTCAGCGTACGGCGCAGATCTACAATTCCGGTATGGATATCGAAACTATCTACTGTGTTGATACCCATTGCCAGGTATTCTTTGGCATACTTTTCTACGCTGCGGGTTGGGGTGCAGAGAATGGCTACTTCAACGTTTTCCAGCTTATTGATATCTTTAACCACAAGATAGTCTGCCAACTCTTTGGGCTTGTTTTCTGCTCCTGCACGACGTACTACACCGGCTATTTCGAAGTCTGGTGCTGCTTGGAGTGCTTCAAGCACATAGTGACCGATATTGCCATAACCGACGATGGCTGCTCTAACTTTTTTCATCTTTTATTGGTTTTATATGAACATATTTCTAAGTTTGGGTTGCAAAAATAAACATTTTACTACGATAAGTTCTTTCTTGCCTGCATTATTTTAATTTTTTTTACGTCCGCTTACAATTCAAAGGTAATCAAACTTTTCCGAAGTTTGTAGCAGCTTATTCGTCTTTCTGTTTTATCTTTGTTCCCACTATGATAGAATATGTTAGAGGCGAGCTTGCCGAACTTGGTCCGGCAACCGCAGTGATCGATTGTAATGGAGTGGGATATGGACTTAGCATCTCTTTGAATACGTTCTCAGCCATTCAGGGTAAAAAGAGTTGTAAGTTGTATGTTTATGAGGCCGTCCGTGAAGATGCTTATGTGCTCTACGGGTTTGCCGACAAGCAGGAACGTGAAATCTTCTTGCTGTTGATAACTGTATCCGGTATCGGAGGAAATACGGCTCGTATGATTCTCTCCGCTCTTTCGCCTGCCGAGTTGGTCAATGCAATCGGATCGGAAAATGTGAATCTATTGAAAACGGTGAAAGGTATCGGACTGAAAACAGCGCAACGTGTTATCGTCGACCTGAAAGATAAGATAAAAGTTACCGGTGCAAGCAGTGATAATGGCCTGCTTGGCGATGGAGGGCTTCTGTCGAGTGGCTACGTGGCTGTTCAGGACGAAGCTGTTTCGGCTCTTACCATGCTTGGTTTCGCGTCGGCTCCTTCCATGAAAGTGGTGATGGCGATCTTGAAAGATGAGCCGGATGCTCCTGTCGAAAAGGTGGTCAAGCTGGCTTTGAAGCGGTTGTAAATCTCCTGTGTTTTTTATTCAGCTCTTTTTTGATAGGCTGGAAATTAGTAAGAATAGTATGAAGTTTCAAAAGATATATATGAAAGCATGGCTTGACTGTCATGCGCGTGTCAAGAGAGAGGACTCGGATCAGTGGTATCTGGATCTGGCGAATGATTTGCTACCGCTTATCAGTCAGTCCTGCATTTACAGAGATGCCACGGAAAGGAGCCAGCAGCATGTTGCCCTCATCCTGTCACTTTATTTGGAAGACTGTGTGGCCGACGAAGGCACTGGCGGGAGTTTACCAACTGGCATCACGATAGCTATGGGCGTTACCTACCTTTTTATACGCTGACGGATGCTTATCTGCCGGACGAAATCAATGTGGAGGACGTTGCCTTCTTGTTGTGGGCCATCAACTCACCGGTAGGCGAGGATTACGAATTGGTGGAGAATCCGATGGATGCGGATTTGCTGGAGCTATCCGAATTGATATACAAACGGTTGGATGAAGCCTTCGAACAAGCTCCCATCAGCAACCACCTGGCAGATGATTGGTTGATGGAGGCAGCTGATGGACGTAGAACGTACCGAGCTACCGGTAGCTTACCTGGGGAAAAGATGCCTGAGAACGTGGCACGTTTCATGGAAGCGAGCGGAGGCGAATCATTGATGTATTTCGACTCCTACCTGGCTCTCAAGATGTTCTTTATTCATAGCCTGAAATGGGAAGATAAAGAGGATGAATTATTGCCCGACCTGATGGAGTGCGAGAATTTTGTGCTTTATGCCAATCCGAAAGGCTTGTTGATTGGTCCCGATGTTGCTACCTACTTTGCCGATCCCCGGAACCCGTTGTATGATGCCGAAGCCTCCGAAGAAGAAGCCTACGAGCTGTTTACCGAACAGGGACTGTTTCCGTTCGACCTCTTGAAGTATGCCATGAAAAACAACCTGTTACCTGATGCACAACTACCGTTTGAGAACGGTAAAACGCTTCTTCATGACAACTGGGACTTTCTGGCACGTTGGTTTTTAGGTGAATATTACGAAGGAAATTAATCGATTATGGGAGTAACGAAGAGTCATAATCCGTTTGCCGGGAAAGCAAAATCCGGTGCGGAAAGCAAGAAAACCAGTGGAAAGCGGGTGGGTAAATCACGTCCTGCAAAGGCCAACAATCAACTGAACCGAAGAGTTAAGTAGAATGTACTTCGAATGGTTGTACGCTGTTTTGGGGTGATTCTTGAATCATCCAAAATGAGTTATTGGTAAGCAGATGATTTATTTGTGCTCTAAGATATGTATCAAATAAAAATCCCTGAAACGAGAATGTTTCAGGGATTTTTATTTTTTCAAGTGGTGCCACCAGGAATCGAATCTTAAAAAGTTTTCGTTATTAAATCCCTGATTAACAACACATACAGTATATCTTGAATCAATTAAAACCATTGAATTAGCCATATGCCAAATTTCAATTATTTCAATCTTTATCGCTGTCATTTTTTGACTGTGCAAAAGTATAAAAAAGGTTCGGTTCCGCCAAATATATGAGAATTATTTTCCTGAAAAACTGTCTTGTCGTATTTATTTTTTATGGTTAAAGTATTAATATGCAACGAGAACGTCTTTAGTCATAATGAGCCCAAAGACGTTCCCTTTATACCTATCTATTTGGATTTCAAAATGCCTCTATTCTGTTTCCCTTTAAGATCCGTATAATATCATTCTCTTTATAAAGAATCCTTCCTCCCAACCTATAATAGGGAAGCAGGCCTGTTGTTCTATGTTCGATCAATGTCCTGCGTGTGATTTTCAACTGTTCAGCCAGTTCTGCTTCGGTAAGATACCTTTCACCATTCAAAACCGGTCTATACCTTTCCGGTTCATTTGTCAATAGATTGCCCAGATATTCGATATTTTGGAAGAAACGGATGATTTCCGGACTGTCTTTTGTCAGTAAGTTCTGTGCCATATCCCGTTTGATTAATTGTTTCCTTTTTGCAGTTCTTTCTCCATATACGCGGTTATGTCTTTTTTCCGGTAATAGATTTTCCGATCTATGCGGCTATACGGGATTTCTCCCGTGCGACGTAGAGTCAGTAATTTCCTTGGAGATATATCCATTAAAAGGCATACATCCTGGTTGTCAATCCAATCGGTTAAGTTCTCTTCTTCTTTTCTGTTTTTGAGATGAGTATTTTGGATGAGTAAGTCTAGTGTTCTATTCATTTCCTCAAATGTTTCGGCTTCAATGCTTATAATTTCCATAGGCTCTCCGTTTTTTTGTTCGGGGTAAAGATATGTTCAAGGGATGTAATCTCCAACTCTCTGTCAGCAAGTGTCGTCAGATGTCGTCAGGTTTCTTTAGGGTGTGACGGAGATGTAAAGCGTATGAACATTGTGTGCTGAAACTTTACAGTATGCTGGTTTACACTTTACAATATTTACCAGTGGAACATAATTTGTATTCCGCAATATATTAGCATATTACATCGATTTATATGTTCCATATCACTATTTGGCACATCGTTTTCACTATACATGGTATATACTCTTGTAGTGCGCACAAGAAGAGTATCAAAGTAATCACCTTTTAAAATAATTAGGAGGATATACCATGATGTATATAGATAATGAGGTACTCGAAAAGATGATATTGACTATTGTGGAAGGCTTTGACCGTATTGAAAAGAAATTGGACCGTATGAACCGTTTGAAAGAATGTTTAGACGGTGATACCCTGTTGGATAATTATGATCTTGCCCAATTGTTGGGAGTGACACAGCGGACCATAGCCCGCTATCGCGAAAAAGGATTGATCCGTTATTATCAGACGAATAGAAACGGGAAGAATTTTTACCGCAGTTCGGAGATACAGGAATTCCTGCTCCAAAGAGGGAAAGTTAGAAAGTGATATGTCCAATTTCATATTCATCATACAATGCTGCCTTTCCACTGGTTAGTATATAT
>NZ_BAIV01000051.1 GCF_000517545.1 Bacteroides reticulotermitis JCM 10512 | reverse complement strand
CGACTGAGCTAAGGAAGAATTTGCAATCAAGATTTCTTATTTTCGCTCTTCCTCTTGGACTTGAACCAAGGACCCTCTGATTAACAGTCAGATGCTCTAACCGACTGAGCTAAGGAAGAATGTTTTTCTCAATTGCGATGCAAAAGTAATAGGATATTTTGAAATATGCAATATCTTTGCAAAAAAAATATTTAGAATGGACAAAATAGTGGGATTGGGCAACGCTGGTAGACGTACTTGCGACCCTGAATGATGATACTCTTTTGCATGAAATGGAATTACCAAAGGGAAGCATGCAACTCATAGATGAAGCTAAGCTACAACAGATTAACTCAAAGTTTTCGCAGATGAAAACCCATTTGGCAACAGGCGGATCAGCCGGAAATGCCATACTTGGATTAGCTTGTTTGGGAGCTTCGACAGGTTTTATCGGAAAAGTAGGAAATGATCATTACGGGAAGTTTTTTAAGGAAAATTTAAAGAAAAACCGGATCGAGGACAAGATGTTGACCTCAGAACATTTGCCTTCGGGAGTCGCATCTACCTTTATTACCCCCGACGGAGAACGTACTTTTGGTACCTATCTGGGAGCCGCTTCTACGTTGAAGGCCGAAGAACTGACTTTAGATATGTTCAAAGGATATGCTTATCTATTTATTGAAGGGTATCTTGTTCAAGACCATGAAATGATTCTTCATGCCATCGAATTGGCAAAGGAAGCCGGCTTGCAAATCTGTCTGGATATGGCAAGCTACAACATTGTCGAAGCCGATCTGGAATTCTTTACCTTATTAATCCATAAATATGTAGATATTGTCTTTGCGAATGAAGAAGAAGCGAAAGCATTTACCGGCAAAGAACCGGAAGAGGCTTTGGAAGTGATCGGAAAGCAATGCAGCATTGCCATTGTGAAAGTCGGTTCCGGTGGTTCGTATATTCGCAAAGGAACGGAGCAAATCAAGGTAAAGGCCATGAAGGTAGAAAAAGTAGTCGATACAACCGGTGCCGGTGATTACTTTGCTGCAGCTTTTTATATGGACTAACTTGTGGCTATTCCCTGGAAAAATGCGCCAAAATAGGTTCAACGCTTTCTGGAAATGTGATCCAAGTCATCGGAACTACGATCTCGCAGGAATGTTGGGACCAAATTAAGTTAAATATCAACGAGATTTTAGCGGAATAAACAGGGTTTGAGCTACTTTTACACTTTATTTTAATAAAAAGTTATATGAAGAAGTTGCTGAGTAAGCGGATAACTGTCAGTGCGGTGGCTGTAGTTGCTGTCATTGCTTTCTTTAGTTTTAAGAGTGGAGATGATAAGAACTTCCAGATTGCCAAGAACCTGAATGTATTCAGTGCGATCGTTAAAGAACTGGATATGTTCTATGTAGATACCCTTGATCCCAATAAAATGGTTCGGGAAGGTATCGACAATATGCTTTACTCACTCGACCCTTATACGGAATATTTCCCGGAAGAAGATCAGAGTGAATTGGAGCAGATGATCAAAGGTTCCTTTGGAGGTATAGGCTCTTACATCACTTATGATACCAAATTGAAGCGTTCGGTCATATCCGAACCTTTTGAAAATACGCCTGCGGCGAAGGTCGGATTGAAGGCTGGCGATATATTGGTCGAAATCGATGGGAAAGATCTTTTGGGGAAAAATAATGCCGAAGTAAGCCAAATGTTGCGCGGACAAGCAGGTACAAGCTTTAAACTGAAGGTCGATCGTCCCAACCTGAAAGGTACGTATACGCCTCTGGAGTTTACGATTGTGCGTGAGTCTATTCAGAATCCCTCAATCCCGTATGCCAGTGTACTCGAAAACCACGTAGGATATATTAATCTGAGTACTTTCTCCGGTAACCCTTCCAAGGACTTTAAGAAAACATTCCTTGATCTGAAAAAGAAAGGCGCCACTTCTTTAGTGATCGATTTACGTAACAACGGTGGAGGTCTGCTAGATGAGGCTGTAGAAATAGCCAACTACTTCTTGCCTCGCGGTAAAGTGATTGTAACCACGAAGGGAAAGATTAAACAAGCAAGCAACTCGTATAAAACATTGCGCGAACCTTTAGATTTGGATATCCCGGTTGCTGTACTCGTAAACAGTGCAACAGCTTCGGCATCCGAGATCTTATCCGGTTCCTTGCAGGACTTAGACCGGGCGGTAGTTGTTGGCAATCGTACCTTTGGTAAAGGATTAGTGCAAGTACCTCGCTCATTACCTTATGGCGGAACAATGAAGGTTACCACATCTAAATACTACATTCCGAGCGGACGCTGCGTACAAGCGATTGATTATAAGAATCGGAATGAAGATGGTAGTGTTGGGGCGATACCCGACAGCTTGACTAAAATATTCCATACGGCAGCCGGACGCGAAGTGCGTGACGGTGGTGGTGTAATGCCCGACATCGCTGTGAAACAGGAAAAGCTTCCGAATATTCTTTTCTATTTAGTACGTGATAATCTAGTGTTTGACTACGCTACACAGTATTGCTTGAAGCATCCGACGATTGCCAGTCCGGAGAAATTTGAATTAACAGCTTCTGACTATACCGACTTCAAGGCTACGGTAAAGAAGGCCGACTTCAAATACGATCAGCAGAGCGAGAAGATTTTAAAGACATTGAAAGAAGCCGCCGAGTTTGAAGGTTATATGAAAGATGCCTCCGATGAGTTTAAGGCCTTAGAGAAGAAGCTGAATCATAACCTGGAGCGTGACCTGGACTATTTCTCAAAAGATATCAAGCGCATGATTACCAATGAGATTGTGAAGCGCTACTATTTCCAACGGGGTAGTCTTATCCAGCAGTTGAAAGATGACAATGACCTTGAAGCGGCTATTCAGATATTGAATAATCCGGCGAAGTATAAGGAAATGTTGAGTGTGCCGGCTGTTGCCAAAAAGTAAGATTCGACAGAACTAACTGTCAGACTTTATAAAGCGAGCCACCTAAATGCTTCAAACATTTAGGTGGCTCGTTCATATATATAATGTGTTTGAGAATTGTCAGCTTTGCAAGCAAGGAAGTGTAAAATAGAATGTAGTTCCCTCTTTCTCCTTAGAACGTAACCAGATGCGGCCTCCCATCTTCTCTATCAACATTCGGCAAAGTGTAAGTCCCAATCCTGTGCCTTGTACAAAATCATTAATCTTGCGGAAGCGTTGAAAGATAGTTGCCGCTTTTTCCGACGGGATGCCTATTCCGCTATCTTTGACATAAAACTCGACAATATTCCCTTTCTGGTGAAAGCCATAGTGGATCTCTCCCTGAATGGTGAATTTTATTGCATTATTGAGTAGGTTGTTTATCACCTGGGTCAGCCTTTCCAAGTCTCCTAAGATATACGTATCGGCGTCTCCTCCATCGAAGATGAGTTCTACTTCACCCTGCGTCTTGTCGCGATACAGCTGATAAAGTTGGCAGCAAATATCCAATAGCCGAATCTTACGGGAGCTAAGTTCCAACGAACTGGCTTCTAAAGCTGAAAGATCTAGAATGTCATTGAATAGATTGAGCAGTATGTGCGAGTTCTTCTCTATAATGTCGGCATACTGGCCTCTTTCTGTAGAATCTCCATTGACGATAATCTTGGAGAACCCGACAATTGCATTGAGCGGAGTACGAACTTCGTGGCTCATGTTTGCCAGGAACGCCGACTTTAGCTTGTCTGCTTCTTCTGCCTTGATTTGGGCCAGCGTCAATGCTCTCTGTTGTTCTTCCTTGGCCCGTTCTATTTCCCATTGGTGGGAGATGTCGCGGCATATGCACAGTAGGTATTCATCATCCAGTTTGGATATATGATTTTCAAAGTGGTACACGACGGAATTGATTACTAATTCGTGTTGAGCAATGGAACTGATGCCGGTTTGAATAACCTTATCCATGATGATGCGTATGCTCTCGTACGATTTTGGAGGAAGGATGTCCTTGACATTGCGATGCACGATGTTTTCAATCGTGGCTCCTTCGATATGACTGGTGTTCGGAGAAGATACTAGTTCCACAATATTGGCATCGTGGTCAAGTATGGTAAGCATGTCGGGTAGCGCATCTAAAATACGGGTAGTGTACCTGTCACGAAAACGGTTTCTCTCGTGCAGGGCAACTTCGGAGGAAAGATTGTCGACTTCCTTCTCCAATCTTTTTATTTTCTTCAATAAGTCTGCTTTTGTCTCGTTTTCGTTATATTCCATCTTGCGGTTATATAGCTTATATTTTTTGTAGAAAATGAGTTGCTAGTTGCAAATATAGTACTATAATTTTAGAATAGGCGTTATGTTGCAAGTTATTATTTTATAAAAAAAGCAGATAGCTTTTGCCCTACTTATCAGAATGTTCTACCTTTGCCGCCATATATACTTTATATTTAAATGATTTACAATATGTCTACAGAATTATTCTCTACGCTGCCCTACAAAGTGGCAGATATTACGCTTGCTGATTTTGGACGCAAGGAAATCGATTTGGCAGAAAAGGAAATGCCGGCTAATGGCTCTTCGCGAAAAGTATGGAGAATCTCAACCTTTGAAAGGAGCCCGCATCATGGGGTCATTGCATATGACTATTCAGACTGCTGTGCTAATTGAAACTTTGGTCGTATTAGGAGCTGAAGTTCGTTGGTGCTCTTGCAATATATATTCTACGCAAGATCATGCAGCAGCAGCTATTGCAGCCGCTGGTGTGCCGGTGTTTGCCTGGAAAGGAGAGACATTAACAGAATATTGGTGGTGTACGCTGCAAGCGTTGAACTTTGCCGGTGGCAAGGGGCCGACAGTTATTGTTGACGATGGAGGTGATGCTACAATGATGATCCACGTCGGTTTTGATGCTGAAAACAATGCAGCTGTATTGGATAAAGAAGTTCATGCTGAAGATGAAATAGAACTGAATGCAATTTTGAAGAAAGTTCTGGCTGAAGATAAAGATCGCTGGCATCGGGTAGCTGCTGAAATGCGTGGTGTTTCGGAAGAGACTACGACAGGTGTACATCGTTTGTATCAGATGAAGGAAGAGGGTAAACTCCTATTCCCGGCATTTAATGTGAATGACTCGGTTACTAAATCTAAGTTTGATAACCTGTACGGTTGTCGGGAGTCGTTGGCGGATGGCATCAAGCGGGCTACTGACGTAATGATCGCCGGTAAAGTAGTGGTCGTTTGTGGTTATGGCGATGTGGGTAAAGGATGCGCACACTCCATGCGTTCGTACGGTGCCCGTGTTTTGGTGACCGAGGTAGACCCGATCTGTGCCTTGCAAGCTGCCATGGAAGGCTTTGAAGTACTGACCATGGAAGACGCTTGTCTGGAAGGTAACATTTTTGTGACTACCACCGGTAATATTGATATTATCCGGATCGATCATATGGAAAAGATGAAAGATCAGGCTATCGTTTGCAATATCGGACACTTTGATAATGAAATTCAGGTTGATGCTTTGAAGCACTTCGCTGGAATTAAGTGTGTGAATATCAAACCACAGGTAGATCGTTATTATTTCCCGGACGGACACAGTATCATTCTGTTGGCTGACGGACGTTTGGTCAACCTTGGATGTGCAACCGGCCACCCGTCATTTGTGATGAGTAACTCTTTCACGAATCAAACACTGGCTCAAATTGAGTTGTATAACAAGAAATATGAAGTGGACGTGTACCGTCTGCCCAAACATTTGGATGAAGAAGTCGCACGCTTGCACCTAGAAAAGATTGGTGTGAAGCTGACTAAACTAACTCCGGAACAGGCTGCTTATATCGGGGTAACCGTAGATGGGCCTTATAAAGCAGAGCATTACAGATATTAATTTTAAGTTGAGGGCTGGGAATCATTCGATCTGATCATTTCCTAGCCCTCTCTTTTCATTCTTAACTCTTGGCTAATATGAAGAAAATCCTTCCTGATCTTATTGCTATCTTGGCATTTGTCCTCCTTTCTTTTGCTTATTTTTTCCCTGCCGATATTGAAGGGCGTATTTTGTTCCAGCATGATACAGCTGCGGGAGCGGGTGCCGGACAAGATGCGCAGGAATACCTTGAGCGTACAGGAGAAAGAAGCCGCTGGACAAACTCGATATTTAGTGGAATGCCAACCTATCAGATGGCACCGAGTTATGATTCAACCAAACCGGTTCAGGTGGTTGAGAAAGCCTATCGCTTATTCCTCCCATCCTACGTGATGCTTACATTCATCATGATGCTGGGATTTTATATACTTATGCGGGCATTTGGACTGTCAGTCTGGCTCTCCGGGTTAGGAAGTATCATATGGGGATTCTCTTCCTATTTCTTTATTCTAATAGCCGCCGGGCATATCTGGAAGTTTGTAACGCTGGCTTATATACCGCCTACCATTGCGGGTGTGGTATTGGCCTATCGTAAGAAATACCTGCTGGGTGGTATTCTGACTGCTCTGTTTATTGCTCTTCAGATTCAGTCGAATCATATACAGATGAGTTATTACTTCATGTTTGTCATCTTGTTCTTTGTAGGAGCTTACTTTGAAGATGCGTACCGAAAGAAGGAACTGCCCCATTTCTTTAAGGCGAGTGCTATTCTAGCCGTAGCGGCTTTGATTGGCGTATGTGCCAACCTGTCTAACTTATATCACACTTACGAATACAGTAAGGAAACCATGCGTGGAAAGAGTGAGTTGAAGCGGGAGGGACCTGCCGCCCAACAAACCAGTAGCGGCTTGGATCGCGACTATATCACGCAATGGAGCTATGGAATCGGTGAAACCTTGACTTTCCTGGTTCCGAATGTAAAAGGAGGCGCATCCATTCCCATAGCGGAGAGTGAGACTGCGATGAAGAAAGCCAATCCGATGTATGGCAACATTTATTCGCAACTGACGCAATATTTTGGCGATCAGCCTATGACTTCCGGGCCGGTCTATGTCGGAGCGTTCGTGTTATTCCTATTCCTACTGGGTTGTTTTATCGTCAAAGGTCCTTTGAAATGGGCCTTGATTGGAGCCACAGTATTTTCGATTCTGCTCTCCTGGGGGCGGAATTTTATGGGGCTGACCGACTTCTTTATCGATTATATACCGATGTACAATAAGTTCCGTGCGGTGTCTTCCATTCTGGTTATTGCCGAATTCACCATTCCTCTGCTGGCTATCTTTGCTTTGAAAGAGGTTTTGTCGAATCCCGAATCTTTAAAACTGAAAGAAAATCGGACCCCGTTATTGGTTAGCTTGGCGTTGACTATGGGGGTTGCGCTGATTTTGGCTGTAATGCCCGAGATTGTCTTTTCCAATTATATCCCGGCACAAGAGATGGCTGCTTTGCAACAAGCCATTCCGGGAGAACAGTTAAGCCCGTTGGTCGCTAATCTGGAGGAAGTACGTAAGGCATTGGTTACGTCGGATGCATGGCGTAGCTTCTTCGTTATTGCCGTTGGATGTGCGGTGCTGGCTCTTTACGCGAATCGTAAACTGAAAGCGTCTTGGGTTGTGGCAGCGATTACGATTCTTTGTCTCGTAGATATGTGGAGTGTGAACAAGCGCTATCTGTATGACGAACAATTCGTACCGAAGTCGCAGCGGGTGGAAGCGTTCCGCAAGACCGCCACGGATGAAGCGATCTTACAGGATACCGATTTGAACTATCGGGTATTCAATATCTCCGGCAATGCGTTTAATGAGAATAATACAGCCTATTGGCATAAAAGTATAGGAGGGTATCATGCGGCTAAACTTCGGCGATATCAGGAGATGATCGATCACCATATCTCGAAAGAGATGCAGAGCGTCTATCAAGCGATTGCAACTGCCGGTGGAAAGATGGATAGTGTAGACGCTTCCAAGTTCCGTGTATTGAATATGCTGAATACTAAATACTTTATTTTGCCTGCCGGACAACAGGGACAAACGGTGCCTATTCAGAATCCTTATGCCTATGGCAATGCCTGGTTTGTTAATAAGGTTATGTATGTAGATAATGCCAATGAGGAAATAAACGCGTTGGACACTATTTTACCGACTGAGACTGCGGTAGTGGATGTTAAGTTCAAAGAGCAGTTGAAGGGTGTGACCGAAGGTATAAAGATTCGTTGTCTGTTATCCGGTTGACGGCTTATGAACCGAATCATTTGGTGTACGAAAGTTCGTCAACAGAAGCCGGTGTCGCTGTCTTCTCCGAGATATTCTATCCGGGATGGCGTGTGACCGTTGATGGGCAACCGGTAGAGTTGGCTCGCGCTGATTATATTTTGCGGGCAATGAATATTCCTGCGGGCAAGCACATCATTGAAATGAGCTTTGATCCGCAGAGCTTGCATACGACCGAAGGCATCGCTTATGCGGCACTTGCTTTGCTCTTAGTTGGAGTTCTCGTTTTGGTTTGGACAAATCGTAAAAGAAAGACTGCCAACGAAGAGAAATAATTAGAATCTTTTTCTCAAGATAGATAGACTAAACCTGCATGTAAGCTTAGGGTAAGCAGCATGCAGGTTTAGTTGTTTTTGCGTATTTCTTGTTGCAAAACTCCCCAGCACTACTCAGTTGGCTGTGACTTCTTGTCGAATCAATGGCTCGATTTCTTCCGCTTGCCCTGGGCATTTTACCGTTTGCCCCGGTGTTTTGACTCAAATGCCCGGCGCAAATATTCAAATGCCCAGGGCAAATGAAGCGGATACCCACGGCATTTCATTCAAAGACCCGCTTCATTTCATTCAAAGCATGGGTTGTTTCACTTCCTTCGGATTGAGGATCAACCTACTTGTGGAGCAGAAGAAATGGCGTAAACTGGCCGGCAGTTCCGAGCAAAAACGGCCGAAAAAAAGATTTTCTGATTTTGCCTTTCAGGTTTCAGCTTCAGGGGCAATCTTCTGTTTTATAGTGTATTACGTCTGAAAGCGAAAGCTGAAAGGGAGGTGCTGCCTTCAGCTTTTGCTTTTAGTAAAGAATAGAGTTTTCTAAGTCTTCGGAATAAACAGGCCGGGTGCGTGTTGTTGTTTTCTTCCATGCGGCAATAAGTTATCTGGTCAAGTCCGGAGTCGTTGGCTCATAAGCTTGCGCTAAATCCGGTTCTATGTTGATTGGCAGATTGACTTCCGCAACCTATAAGCTGAAGGGGCTGAAAGCTATATTTTTTACTTTCAGCCCCTTCTTTCAGGTTCTATATATTGACTATTAACTGGTTACGTGAAAACTGAAAGGCTGAAAGCCAAAAATGAACATTGTATATAGGAACCAGTTTCTGGTGCTGAAAAGAGCTAATGATCCGTTCTCCATCATACGGTTATGCTTATGTGCTTTCCTGAATCGGTTGTAGTTAGTTTTAAAAAATAGGTCTTCTTCATCACGAAGGAGACCTATCACATTCACTAAAAAATTATGAAAAACAAACGTTCTGTTAATCAAATCAATCAAAGTACTCCTGCTTAATGTTTTGAGAATTTATTACGGTGTGTGATTTGTTCGGTTTGCCATTTTGCGTATTGTTCCGTAGATAATATCTTTTTGATTTTCTTTTCTTTAGCTTCAGCACTTTTTGCAGGCTTTCGGCTTTCTCCTTATCGCTGTCTCCATTGGTGCGTGAGGGTGAATCCATTTGATCGGGGAAACTTCCATCGCCCATAATCGGAGGCCTACCTCCACCCATTGGCGGGCGTTCTCCTCCCATTTCAAAACCTTCACCGCGCATAGGCGGACGTCTTTGCCCGGAATTCTGGCTATTTGTAAAGCGTTCTTTTTGCTCTTTTAGGTTGAGCTTGTATATCTTTTTATACTGTTTTTCGTTTAGCTGAAGGGATTCTTTCATCTGATCAGTCATCTGCGTAGCGATTTTCTCCGGGTTGGGCACTTCGCGCGGCAACTGTTTCCGCTCGGTTTGTTGCCTTCCGTTCGTGTTGAGATCGTCAGACTGTGCCGACGCAGTGCCTAAACAACTGATTAGGCAAACTGCAATACTTAATGCTTTCATATTCATTTCCATACCTGAATCCTCTATTTTTGATTTTCGATAACCAAAAATAGTGGAAGGAGGAAAGACTAGAAAACAGAATCGACAGAGGACTGTTTTTTATCTACAAAATCGTTTTATTCTTTTTCGCCGTAGGCCAAATCGCCGGCGTCCCCCAGTCCGGGAACGATATAGGAGTGTTCGTTGATTTGCGGATCGATGGCTGCGCACCAGATTGTAGTTCGGTCTTTGGGGAATACCTCCGCAATATGGTCGATCGCTTGTTGGCTGGCAATGATCGATACTACATGTATTTCGGCCGGTTCTCCTTTGGTGAGCATAGCTTGGTAACTAAGCTCCATGCTACCTCCGGTGGCTAGCATCGGGTCGGTGATAATGAGTGTTTTCTGGTCGATGCGTGGAGACGCGATGTATTCTATATGTATATCGAATTTGAGTGTATCTTTGTATTTACGGTAAGCTGATACGAAGGCGTTTTCAGCTTGGTCGAAATAGCTGAGAATACCTTGGTGGAAAGGAAGCCCGGCACGTAGAATGGTGCTAATAACTAATTGATTGTCCGGAGTACTGACGGGTGCGATTCCCAAAGGTGTCTGAACTTCTTTGATCGAATAATCGAATGTTTTGCTTATTTCGTAAGCCATAATTTCTCCGATCCGCTCAATATTGCGGCGAAAGCGCAAACGGTCGTTTTGTACTTCTACATTTCTAATCTCGGATACATATTGGTTCAGAATCGAATTTGTCAGGCTAAAATCAATGACTTTCATAACTTTGCTTACCTTGTTGTTTTTATTTAAAAGTATTGGTATAATATCGCTTGCAAAGTAAATGATAATCTTTCAATTTGCAACATTCAGGTGGCAGATATTGTTATGGATATATAAAAGAGATTTCATTAGAGAAAAATTTCTCTAATAACTTCTTGCTTTCCAAAGAAAGTATTACTTTTGTATCCGGATTTAATAGGGGTGCGAAAAGGCCCTTTCTAAGGTAAAAAGAGATAATCAACAAGATACCAATTTTAATTAATTCAAAAGAAAATGGCAAATTTAGATTTAAGCAAGTACGGTATTACTGGTGTAACTGAGATTTTACACAACCCGTCTTTCGATGTTTTGTTCGCTGAAGAAACGAAACCGGGTTTGGTAGGTTTTGAAAAAGGCCAGGTTACTGACATGGGAGCTGTAAACGTAATGACAGGTGTTTATACAGGACGTTCTCCTAAAGATAAATTCTTCGTTAAAGACGAAACCAGTGAAAATACAGTTTGGTGGACTTCTGAGGAATATAAAAACGACAACAAACCGGTAGACGCAAAATGCTGGAACGCAGTTAAAGCTTTGGCTACTGCAGAACTTTCTAACAAAAGACTGTTCGTTGTTGACGCTTTCTGTGGCGCTAACGAAAATACTCGCTTGAAACTGCGCTTCATCATGGAAGTGGCTTGGCAAGCTCACTTCGTAACAAACATGTTCATCCGTCCGAACGCTGAGGAATTGGCTAGCTTCGGTGAGCCTGATTTCGTTATCATGAACGCTTCTAAAGCTAAAGTTGAAAACTACAAAGAATTAGGCCTGAACTCTGAAACAGCAGTTGTATTCAACTTGACTGAAAAGATTCAGGTAATCTTGAATACTTGGTATGGTGGTGAAATGAAGAAAGGTATGTTCTCTTACATGAACTACTTGTTACCTCTGCAAGGTATGGCTTCTATGCACTGTTCGGCTAACACAGATAAAGAAGGCAAAAGCTCTGCTATCTTCTTCGGTCTGTCAGGTACAGGTAAAACAACTTTGTCTACTGACCCGAAACGTCTGTTGATCGGTGACGATGAGCACGGATGGGATGACGAAGGTGTATTCAACTTCGAAGGTGGTTGCTATGCTAAAGTTATCAACTTGGATAAAGAAAGTGAACCAGACATCTGGAACGCTATCAAACGCGATGCTTTGTTGGAAAACTGTACAGTAAACGCTGCAGGTGAAATCAACTTCGCTGATAAGTCAGTAACTGAGAACACACGTGTTTCTTATCCTATCTACCACATCGAAAACATCGTTAAACCGGTGTCTAAAGGCCCTCACGCAAAACAAGTTATCTTCTTGTCAGCTGACGCATTCGGTGTATTGCCTCCGGTATCTATCTTGAACGCTGAGCAAACTCAGTACTACTTCCTTTCTGGATTTACAGCTAAATTGGCTGGTACAGAACGTGGTATCACTGAACCAACTCCGACATTCTCTGCTTGCTTCGGTGCTGCTTTCTTGTCATTGCACCCAACAAAATACGGTGAAGAATTGGTTAAGAAGATGCAAAAGACTGGTGCTAAAGCATACTTGGTTAACACAGGTTGGAATGGTAGCGGCAAACGTATTTCTATCAAAGATACTCGTGGTATTATCGACGCTATCCTTGATGGTGCTATCGACAAAGCTCCGACTAAGGTTATTCCTTTCTTCGACTTCGTTGTTCCTACAGAACTTCCGGGAGTTGATCCGAAGATCCTTGATCCACGTGATACTTACGAATGTGCTTGCACTTGGGACGAAAAAGCAAAAGACTTGGCTGGACGTTTCATCAAGAACTTCGCTAAGTTTGAAGGTAACGCTGCTGGTAAAGCATTGGTTGCTGCTGGTCCGAAACTCTAATCTGAACAAAACAGGTTTAGAAAATAAATATGCGAAAGCGGCTCTTGGTTTCAAGGGCCGCTTTTCTATTTAATTACACTTCTCTTGGTTGCTTATCTTAATTGTACGATTTCCCATATCCGGTACCCGCGGATAATTCTACTGACAGATCCACCGCCACCGAACCCCTACCAGACCTTCACGCTCATTCGAACGCAAACCGGAAGCATGGAAACTTAACGTCAATGGCATTGTTAATCCTCCTGGTGTCTTTATTGTATAAAGCGGTATGGATATATCTACTAAACCAGTAGATAAGTCTACAGGATAGGTACCATAGCGATTCATCATTTCCACTTGCGGGGAAATATCATTGCTGAATAGATCTAACTCTGGCGACGGAGGCGGAGGAGCGGTAGGCTCGTTTTGTCCTGCAATCGGCAAAAGCATAACCAAAAGACAGGCGGATAAAATAAAATTTCTTTTCATAGAAATCTGTTTTAAATTAACAAAGGTTCGTTTCTTATTCGCAATATTATAAAAAATGAAATATGCAACTGAAAAATGTATTTTTTCTTTGTAATAATGAATTTTAATAGCGTATACTCATAATTATATGCTAACAGCAGAGTTTTATCTAATAATTCCAAGCCCTGGCGTATAATAATTTACGTGTAAGGTGAAGTAAACGGCGGTCTACTATTAAAATTTAGCAGTTTGCAGTAATGTACTTATAGACTTAGAGGTTTTAGTAAATATATGTAGTAGATTGGCTTATATTCTACTAGAAAGAACGCAAATTCCTCCTTGATTTCACTGCGAACTTATTATATTTGCATTGTGATCAAATCTAATAACATGAGAAATATACTAGGTTCGCTTTTCAAACTTCAGAGGCTCTGGCTTTTACTATTGCCTTTTTTATACGATACTCCGTTGCATGCTGATGATGTTATCTCGAATCTAAAATTTAAGCAGCTATCTATTTTCAATAGCCTTCCTACCGATGAAGTGCAAAAAGTCTATCAAGCTAAGGATGGCTTCATGTGGTTTGCTACCAGATATGGATTTTGTCAATACGATGGCTATCGGACTACACTTTATAAATCAAACCTCTATTCTCCGGATTTATTGACGAACAATAATGTGTATTGTTTAGGCGATGATAATGACTCTAATCTTTGGATCGGTACTCAGGAGGGCTTGAATGTATTGAATAAGAAGACAGGAGAAATACGTAAATATCTCTCGCCTGCCATCCCTAATAATATTGTATCCTGTTTACTTATTGCCCGGAATAATACAGTCTGGATAGGTACAGATACCGGATTGTGTCGTTATATTCCTGAACAGGACTCATTCGCATTTTATGATCTTGAGTTAAGTGGCGGTGTGTTGGGGCATTGTGCCATTAAATCTTTATTTGAGGATTCGGCGGGGGATATATGGATTGGTACATGGTCAAGCGGGCTTTACCGATATGCTCCTACTACTAAAAAGTTTTTTGCTTATCCTCAGATTAATGAGCGTAACTCGGCCCATGTAATTTATGAAGATTCTCAGAAAAACATCTGGGTGGGGAGTTGGGAATGTGGGCTTTTCTTGCTTCAGAATCCAAAGGATATGAAGAATGTCTCTTATATTAATTATCGGCATACGACCGGAGATGAACATAGTCTTTCTGATAACATTGTCTATGACATAGCGGAGGACTTGAATACTCAGACTCTTTGGGTAGGTACCGTACGGGATTGAGTGTGATGAGACATAAACAGCCTGGGGCCTTCCTTAATTATAAATCCAAAAAGTCACCTTATCACATACCTTGTGATGAAATAAATTCAATCATACGAGACAACCTTGGGAATATGTGGCTTGGATCTATTGGTGGCGGTGTCTTGCTAACCGATACGCATCAGTCACCATTTACCTTACATCGTTTGAATTTGTTGGACGAAGAAATTCCCAATACCTCCGTGAGAGCCA
>NZ_BAIV01000052.1 GCF_000517545.1 Bacteroides reticulotermitis JCM 10512 | reverse complement strand
AGGCCAATATCCCCCTTACTTTTGCAAGTGATCCAGCTTTATCACAATAAACTATATCTTATCTTTTAATCCGATGCTTCTTTCTGAGTTTGCCTTACCCTGACTTTGGTGGATCTAGTTAGCTAAATGGGAGATACAAGGCAAATACTTAGAAGGTAGAAGGCTGATATACCATATAATGTGAGTAAAATACCGCACATGCGGTATTTCGAGGTTTGTTAAAACTCCGTTAATTTGCATCGAAATTACTATATATAATATGAGATGGCTAAAATGAAATTATCTCCTCAACAATCCTTTTCCTCTCTGCAAGAGAGCACTAATCTCAGCATATTCTTATGCTCAACCCTTTCTGACTTCGGACACGTCACTTCTTTCCGAATGCGAATGTGTTGTTGTTAATAGCAACATAAAATAAAGAAATCATCAGTTAGACTGTTAGGTTTTACATGGTTGGCAACTAGCCAATCCGGTTTATGGGATACAGATATCCGTATATAAAAAACGATCACTTCCTTGCCCGACGATAAACGGCTTTGGAAGTGCTCTCGATAAACATTCATCTATTCATGGCAAAAAGAACTAATTTCTTTAAAGGGAGTAACACTTCTTCCTTTTCTATTATAAAATGCACCGGCATTTTATGGGTTTTATTGGTATTCCCACTGGTTATCCATGCTCAGGGAACTCTGAAAGGATATGTCCTTGATGATAAAACGAAAGAGCCGTTAACCGGAGCTGTTGTTGTTGAACAGGCGACGACAAACGGAATCAGCACAGATGCTGACGGTCGATTTAACATAAAAGTGACCGGTCGATTTCCCCTTAAACTCTCTGTTCGCTTAATAGGTTATAAAGATCAGGAGGTTACAGTAAAGAGTGCAGCAGATCCCGTTAACATATATCTCGCTGAAGATATTAACGCTTTAAACGAGGTAGTCGTTGTTGGTTACGGAACCCAACGCAGAAAAGAACTTACCGGTGCAGTAGCATCCATCTCTAAAGCAGCTTTGGAACAGCCGGCTACTTCGGTGAACGAACTTTTAGGAGGAGGTATAGCCGGACTGAATGTTTCTCAAAGTTCAGGTCAGCCTGGAGCCGGTTCGGCTATCCGTATTCGGGGAGGAAACTCGATTTACGCGAGCAATGAGCCGTTGTATGTGATAGACGGCTTCATCTTCTTTAGCGAGAAAAACGCGACTCAGGCGGGCGTGGGGAATATTGATGGAAGCTTGATCCCTTGGCTTCGATTAATCCTTCGGACATTGAATCGATAGAGGTGTTGAAAGATGTATCCGCAAAGGCTATTTATGGTTCTCGTGGAGCGAACGGTGTGATTCTGGTGACTACCAAAAAAGGTAAACGCGGAGGAACTACTATTCGTTATCAATATACTCTAGGTGTGGATAAGTCGGCCAAGAAGCTTGACTTGCTGACTGCCAAGCAGTGGCTTTCGATTCAGAAAGAATATTTCAACGATAAGCCCAGTCTGTATTATAGCCAAGATGAATTGGCTCAGTTCGATAAAGGGACCGATTGGCAAAACGCCGTGTTGCAGACAGGAGTTTCTCAGACACATGAGCTATCGATTAGCGGAGGCGATGATAAAACCCGCTACCTGATTTCCGGCAACTATACCGACCAAAAAGGTATTATCCTTAATTCAGGTTTCGAACGGTTTAGCGGACGTTTAAACTTAGATAGAGAAATTTATGCGAATCTTAAAGTTGGAGTTACAGCGACAGTAAACAGGAGTACACAAGATGCGCTCACTACTTTTGAAGGAGCCAATTATAACGATTCACCTTATTCGCATGGGATTGCGAACTCGCTGACTTATGCTTTATACATGCCTCCCGTATTGTCTATCCACAATGCCGATGGAAGCTATAACTATAAAAATCCATTCGAATATAGTTACCTGAGTTATTATGGGCAGGCTGCAAATCCTGTTTCAGATTTAAAGAATAGCATCGGACAAACCATAAGCACTTCGCTATTGGGTAATTTCTTTGTCGAATACGATATTATTAAAGGCCTAAAAGCAAAGGTCAATGCAGGAGCGAATACCGACTATATTACACAAAACTATTTTGCTCCACCTTATACAGCTTTAGGTCTTAATCAGGATATTCGCGGAATGGGAGCTATTGGTAATAGGCGTACCGACGTTACGCAGACCGAATTGTTACTTTCATACACCAAACAGCTCAATTCGATACATTTTATAGACTTATTAGCCGGATATACGCATCAGAAAACGAAAACAAACTTTTCTGTAAGCAAAGCCAATCATCTGGAGTCTTTCGATAATCTGGCTACGGGAAATGAGCTTCCTTCTATCTCGCGTAAACAAGAAGCATCGTTCAACTCCTTTCTTGGCAGAGCAAACTATACGCTGCTGGAACGATATAATCTGACAGCGACATTCCGGGCCGATAAATCTTCACGTTTTTCTAAAGGCCACGAATGGGCTTATTTCCCTTCGGTGGGACTATCATGGAATATAAACGAAGAAGAATTCGCAAAACCTCTTTCCCCGACATTAAGCACATTGAAACTTCGGTTGACTTATGGAAAAGCGGGTAATCAGGAGATAGACTTCGATGAATATGAACAATATTTCAATACCGGAAGATACAACGGAGCTCCGGCTTACGACATGAAGAATCTGGGCAACTCTAATCTTAAATGGGAGACTACCACGGAATATAATGCCGGAATAGACGCAGGATTTCTGGATGACAGATTGACTTTTACAACCGATGTTTATTATAAGGAGACCCGCGACTTATTGCTTCGGATACCCGCTCCTTTAGGTTCGGGAACAAGTGAGAAGCAAATTGCGAACTTGGGAAATGTAACAAACAAAGGCGTTGAGTTTACATTAAACGCCAAGCTTATAGAACAAAAGGACCTATCGTGGACTGCTTCAGCCAATATTGCGCGCAATATTAATCGCATCACGAGTCTGGGTGAATACAACGGTTTGACTGAGGGGAACGATCAAGAACAAATCTTGCGCGAGGGAGAATCAGTCGGATCCTTTTATGGCTACCGTTTCTTAGGCGTAGTACAAACTGATGAGGATATATCAAACCTTCCTAAGATTGGTGGACGCACACCTCAGCCCGGAGATGCTAAGTTTGCTGATGTAAGTGGTTCTGATGGGACTCCGGATGGCAGAGTAACTCCTGAATCCGACCGAGTGGTTTTAGGTAATATCCAACCCGATTTTACCTATGGTTTTTCCTCTTCAGCCACTTACGGCAACTTCGACTTCTATATTCTGCTGCAGGGTTCACAAGGCAATCAGGTTTACAATCTGCTTAGACGTTATCTGGAACGTCCGAACGACTCCTACAATATGTCAGCAGCTTTGTTGAACAGTTGGACAGAGACAAATCCATCCAACGCGATTCCTCATCTCAATAGCACGCGGACAACAGAACTGGATAGCCGGTATATAGAAGATGCTTCATTCCTGAAATTAAGGAATGTGACTCTAGGCTATACAATTCCGGTAAAGATAAATTCTAAAGTGTCTAAAATCCGCCTTTTTGCTTCTGCCCGGAACCTCTTTACGATCACTAAATACAAAGGGTATGATCCCGAAGTTGCCAGTGGCATAGATCTGGGGATTTATCCCTCCGCCAAGAGTTTTATGGCCGGAGCAAGTATTACCTTTTAAAAAACAACCGGAGACTTTAATGAGTCTGAATACATAATTAGTATAAATCTAAATTTATTAGTGAAATGAAAAAGAACGTGTTTTTTCCAACAGTGCTGTTAGCACTCTTTTCCACTGCATTGTTTTCTTGCAGTGATGATAGCAATGATGATCCTAGTAATGGAGAAGAAAATACTTCTTCAGTGAAAACCAGAGCAGAAGCTGAAGCGCTTGCTAATGCGGTATATGGCCCCTTGCAAACATTATCTTCATCTTACACATTCCTCGTCGAATCGGCCACGGAGACTACTATTTCGTTTGAAGAAGTAGACGATTCCAAAGACGGCCCGCAGGTAAGCGTCTTTGAGACAACACCGAGTAACTGGTACCCTATTAAGGTGTTCAATCGTTTGTATAAGAGTATTGGTGCGGCCAATCTTGCCATCGAGGAAATTGGTACAGCAACTAGCAACTCGAATCTGACAGATGCCGATAAAGCTCTGCTGGTGGCACGTGCCAAGTTTGTCCGTGGATATAGCTATTTTCAGTTAGTCCAGCTTTTCGGAGAAGTGCCTTTGGTATTGACATCTAAAAGCACCGAAAGAACACGTGCGTCTATTGATGTAGTGTACGACCAGGTCGTTAATGATTTAACAGAGGCTCTGCCTAATCTGCCGGCATTTGATAGTAATAAATCAAACCCAACACAGAATGCTGTTAATACAATCTTGGCGAAAGTTTACCTGACTTGGGGGCAAAAGCCTATTACTTCTGCTGAAATCTCAGCTATTGCCGGTACCACAGATCCTACCAAGCCGGCTCCTGATACGGAAAAGCTGCAAAAGGCTGTGGATTATGCGAATAAGGTGATTAATAGCGGCAAATATCAGTTGTTAGATAGCTACAACAGTATCTGGGGCGTGGCTAATGAAAATAATGCTGAAGTTATCTTTTCTATCCACCATGATGGAGACGGTATCGATGCACAAGGGAATCACCAGACGCATTGCGGATTCACATGGCCTAAGAGTGCCAGAACTGATCCGCATATCAGCTATGCCGATATTACGCTCGAAAACCGTATTCCAAGTGAGTATGATACACGCAAACAATTCTCGTATGCAACACGTGTAGAGTATACCGATGGTGTAGTAGATACATTAACTTGGCCGGTAAGTATTGTTCGTCCAGGTAAATGGATACATAGAACAACTGACGGAACCTACAAAGCGCTGGATGCACAGCCGAATAGCATTGACCATATCGATTTCCGTTATGCAGAAGTACTGCTTATAAAAGCTGAAGCACTGTTTTTCTCGAACAAAGCATCTGAAGCTCTAACGGTTGTCAATGAAGTTAGAAAAAGAGCATTTGGCGGTCATTACGAGCATGGAGGTAAATTGTCGACACTTACAAAGGAGGATCTGTACAATGAGTGGGATTATGAATTTGCCTTTGAACAAAAGCATTGGCTGAATCTAGTACGCTGGAGAACCTTACTTACCCAAGTAAAGACTACTGTGCCTAATTACGAGTATTACAAACCGGAATACAAGTCGGCTGCAACTATCAAAGCTGCGTTCCCTGAGATAGCGAATAAAATAAATGCTGCCTTCTATGCCCGTGTTCATACTCATCTGCACGCTAAAGTAGATAACTTAAATGGAAAATTCTACCGGTTCCCCATACCACTAAGTGAAGATTATACCAACTTGGGTATAACTCCCCAGAATCCGGGTTACTAAAAGCATTGCTAAAAACCAACCTGTGCTATCGTCCACCGATAGCACAGGTTTAATTTATCTATAAATGAAAACTATAATTATAAAGATTATATCGAACACAACTTTCAGGCTACTCTTATCGGTCATCATCGGGGTATTAATCGGCATATTCGCTAATGAGACCGTGATAAGTGTTATACTGCCTATAAAGCACGTACTGGGACAGATCATCTTCTTCCTGATACCTTACTTATTTTCGGGTTTATCACCTCGTCAATTACGAAACTGAAAAGAAATGCGTCCAAACTATTAAGTATCTCTTTGATATTAGCCTATGCTTCGTGTATCGGAAGCGCGACTTTAGCCGCTATTGTAGGCTATAAGTTGATCCCTCATTTCGACATTGTACCGGCAACCGAGTCGTTGAAAGATATTCCGGAGATGATATTCCGTTTAGATATACCTCCTCTGATGCCAGTTCTTTCGGCATTAGTTCTTTCATTCATGCTGGGGTTATCTATTATTTGGACAAAATCGGATAAGATAGAGGGCGCATTGTATGAGTTCCAAAATATAGTCTTTGTAATGGTTAAGAGATTTCTTCTGCCTATCTTACCTCTCTTTATCGCGACTAACTTTAGTGTACTGGCCTATGAAGGGGCCTTGGCTTCAAGGTTGCCCGTTTTCTTTGCGATTCTGATTGTCACTGTTCTTTGCCATATTACATGGATGACCATACTCTATAGCTCGGCAGGAATCTATTCTCGGAAGAACCCCTGGAGTGTGTTAAAGTATTATGGGCCGGTAGTCTTGACTGCATTGGGAACTCAATCTTCAGCGGCAAGCCTGGGGGTAGCCATCGAACAAACCAAAAAGAGTCCTGCATTAAGATCTGATATTAGAGACTTTGCCATCCCGTTGTTTGGGAACATCCATTTTGTAGGGTCGATTCTGGATGTGGTTTTTTTGTCGCTTGCGGTATCACAACTGTTGTACGGCACGATGCCCGGATTGGAGAAGATGCTTATTTTCATTCCCTTGCTAGGCATTTTTGCGATTGCCGCACCCGGGCTACCGGGGGGAACCCTAATTACATCTCTCGGATTGATTCATGCCGTTTTGGGTATCGATGAAGCAGGAACAGCCTTGATGATTAGCATTTTTGCCCTTTTAGATAGCTTCGGGACTACTCACAACATAACAAGTGATGGCGCATTAACGCTTATTCTCAGTTCGTATGTCGATAAGCATGAACAAGCTCTACCTGCTGAGGATAAACTTGAATAGTTGACAATCCCGAAAGAGGAGTAGCTAAAAACTTCTCTAAAATTGATGCTCGTTTCCACACGGGGCTATCCGACTTCTTGGACAGTCCCTCTTTTTGTCTAAATATAGATATTCAACAAATATCAGATTGCTACATTTTATAACCTACCGGACAACTGTTATTGCCTGTTGAAGAAGGGACGTTGAAATTCCGGCAAGAATCAGCAAGAACTATCAATAAAATACTGTATTACTTTCTTGCTATATGTTTTAGAAATCGGAATATCGGGTACTTTGTCTACGCCAAGTTCCATGTAAATGCCATCTTTGCGGCGTTGGATCACTTTCACCTGATCAAAATTGACCATGTAGGAGCGGTGACAACGTTGCACATTGGTATCGGTCAGACTCTCTTCGATTGTTTTTAGCGAATTGCGAAGCATGAATTTGGTGACAATCCCTTTGTTCAGGTACCAGATAAGCACATAATTGTCAGCCGACTCGATATAGAGCAAGTTCTCACGCTTTACGGACAAGCGAAGCTCATTCTTTTCATCATAAAACGAATACGCATTTTGTTGTGCAGTGGTTTCAGCATGATTCTCTACCCATGAGCGAAGTTGGCGTTCTTTCTCTCGATAAGAGAAATAGAGATGCAGGGCGGCATAGGGCAGGAGCAGTACGAGGCTGGTATTGATAACCGATTCCTTGAACGCTGCCGAATATTCGCGTTTGGGATTGAGTAGAATCGTGTAAATAGTATAGAAGAGTGCCATGAAAAAGATCTCCAGCAGAATCCATACCGCGTAGGCGGAGTAAGATATAGAGCGCTTCTTGCCGTAATAATACATAATAATGCGGCTAATGACAACGACCAATACTCCGGTGAGAATGATGAGGCTGGAGGATAGGAAGAATTTGAATTCAGACACTTTGTACCAACTTTCAGAACTAAATGGTTTGTACAAGTTGATGAAGACTAGTGCAAAGGCAGCAGTCAGCAGTATCAGCCGTATAATATTATCACGCGTATAAATATAGGCCGGTATGTTGTTGAATCGTGTTTCCATGAAATAGTCTTAATTTCCATTGGCAAAAGTAGGAAAATTCCTGTTGATATTTACCCCTAATTAGAGTTTTCTACCCCAAATTAGGGCTTTTTGTCCCTGTTTACCCTACGTGAACCCATTTTTTTGCATAGCATCACAAAGTGTTGTTTGTTTGCATTGTAAAATTGAAAAAAGATGGAAGTATCAACCCGTACCAAGTATTTAAATCAACTGTTTTCTTATGAACGGAAAACGGAGATTGCAGACAGCAAGCTGGAGATTATTCCGTTTCGCTTTACACAAACTATTGGTGCAGGCGAAATAGAGAGTTTCCAGAAGGAATTGTCGGAGACGAATTTTTGTCAGATGGCGGATAATCATATTGTCGAGAATAAACATTTTACGTATATGGTGTTTAATCCTCTGAAAAGAGAGAAGTCTGGTGAGGCAATTATTCTGTTGCATGGATTGAATGAGCGCACATGGGAGAAGTATCTTACCTGGGCGGAGTACCTAGCGATGACTACAGGCAAACCAGTCATTCTCTTCCCGATAGCTTTTCATATGAATCGCAGTCCGCAGTTGTGGAGTGATCCGCGTGCTGCATCGCCTTGGGTATCTCGTCGGAAAGAAGAGGTGGCGGATTTATGTAACTCTACTTTTGCCAATGTGGCCTTGAGTTGCCGAATCTCAGAAAATCCGTTGCGATTTTATGCTTCGGGTAGAGAGTCGGTGTACAATCTCTGGCAATTGGTGCAGGATATTAAGACTGGCGTGCATCCATTGTTTAAGGAGGGTACGAGCATCAATTTGTTTGCTTACTCCATCGGTGCTTTTCTGTCACAAATCCTGTTGCTTGCCAATCCCGACGGGTTGTTTACGGATTCCCGCCTTTTCATGTTTTGTGGAGGATCTATATTCAGCCAAATGGATGGGCGGGCACGTGATATTATGGATCGGGAAGCTTTCGATCGAATGGAGCATTACTTCACGCATAGCTTTATAGAACGGACTTCAGTACCTGCCACGTTTAAGAATGACTTTCTGGAGCAGGCATTTAAAGCCATGATCCGCCCGGATGTGATGAAGGAGTTCAGAGAGAAGTTCTTTCAGAGTGCTTCCGATCGTATACGTGCTATTTCTTTGAAAAAAGATACGGTGATACCCACCACCGGTATATTTTCCGCTTTGGGCAAGGCGTCGGATAAAATCTTGAAAGAGATGGATTTTCTCTATCCGTATTCCCATCAGGTACCTTTCCCTATACGCGGCAAGGTGGACTCCGCGGCAGTTAATCAGGCCTTTACGTCAGTCTTTAGTCAGGCAGCATCGTTCTTGTAAGCTATTGGCAGATACGTCCGACTTCTTTTTATTTGGTATAGATATACATATAGCCCCTTCCTACATATCAACTATTTGCAGTAGGAAGGGGCTATTGTACTTATGAAATATCTTTGGTGAGATTATAAGTCGTAAAATGGTAATCTCGGATATTTAGAATAAAGAAGGGAATTCTGCAACTCTTCTTTTTCTGTGATACGGAACAGGTAATATTTACTGTTCGGCGTGAAAGGAGTTTTGTCAGGCAAGCTAAGGATCGTGTGTCCCTTAACTGTTATTGGTTTGCCGTCCACAGTAATAGTTTCCTCATACTCTTTGCGTTCTACAGATTGCTGGTTGCGAATGAGATCCGTTAAGGCAAAACCTTCTCCCCACAACTCTTTACGACGCTCCAACCAAATCTCTTTGATCAAATCATCTCCTGTTTCTGTAACAGCCTTTGCTATTTTACCTTCCTTCATACGTGCATCACGCAGAGCCTTCAAAGTCTCTTGTGCTATACTTTCTTTACCAGCAAGATGTGCGGCTGCCTCAGCCTTAATCAAATATATTTCCGAAGTACGCATCATCACTAAGTCCGCGAGCATATTGTCTAGGTCTTTGAAGACGAACTTTTTGTTCAACATGGCCCAGTCTCCATAGGCTGTCTGTCCCCATTCGAACAGCTCCTTGCGGTAATCATCATCATCAAATGTATCTTTGAAGTAAGGGTCGGTATTCAGGCTGGTATAGACTTTCGATGAACAGTCTTTGAAGTAAAACAGGTAACAAGGGTCGTTATCATCTAGTGTACATGACAAACTCCATATCCACTCTTTATTTGAATAGTCATTGAAACCACTCTTGTACTCCTTTTCATTCATCAGGTAAGAATTAATCTTCAAAACAGCTGTTGCATAATCATAGGCTTTCTGCCAGTTACGTGCATAGAGGTGAGTACGTGCTAACAGTCCTAATGTCGTCAGATAGTCAATTTTATATTGATCTAAAGCCACTTCTTTATGAGAATAGTCCTCCGGTATTAGCACTAATGCATCTTCCAAATCTTTCAAAGCTTGGGCGAATACTTCAGAAACGCTGGCTGCCGGATTCCCTGTTAAGGCGACTTCTTCGTCTGTCGGTTCCGTATAAATAGGTACACATACAGCATTCGGGTCTTTATCTATGGCAAAAGCGTAGTGCGTAGCTAAAATCATATATGCATAACCGCGAGTAGCCAAGGCTTGGCCTTTAATACGAGCCTTATCTGCATCTGAGCCGCTTACACTATCTATATGCTTCAGTATACCGTTGCAGTTGTTTATCGGATCAAACATTAAGTCCCAAAGTACTCCATTATACTCGCCACGCGAATACCCGTTTGTCAGGTTATAGCTACCTGAGAAACCATAACTTCTTGTTCTAACTGCATCAGAACCGGCAAAGTCGTCATTCAGCATAATAGAACCGATACCGATGGAAGCATAGGTAGAGCCCGAAGTAAAGATATACTGCCATGCACCTCTTAATACATGTTCGGCATTTTTTGTATCTTTATATACATTTTTCTCATCAAGTGAAGTCGTTGGTGTGGTGTCTAAGTCGCATGCTGTTACTGCACATGCTGCGACAACAATGACACATATATTTTTAAAATTTATCTTCATAGTTGTATTCTTTATTATAGTTTCACATTGATACCGAATGAAATAGTCTTCATAGCCGGATAGCGGAAAGAAGCCATACCGTTAATTGGTTGTTCCGGGTCCAAACCTTGCTGCTTGCTGATAGTAAACAAGTTTTCAGCTTGCATAAACACGCTTACATCTTTCAATGTTAACGGATTCAGCCAGTTCTTCGGCAAATTATAATTCAAGGTGACTGTTTTCAGGCGGAGGAAAGAACGGTCGTACAACCAACGTGTAGAAGAAGAAGTGAACTTACTAGTTCCGTCTTGTGTTAGTCGGGGGACATCTGTATCGGTGTTTTCCGGTGTCCAACGATTCAGAAGTTCTTTACTCATACTATCTCCATTGCCACCGTTCACTCTCATCAACATAGTAATATCATTGTTATAGATTTTACCACCGATAGCGTAAGAGAATAGGGTTGATAAAGTCAAGTCTTTCCAAGTCAGGTCTGACTGGAAACCTCCACTTAACTTGGGTAAAGAACTACCGGACTTCACTTTCTTGTCGGAAGTCAAGTTTGCATAGTTATCTGTTACATGTCTCGTACCATCCGCATCATAATAGGCCCATTGTGCATCACCTGTTTCGGGGTTTACACCAGCCCACTCATACAGCCAGAAATCATAAAGTGAACCTCCTTCTACCCATTTTTTACTACCTTGCCACATTGTCTCTGTAGGCAATGAAACAATCTTATTCTTGTACGTAGTAGCATTCACAGATAATCTCCATGTCCAATCACGGGTAAGTACTGGAATTGCATTGACTGTAAATTCCCAACCGTAATTTTTCAATTTTCCAATATTTTCATCTTTAGAACTGAAACCGGTGGAGGGTACCAAATCTAGTTTAAACAGCAAATCTTTAGAGGCACGGGTGAAGTATTCAATGGTACCGCTAATACGGTTGTTTAGAAAGCCAAAGTCTAAACCTACATTGAAGTTCAGGTTCGTTTCCCAAGATAAATCAGGAGTTGCTAAACGAGCCGCATGAAGTGACGATTCTCCCAGAAAACTACCAATGTCGTACAATCCTTGATACGCATAATATCCTACATTGTCATTTCCTTGGGCACCGTAGCTGGCACGAAGACTAAGGTTGGATAACCAACTGTTAGCAGCTTCTTCCATAAAGGCCTCCTGATTGATTTTCCACGAACCGCCGAATGACCAGAATGTGCCCCAACGGTTATCGGGATGGAAGCGTGAAGAACCATCTGTACGTACGGATCCCGATAAAAAATAACGCTGGTCGTAAGAATACTCAGCACTTCCGAAGTAGCTCAGCAATTTGTATTGATCACTTCCACCATTAAATCCTGTGAGGGTTGAAGCAGCATCCGGCTCAAAATAACCATCGCTGATAACACCCGTACGTGATCCTACGAAATTTGAAGTGTTGTATTCATAATACTCCTGTCCCGCCATCAAACGAATGGCGTGCAATTTCTTAAAAGTATGCTCCCAGTTTACTACATTATTAAATGTCATACCGGTGGTGCGGTCATTTCTTTTGCTAACCGAGCCGACTAATGGTTCTTTTCCATAAGTCGGATTGGAGTAGTCGTGTGTAAATTTACTATTGTAGTCAATATTCAAAGACATCTTATAACTTAAGCCTTTGATCGGAGTAACCTGTACGAATCCGCGTATGGAAGCTGCATCTCTTTTGATCTCATTCTTATCATAATACATAGATTGGGCAAAGTTATAACCATTGTAGGAGCTTTTGCGATACTTGCCATAGTCGTAAATCCGATCTCCATCTTTTGTCACATACGCACCTGTATCAGGATCGCGTTCGTAAACGGGATAAAATGAAGGCAATGAACGTGCAGCTAATACAACATTACCGAGTGCTGTATCATCTTGTTTCGGGTAATTCTGTATAGAGTGAGTACCTGATACATTTAATCCTACTTGTAACCAGTCGCGCAGATCGGACGTAATGTTTGTACGTAGAGTGTAACGTTTGAACCCAGAGCAGATATATGCACCTTGATCATCGAGGTAACCCAGAGAGAAATAATACTTCGTATGTTTACTTCCGCCGGAGATGCGGGCACTCAAGTCGGCATAGTGCGCATTTTGAGTTAAGGCATCTTCCAATTGTCATTCCATAGGGGAGTAGCACCTGCTACTAGTTTACCATCCAGCCCTACTGGTTGCCCATACTTAGTTCCATAAGGATTAATGCCGATAGATGAGATTAGTCCGGAAGAGGCTCTTTGTGCTGCGTCTTCTGCTGTTTTTCCGTCATCCATATGTTTATTACGTATGGCTTCCCATTGCAGCATGAAATAATCATTCGTGCTTAGTTGGTTGTAATCATTTACTGCACGACTCGAAAATCCGTACTTGGCGGATAATTCAATAACCGGAGCAGATTCAGAACCTTGCTTGGTGGTAATCATGATAACCCCGTTAGCTGCACGCGAGCCATATAGTGTGGCGGCAGCAGCATCCTTTAATACTGTAATAGAAGCGATGTCTTGCGAAGAAATAGAGGATAAAGCACCATCATAAGGAACTCCATCTACTACATATAATGGAGTCGTTGAAGCATTGGCCGATCCGATTCCGCGTATGTAAATGGCGGCATCTTCACCCGGTTGTCCACTGGTAGAGAATGACTGTAAACCAGCTACGCTACCTTGCAGTGCTTTTGACACACTACTAACCTGTGACGATGCAATCAACTTTCTATCAACAACTCCGGCTGAACCGGTAAATGTTGATTTTTTAGCTGTGCCATAGGGGACGGTGATAATGACTTCATCGACCTCTGTGGAAGTTTCTTTCAATTCTACATTAATTGTTGTACGTCCTCCTACGGGGATTTCTACAGTTTGATAACCGATATACGAAAAGATTAGTGTGCCTTTTCCGCTAACTTTCAAAGAGTAATTACCATCTAGAGAGGTAATTGTACCTTGCCCTTTACTGTCTTTTACGACTATGGTTACACCCGGCATTTCTTCGCCTTGCGTGGTAACCTTCCCTTTCACCGTGACATCTTGCGCATAAGTAGCCATGCACAATAATAAGCCACATAAAGAACCAATAAACTTGTTCATAGTTTTTGAATGGTTTTTAGTTAATACTTTATTTATTAAGAAAAGTGGTCTTTCTATGTTATTTAGGTCTCAGGTTGCGCTAGGTATTCGCTTGTTATAAGAAGTGATAATTATCTTTTCATTATTACAAGGTTTAGGTTTATTAGCAACAAATTTATAATTAAAAATAATATTAACCAATATTTAATCAAAATAATAGATTAAAAATGTGCATTTAATTAAAAATGGAGGATTGGAATGCTTAATCTGTGGTTTTTACCTATTGGAGGTTGACGTTTTGTTTTTAGACTTTTGCTATATTTGTTTTAGTGTTAGATCTAGATGTATATTCTGTTTTAGAAGGTTATTGAAGAGTGTTTAATCTATCTGTATGAAAAATAAAATATTCGTGAGTGGTTAACATCCTTTTATATATAATACTGTCTAAAGAG
>NZ_BAIV01000053.1 GCF_000517545.1 Bacteroides reticulotermitis JCM 10512 | reverse complement strand
CCACAAATATACTGAATATGAGTATGATGAAAATGGTCGTATGACGCAAGATTTGAATAAAAAGATTACCGATATTCAATACAATTACTTAAATTTGCCATGTCGCATAACGTTTGAGAACGGTAACAACATTTCTTATCTTTATGATGCAAGCGGTACGAAACTTCGTACTACGCACGTGATTGGCAATGCTACGACTGTGACTGACTACTGTGGTAATGTGATCTATGAAAATGGAATTCCCAAGACTTTGTTGACCGAAGCCGGTTATGTAACGTTGTCTGATCAGAAGTATCACTACTTCATACAGGATCATCAGGGAAATAACCGTGTTATTGTCGATCAGAATGGCGATGTGGAAGAAGTGAACCATTACTATCCTTTCGGTGGAACATTTGCAGGCTCTTCCTCGGTTCAGCCTTATAAGTATAACGGTAAGGAACTGGATCGTAAGAGTGGATTGGATTGGTATGATTATGGTGCTCGGATGTATGATGCTGCACTGGGGCGTTGGCATGTGGTTGATCCGTTGTCGGAGAAGCATTATGGAGTTAGTCCGTATGCGTATTGTGGTAATGACCCTGTAGGCCGGATTGATCCAGATGGGAGGGATTGGATACAAGATCGCTTTGGCTCCTTTTTATGGGATGCTACAGCAACAAATCAGGAGAGTACCCGTAACGGCTGGAGTTACATTGGGGCAGAACTGCCACAGAATACAGACCGTTATCGTATTTTAGAGGAAATAGACGGCAGGTTGTATCACAAAAACACAATAAATCCGTTTGCTTCTTTGGTGAATGGTCTCTTTGGTGCAGGTACGATGGTTGAGAAGAAATCCTATGATCCTGAGGAAGATCACATGATGCAGCAAGCTGTGGAGACAGGGGCAGAGATGGCTGTTGGAGAAATCGGTGGAAGAATAGCAGGAAAGATTGTTGGAAAAGTTTTCCCAAAAGCTTTTGATTCTAAATTGGTTCCGTTAGGAAGAGGTGTTACAGGAAGAAATGTTCCAAGTGGGTTGTCTGAACAGTTAGCTATGGATGAAATTCTATCGAACCCCAATTGGGGAGGAGCATAATACAAAATATAATGGATCCACGTTGGAAGGGATGGAGCAAAATGCAGTATATACATACCTCTCAAACAGGAAAAGATATTGTGATACATTATGTTGGACAATTTAAGAATGGGAAATTGGTCGCCGTAGATGATTTTAAATTTAAATAAAATATGAGAGTAAAATGTATAGCTAATAAGCATAGTAATTTGGAAAAATATGAATATCAACCTTTAATAGATGGTCATTTTGGAAGGTTTGATGTGTCTACGCAATACGAATATCCGATAATAGTAGGCGAAGACTATATTATTTTAGGAATGATTATGTTTGAGAAATATTTGGCTTATTTGACGGACAATAATGGTCTTATTATTACTGTTCCATGCTATTTATTTGAAGTTGGAGATCCTAAAGCTCTTCCTAAGGATTGGTATTTTAGAGTGGTGGGTAGAGATGAAAATATATATCCGTTTATTCAAGCGATTTGGGGATATGAAGATTTATGTAAAGAAAAACAAGCATATGAGAAGTTGATTGTTGAAATGGATGAAGAAAGCCAGAGATTTTATTTTCATAAAAAGAATGAGTTGCTGAAAGAATTTATTGATGGGCTATAAAACTCAAGTTATAATGAATTTGTTCAGAAGATGTTTTATCCCTCATATAAGTTCTGCTTTTTATATAAACATTTAATTATTACCTTGGTATGGAATTATTTTAACTCTGTACCAAGGCGATTTTTTATTATATTTTGAACTAAATGCTGAAATAGAGATCGCTTTCCCAATATAATATTTTAAATTTGCCTAGTCAGCTAACGTTTGAAGACGGTGACCACATTTCTTCTCTTTATGGTGGAAACGGTACGAAACTTCGTGCTACACACGTGATTGGCAATGCTACGACTGTGACTGATTATTATGGTAATGTGATCTATGAAAATGGAATACCCAAGACTTTGTTGACCGAAGCCGGTTATGTAACTCTACCTGATCAGAAGTATCACTACTTCATTCAGGATCATCAGGGAAATAACCGTATTATTGTCGATCAGGATGGAAATGTAGAAGAAGTGAACCATTACTATCCTTTCGGCGGAACATTTGCAGGCTCTTCCTCGGTTCAGCCTTATAAGTATAACGGCAAGGAGTTGGATCGTAAAGGTGGTTTGGATTGGTATGATTACGGTGCGCGTATGTACGATGCTGCGTTGGGTAGATGGCATGTGGTGGATCCGTTGTCGGAGAAGTATTATTCAGTAAGCCCGTATGTATATTGTGCAAATAATCCAATAAAGTATATAGATCCGACAGGTATGTTCCTTGATGATATATATCATAACGAAAAAGGACAGGAAATTTTCCGAGTAAAAAAAGATGATCCAGATCGACTTTTCGTGATTAAAACGACTCAAACTACAGACCAAATGTATGGCAAAGAACAAAGACCTCAAAAAGGAATTGCAAATCCAATATCAAGTAAAAGTGCTATTGATACAGAGAATGCAATTAAAACGGGAAATCTAGTTGGAGAGCATATGAGTAATGTTCAAGAAATAGGATCAGCAAAAGCTTTGGTATCTATGATGAGTAGTATAAAAGATAATGGAAAAGGAGGGATTGCAGATGCGAATAATAAGGAGTATTACGGCTCTTTTGATGATAAACGGAATGCTATAAATACAGGAAGCTCTGCAAGTGGTAAGCCTTCACTAGGGAAGAATCTAGTTTCTGGTAGTGGAGATTTTTATAGCCATCCAAGTGGAACAGAAAAGATTGTAAAAAATGGACAATCATATACAGGTTCATGGGCTCAACCTCCATCAAAGCAAGATATTTCAACCAGTTCAAAAAGGATGGAAATAGTTGTTGGTATGGGGAATAAAAGGATTTATATCTACAATAACAAAGGGGTAGTTGCTACTATTCCTATCACTATAATAAAATGATAAAAAATGAAGAAATCAATAGCTATTTTATTTGCTTTATGTTTTGTTGCTTCACTTAAATCGCAAAATATGAGCAGCTTATACGAGAAAGCAATAGATCATTGCTATAAAAGGCTGAATAGTACCTTAGATACGGATAGTTTATACATTAGCGATTTATCAGCTTGTGAAAATAGTAATTTCCCGTATAACATAAATATTGGTAATAAAAAAATAAAGTTTGGCATTCCAAACGTGGATGAGAAAAATCCATTTGGAACCGTCTATAAACTCAATTATCCAGAGTTAGAAAATGGCTTTGTTACAATTTCACTTGGCATTTACTCTGTACGATATAACAATGGTGACAAGTTATTGATATTTAATGGTATATTATTATATGAATTTAAATATAATAAGAGGAAAAGAGATTATGTCTTAATGAGAAAAGTTGATTCAGGTATGTAATATTCATTAAAATCTTGGTGTATACAATTAGAATCAATATAATTAAGAAGCACTTTATTGCCTTACCTTGGTATGAGTTGACCAAAAACCAATTTATATCAGGGTATTTAATACAGAAGAGAATATAATTTTGATTCTCGGACATCTGTTAGGGAAAGTGGTTATATTGTCCATACCTATTGTAACAGAAGGTCATAAGAAAACTGGGACTTTTGATACTACTGGTAGGTATTATGAGAAAACTAAAGAATTAGATTCTATTCTTGAATTATTTAAATAAAAACAAAATGGAAGAGCTAAAGATTTTTTTTATTACCAATGGCTATAGACTTTCTTATTGCTCGTTTTATAATCTGGATAGTAGAACCTATTCCACCATTTAGTATGTTTTCTACAGTATGTGTTATACATTTTTCTATGTATTGGAATTTCTGTAAGGATTGCTATAATGGTATGAGTCTTGGAAAACGCATAATGGGAATTCAGATTATAGATATAAAAACTCTTAGTATAGAAAATTATAGTAAATCCGTGGAGATGCATAGTCCATGATCTTTGTTATTTTATTGAATTTATAATTTTTCTTGCAAGTTCTCAAGGGTTGCGAATAGATGATTATCTGACTTCTACAAGAGTGGTTAAAAGAGATTGTAAATTACAACAAAAGATCAGTCCAGCTGTTTTCATATTCATTGGTCTCTTTATTATTTGGGTAATAGGAAGTATCCTTTTTTTTACACAAGGCTAGAGGCACGTATTTATAATAATATGAGTTAGTAGTTCTAAAATGATTTAAGTTGATTAAATGTAGCTGGATTATATCGGGGTGTTTTATTTTACATCTATGATTTTTTGGAAAAAAAAATGATTAGGATACTCTCTACGATATTTTGCATAAAGCGTTGGAGGCAGGAGCAAAATATATTCTATAAACTTTAACAAAGCGAGATGTGAAGAAACTTTTATTTACTGCTATTATTTCAGTCTAGTTTTCTTGTAATGGGAGACAAAAGCAGTCGGGTGTGTCCAATGGTAAAAGCTAAGTGACAAAGATACCACCCAGCATGATAAGGGAAAGAAAGGAGAATCGAATAAACTAGTTACTTCTTATACTCCTTATTTTAATAAACCTAAAAATAAAGAGGAATTAAAACTCTGGAAGAAGAATGTTTTGGAAGAGGGAGATTCTTACTACTATTAGCAACTATCTAGTTATTATTCCCAACATAATGAAATGCTTAAATATATTCAGGCAATAATAAAGAAGAATCCAAATTCTGATACTTATCAACTTGAATATTAGCGCTATGCAAAAAGCCTGATGAAGACAAATTAACATAAAAGGTAATAAGGTACTTGATTGAATTATCCAAAGTAAGCAAAGAGGAAAATGGGCTCTTTTCCTTTGCCAGAAAGTATTTGGCAAAAGAATATCGTGAAGGTATTTATGTACTCAAGGATACAGTCATAGCGAATTACCTTTATAATGATGGTTGTAATCTGGATTCTATTCTGAAAGCTCGCAGGATAAGAAAATAGATCTGAGTTCTTAACCCTGATATAACCTGACTAAACATCAACCTATATCAAGGCATTTTGGGATAAGGCCTTTTCAAAACAATGCCACTAACTCCGTTTTCGGAAATGGAATGAAATTAAAAAACCGTTCCAACCAGACAACGGAATACACCTATACAAGAATGGCAAAATGACCAAAAAATTAAACAATAATATTACTGATATTCAATATAATTATTTAAATTTGCCTAGTAAAGTCACGTTCAAGGATGGTAGTACCATTACTTATACGTATGCGGTGAACGGAACGAAGCTCCGCACAGTGCACAAGATAGGAAATACTACCGCTACAACGGTCTATTGCAGATAATAGTGTTCAGCCTTAATAAGTATAATGGCAAGGAATTGGATCGTAAAGACGGTTTGGATTGGTATGATTACGGTGCGCGTATGTACGATGCCGTGTTGGGACGTTGGCATGTAGTTGATCCGTTGCCGGAGATGTATTATGGAGTTAGTCCGTATGCGCATTGCTTGAATAATCCAGTGAGATATGTAGATCCTAAAGGAAAAGATATTTAGGATTTTCTTGGAGGAGTAGTACATTCCATTGGTTTAAATCTTAGTTTTGGATTGGCAAATACAAATACAAAATTTGTGTCCAATGCCAGTCATTATAATGCTGGACGCAATGTAGGTGATGTTGTCAGTATTATTGTAGGTGCAGCTGAAGCATTAATTGGTGGAACTGAGGCTGTTGCCGGAACTGGGGGAACTGTAGTTACTGCAGAAACCACTAAAACGATACAGTCTCCAGGGAAAGATGGAGCTACCTCTAAGCATATAATAGAAACAGAATCAAAGGGAAATACGGTTTCAAAAACGCACAAGGTGACAGATCAAAAAGGAAATACAATACATCAACACCAAGATTTTGTACCTCAAAATCTGCTTAAAGGAGAAAAGGCAAATACAAGACAATTTCCTGACGAATGGGTTAAATATCCTAATATAAATACGAAATGAAAAAAAATGAGCGAATTACAATAGAAGATTCCATTCTAAAAATAACAAATGAGCTATTACAAGAATGGGAGGAAAGATTTCAGAATATATCTATTCGTAATGATGTCCCTTTTGTGAACAGAAGTCATGATGAATTTGATTATTTTTCTGAAATAGAAGTTAACTACTGGCGTGAAAACGGTTCTCTTGCAACAATGTTTTCTATCATAATTTTTATGGAAAGCAAACACGTTTTGAGTGTAGACGAAGCGGAAAACTATATACGAGAAGAAATGGAGACTTGCTATAATGAGTGTTCAACTGATACTTAGTTTATAGTCTTTGCATGTTTGTGTTTTCGTCCGACTAAAACTGATTAACTAAATCCCGTTGGCCTGTTCGCTAACGGGATTTTTACTGTACTTTATGAGTATGCTTGCTTCATCTTATTATCTCTAACACATCGATCATTTTGAATACACGTGCTTTGTCCTTTTCCAGAGGCTTCTGTCTCTCATTTTTTTTGACTAATGATTTTTCAGCATCACATCCGCACTTCCCACCAGAAAATTCAGCGATAAATCCAGCGTCTTCGCAATCTTGCGGCCGGCATGTGCTTGCAGGATAGGTAGCACATCCTTTTGTTCTCACTCATGGACGAAGAGACTCTACAGCATATCTACAAAACCTTCCTGCTTAAAGAATCGCTGCATTGCATTATCAAGAAACAGTTGCAGGCAATATTCCTTGTTTTAATGGCAATGTCAGCAGCATGAGTTAGGGAGCCGGACAGTTAGGAGCAAGCAACGAAATGACTCGAAAAGGTTATCGCTTTACATACGACAGGCTTTCCCGATTGCAAGATGCAATTTACGGTGAAGGCAGCGGATTGACTGGTAATAGTAACCATTTCAATGAACAGGTTACTGGTTATGATAAAATGGGCAATATTCTGGGACTACTCAGGTACGGTCAAACCTCACAAACAGGTTATGGCCTAATAGATAACCTGAATCTGGTTTACAATGGTAATCAGTTGCAATCAGTCAACGACAACGCTACAAACTCTGTTTATGGCAATGGAATGGAATTCAGGGATGGTGCGAATCAGGTTGTTGAATACGAATATGATAAAAACGGTAACATAACTAAAGATTTAAACAAAAAAATAGCTGATATTCAATATAATATTTTAAATTTACCTAGCCAGATAACGTTTGAAGGTCGTAATAGCGTTAAGTATCTCTATGATGCGAATGGAGTAAAACTTCGTACGGAGCATAATCTAAACGGTGATACGCAAATAACTGATTATTGTGGCAATGCGGTCTATGAGAATGGTGCGCTCAAAATGTTGTTGAATGAAGCGGACTATGTCAGCCTACTGAATGAGTTTTTCCATTTCTATCTGAGAGATCACCTGGGGAATGTTCGGGTAGTAGCAGATAAAGCTGGACATACGAAGGAAGTAAATGACTACTATCCTTTTGTTGCCGCTATTGCCGATAACTAGGTGTATAGTTCAGGATATATTGGAGCTAATTCCACTACAGGATTGGGGAATAATAGTCTTGCTGGGAGATATTTCCAAACAATGTTTTCGGGTCTGATGAAAAAAACTGATTTCACTTTTGGAGGAGCAGTTTCTTCTTTCAAGACAGGGGCGGAAAAAAATCTCTCCGGCATGTACAATAAATATCCTCAAAGAAGGCCAAATCAAATAAATTCATTATTGAAACCGTTATATCCACTTTTAAAATAGTTGATTTATGAAAAGAATCTTTTCATTGTTATTCCTTTTTTATCAATTTGTTTGTGCTTTTTCCCAGAGTTATATCAATAATGACTCTATTCCTATACTGTTTGAGACAGATAAGGGTTATAAGCCTCAAAAGAAGATGATGATAGCTAATAGTGAGATTTTTGACACTTTGAAGATTTCATCTAAGGTTATAGTAAACTTTGAATATCCTTTAAAAGATACTTTGTCTGTAATCGAAGTAAAGTCCATAGAGATAATAGACTTGAGAATTTATAAGATCAAAAATAAAAAACATATCTTTTTTGCAACATACCCCAATAAAAAGGCTATGGATAATAATGAGTCTTTTGTGATTGAGTTAGTTAAGAGTAAGTTGCGTTATTGGTATAGATACCAGCCTTACAAGTTGATGTTAGGAAAAGAGTTCTGGGGCAATAAAGTGGCTTTTGGTGGTACTTTTTATATGATTCCTTGTAAAGGCTCTATTGAACTATAAATTGATAAAGCATGTTTAGCAAGTTTGTGTTTTGGTCTACCCGAAATTAAGTAGGTAACAAATCCCGTTGGTCTTACTAGGATCATCTGCAAAAGATGAGGAGTATACATAAAACTCCGTTAATCTATGCAGGAATAAGAGGGTGTTCATTACTTCCCTTAACTGAGATCAGCCTTAAATCTAAGGAGATCGGCTACATCTATAAACTAATTAACCGGTAAAATATGAAATTTAAGCGAGTTACAGAATGATACAACACTTTCATGTCATAGTCACTTTTTGCTGTAACCGACTGATTGATAATTTGATATATTGCGTCTACTTTTCTGAGACTTCTATTCAATAGATAATATCGATTTCCAATGGCTGTGTACTTAGCAAAATCTCCCATTAGATAGTAGTAAACAACTAGTTAAAGACATTTTTGTCCATTACATTTCCTGTTCCACAGATGTGGAACGGCTGACTCACTATTGTGGAACAGATGTTGCACATAATGTGGAACAGGCGTCGCACATGATGTGCAACAGAAAATAGAAGGGAATAAACCTGAAAAAAGACTGCTTAAATCCACGAATAGTTGCGTACGATACGGTTCATAAAAGAGCTTATTTGATGAATTGAAAACTCTGTTTTTGGGGAAACAAGCAATAGCTATTGCTTATCAGAATAAAATGATCCCCAAAAAGAAGGCGCATTGTAATTTATTGATATACTGAATAATATGCAAAAAAGTGATTATGACATGAGAGTGATGTATCATTGTACAGAATACCTATATCCCCCATACTTTTGCAGATGATCCGTTACTTGCGAGGAATGGGACTTTGGCTGTCAGGCCAGTGAGTGTCAGTTCAAAGATCTAGATGGAGTAACGGTTCTAGCTTCCTTGTATTTAGACACGGAAGATCAACTGTATGAGCTTGATATGTGGAAGACTGATTTTAGTCCATTGAAAGAAATACCAGAGTATTTTTCAATATATTATTTACTCTACTCATTCTTGAAAACATGAAATTAGTACCCTGACATAGAACAAACGAGATCTATGTCAGGGTAATTTTTGTTTTAGCTGTTGGATAAGATGGATAGAATCAATATCCGTTAAAGTTGGCCTAGTCAAATAACGATTGATGAGGGCGATAGCGCAGTAATTGTCTCAACAGATCCTTCCGCCATATTGGGGAGAGTGAATAACCGGCATAGGCATAGTTACTACAAACGATAGGCTAATTGCCTTTTCTTTCCATTGATGGATACTTCTATTCTTACACCGTTCTCATCATAAGCCTTATTAAGGAACTTCGCTTTGAATGTAGGAGACGTCTTCGTGTCTTTTACCGGATAAATGATTGTAATGTAGCGTACCGCATCCGGGGTATTCTTATCTATATTGAAGGAAACGGCGGTGCGGGGTACACGTTGCCGGTATGCAATGGATCGCCAGCCTTCTTTCTCGGTCAAAGACATATGCTTTTCCGAAAAGCATTGTAGCTTTACATTGCTCCTTCCTTCAAAAGTAGAGGTTAGGGTGTTGCTTTTACCATCCACATGGACAGTGCCTTCGCACAAATTGTAGTTCAGGTTAACCGTTCCTTTTGCATTGCCAACGGCTTCGTCAATAATGACAAAATATGCCTGATCAACAAAGAATACAGATCGTCTGTGCTTCAAATCCTCGTAATGCGGATTTTCGGTTACGAGGATTTGCTCGTTGCCTTCCGGTTGCCAAAGTCTGGTGACAGACTCTGTGGTTTGCAGGTTCTTTTCATCCAAAGTTAACGTATTGTGAACAGAAGTCTGACGGAACCAATTGCGAAGCTTCATCACTTCGTCATCTCCGGCATATACATAAGAACCACTATCCGGGAACAGATTCCGTCCGTTAAACCAAAGTTCAAAAGTTCCGTTATCGGGTTGACAATGCCATTCACCTTTCGGGCCGGCTTTTACGACCATGACTGTAGCATCCTGTTTCCAGCCGTTTCTGAAAGTAAAGAAGCCGGAATCCAAGGCTCCATGAGACAGGTACGACAGGGGAGAACCTTCACGGCCTTCTGTTGCGTAATAGCGTATCCATTCACAATCCGGGAAGATTTTGAGCCAATCCTGATAATTGCCAACCTCTGCCGAACGATTACCTAATTTGGCATCACTAAAACAAGGGTTGCTATAATCGGGGAAGCAAACATTGGAGTAGAATTCAATCATATGCTTCACAGTGCCCACATACCCTGCGGGGAATTCCTGACGGAAGCCGTTCACATCTGCCATACGCAAGGCTTTGCAGAAGATGTTGATTGCGGCCAAATGATAATGAGGGTCCAGTTCGTAGTGACCACCATCCGTGTAAACCTGCTTTTTGATTTCACGATTCAGGGTGTTGATACCACTCTCTCTCCAGGAGGAGGCCTCTTTAAATTCAGGAAAGAAAGCACCTGCATACACGATACGTTGGGCTTCAAACAATAGATGATTGCCTTGAGCTGAATAATTATTCAGAATGTGTAGTGCATGACGGTGATAATTTACTAAGAATTCGGTAAGGAACGCCGGAGTGAACGATGGAGAATTGACAAACAGCAAGAACTGTAAGGTCTGATCTTGCAGACGGTTGCTGACTTCCAACGGGCGCCAGGCAAAGCGTACATTTTCAGCATCACCCTTCACTTCACCCGCACTGACAAGTTTATATTCTTCCGGTTCTACCTCTGTCAGCGGATTCTTCTCAATCCAGTCTATATATTGATATGCCCATTCTTTGGCATATTTCTCATCACCCGAGAGGCGATAAGCTTTCCCCATCGGAGTAAACCATTTATGACGATGTAACTGCCAGCGCAACTCATTATCCTGAACAGGCCAATACTCCCAGTTGATATCTTTGCCATAATTATAGGAAGGTTGATACCCCTTATGTACAAAAAAGGTATGTCCCAAGGCATCATCCGCCCATTTTTGTTCTTCTTTTGATATCTTGATGTGCTGCAAATCAAGATCAGGGTGTACTACTCCGTTGCGGTGACGGTAATAATCCAATAAAGCCTGAGCGGCTTCATCCCAGTGTTGTCGGGTGCATGCTGCTTTTACTTTTTCCAAAGCCGGCTGTTCTAGATTCAATAAGGCAAAGGCCTCCTTTCGTACTTGCTGAGCTTCTACACATGCGGCAATAAACAGAAAAGTGGCGGTTAATATGTATCTTACAGTTCTCATAGTAAACTAATTTAGAGTGATTTGTAGTTGAGCCCTTTTACCCGCATATAGCGGATTAATGCTTCCAAGTAATAATAATCGGCATAATTGATAGGGGTATCGATCTCGGAGCCGTTAGGCAATGAACCTGTGGAATGCATCAAGATAAATCCCTGATTAGTGGCCACTTTGGCCAGATAAGCGTCGGAAGAAAGAGACTTCAGGAGCTTCTCCGCATAATTGAAATAAATTGCCTCATCCTCTACCAGCGTGCTGAGTTCGATCAAGGCTGAGGCTGTGATGGAAGCTGCGGAAGCATCTCTGGGCGTTTCCGGTGTATCGGGTGCATCGTAATCCCACAAAGGAATAGCATCCTGAGTTTTTACGTTGGTCATGATCAGCTGCGCCACATTCTTCGCTTGCAGCAGGAACGTGGAGTCTTTTGATTCACGATAGCAGGAAGTATATCCATATACCGCCCAGGCCTGTCCACGTGCCCAGGAGGAATCATCGCTTTTCCCTTGATGCGTGCATTTCATCTCAACGGTTCCATCGTTATTGTAGCTTACTACATGATACGATGAATGATCCTTTCTGAAATGATTCTTTAGCGTTGTCTCAGCATGCTTTAATGCTATTTCTTTATATTTGGGATCATTGGTCAGATGATTTGCATAAAACAGCAGATCCAGGTTCATCATATTATCAATAATCACCGGAAAGTTCCACTTCCCGAAATCCCATGAACGAATGCAACCGATGTTGGAATCAAAGCGGCCGCACAAATTGTCCGCAGTCTGTATCAATGCCCGGTAGGCGGTGTCAGTGGGACATGCCCGATAAGCATTGCCATAGCTACAGTTCATCATAAAGCCGATGTCGTGTGTCCCTTTATAATCTTTCAGCGGATAGAGGTAATTCGTGAATTTAACGGCAGCCTTCTTTAGTTCTTCATTACCGGTCAATTGATATGCATGCCATAAGTTTCCGGGGAAGAATCCACTGGTCCATTCGTAGATAGAAGTACAATAACGGCGAGTACCTAAGGCATTCTTCACCGGTTTCACCCGTAAAGAGTCTTTGAAAGTTACGGGGTCCCTCTGTAGTTGACTGTAAAGAAAGTCTAGGTCGTATCCCGTCCAGATAGAACGTGGCAACCAGACCGAATCACCTACATCGGCCACTGTTTCCTCCAATTGCTTCACTGATACATCTATTACATGCTTTAGCCAACCGTAATCTTCTTTAGGTTGTTTGGAAGCACAACCGGTGAATGCCTGTAACGTAATAACCGCACAACAGAATAATGCAAATTTCTTCATAAATACATTCAATAAATTACTTTCTTCATTCTATTTTCCTTCAAGCTATTTTCAACAAATTGATGGGTTTATCGTCCATTCAGGTGCAAGCCTGTTTGCTCAAAGAGCTTGGTTAGGAGGACATCCGGAAGAATCACTCGCTCGTTTTAGGTAAACTGAGTACTCGTTCCAAGCCACTTGAGTGCTTAGCCTGAGTAACCGAATACTTTGGCTCAGGTTACTTGAGTGCCAGTCTGTTAATACCTGGTCGATGGGCTATTAATACGTCAAGTTCAAGCTGTTAATACTTGAATACTCAGCAATAATAGGGCGAGCCCTGATTCTATAAGACAAATCCTTGTCATCCTATAATCACCTGGATCTCTGATAAGTATCGAACAAAACAAAAGCTAATTTGCACCTAACGTGCAGAAGATACCGTATCGATGGAGAGCCAGTTTCAGCAACTCTCCATCAATCGGTTCTTCCGGATTTATTCGTAACCCGGGTTGTTCTGATTGTTCAGCGCAGGATTAGCCTGCAACTCTGCCAGCGGTATCGGGAAGAGCTCGTGCTTACCTTTGACGAATTTATCACCCGCTACATATTTCCCTTTGAGTGCCGTATCCATATTCGTTTGGAAGAATTTCAGTGCATCTCCCAAGATGCCCCAACGCAACAGATCATATTTACGCTGGCCTTCGAAAGCCAATTCAAAACCCCGTTCCCAATAAAGTGCTGTGCGGAACTTACCGGCGGCATCTCCATCTTCGATATACGGAAGGTCATAAACCTGAGGCGCTTTCAACAGGCTGCTGTAGTTGGCGTCTGTAATAGGAGTTGCTTTCGCACGAGTGCGCACCATATTCAGCAGTTCCCAAGCTTTTGGCGTGTTGCCGGTTTCGTTATAAGCCTCGGCAGTCATCAATACGACATCGGCATAGCGCAACGGACAGTAGTTCACCCCTGTATTGTTAGGATCAACAAAGCCTCCCGGCATCCACTCTCTGCGCCATTTGCCCGGATACCAGTCAGTCACTTTGTTCTCCTCTGCATAGTGTTTAGCTTCGCTTGCACTCCATTTGTACCGATACGTGCAAACCATTACATCTCTACGCTCATCGCTTGGTTCAAAGAAATCCTTCCAGGCCGGTAATACACGGAAGAAGGCATTGGCAC
>NZ_BAIV01000054.1 GCF_000517545.1 Bacteroides reticulotermitis JCM 10512 | reverse complement strand
TACGAGCTTCCAGCTATCCTGAGCAAAAAGACTCGAAGAGCATGCAAACGCAACAATCAATCCACCTATTTTAAACATACCTATTATTTTTTGTGGGAGAATATATTACTTACCGAGAACACATACCACTCTTGTTTACACCAATAAATATCTCCAAATAATATTAATTGATGCAGAAGTAGGCCCTAAAGCCTCTTCTGCATCATATTCTAGCAAAAGACCTATTGACTTATCTAGTTAGAACCCCTTTTATACGATAATTTTTTCCGCCAGAAGTATAGTCATAAGAAAATTTAAACTCATTATCACTATAAGTAACTGCCCCATTAGAGACAGGTAAGTTCTTCCAACTCGAGACTGTAAAACTACCATCCGCCTGCCGAGAGAACATGACACAATTATCTTCTATCGACTTGAAATAGTTTCCTCGCGTTAATGTAGTTACAGCTTCAACAGTAGCTTCATTGAAAAAACGAATACGATCTTTATCAACTGCCTTCAGTGTGCGAGTCAGATTCATAGAAGTCGGCATTAATTCATTACCCGCATTATCCAACGTATATTTCGTTGCGGTTAATTGATAGCTACCTGAGAACTCATTTACAAAATTAAGGTTCATAATAAGCACGGTATCCTTCGGATGTTTGATATAGTTGGATACAGATTCGATTTTGAACGTCAACGCATAGAGTGAGTCACAATGCAGACCAAAAGATTTAATTGAAAAAGGCAAACGGCTGTATACTTGGCCTGTCTTAATAGTTGTAGTCATTGAAGGGAAATCACAATATTCACTTTCTAGTTTCCTATATTCTACAGGAGCATCTATCATGTATTTATTGTTATACCAATCAATAGTAGCATCATTATGTGTCAAAGTCACATCTACGTTTTTATCTATAGTAAGGCTTCCACCCGTAGCAATAGCGATATATGTGTTTTGTGGCTCCTCGCCATAAGGTACATCAAACTTTTGTACGATATCATAAGCTCCCACAATATACACTTGTTTGATATATTGCTCACTTTCAAGAGGATTCTCTTGCTCGCAAGATGTCAACAGCATTGCTGTCACACCCAATAGATAAACAATTTTATTTAGTTTCATAACATTCTACTGATTTAAAGTTTTTAATTCCATTCGGGATTTTGTACCAGATTCTTATTCTTATCTAACACAGATTTTGGAATCGGATAAAAGTAGTTCTTGTAAGAGAACGAACGACGAGTCAACTTATCATTTAGCTGTGTTGTCGTATAGAATGATTTACGATCAGTACTTCTTGCTTTCACATTCATACCCGTAATTGGACGATTATAGGCCGTCATGGCATCATTCCCCCAGCGACGTAAGTGTGATAGCGATGTCCTTCACAGGCAAATTCTACTCTGCGTTCATGCTTAATCAGGTCTCTGACTTCATCGCGGTCTCTTGCGTCCGCTTCAGTGATTCCCGGTAGGCCTGCACGATAACGAACCAAATTAAAGTACTTCACAATCTCTGCCGTATTGCGTTCCACGCTCTCTTGATCCCCATTAATGATTTCCATTGTATAGGGGGCTTCCAATTCATTAATAGCTTCTACGTAGTTCAACAGAGTTTCTGCATAACGAAAGATCGGGAAGTATTTAGCACGAACAGCACCGGTTGCTTTCATATTATCTTCCGAATGGTTGTATTTGATGCAAGTATAGCCTGAACGGTTATAATCTTCAGGATGGTCCGGACTAGCAGCAGCATATCCATCAGAGTAATAGGTCACTTCCTTGTTGCGGAAATTATTATCGGTAGATGAAGTTCCTGCCCAAAAAGAGTGACAATAACCTACTGTTGCATAAAAACGAGGTTCGCGGTTATTATACATCTGAGCCGTTTTTGCTAGTAACGTATAACCAGAAAATGCTTGGTTACTTCCTCCTATCTCCAGATAGTTATGATTATTATCTGGGTAAGGATAATTTGCACTGGAATGATTGATGTCCTGACCGTCTACCATGCTAAACGCATTGACTAAGTCTTGCACCAAGTTCAGCCCATTACCTCCTCCCAACAAATAAGGTGATGAGATCCACAAGGGGGAATCACCTGTTGTTCTCGGTGCACAAGCATAGATGAACTCAGGATTAATCATGACGGGAAGTTCTCCATTGAACGGATAAGTTAATGACCGGTAATGATCGATGCCTGCAGCCCCTTCAGGATAATGTTCGTAATAATTTGGATCAGAAGTTACGCCTCCAGGCAAGGCTCGGCTATCTGGTTTTTTAGGTGTCCAATACAAATTGTATTTATTCGAATCAATAATATACTTGGCATAGGCAGCGGCCACTCCCCATTTTTCGTTATCTTTCTCCTGTGGAATGAAATGAGCTCCATCGCTTTTTCGCACCCAGTCAGAATAGAATCCATTGCCATTATACCAAGGGCTGGCAGCATACAACGTAATTCTCGACAGCGTAGCAATGGCTGCCCAACGGGTAGGTATAGTAGCAGTTATTGAACTTTCAGACTCTAAAGGCAAATATTGGGCTGCAAGCAACATATACTTTTTAATTTCAGCAATACATTCATCGTAGGTACCTCGTTCCAAAGACATTGCTTCGACCGGGGTTTCTACATCAAACGGTATTTCAGGGACAATGGGTATAGGTCCGTACTGAAGCAATAGTTGATAGTAATAATAACCCACTAGGAAATAGCAGCGCCCCATTAATTCACGACGTTCGATGTCTGTCACATCAGGCACTTCGTGCATTCTTTGCAGAGATGTCAATGCCATGCGAATTCCTTGATAATATCTTGGATAGTTATTATAGTAAGTTGAATAGGGAGTTATCTCATCAAGCAAGAATTTAATAGCTGCATGACGATTATCATTCCATGAAGTAAAGTTTTCGTCTGATGCCCCTTGGAAAGGGGTGGGTGAGTCTGTCCAAAGATTACCCTCATTGGGTAGGTATTGTGCGGCTCCATTGATGTATTGTTCCAGCAGACTCTTACGGGAAAAAACGGAATCTAGCGAAGTCATCTGATCGATGTAATCATCAACATCCAAATAATCCCCACACGACTGGAAGCCGATAACCAACGTACTGACACATGTCAGTAACCATAATTTCATGAGTTTATTTATCTTTTTCATACTATTGTCTTTTTAGAAGGTTAGATTTAACTGTATCGTGTACATACGCTGCAATGGATATGCTGCTCCATTGTTAGAAGCTTGTGTAGGGTCAAAAAGCTTCACTTTATCCCACACATGTAGGTTTTCACCTATGAGACTAATAGTGGCTCCCTCTACTCCTACACGATTTTTCAGCCAGTTATTAGTGAACCGATAGGAAACATCTACATTTTTTAAGCGCAGATAGCGTCCGTTGGCCAACCAGAATGTAGATTCCTGATTGTTGTTTTTATTTTCACCATAAGTCAGTCGTGGAAATTTGGCGTTGGGATTCTCGGTCGATGGATCTCCAGAATAAGAAGCCGATGTCCAACGATTTTTCTGATCAACAACCATTGACAATAAATTACCTCTTGACTCACTAGCAAATGGGTAAAAGCCTATTCCACCTTGGAAGTATTGAACTCTACTAACTCCTTCAAACAGTACGCTAACGCGGAATGCTTTGTAATTCCAGTCCAAAGCAAAACCGTACTGAATACGTGGAACATTTGAATAACTCAAAGGCACTTTATCGTCATTATCGATTTTTCCATCTCCATTGACATCTCTATATTTGATATCACCCGGCATCACATTATCCATAAAAGTTTGTTTGGGACTACTCTTGATGTCATCTTCATCAGCAAACAAGCCCAAAGCTATTAATCCTCTCTGAACACCATAGGGGACGCCTGCATATGCCTGATATGGGTAGTTCACACCACTTTGTTCCCAATAACGTACTTCATTCTCAGCATGCGTAAAGTTACCACGTACAGTGAGAGACATATCTTTGCTGAAAGTATGGGTATAGGCTAATGTTCCATCTATACCCCACGATTTCATAGCGCCAATATTAACATAAGGAAGCACGTTGCTTAAACCACTTTCATCAGGGATGTTAGCACGTTTCTGGAAAATATCATCCGTATTGGTGCGGAATAAATCGACTGTTAAATCCACTTTGTCATTAAAGAAACGGGCATCAATACCAAAATTGGTTTTCGTACTAGTTTCCCATTGCAAGTATAGTGAACCAATTTGGCTTTCTGCAAGTCCGGGCCCCCAAGTACTACCAGTATTGCCTACCGTAGTCAAATAGGGGAAGCGAATATCGTTGTTGTTACCATCTTTCAGGCGGTCATTCCCAACCTTTCCCCATGAAGCACGGAACTTCAAGAAGTTATTGAAAGGTAACGCATTCCGGTACCATTCGTACTGCGTCGGCACCCAACCACCAGAAACAGAGGGGAACCAACCGTAGCGACGCTCCTTATTGAAATTCTCTGAACCGGTATATCCTAGGTTTCCTTCTACAAAATAAGTATCCTTATATGAGTATGTGAGGCGGGAAGAAACGGCTTGATAACGTTTAGGTATACTCACCAATACTCCATTCCCCCAATTTACGTCTTTTAGTTCCTGACGATAGAAATGCACCAAACCACTCACGCGATGGTCTGTATTAAACACGCGGCTATAATCGGCTGCCGCCTCAAAATACAACTCCCGATCCGATTTAGAAAATTGTGAAGCTGTCATATCCTCTTTATCCACCGTACGCTTGGTTTTTAGACTTCCATCTAGATTTCGTCCGTCTTTAGGATCGGCATAGTATTGTTCTGGATTCATATGTCTATCGACTATATGTTGGCCGTTTATTTTAAAGGAAAATAATCCACGAATAGATAATCCTTTTGTTATCAGACTCAAATCCTGATTTAATCCTACGTTAACTTTTGACGAATATGTCTCGGTAGTTGTATAGCCCAAATAGTTCAGACGCACATATGGCGATTTATCAGTAGCTGTGCTTCCATATGCTGGTAACTGTCCGTTGGAGTAACGTACGGGAACGACTACTGGAGGTAGATTCGCTTGTGATTCCCATAAAACCTTATTGCTTGAACCTGTTCCGGGAGCATTTTGCGTCTTAACAACCGCTTCCAGATTCATACTCAACATAGTCGTCTTCGTCAGATTAGCATCAATGTTAGCACGGAAATTATACTTATGATAGTCTACATTTACATTATGTTTGGAAGCAGATTTATCTTGTTTGAAAAGGGCCTCAGAGTTGAGAATGCCCAAGCTCATGTAATAACGGGCGTTTTGTCCGCCACCTGAAACACTCAGATGGTGCTGGTTGTTCCACACATGATCTTTCAGAATAACATCACGCCAATTTACATTCGGATATAAGTCTGGGTCAAGTCCGGTTCTAAACAGTTCTAATTCAGTATCTGTATAAATGGGATCATCTCCACGAGCCGAGCGAGCTTCGTTGGCTAATTTTGCATAATCGTATCCATCTGCATACTCAGGCATGCGTGGAGAATAAGAGTAAGTGGCATTCGTCTTAAAATTAACATGTAATTTGCCAGCTTTCCCTCGTTTGGTTGTAACCACTACTACACCGTTCGCACCCCGAGTCCCATAGACAGCAGTAGCCGAAGCATCTTTCAATATGCTAAAGCTTTCGATGTCTGCAGGATCTAAGTCGTTAATGTTTCCTTCAATTCCATCTATCAAGACTAATGCACTTTGGCTCGCACCAAATGTACTAATACCACGAATCCAGAATTCTGAAAAGTTGTTACCTGGTTCACCACTTCGTGTTACAGCAATAATACCGGGTACGCGTCCTCCTAGCATATTACTCACAGATACAGCGGGCGCTTGGATTCCGGCCGGATCTACATTGGTAATTGCGCCTACTACCGAGATTTTACGCTGAGTTGTACGCCCCGTTATCACGACTTCATCAAACTCGTTAACCTGCTCTTTCAAGGTGATTCTCTCTTTAAGTTTAGTCGATGTGTATCTTACTTCCTGTGGCATATAGCTATGTATGAGAATACAAGTCTACTTCCGGTAGGAATACCGGTCAATTTAAACCGACCATCAATATCTGTAACGACTCCCAAACCTTGACTTCCTTTCACTTGAACGGAAACGCCGATCAGCTCCGTTCCCTGTTCATCAAAAATGAGACCTGCAACGTCAATTTTCTCTTGTGCAAACATGCCAATTGACATAAACATCCCAAATAGTATTAGAATACTCCGTTTCATAATTATGTTTTTCTTAGTGATTATTCTACTGCATATTTTCTAACAGCCTGTCCCCAACCTTCGGCTATCCAGAAGCCACCTTCGCCGTCGTAACAGATGTCATAAGGGTAATTGAATGTAGCTTCCAGTGGAGTGCCATCTATCTGGCTGGCTACATCAACCATTCCAGCAACCGTAGAAACGTAACCGTCTTCGACACTTATTTTTCGTAATACATATGCTTTAAAGCCTTCTACAATGAAGAAATTGCCATCTTCGTCTATGGCCATTCCGTTGGGCTGTGCAAAATAAGCGTCTTCTCTATAACCATCCTGAACTCTCGCCTGAGTGGAGGACCCGGCAAAGACTTGGCATTTACCGTCTTTTTCAAGCCTATAAACTGAATAAGTCAATTGATTCGACATAAAGAAACAGTCATAAATAGGGTGGTACACAATGTAAACTCCATTGCTGTGTAGACTCCCTGAGATATCTAATGTAGCAATATCTTCAATCTCCTGAGTAGTCACATTGAAACGAGCGAATTTTTTGTTGGCATCCACAAAGTAAAGCCATTCTTCTGATGCATCTAATGCTGCACTAAGCACTCTACCAGCGTATTGCGCACCAAGTTGTCCGATACGAGTAGGAGCCCAACCAGTTCCTTTGGTATACATATATATAGTATGGCCTCCTTCCCATCCAATGGCATATACCTTTTGGCGGTCCTTAGTCACAGCAGGTTTACCAGCTTTAAATCCTGGGTGAATTGTTGCTACTTTATTATCGTTTACAGAAACAAGACGAACTCGCGGATTATCTCTTTGGAAAACAAGCACGGTATTGTTTCCTACAGCGCCAATACCCCAAGTATACTCAAAGGAAGCCTCAGCTAATGTTCCATCTTCAGATTTCCGCACATTCTGAGTTCCGGCAATAGTAGAAACATTTTGTGCTTGTTCATACTCAAAAACTTCATCGGTTATGACCTCTTTGTCATCTACTACGACCTTAATTCGATTTTCTCCAGGAAGTTGACGAGGTGCCAAACAATAAATCGTTTGATTGTCAAGATTGATAATAGTCGCTAGACGTTCGGAAGCTCCGTCCACAAAATAAACTTTTACTTTTGACTTATCATTGCCGAAGTTAGAGCCTTTGACAATGACCTTTTCACGTAACTTCCCATTCTCCGGCATAAAGCGTCCACTGTTACAGGTTTATTGGGATCATAGTTCGTAGCATTGGAGTTGCTATCGTTATCCCCCTTGCAACCTCCCAATATAAATGGAAGTGCAAGCACTAGAAAATAAATAATGTGTTTCCTCATAGTGAAAATATTTATAGATTAGTAAATGAATGTTATCAAATAGAACGCCTTATAGTATCATGCTATAAGGAGGATGCTACAAAGCCTTTGCGTATATATAAAAGGACCTGCAGTTTTGTTTTTTTTCATCATATTAGAAAGTCTTTAGATTTAAGCGTGGTCTTCTGTTATATTAATGGTGCAAATCTACATGAGTGAACGCGAAGCAATGTCTAAAATGGGTTTTTCAAGGTCGAATTATAGATATTCTACCTTTTTAATGTATAATTCGACATGGGGAGATATAAACGAGAGCGATAGATCTTCTTAATGTCAGTTACACAAATCCGTTGAAGAGTAGCAATTGACTCATATCTTTATAATACAATAGAATGGCGGGGTAAACTTTCACGAGGAAAAGTCTACTCCGCCTTCATCTAAAATAATAACCTATTGAAAACTAATATATATTTCTATTGGACCTTATCTTCGTCAGCTACAGCTTCTTCCCAATTAGTCCACATTACAGTCGAATCATCGTAACCATCATAACCGTAATTTTGGCGAAGCTTGGCACCGATATTAGCGGTAATAGCAGAGTTGGGGACAGGCCAAAAGAGATTGTGTTTGTCAACCTGATAGTTCAAATTAACTTTGGAAAGGATTGTACCGTGATTGAAAATACTATAGCGAGTGCAACGCTTAAACCAATAACTACCGCCATTGAGGTCTGTACCGCTTTGCTTATCCCAAGTTTTAATGTCATAGATATTACCCCACTCATCAGGCTGATTACTTTTAGCAAGACACCATGAGATACGAGTCAGTTCGGGTTGACGCCATTCTTCCATATAAAGTTCTCGGGCACGCTCATCACATATATCACCGATTGTAACAGTAGTGAACATCTTTTTGGCGTTGGCGCGACTGCGAACTGCATTCACATCCTGAGCTGCACCTGTTGAATTATCCTGATAGAACTTAGCCTCAGCACGAAGTAAATAAGTCTCAGCAAGTCGGAAGAGGTACATGTTGCCATTAGAGCAATAAGAACCTTTAGTCGCTCCATTGAATTGGTTGGCATTCTTATTCTCTTCAGAACTTACATCGAGAATATACATTTTATACAAAGGTATGGGATACCAGCTGCGAATCGTATCTTTACACAAAAGGGTGCCTTTAGAGACTAATACTTTACCATTTTCATCTTTATAATCCTCAGTAGCATAAAGTTGCATATGCTGTCCACGATACTTAGAGTTAGGACGGTTGTATTTAATATCCTCCATCTCTACCCAATTACCTACGGTGCGGTTGTGACGTAAATCTTGCGTATCAACTTCCCCATTGTAAGACCAAATGGTCTTGTTGTAGTGATGAGATGTACGGAAACATCCAATACCGCGTCCAAGCACGCGCAACCAGTCAAGTTCTTTATTATATTCATTTGCACTACGAGCCCAATTGTAAGTGGGATATCCTATATCGGTAGGATCCATAATATCGCCATTAGACCAATGAACACCCAGGGCGCGCATTGTCAAATACTGCGTAAAGTTTTGATCATTATAGTTCAAAATGGGAAGGATTGTTTCCTTATTAGAAGCTGCGGCAACATTATCACCTCGATGTAAATCCCAAAGCACATTACGTTCGACGGGCCAAGTATCGGGGTTGCCCGAAGGAACATTCGTACCAAATGATTGAGTCATAAGAGCAAGTCCATGATTTTGAATCAAGTCAGTCGCCATATCCTCAGCTTTCTTGAAGTCACCGTTGACTAAGTAGCATTTAATTAAAAGCTGCATACAAGCTTCTTGATTCACGGCACCAAAATAAGGCATATCTTTCTGAGCAGGCACATGCTCAATTGCAAATTCCAAGTCATGAATCAACATCTTAAAGATAGCCTCTTTACTTGTTGATTTATAATTTTGCTTGGGTACTTCAATTATCTTTGTGACCAAGGGGATATCGCCAAACAAAAGTACTTGATGATAATATTTGTAAGCACGATGGAAGTATGCGCGACCTTTGTATGCATCACGGGTAGCATCGTCAAGCCATTTAACTTTGTCTACATAAGAAAGAACTGTATTCGCATACTTAATGCCCGTCCATGCCTGATCCCAAAAACGGCTCATCGAATTGGAGTCACCGCCGCCCGCCATGCCTGACGTAGGAGTGATTTTGTTGGCAAAGTCGTCCATGATGCCACCACCGGCATCAGTTTTCGCATAAAGGCCTATATCGGTCATAAAGTAAAGCGAGGCAATAGGAAGCACGTTGCCATTCCCATCCATAAGCATGGTCTTATAGTGCAAATCACACATGGCAAGGGCTGATTGTAAACCTGCTTCGGTGACATACGTAGATGTCGGTTCATAGAAAGACAGAGGGTCTTGTTTAAGAAAACTGTCTGTGCAATTTGCCAGTATGGCTAATGAAGCAACGGCTATGCATCTTTTGGATAATTTCTTTATATTGTTTTTCATTTTGAGTTTCTTTATATTATTGATCATTTTGAATCTCAGTGCTTAGAGTGTGATATTCAGACCCAAGTTAAAACTACGAGTTGCAAGTCCACCCGTTTCAGGATCTCCATATTCCCAACTTGAGAAAGTGCATACATTATTGCAGCTTGCTGTTACACGAACCTTGTCTACTTGATACTTGCGGGTCCACTTTTGAGGTAAGGTGTAGCCTACTGTAATATTATCAAGACGGACGAAATTGCGATTGTAGAGTTTGCTCACCCCGCCGGCCAAACCGGTATTAGGGCCAACAGCATTCAAACGTGCATACTCATTGGTGGGATTATCCGGTGTCCAATATTTCTTTTCCGGAACATTACATGCATTCGTGATTTGTGAACCGCCATTATCCTGATTCAACCAATATCCAGCAAGACTCTTATGACCCATATACGAATAAAGTGAAAAAGAGAAAGTAAGATCTTTCCAGAATGTGAAATCATTGCGTATATTCCAATAAATAGGGGGAGAAGTCGTACCTTGATAAGTTTTATCTTTATCATTGTAAACGGGAACCCTAGTACCATCTTCAAGTACCTTATCATCTTCCGTATAGAGATTCTTAACCTTAACATCACCCGGTTTCTGCCCAACAAGAGCTGCTTCCGCTATATCCGATGGCGTATTCTGCCAAATACCATTCGTTTCATAATACCAAATTTCGCCAATGGGCTTGCCTATATACCAGCCATTGGAAGTATCGTCCTTTTCTTTGCCATCCTCATCGTAATCATAGTAGATATGATTAATGCGATTCTTATTCAACGAGAAACCGAGAGAAGTATTCCATATGAAATCTTTCTGTTTAATATTAGTTGAAGATAAGGAAATTTCAAAGCCTTGATTTTGGACTTCACCAAGATTAGCTGTTATAGTACTAAATCCTGTAAAAATCGGCAGTCGCTGAGACATAATCATGTCTGTTGTCTTTTTAAAGTAATAGTCAATACTACCAGTCAGGCGGTAATCCAATATGGCAAAATCCAAACCGATATTATAAGCCTTAGTCTTTTCCCATTCAAGGTTAGGAGCTGCTAAACGATCCATATACAAAGAATTAACTACTGTTGAAGCTCCATTGTTATAATAAACCATTGAACTACCTAAACTAAGGTTCGCAAGAGTTTTGTAGACATCGCCGAACTCACGGTTACCATTGGTACCCCATGATAAACGCAACTTTGCCAGATCTAGCCAATTACGAGTGCTTCCCATGAATTCTTCGTTAGAAAGTGTCCAACCAACTCCAATTGAACCGAAGTTTCCCCAGGGATTGTTAGTGCCAAAACCAGAATAACCGTCGCGGCGGAAAGTGCCGGTAAACATATAACGGTCATTATAGCTGTAAAATAAACGGCCTAGATAGGAAGCGGCAGTATAGTGACTGTCATAGGTTGAGAATGAGCTTTGCTCCTTGTTTCCACTTGACGTATAATGAAATCCGAGAGCATCAGTCGGATCAAGATTGCGAGCATAGATGTTATCACTCCAGCTACGATGTTCTTCTGCTTCCTGAACTAAAGTTACCGTGAAGTGGTGAATGTCATCGAATGTACGATCCCAGACAATCGTATTATTCAAGTTCCAATCGAAGTTTTTAGCGTGACTGCGGTTAACACCACGGCTTGCTGCCGAAGCATCAGGAAGAGCTGCGGACATAAAATAACGATCGTAGAACCATTGGTAGCGTGGAGCAACATTAAATTGGTATGAGATACCAAGAGGTAGCGTGATCTTGGCATTAAAGATTGTGTTCAATACAGTATACCCTTTTTCAAGATCATAATATTGACGATCAAAGTAATAGTTATAACCACCATTAGTTGCGGTTCCGGTCATCGGGTACTGCTGATAACCGCCATCTTCGGTATACATCGGAGCATAAGGCGAATTACGGAGCATATTGTTGTCCCAGTAATTACTGCCAAGCGATACTTGAATATCACCATCAGAACGATCTTGGAAATTAACATTAGCTCCCACTTCAAACCAATCGGTAATCTTGGCGCTTAACTTAAGATTAGACCGAAAAGCATGGTAATCATTTCCTTGCACTGCCCCTTCATTGTCCACGTAACCAAAAGATAAATAATAATTGACGTGATCGGTTGCACCTGCAATGCTTGCATTATAGTCTTGATTAAGCCCCGTACGGAAAGTCGCATCATTCCAATCATACGTTTTTCCAGCCAAGAAATTGTCATATACAAGCTGGGCATTATTCAACTCTAAACGACGAGCGTACAAACTCAGATGAGATTCTCCTTCCGAAGGACCGAAACCACTCTTACCGGTTGAACTCGCCCATGCATCCTTTTCACTATCACTAAGATTGCTGGGGTTGTTGAAGTAACCTGAAGGATAAGCCAATCCACCTTTTTTAGAGTCTATTGCATTATAATAGCCATAAAGCCCATCAGCTCCCTGTCCATAAGTGTAGTTCATCATATACCAATCCTCGCGATAACGCATATAGTCGCTTGCGCTAAAATAATCACGATAGTTAGACTTGGAGTTGATAGCCCAATTTGCACCTATATTAATAACTGGTTTACCTTTCTTACCCTTTTTCGTAGTAATTATGATAACTCCTGCCGCCGCCTTAGCTCCATAAACTGCTGCCGAAGAAGCATCCTTTAAAATATCGATCTGACCGATATCATCCGGATTGATTTCCGAAAGTTCTCCATTAAATGCCATTCCGTCGAGCACAATAAGAGGCTGGCACTTGTACCCAATGAGTTCTGGCCACGTAATAAAATAGAGGCATCACTACCTTTAGCTGATGAGTCGTAACCAATCTGCAAACCGGGAGTTCCACGAAGAATATCCTGAACAGATGCCGGATTCTGATCCGCAATTTTGCTGGGATTAATTTGTACAACCGACCCCGTCAAATCCTTCTTACGCATTGTGCCATAGCCAACAACCACTACCTCTTCTAGTAGTTCGCTATCTTCTTGTAGTACTACTTTCACAGACCTTTTCCCTTTCAAAGGAATTTCTTCTGTTTTGTAACCGACAAAACTCACTACTAGTGTAGCATTCGGATTCACTTCTAAAGAAAAGTTACCGTCAAGATCGGTTATAACCCCATTGGAAGGCACCCCTTTCTCAAGTACACTGGCACCGATCACATCCCCCCTTGCGTCTTCTACTACACCGGTAACCGTAACTTTAGAACTTTGAGCGCTCATGTACGAGGCATTCATCATCAGAACCATACTGATTATGAAGGTAAATAGCACCCTACTCAGTCCTACCTTCGAGAAAATCTTTTGTTTTTTCATCGCATGAATTTTAAGATTAGAAAATAATTTGATGCAGATATGGTAAAAGAATCATCTGCTTAGTTCTAGAACCACATCGTAAATCTATGGACATTCATAGTGGCAGGGGGTGTGCAAAAGTGTCAAATAGGGTGAATAATGGTGCATGGAGCAAAATTCTACATAAGTGCACCAATTTTAAACATGCCCACGTTCGTATATCTACTTATATTAATTATTTTCTATTGGTTCTTCTTCTTCGACTATTATTCCCTGTGCGAAATGTTCTATATATTCGGTGGGAACCATTCCAAATTCTTTTTTAAAGCAGGAACTAAAATATTTAGGATCATTGTAGCCCACTGAATAGGCTAGCTCTGAAATACGTACACATTTCTTTTCCTCCATAATATGGCAAGCCGCTTTCATGCGGATATTACGGATAAACGAGATGTAAGACAATCCTGTCAGGGACTTCAATTTGCGAGAGAATGTCGATTTTGTAGTATGCATTTCTTTTAGGAGCTGGGATTGGTCAAAATCAGGATCGTCCAAGTGCTT
>NZ_BAIV01000055.1 GCF_000517545.1 Bacteroides reticulotermitis JCM 10512 | reverse complement strand
AACGAGCTTCCAATCTTGAGCCTTAACATCGAAATGAAAAGGGAAAGACCATATCAGCAATGCTATAACTCCCCTGATACAATTCATCTTTTTCTCCTTTTACCTTATACTATTTTACTGATAAACACGAACATAGTCAACGTAATACTTTAAAGGGAATGAGGACAGATCCGGAGTACCTCCATTAGACCCAAGAGCAAGATTCAACCAGATACATTGCCCAAACTTTTCACCGCTATTACCTGCATCTGTAAAAGGATTACGATAAGAGCCTCTCCACCAATCATCAAGCCCACCGGTTCCGTTTGTTGTATTTTTAAGATCTATTTCATTCAACAATTCATCGTCAAGATAAAGACGAATATAATCATCATCCCAATCCATACGCCAGATGTGGTATTTTTCTTCCCACAGTTTATCTTTAGCTACAAACTCGGATAAAGGTCGATTATACGATTTCCATTTACCACTCCATCTGGTATTCGATCCCCAACATGCATTCGCATGAAGACTAGGCTTACCACCAACCAAATAATACTCCAGCAAATCGATTTCACCGCCTAACGGCCATTCCCAGCACCAGCTATCATTGCTTCCACCGGTAGTCCAAATAGCCGGCCATGCTCCCATTGCTGTCGGAATTTTAGCTCTGACTAGCAAACGTCCTTTTCTAAACCGATACTCTTTGGTGATGAGGCAACTTGACGTATACTCTGCATATTCACGATTTTTCTTCCAATCACTGCTGCCAGCTTCATAGTTCGGATTCTTCACACGTTCTTCTTTTCCTTCAATAACCAACAAATCATCTTTAACCATGACATTGCCTTTTTGATACCACTGAAGTTCCTGGTTACGTTGAAACCCATCCTCAGCGCCAGACATCCCAGTCCGGTTCTCCATTTTTCCTAAACTCCTCACTAAAAGCTAGCTTCAAACCATCTAAAGTTGTCGGTACTTCAGAATTATCCGGTTCAAATTCCGGTCCTTCGTGTACGATTGGCTTTACATAGGTTACATTGAAAAACAGCATCAACGCATTCACTTTTCCATTAATGCCGTATGAAGAAGACTCTGTAATTTTTAGAGGTAAGACAAAAGTCATATCTTTTTCTTTCTGCTGTACCAAAGAAATCAGATTCTCAGCATACACTAATACGGATATATCTTCAGATTTTACAGAACCTGCATGCAGCGTCATTTTGTTTGACGACAAGAAGTACAAATCCTCCGGCAATATTTCAACACCGGCATACTTGGCATAAACACCACCTCCGTTAGCCTTGGCAATTGCTTTGTTTAGAGAATCTTTATCTATCACTATATCTACAACAGCATCCTGAGCCGCTTTTCGATTCTGATAAAGAGAGACGCTCAACTTATAAGAGAAGTTCTTCGCCTTTACCTCGTTTTTCATAAGCGCAGTACTCACATTGCATTCGCTGCCTGTCCAAACATCACGTGCTTGAGTCAAACTCAATAGATTTAAATCCAAGCTTCCGCTATAGCTTCTATTGTCATCGTTATCACAGCTATAAAAGCCGGTCATAACAGCAGTTAAGCAAAGGGTTGCCAACCATTTTATATTCATTTTCATACTTATTTCTGTTTATACGGTTAATCCAATGGAACTGTTTCCGGATCATAGATCTCGACACTTACATCATAAAACATAAACTCCGCTATGTTGAAATAAGATGTACTCCCACTTGTGCCTGTCACCAAGAAGCGGAAGTGCTTATATTTCTTTCCAGACATTATAAAATCTGTAGTATATGTAGTACTATGGGCCGTTGGCAAGCCTGAAAGCGCCTCTACGGTTTCCCAATTTTGAGCATCAGTACTGATTTGCAGCTCCACTACGGTCGGACGACCGCTAGTAGTCCATGTATTGTCTGTACGGTTCTGATAGTAGACCGCAAAATTCTCATGCTCTTCGTTAAAGTTTATTTGAATATAGTGTGGTAGTGGCACTTGCGGACTACTCCACCGCGTATGAAAGAAGGTATTCGACTTGCCATCAAGTAAGTTCGCAATCGGTCCCTCGGTGGGTTCTTGTGCATTCGTACTTAATTGACTAGCTACCAAGTTGACTTTCGTTCTTCCCTTCTCGGTATAGGTCATTTCAGCCGGACCGGAAGTCGCGTTCACCTCTTTCACTTGCCCACCTTGATGAGCGGCGTTGAATGTTTGCATATAAAAAGTATATGCTCCAAAGCGGGCACGCGTATTCTCTATCAACATTTCAGTTGTTCCCTTAGAAACCAGCTTATACATATCCTTTTTCTGCAACGGGTCATAATACCTAATTTGCATATAAGCAAAATCACCCTCAGGTGCATCCCAAGTTAGCTGAATCTGACCCGGTAGCGCTTCAGACCGTACTGTTGAAACGTCGAAATCAGCCGGTGCCACCGTATCAATGACTTCAAATGTTTCGAATTTATTATCACAGCTGCTCAAACAAGCCAAAGCACATGCTGCAACTATATATTTAAAATTTAATTTCATATATTTACCTCCTTAATTAGTTTTGATTAGCTTATTCTTGCCAACCCTCATTTTGAGTTAAATTCTTGTTTTTACGTCTCTCTACATCCGGAATTGGGAAGAGGTACATTTTATCCTCCCAAACCAACGCTTTAGTCGAACGCTTATAAGCAAATGATCCATTGGTTTTCTTTGTTATTTCCATTCGATCAATGCTATTTATTCCGCCTTCTTTCCAACGACGAATATCCCAGAATCGATGATTTTCAAATGCCAATTCAACCATACGTTCACGTTTGTAACGTGTCCAGAAGTCTACATTACTCATTCCTTCCGGGAGTCCCGGCATCTTTACATCCGTACGATTACGCACCGTGTTTACAGCTTCACGAGCTGAGATTCTGAAGTCTGTATCTGTTGCATCCGCAGTTCCCAAGTATTTGAACACTGCTTCGGCATAATTCAAGTAGAATTCTCCTAAGCGGAATGTAATCCAACTGTGACGTTTTCCTCCCGTACTTCCAGTAGCACTAATATCAGTAGAACCATCCAGGTATTTTTTCAAGTAGTATCCGGTTGGAGTAGCATAAGAAATTGGCAGCCCGTTTCGTCCCCCAATATAGGTTTCCAGCGGATTCGGATTGGTATCCGGCCATTTATCTCCATTCACAGCAATAGTCATTTTCAATCGCGGATCTCTTCCCGTATAGATCATTCGCATTTGGGGTACTGCCATCTATCATCTCATAAGCATCCACTAATGTTTGAGTCGGACAATTTCCGGACCGAGCATTCTCCATGCCAATTGGGAAGTTATTTACCTCGGGACCATTCGTATCACCTACCCGACGGGCAAATATCACCTCAGAGGCTTTGTAGTTATTCGCACCCCACAAATCAGTGTACTTTCCAAAAGTAATGCTATTGCTTTTGCAATAGTCGATCACTTCTTTATTAGCTAACGCAGCTTCCCTCCACCATTCTAAACGATTACTCTCGTTAAATAGCTTACTAGCTTTGTATAATAAAGTACGAGCCTTCAAGGCCAATGCGGTTCCTCTATTTACACGTCCTGTTTCAGGGTTATCACCTCCCGAAGCATCCGGTATACCTGTATAGGTAATAGGTAGTTCCGGAGCGACCATCTCACATTCATTCGCAATAAAATCAAGAATGGTAGCAGCCGACGTACGCGAAATAGAATTCGCCTCAGCCTCTGTCAATACTTCAGTCGTAAAAGGTACATCGCCATAAGCACGGACTAACACGAAGTAGTAATAGGCACGTAACAAGCGAACCTCATACTGATAGCGGTTAAAACGTGCCATTTGCGATTCGTAATCCTGTGCAAAGCGCAAATCATAGAAATCCAGGTCCTGAGCCTCTTTCAGGAAGTAGTTGGCAGCACGAATACCGGAATAATACCCCCACAGGGATTTCGGATTCAATGCCGACCAGTTTCCGTTGGTAAAGTCCAGTATAACCGAATAGTTGACCGCCATCTCCGCTTCATCACAGGCAGAAGCAAATGAAACCAATGATGGTAAGTCCTCATCCAGATAAGAATAAATATTATTCACGAATCCCGCGGTACGACCAAAATCGGAGAAGACATATTCTTTATCATAAGTGGTGTATTCATGATAGTTCATCTTGTCGTTACAGGACGACAAAGCTGCTATACAAACGATACCCAAGCATATATTTTTCAATTTCATATCTTTCTTATTTTATAATTAAAACGAAGTAAACTCTAGAAACCTACTGACAGACCGACATGAACTGAACGGGTAGCAGGAGATACACTTCCCATAGCTTCCGGATCTGTAAGATCAATGCTGTCGAAGCAAAGCAGGTCGACACCTCGTACATAAACTTTAGCATGCTTCATATGAATTTTGCTCAAGAAAGTAGAAGGCAGCTTGTAATATACCTCACAATTACGCATTTTCAGGAAAGAACGATCAGCCAACCAAACAGAGCTAGTCTTCTGGTTATTATCCATTTCTTCTGTTGTCAAACGTGGGAAGCGTGCATTAGGCGTAGCAGGTGTCCAGCGATTGTTATACGCATACTGCGATATCGTTGTATTGTCTACTAACGGCATATATAAATTGGATGAAAGAAAAGCTGTATAATTACCTACTCCCTGGAATTGTGCATTAAGCCCTATTCCTTTCCATTCAAAACCAAGATTAAATGAGTAATAGATTTCCGGACAACTAGCATTATATCCCATAGCGACAAAGTCATTCTCGTTGACCACATTATCGCCGTTTACATCCTTATATTTAATATCCCCAGGTTTTACCGGCCCAAACTGTTGCGGTATGCTGTTGGCAATATCGGCATCATCAACAAAATAACCGATTGCCTGCAAACCAAAGATCTGTCCTACTGACTTCCCTGTGCTACGCAAATAGTCATATGCCTTTGGTTCCTCCATCATTTCAACTATTTTATTACGGTTGTAGGTAAATGTACCTCCCGCCATAATCTTTACGTTTCCAAGACTTTTAGTATAGTCAAGTCCTATCTCCGTACCCCAGCTGTCTACAATACCACCATTAACATAGGGGCTGGAAATTCCTAACACTGATGAATTGCGTCCGGCAGCACTTACCCAAATATCAGAGCGTCTTTCATAAAATCCGTCTACGGATAACGTTAATCCTTTGAGCAAAGAAACATCCAATCCGCCATTGTATTTATAAGCCTTCTCCGTGGTACCATTTATCGAAGCCAAACGACCTTCTGCCCAACCACCATCACCTGAAAAGTTTTCCTTTATCGGATAATTAGATCCACCACCTACCGTTGTATTCCAATATCCGTTTGAAGGAATATTATCGGTGTTCAACAGACCAAAAGAAGCTCGTAGCTTCATAAAGTCAATTACCTGCTGATTCTTCATAAACCCTTCATTGGAAATGACCCAAGCTAGCCCGACGGTAGGAGAGATAGTCCAACGATGCCCGGGATCTAAAACATTGGATGCAGAAGCCATCAATGTAAAGTCCGCCATATAGCGATTCTTAAGGCCGTAATGTGTATACCAGCCGGCACTCTGGTGGAAAAATGTAGTATTGGTTCCGTTCTTGTTATCATATTTATAGGTATAAAGCAACATGGAGTAGATGTCATGTGCTCCGAATTGACGTTTCCAATCTACATTCGCCTGAAAATTAAACGAACGGTGCTGCCAGTCTAATTTCGCATTATCACCAGTGACTTTACTCACTTCTCCTCCTGTGAAATTTTTAAACTCAAAGGGTTCTCCATCTTTCCAAGAAGTTGCGGATTTCATTCCATATTTATAGCTCACAGTATAATTTTCCCAGTAAGAAGCAATGTTATCGTATCCGATACGCACAGAAGCCCCCAAGCCTTTAGTAATGGAAGAAAGATCCTGACGCAAGGACATATCAGCATACAAAGCACGAGTGTGTCCTTTGGAATAGCCGCGTCCACGTGTCAGAGCCGCCGGATTCCAATTCGCACCCCAAGTTTCATTTCCGCCCCAGAGCCCGTCTTCCGTTTGCACAGGAAAAGCGGCAGCAGGAAGCGAGTACAGCTTACCAATCAGGTTATCGCCGCCTAAAGAAGGACGACTAAACTCATTCAACACCCCCATAATATTAGCCTGCATGCGAGTTTTCGGACTTAAATCAATGTCCAGGTTTGTTCGAAAGTTTGCTTTCGAAAACTTATCCTGCGTAGAATAACCTTCGTTTTCATTCACATGATCGATGAAACCACTGTTGTTTTGCAGGTTCATCATCGTGAAATAACGCATCTTGGTCGATCCACCTCTAAATGTAAGCGTAGCAATGTCCGATGCTCCACGATCCCGAAACACCTCGTCAAACCAATTCACATTCGGATACAAGTAAGGATACTTACCACTCTTAAATGCATTCAGTTCATTTGGCGAGTAACGAGCCGCCTTACCGTCGTTAGCTAATCCTTCATTCAAAGCAGAGGCATAAGTGAAAGCATCTGCCATATCCGGAATACGGGCTTGGAAATTAAACGAGTGATCGTACGAGAAATTAATTTCACGGCTTTTATATTTACCCCGTTTAGTCACAATATTTAAAACTCCATTGATACCTTTATAGCCATATAGAGCAATTGCCGCCGCATCACGAAGCACACTTACCGACTCAACTTCCTCGGGAGTTATGTAGTTCAATGCGTTCCAGTTGTTATCACGTTCCAAGCCGTCTATAACCAACAATATCCCATTATTACCATTTAGGGTTTTCTGTCCGCGAATATACATCGACGGGATTTGTTCCCAAACATTCCCGGTTTTCTGCATCGTAGTCAATCCTAATACATTACCATATAATGAATTACCAATATTAAGTGCAGAACGCGTATCAATTTGTTCGGCGTATACCGTAGAGACAGCACCGGTAGACTCTGCTTGGGTTTGGTTCAAACCAAATCCGTAATTAACCTTTTCAGCAGAAAAGTCCATGACAATAGTCATCATCTTATCGCTGCCAACGGCTACGGTTTTCATGGCATCATCACCAGTCTGGATTCTTAAGACATTGTCTTTTACCGCCATTATCTCAAAACGACCATTAGCGTCAGTCGCAGTTTGTATCAGCGGATCACTTTCGATAGTCACCAGTGCTCCTATTACCGGATTTCCCCGTTTATCGAGAACTTTACCGACTACTCCGTTATCTTGTGCCCAGCCATTCAAGCTAATACAAGCGAGCATTGCTAAGGCTATTATCTTATATTTTTTCATACTATTCTTTCTAAATTATCCGTTGTTTCTATCAACCATTAATTCCAACCCGGATTTTGTGTTAATCCATAATTCTTATTCACTTCTGAAGGTGGGAATGCCGACAGGTACCATTTAGGGCTGAAGTTTGTCCACCATGCACGTGAGCTGTTGCCAATGGCAAAAGGTTCATATTTAAACTGAGAGGGTTTATTGGGAAACTCACCGGAATTGCCCGATGTGCCGGACCAAGGTTTATTTCCTCCTCCATCATTACGGTAAATTCTCAATCCGTGCAGTTGTTTCTTAAATAAGTCCGCACGTTTATAGCGTACCATATCAAATAGGCGAACATCTTCCAAGCCTAATTCACAAGCACGTTCACGTAATATCTCTTCCAATAAAGCGTCAGCATTAGTTGTTAGATTCTTACCCGGATTACTTTCTTCAAGACCGCCTAAGCCCACACGCTTACGTACTACATCTACCTGTTTGATTGCTTCGGGTAGATTATTCTTAGCTTTCAACAATGCCTCGGCATAGATCAAATAAATTTCAGATAAACGCAGATAAGGCCATTCCAGATATTTACCATTCAGACTACCTTTTCCTTCTTTAAAGAATTTATAAAGTCGGAAGCCCGTAGCGGTCTGTCCCGTTTCCTTTTCTGTATCACTGATATTTTCCCGGCCACCCTGCCACAGTTCTGCCGCATGATCTCCATAAGCCGCTCCGTTGACCAACATTGTTTCATACAAACGCGGGTCGCGCAGAGGCTGATTGAAGTCATTATTGGTGAAGAAGGCTGAGAGCCATCTGCCAGATATGCGTCAGTGAATGGTTTACCATCCGCCATGGGAAACATTTTCATGAATTCCAACGTAGGAGTATATCCGCCAAATGTTACCCATTCACCCCAATAATACCACCAATCGCTGTTATACTTTCCGATAATACGAGTAGAAATCAACAATTCCGTATTAACCTCACGCGTAAAATAGGCTTTGTTATATGCCTCCCGATAATCTTTAGAAGTAACACCATTTGCCTGTATCAACGCGTAAAACTGATTTTTCTGCAATTCTTCAAAGAAGTCATGACAAGCCTGCCAACAGCGGTTCCACCACTCTTGATTGTATGCACCATACCACACCTGGTGATTAGTAACTGCATCTTGAGGCGGTTCGGTACAATAGGCATCATTGTCATTAAATAACGGACTGGCTGCAAACAAAAGCACTTTGCACTTCAATCCCATAGCTGCCGCTTTCGTAAAACGCCCCTGCCAGTTAGCATCGTCTGTTCCTAAATCCCAAGGAAGAACGCCAGCTGCCTGATCAAGCAGATCTACTATATAGTTGGCTGTTGCTTCGGCTGTTCCACGAGGTAACTCATACACTGCCTGTACATCATAAGCCTTTTCTACTAGCGGTAATCCTCCAAGATGGCGAAACAAGTCGAAATAGCGAGAAGCTATAATAACTTTTGCCTCAGCAGACAAACGTGCTTTTTCTGCATCGTCCATATCGGGAACACGGCCAACGTTTTCTATAAAGATCCAAGAAGCCCGTATCGCTTGCCAACAATTTTCTTTCGTATAGCCAAAACGAGTATCATTACCATCATCCTCGTCACTAGCTTTATAAGCACCGGAATAATACTTACGATTGATTCCATCCCAACTATTATGACTATGCCAGCAGTCAGAAAGGACTTCAAACATTCCTGTATTCATTTTCCCATCTACCTCATTCCAGTTAGTTGCCAAACCATAGTATAGTTTGCTATATGTATTCCATAAGAAAGCGCGGGCATAATCGGCCTTGCCAAAGATCGTATCCTGAGTCATATCTCCGGTTCCCGGTGCTTTTTCCAAAAAGCTATTACCAAACTTCACCGGATCGACACAAGAGACGGAAAGCGTTGCTGCCCCTATCAAAGTCGCTATAAACCATTTAGTTATATGTTTCATTTTTATAATGTATTAGAATCCAAGTTTTAAACCAATATTAAACACGCGCGTCAAAGGATAATTGGGACGGTCACTCTGGCGAGATTCCGGATCTCCCCAACGGAAAGCAGTTAGTGTCAGTAGATTATAACCATTCATATAGATACGGCAATCATTTAACTTCAAACGCTTCATGAAAGGGAAGTTCATATTATAACCTATTTCAATATTCTTCAAACGCAAATAGCTTGCATTCACCAAATAGAGGTCCGAACCGGCATAGTTATTGCTCGCATGCAAGCTGGAAGCCCGTGGGAATTTTGCCGAATAAGTATCGGCAGAAGAACGCCATGTGTTTTCATACTGATACAGCAACAGGCCTTTTTCATTCGTATCACCCAGCGGACGACGGAATTCACTCAACATACGGTCTACATTCCAAGCACCGGTCCACTGCATAGAGAAATCGAAATTTTTCCAAGAAAAACCGGCATTTAAACCAGCTGTATATTCCGGCACATCCGTATAACCTATATTTCGTGTCGCATCATTTCCATCTAACTTGCCGTCTCTGTTGAGATCTACATAGACGCAATCCCCGGGAGACAATGTAATTCCATGATCGGCAATTGACATTCCATATTGTTCCAAATAACGCTGATCGGCTGTTTCATCATAGAAACCCCAGAAGTGATACATCGAACGTGCACCGATTCTCCGACCGGTTTCATACATCCACGCTTCATTCTGTTCTACCTCATTCTTAAAGGTTATTTTATTCCGGGCAAAAGACAGGTTAAAGTTAGCCCAGTAACGAAAATCATTCTCTAGCGTCTCATTCCATTTCAATTGTACTTCAAAACCCTTATTCTCCGTTTTTCCGACATTTACAACCGGCAACGTCATACCTAAGATACCCGGAAGATAATCAGGTTTAGTCAAAATGTCTTTTCTCTTTTCCATAAAGTAATCTACAGAAAGGCTCAACCGTTCATTCAGAAAGCTAGCATCAAGACCATAGTTCTGCTTGACTGCTGTTTCCCATTTAGCATATGGATTCGACTTTGTTGCTTCATAAGCACCCGGTCTTTTATTATTCACATTCTGCCCGAAAAAGTAGCCGCCATCTCCCTTATATTCATAGGCATCCGGGATGTATAAAAAGCGTTCGTTACTGCTCTTATCATTACCAACTAACCCTACGGAAGCACGAAGTTTCAAATAATTCACGGCCTTCTTTAGAGGAGTAAAGAAAGATTCTTCACTAAGCACCCATCCGATAGATCCTGCCGGGAAGAATCCGTAACGGTTCTCCGGATTGAAATTCTCCGATCCATTGTAACCGACATTAAATTCAGCCATGTATCGTGTTCTCCAATCATACGTGACTCTACCTACAAAGCCAACATAGCCTGACGGTATATACGTATAGGTACCTCCGGGATAGTATTTCTTCGATTGATTGTAAAGAGCAAGTCCGGTTACATTATGATCGCCAAATTTGCGTGCATAATTCAGTGCCAGCTCCATATACCAGTCGCGTGCTTTACCAAAATCACCGTCACTATAGTTCAGTTGTGCGTCTGACCCTTCTTTACGAAATGTTACCGCTCCTTTAGATCTATAATTGGGGTGTAAGATGCCATTGAACCTGAAGCTCTCTTAACATTCGAATAAATAGAGTTATACGCTCCTTTTAGCTTGATAGAAAGTCCTTTGGTAAGCATATCCAGCTTTTGATCTAAAGCTAAGTCGACGTTAAGTACATTGGTTGTCTTATTTCTAAATCCTCTACCATAGTAAGATGCCAAACCGTCTGTTCCGGTAAAAGGAAGATACTCGTTGTTCGACACAACACGCTGCCCATTCACAATACCTGCTCCGGCAAAGGGAACCGCCCAATAGAGTTTTCGGAACAACTGATTTTGATCTTCTTCCGATTCAGGAGTACGTTTCGTTTCAATACGCCCACCGATATTCACGGACAACATGGTCGTTTTGGTTATATCAAAGTCCAAGTTGGCACGGTAGTTATAGCGCTTGTAATCGAAGTTGAAATCATCTTGCGCATTAAACTGCTTAAACATACCATTTTGAGTAAACATACCGGCAGAAACGAAATAACGCATATTATCTGTTCCCCCGGAAATATTCATGTTGTGTTGTGACTGGAAAGCTGCCTTGTTCATACAGTAATCAATCCAATTAATATCCGGGTAAAGAATCGGATTGGTGTGATCTCGAAAAGCGATTAACTGTTCATCAGAGAAGATAGGTACACCCCCATCATTTCCCGTCATCATATTATAATAGGATGCATACTGATAAGAATTTGCAAAGTCTAATTCTTTAGTACGAACATTCACCCCTGCCGAAGTAGAAAAAGAGACTTTAGCCTTTCCCTCTATTCCACGCTTGGTTGTAATCAAAATAACCCCATTGGCACCGCGCACCCCAAATACAGCAGTTGCGGAAGCATCTTTGAGTACCGTGACGCTTTCTATCTCATTCGGGTCTATCTGCGAGAAGTCACGTTCTACACCATCCACCTGAATCAACGGTTTTGCATCCTGCCAAGTAGCGATACCGCGCACATAGATATCCGCAGCGTCAGCGCCCGGTTCTCCGGAATACTGTACAGAAGAAATACCCGTAATTTGTCCGGAAAGGATGTTGGAAACAGATCCTACAGGCGTTTTCAGCAAATCGTCTCCTTTCATGGACGAAATCGCGCCCGTGATAGAAACTTTCTTCTGAACGCCATAAGCTACAACCTGCACTTCTCCCAGCGTTTGCGCATCTTCTTCTAATACTATATTGAGACTAATACCTTTTTTGGTGGTTACTACTTGATCTTTGTAACCAATAAAACTAATTTTTACTTTTGCGCCTAATGGTGCGTTGAGAGAGAAATTTCCATCAAAATCGGTAATAGTACCCTGTTTAGTACCTACAACCGTAACATTAGCTCCTATCACAGGGTCGCCCTTCACATCTTTTACTGTGCCCACCACCGATATCGGATTTTGTTGCACATCCTCTACTGCAGAGACTTCATCAGCATATCCTTTCAGAGGGATCCAAAGGAATAAGAATAAGGAAAGCACAATAGGGAATATTCCGTATTGATAGCTCATCCGTTCTCCATGGAACATTTTTCGTTTTTCCATCTAGTATAAACTTTAAGATTAAACAAATATTTTAATATAATTAAGTGACTCTTCTTCAAGTATCGATGCAAACATAAAGAATTGCATACTGATCAAGCTCGACAATACATTCCTGAAGGTAGAATTTTAGACATTCACCTTATTTGAATTATAATTCGACATAATAAGAAACGATGTGATTCAAACACATTTAGGTATTTGGCATTAGGATGTAAGGCAAAGCTACTTATCTAGCCCTGTCTAAGTGTCGAAGTAACAGTTAGTTCTATTTAGCGAGAAATTAAGATTGTTCTTCCCCCGGTATAAATCTGTCAAGATATTCAGTTGGGAGCATTCCAAATTCTTTTTTAAAGCAGGAACTGAAGTATTTGGGATCATTGAATCCCACGGCATAAGCTAGCTCAGATACGCGAATGCTCACTCCTTTCTCTTCCATAATCCGACATGCTGCTTTCAAGCGAACATTCCGAATGAAAGACGATGTATTCAAACCGGTGAGCGATTTCAACTTCTTATATAGAGTGGATTTACTTGTATTCATTTCTTCTACGAATTGACTTTGATCAAAGTTACAATTATCCAAATGTTT
>NZ_BAIV01000056.1 GCF_000517545.1 Bacteroides reticulotermitis JCM 10512 | reverse complement strand
CATCCTGTTTTTCCCCATTTCCATGTGACGGTGGATATTCTCGATAACGACAATGGCATCATCTACCAAAATGCCGACCACCAGCGTTATCGCCAACAATGACATCAGGTTAAGGCTGAAACCGAGCAGATACATGACAATGAACGTGGAAACGAGCGATAGCGGAATGGCTATGGAAACAATAATGGAATTTCGCACACTACACAAAAATAGTAGCATTGTAAAGGCTACCAGAATGATAGCTATTACAAGGTCGATCATCACGGAGTTGGAGGCTTCTAATGTAAATTCGGCATTATCAGCCGCTATCATAAAATCTAACCCGGAGGCTTCATATTCTGATTCTAAGGCATCCAGTATCCCCCGTGTAGTTTCGGATATTTCTACGGTATTGGCATCGGTAGAACGTTGTACTGTAATACCAATAGACGGTATTCCATTTATCCGGCTAAGGGTTTCGATCTCCTTGCTTCCGTCGTGTACGTCCGCAACATCCTTCACTTTTACGGCTGTTCGATCAGGCATATACTTCAATATCACATTCTCAATATCAGCAAGGCTGCTATATTTCCCCTGTAAACGAATTTGCGTTTGTTTATTGTCGCTTTTAATCTTTCCCGTAGGAAAATCAAGGTTAGAGTTAATCAATACATTACTAATGTCGAGAATGGAAAGCCCGTATGCCGCCATTCTTTCCTCATTGATATTTACCTGTATTTCACGTTCATTCCCACCGATAAGTGTAACCTGTGCCACCCCCGGTATTCTCTCCAAAGCAGGTTTTATTTCGTGGTCGATGAGGTCATAAAATTCTGTTTCGCTCATATTTGCGACTGCTCCGATTGTCATAATGGGAATATCCGCGAGGCTAAAATCATTTATAGAGGGTTCTTTCACGCTCTCCGGCAGGTCGGAACGTATGGCATTTACCTTTCGCTGTGCATTTTGAAGGGCTTTATCCAAATCACTCCCAGCCTTTAACCGGATAGTTACCAAAGAGAAGTTCTCTATTGAGGTAGAGGTAATTTCTTCAATTCCTTCGATAGAAGAGACGGCATCTTCTATCTTTTTGGTTACGGAATTTTCCACTTCACTGGCTCCGGCTCCCGGATATAGGGTGCTGACGGAAATAACGTCAAACTCCATGCGGGGCATTAATTCCCTGTTAAGCTGTGTCAAAGAATAAACGCCGAAAAAAGCGAGTATAACAAACATCACGACAACAGTAGTCGGACGAGTGATTGACATTTTTATGATGTTCATGTTTTATAAGTTTAGAATGGATACCTCTGTACCGTCAATCAAATTGATTTGTCCGCTTTTTACAACGACATCATCGGGCGATATACCATCGGTTATTTCAATATATTCTCCGTCCGAAATGCCAACCTGTACGGCTACTTTATAGGCTTTAGAATCCCTTATCACAAATACCTGCGGGTCTTTCATGCCGCCTACAATCGCTTCCCGGCTTACTACGGGAGTATTGCGGTTGTTCCCGTCCACATTAAAAATAGCGGTGGCGAACATACCGGGCCTTAGCCCCTGATGATTCAATACCAATTCGACCGAATAATAGTATTGGTCGTTGCTTTTAGGAGAAATAGCCTCAATTCTGCCTGTAAATGTGCTGCCGGGATATACGTCTGTCGTAATGACCGCTTCCATGCCTGTTTTTAGCTTCAATACTTCTTTTTCCGTTACGTTGGCATACATTCTCAATGCTTTATTATCCACAATATCAATAACACTACTGCCAACGGAAAGCAACGTCCCTTCCTCGAAATAATCTTTGTTAATGACCCCGGAAGCGGGGGAGGTAATGGTCGTATTACATAACTGGTCTTGTAAGTCGGTTATTCTGCTCTCGATACTGCGTAGGGTAATTTGGGCATCTTCCAGTTCCCGTACCGTTACCGCACCTATGGAAGCGAGATTTTGGAAACGCTCCACATCTTTTTTCGCTTTCGCTAGATCCAATTCGGAAAGCCGCAGATTTTCCCGTATTACGTTGTTTTCAAGTTGTGCGATCACGGTTCTCCGGCTGACAACATCGCCTGCCTTTTTGTGTTTTCTTATAACAATACCCTGCGTCTTTGAATAAACAGCCACCTCGTTTTCCGAATCAATACGACCGTTCACGCTTATTTTTTCGCTCAAATCAATATATTGGGGTTTCTCAACCATGACGGGAACTACTGTATTTACGGTCAATGATAATTCGGCATTCCGGTCAATGGTTTGTTTATTATCGACCAGCTTCCATGCGATAAGGCCGACGATGGAAACAGTTACTATAATTGGGGTTACTATTTTTGATTTCATTCTTAATTGTTACTTAATAAGTATTTAAGTGTACCACTTGCTTTCAACAAATCTATTTCTGTCTTTTTGTAGCGGATGAGTTCTGTGGTATAGGCTATTTTTACTTCATGCAGAGAGGTTTCCGTTTCAAGGAGGTCTGTTATACTCGCCAAACCTTCGGTGTACAATGCCATTGTCTGGCTATATACTTTCTCGGCCAGCTTCAGGTTCTCGGATTGCACCTGTACCAATTCGTAGATTACTTCCATTTGATTTTTCGCGTTCAGGTAATTGGCTGACAGGGTTTGCTGCGTTTCCCGAATATCCCAATCCAATCCTTGCAGTTGTGTTTGTTTCTGTCGTATCCGATTTCGCTTGCCGAAACCGTCAAAAATTGGAATTGACAAGCGAACACCGACAACGGCAGAACTATACCAGGGATCTCTTGTGAGATTAAGCCTGTTTGATTGGAATTGATACCCGGCAGAGGCTATTGCCGACAATGTTGGCATATACTCCATTTTATGACTATGGATTTCAAGTTCCAACATTTCTTTTTGTTTGTTCAATACGTCGAGTTCTATCCTGTTTTGCGGCTGTGAATAGCCTCGAAGTTCGGATAGACCAATGTTTTGAACTTCCGAATCGTCCACATCAAAAGCATCTTCAATGGGAATACCGATTAGGATTTGCAGATAACGTTTCTGCTGCAATATGACGTTTCCCATATTTTTACCTCTTGCCCGTAAATTGGTCAGGTTTACTTTAATACGGTTCAAATCGACTTCCCTCGTTACGTTTTCTTCCACTCGCTTTTCCATTAGCCGATAAAGCGAATCCTGCATGGATACCATATAATGAATGTTTTCCAATTCCTGCATACTGTTAAGAATGTCATAGAAGGCATTGCTTACATCGAAAATAACTTCTTCTCTTGTCATAGCTGCCCGAAGACTTTGAAGTTCCTGATTGTTCTTGGCTATCTTAATCCCCGTAAATAAGGTGGGCGAAAAGATTATTTGTTCAACGGAAACGCCAAAATCCAATTCGTTCTTTGAACCCATCTGAACAGGGATTTGCATTCCGCTCTCGCCGATAAGTTCGCCGGGCAACATCGTTGTGGGTAAAACCAAACTATGGTCGAAACCACCCGAAGCGTTTATCTGCGGCAACACATTCGACCGGGCTTCGTTTATCTGATAACCAGCCTCACTGACATCGAGATTTGCCCTATGCGCGGCATAGCTGTTATTGATGGCAAAGTCGAGGCATTGCCCAAGCGTAAACTTCTCATTTGAATTTTGCGCCATGACACTATTGCCTGTTATCAATAGGGCAAACAAAACCTGAATCGTCCTCATTTCCCGAAATTGTATTTGATTCCGAGAGACACGTATGGGGAAACAGCGAAATAATAATCATTATCCGCTGCAAACACTCCCTTCAAAGTTCGGTCGCTGTAAGAAGCCGGACGGAACAGGTTTAGCCCTGCCATAGCAGTCATGGATAATCCGGTTTTGCCAACCTTTATTTCGGGACGAAACCCCGTAACGATATATTGGTGGGAGAATATGACATCTTTGCCGTCCTTTTCAAGCAAAGCTGCCTGTCCATTCATTTCTAAAGCATACGATAGTTTAAACCAATCGTTGAAACTATAACCTGCTGATACGTCCAAACCTTCGACCAGCTCTACATTCATATCGAACTTCCCATCAAGTTCCCAATTAAGATACACGGCAGGGAATATCATCGGATAACCCAATGAACTATTGATAGCCACACCGCCGCCAATAGATAGATTGGGTTTCAGGTGGCGGATGAAGATAATTCCGCCGCTTCCAAGTACGTGCTTGAACCTGATTTTAGAAAGATCGGCCGAAGGAGCGAGTACCGCCACGCCCGCACTTGCCCGCATCGACCATTTGTCGTTTAACGGTCGTAAGTGGTAAAGCCCTACCTGTAAATTCATGATTTCGGAAACCATATCGTCCGTGAAATTTTTGTTGTTCAACGAAGTGTACGACCCGCCAAGACCAATCCCCCAAGCAGTCGGACGATTGTTCTCATTCAGTTTCACGGATAGGGGCATATTGAACGCTCCCTGATAAACTACGGCAGAACCTTTGGCATCGCCTATTTTTTCTCTTGCTTTTCGCCGGGAGGCAGGAAATAATAACCGGAATTTCCGAGATATTCGGTTTTGAACGATAATTGTTGTGCTTTCCCTTCCAGACATAGAAGGGTTCCCAATACTACTAAGAACAATGATGCTAACTTCATGATTTTTAATTTTATGTGTTTATACTCGTTTAATTTTTCAGCAAAGGAACGATGAATAGCGCAATGCTGAAAGCGAGAAACCATAGAGTTAAGAATCGACAAAGTGAAATGCAGAAAAAAGGGCATGGAATTTTTCCATACCCTATTCAAAAAGAAGAATAGTTATTTTGGGGTTATTCCAGAATCCCATCCATCCATTTTAGGAAGTCGGGCACACGTACACGGCTGACTAAGACCTCGTGTGGACAGGCAGGTTGGAAGGAGAGTTTCAAGCGACTGTTAAAGTATTTGGCAACATTCTCGATTGACTTCACATTGCCGATACAATTACGCGATACACGGAAAAACATACGGCTATCAAGCTGCTGTTCTAATTGGTCTAACGTGTAATTGATGATATACCGTTTATTGTGAAAAGTATGTAGGAATACAACCCCTTCTTCACTGTAAAAATGAGCAATATCCGCCGTTTCTATATAATGATAATTGTCTCCTTTTGATATTAAGAAACGGTTTTTGTTTTTGGTGGCTAATAACTGCTCAAAATTCTTAGGGTCGGTTTTGTGAGAATTATTATGGAAGATATTCTCAAATTTGGTTAATGCCGCTTCTAATTCCTTCTCATCAAAAGGTTTTAACAGGTAATCAATACTGTTCAACTTGAATGCTTTGATAGCATGCTCATCGTAAGCGGTGGTAAATATCACAGGCGTGGAAACTTCTACATGATTGAATATCTCGAAGCAGTTGCCATCTGCAAGTCGTATATCCAACAAGATCAGATCGACAGCAGACGTTTTCAGAAACGCAATGGTATCTATGACTGTTTTTGTCCGCTTTTCCAACGAATAATCGGGACGAAGTTCTGTCATCATACGTTTTAATTCTTCGTATGCAAACCGCTCATCTTCTACTATCAGGTACTTCATAGCTGTATATAGGGGATTTTTACAATAAACATTTGGGGTGTATGCTCGACAACTACATCTTGGGCATATAATTTATATTGCTTTGTGAGATATTTCAACCCGATTCCGCCTTTATCCACATCATTCGAGGGCTGGATATTGTTCTCCACTGTAATGTATTCTCTTCCGATAGTAATTTTTATATCCAATGGCATTTCTTCGGTTGCTACATTGTGCTTGAATACGTTTTCTATCAGTAATTGCAGGGTAAGCGGAATAATCATCTTCTTTTCACTGGCGCACGTTTTGTTTACCGTGAAAGTAAAAGAGTTCTCAAACCGCATCTCCATCAGGAAGATATATGATTCCAGCGCATCCAAATCTTCCTCAACAGAAACCATCGGTCGCCTATTTAGGGAAAGCACATACCGATAGGTCTTTGACAAGGCTTTGGTAAATTTGTTCGCATTGTTCGGATTCATATATATTAATGACGACAGCACGTTGAGTGAGTTGAACAGGAAATGGGGATTTATCTGTGCCCTTAATGTTTCATGCTCGAACAGCAATGCTTCACGTTTTGCTTTTTCGGAATCGGCTATGGCTTTTTGTTCAGACTGAAAATACCAGATCAGTTCAAAAGCCAACAGGATAGGAATATTGTTTGTCATTCCAAATGCAAATTTGACAAGGAAAGAAGGCAGTCCATCTTTTGAAATAAGAAGTACATCGTATATCAGGTAATTAAACATACCTAATACAATCAGGCATATTACGATTACCCCCACAAAGTCCGCTATGATACGGAATAATATGTTTTTGGAATAGGGTATATATTTATTCAGGAATAGTAATAATATGTAATCTGCGATACACATGGTAAAGATTACGACATAGTGAGATAACAACTGAATCAGAAATTTATCCCCTAAATCTTCTTTCATCATAATAGCGCTGAAAAGCATTTGGCACAAAGCATAAAGCAGTGTGGCAAACAGAAAAATAAGCGCATGTTTTATATTTATCTTTTTAATCTGTATCATGGTTCAAAAGTAGATTTTTCGCAGGATATTTAGGGTAAATCTCCTGATTTTTCTGATGAACTTCATTATTTGGGGAATGAATTTAAGTTTTTCACAAAAAATGGGGTTATTCTTTCTTTTGATATTCGACCATTATAATACCGGAAGAATAGTTTTTACTTTCTATTAATTCCCATTTTGATTCTTTAGGTTGTTCAGGAAATAAAGGAACTCCTTTACCAAGAACAACAGGAATATAGGCTATCCGCATTTTGTCCACCAAATCGGCAGCCAGCAGCATAGAAACTAACTCGCCACCACCAAATAGCCAAATGTCCTTTCCCGTTTCATTACGCAAATCGACAATGCGTCCAATCACATTTTCCGTAATGAATTTAATGTTTCCTTTCTCACCCCAATCGTGGCGGGAAACTACATAGACTGCTTTGTTGGCATACGCACCCATCGCGTCCATGTTCGACAATTCACGCCAAGAACGACCGCCCATAATAATAGTATCAATCGAAGCCATAAACTCTTTATAACCGTAATTCATTTCTTTAGTAATGGGAAATTCCGAAAGCCACTCGATACCACCGTCTGGTTCGGCGATTCGTCCGTCAATAGACACGGCGATGTAAAGGATAATCTTTTTCATCTTGATAATATTTGCGTTATTTACTCTTGTTATGTTCGCCGGAGTAATACGCAAAAAAGAATACGTGGAACTCACACTGCTCCGTCACTGGTATGCCCAAAGAAGAAAACAGGCAAGTCCACGCCATACTTTCGTATAGCATGAACATTGCGCATCTGTCTCACTTCTTTTTGAAAATTACCAGTTTTCGTGACGAGACGTTATGCGAACGTTATGTTATATCTAACGGAATTAATCCGCTATTATTCTAATCTTCTGGTGCAAAGGTACAAATATGTTTAAGATAATAAAGTCCTTTCAAGTCAAATTTTAGTGCATGATACATTTAGCACCAATTACTTATAACCTGAACAATTCTTCCAAAAGAAATAAGGTTTAAATATTATAATTACCCAATTGGGTATTTCTGATTTTATCATACTGAATAACCTATTTTTTGCCTTTAATGAACATTTTTATCTGCTTCTGAATTTATTGCCGAAAAACAGTCATGCAAATCACTTGGATAATTATCTGTATAATTGGTATTTATGATAGTGCCAAGAAAAAGAGATACCCAATCATCTATCGGAATACCATGCAGAAAAACAACTTTTCCCGATACAATAAAAACCCTATAATCAGCAGAAAATAAAAAAGTCAAAAAATAGTGTACTAAACTTGTGAATACAGGTAATTTATCCTGCCGACCTTTGTCATGTATCAATAAAACAAAGGATTATGGGAATAGTAATTATGAAATCGGGAGCATTTCAGGCGCTTATGGACAGGATAGAGACCATTGAAAAATATATCTATCAAAAGGAACCGAAGCAACCTCCCTTACAGGAAATCTGGCTGGATAACGAGGTGGTCTGTGCCTACCTGAAAATCAGTAAACGCACCCTGCAACGTTATCGCAGCAACGGAGTAATCACCTATTCGCTGGTAGGCAGGAAAACTTATTATGCCATTTCGGAGATAAAGCGACTGCTGGAAGAAAAACGCATCCTGCGCAGTGGCGATTCGTTGGACGAACTGGCCGCCAAAGGATTGATGACTTTGCCTAAAGATTGACCATGTATATAGATAAGGAACATTTCGATGGCTGGATGCGGCGTATCATGGAGCGTTTTGATAAGCTCGAAAAGATGCATTCGCCCGCACCTGTGCAAAATAGGACACTCCTTCCCGATGGCGATATGCTGCTGGACAATTTCGACCTCTGCCAGATGTTGAACGTGAGCAAGCGCACCCTGCAACGCTACCGTTCTTCCTGTGAACTGCCCTTTCAGATGATATACCACAAAACCTATTATAAGGAATCTGATGTTATACGGTTTATAGAAAAACATTTCAGTAGTTTTCGGAATATGAATAAGAAAGGGAATAAGTAAAAAATAAAAATTCATTTTAAGAACGTATCTTTGCTCCCAAGAATAAAAAGTATGACTATGCAGACTGAACGAGAAGTCATTCCGGTTCATCGAATGGAGAGTCAATCTCCACTCGGATTGGAATTCAATTATATAGAAGTTAAAGATGAACATGACGAAATCATGATGAAGTGAGTAAGAATGTACTTCATCGGGATGATTATTATATGTTCTTGTTTATGGATGATGCATCAGCTTTGTTTACAGTGGATTTTGAAGAATTGGAACTGCAAAAAAAATCTGTTTTATATGTTTGCCCCGGGCAAGTACATTTTGCGACTTCAATTTCAGTCGCAAGAGGTTGTTTTTTGGCTATTGATCCTATGTTGGTCGGGAATGGTTACAAGAGCCTGTTTGAGGGACAATTTGCAACACAAAAACCACTCGCATTGGACACCTCTGCTATGGCAAAAATGGGGGAAACTGCCAGATTGCTCCATTCCGTGATACAGGCAGAGCCAACTATATTCGGCAAAGATGTTATTCTAAGTTTGGCGAATGTCTTTATTGGGGTTATTGCCGAACAATACGCCAGTCAAAAAGAAAACACATTGCATAATAAATCACGGTCGGCATGGATAGCTCACCGATTCAAAAGATTGCTGACAGAAAATTATAAATCGACAAAAAGTCCCTCCGAGTATGCTAAAATGCTGAACTACTCGCTTTCGCATCTGAACGAATCTGTCAAAAGTGTTACAGGCTTTACTGTTAGTCATTGGATACATCAACAGGTTACATTAGAAGCCAAGCGTCTACTTTATTATACAGACCTTGATGTGAAAGAGATCGCATTCAGGTTAGGCTATGAAGACCACACCTATTTTTCCCGACTGTTTTCAAAAACAGTCGGAATGCCGCCCGGCACTTTCAGATGCAAATTCCACGAATAGTCCAACTTATTCCTTTATTTCTCTATTTTCCGGCAGGTGATTATATCCTAATTTTGCAGGTACAAAATACGTTATAAATTACTTGTAAGAGAATGACTAAATATATAATTATTATAGCGAGTGTAGTTTTACTCATTATTATCCTCAGCTACTTTAGAAATAAACGTGCAAAAAGCAAAGTCATACATGTTATTGATGATAATTGTTCAGGATGCCGGGCTTGCATAAAAAAATGCCGTCATAAGGCATTGGAAATTTTGGATAATGAGGAGGGACGGCGTGTTGTTTTAAAGAATCCCCAAAAATGTACCGCATGCAGAGATTGTATTATTGCATGCAAATTTAATGCTTTGGAATTAGTAAATAGGAAATAGCTATAGCGCTCAATTTTGAACTACACCCCAAAAGTTAGAGATAAACTTTTGGGGTTCAGCTTAAATTTTCCGACAACTTCTCTTCCTTTATAACTTAATTCCTTTTGGCGCAGGATTTTCGACTTTGGGTGGGCTACTGCCTACTGTTCCAATAACGAAACGTCCACCGGAGTTGTCGGCTATCTCCCGAAGTCGTGCGGGAATGTAAGGCTGTCCGCTGTTAGTCTGCAAGGGCTGCCTGTTATCTTCCGGAGATTGCTTTTTATCGGCTGTAACCTCATTTACGGGCTGTCCTTCGTTTTCTTCTATCGGTTTAAGGGAAAGCTGTATCTTCCGGTCTAAGTCCGTTAATTCGCTTCTTAGGATAGATAATTCCGGCTCTTTGCGCCATGTACTATCCACCACCTCCCGGAGAATGGGAATATCCTTCGTCAGTTTTTCGTTCTCCTGCTGAAACTTTTCCAACGTCGGCTCAATAGTTCCCAGAGCGTTTATAAAATTCTGTGCTGCCAGACGTGGGTCGGTAGCCAGATTGCCATAGTTATACTGATACAGGTAATCGCCCTCGCCCCGAACATAGAAACGGTTTTGCACCATATCAAAGCCGTCTTTCATGGATGTTTCGCTTTTAACAAGCAGGTCGAAACCGTACAGGCTGCCAATCTTGTCAAACTCATTTACTGTGCGGGCGGTATCGGCAATGTGGTTCAGGTGTTTGCCGATAAATTTAATATCACCACCCTGAACGCCATCCAGTTGGATCGGATTCTTATACGAGCCATCCTCATTAAGTTGCACCCGACTTTTGAAATTCTCCAAATCTTTGCCGATGCGTTCTATCAAACCGCTGTTCTTCTCCACTTTTTCCAAAATATCATCCAACTTGTAACGGCTGGATGATTTGCCCCGCACGAATGCCTGCCGTTCGCTTTCCAGCGTAGTGATTTTCTTTTCCAGACGGGCTTTTTCCAACAATTCCGTATTGCCGGAAAGGATTGCCACATATTCTGAAAAGTTCATGCCTGTTTTCTCATCCATTGCACCCTCGTCGATAGTACGTGCGCCCATATTGTTGGACTTTAGTTGTTGGATAAAAAGCTGTTTGTTATGGAGCAACCCGAATTTATAGGCATCCAACGATTTCTCAACCGCATAAAGGATAACATCGACCTTATTATCAGCGTAGTATTTGGCGACTTCATTACCTGTACGGATACCTCGTCCATCGCGCTGGGTCAGGTCTGACGGCCGCCAAGGGCAGTCAAGATGATGAATAGCAACACACTTTTTCTGTGCGTTTACGCCCGTTCCGAGCATTTCGGTCGAGCCGAACATGACACGTATTCTGCCCTCCTGCATTTCCCCTATCATGCGTTTTCGCATACTCTCGCTGCTGGCGGCTTCCTGAATAAAGCGCACCTCATGGGCGGGAATGCCGTGGTCTTCGACCAACTTACGTTTTACCTCACTATATACGTTCCATTCTCCGGCTTTGTACGTGCTGAGGTCGGAAAAGACGAACTGCGTACCCTTATGCCGGTCGTATTTATAATAATAGTCGGCAATCATCCGGGCGCAATGACTGGCTTTATTGTCCACATGGTCGCCGAAACGGGTCGGATCGACCATACGCATATCGAGCGACATTTTACGGGCATAGTCCGTAGCAATCAGCATCTTTGCCTTATCTTCCCTATCGGTCAGTTTACCCCGGAACAACAGTTCCCCATCTCCGGTTTTGGCAAACTGCACCAGACGGTCGATAAATGCCGTCTGGTCGGGCGTTGGCGGTATGTTGTGCAGTATCTCGTTTTTCTCCGGTCGGTCTATACCAATATCGGCGGCGGTACGGAAATCCGTTATTTCCGAATAGAAAGCCGCCAGCTCCGGCACTTTGATAAAATAACGGAAGCGTTCTTTCTGCACAATCTCATTCGTTACCGAAAACTCGTAATCAATGGATTTCTTGGCGAAAACGGCTGCCCACGCATCAAAGGTTTTGAGGTTCTGGCGTTCCATCTCCTGCGGACGGAGATATTTAAACAACAGGTATAATTCCGTCAATGAATTAGATATGGTTGTACCTGAAAGGAAGGTAGCGCCCAAATCGCGCCCCGTTCGTTCCTGAATGGTGCGGATGGCAAATAGCATATTCAGCGCTCTTTGCGAGCCTTCGGGATTTCCGAGGCCAGCCACCCGGTCATGACGGGTATTGAATGTAAGGTTCTTAAATTTGTGCGATAAATCCAAACTTTCGGA
>NZ_BAIV01000057.1 GCF_000517545.1 Bacteroides reticulotermitis JCM 10512 | reverse complement strand
TACCTTTATCCAAATGTTTGGATAAAGAAACAAAAAGCCATCAATGAAAACGGTAAACAAGAACCGTTTTTTATTTCTTGGCTTTAGATAATGTTTCATCCAGACTATCCCAGATGTTTTCTGTAACATCTTGTGCTGTAATCGGTTTTTGGGATTTTATATCTCCACTACTATTATAAGTATTTATGTGCGTTCTAACGCTATCCATTGTAGAGAAAATATAGAGTTCACCGCATTGCAATAACACTTCAATACGAGCCTCAAAAGGAGATATAGAGGTTATATCCTTATAAAGTATAACCGTCGTTTTTGTTTCATCCGGCAATTCGGATTCGGAAACTTCAGCAGAAGGATGAACACTCGGAAATTCAAGACGGTCATCTTTCACCTCAATCTCATGTAGTCCTATAACTGGTTTTAATTTCTCCGCAACTTCGGAGCGGGCAAATCCGGTGGCCCTTTCGTCTGAAAATCTTTCTGTTGTTTCTACCATATTCGTAATCTTAAATCATTAAACGAAAACAGGCGTAAGAATTACAAACAAACCGGCTTTAGAGGCACAGCCAAGCGCCCGTCCACTGATAGTTCTGTAACCTTACGCCCTTTCGATATATGATTTTGCTCATATACACGATTAGGCAGAAAGAGAAACTATCATATTCGGGTGAACTTTCGTAAATTGGCTGTTTTCTAAAGCCCCACAATATGTTGTTCTTTCCTACACTCCGAACACAGGAATTATATTTTCCTATGTCGGGCTACAAAGATACATCTTTTTCCTAAATATATCATATTCCGGTCTTTGTATCTCATCCGATCTGGGCATTTATAGCCCGCTTAAAATCAAAAGGTTTGCCGACAAAGTAATAACAGTTGGTTGCACCGCCTGTTGTTACCACCAGCGTACCGTAACCGAATATTCGTCCCGTTACGCTTTGGGTAGTTTGCAAGCCTTCGCACTTGTTCAGCACCAGTTCAGCTACTCGTCTGCGGATAATACCTGTTTTGAGTATCGCTCGCCGATTGGTAACGACAAACAGGGAGCCGACCTTGACAAAAATCCGTTGCACAAGCGAAACCAGCCCAAGAAAAAGTACCGTTATTCCAAGCCATTTCATTATAGGAACGGATATATCGCCAAGAATGAAACCGCCCACCATAAGCAGGCATAACGGTTCAACAAAGAGGAAATAATGAATCCGCGCACGATATTTATTTCCTCTCCCGGTTGTAATTGAGATTTTAGAAAATTCATATTGATTCTGTTTAGTATTGTTTTTCAATATTTCAAATAGGCATCCACACCATCCGGTAGGATTCAGAAAACGATTATCTTTCCTTACCTCATAATGTAAATGGCTACCTGTTGTTGTTCCCGTATTGCCTACACAAGCTATTTGCTGGGTTATACTTACCGAATCCCCTGCATTCACCATTGTTCTGCTTAGATGTGCGTAGAATGAGCGGAAACCGCCTGCGTGTTCAATCTCGATAAAGTTTCCGTACCCTGAACAATAACCTTTGCGGGTTACCACCCCGTTTCCGGTAGCATATACAGGAGTACCTTTAGTTTTTGGAATATCAATCCCTGTATGGAATTTTCTTGTTCTATAAACAGGATGAATACGCCACTCAAACCCCGATGAAATACGCTGTGGCTTCTTAATCGGAAGAATGACAGGATAGTCGCATAGTTCGTCGATAGACATTTGCATAGAATCGGCAATTCGCTGAAACTCATGTATAGAATATATCTGCTTTGTACATTCTTCTATTTCCGATTTTCTATTCAGAGAATCGCCCGACTGCCCCCAAACAGGCAAATGCAGCAAAGCGATGATGAACACTATTATATATTTCATAGTCAATTGTAAATTAAAGTAAGTACCCGAATTGCTCCGGGTACTTGCTTATTTATTCAACTTCCTCTCCCCACAGTTCTATATCTGTCGGGGCATTACTTAGCGAATGGGCTATCCATATCCAACAGAGGGCGTTGAATACGAGCAAACTACCTATAATCATAGTCTGATACTTTTTGTAAAATCTCATCCTTATCCCCTTTGGCATTCTGCCAACTGAATGTTTTTTGAACCACCTGCCCGAATGAATCTTCGACATACACGTCGATAGCCTGTTGATCCGTACTATGCGAAGTGTAGTAAAGCCGGAATGTTGTTTTCTTCAACGGGTACAGGTCATTCGGGAGGAATACCGTACCGTCGTCCAGTCTTAACTCGCCTTTACCGTCACTTTGGAAATAACGAATTTTGAATGCCGTTTCGCTATAATTACCCTCTCTGACTATCTGACATCTTATTTCAGCAGTTTCGCCTTCGGTAATCCGTTTCTGAACGGGCATTGTTTCCAAGTCGAAGCTATACACCTGCTTTATATCCAATTCATCATCACAGGCGACAAACATCAATACGATGGCTGCCAGCCATGCCGTGAGCGCAAGCGTTTTTTTGAATGTTATCTTTTTCATTGTGTTTACTTTTAATTAATCATAAATTTCAGTGCGATACCGAACTGCGTATGGAAGTGTCCGCTGGAAGTACCCCATAAGATGCGTTCACGTCCTGTCAGAACAAGGATTACCCTATCCGACAGGTAGGCTTCAACCTCCAGAGTAATCGCTCCCCCATACAGGAAACTGTCTTTATTTTGAATGGTCGAGCCGTCATACAACAGTTTGTCGCCCCAATTTACCGTTTCATATCCGGCCAGCGCCGATGCACCGAGAGAGAAGAAAAAGGTTTTTGAACCGTCGGAAAGAAACTTATAGTAATAGCCACCCTCTCCGGTAAACTGCGCCATAGGAATACGCCCGTCCTTGTAAGGATAATAGCGGTTCAGGTACTCTGCCCCGAACACCCATTTATTGGCGTTCTTGGCGTATGTCGTCATGGCAACTCCGAAATAGTACCCCAATTCGTTGCGGTTGTCTGATGTGTGAAAACCGTCCACCATGCCGCCCCGCAGTTCCAATCCACGCATCCCTTTCAGGGCGCGTTGGGCGTGTGCCTGACCACCCGTGATAAAGCACAACACCGCTACGATAAAAAACACAGTCCTTTGCATATTACTTCGTTTTCAGTTCGTTTATAACCTTCGCCCGTACCAGATCGGCATTCTCTACCATAAAGGTTTGATGCCGTCCACCCTCTTTTTCGTGAAGTTCGATAATGAGGTGCTTATCGTCCGGGATAGTGAATTTTTGTAAGGTAAATACCGCACGTTCACTCTTTTTACCACCGATGAGCGTTACATTGTTATGTGCCCTGAGCGGCCAGATAACCTGTTCCTGAATGGCGGTGCGTTTCGCTACCTTTTTATCCACAATCTTGAAAGTGATATAATCCACATCAAATGGCACGTTGGAGGAATTTTTCAGTTGCAAATGAAAATACAGCAACCCGTTATGCGAATAAATTCCTTTCAGCAGGTATTGAATGCCGAAACGCTTGGAGCCTATATGCTTTATTTCCCTGTCGTTATTTTTGTAAATGGATTGCATAATCAGCTTGACAAGCAGCGGCGATTCCTGACCGAGTTCGTGCATATAAATATCCAGCGCATTGTTCGGACGATTTACCACTTCCCCGTCATGGATAAAATCGGTCATCTCAATAGAGAGCTTTACCGGCTCATCGGCATATTTCACATTGAACGTGTAATATGCACCGTCTTCGGTAATAACCGCCAGATTACTCTCCCGGCTGAAATCCCTGAGAGCGGCTTTCACACGCAGGACGTTCTCCGTGCCATCGGCTTTTGCCGCCAGCAGATCCGCCGACCCTAAATCCACATAGCGGATAGCGGACGGAAAAATGATATGTACCGTTTTACTGAATGTAACCTCCAGCGCATGGGGCGGTATCATCCGGTTGAATGTAAGCGGACGTGTAAGTCCGTCGAAATAATCACCCGTTGAAGGGTTTTCCTGTGCGTTAGCCACAAATACTGTCGCTACGAAAGCGAACATCAAAAAAATCTTTTTCATTACTTGTTTTTTAATTGTTATAAAAATGGAATTTTAGTGGTTGTCTTTATTTCAAAGGCGGCAGGAGCAATACCTGATACCCCGCTTTGAGCGTTATTTTTACCGTCCGCATCTTTTTACTGACGTACTGCGATGCACCCTGAATAGCGCTCCGTCCCAAATCAGCCAGCAGTTGCGAACCGGCATCATCCGTTATCGTGATACTGCTGCCCATGCCCGACCCCATGTTAGCAGCTACCTCTTTGATAGCATTTATCTCTTCCGAACCGGGAACGGAAATACCCTGCCCACCGTCCAGATCATAAACCAACAGTTCAATCGGGATAACATTTCCGGCATGTTGGATAGCGTTAATGGTAATGCCCATCCTTTCGCCTGTGATACGTGCCGAGCCTGTTACCACCGTATTCTTCGGGATAAGGTAATTTCCGGCTATCATGGGTTCCAAAAGGCGTAAACCCACTTCCTGCCCGTCCGTAATCGTTACTGTCTGATAGACACACGCCCTGATACTGTTTTTGTCCTGAACATTTTCGTTTCCGGCAGCGGTGTTAAATCCCCAATTCCGGGGTTTGACAAATTCTTCCATAAAGACAGAATCCGGCATTGGGGCAGCCAATAGCGATACCACATTGTGGCGTACTTGCGTAACAGGTTGCGTTGTTATTTTACCCGTAGTCTGTACCGCAGGCACATTACCGCCGGAAGGCTGCTCACCGCCGCCATATAGCGGGCGGCAATAGCATAGGATTTTTCGATCATCGCCAGTTGTTCTTCCTCTTCGGATTTGCGCACCTGTTCATTAATCAGTCTCTGTTCCAATTCCTGTATGCGTGATTCCAAAGCAAGTTGCGCCTGTTCGTCCACTTTCGTGGCGGGTTCTTCATAGAAATTACCTAATTGGCGGTTCACATCCTGATAGGCGTTGTTTGAAGTCTGGAAAGCATTACCGCTCCGGGAAGATGACCTGTTACCCGATTCCGGTTCTTCGTAATAATCCGGTGATTGGGGAGTTATTTTTACCTGTTCTTTTTCGGTAGCGTTATCTTCGCCCAGATTAAAGGCGAAATCCTGTAAGGAGCGCATCTTTTCCTGTTGCTTGGATTGCATGGCATCCTGCACGTAGGCTTCGCGCTTATCCGATATGATGCCACTCTCTTTAGGTGTGGGCAGGTCAGTATTAAAACCGTCCTTCTGTTCTTCTCCTTTATCCCCTGACGGGGCGAAGATCAGCCACATCGACGGCGAACAATAGGAACAGTAGCGGGAAGATTATCATCTTCTTACGCTTCTGTAACTCTTGGGGCGTGAGTTCTTTTTTCTCCTTCTCCACCACAGGCTTTTCGTTATTCTGATTCAAATTCTCTGTACTCATAATTAAATTCGTTTATTTGTTTTACACTGTCCAACTGCGATTGCTTCTGCCGGAGTTCCAGCTCCAACCGCTCAATATGCTGTATCTGCATCCTTTCGCCGTTTCCTTTACCTACACGGTAAATGGAGGAAATAGTGATGTAGATAGACAGCCCGCTAAGTGTCAGAACCATAAGAATGGTTATCAATATTCGGGCATCCTTACTGAGCGATCCGCACGCATAGCGGAGGCGGTCGCCCACCCATTCAAAGGGATTTATTTGTTTCTTCTTTGCCATGATCCTACCGTGCTAATGTCCGCAGATCGCGGTTTTCGATTATTTCAAATTTTTCCATTGCAAAACCGTGTGGGTTGTTATCGCTCCTTACCGAGTTGATAAGGTTGCACCGGGTAACCAGAGATCGCTCCGTGATATTACTTTCCCTGATAATCATTTGCCGGGCGTAAGTCATGGCACGGTAGGGATAAGCATTGAAATCAATCGCCACGCTATCCACCTGAATGGTCTGGTTAATATTGCCCGACACAATGCGGTTATAATACCCCTTTTCCTGCATATCCTGATAATACGCAAAAGCGCTCTTATCGACCAGAAACAAAGCCCGGTTGATATTGGATTCGATGGCCGAACGGTCGGGAGAGAGCGTAAAAAAGAGTTCGTGAAACCTTTTTATATGCTCTTTTGCTTCGACGGGACGGTTTTGCGAAAGGTCTTGCGAGAGCGCCAGCATAAGGGATTTGCCCTCATCCAAAATGTAAATTTTCTGCCGCTGGGCTTCCGCAAAGTTGTATGACGACCATACGGAATAACCCGTTATGGCGAGGCACACCACCAGAAACACGATACCGAATATCCGTATCTGCTTGAAACTGCTTTCTATATTCTTTAATGATTTAAACTCCATAATTTTTAATAATTAAAATTGATAAATTGGCGATTTACGGCGTAGGGCCGCCACCTCCCGATGTCTGGTAATTCTGTCCGTTGGGTGCGCCACCGCTGCCGCTACCTCCGCCGGATGAGCCGCCCGAAGAATTACCTCCACCATGCGAAGCCCTGCCTATCAGGTTTCCGGCGATTGCACCGCCAACGCCTGCTGTAAATGCCCCGGCACGGGCGATCCCGCCCATTGCTCCGCTTGCTCCGCCGCCGGATTGGATAATCCATTCGGCTACAGTCGGTACGCTGAAATAGCCAATAATACCGATGATGAGAAATATTATATACACAGCATTGCTCCCATCCGGTATATAGGACGGATCTTGGAGCGCGACAATATCAGCTTGGAGCATCAAAGCCTGAATTTTAGAGAGTACCGCCGAAAAGATGTCAGCCACGGGCAACCACAGGTACACACTTATATACCGTGATATCCAGTTGGTCAGCGTGGACTGAAACCCGTCGTAAATAGAGAGGGCGAAAGAGAGCGGCCCCAAAATGGCAAGGACGACCAGAAAGAAGGTTCGTAGGGTATCAATGGTCAGTCCGGCGGCATTATAGAGCAATTCAAAGAAATCGCTTACAAGTTGCCGGAACCACATTTTTATATTATACCATGTATGCTCCCACCACATCGACACCATTGTGCCGATTTGCCGGATGCCGAGTTCCGAGAATTTTTCTTCATACACCTCGTCATTGACAAGCCACTCTTTTCCCTCTCGTACCCGCGCCTCATATTCCAATGCATCCCGTTGTTGTTGCAATCCTTCCACGTTCTCTATCTGGCTTTCCAAAATACCGTGTGCTCCCGTTACTACGGGAGACATAACGGCATTGATAGTACCAGCACGATAGTTGGGAAAAACATTATACATAAGCCAATGGCGAACGGTCGTAAGAGAGGGAACACGTCAATAGGTTCGGCGCTTGCCAGCGACTTCCATACACGGTAAGCCACATAGAACAATGCGCCGAGTCCGGCCACCCCTTTGGCGACACCGATCATGTCGGCACAAAGGGGCATCATATCCTGATACAGATTTCGGAGAATCTGATGCAGGTTTTCAAAATCTACTGCTAATAACATCATGCTTACCAATATCTTTCTGATGGTTTACCATAAAGCGAACGCACTCTCTCCATATCACCCTTTTGCTGGCTCCGGATAAATGAAATGGAGATATTCTTATTAGTATAATACTTGGTCAGGTTACGGTAATCGACCATCTTAGTATAAATCTGGTCTATCGCATCCATTCGTTCCTTATCCGACAACGACAGTCCGTTGCCGGGGGTAACAACGTTTTTCAGTTCCGTAACCAAAGCCCCGCCTTCTTCCAACAACTTGGCATAACCCAGAGCGATAGCTTCCAGTTCGTTCACACTGAAATTGGGATCAGATACCATTCTATTGAACCCGCCTGAATAAATATTGGTAATCTCGCTTATCATTTCGATAGTCAGCTTTACTTTGCGGGCATCTTTAATCAGGTTATTGACCGATTTAAGCGCATCATAGTATTCTTTACCCTGCTCGTAGATTTTTACTGTTTCCTGAACATTGCTTACCAGATTACTCACGGTAGCAGAGGATTTAACCACCTGCTGAATGTTCTGCACCAGATTGGACGGGTCAAGAACCGCCCATTGCGCTTTCGCTTGAAATGTGAAACCAAAAACGGTTACGCACATTAATAAAATCAATCGTTTCATGTTTTTACTTTTTTATTTGTTTAATACTTCTTTTGAAAGGGAGAGGATACCCATTCGATAGGCTAATCCTCTGCCCTGTAATAGTCGCCATAGTCCGAAAGGATCAGTACGTCCCTTTCAGCATCGTATTTTAGCTGGATGCGCCCGTACAGATAGAAAAAGGTAACGCCCCACCGATGCCATAAGGGACAGTTGAAAACCGTATTGGGATCATAAGAGAATTTAATTCGGTGATGATAAACTCCTGTGCGATAAATATGCACCTCCGGCATCCGGCTTCTGTCCCCGCCGCAGCTTACCCATTTTCCCCTTATATCCTCCAACAGAAAATACTGTTGGCATTTCAACGGATCGGACATACTCCTGTTTCTTTTGCACATGACCGGTTCCTCCTTACTTTACTTCTTGCTTTCAGCAAGTTGTTTTATCGCCAGTTCTATATCCCCGCCCAGCTTTTCGGCCAGCTCCATCACTTCCATTTTCTCCGATTCCTCAGTTGTGTAGGTCAGGTATTCCGACATTGAAACTTCGGTGGCATAAACGGCGCTTTTCACACCGCCCAGACCGATCCAGACTTCTTTGTAAAGCCTGCCGGGATGATTGGACATATTGATGGAAAGTATTTGCGAACGCTCTTTGTCGGTCAGTCCGAGCAGCGATTGGATAGCATCGAAGCGGTTCATGAATTTCCGCTGGTCGAGCAGTATTTTACAGTCCGAGTTATTAATGATACTCTCTTTCACCACAGGAGAGGAAATAATATCATCGACCTCCTGTGTAACCACGATGGCCTCGCCGAAATACTTACGCACTGTCTTGTACATATAGCGGAGATATTCAGCCATATTCGCCGACGAAAGCGCCTTCCACGCTTCTTCCACGATCAATTGTTTTCGGACACCTTTCAGCCTGCGCATCTTATTGATAAAGGCTTCCATGATGATGATTGTAACCACGGGAAAAAGTTCTTTATTATCCTTTATCGCATCTATTTCAAAGACAATGAAGCGTTTAGATAATAAATCCAACTCATCTGCGGAGTTCAACAGGAAATCGTACCGCCCACCTTTGTAATAGGGGCGCAACGTAGTCAGAAGATTTGAAATGTTGAAATCTTCTTTTTCAACCGCTATCTCCCTGTTATTGAGTTCTTCCCTGAAGTCGTTTTTCAGATACTCGTAGAATGTGTTGAAACAGGGCGTTATGGAACGATCTTCCTGAATAAGGTGGATATAACCTGATACGGCATTTCCCAACTCTCCGCTTTCCGTCTTGCCCGCTTTTTCATCCGCGCTTTTCCATAAGGTCATGAGCAGCGTAACGATACTGTCCATCTTTTCCGTTTCAAAAACATAGTCGTCTGTAAAAAACGGATTAAAAGAAATCGGGGATTTTTCGGTATATGTAAAATATATGCCGTCCTGTCCTTTGGTCTTGCGCCGGATCAGTTCGCACAATCCCTGATAGCTGTTTCCCGTATCAACCAGTACGATATGGGAGCCTTGTTCGTAGTATTGCCTAACCATGTGATTCATAAAGAACGACTTGCCGCTGCCCGAAGGCCCCAATACAAACTTGTTCCTGTTTGTAATGATTCCCTTTTTCATCGGGAGGTCGGATATATCCAGGTGTAGGGGCTTTCCTGAAACCCTGTCGCACATCTTGATACCGAACGGGCTTGGCGAATCTTTATAGTTGGTTTCCTCTGTAAAGAAACAGAGTGCCGGTTCGATAAACGTGTAGAATGATTCTTCCGCAGGGAAATCTCCCGCGTTGCCGGGCATCCCCGCCCAATAGAGCGTTGCCGCATCCACCGTATTGTGGCGCGGACGGCATTCCATAAGCGCAAGCTGTGAGCCGACATCGTTGCGGATATGTTGCAACTTGTCTGCATCTTCGCTCCATGCTACGACGTTAAAATGTGCCCGGATGGATGTCAGTCCGTAAGAATGAGCTTCGTTCAGGTAGTGGTCGATCCACTCTTTATTTATCTGGTTTCCCCTTGAATAGCGGGATAGCGACTGCATATTGCGGGCTTGCTTTTCAAACTTCCGCAGGTTTTCGGCGCTGTCATCCAAAAACAAATACTGATTGAAAATGTGGTCGCAAGAGAGCAATAGCCCGACAGGAGAAGCGAAAGACAAAAGGCAGTCGCTCCGGTCAGTGGATAGTTTCTCATAGCGGATACTTGTCCCCACCCGTCCCGGTAAATCCTCTGCATCGGACAAGGTATGCAAGCATACCTTTTTATCTCCGATGCGCAGACCGTCCGCTCCCAGCTCCAAATCTTCCAGTGTCGTAGTATCTTCCGGCGACAGGGCAAAATACTTTTCGATCAATCCTGCGCTATCTGCCGTACCCGTTATCTCATCGTCCGTAAGACGGGTAAGAGTAATAAACCCCGAATCGTCTACAATCCGTTCAAACTGCCCGACAGATTCCAGAAATTTCACGGTCATTTCTTTATCCACCTCTTTAGGGATGATATTGCCCCGGCAGAGGGAAGAAAAATTAGACTGCATCCGCATCCTGTCCTTTGTCGTTTTTGTAAGGAACAGGTAGCAGGAGTGGCTCAGGAACGGGTGCTCGTTAAAATGCCGTTCATAACTGCGCGAAAGGAAGCTCATATCACCGTCGCCCGTCTGCGGACGGTATTTTTCACTGACGAACCAATCCTGCTTATGCACCACAGTGTAGTCCGGCAGTACCTTTACCGCTTTTACCCATGCGGCGTGTATGGCTTCATACTCGGCGCTGGTTACGGTAAAAAGTTCCGGCAGATCGACTCGAAAGGCTACCGTTATATCCGCATCTTTGCTTATTATACATCCGTGTTCGACAGCCAGCAGCGGAAATTTGCTCTCTATCGTGGATGCTTTCATTATATTCCTCATAGCGCTTTCTTCTTTTTGCGGAATAAGCGGTATGGAATTTTGCGGTTTATCAGGTAACGGGGATGCTGGCGTTTTGCCATGAGCTTCATTAACCCGTTCTCACCGTATTTCGCATTAAGGTTGAAAGTCAGCCATACCAGTACCGATGCGGCTATTATGCCGAAGCCTATACAAATCCATTGGTCAATGCCGATCATGTAAAGAATTACAAACAGCACGAAAACGGATAGCAGGCCACCGGCGAAAATGAACAGGTATTGTGCTTTCAATCCCTTAAATTCCACGCTTTTGCCTATCCCTTTATTAATATTGTACTCCATATCGTTGTTTTTGGGAGTAGTTATTAAAGGAAGAAAGAGCGCAGGATAGTGGCTGCTACTATCAGGAAAATACAGGCTCCGAACCAACTGGCGGCAGTTTTCGAGGTGTCCGGGTCGCCTGAACT
>NZ_BAIV01000058.1 GCF_000517545.1 Bacteroides reticulotermitis JCM 10512 | reverse complement strand
AATCGCATTATCCTAACTTAAATAAAATCCAAACCTTTTATTATAAATTTCTAATTATATGTTGATTAGCTATAAACAAGTTCTGATTTTATATATAGTTTTCATTGCAAATATCAGCGAGTTAAAAACTCGCTGGCAAATCTGAGAATCATTCAAAAACAAAAGGAATCAAGCCTTCAGGTGTAGCCAACATAATGAACAATGGTATAGGATTTGAAAGACTTCTAAATTCTTTCAAATGCTTATTTACTTCCTTCATATCCTGCTGGCTTAATCCATTGGGGCCAAACGGATGCGAATGCCATTCACCAATGTATCCAAAAACTTGTCCCGACATTTTCTTTATCTTGTCAATTTCTTCGGGAAGATTGTTTATTCCTCTATAAAAGGTAACCTCATTTGATTCGCTATCGCTTGGTGCTGGAATCATATCTGTAACATGGATGGTTCTATTCTTTTTATTAATTGTCCCAATAAAAACACCACCTGTTTCATAAGGCATAGCAACTCCCATTTCAGATTTCATTTTTATGGCAATTTCAGGCTTTATTCGCACTTCCCAGCCATTATGCAGGGTTATAGTTATTAGAGGTGGCACAACAAAAGAATAACTTTCTATCTTAAACTCGTTTTCAGTATCAATTCTATTGATGAAAATGTATCCATCATCCTTGAAACTCTTTCTTTCGTATTCATTCTTGAGAACACCATAAAAAGCAGCAGAATGAATTGATACTACTTCGTCGGATAATATTGTTGTTTCTGAATTACAACCAACGCCGACGTTTATAATTGTAGATTCCTGTTTACTCCTATCGTGTTCGCTTTGTAGATATTGGCTAATAAATGGATATTGTTTATATAAATCATATGTCAAAACTAACAAGTCATCCAATCTTGGGCTCCTGTTCTTTCCCTCTACGAAAAGAACTCCAAGTTTCCCATTATTAAGCATCGTGGCTTTACAAATATTAGTAGATGTTTCTTTGATATTTTTAATTTGATGATTGAAAAAAGACTTTGATGCTGTAAAATCTAAAAACCAATCTGCTTCATCGAGGATTTTAGGGTCTGTAAAAATATCCGCATCTATAGGCAGAGCAATTAAGTCTTCTTCCAGGTTGTCGTATTTATAAAATGATTCTGCAACAGATTTTAAAGCAATCGCTTTGTTTTTACCAACTTGTTCCGGGAAAAGAGAATGTCGAACTAAATTGTGCGCTGAAAAAGAATCCCCATCTAATAAAAGCATATTGGAATACCCGCTCCTAATTAAATGCATAACTATTTTTGAGCCTAATGCACCACATCCGGCAATAATTAATGAACCTAAACCATTTCTCAAACCTGATACTTCACGTGCCTTTTCTATACTCAAAGGTTCAATATGAGATTGAAAAACAATTTTTGAATCGGCATTTAATTGTCTTGCATTTATCTCCTCTAAAGAAACTGCCGTACTAAAGTTTACAAATTCAATGTCAGAATTATAACCAATAACATTATGAGGGCGTTTTATAGATACAATTATCGGAAAGCTACTTCTTTTAGTGGATATATCATAACCACAATATGCTTCCAACGCAGCAGATATATCCATATTAAAGGTATTGATAAAATGATATAATTCCTTTCCACACGACGGTAGTTCCACAAGATATTCCTCTTGTACAGTATGGTTTTTATCCCACAATATAATACCATACTGCCATTTGTCAATGTGATTTTCTCCGGTTAATCCAAGATTATTCTTGAATATTTTTCCAACATCATCCGTAGTTTCCACAAAACCAAGAAAGCGAAAGGATGCCGCTTTTTTTTCTGTTTTAGCTTGCGTTTCATAAAATAGACCTAATACAAAACCTGTATTCGATGTTATTCCTTGTTTGCTATTTACATAATCAGCAAATTCTTTATATTTATAAACACTTGTTCCATTATACCCTTCTAATCGTAGTGGTTCATACTGGTTATTGTCAGAAGCCAACTCTCCACTTGCAGCATCACATAACCAACTTTTAATCTGAAATATATAGTCTCTTATTTCTTTTTCAGCAAACCATTCGTCTAAGTTTCCTCTGGTCAAACAAAAAGGTGCAGGCTTTCCAGTTTTTGACACATATAGATGTGCCAGTTTTTTCTTCGGAAAATCTAATCGGTCTGAAAATGCCCGTGGTGCTTTGTAGGGGTATGATAACTTATTAAAAACAATCAGGACAGGTTCTTTTTCGCGAATGTCAATATCTTGGTAATTGCCTCGTGGCGGAAGTTGTATCTTTAGTACGACACTTATGGCCACAGAATTTTCGTCCCATTCAAGAATATCAAGTTTACGTTTATTAAGCAATGACTTAATATTCTGAATAGAATGGCGGATTTCCGTGGATAACTCTCCCGAATATACTTTAAGTTTCTTAGAGTAGAGATTTTGAACCATATTCAGATCTTGTATTAGCTGCGCCTATTCCGTCTCCGGCTGCTGCGGCCGCACTTCCTTGTTGAGTTTTGTCTTCTCTTACAGGGCCTTGCGCAGTGACTTTATAAATAACTGGTTTGGGTTCAGATTCTTTAGGCTCTTTTGCCAATTCTATAAAATCTTCTTTTTTGTTAAGTTTTTTAATGTATTCATCCTTTGCTTGGTGGTGCGGCGGATTATCACCATTTTTCTTAATCAGTTTGCAAGAAGCGATAATCTGACCGTTTCCTACTTTCTTACCCAAGATTTTTAGTGACGTATCTTTAGGTGTCTTATTCTCCTCTTTGTCGTCATAAGGAACATCGTTAAAATATGTCCACGAACAATGATGAGGTGCTAAAAACAAATCCCACTTTAGTTTATCCTCATTATTATTGCTCTTTTTAGTTGATATCTCCCATACTTTAGCCCATATATGATGGTCAGCATCACCTCCAAAAAGAGCATAGGTACAGAAATCTCTGTCAGTTGAATTTACTTTAAAACGGGCTTGAACGACAATGCTGCTAAAATTTTTATTCTTATCTGCAGTTGCTGTAATCAAACTTTCTTTGAATGGTGAATGTATAAAAAACTCAAAATCCGATTTAACATTGCCGTTTAATATATTTTGGGTATCACCTGGCGTGTTATACGGAACATTCTCAAATTTCGCATCTCCATCATAGCCAATCATGCGGATTCTGTTTCCCGGCTTATCCTTATTTTTATCATTATCATCCCATAATTTACGACGTCTTTCGGCCTCTTTTTTAAATGCTTTTGAATCATCGCAACTTGAACAACTGAACAATAATGAAGTTGTCCAGATTTCATCGATTATTATTTCATCTGCTTTTCGGTTTGAATCGGAATAACTTTCAGGGTCTCCTTGATAAAAATGCTTTTTGAAACCACGACAATGGTCTTCGTCAGGATGTGATAATACAAATAAGTCTAAATGGTAGTTGCTATTCTTTTTTTTCAAAGAATCCAAAAGGTCTTTTTTTACATCATAAATTTGATTTCCATCTGCATCCTTGCCTGTTTCTCTGATATTAGAATCAAATAAAATGGTAGTTTCATCTTTTAGCGTTATCAGCACGGTATCACCATTATTAACCGGATAAAATTTCAATTTGTGGTTGCTCATATATTTGTTTTTTAATTAATATTCATTTAGCCTCGCATGTCGTTCAATAAAATGTCAAATGCTTCGTGTATGTTTGTGTATGAACCATGCTCCGGATCAAAACGTTTGGAACGTTCAATAGCCTGATTTAACTTGTCTAGTGAACATAAATCCTGTACCCATTTTTCTTTTTCAAGAAATTGAGTTGTCTTTTCATAGTCATTGATGTATTTTTTCAATGCAGCTTCGGCTGCCTTAGCATCTTTGAAATAGCGGTTGGTATGTTCGTGATGAAGTAAAAACCAATATTCAATTGAAGGCAAACTATTGCAGAAAAGAAGATTCTTATTCTTCCGATATTTGTTTTGAAGTTGCTCTAATTTTTTGCGTTCACTTTCGTTGTGTGCAGCAACATCGGCATCGAATACACAGATTACAAAAATATCTCCGCGTAATAGTTCTTCTATTTTCTTTTTCATCTCGGCAATACTCGTATTCCCAAAAAATCTTGGCTTGATAGTACAATGAAGGCCTAGTATTTTCTTGATATGCGAGAAATAATATTGCTCAGTTATTCCTTCTCCGACTATGTAAATGCCGGATTTAGGTTCTCGTATTTTTTGTTTCCTTCCACCCATAGTTCTTAAATATTTGGTGTGGCTCCGAACTTACCATACTTGTATGCTTTTTGTAAAGAACTGATGCGGTTAACCCCTTTGAAATCAGCCAAAGAATATAATTCCGTAGAACCACTTTCTTTTTTATTGGTAAACCAAATACTGTCCTTTCTCAATAAATCATCTTCTTCCAAAAGACCATCATAATGGGTTGTTAAAAGTAATTGAGATTGTCCTTTCCGTTTGAAAAAATCCTCAATGATAAATTCAACCAATCGCGGATGCAGGGATGATTCAATTTCATCAATTGCTAAAAATGCATTATTATCAACCAGCTGACTAATTGCACTTGCTAAGCCAAGTGTTCGTATAGTTCCTGCCGATTGCAATCCTTTAGACATTTTATAGAATTTACTTACACCATCTTTATTTATAACTTTATGCTCAAACTCCGTTTTGGTAAGTTTAATTGTTTTTTCTTTTTTCAACCTTTCTTTTTCATCATCGGGCAAGTTTCCTACTTTGCTTAGCAACAAGGACAACATATCATCAGGCACATTTTCCTCGATTTCTTCCGTATTGATATTCGTGATATTGTAATCAGCCCTACATAGGAAATTCAGTATATGTTTTTTAATTGATGCGTTTTTAGCAATCATTTCTTCTGCAAAATCAACTAACCTTGTATGAGGCTCAATAGATGGCAGGCTATATTGAGTTTTCATCCATTGAGTTACATTATCTATTTCAGGAACAGCAACGTTTACTCTGTTGTAAGCAGCCAAAACAGACATATTTAATAAGCATTTTACTGTAATCTCATCTTTTGCAGGTTGACTAATTTTTACTTTTTTGGGGTTGAATGTTATTTCAGAAATATTTCCATTTAACTTCCTTTCAAAAATAAGTGCAGGTTGTGTTCCAGGATATACAAAAAGTTTTTCGGAAATGACTTTTTTCTTATCCAATATAAGGGAATAAAGATGTTTTATTCCCTCTGTATAGAATGTCAAAGAAAATTCAGAGGGTTCTTGTGGCGTTTCTTCATCCAATAAAAAAGGAATAACACCTGTCGATTCATCTTTGTCTTCTGGAATTTCAAACCAAAAGTTTCTAAGAAAATCAAAAACATTTAGTAAATTACTTTTCCCTGAAGCATTTGCGCCATATACAATTGCAAGCCTTAAAATACGGGTATTTGGAGCTACTTCTACCACTTGATAATCTTCAAAAGATTTATCTTTTGTGGCTTCAAAACTAAACGTTACTTCTTCTTTGAATGAAAGAAAATTTTTTATTTTTAATTCGAGTATCATCTTGTTTATAATTTGATTTTATTTTTATTCATGTAAAGTTTCATACAATCTTTCAGCATAGGCGAGTGCTGTTGTTTTAACCCATTCTCTGTTAACCATGAGTGACCAAAACAAAACAAAAAGAATAAAGATACCTAGTAGCATCCAATCTTTTGTTTTCACTGTTTCAATAGAAGTAAATTTTTGCGTCATCATAAAAGAGTGAACAAGTATGCAAATAGTAATAATTCCTATAGCCAACGTTTTCATCCCCCATAGATTCCTTCTAAAACCATAATTGATATTTTCTTTAAATAGTAATGAATATTTGCTTGTGTCTCGTGTTTTTGAAATCAAGAATTTTGTACAACTATCATATATTACATCTGCTGCTTGTAAATTCTCCATTTCTTCTTCATTAGTGGGGATCTTAATATCAGGAATCGTTTGTTCCAGTTTTGTATGAAAACGTTTTTTCGTATGAATGTCTAAATGGTCATTGGAATGCCTCAAAATCAAACTAGTAGGCTTTCCACCCCACTGTTTAAATAGTTTATTTTCTTTTTTCTTTCCATTATGCCGACCTATCTGTGCTAATACAAATGAGAACACACCAAGACATGTAAAAGACGTAAAATAGTGGTAATATAGTTCAACATTGGTGACATAAACTATAGCCAATATAAAACAAGGAAATAAAACTATCACTGATGGGTATACTCTTGCTTTGAGCGAATATGTGTTAAATTCTATCATTATTCTTCAACTTGATCGTAAAACGGAATCGGTGTTGCCGAAGAATAGCCTACTCTATCATGTGTATTATGTTTCCGGCAAAGAATATTTCCCTTTGTATGAAAAGGCTGCATATTTCTGCGAATTAATGCATTAGTCACTTTTTTCGCAGGGTGTTTAGGGTCTCCTTTCATGGGGCAAGATATATACGCACTTTGTCCTTTAATTGAGTTTAAAACACTTGGACTTACATTACGCTTACTCCCATGGTGTGGAACTTGTAACATATGAAGGTTATTTAATTGAATGCCATTATAGCTTGCTTTTTCTATTACACTTTTCAATGCAGGTATGCCAGCATCACCAGTAAATAAAACTTTTTGTCCTGCATAAGAAAACAAGGAAACCACACTTGAGTTGTTTTCAGGGCTTGTTTCACCTGATTCATCAAGTGTTTCTATATGCATTGCTTCTGCAATCATCTGAACGGTATCTTTAACGGCAGAGAAAGCCTTAGACAGAAGACTTTCGTTAACAGGTTCTGGCGCACACCGGAACTGGGGTAATAACTCTTTGTAAAAATCTTGCGTAGGACCTAAAACAGTTATAACACCGTCATCAAAGGTCAAACCAGTAAAAGGCTCTCTAAGTATAATCCTTTTGCTTTTAGCAAGAGATTCTATCTCCGAAACTATATTTAAAGCGTCTTTCAGCTTCTCTTTTAAACTGTTACTTGTGATTCTTCCATCCTTAAACATACTAAGGAATTCGTTGGACGAAAGCCATGGACGATGTACCCAAATCTCTTTAACCTTAAGATTATTTATTACCTCCCTTAACCCGGAACAGTGGTCATTGTCAGGGTGTGTATTAATTATTAAATCTACGGTATCAGTATTATACACAGTTTTGATATGTTCAACTATTTTTTCTCCGCTGGCCAGTGTTCCTCCATCAATGACTATAACTTTTTGAGAATGGTTATAAGTGCTATTAAGCCGTCCATACTGTATCGTAATGGCGTCACCACCTTTCTCTCCATCTCCTACTGGATGGAAGTCAATTTCAAATGCTAATTCTTCACTCATATCCTTTTATTTTTTATATTTTCATATTTTCAGCAAAAATACAAAATAAAATCCAATAAAACAATTTTATTCTACACAAATGCAGATAAAAGTCTTATTTTAAAAATAGAAGACCAAAAGGGCTGCTTCTATTTTTGCTTTATCAATAAATGCTATATGTTCTTATTCCCTTCAATCTGTTCCAAGTCCTAAGCGAGAACAATAAAGAATTGACTCATATTATTGAAAATCAACCATCAACTTTCTCAACTAAATTTAATATTTTTACCTTGTAAGTCTATTTATAAACTTTAATAACAGCAGTATGGACTTACAAAATTTAAGAAACAATTATCCGCTTCTCCTGTCTTATATGCAAGCCAACAACTATGGCAGGCAATATATAAGGTTTATAGAGAAGGAAATCAACTGGATTCTGGATGAATCTAAAAATTACAGGTGGGAAACGTATAATGATGTTTATCAGGTATATATTGACAAATGGAGGAACAGGCACACTTTGGCAAACAGGCTCAGGGGATTGCTGGTAATCAAAAGATTTGATTTGGAATCACAGATGCCGGATGGTGGAAAACACTACCATAAACCTTCAAATTACCATTATCTGGCTGAAGAGTTCAGACTGTTTATTAAAACATTCCGTAATGCTGTCAAACAAGAAACCAACACGTCCTACTATAAGGGCATAGAATACTCCGCCTGTTCTTTCCTGTTGAGATTGCAAAAGAATGGCATAAACACACTCGAATCAGTTACGGAGGAAAGTGTGATTGATGTTTTTTCTAGAGATGATAAGATAAGAAGTTATGATTTCATATACTATGTAAAAAACGCACTAAAAATAAATGCTCCATTTTATCACAGCGACACTTGTTTAAGAATCATATCCTACCTGCCCTCTTTCCCGCAAAGGAAGAAAAACATTCAGTATCTTACCAAGGATGAAACTAAACGGGTTAAATCAGTATTGGATAATGACACTTCACTTTCGTTGCAAGATAAAGCCATTGGTTTATTGGCATATTACACGGGGCTGAGAAGTTGCGATATCACAGCCTTATCCCTTCATGATATAGATTGGGAACATGATATAATACATATCAGGCAACAAAAGACCGGGGCTCCATTAGTCCTTCCAATGCGGGCCACAGTAGGGAATGCCCTGTTCGATTACATAACAAAAGAAAGACCAGAAACTATTGAAAAAACTGTATTCCTTACTGTGAACGCCCCTTACAGAAGATTACACACAAGCAACCTGCATGCCATATGTGTGGGAATAATGAAAAAAGCAGGGATTAGGAACAATGCCGGGGATAGGCACGGGTTCCATCTTTTCCGTCATCATTTAGCCACATCACTATTGGAAAACGGGATTCAGCAACCCGTTATCAGTTCAACGTTGGGGCATCAGTCGCCGGATTCCCTCAATCCGTATCTGAGCTCGGATTTTTCACATTTGAAAGCATGTGCGTTAAGTATCGATTGTTTTCCTGTCGAGAAAAAAGTTTTTCAATCATGAAGAAATACCAATCATTTTTAGCGGATATTTTGGAGAAATATGAATCCTACAGGATTGCATCGGGACGTACAAGCTATAGCTACATCAAGAATTTGATTTTTTTCGACCATTATTGTGCCAGCGAATATCCGCTGGCTGAACAATTAACGCAGGAGATGGTCGACAAATGGTGTGCGCAAAGAGCAACTGAATGCAATAATTCGGTTATTTCAAGGGTATATCCTGTCCTCAGTTTTTTGCGTTATGCAAAAGAACGGCGACTGGTTGATGTTCAATTGCCATCAACACCGAAGAGTAGGCCACGTGCTTATATACCACATGCTTTTACTCGGACAGAATTAAATAACTTTTTCTATTCCTGTGATACTATCGAGGTAAAATCCGGACTAAGCGGGGAGATAAGGAAAATCACAATTCCGGTTGTCTTCCGCCTTCTCTATAGCAGCGGAATGAGAACCACCGAAGTCCTGTTATTAAGATATGAAGATGTCGATTTGCAAACAGGAGTTGTCAATGTCCAATATTCCAAGGGATACGACCAGCATTTCGTTGTCCTCCATGATTCCATGCTTGAACTGATGAAAATATACGATTCGTCTGTTTCCAAGCTATTGCCCAACCGCATATTTTTCTTTCCAACGACTAAAAATAAAAATTATCAGGGCGTTTGGATTACTTATTACTTCAGGAAGCTATGGCAGCAAAGGAACCGCACCAGAGCGATTGCATATGAACTCCGGCACCATTACGCCATTGAAAATATAAACCATTGGATTGGGGACGGATTGAACCTTCATACCAAACTCCTTTCTTTGAGTAAAAGTATGGGGCATAGCAATATCGAGAGTACAAAAAAATATTATGCCCTGGTGCCGGGACTTTCCAACATAATAGAAGATGTATCGGAAGAATCTTTTAATGACTTAATACCAAATATTGAACAAGATGAAAAGAACAAATGATGAAGCTTATAAAATAGCTCAATATATCCATAAGTGGATAAATGAATATACCCTGTCCATAAAATCCAACAGCCTGCATACAATCCGGACATACATGACGACATTATCGTTGTTTTTTAAGTTTTTGGAGACAGAAAAAAAGATTGATTCTTCAATCTTGTGTTTTGAATGCCTGTCAAGACCCTATATTGAGGAATGGATACTATGGTTGAAAAGCAAGCGGGGGTGCAGCCCTGAAACCTGCAATATCCGTTTAGCTGCTCTAAGAGCTTTTCTAAAATATGTGGCAGAGAAAGAAATAACTTATCTTTCCATATACCAAGGAGCAACTTTAATTCTCCGGCAAAAAGTATTTAGGAAAAAAGTCGTTGGCATGAGTAAAAATGCAATCAAATCACTAATGTCGGTACCCGATGTTTCCACAAGGACAGGACAACGAGATTTGGTTCTTATGGTTATACTGTATTGCACGGCTGCCAGGATTGATGAGATTTTGTCACTGAAAATCAACCAACTGCATATGGATGCAGGTAAGCCGTATATTACAGTTGTTGGCAAAGGCTGCAAAATAAGGACTTTGTATCTCTTGCCTAAGGCAGTTGCCCATTTGAGGAAATATTTAAAAGAGTTCCACCCGGCAGAGCCAAACCCGGATGCGTATGTATTTTATTCGAGAAGCAAAAGCATCTTGGAGAAAATATCTCCCGAAGGCGTGAATAAGCAATTGAAAAAATATGCTGTCGTCGCACATGATATATGCAACGAAGTCCCGATTGACTTACATGCCCACCAAATCAGGCATGCAAAAGCATCGCATTGGCTGGAGGACGGGATGAATATTGTCCAGATATCTTTTCTGTTAGGGCATGCCAATCTTCATACGACAATGGTTTATCTGGATATTACCACAGAACAGGAATCAAAAGCATTGGCAACTTTAGAGGATGAAGGTAAAAAAGGGATTCCGAAGAAATGGAAATCCCAGTCAAAAAGTCTTGCCGCATTTTTAGGTGTCAAAAATATTGTAGATAAATAGAAATTATCCAAACCTTAGATGATACATATAACTGTATATAAGATATATTCATCTAAAGGTTTGGATTTTATTTAAGTTAGGATAATGCGAT
>NZ_BAIV01000059.1 GCF_000517545.1 Bacteroides reticulotermitis JCM 10512 | reverse complement strand
TTCTCTAGAGAAGCAAACAGTTTCATCAGCATGAGAATTTTGTTTCACCCTTATGAAACAATTGTTTCATCACGAAGAAACTTTTGTTTCACTGGGGAGAAACTCCTGAGAAAAGATTATAATTGTGACAATATCTAAACTTTGTTTACACGCTTGCATTTATTCTTTCTGATTCACGATACTGCTTTATTGAAAGACTTCTGATTTACTTCACAGTCATTTCCTATTCTTTCCGCTTTGATTTGCATGAGAAATAGATAAAAAGGCAGGATTAACTGGTAAATTTACGCGGACTCTGCATAAAACTTTGTTCGTCTGTGCAAAAAATAGGGGCTGTCCGCTACTCTCCTTAACTGAGATTAATGTATAATCGAGCGGATGAGCTGTATCACTAGGCTAATTAACCTACCAAATAAGCTATTCAAGCGAGTAAATAAATGTAAACTAAAAGAAGACGCAAAATAATCGCCTGATATATTGAATGATACGCAAAAAAGTGACAAATACATAATAACTTAGGAAAATAGGGTACTCATCAGGATCCATACTTTGGCAGGTGATCCGAATATATTTCTAATTTGGACTCTGTTGCCCAATAACTGGCTTGCTATTTCTCTCTATTTCTTTAATTTAGAGGCTTTTAAAAGGTTGTATTTGGATGTTTTTTTCCCATTTTAGGCGGTGGCGGTGGTGGGGAGTGCGAAAATGTCGCGAGAAGTTAAAAAGGGTATGTTAACCATCTTTAGCCGCTTCCTGGCTGGGTTCTCTCAAACAAATAGACGATTTCGTTTGGTTATCTCAAAGGCTTTTCTTACTTTTGTAGTACAAAAATATTAGCCGTATCGACTGGATCGGGAAACTCTTCAAATTAATCTGATATACCGAGAAGGCTTCGATTTTCAATGGCGGGCCACATCCTTAGGGATAGCTTTATGCCGGTGGATTACAACGAAATCGAGCGCTCAAATCTTGTTCTATCAGAGTTTCATCACATCGTCGATGCGGCTTTTTTTATATTCTTTCCTATGATATTCTATTTTTCCGGTACTGGCAATTCTAAGTGGATTGCTACCCAACTTTCAGAAACACAACAAGAAAAAAAAGTTTTTATTCCTGATGCTTTGAGGGATGGGAATTTAGATTTTATGTTGAGAGAAGATGAAAAGATTGGTTTCGTTTTTCCTATCTATTCATGGGGGCCTCCTCCCATTGTAATGCGTTTCATTGAGCAAGTTCATTTATCAGGTTACATTGATCAATACTTGTTCTTTGTTTGTTCCTGTGGGGATGATACAGGTTTGACCCAACAAATGCTGCTTAAGGCATTTGCTGATAAAGGATGGAAGTGTCAGGCCGGATTTTCAGTAATTATGCCCAATAATTATGTTTTATTTCCCGGTTTTGATGTGGATACGCAAGATGTAGAAATAGCCAAGCTGCAGAATGCATCTTCGACTTTGGAACAAATCCAATCTTCAATAATTCGGAAGGAGACTGTATTCTCTTGTAAAGAAGGAAGCATGCCTTTCCTGAAAAGCCGCATTATATATCCTCTATTTGTTCGTTACGGTATATGGCCCCAGAAGTTCTATGCGACTAATGATTGTATTTCTTGTGGGAAGTGTGAACGTGCTTGCCCAGTTGAGAACATTCGTATGAAAGAGGGGAAACCGATTTGGGAAACGAACTGTACTTCCTGCCTGGCATGTTATCATATTTGTCCTAAGCATGCGGTACATTATGGAAAGAAAACAAAGAATAAAGGCCATTATTTTAATCCCAATATTTGAGAACTTCTCAATAATTAATAAACGAATTCCATCTTATCTTGTTCTAGTTGAGAACAAGGTAAGATGGAATTCTCTTTTTATTTATCCGTTAGAGTGGACTAAAAGAAACTAAAGTTTCCACGCATGATTAGTCCCGTATCTTAATACTACAGTTAGAAAGGTCTTCAATAATAGCCAGACTCTCTACACGTACTCCTTGTTCTTCAAGGATCTGACGCCCATTTTGAAAGGCCTTCTCAATAATAAATCCCATTCCTACCAAAGTAGCTCCTGACTGTTTAATAAGATCTATAACCCCTAATGCAGCGTTTCCGTACGCCAAGAAGTCGTCAACAAAGAGCACATGATCGTCCGGCGTGAGGAAGTCAGAACTGATAACCACTTCGTAGTCTCGATCCTTGGTGAAAGAGTGCACGGTGGTGCTTAGTGCGTTTTGGATAGTTTTAGGTGACTTCTTCTTGGCAAATACAACCGGAAGGTTCATCAGATAACCTGTCATGATAGCAGGTGCTATACCACTGGCTTCAATGGTCATAATTTTATTGACTTTGGTAGAGGCAAAGCGACGTACAAATTCAACAGCGACTGACTTCATTAGCCCGGGATCCATTTGATGATTGATAAAACTGTCTACTTTCAGAATTCCTCCTTCGTAGCATTTCCCATCTTGCAAAATTCTTTTCTTTAATAATTGCATGCTTGTATGATCTGATTATAAATGTGCCAGTATGCTTCTTGCTTTATTCTTGGATAAGAGCATATCAGCATACTGGCACGTTTTCTGTTAATTTATGATTTATTGTCTCTTCGATCTTTGACTCGAACGGCTTTTCCTTCACTTTCGGGGAGAGATCCCTTCTTGACTAGCTTTACTTTTGGGGTAACTAGTATTTCATCTTTGAGCTGACGAGTGATATTTTTACGGATTCTCTCTAGGTCAATATAATTGTCGGAAGAAAGATTGCTGAGTTCTACTTCAACAACCATTTCATCTTGATTATCGACAGTTTCGAGAGTAATCAAATAATTGCTACCTAATTGTGGGAACTGAACGAGGATCTTTTCTACCTGCATTGGGAAGATATTGACTCCTTTGATAATAAACATATCATCGCTGCGTCCTTGAATACGGTCGATACGTAGGTGAGTACGTCCACAAGAACATTTTCCAGGAATGATTCGGGTCAGGTCGCGAGTACGGTAACGAATGAGCGGCATCATTTCACGATCTAACGTGGTAAGGACTAGTTCACCAATTTCTCCTTCGGGGAGTTGTTCGCCAGTTTCCGGATCGATTATTTCTACGAAGTAACAATCTTCCCAGAAGTGCATCCCATCTTGATTTTGACATTCGAAAGCTACACCGGGGCCGTTCATTTCCGTCATTCCAAAGCTATTATAAGCTTTTACTCCGAGGAGCTGCTCTATTTTCCGGCGTTGTTCGTCTGTATGTGGCTCGGCACCGATAACAAGCGTTTTTAATGTTGTGCTTTGCGGATCAATACCTTCTTCCTGTAGGATTTCAGCCAATCGGATGGCGTAGCTAGGAATGGCATGTAGGGCAGTTGTCTTAAAATCGTTGATGAACTTGATTTGCCGTTTGCTGTTGCCTGCTGCTGCCGGAATGGTGAGGCAGCCTAGGCGTTCTGCGCCATACTGAAATCCTAGGCCTCCGGTGAACATTCCGTAGCCCGAGCTATTTTGAAATACATCAGTCTTACGTATTCCGACCATGTATAGACAGCGTGCTACTAGGTTAGCCCACGAATCAATGTCGTGTTGCGAATGTACAATGACTGTAGGATTGCCGGTAGTTCCACTCGAAGAGTGAATACGCACTCCATCATTTCGCATATCACCGGCTACTAATCCGAATGGGTAGTGTGCACGCATATCGACTTTGGTGGTAAACGGAATTTTCCGGATGTCACTCAGCGTTTGTATACTGTCCTTCGTTATATTATTTTGGCTGAACACTTCCTTGTAGTATGGAGAGTTAGCCGCTAGGTTGATTGTTTTTTTAAGCCGCTGAAGCTGGAGTTCTTCCAGCTTCGAGCGAGGGGCAGTTTCTATTTCTTCTTCCCAGTATTCTGTACTCATGATAGTGGCAGTTATTCCATTAGCTTCTCAGCAATCTCTTTGCCGGCGGCCAATGCTTTCAGATTCATTTCGACAATAGCTTCCCCTTTACGCAGAAATATTTCACTAATACTATCTTGTATTTTTTCGTAGGCAATGCCGAGGAATGGAATAGTCGCACCTAGCAATACAATGTTTGCTACTCGGGCGGAACCGACCTCTTTGGCTACCTTATCAACATTTAAAATAATCTTGTGAGGTAATTTGTCTATTTCCTCTGTTATTTGTGACATTTCCGGGTAATTGGGAATGTTGATAAAAGGTGTTTCGTTGGTCACTAACCATCCTTGAGGACTGAGGTAGGGAGATAGCGTAAGCCTTCCATTGGTTCCAACGAAATTATAAGATCGCATTTGCCTAAAGGAATTAGATCGGAGGCAATAGGTTGCGTGCTGATACGGAGATTTGATTGAACATCTCCACCACGTTGGCTCATACCGTGTACTTCGGCTTGTTTCATGTAAAGCCCTTCTTTGAGAGCAGCTTTACCAATCACTGTGGCGATGGAAAGGATCCCTTGTCCACCGACTCCTGATAGTATAATGTCTTTTTTCATGGCTTTTTACTTACTTCTTTTTTTACGTGATAAGGTCTGAATACATTCTCTACGTGGAATAATAACCGATACTCCGCGATACTCAATTTCTTCTCGTATAATTTGCTTCATTTCCTCATGGTTCTTTTTCAACGGTACCACGACGCGGATATGAGTCGGATCAACTCCTAGGCCTAAACAGATCGCTTCGATTCGTCCGGTACCGGCAGAATCCTGACCTCCTGTCATAGCAGTCGTTTCATTATCCGAAATAATAATTGTTAGAGGAGTGCTTTCATTGACACAATCTAGTAAGCCGGTCATACCCGAATGGGTGAAAGTAGAGTCACCGATTACTGCGATTGATGGATGGAGACCCGCATCAGCCGCACCTTTTGCCATAGTAATGGAGGCACCCATATCAACGCACGAATCAATAGCATTAAAAGGGGCACTAGCTCCTAATGTATAACAGCCGATATCGCTGAATACTTTGTGTGTTGGGTATTCTTCTTTGAGTACTTGTGTTAGTGTGACGTACATATCACGGTGTCCGCATCCTTCACAAAGTGCGGGAGGACGCATGGCTACCACAGAAGGTATGGTAAACAAGGACTTGTTTTCTTTGCCTACAGCTTTGGCTACACTATCCGGAGTTAACTCTCCGTCTTGCGAGAGCGTTCCATCCAAGCGGCCTTTTACTTTTATTCCGATGCCAGATAGCCTTTTAAATGCTTCTCTACGAAAGGCTGGCCGTCTTCGAGAACGAGAATTTCGTCACACGACTCTACTAGTTGGAGAAGTTGCTTCTTCGGTAATGGGTATTGTCCGATTTTGAGTACCGGGTATTCGCATCCTTCGGGATAGTTCTCCATTAAATAGTTGTATCCAATACCGCATGCAACGATGCCTAGCTTTTTGTTTGGCCCGTCTGTGTATTTATTATAAGATGATTCTTCGGATGCTTTGATGAACTCTTCCTGGCGGGCGAGTAGGGTCTTATATCGTTTACGCGCATTACCCGGTAGCAGAATAAATTGACGAGGATCTTCGCTGAAAGACAGATTGTTTTGTGGCTTTGTTGGTTTACATTCCACACCTGAGCGCGAGTGTGCCAAGCGAGTGACCATACGTACGAGGAGGGGTTCACCTATTTTCTCGGAGAATTCAAATCCGTTGTAGACCATGTCATATGCTTCCTGCTGATTGCACGGTTCGTACATCGGGATTAGTGAGAAATCGCCATAGAAACGGCTGTCTTGTTCATTTTGTGAAGAGTGCATGCTAGGGTCATCAGCAGCAAGAACAATCAGTCCGCCTTTGACTCCTGTGATGGCAGCGTTGATAAAACAATCGGCTGCTACGTTCATTCCCACATGTTTCATGCAAACTAATGCTCGTTTGCCAGCGAAAGACATGCCTAGTGCCGACTCCATCGCTGTTTTCTCGTTAACGCTCCAACGGCAGTGTATATTCCTTTCGCTTGTGATCGGTGCCATTTGGATGTATTCAGTAATTTCAGTTGAGGGAGTACCGGGATAGGCATAAACTCCCGAAAGCCCAGCATCCAATGCGGCTTGTGCAATGGCTTCGTCGCCTAGTAAGAGTTGCTTGCTCATATATCTGTTTTTTATTAAGTGTTAATCACAGGTTGTTGTACCATCAGACAAAGATAGTTTTTTCAACTCGTATCGTCTTACGATTATTTAAAAATATTTCTTTCATTCAATGCTTTCCAATATTTTTTCGCATTTGCCATGTGATCGGCATAATTGGAGGCGAAGTTATGTGTGCCCGAAAAATCTTCTTTAGCGCACATATAGATATAGTTATGTTTGGTATAATTCAGCACACTATCTATTCCTTTGGTAGAAGGAATACGAATTGGTCCGGGAGGTAGTCCGGTGTTTGTATATGTGTTATAAGGCGATTCGATTCGTAGATGTTCATTGGAGATCCTGCGCAAAGCGAAATCTTGCAAAGCGAATTTGACTGTTGGATCAGCCTGTAAGGGCATACCGGCGTGTAGCCGATTAATGTAAAGTCCGGCTACCATTGGCTTTTCGTCGTTGTTGTTGGTTTCCTCTTCAACAATAGAAGCGAGGGTGCAAACCTCGGCCTGTGTCATGCCAATCGCAGTGGCTTTAGCTAATCGGTCACTGTTCCAGAAGCGGCTATGCTCTTTTTGCATACGTTGAAAGAAATCGTTTACTGTTATATCCCAATACACCTGATAAGTTTCGGGGATAAATAGGCAAGGCATTGTTTCGGCTGTATAACCTACTTGGGCTTGAAAGGTGGAGTCGAACAGTAGCTTGGCTACTTCGGTAGAGTCGATCATTAATTGTTTACCTACGCTGCGTGCCAACCTATCGAGTGTTCGCACACTGCCGATTGTTAGATTAACTGCTTCTTGGTATCCTCGGGAAACACGACTGAATACGTGGTAAACATTGTCTTTCGGTTGAATGACATAACGGCCGGTATGAATATGTTGGTCGTAGTCTCTGAGGCGCATCATCCAGCGAAATCCTGTCATATTGCCGGCTTGCCCTGTCTGCTTCACTTTATAATACACAGAGTCGGCAGTATCATCGCGATCAATGTATACATATACTTTTTTTGAAGGGTGGAATTGTGTGGCGAACAAGTAGTAGTAAATCGTTCCTCCGGCGATAATTCCAAGTAGTAATCCTATTGCTAGGACAGTAACCAATATGTTTGATTTTCTTTTTCTCATTGTAACGAGTTATTTTGTTTTAAAATTGGGTCAAAGATAGGAAGAAAATAAATAGAGTGATTTTATTTATGCTCCGAATCGCTGAAAGTAGGCAAAAAACTTTTCGCTCTTTGGCTGATTTATTATTGAGAAAGAGAAGAGTTAGATGCGAATATAAATTACTTCCATTAGTTGAATATGAGTGAATCATAGATGCGAGGTGGTTCGGAAATGCTTCCGACAACTAATTACAAAGCTATGTGTTTACCTCACTGTTTATTTATTCTGGCCACTCTCGATAGTCGCTATGCGATTCTATTCGGTTCTCAATATCATCCGGTAATGGGGAGAAAAAATCTAGGCCGGTTAAAGATTCAATGCTGTCTATTGTTACAACATAATTAGGTAGCGGAGCAGTCGCATGTTCGTTTGGGAAAAGGAAGCCAATGGCACGTGTTGGTTGTGCGAATGGAGAGAGAATAACTTTGAAGAATTGTTTGGGAATACTGACATTGTTGTTCCCTATCTTTTGTCTTTTACTATCGACTATCGGACCGCATATTACGATGACGGCACTATCGGTCACAACCCAACTGCGTATCTTTTCTTCCAACTCTTTCCATGCTCTTCGGTTCAGTTGGGGGTGTTGAGGACATATATTACTGAAGTAAAAAGATTCTTTCATGGCTGTGCTGTTCCATTTCATGTCGGCAGCAGGGGCCATATGCCCCTTATCATAACCTGATCGCAAATAATCGGAGTTGGTAGCGGACGGGCCTTCTACTTGCGGGTCGACTATAAAACGATCTTTTCTTTTTTCTACTCCGTGTATCTCTCCTCGGATTAGTTCATACGAAACCCAGTTTGGTATTTTCCATTCTTTGTTATAGGAAACAGTATACCCTGTGTGACTGATAACTTGT
>NZ_BAIV01000060.1 GCF_000517545.1 Bacteroides reticulotermitis JCM 10512 | reverse complement strand
TGCATCGCTTGTCCCTCTGCTACTATCTCTTGTACGCTTTCAAGTACACGGACACTAATACGACCGTCAGAGAATATAAGTCCGAAAAACTTGGCTTTAATCGCCTTAAATTCGGCTTCCTTTTCAAGTTGCTTTTCCAATTCAGCTTGTGCATCGGCTTTGGCTTTTTTCAGCATATATCGGTCATGTTCGGCTTTGAGGTCTGTCGGGCATACATATTTGGCATTATAGAGGTCTTTCCCGAAGAATCGAAGATTGTCTATATAGTCGCACCAAAGCGTTGCATCTTTGATTTTATAGCCGTTTCGGATGCAGATACGGATGGACTGCCAATATTTGTCTATGTTCTTCCAACCGCTGTCCATGATGCGCTTTAGTAGCTTGGTATAGCCTGTTTTCATCAGCGTTTCGGCTCGGCTATCGGTTAGTAGGGTGCGAAACAGGTCTAACGGTTTTTGTCCGTATAAGCTCTTTTTGTAGCCTGTCCTTTTCAATTCAGGGATTAGTTTCATTCGGGGGTAAACTACTCCTGTATATATTTTGTCATATACATTGATATAGAACTTATTATTGCTGTTTTCACTACGCAATTCTAAAGGGGTGTGAAATATCCACGCATCATAATAGCAAGTTCCCATTGTCTGACGGAGTTTTGCGAATGTGCAATGTTTTCCATTGGGAGCAATCCACCGTTGCATAACCTCTGAATAGTCGTATTTGGGCGTTTCTCCGACCTTAACCGAACAGAATAGCATTACAGAGCGCAATACCTGATAACCTGCATGGGCGGTTATTACTGTCATGTAGTAACGTGCGCTGAATGTTCGTTTCTTGGTCGTTTCTACCGTTAGTTTGGTATTACAGTTCGGGCAGTTGCAATCCGTTAGGGTGGTGACCAAATGCCCTGCACCCTGCCACGAATGACCGCATTTAGTACAGGTCATTACCCCTTTTTCGGTGCGGTGTCCGATATGGTCTATACTGTTTTCATACCCCCATTGGGTCTGTTCTTTCGTGAGTTTCGGCAGGGTTTTACTTGCTTCTACTACCTGTGCTTGGAATTTATTTAGCGGTTTCATGGCTCAAAAATTGAATAGGTTAGGGACTGTGTTCGTTTCGGGTTGCTTGGCTTTCGGCTTGGCATTACCGTGTTTCATTTTGGCATAGGCTTCGTCCTGTACTTTCTGAATGGCTTTCTGCCGTGCCTGCGCTTTTTCTTCGTCGGTTAAGATAATAGCATGGTTTACCACTACATTGCAGTTGATTGGCTTGCCTACCTCGATACTGTCCTCATCGTAGTAATGCAGGGCAAGGGAGTAGATTTCATCATCCGTAAATCCACATATTCCGCTTTGCTGCACGTAATTGAGAATGTAGGTTACACAATCGTCAATGTTCTTGTTCGACTTGGCATAGGTGGGGGCGAACAGTTCATCGGTCTGCGCTCTCTGTTCTAAATAACTCTGTATAGTTATTTTGAAATAATCGGTTGCTGTATTTTCTGCTTTCATTGTTTTTGTGATTTGTGGGGCGAATTGCTCCGCCCCGTATGAATACTTAATCTAATCCGAAATAATAGGCTAATTGCTGTTCCTGTGATTTTGTGAATATCCAACCAGCTAACCTCTTTCCGTTGAATGTCAGATGACTGTTAAATCGTCCACCCATTGCTTTGAGTTCGTCTTTGATTGACTTGGTATCTCCGAAAACGGCTACGGCTTTGGCTGAATACTCTACCAATATGCAACCGCCTTTGGTTTCTTCTGTCGGCTTGCTCGGTGGCGTTGTATCGGTCTTTGAAAGGTGTATATTGTTTTCGTTCCCTGCGGTGTAGGCAAAATCCTCTATCGTGCGATTGCGGTCATAGACTTTCACTTTTTCGATTATCCAACCGCAATATTTACTCTCTCCCAAATAATAGCCGTCGCCCATGCTGTACTTTTCCCGATGTTCGTAGTCCTCGTTAAATTCAGCTAAATATTCGGTTTCTTCTAAATTGGGAGCGTGTTTCCGCATTTCGGGAAAGATGTCCCGTTTGTGCTTAGAAAAGCCCAAAATAACAGTGCGTTGCGTACTGTGTGCATAATAATCGGTCATTCGGTCGCTGTCGTCCTGTTTCAATCTCGCCACGATAACTGCTTGTGCATCTTCGGGGAATATCTCGGCAAAGCGTTTTCCTCCGATTTCTTTAACCTGCTCTACTCTGATTTTTTCCTTTTCGGCTTCGTCCTGCTCCGCTTGCTTCTGTCCGTGTGCTTGTTGAAGAAGTATCGCTACCTCGAAACTGTCCATAAATTGAGGGTTCTCGCTGTCATAGTAATAACCGATACCGAATTTTTCGTTTAATGGTCTGATAATGTCAGCCGTCTGAAAATCCTTTGTCCGCAGGTTAATCAACTTGTAAGCAATGCCCCAATCATTTTTGCGGATTTCATATACTACATACCTGTCGTAGCTGTAACCCTCCATTTGGATTATCTGATTGACTTCTACCACTTGTTTGGCTCTGTCTATCTCCTTGTTTGCTCCTAATAAAAACACTTTGCTCACAATCGTTGGGATTAAAAAATGTGAGTGAATAAAAACCAGAAAAAGCCTATCAGAGCGATGAGAGAGAAAAGGCAGGATGCGATACCCTTTAGGATATTCCAACAGAAAACCACGCCCAAAACCACCCAAATAAAGTCGATACCCCACACATAGAAACCTACTGCGGTCGCTACTATCTTTACCACCAATTTTATGCTTAATGGATGGTTGATAGATTCCTGTTTCCTATTTATTTTTTCTATTGTTCTCATAACGTCTGACTTTTTTTTTATGCCGTAACGGAGAGGGTATGATGAGTTCTGTTTCAGTAGCTTAAAAAGGTAGGTGTTAGCCCACACCAAATTTTTCGCGGGAAATACGCTCGCCCGCAGGGAAAGAGGAAGATTTTTTGCTAAAAATTTTGTTGGGCGTGAACGCCGGAAATACCTTTGCTGCTGACAACAGAACCATCATGTTTTTACCCTCTCCATATCCAGGCATATAAAAATGAGGAAGACGTTATACCGGGAGAACGGTAGAAAAAACTGTATCAGTGATTGGTTATTATGGGAAACAATCACTGCAATCGCTGTATTTATTGGCGGTTGACCAACTTTGGCTGCCAGTCTGTTTTAGTTGGTAGCCACTCTATGCCATAGAAAAATAGAGCGGTAAATAGCTAAATGGGAATGTCTATTTTTGTTTCTCCGGGAATACAAAGCGTAGAAATATGGAGATAATCAGTATGAGTATAAAGGTCTTTGACACTTTAGTAAAACGTGTCGAAGATATTGAAGAAAAGGCGGAGAGGTTATACCGCCGTCAGGAAGATTTAAGTTTGAAAAAATGGCTGGATAATCAGGATGTTTGCGAGATATTGGATATAACCAAACGTACTGCAAAGCTATCGGGAAAAGGGGTTATTACCTTATAGCCGTATAGAGTATAAGATACGTTACAAGCCGGAAGATGTGCAGAAACTACTGCAATCTTCGGCTCATCAACCGAAAAAAATGTAGGTCATGAATAATTTGATTGAAAAAAGCGATCCGCGCGTGATAGACATTTTTCGACGGTTGGAAAAGGCAAGTAGTCTGATTGATAAATTGGAAGTCCCATCCCGTCGTTCTTTTAACGGGCAACGCTTCGTTACCGACCGGGAGCTTTCGGAAAGGCTGAGGGTAAGCCGCAGGACATTACAGGAATACCGTTCGGCAGGAACTATTCCCTATTACCTGATCTGTGGTAAAATCCTTTATAAAGAATTAGAAATACAGCAATTTTTGGAAGATTCCCGAAAGCAGACCATCGACCAACAGGAATTGGTATAAACAAGAAACGACCTTATTTACGGGTCGTTTCTTGTTTCCGGCATATAGCAATCAATTCAGCATCGTATTAATGCCGGGGATTTTCCAAAGTATCACGGGATTCAATGCCTGTCCGGTAATCCACTCACGAAAATATTGCGCCTGCCGGGATTTGAGCCGGAAAGCCAGTGCCGTTATCATTTCCAGATTATAGAGTGTCAATATACTGCCGTTTCCATTATCCTTATGGCGGCAAACCATATCTTCCCGTAATATCTCGTTTTTTAGTATGGAACGGATATTGCTGTTTATAGCCGATATGAACACGCTGAAAATATCGGCGATTTCGTGCTGGGTAAGCCAAACGCCGCCCGCTATTGAACGGATAATTACCCGTCCTTCTTCTATTTTGATTGTTGTTGTATTCATTTTATTGATTGTTTGAGGGTTGAACATTCTTGTTTTTCTTCCTTTCTCCGGGATAACGGATAGCCGCCCGGAGCGATTCATCTTCATACAATGTAACTTTATTAGCTTTAGATGCCGTCCGGGATTTAAGCCGTTTCATATCTTCATCCACTTTTTTATCGGTTACTTTGGCGTATATCTGTGTGGTGGAGATATTCTTATGTCCCATCATCCGGCTTACGGTTTCAATAGGAACGCCCTGTGAGAGCGTAATATGCGTTCCGAAATTATGTCGTGCTTTGTGAAATGAAATATGTCCGGTTCCGCAAATCTTAGCGATTTCTTTCAAAAGTTTCCCCATATAGCTACGGTCATAAACTTTGAATATACGTTTGCCGGTTCTCTGAGGACAGTATTTCTCCATAATTTTCAGGGGTATTTCCAAAAGGCGTACATCACATCCTGTTCCGGTCTTTTGGCGCTTTATCTTAATCCAAAAACTTCCGTCAGAAGCCTGTTCAATATGCTCGTCAGACAATCTTGTAAGGTCGGCGTGGCACAATCCGGTGAACGTCGAAAAAACGAACAAATCACGGGCGCGACGTAAGTTGGGTCTGTCGAGTTGGCATTGCATCAACTTCTCCAAATCTTCCAGTTTCAGATGACGGCTCTTTAGCGGCGGCAATTCAGGAAACAGTTTCATATAAGGGTCGCGCCGGAGCGTTCCCTGATTGAATGCCCGCTTGGTTATTTTCTTTAGGTTGTACAGATGTTGATGCACTGTTTTTTGCTGTAACCCTCTGTCTGCCCTTAAAAAGAGATCGTAATCCTCGTAAAAACGAAGGTTAAGACTACGGAGCGTTACATCATCGGCATCATACTTTTTCCTGATAAATGCCAAAAGATGATTGTATGATACCACATATACATCGTGTGCCTCTTTTTTACGATCTATTCCAACCCGTTTTTTAAACTCGTCGTTATGTTCTTCGAAGAGTTTCATTAGCGTAAGCGGTTTTTGGGCGATACCTTTCAGGGCGTTCTTAACGAGTTCGGCCGTAACAAATCCCAAACTCTCCTTTATTTCCTTATGATGGTTTTTGATACGTTCCGTAAGCTCGTCGATAGCCTGG
>NZ_BAIV01000061.1 GCF_000517545.1 Bacteroides reticulotermitis JCM 10512 | reverse complement strand
AGGCTTTTCTAAAAACGGCGGCTACCTACTCTCCCACAATTACGCAGTACCATCGGCGTGACGAGGCTTAACTTCTCTGTTCGGAATGGGAAGAGGTGGAACCCTCGTGCTATAACCACCTAAAGAAGGTTATGACATGATGAAAAAGTAAATCTTATAATCTTACAAGCTAAACGGATATATCAAGCAAGCATGAGAAAGAAAGTGAACGGGCAATTAGTAATGCTCGGCTTTGATGTTACCACCTTTACACCTACATCCTATCAACGTTGTAGTCTACAACGACCCTAAGAAATCTAATCTTGTGGCTGGCTTCGTACTTAGATGCTTTCAGCACTTATCCAATCCCGACTTAGATACCCAGCGATGCACCTGGCGGCACAACTGGTAAACCAGAGGTCAGTCCAACACGGTCCTCTCGTACTAGTGTCAGAGCCACGCAAATTTCATACGCCCACGATAGATAGAGACCGAACTGTCTCACGACGTTCTGAACCCAGCTCGCGTGCCACTTTAATGGGCGAACAGCCCAACCCTTGGGACCTTCTCCAGCCCCAGGATGTGACGAGCCGACATCGAGGTGCCAAACCCCTCCGTCGATATGAGCTCTTGGGAGGGATCAGCCTGTTATCCCCGGAGTACCTTTTATCCTTTGAGCGATGTCCCTTCCATACGGAAACACCGGATCACTATGCTCTAGTTTCCTACCTGATCGACTTGTAAGTCTCCCAGTCAAGCGCCTTATGCCATTACACTCTGCGGACGGTTACCAATCGTCCTGAGGGCACCTTTAGAAGCCTCCGTTACACTTTTGGAGGCGACCACCCCAGTCAAACTACCCACCAAACAGTGTCCTCGCAACAACGAGTTAGAACTCAAATAATTAAAGGGCCGTATTTCAACAGCGACTCCACAAATACTAGCGTACCTGCTTCAAAGTCTCCGGCCTATCCTACACATCAATTACCCAAATTCAATGTTAAGCTATAGTAAAGGTTCACGGGGTCTTTTCGTCCCATCGCGGGTAATCGGCATCTTCACCGATACTACAATTTCACTGAGCTCACGGTTGAGACAGTGTCCAGATCATTACACCATTCGTGCAGGTCGGAACTTACCCGACAAGGAATTTCGCTACCTTAGGACCGTTATAGTTACGGCCGCCGTTTACTGGGGCTTCAATTCAATGCTTCTCTTGCGATGACATCTCCTCTTAACCTTCCAGCACCGGGCAGGTGTCAGGCTGTATACGTAATCTTTCGATTTAGCACAGCCCTGTGTTTTTGTTAAACAGTTGCCTGGACCTATTCTCTGCGCCCAACTTGCGTTGGGACCCTTTATCCCGAAGTTACAGGGTCAATTTGCCTAGTTCCTTAACCGTGAATCACTCAAGCGCCTTAGTATATTCAACCCGACTACGTGTGTCCGTTTACGGTACGGGTACCTCAAGGATAAGTTTAGCGGGTTTTCTAGGAAGTCTGTTTACACGCACTATTACTGCATTCCGAAGAATTTAGTATACTATCAGGTTCGAATCTCACAGCGGATTTGCCTACTGCGATCAACTTCTACACCCTTCAACGGACTATTCCGTCAGTCCGCGGCGCTATCACTACTCCGTCACCACATCACTCCTTAAGGTAGTACAGGAATATTAACCTGTTCTGCCATCGACCTCACCATTAGGCTGAGCCTTAGGACCCGACTAACCCTGATCCGATTAGCGTTGATCAGGAAACCTTAGTCTTTCGGCGAGGGGGTTTCTCACCCCCTTTATCGTTACTTATACCTACATTTGCGTTTCCACACGCTCCAGAGAAGCTCACGCTTCGCCTTCAACGCAGAGTGGAATGCTCCCCTACCGATGTAATTAAACATCCCATAGCTTCGGTAAAATGCTTATGCCCGATTATTATCCACGCCAAACTCCTCGACTAGTGAGCTGTTACGCACTCTTTAAATGAATGGCTGCTTCCAAGCCAACATCCTAGCTGTCTTAGCAATCTGACTTCGTTAGTTCAACTTAGCATTTATTTGGGGACCTTAGCTGATGGTCTGGATTCTTCTCCTTTAGGACATGGACCTTAGCACCCATGCCCTCACTCCTGAGATTAAACTAATGCGCATTCGGAGTTTATCAAGACTTGATAGGCGGCGAAGCCTCGCATCTTATCAGTCGCTCTACCTCACATTAGTAATACTCAAGGCTGCACCTAAATGCATTTCGGGGAGTACGAGCTATCTCCAAGTTTGATTAGCCTTTCACCCCCACCCTCAGGTCATCCGGAAGCTTTTCAACGCTTATCGGTTCGGTCCTCCAGTTAGTGTTACCTAACCTTCAACCTGCCCAAGGTAGATCACTTGGTTTCGCGTCTACTCCTTCCGACTAGCCGCCCTATTCAGACTCGCTTTCGCTTCGGCTCCGGGAATCAATTCCCTTAACCTTGCCGGAAAAAGTAACTCGTAGGTTCATTATGCAAAAGGCACGCCGTCACTGCTAAAAAGCAGCTCCGACCGCTTGTAGGCGCATGGTTTCAGGGACTATTTCACTCTTCTATTCGAAGTACTTTTCACCTTTCCTTCACAGTACTGGTTCACTATCGGTCTCTCGGGAGTATTTAGCCTTACCGGATGGTCCCGGCAGATTCACGCAAGATTTCTCGTGTCCCGCGCTACTCAGGATACCACTACGCTTCGTCTGGCTTAGTATACCGGGCTATCACCGTCTATGGCTTCTCTTTCCAGAGAATTCTACTCACCAAATATCATGCGACATCGTGGTCCTACAACCCCAATATTGCCGTAACAATATTGGTTTGGGCTATTCCCCGTTCGCTCGCCACTACTAGGGGAATCATTATTATTTTCTTTTCCTACAGGTACTAAGATGTTTCAGTTCCCTGCGTTAGCTTCTTGCAATGCAAGATGACATTCCTTCAGAATGCCGGGTTGTCCCATTCGGAAATCCGCGGATTAAAGGTTATTTGCACCTACCCGCAGCTTATCGCAGCTTATCACGTCCTTCATCGCCTCCGAGAGCCAAGGCATCCGCCATGCGCCCTTAATTACTTTCTTTCAAAACACACTTTAAAAGTGCGGCTTGATATATACTTTTAGCTTATTGATTTTACTAAAATTTACTTTTTGTTATCATCATGTCAAAGATCGTTTCTCATTAGATTACTAATAAGACTGTGGAGAATAACGGATTCGAACCGTTGACCCCCTGCGTGCAAGGCAGGTGCTCTAGCCAGCTGAGCTAATCCCCCAAGAGATTATACTTGGTAGTCCCAGGCAGAGTTGAACTGCCGACCTCTACATTATCAGTGTAGCGCTCTAACCAACTGAGCTATAGGACTGTCAGTCAACCTTGCCTTGCGGCTCGGCTTCTTTCGTTTCTCTTGTTTATATCTTAATTATATATTAAAATAAACAAGTACAAGTAGGAAAAATTAAAAGAACCAAAGAATGAATGTCATTGTAAGGCATCTCTCCAGAAAGGAGGTGTTCCAGCCGCACCTTCCGGTACGGCTACCTTGTTACGACTTAGCCCCAATTACCAGTTTTACCCTAGGACGCTCCTTACGGTTACGTACTTCAGGTACCCCCGGCTTTCATGGCTTGACGGGCGGTGTGTACAAGGCCCGGGAACGTATTCACCGCGCCGTGGCTGATGCGCGATTACTAGCGAATCCAGCTTCACGAAGTCGGGTTGCAGACTTCGATCCGAACTGAGAGAGGTTTTTGGGATTAGCATCCTATCGCTAGGTAGCTGCCTGTTGTACCCCCCATTGTAACACGTGTGTAGCCCCGGACGTAAGGGCCGTGCTGATTTGACGTCATCCCCACCTTCCTCACATCTTACGACGCAGTCTCTTTAGAGTCCTCAGCATAACCTGTTAGTAACTAAAGATAAGGGTTGCGCTCGTTATGGCACTTAAGCCGACACCTCACGGCACGAGCTGACGACAACCATGCAGCACCTTCACACTGGTCCGAAGAAAATCCTGTTTCCAAGATCGTCCAGTGCAATTTAAGCCCGGGTAAGGTTCCTCGCGTATCATCGAATTAAACCACATGTTCCTCCGCTTGTGCGGGCCCCCGTCAATTCCTTTGAGTTTCACCGTTGCCGGCGTACTCCCCAGGTGGAATACTTAATGCTTTCGCTTGGCCGCTTACTGTATATCGCAAACAGCGAGTATTCATCGTTTACTGTGTGGACTACCAGGGTATCTAATCCTGTTTGATACCCACACTTTCGAGCATCAGTGTCAGTGCCAGTCTAGTGAGCTGCCTTCGCAATTGGAGTTCTTCGTGATATCTAAGCATTTCACCGCTACACCACGAATTCCGCCCACCTCTACTGTACTCAAGAAACCCAGTATCAACTGCAATTTTACGGTTGAGCCGCAAACTTTCACAACTGACTTAAGCCTCCACCTACGCTCCCTTTAAACCCAATAAATCCGGATAACGCTTGGATCCTCCGTATTACCGCGGCTGCTGGCACGGAGTTAGCCGATCCTTATTCGTATGGTACATACAAAAACCTACACGTAGGCTCCTTTATTCCCATATAAAAGAAGTTTACAACCCATAGGGCAGTCATCCTTCACGCTACTTGGCTGGTTCAGACTCTCGTCCATTGACCAATATTCCTCACTGCTGCCTCCCGTAGGAGTTTGGACCGTGTCTCAGTTCCAATGTGGGGGACCTTCCTCTCAGAACCCCTATCCATCGAAGGTTTGGTGAGCCGTTACCTCACCAACTGCCTAATGGAACGCATCCCCATCGATTACCGAAAAACTTTAATGGTTCTCCCATGCGGGAAAAACATACTATCGGGTATTAATCTTTCTTTCGAAAGGCTATCCCCGAGTAAACGGAAGGTTGGATACGTGTTACTCACCCGTGCGCCGGTCGTCAGCAATCTATTGCTAGATCCTGCTACCCCTCGACTTGCATGTGTTAAGCCTGTAGCTAGCGTTCATCCTGAGCCAGGATCAAACTCTTCATTGTAAAAGTATTGTTT
>NZ_BAIV01000062.1 GCF_000517545.1 Bacteroides reticulotermitis JCM 10512 | reverse complement strand
TCTCTGCTGGAAGAAGTAGCAGGAGATATTTTAGGTCACCTTTTAAATCGAAAAACAATCTCACATATGTAGAAATTGAATCGTTTTTCTTGCAATAGGGCCCTAAAACTTCTTGACATATAATACTGGGCGTTCTTCCAGTGGTAGTTGGTATCTTCATTCTACCTTGCCAAGGTTCTGATTCTACACCTTCAAAGGGGTTCTTCTTATTTCTGATTTTTTTATCGCCATTGCTTTTGTACTCAATAATATATGTGTTCGAATCCGTCTTTTCATACTCAGTCTTTAGGGTATAGATTGTTAAACTTTTCTTTTGAGAGAAAATACAGGTGAGACTGCATAAAACCAAGGTAAATACTATAATCCTTTTCATACGCATACTTTTAAAAAATAGATTACTCTTTATTTGATAGAAATGCTATTATGTAATAAGCTTTCTGGAAAGCTATTTAAAGAGGTGCCTCCGTTTCTGAACATCAGTTTAATAACCATTAAGAAAGTGTGGCATTGCCGAACACGGTTGTAGCTGTTTTTATTTTATATATACCGTATATGCTCCACTAGAGGCAAAACTTATTGCACTTAAAATGTAAAAATAATACCTAAAATGGTGAAGTCTCGTTTCATAATGTAGTTTTTGGGGGTCTTACCCAGAAGAGTTCTACCAATAAAATGTAATTAACTCCTTTTGCTTTCTCAGGATCATATACAGGTTGAATTTTAAATTCTTTTTTTAATTTATCTTCAATTTCCTCAATAGCTCTGATAGGAATAGGTGTCTCTGCTGGAAGAATTAGAAGGAGATACTTTAGGTCACCTTTTAAATCGAAAAACAATCTCACATATGTAGAAATTGAATCGTTTTTCTTGCAATAGGGTCCTAAAACTTCTTGACATATAATACTGGGCGTTCTTCCAGTGGTAGTTGGTATCTTCATTCTACCTTGCCAAGGTTCTGATTCTACACCTTCAAAGGGGTTCTTCTTATTTCTGATTTTTTTACGGCTATTGCTGTTGTACTCAATAATATATGTGTTCGAATCCGTCTTTTCATACTCGGTCTTTAGAGTATAGATTGTTAAACTTTTCTTTTGAGAGAAAATACAGGTGAGACTGCATAAAACCAAGGTAAACACTATAATCCTTTTCATACGCATACTTTTAAAAAAACAGATTACTCTTTATTTGATAGAAAGGCTATTATGTAATTTATAAAGGCGTAATATACGAAGAAAAAACAATTTAAAGAATTTTCTTTAAATTGTTTTTTCTTGAAAGGAATTTGAAGATCATGATTTAGAAAACTCCGGGCATTTCCCAGAAGCATATAGCGCATCAGTCAGAATTCCTAAATCACAATTGTTTAGTTCTTTATAGGCCTTAAATAGATCAAAAGTCCATTGTATATCTTCCTCTGAAATAGCAACAGATGGTACGCCTCTTGCGTGATTTTACTTAGCCAATCGCGATGCTTTTTGTCGTGTTCACCTGTTGCTTGGTTAGTTAAAAAGGTGTATCCGTGTCTCTTTCTTTTTCAGGATCAAAGTATAATAGGCAATTTATCTATGAATGCTTTATTTTACTTGGATACGGATATTACCGCTTTTCACTCCGCTAGCTTTCGCATTCAGAGTCAGTTCACCGGATGCTCCGTACTCTGTACGATTACAGTCAGCATACCGCTGAATGCATGCATCTTTGGTAAGTGGAACAGATCCAGACAAGTAGGATCACCATTGGCGGCAGCTTTGTACTTACCGGCTCCGGTGACGGAGAAGTTAATCAACCGTCCATCGGCAGGACATAGATTGCCGTCTTTATCCACTACTTTCACTGTTACATACGCCAAGTCTTTTCCGTCGGCAGTCAGTTCGTTGTGATTGCTGACCAGTTCCAAATGGTGTGGTTTACCGGCTGTGCGGACCTTTTTCTCGGCTACTGCTTTGCCGTCCTTATCGTACGCAACGACTTTCACTTCACCCGGCTCGTAAACAGCGTCCATCCACATCAGGCGATAACGGCTCTTTAACGAACTATTATTTTTACTTTGCTTGCCTTGACTTTTCCCATTGATGAAGAGTTCGGCAGTGGGGTAGTTGGTATATACAAATATGGGCGTCACTTCGCCTTCCCGTCCTGGCCATGTCCAATGAGGAAGAATATGAAGTGTTTCGGCATTCTTATTCCAAATGCTACGGTAAAGATAATAACGGTCCTTAGGTAGGCTGGCTAAGTCGATAATACCAAACATCGAACTATGGTTAGGCCATGAATCGGTATCATATGGAGATGGTTCGCCCAAATAGTCGAAGCCGGTCCAAACGAACTGCCCCATTGTCCAGTGATGATCGTCGGCCAACGCAAAGTCTTCATCCGGAATGTTTGACCAAGAACAAGCTTCTACATCATAGGAAGAACATTGGTTATCGTCATATTTGACACCCTTCTTTTCCTCAACGGGGAATTTGTATATGCCGCGCGAGCTAACTGTTGAGGCTGTTTCACTACCTAGAATTAAATTCTGGGGTAATTGATCGTATGCTTCCTGATAGCGATTGTCACGGTAGTTAAGTCCCGGAATATCAATCATGGCAGCAAAACCGTTGGCAAGTACGCAAGTCACCTGATCCATGCCGCAAGTTACCGGACGGGTAGGGTCTTCGCGGTGACAGATGTCCTGCAAGAATTTGGCCACTTTATAACCTACGGGGCTGCACTGGGTAGGAACCTCGTTGCCGATGCTCCACATCACTACACACGGATTGTTGCGGTAGTTATGCAGCATATTCACCATGTCTCGCTCTGCCCATTCGTTGAAATACCGGTGATAGCCGTTCTCACATTTGGCGATATCCCATTCGTCGAACGGTTCAATCATCATCATGAAACCCATTTCATCGCATAGTTCCACCAATTCGGGAGTCGGCATATTGTGAGCCGTGCGAATAGCGTCGCAACCCATATCTTTCAGCAATTCCAACTGGTAACGGAGCGCAGCGGTGTTGACAGCAGCTCCCAAGGGACCCAAGTCGTGGTGGTTGCATACTCCCTGAAACTTACGATGTTGTCCGTTCAGATAGAAGCCTTTGTCAGCTATGTATGCAAGTGAGCGAATACCAAAGCGAGTGGTATAAGTATCGACCAATTGATCGTCCGCATAGATTTTAGATACCGCTTTGTAGAGCGACGGGTTTTCCGGCGACCAAAGGGAGGGGTTGTTGACTATGAAGTTCTGCTCGAAAGGCTGTTCATGATTGATGCGCCCAGTGTTCGCTTTTTGCACGGCAACACTGCCATCCGGAGCTATAATAGCTGTCTCAATCCGGATCTTGGTCTTGGCACCCGTATTGGCAATCTTTGTTTGCAAACGTACGGCAGCAAAGTCTTTCTCTACATGAGGAGTCGTGAGCTGCGTTCCCCATACAGGCACGTGTACCTTTTCGGTAACGATGAGGTGAACGTTTCGGTATAAGCCCGCTCCCGGATACCAACGCGAAGACTGCGGACGGTTTTCCAAACGTACCGCCAATGTATTGCTTTTACCATCTTTGTTCAGGAAAGGAGTGACGTCGCAGTGGAACGTGTTGTAGCCAAAAGGCCAGAAACAAGCTTCCTGCCCGTTTACATAGACGCGTGCTTCGCTCATAGCCCCGTCGAACTTGAGGGTAACATCCTTACCGACAGGTACGTCAAAGCTCGTGCGATACCATCCGACGCCTACATACGGGAGTCCTCCGGTACGTCCGGTTTTAAGCGACGCTTTATTTTCAGCGTTTTGAGTTATCGCTACATTCTGGAGATCGTTGTATTTATCGAACGGACCATATATAGCCCAATCGTGAGGGATAACGACCGACTCCCATTTTGAATCGTTAAATTCCGGTTGGCTGGCTTCTTTAAAATCACCTTTAGAGAATTTCCAGTTCTTTTCGAGTAAGGTTTCGTTTCGCTGCGCATACAGTGTACATGTTGCAGCCATTAAGAGTACAGTCAGTAACTGTTTTGGGTGTTTCATATTCATTTTGCTTTTCAGGTATATAATTTTGGATTTTATAGATATCTTTACCCCGGGATGTCTTTTCGACAGCACCGGGGTAAAGATATGAAAAGTAATCAATAAAATTACCGTTTAAAGGCATTAAAAGCACTGGTTGGCTTGCCACTGTCATCAAACAAACCTTTGTGATAACCTTTCCAACCACCATAGCTTTGCGGCTCCCAAGAGAAAACGCCGAGGCACTGATCCACCTGCTTTGCCTTTGTCATGAAATCAGTAAAGAAGTCTTCAGCCTCTGTATAATTCCAGTTAATGCCCAGTTCGCACATCATGACCGGGGTTTGGTATCGTGCGATCAGGTTCTTCATGTTTTCGATGCAATCGTTGTTCATCTGTCTCCAATCTTCGCTATCCGGGTTCGGATAGAGCGACATACCGATCACATCCCATTTCCCACCGTCAGCTTTCAGGCCGTCGAACAGCCAGATATAGCGATTTGGGTTATTTCCCTGGTCAATGTGTACAATCACTTTAGCTTTCGGATAGATGGTTTTCACGGCATCATAACCGGATGTAACCAGTTTGGCAAAGTTAGCCGTGTTGCCGCTACTAGCCGCGCCATCAGGCTTCAGCATACCGCTGCGCGTCTCGTTGCCTACCTGCACCCATTCAACGTCTATGCCTCGTGCTTTAATGGCACTTAGCACATCGGTAGTATGATCGGCTACTGCTTTCTGTAATTCTTCGAAAGATAGGTCCGCCCAAGCCGCAGGTTTCTCTTGTCGTCCCGGGTCTGCCCATATATCACTGTAATGGAAGTCGATCATGATGCGGTAGCCCAAGTTATGAGCACGCCACGCTTTGGTCACTACATCTTCTTTATTGCACCATCCCTCGGGATTGAAAAA
>NZ_BAIV01000063.1 GCF_000517545.1 Bacteroides reticulotermitis JCM 10512 | reverse complement strand
TTCCTTTACCCTTTTCTGGGAATAACATTTTGTCCCGTCCGGTGAAAGGAAGAAATCAAATGTTTCCATTGCCCTCTTATTCGTTATCGGCTCATCGACGGAATAAGTACAACGAACAACAATCGTTAAAATATCGCCTGCATCCCTGTTCTCGTACTTTGCCAGTTCTTGCGGGACACTTTTTCTAAGAGCTGCAATCTGTTCGTTTGTTTTGTCAATGCTGGACTGATACGAGTTTATCATCGTTAGAGACGGTCTGTTGGCGGCTTTCGCTTTTTCTAAGTTTTCAGTAAATAAACTGACTGTTTTTTCAAGCGAGGCCATTTGCTTGTCCCTCTCAGCATTAAAATTGTCTGTGATTATTTTAATACTGTCAGCAACGGTTACGCGGCGTACTTCTTCCAGTTTTTCCGCTTTGAAATGCATATCCAATTTCGTACCTCTGCTATTGGTTTGTACGAAATCGGCAATCACTTTTTCATACTTACTCGTTGTTCCTCCACAGGAGAACAACAATACAAATAATGGTAATAATAAAATTCTCTTCATAACCTTAATTTTTTAAAGTTCACTATTTTCATTTTCCGTCCTTGTCTTTACCCTTGTTTTTGTCTTTTCCACCCGGCTTAAAATTTTCCATCCGTTTGCGTATTTCTTCCCGTAAGCGATCAAGGAATGGTGTCGGATGGTTTCGGATACGCATATCATAGAAATTACGGGCTATATTGTTACCCAATTCGATATTAAACACGCTCTCAAAATATGCTGCTATCTGTATCAGTGGTATTTTTCCGTTGTTAAAGCACCCTTCGGTATCCAATGCGTAGATCAGCTCTATCAGGTCGGTCTTGCTGCCTGTCCAAGTTAGTTTAACCTTCGGGAAAGAGGTGCTGTTGGGCTTTAACATATAGCTGTCCAACAACTCCAACTCCGAAAGAAGATACGCCTGCAACATATCGTTTGCTATAATTTTGGCAACCTTAAAATCTGCGTTGGTTGAAAACTGCGGATCGCGTTCGTAATAGAATGTTTCAAGATATTGCTCAGTGTCGGGTTGGCCGCGAACAAAATAGGCAGCATCGAGGTACGTTGCGCCGGAACGGTAATAACGGTAAAAATCCAGTATCTTATCGTTAAAATCCTGAATAACGTCCAGTTTCCTTTTTAGATATTCCTTTTGCGCCTCCACGCTGGCAACTGGACGGTGCATTTCGGTATTATATACTTTCCTGTAATAAATTAGATGGCAGAATATCTTGGGTTTAACCTCTTTAAAAAACAATATTTCCTCGTCCTCGTCCTGAAATTGATATGCTATGATAAATTCCTTTAACTGGTCAAAAGCATTTCCCAGGACATGAGAAGCATCGAGAGATTTTTTCAGGATATTTTTATCCTCGGCCTCGATCTGCTGAATCCTCAGCCTAATCTCTTTCTGTAGTTTTTCGACATAATTTATCATAATCATGAATTTAAGATTTAATATTTCTATGAGTGTAGTACAAATTCTTACATACCTAATTATCTGATAGATTGAAGACTTCAGGAAGCATCCTATATTTAGCATTTTGAATTTCACATTTCCCCCTTCCATTTTATGGCAATCCCTATCATAAATCTCCACCTGACAGCCTCGCTTTATCGAAAAGAAGGCATCGGTAACTTCGACAACTATTTTCCCGAAAATCCGCAAGAAAGCTATCTTTTTGCATTGAGAGTTATAGGTTTCTATCCGGCTACCGTTGAGAACCACAAAAAAATCGTCGCCTACGCTTTGTACTTCTTTGCCGGATGATCGCATGGCGGCGATTTTATCGCCCGAAGAATCGTAGGTTTTTATCCAAGGGCCCATGATGTAGACATTCAGAAGATTTTGCGCAAACAAATTTGGTATTAAGCCCAGCAGAAAGTTCATAAGTAATACATATTAATTTATCTTTTCCATCTTTTATGTGTCCATAACCAGCCGTATGGTTCTTCCTTGATATTTTCCGCCAGTAAATCAACATATTTCTGGCTTATTTCTCCTTCATTCGTAGATTCTGCTTCGGAGCATACAGGGATACACGTTACTTTATAATTTCCTTTTGATAGCTGTGTAATATGCAGGTAGATAACTGCCGACCGACTTATACGCGCCAGCTTCTCCATACCCGAAAAGAGATAGGTTTCCTGATTCAACAACTCGAATTTATATTTATCATCTTTTATCCGGGGGCATTGGTCGGACAAAAACAGATAAACAGCAGGGGATGATTTTTGTGTCAGAATATGACGTATAACTGATTTGTCAGGTATTAACTTCATTCCGAACCGTGACCGGAGTTTAATCATTAATCTGTTCATTATGCCCGACTGCAGAGGCTTATAAACGGCATACATATCGTGGCGAAGTTTATAAGGCATAAAATTCAGCATTTCCCAATTACCGCAATGTCCCAAGCAAGCAATAACATTCCGTCCAGCGTTCATGTGCCTGTCTATAAGTTCCAAATTTTCAAACGTTATCTTCTTATCAAGAACCTCTGCCGGAGCGGATATGCTTTTAAGTATTTCGGCAAAGTAGGCGGCAAAACAGGTATAGAATTTCTTTACCACACAGCGAATTTCTCCGTATTTCATATCGGGAAAAGAACGTGAGATATTTTGAATCACGACCGCTTTCCTATATCCGATAACATGATAAGAGAGGAAAAATGCGAAAGAAGCCATTGCATACAAAAATGCCATAGGTATCAGGCTTACGGTATAAGCAATACCATAGACACTTTTGTATGCAATGGTTTGTAAAATTTGTTTCATTATTATTCTTTTATTTCAATAACTTTTTTCTTACCCAATCCCACTTTTTCCAACATTTTATCCATCACGTAATAAACCACCGGAACAACAATAAGCGTCAGGAACATAGAACTAATCAATCCCCCAATCATAACCCAAGCCAGACCGTTTTTCCATTCGGCTCCTGCTCCGGTTGCCAATGCAATAGGAAGCATACCTATTACCGTTGCAGCCGTTGTCATCAGAATGGGACGGAATCGTTGGCGGGTTGCCTCAATAAGAGCAGCTTTAAGTTCCATTCCTTTTTCTTTCGACTGATTAGTGAAATCGACTAAGATGATGGCGTTTTTGGCGACAAGCCTATGAGTGCAAGTAAGCCCAGCAGAGTAAACAGGTTAAGGGTATCCATCGTGAGAGCCAAAGCGAGTAATGCACCTATTATGGCAAGAGGAATAGAGATTAATACTACAAAGGGATACACGTAGTTGTTGTATAATAATACCATGATGAGGTAAACCAACAGAATGGAAATGATGAGCGCTATTCCCATTGTGCCAAAACTTTCGTCCTGCATTTCAAGTTCGCCGCCGGGAATTATCGTGATGTTTTCCGGCAAATCGAGGGAGTTTATTATTTGGCTGACGTCCTGCCCGATGTCGCCGATGGGACGACCGCCGACTTGACAATTTAACGTTATGCAAGCACTACGGTTACGGCGTTCCAAAATACCCGGCGCATTGCTTTCTTCTATCCGTGCAAACTGTTTCAGTTTGACAGCTTCGCCGGAGGTACTTATGAATGTAAGATTTTCAACGTCCGCCGTACTCCTGCGGTCGAAATTGTCAAGACGGGTATTGATGTCGTATTCGTATTCATTTTGCCTGAATTTTGCATCATTGTTTCCGCTGAATGCGTTTCCCAATCCCATACCCAACATTTCAAAAGGGATTCCTAATGCCGCCATCTTTTCACGGTCGGGAATGATACTGATTTCGGGACTGCTTTCTTCGGCTGATAATTTGGGATCGACTATACCTTTCACGAATTTGATGCTATGGAGAAGAAGATTGGCTGCCGTCCGCACGGAATCAATATGATGTCCGGTAATGTAATACTGTATCGGAGCTTCATCTATATTTCCCATTAGGTCGGTCGTTGCCACCCATATTTGCGCTCCGGGTATATGCTGTTGCAGAAAAAGTTTTGCTTCCCGTGAAAAATCGGAAGTTGAAATATTACGCTGATTATGCGGAATCATCTTTACCCGCAAATCGGCTAAGCGGGCTTGCGGTTGTCCGTTTTCTTCCGCGCCTATGGTGGTAAATACGGTTTCGACTAAGGGGCTGCTTCTCAAAATATTTTCCGCTTGGTAAGTGATCTGATTGGATTGTTCTATGGTAACATCGCGGGGCAGTTCCAGCTTCATAACAAATTGCCCTTGATCGCCCATCGGAGCAAAGTTGCTTCCGATAAAACCGAACGCTATCAGGCTTACAGAGCCTATCAAAGCCGCAAGAGTAACCACCATCGTAATCTGCTTATGCGACAAAGACCAACCTAAAAGACTTGAAAACCATTTGGCTATCCTCTCTATCCGGTTCTCGAAAGCCTGAATGCCTCGTCCGATAAAGCCATCGCGGTTGAACTCGTCTATCTTTCCGAATCGGGAGTAAAGCAAGGGTACTACGGTAAATGAAACCAACAGACTGAACAGTACCGCAATGGCGATAGTAACGGCAAATTGGCGAAATACATTGGCAATAATCCCCTGTGTCAAAGAAATAGGGATGAACACCACCACCAGCACCAGTGTAATGGAAACGATTGTACCGCCTATCTCACGAAGTCCATCGTATGCCGCCTG
>NZ_BAIV01000064.1 GCF_000517545.1 Bacteroides reticulotermitis JCM 10512 | reverse complement strand
ATAAAGGCTAGATCGGAAGAAGTCCGTATCCTCTTAACTGGATAAGAGCACATTGATAGATTGGCTTCTCATAATTCCAGATATATACAGTCTCCATATATTTTCAAAAATCGTCCACCTCCGGTGGTATTGAAACTCTGGGAGTAATCAAATGAGTCGTACTAATTTTCCTGCACGCAACGAACCGAGTAACCGGCCGTATCATTACTACTGATCAGGTACTTGCCACCATTATTGGGGAAGAAGTAGAGATATCCAACCTCCTGAGACCAATAGTAGCCGTTCGTGCCCGCCGGGTCGGCACTATAACCGCAAACGGGTATAAACCATCTTTTAAGCGGAATCTCAGAGTAAGTAACGTAGTGTACTTTTTTGTAAGCAACCCCTCCAGCTGCTACATTACCATCCTGTGTAGACCATACTATATTTTCAACTACCCAATCCCATTCGCCATCACCACTTCCTTCTTTTCCTCTAGGCAGACGAAAGCCCGGAGGACAGGCTGTATCGGCTTGTGCTCGAGTAAAATAAGCCCCTCTAGCGGCAGGATCACTAGGAATATCCACATCGGTTTCATTGGTATAATATCCTTTATCTCCATTTTGCCCTACAGTTGCACCTAAATTACGGTCAAGCCATAGATTTTCGTTCATCTTAAAAACTCCATAATAATAGATGAGACTGCTTTCAACACTTGTAATAACGGTTCCATCTTTTACATATTCTCCTAATTTTTTAAATGTCCCTTGCTGATGTGCCGTGAACTTCTCCTGATCTCCATCATCATATTTAATATAAAAATCTTCCTCCCAACCGGAATCAGCCTGCCAGGTTACTGTAATCTCAACAGTACTTTCCGCATTGGCGTCACCTGAAGTGGAACTAAAATGTAGTTTACTACCCGACGTGGAACTAATTTCCCAACCCATGGATGAGTTAATCTTCATTCGGTATTTAAACTGATCAGGAGCTATAATGGCAAAATGTAAGTGATCGGACAGATCCTGTCCAGAAGCAAATCCTTTGACTTCGGAAAAGTACTCAGAGGCAAACCCTCTATCTTCATAGTCAGTACCCGACTTTTCAAATAGATGGATCGAAACTTCACGCACCATACTGTTTTGTTTTACCGATGCCTGAGCGGTAGCTATCAACTCGCCTTGTGTTACCACAAATTTAATATCCGCCAGGCGATTTGCACCGGATGTATTGTCGGAAGCGGTTACGTTAAAGTAAAAAAGCCCTAAAGCCGGAGAGTCGGGCGTTGTCCCTTGACTCAAAGTGAGCCAATCGGCCTCACTACCCTGATACAAAGCGACAGGTGTTATATTTCCACGACCAATACCTCCAAAATTCCCTTGCAGGTTCACGCATATTTCTTGGGTATTCCCTGGCTTTTCAAATTCAAGTTCGCCGGGTATGAGGCTGATCTTACTGATCAGAGAGTTGGGGTTAAGTTGAGTTAGGCTTATGGGAATTTTGATATCTCCCCAAGTCACATTAAACGTTGCTTCCCGATCAGAAAGGGTCTCGTTCTTGCTCCGAGCAGTTACCGTTAAGTATTTCTCGGTGGTAGCTGTTGATTTTCTCTTCGCAGAGAAATAAGTAGAAGCATTCGTTCCTTGCAGTCCACCAACTGCCCAATTTCCCGAAAGGGGTTTAGTCGCACTCTTAAGCGTAAACACTTCCAATTGTATCGATTGGGGGCCTTCCTCCGAGAAAATCACTTTGCGTTGCGACACAGCAAGCCCGTTGCCATCCTTATCGAACACATAGATACCCAGAAACGAATCGTCCCACTCGTTAATCTCATACTCCACTTCAATCGGTGATTTGTAAGCATCCTCTTTATCACTTTTACCCGCAGAGTTCACTTTCGTGATGTTAATCGTATATATACTATTGGCCTTAAGCAGTTGCTGACTTGCTGCCGGACAAACATTCACCCGGTAATAAGTTATTGTAGAACTATTATTATACTTACCTCCGATAATCAGGCAGGTCGTAAATTTATCTTCGATATCCTCCGGAGTCTCTACAAAGTTGGGAAAAGCGTAAAGCTTGGCTTCTACCTTTTCATTAACCGCTTTGACATCTTGATCTTTATAGTGACAGATACTGTCTGTATTAAATCCTCCTTCATCGAACATATAACCATGGGAACAAGCATTCCAAACCTGCACAGATGCTAATTTAAAATTAGAAATAGCCGAGTTCTTAACATCGATACGTGCCACCCGACGCTTGAAATTAATACCAACCGCATTGGTAGAAGCAGCTTTGGCTGCTTGGGCGGACATAGCAAGCGGAGCACCCATACCTGTCGTTTGAGTGAAAGAAGCCTTAAGGTATTTACAGGCTGCCTCATAGGTTTTACCAGCCATTTTATTAGTCAATAAATCATCTATACTGCCTGCGTCATCCAGAGAAGCTTGGCTATCAAAATTAGCCAGAAAAAGAAGTTGCCATTCATCATCTGCCTTCTCACCATCGGGAAGAGTTACCCGAACACTCCCTGTTGATGTAACAGCAGAAACAGCCGTACGGCTGTAGCCCACATATTTATTGGGATCAGAATGCGTAGAACTGCGGAAGAAAAGAGTATATACATCATCAATCCGGCATTCATGTGCTTCGGAGCTACGCCATAGGTTGAAGCTTGCATACCACCATCCACCTGGTAGTTCAGTACCAGTTTGCCGTCCTGTATATCCTCACCATAGTCTTCCTGTTCGTGGCAGGCACTCAGGCACAGCAGAAGCAAGTGGCCAGAAGAAATGATAAATTCTTAATTGTCTTCATAAAGTATATTCTATTACTTGTTTATTCTTAATTGATTTGTTGTTTTCTTACCCAACTCCTTATCCAAAGTCGTTTCTTCATCCCAATCTATAATGGTATAATCAACCTGCAAAGCACCATCACCAACCGTCACAATCAGGCGGTAATAATGATTTCGAAGCACATTGTTATGTTTCTGAGCATCGGAAGCTATCGTGTGCAGCGGGATGGCATATTCCATATCAGTCCCTTTGATATTGAGAACTGTATGAAGCACAGTTGAATTCAAGGTGGCAGGGTCTCCCACCCCTGTATGGTGTTCGAAGAGGTAACCCGGATGCAGCGTTAACGTATCGGCAGGGGTTGAACCTACAATGACAGAGCCATGGTCTTGTGCCGCAAAGTTGACCAGGGAGGAAGAGACGTCCAACAGATTATTTTCCATCAGACGGCTTTTATCAGGTGTATTGCGTACCTGTATGCTTTTTAGCTTAACCACATCGGGATTGTCTTTATCTTTAATGATTTTAATTTCCGTCTTGGCAACCGCCCTTTCCAATGAAAGATTCACCGGAGCGGTGTGATTGGAGGTTATGGTAGCGGAAGTGGTGGAAGTCATCGGAAGAAGTCCCTGCACAAGATCGTTGAACGTAAAATCACTCGTTTGCATAGTCAGCGCCTGCAAATCCCAGCGATTCTTGATGCTTGAAAGTACAGAGGTGAGTCTCGAAGGCTCGTTGGCAACCAGGCAGAAAATCTTCTGCCCGGAGAATATCGTCATATCCATTACGTACGGGTTGCCTGTCAAGCCGGTGGCGTTCTCCACATATTCCATCTTATCCAGATAACCGTTCGGATGAAACGCGTATACACGCAAAGAGGTTACTTTGCGTTCCTGTTCTGTTCCGTTGTCCGGAACAGCTTTCAGGCCCAGAAAGATATTTAAGTTGATATCTACCGTTTGTTCCTCTGTCGCAACTCCTGCGGACTGCTGCTCACAGGCTGTGGCAACAAACAGAAGCAGCAGGCAGAAGATGGCGGTAAGCTTCTTTAGGCCCAATGGGTATATTGTTTTATTTATTTTCATCTCATTCTACTTTGGGGGTGTATGTTATGATCCTCTTCCTGAGCATTCCAACCGTTGATTGTCACCGTAAACTCACCAAGCGTGTAGTCGAACA
>NZ_BAIV01000065.1 GCF_000517545.1 Bacteroides reticulotermitis JCM 10512 | reverse complement strand
TTATCAGCAATGAGGATGCTGTTTTGCTCGGTCTATATGTCGAAGGCTTCGCTTCGCCCGAAGGCTCTTATGCCTTGAACGAACGTCTTTCGAGAGAACGTGCTACGGCTTTAAAGGAATATATCAAAGAGAAGTTTACCCTGCGCGAAGAACTCTTTAAAGTCAGCTCCGTTGCCGAGGACTGGGAAGGGCTCGAAGTGCTGGTCAAAGCTAGTGACCTGACTCACAGAGATAAGGTTTTAGAGATCATAACCTCTGAGCAGACTCCCGATGCCAAAGAAATGGCCTTAAAACGTCTGGGTGTTACCTACCGAACACTGCTCAAAGACCTGTTCCCTGAATTAAGACGGGTTGAATACCAGATCGACTATTCGGTTCGGGATTACGATGTGGAGGAAGCCAAAAAGCTGCTCGATAAGAACCCGGCTGATCTTTCGCAATACGAACTGTACAACCTGGCCCTGTCTCACGAAAAAGGCAGTAAAGAATACAACAGCATCTTGTTGGAGATTATTCCCCGTCACTTTCCGGACGATGCGACAGCTCATACCAACAGTGCCGCTGTGCTGATCACGAACGGAGAGATGAATGCCGCTAAACGCCAGCTCGAAAAGGCCGGCAGCAGCGCAGAAGCATTGAATAACCGGGGCATCATCTTTATGTTGGAGGGTGATCTGGATAAAGCCGATGAATATTTCGATCGGGCACAGCAGGCGGGTAGCAAAGCTGCCGCTCGTAACAAACAGGAGGTACAAACCAAACGTGCCGACAACCGGAAGATGGAGCGGTATAGCCGCATGAAGTAGACAAACATAAATCTGGCAGTTAACTGAACATTATAGAGTGATTATTAAACTATTAATTACAATTATTTAATTTAAAATGAGAATGATGAAAAATTTCAAGTATGTAATGATGATGGCTGCTGCCCTTACGCTGGGTTTTAGCAGTTGTTCGAACAATGACGATCTAGGCAACGGTGAGACAATCGAAAGCGGACGTCCGACCAAAATGACACTGGCAATCACACAGCCAACAACTTATGCAGGTGGTGATGATAACGCAACAGCTGCTGAGGTTGATATCAAAACTGTAGATGTATATATCTACAACGGAACAACCTTTATGAAGAGAGAACATTTTGCTATTGGCGACTTTGATTCGGCTGGTGATAATGCATGGAAGTTGAAAAATGAAAAAAGAATTACTACAACTACCGGTGCAAAGACAATCTATGTAGGAGTCAATCTTCCTAGTACTTTGGCTGGTGACATTGAGGGGACTAACCCCGGTACGATTGCACAAACGGTTGCTGACGCTGCTGCATTGAACAGTGATGGTTTCGCTATGTTTAGTCGTACCAAAGCAACAGCTGATTTGGTAGACGTTGATGCTACGGATTATGATACCAAGAATACGGTATCAACAACTGTAGCGCGTCTATTAGCAAAAGTCGTGGTGAAAGAAGGCAGCACTCTGTCGGGAGAAAGTCTGGAAGGAGACTTAACCGATCTTAAGTTTACAATAAATAACGTGAATACGAAATTCTTCCCACTACCTTCGGCTACTTTTCTCGACCCGAACCACACTTCTCCATGGTCGGCTACATCGACGGATTTTATCAAGGAGGGAACAGTTTATATGGCAGTCGGTGAAAGCAGTACAGCTGTAACAACAACAGATCATGCTATTTACACGACTGAAAATACTTCAGCAGGTGAATTGCAAGGTGATCATACCTATGTGCGGGTAAAAGGCATTTTTGTTCCTAGTACTATTAAGGAATGGGACGGATCAAGTCTTACTACTAGTTCAACCGCCCATATTAAGGGTAACGATTTCTATAAAGTGGTGGTAGACGGTGAAAAACATTTCTTCTCTAATGGGGCACAAGCCGCAGATTATGCTAATAAAAAAGCAAATGATGTTTATGTTACATACACGGGTGGTGTGACTTATTACAATGTATTCCTGAACCCTGTCCCTGCTAAGGGAGAAAAGAAATTTGACGTATTACGTAATACGATCTATACGGTAAACATCACCAAAGTAAATGGTGTAGGTGAGGGAGACGGCGAAAATACAGTTGTTACTGATCCGGAAGAACCTATTGCGGCTCCTACTAATCTGTCGGTAGAAATAGATATTGAAGATTGGTCAACAAACGATCAGGATAGCGAACTTACAGGAAAATAATCCCTGAATAATTCTATATGTATATACGTGCGTGGCGGGAGTAAAGCCCCGCCCACGTATATCAAAACTAACTTTTATACGAAAGCAATAAACAAAAACGAAAACAGATGAAGCGATATTCTTTGTCCTCCCTTTTAACCTTGGCTGTACTTCTCTTTTTGATTGCGTCCTGCATTCGGGAAGATAATTCGGACTGTCCGCCTGAAAAAGTAAGGGTGTACTTTTCCTACCGTACCACTTACAGCCCTTCGGTCATCGATCCCACAGTGATAGAGCGTATCGATCTCTTTGTATTCGACCGGACGGGCAACTATCTGGGTCAGTGGACGGATTATGAAGCGCAACTGAGCCCCTCTTACTACATGGAGCTACCCTTGGCGTACGGTGACTACCGCATTGTCTGCTGGGCGGGACTTCATGAGTTATCTTATACCCTAAACCACGACCAGACAATCCCTTTTGAAGAAAGCCTGCTTGCGCTGCAAAGAACCGAGCAGCAAACCGTGGAACACATTCCCACACACCTCTTCCATGCGATGGAAGCCCAGGCGATGGTTGATCAACCGACTGCCAATTTAGCCTTGAGCTTCGTCAACTGACCAATAGCATCGACGTGACCACCGAAGGTCTTGAAACTTCGGGTAAAACATACCGCCTGAGTATCCGTGATACCAACGGCGACTACCAATTTGACGCTTCACCGGCAGCCGACTGCGGCGTGTTGGACTATATACAGACTTGTGCTAAAGATGACGATAGCCAACCCTATGCCTGCCTGCGTGTGATGGCACTGAGTGAGCAACGAGCTACCCCCGTGCTACGCCTGACAGATACCACGGATGATAAAGTACTCTTTGAGGCGAACCTCATTGAACTGATTCTTAAACTTCGGGATCAGGGTGTAACAGTTGATTTTGAGAATATCCATGAGTACCAAATTCACTTGCGATTTAATACGGAGATGGATGTAGAAGTCTCCATCAATGGCTGGGATCTGAATAATACGGAAACAGAACTATAAATAAACCACTAAAATAAGAACAAGCATCATGCAAAAATTATTCTATGCGCCACTCTTTCTGCTAATGGCCTATATCTGTTGGGGTTGCTCCGCCGATCGGGATGACTTCAACTCTTCGGGAACCGGCAAAGATACCCGGCTTACCTTTAGTGTGAGTCTGCCTACCAAGGCGAACACGTACAGCCTGGATGCCACCGCTGAGAACAATGTTTCGAGCATCTATGTACTGGCATTTAAATACCAAAGCCAAAATCAAGCTCCGGACCAAGACAGCAAATACATCTTAGCGGACTGGTCGGAAGCTGCTAAAGATGCCATACAGGATAACGGCGGCGTTAGCAAGAAGAAATTCACAATTACCTTTACCCGCCTTAAAGAAGGCGATAAGTATAAGTTTGTCTTGCTGGCAAACGTAAAAAAAGAACTTGATGTACTCTTGGACAAATGGGCCATCGGGAACAATAAAGCGACTAAAAAGGATATCCTGAAAGAGTTACAACTCTCCGACATCACGCGTTGGAATATCAATACCTCGGGGGCTAGCTACCGGGATATTCCCATGTGGGGTGAAACTCCTTCGCATGACGGAACGGGTGATATGGCAGTGAGTCAGGATATGAGCATCACAGAT
>NZ_BAIV01000066.1 GCF_000517545.1 Bacteroides reticulotermitis JCM 10512 | reverse complement strand
TTACTAAAAAACTTTTCATGATTATTTTTTCTTAGGATTAAATTGCATTGCTTTGAGAATATTTTTATCAAAATCAGATAATGCATCTCTTTCTTTATTTGGAGGTGTATCAACATATTCATCAAAACAAGGGTTAAGAGGAATTGCCTTTAAACCATATCTTGCAATATATTTCAATGGTTTTGGTTTCAAATGTTCAATGAAGTCTGCTGCTAAATATGCTTCTTTCTTATAGGTAGTATTACCTACTATGAAATCTACATTAACAGTTTCAACACTTTCAATTGACCTCTCAACAATACCTTTTACTGATTCAATATCAATGTAGATAGAATCATCATCTTCCATTGTGGGATAATAAAAACCAATTTCCCATTCATCTATATTGATGGTTGAATATGATTTTGAAGTAATACTTTTCTTTTCTATATTATCTTTCATGCTGCTGCAATCAATGTTTTATAAGGTAAATATTTAGTTGAAATAGCTGTGAGGAAATAATCAAACCTTGCTTTTTCTGTGTCAAATTTACGAGTATTATAGCGAAATACAAACTCATCCACATAATACTGTAAATGCTTCCTTGATACAAAATGATAGATTCCTACAATTCCTCTCTTTAATAAACTCCAAAAACCTTCAATAGTATTAGTGTAAATATCACCATTAACATATTCTCCTGAATTATGCTTAACAAACAAATGATTATATAATCTATCCAATCCACTATAACTACCCCATTCATCAGTATATAGGGTAGCTGCTTCTTTAATGGTCTTAATAATTTCAGGAGTTAAATATTTTGCTGCTGTGGTCTTAACTTTTTTAGCAACTAATTTACCATCTCTTTCAACCATTCCTACTACAGGAGTCTTATCTTTACAAGATCTACCTTGTGAGTTTGCTACTTTTTTGTTAGCATGTCTATTTTTATTCTTTCCTCCTACAAAAGTTTCATCTACTTCAACTTCATTATCTAACTCATGATTGTTTTCAATTTCAAAACAATTTCTCATTCTTTGAAGCATGAACCAAGCAGTTTTCTGTGTTACACCAATATCTTTAGCTAACTGATGAGAAGATATACCTTTCTTATGTGAGGTAATTAGCCAAATAGCCATGAACCATTTTTGTAATTCAATCTTTGTTGAATCAAACATTGTATTGGTTTTTACATTAAAATAAAGACCTGTATTCTTACATTTATATTTGTTTCCTGCACATTTATAAACTTTGGAAGAGGGATCAAAAGGAGAAACAACACCATCAGACCAAATCAATTCTTCAAGATATTCAATACAAGTTTGTTCATCTTTAAAAACCTTAACCAGCTCTATTAAAGAGTTAAATGATTGTCCTAACATAATGTTGTTTGTTATTAATTACACAACAAAGATAAGTATAAAATTACACTCATGCAATGGCTTGGTGTAATATAGTTCTTATTTCTAGTATTTTTTAACACTATTCTCAGATGAGTACACTATTTATTGGAAAATGAATGGTTATGAAATTTACTAAAGATGAGCTAATTATAATGTGCAAAGAAGGAATGAACAAATATTACTATGGTGTTGATGAATATTTATCAGATCATCCTGAGTTAAGTCTATTAAAGCGTTCTCAAATAGTTGAATTATATCATCAAGATGGTTATTTAGGTCCATTGCAAGCTGTTGAGAAATATTTCTTTGAACAAACAGATAATGAATATTCAAAAGATTCAGATACTTACAAACTCCTTATTAAAGCTTTTTGTGATTATGGAAAAGATGTATTAAGAAAGAATAATGTTCTTGTTCTTATCTGATTTTTATTTTACTCATTTCAATTGCGTATTGAATAGCTTCCTCTTCAAAGTCAAATGATTTCTCTTCTTCAACTTTACCTGAATCAATATCATGTAATACTACAGTATATTGAATTATCAATTCTCTGTTTTTAACATTATGAGGGTCAACTGTTTTTTGGAAAACAATTGATTGGTATTTACTATCAATATCTCCAAAAGATGAAGAAACAGGTTCTCCATATATGTCAATGTATGCATTAAACCATTCCATATTATTTAAGATTTTTGATTTTAAGATTTAAATTCAGACATTTCTTCTAATAATATTTTTGCTTGAATTTCTGATTCAATATAGTGAATTGTTAACCCTATTAGAGTTTTCAAATCAGAAATATCCTTATTTTCCCATTTGCGAATATAATGAGTTTCATCATTTCCTAACCAAACAGCCCTAACTGCAACCTTTTTTATATTTGCATTATCAATATCATCTCTAATGCAATTATTAAGAAACTTAGTTTTAATATCTTGATGTTTGTCCTCAGAATTAATTGACATCAAGTAATCTTTAATTAAGAATTCAAGAGCTTTGCGATATCCTGTACCACAAATTTGATTTAAACCAAGTTGTTCTGCAAAATGAGATTGGTTATATATTTCAATAAAATTAGGAGATAGTTCATTTAAAATATCACTAAATGTCTTTTCAGAAGGCATCGCAAGAGGTTTAATTGAATGAAAAGTAGCTGCATCCACATCTTCCAAAAATTCAGCAATGAATGTATTCTCACATGAAGCATTTGTACATTGAGAAAAAACATCAAGGCTGCATTCATTTCCATGATATATACAAAAATGATATTCAGGAATCATTGTTATGCCACAAAAAGGACATTCCATAGAAGCATTTTCTATTTCTGCTTTAACAAACTTACCATTTTCATAATAAGGGACATCTACTATATTCATATATACTTCTTTATTGGATTGCAAATTTAATTATTTTCTTCCACATCCACCAAATTAACCAACCTAACTTTCAATCTCTCAGCAATCTTTAATAAAGTACCAATGGTTAGATTGGTTCTACCTGCTTCAATCCTGGACATATTGCTTTTCTCAAAATTACAAGCAGCAGCCAAATCCTGTTGACTGATATTTTTTTCTTCCCTTAATTCCTTGATTTTCAAACCAATTCTAATTAATATAAGTTCTTTTTTCATGAAATTTAATGTTATCATATTTGATAACAAAGGAAATTGTTTATCTTTGCACATTGGTTATCATTTATGATAACTGCAAAATGTTTAATAATTTAAAAATTAATTTGTTTTATGAGAAAGTATCTAAACTTTGGTGTGTTAGTAATGGTCTTAATGACTTTGTGTGTAGGATTTAGTTCCTGCTCAGATGATGATGACGAAAATTCAGGTGGTGGTAACAACAACTTTAGTCCAAGTGCTGAATTATATGTTGATGGAGTTAGTAAAAAGATAAATTTAATTAGAACTTTTTATGAAAGTTCAAGAGGTATAGGGGATTTTGAGATAACAATAGGAAGTGAAGAAATTGCTTTCACAATAACTTTAAATTCTCTTGAAGTTGTTGAACTTGGAAAAAACTATGATTTAAAGAATGAAAATGCTTACTTTATACTCCAAACTACTGATGGAAATTTTAATTTCAAATCTGCATCAATATTTTATTTAGTATATTTTGATTTAGAAAAAGAAGAAATGACAATTGAGTTTAATGGAACAGTTAGTGGAAAAGGAGGAGATCATAATGTTAAAGGAAAAGTATCAACCAGGTTTAAAAAATCAAATGGTACTATAGACCATACATTATAATTAATAATCCATAGAAAT
>NZ_BAIV01000067.1 GCF_000517545.1 Bacteroides reticulotermitis JCM 10512 | reverse complement strand
GTAACTTATCAAAACTTATTAATTATCAAAACTTTATCTATAATGAGTTGTAATTTACGTATATAGGCATTGCGAGTTTGGATAAAATTTGCATATTGTACATATCATTAAAATCATCATAGTGTTATGGACATGTCAAATCTTAAACTCAAACAACATTTGTTAATGGATTATTTATCCAAAGTAGGATACTGCGCCAATAAACAGCGTAGTATCGAAAAATGTATCGAATTGGTTCTAATTAAAGGTAGCTCTTCCAATATCACTACCTACGAAGATTTATTTTTTCAGGAGGTACAAGAGCAAGGACTTACTCCTGAAAGTTATCGTTTCAAGTCCTTAAGAAGGAGTCTTGGGCAACTGAAGAATTTTGATTTGTACGGTAAATATCCTGATGGTAATTATACGGGATTTATTTACGTCACAAATGGTTTTGACAATCTCAATGACTATTACAAATCATTGGCTATATACCATTTAGAGAATGGTATGTGTACTGGGAAACGTAAGAATACGGTTAGGATAGAGTATCTTTGCGCTATTCTATTTTACAAACATTTTCAAGATAACGGTGCGGAAGTATTGGAAGAAGCTACACCTAAAATGATTTGTTCTTTTTTTCACGATGGTATCAAGCAAATCAGAGGGATTGGTTATTTAGGCCATATAAGGGCGTTAATGAAAATTCTTAGATTACGTGAACCGAAACAGGCTGAACAGGCTGATTACATACTCAACTTTTTGCCAAATATTCCAAAGGCATACAAGAATTTTGAATTTCTTTCAAAAGATGAGTCTGACTGTATTCGGAAGTATCTTGAAAATCCCGACAACACCTTGTCTTTAAAAGAACGTACGATAGGATGGCTTCTGTATTTTTATGGACTGCGAGGTTCTGACATAACAGCTATGCGTTTTGACAATATAGATTGGAGAAAAGACATAATTACTCTAATCCAATCAAAAACAGATTATCCTCTTACATTACCTTTAAATGCGGTTACGGGAAATTCTCTTTTTGATTATATCACTACCGAAAGGGCTGAATCAGATATTAATACGATATTTATTCCCTCGAAAAATCCCCACACACCATACAAAAAGATTGCCCATATTGTGATGAAAATTTTCAAATGTGCGCATGTTAGAGATAAAGGAGGATGCAAAGGTGTCCGCCTTTTCCGCCATCATTTTGTGACTTATCTCCTTTCGTGTGGAGTTGAATGTTCAGTCGTGTCATCTCTAACTGGACATATGTCTCCCGAGTCTCTCAAGTTTTATGCAGATGCCGACCATGAGCATCTCAAGGAATGCGCTCTTGACATATCCTCTTACACTGTACCCTTTAACCTTTTTGACATATGAAATATCCATTCAAATCTAAACTATCCCAAAAGTTCGAAGAATTTGTTGCCATTCGCATTGCGTCCGGTCGATGGAATACGACCTATGACTACAACCTGCATCACTTCGACAGATATATTGTTGCTAACTACCCATCTTGTGAGGAATTGACAGTGGATATGCTGGACTGGTGCAGACGCAGGGAAACGGAAAGGAACAATACTTGTATATCAAGGACGACACCTATCCGAAGTTTTCTCAAATATGCCAATAAAAGAGGCTGGTCAACCTTAGATCCTTTGCCTTTGCCTATTTTTGAAGCCAAATCTTATGTACCGCACTTTTTTACACAGGATGAACTTTCTGCATTTTTTAAAGAATGTGACTCTTCTGTAATACGCTCATATCAAGAACGAAGGTGTACAACAACCCTGTTAAACCGATTACAACTTCCTGTTTACTTTCGTCTGTTGTACAGTTCCGGGATGCGTACATGTGAAGTCAGGTGGCTAAAATGTTCTAACGTTAATTTCGAGTCTGGTATCGTGAAAATCATAAAATCCAAAAGCATTGATGAACATGGCATTGTCTTCATGATTCTATGTTACAATTACTTCAACGTTATAACCAAGCTATGGAGAAAGTAATGCCTAATCGGATTTATCTTTTTCCTGATATGAAAGATGAGCCACGCAAGATACGTTGGGCATGCACTTCCTTTAACAAGATATGGTCTAAAGTTAGCAATGAAAAGGCTGTTGAATACGATTTACGTAGTTTCTATGCCATTTCCAATATTTCTAAATGGGAGGATCACGGATACGAATTGAGCGGCAAGCTCTTGTTCCTTTCCCGTAGCATGGGGCACAGAAATATACAAAGTACTTTTGGCTATTTTCATCTTACCCCGATGCTAACGGATAAGCTCAAATGCAATTGCGCTAAAAAATTTAGTGAACTATTACCTCAAAAGCCTGAATATAATGAAGAAAACATCTAAATCTAGTGGCACATTAACCACTCAAAATCGTAAAATAGCTAAATTGATTTATGACTGGCACACCACATTTTTACCATCCGTAAAAACAACAAGTGCACACACACTACGTTCCTACAAACTGTCATTGTCCATATTTCTCAGATACTTACAGTCAGAAAGAGGCATTACAGCGTTTACCCTTACTCCGGAATGTTTCTCTGTTGAGGTCTTATCGCAATGGCTGATATGGTTGAAAAAAGAGCGACACGTCAGTGCCACAACTTGCAATATAAGAATGGCTGCTATTAAAAATCTGACAAAATATATTAGTGGTCAGATGCCGGAGTATGCTTATATTTATATGGCAGTTTCGGAGTTTATAAAACCAATGCGGAAGGTAAAACGCATTGTACATGCCATGACACGGAATGCGGTAAAGGCTATTTTTGCAGTACCTGATACAACTACGAAAATAGGTTTACGGGATTTGGCTCTAATGATGCTCAGCTATGGGGTTGCAGCGCGTCTGAACGAAGTACTCTCTTTGACAGTCAAAGATATAGTGCTTGACAACGTTAAAGACCCATATGTAATATTATGTGGAAAAGGAGGTGGTTTCAGGTCAATCTACCTGCATGATGACCTTGTCGAATGGTTGAGACTCTACCTTAGAGTTTTTCATGGAGATAGACCCGATAAAGATTCTTTATTATTCTATTCTCCATGTAAAGGATGTATGGGGAAATTAACACAACCGGCAATTGCAAAACGTCTCAGATTGTATGCAGCCAAAGCACATGAAATCTGTCCTGATGTGCCTTTGGATCTACACAGCCATCTTTGGAGGCACAGTATGGCTACCCATTGGCGAGAGGATAATATCAATATTGTTGAAATAAAGGAACTTCTTGGACATCGCAATCTCTCTACAACTATGATATACGAGGATGTGACTGAAGAACAGAAGAAAAAGGCGATAGATACATTGGAAGACACTATTACTAAATCTCAAGATAAAAAATGGAAAAAGCCAGAAAACATGGAACTTCTAACCCTTGTTGGGCTTTAGTGAGGAAATATTATCCAAACTATTATTTTGTAACATATTGATATACAATAATACAATGAATAGTTTTGATAATTAATAAGTTTTGATAAG
>NZ_BAIV01000068.1 GCF_000517545.1 Bacteroides reticulotermitis JCM 10512 | reverse complement strand
CATTATGCAAAGCGTATGCTAATGCGTAGTGTTTACTGTAAAGGGCAAGGGATCAGACCTGTTTGTCTAAAAAGCTGTGCATAATATTTTGAGTTCACAAGATGATTCTTTATAATAAGAGTGAATCAAAATAATTATATTATGTTACAAGTAAATTTTAAAGAACTGGTAATTCTTTTAGAGAAAGAACTTATCAGACTGCATTACAAGGATAAAACCTTGCAATTGTATCGAAAAATCTGGTCTAAGCTAACTGCATTCTTTGAAAGCAAGGGTGAAGAGTATTTTTCTCTGGAAATGGCGATGGCGTATCTTGATGAAAAATACGATTTCTTTGCCAAACAGGAGAAAGGAGAGTTGAATAGTATTTCTAAAACATACTATCACTCAATTCAAATGCTCAGCGAATATCAGTTATATGGCTCAGTCTCCAATCATCGCAGATTGAAAAAGAAACCCATGCAGGAAAAAATCCATAATGAGATTCTTTCTTCATTTCATGCTTATTGCATCTCTTCCGGCTACGCTCGTTATACATGGGATGGCTATAGTCGTTCAGCGAAAAAACTTCTTTTTTTCGCTGAATCACGAACCGTTACTATCAAAGAACTTAATCATAAAGTTATTGAGGATTTTGTGAAAACCTTATTAGGATATAGCCCCAAGATGGTTGAGTTCACATTATGCGGCATAAGGTCTTTCCTTCGCTTTCTTTTTTCAGAAAACATCCTTAAAACAGATTTCTCTGGCAACCTCCCGAAAATAAAAGTGCCACAAAAGGCTCATATTCCTTCAATATGGGAGAGCGACATACTCCAAAAAATGTTCGCTGTTATAGATAGAGGTAGTCCGGCAGGGAAACGGAATTATGCAATTTTCTTACTTGCCTGCCTATTAGGAATGAGAAGTGTCGACATACGGCAACTTCAATTCTCTGATATTAATTGGAATGAGCGGCGAATTGACATCATTCAAAGTAAAACCTGTCAGACAGCAAGCTTTCCCCTATTATCAGATGTGGGATGGGCAATAATAGACTATGTAAAAAATGGTCGCCCGGAGTGTGAGCATAAGAATGTTTTTGTCAGACATGTGGCTCCAATCAAGCCATTCGCTTGTGCTGCCAGTTTTGATGACATGATAAAGAAATACATGAAAATGGCTCATGTTTCAGTTCCAAAAAACAGCAAATACGGGATGCATTCACTGCGCCATACTTATGCTACATCTCTTATGGAAAAGCATGTTCCGATTGAAGATATTGCCCAACTTATGGGTCATGTAAATACAGATACCACTACGATATATCTCAAGAGCAGTCTTGGATTATTGAGCGAGTGTCCACTAAATATAGCTGACCTATGAACACATTCACATCACATTTCTCTGAGTACATCAACGAACTCATTGAACAAAAACATGCTATGGGATATAAGTATCTCTGTCAAGAAAAGATGTTGAAGCGATTTGATGCCTTTTGTATTGAAAATTTCCCTGGTGCCACAGCTCTTGACAAGGATATCGTAACACAGTGGGCAATTCTGCGTAAAGGAGAACATCCGGCAACTCTTGAATCTCGTGTTTCTCCAATAAATGAACTTGCGAAGTTTATTATCCGAAAAGGTGAACATGCCTATATTCTTCCAAAAGGGATGCTTCCAAAGAAGACCAAGTACACACCATATATATTCGGAGACGAAGAACTGAAAAGATTTTTTGCGGCAATTGATAACACTTGTAAATTTTGCTACGAAGTTCCATTGCGCCATATAGTTCTTCCTGTTTTCTTCCGTCTACTTTACTGTTGCGGGCTTCGAGTATCAGAAGCACGGTTGATGAAACTGGAAGATGTGAACTTAAAGGATGGGATAATTACTTTGGTCAGAACCAAGTTTGGCAAACACAGGCAAGTGCCATTGTCTCCCGAACTGCGTTCACTATTCAATGAATACAGCCTTATTATTCATGCCACATCAAGGCAGGATGATTGGTTCTTCCCCGGTCTGCATGGAGAGCCGATGACAGTAGGAAATGTTAATCGTAATTTCCGAAGGTTTCTTTGGAGTGCCGGTATTTCCCATTGCGATAAAACAAAAATCGGAGAACGAGGTGCTCCAAATGTACACTCTTTACGCCACACCTTTGCAGTAAACTGTCTCCGCAAATGGATGAAACAAGGGAAAAATACTCATGCCTACCTTCCTGTACTTCAGGCTTTCATGGGGCATGCCCAATTCAAGGACACGGCTTATTATCTTCATTTCTCAACCGACATGGCGCAGGACATTCGGGCAAGCCTTGAAGAGAAAGTAAGCTTCATCATTCCAACAGTATTATCTCAGAAAGGAGGGCAACCATGAAGAATCCTACTGATTTTGCATATCATTTAGCTCACTATTTTAACGACTTCTTATGTGGATGTCGAAACTTGAGCAAGAATACCGTATCCTCTTATAGCGACACATTTCGTTTAATGGTAATATTTTTTAATGAGCGACTTTCCATTCCGCCGGAAAAATTGACTTTGAAAATAATTGATGACCGGTCAATCTTCCATTATCTTGAATGGCTTCAAACTGACCGTCATTGTTCCAATGCCACAAGGAACAATCGTCTTGCCGCCATCCATTCCTTCTTTCGCTATTTGCAGACACAGGACCCAAAACGACTCTTGGTATGTCAGAAGATACTTTTAATACCATTCAAAAAAGAAACTAAACCTATTTTGAAGTATCTTACGATTGAACAAATCAGTGCATTACTTCGTGTGCCTAATCTACACAATGAAAGAGAGCGAAGAGATGTCGTACTTCTCAGTCTTTTATATGACACAGGGGCAAGAGTCCAAGAAATTTGTGACCTTAGAATCCGGGACATAAGGTTAGAATCTCCATCAATCGTTACTTTGACCGGAAAAGGCAGAAAAACACGGGAGATTCCAATCGTTGGGAACACCATCAATCTCCTGTCTGGCTATATCAAGGAGAAAAAATTGACAGGGGTTCATTTATTGGATCACCCTCTGTTTTTTAATCAACGTCGACAGCCTTTGTCTCGTGGAGGAATAACCCATATCCTAAATAAGTATGCTTCAAAAGTGGATGGCATTCTTATACCTGAAAAAATAACCCCTCATATATTGCGGCATAGCAAAGCGATGCATCTTTTACAAGGGGGATATAATATGGTTATTATCAGGGACTGGTTAGGGCATGTGTCAATACAGACAACAGAAATCTATGCGCGGCTTGATATAGAGACGAAAAGGAAAATTCTTGAAAGCGCATTCCCTGAAAGGATTTCTAATGAAGAAATGCCTGATTGGAATGAAGATAAAAGTCTAATAGACTTTCTCAAAAACCTCTAATTATTATGCGTAGTGTCTATATGATATATTATTAAAAGCTAAATAGTTATCAAGGGCACTACGCATTAGCATACGCTTTGCATAATGGGGC
>NZ_BAIV01000069.1 GCF_000517545.1 Bacteroides reticulotermitis JCM 10512 | reverse complement strand
CCCATGCCCAATGTATAAACCTGGCCCTTTTTTTTTTGTCCAAATATACAAATTCCTCCTACCAGGAAAAATAAGACCACATAAACCGCCCTTTACTTTCCCAATTCTATAATAAAATATTGAACGAAATTCCGGATATTTTATCATTAGAAACACAAAAGACAATTTTCTATTTATATAATACCCTCTATATGATATCCATGCGATTAAATCTTGTTGAATTAAAGATTTAGTCTTTGCGCTACTGCACAAATAACAGAAGAAACTAGGCAATAACAATATAGAAAAAAACAAATAATATATATATTTCATTTTAAACGTCTTCAAAAGAGTCTAAGGCAGCCTTCAAAGCTTCTATATAACCTTTTCCATACTTTAAATCAGGTTCCATGTAATTTCCTTCTCCCCACTCATTCCAAGATTTTACTAAAATAATTTTAGTTGACTTATCCTTAGTAGCATTCAGTGCTTGCAAAACATGATCATAAAATAGTTCTGGAGTTGAATTAATGAAAAGACTGCCATTCCATCCACTACGAGGAGTATGGTCCCATTGTGGCACAATAGATGGAAGTACATTTTCTAGCTTATCTTCTTCTGTTATTAAAGAGAGATGATATTTTTTATAATCCACCATTCGAGGAGGCCGTCTTAGCACAAATGCTTTTGTATATTTATATAACTTCAAAAAGCCTCGCTCCATTTTACTAAATCGATTAAGTTGAGTATCACCTATTCCTCCTAGCCTTTGATAAGTTACCGCATCAAATCCCCTATTCAATAGTTCTTCTTTCCTAATAGAATGGGTCGTTATATTAGCAACCAAATATAGTCCATCAAATCCTACATCTTTAGCCCATTGCTTAAAATTGCGAATATATTCATCAGGAATTGATACTGGATCAAATATAAAAAGAAAAGGCCGGTTGCCTATTTTCACATATCTGTGATCTTTAAAAGCTTTTAATAAGAAATCAAAATGCAGTTTTTCATCTTCTATCCCTAGATATGTTTGCTCCATCAAAAGCTTGTTCGTTGATGTACCATCGCTATTCCAGTTTTTAGCAAACCATGAGTGGTTAGCCCAAGCTAAACAAAAAGGAAAATCTGGCTTATTTGTGTTTAACACCTCATCAAAAATATCAGCCATCAAGCGTTTACCATTTCCAAACCAATAATGCCAATAGCAAAAAGCTGTAATTCCAGCCTCCTTAGCAAGTTCTACCTGTTGCTCTCGCACAATAGGCATTCTTAAATCATAGTAACCTAAATCAGCTGGAACTCTAGGCTGGTTATGACCTCTAAATAGAGGTTTTGCTTTTCCAACATTCGTCCATTCAGTGAACCCTTTTCCCCACCATATGTCATTCTCAGGAATAGGGTGAAATTGCGGAAGATAGAATGCTATAACTTTCGTTTTTGCAACTAGACTATTCATCTTTATACTTATTTTAAAAAAAACTATAATACTTTCTCAAAAAAGTAAGATATTTCAACTAACCACATTTTTTAATAAGATAGAAGCAATTATATCGATTCATATTTTGCAACTATTTTCTCTATTATAGAATCCAAATCTCTCGCTTTTATATTGTTTATCATAATTGTACTATCATAAATTTCATTTGCTTCAAAAGCACCTTGAAATTTATAACTATATGCCAACCCAAACAGTGGAACTCCAGTATAGATAGCTGCAAAATTAGCATGCATTCGTGTACCGATAAAGAACTTCATTTGTGAAATGACATATTTCACTTTTGGAGAAGTTAAGTCTTGATCAATAAGGGTAATTTTGCTTTTATCTTGCAATCTGGAATAAATATCTCTCGCTGCTTCCAAGTCATCATTAGCAACTTCTGCTTCCTGATAATTATATGAATGCGGTATTAGATATACTGGAATATTCTTTTGCTGAAAGTAAGCAATAAGCCTGTTTATAAGATCTGGATAAATAGCAAATTGTCCTGAAAGAGTTCGAAATTTATTACTATAAGTCAAACCACTAACATTAATACCGATCGCATTAGTTTCGATTTCAATATCAAAAGGTTGTGGCTTCATATAGTAAGACAGATCCTTCACCCGCTCATATTTCAAGTTCATATTTCTTAACTCATGAATAAACTTATCATCGCGAACAAAGATTTGATCAGCATAACGGAGTATGCGATTAGCTATAATTTTATTTTTATCATCTTGGAATGGCCCTAAAGTCTGGGGTAGAATAATTACAGGAATATTAAGAGCCATTGCCAAATTAATATCAGACAAACGATTAAGGAAAGATGTAGTGCCATAAATATCTGAAAAACCATCACCACCGTTAATTGCAGCGACATATTTAATTTGTCTTGTTAGTCGACCAAATTTAGTAAAAGGCAAACGAATGTTGAAGTATTTCAACAAGAGTCCTTCTACAAAAAAAACAGGAATAATGAGGTATTCCCATTGTACACCTGAGACATCAAGCTTTTGAACTTTTATCCTTCTATTTTCTGACTTAAAAAAATTCTTTATAAAACGAAAACTCACAAGTTTAGTGTCTCTGGAAAGTCTTTTTTTTTCATATAAAAAAGAAATAGATCCATAACTTAATGCAGCAGTTCCTCTATTATTATCTATGATACTAAATCCGGATATTATAACGTATTTATTCATTGCTTATTTTCATCCTTTCCCATTTTTTTATTTCAAAATTATATCGTTTTATAACTTTTGCTGGATTACCTGCCACGATGGAGTAAGAAGGTACATCCTTGGTTACCACAGCTCTAGCAGCAACAATTGAATGTGTACCAATGTGAACTCCTGATAGTATTTCACAACCAAAACCTAGCCAACAATCATTTCAATTATAACAGGCCCTTTAGATATCAATGTTTGCGCACGAATTGGTAAACTAATATTTTCATATCCATGAGAATGGTCTGTTATATGAACATATCCTGCAAATAAGACATTATTTCCTATTTGAATTCTATCAATAGCAGCAAAGCTATTTCTTATACCTATCCAACAATTATCTCCTATTATTATTTGAGGATTATATTTACTACCTAAATGTGATTTGCATGGCAAAAAATAGGTATATTTACCGATGCTACATTCTTTCCGAAATAGAGACTATCAGGATTTTGTATATTAATAGACTTCCAATCCGCATTTATTTTTGTCTTAACAGAACCAAATCTTCTAGACCAATAAACCCATCTAAACTGATTTATTATCCTTTCAAAAAAATTTGCCATAGCGCTATTTATATATATGTTTTATTAAATTTAAAATCTTCAGGTGTAATTTAATAGTATAAACATTCATCGAAAAAAAATGCCGATAGAACTTAATTGAACATATTTTCTCTACAATTAACAAAAAAGACAGATTTTGAGATATTATTTTTTCCTTATCAACATTGGGACGTTGAGCTATTTCATAGTCTGCCCTTAAA
>NZ_BAIV01000070.1 GCF_000517545.1 Bacteroides reticulotermitis JCM 10512 | reverse complement strand
GTATCACCGCTTCGGAAATTAGTTTCATATAGAGGAGACAACTGTTTCATAGGCATGAGAATTTTGTTTCACCCTTATGAAACAGTTGTTTCATTGCGAAGAAACTTTTGTTTCATAGGCAAGAAACTCCTGAGAAAAAGGGAGGGATTGTAGCAATGTCTAGGTTCCGTTTACACGTTTGCATCTATTCTTGTTGATTCACTACGCTACTTTATTGAAAAGCTTCTGATTCACTCCACAGTCATTTCTTATTCATCCCGTTTGGGTTTACAGGAGAGATGGATTACATTGAATAGACTAATTAACCTGGAAAAGTAGCAATTCAAGCAGGGAAATAAATGTTATCTAAAAGATGACGCAAAATAAGTAGTTGATACACTGGTGGATATGCGAAAAAGTGACTAACTCACTATACCTATGTCATTTTGTTAACGATCGTATAAATGGGGTCAAAGTAGGCAGGTGAACTTAATCTCCTTGAGGGTAAGGCGAGCCATGCTAGTTTTGAAGCAGGTAGGTCTTTCGTGATAAAAGTAATGTAAGCTTATCCAATCGGCCTGAATTCATTCGTATTAAGTTTTCAAGCATAGATTATGGACGGCATAAGAAGATTTCCGGAAATAAATCTGTAGTTTTGCATTCCGATAAAAAATAAATTAAATCATGAGAAGTTTTGCATCCGACAATAATTCCGGAGTACATCCATTGATAATGGACGCGCTGAACCGGGCTAATCAAAATCATGCTTTGGGTTATGGCGATGATTCGTGGACCCAAGAAGCCGTGCGTAAGATAAAGGAAACGTTTACACCCGAGTGTGAGCCTTTGTTTGTGTTTAATGGTACAGGCAGCAATGTCGTGGCTTTGCAGTTGATGACTCGTCCGTATCACTCTATCTTCTGTGCGGAAACAGCTCATATTTATGTAGACGAATGTGGGTCTCCGGTGAAAATGACAAGTTGTCAGATACGACCAATTGCTACCACCGACGGTAAACTTACAGTAGATTTGATGAAGCCTTATCTGCATGGTTTTGGTGATCAGCATCATTCGCAGCCTAAAGCACTCTATCTGTCCCAATGTACGGAACTCGGAACCGTCTATACGGCCGAAGAGTTGAAACAGCTCACCGATTTTGCTCATTCATATGGAATGTATGTCCACATGGACGGTGCTAGAATAGCCAATGCCTGTGCCGCTTTGAACCTTTCGCTTAAAGAACTGACGGTAGATTGTGGGATCGACGTACTCACTCTAGGTGGAACGAAGAATGGCTTGATGATGGGAGAGTGCGTGGTTATATTCAATCAGGACTTGGTTGCTGAGGCCCGTTTCATTCGGAAGCAGTCCGCACAGTTGGCTTCTAAGATGCGTTACCTATCCTGTCAATTCACCGCTTATCTGACCGATGATCTATGGCTCAGCAATGCAGCGCATGCGAATAAAATGGCCGCTAAGTTGTACAATGCGCTGAAAGAAGTACCGGGTGTTTGCTTTACTCAGAAGGTAGAAAGCAATCAGCTATTTCTTACCATGCCCCGCGCTGAAATCGATTGCTTGTTGGAGAAGTATTATTTTTACTTCTGGAATGAGGAGAAAAATGAAATCCGTTTCGTTACTTCATTTGATACCACCGAGGAGGATGTAGAAGCGTTTATTGGAAATTTGAAACGTTAAAAGGGAGAAAAAAGAACAACAAAAGTACGATTCATTCTGTTATACTAAGAAGTAAAAACTAACTTTGTACCCAGAGTTTTTCTCCTTAGTACTTAATATGACCGAACAAGCGAAAAAGATAATATTAGTTGCGCTACTGTTTTCTACACAAACATTAATAGGCGCACAAACTGTACACACTACTGCGGAAGTTACAGTAGGTGACTCGATTATACCATCGGCGGTATCTTCCGATACGGCTTTTGTGAAACGTTCTTTCTTTAAGAAGTTTATCGATTACTTTAACGATGCCAATAAAGAAAAGAAGAATAAAAAGTTTGACTTTAGCATTATAGGAGGCCCTCATTACTCCAGCGATACTAAGTTAGGACTTGGGATGGTGGCTGCCGGACTGTATCATGCGGATGCCAAAGATTCTTTGTCGCCGCCGTCCAATATTTCGCTTTACGGTGATGTCTCTACCGTAGGATTCTATTTGTTGGGCGTGCGAGGAACACATCTGTTTCCGTACGAGAAATACCGCTTCAATTACAACCTGTATTTCTACTCATTTCCCAGCTATTATTGGGGAAGAGGGTACGAGAATGGAGCCAATAACGATAATAAAAGTGAGTATAAACGTTTTCAGGCACAGGTTAAGTTAGACTTTATGTTTCGGGTAGCCCGAAATTTCTATATCGGTCCTTTGGCTGTCTTTGATTATATTGATGGGCGTAATTTCGAGAAGCCCGAACTTTGGGAAGGGATGTCGGCGCGGACCACCAATGTGAGTACAGGTTTTTCGTTGCTTTACGACTCTCGCGACTTTTTGACGAATGCTTATCAAGGTTATTACTTGCGCGTGGATCAACGGTTCAGTCCGGCATTTCTGGGAAATGAGTATGCATTCAGCAGTACCGAACTGACCACCAGTTATTATCGCAGAGTTTGGAAGGGCGGTGTTTTAGCCGGACAATTCCATACCTTATTAAACTATGGGGAACCTCCCTGGGGATTAATGGCTACTCTAGGTAGCTCTTATTCCATGAGAGGATATTATGAGGGACGATATCGCGATAAGTGTGCGATGGATGCGCAACTCGAGCTCCGGCAACATGTCTGGAAGCGGAACGGTGTTGCCGCCTGGGTAGGTCTGGGGACGATCTTTCCGAAGTTTTCTGAGTTTGATGCCGGCCGTATTCTACCTAACTATGGGGTCGGTTATCGTTGGGAATTTAAGAAAAGGGTAAATGTACGTTTGGATTTAGGGTTTGGCAAGCACCAAACCGGATTTATATTTAATATCAATGAAGCTTTTTAAAGGAATTAAGAATTGGTTGGAGAATCAGGAACATCTGTTTTACCTGTTTCTTGTCGTTTTAATTGCACCCAATATCGCGCTCTGTTTTACAGAACCGTTGTCGGTTGTGGCTAAAGTTTGTAATGTCCTGTTGCCCCTGTCGGCCTATTATATGTTAATGACCCTATCGCGGAACTGTGGTAAAATGCTTTGGGCTTTATTTCTTTTCGTGTTTTTTGGCGCGTTTCAGATTGTATTGCTTTACCTGTTTGGACAATCCATTATAGCAG
>NZ_BAIV01000071.1 GCF_000517545.1 Bacteroides reticulotermitis JCM 10512 | reverse complement strand
CAAGCGGGAAGTGAAGCTGCCGCTCGTAACAAACAGGAGGTAAAAACCAAACGTGCCGACAACCGGAAGATGGAGCGGTATAGCCGCATGAAGTAGACAAATATAAATCTGGCAGTTAACTGAACATTATAGAGTGATTATTGAACTATTAATTACAATTATTTAATTTAAAATGAGAATGATGAAAAATTTCAAGTATGTAGCGATGATGGCTGCTGCCCTTACACTGGGCTTAAGTAGCTGTTCGAACAATGACGATCTAGGCAACGGTGAGACAATCGATACCGGACGTCCGACCAAAATGACACTGGCAATTACACAGCCAACAACTTACGCTACTGATGGTAACGCAACAGCTGCTGAGGTTGATATCAAAACTGTAGATGTATATATCTACAGCGGATCAACTTTTATTAAGAGAGAGAACTTTAAAGTTGATGATGGCGATTTTGTTCAGGATAGTACGGATCCTGCTGTCTGGAAACTGGCTACCGGAAAAGAAATTACTACAACTACCGGAGCAAAAAACATCTATGTTGGGGTTAACCTCTCTGAGGAACTGGCTGGAAAAATCGCGGGAACCAATCCCGGTACGTTTGCACAAACGGTTGCTTCCGCTGCTGCATTGAATAGTGATGGTTTCGCTATGTTTAGCCGTACAACAACGACAGCCGACCTGGTAGCTACTGATGCTACGGATTATGATACCAAGAATACGGTATCAACAACTGTAGCACGTCTATTGGCTAAAGTAGTGGTGAAAGAAAAAAGCAGCTCTGCAACAGTAGCTCCGGAAGGAAAGTTTCACAACCTTAAGTTTACCGTACATAACGTGAATACAAAGTTCTTCCCGCTACCTTCGGCAACTTTTGTTGACCCGAACCACGAGTCTCAGACGGTTTTTTCGGATTTTATCAAAGGAACAAGCTACACGAACGTTAATAAATCAACCGTTACAGACCCAGAAGACATTAAAGCTATTTACACCACTGAGAATACTTCACTAGGTGACTTGCAAGGTGACCATACCTATGTGCATGTAGAAGCGGCTTTCGTACCTACTACTATTAACGGATGGGTCGGAGAAAACCTTACTACCGAAGCTGATATTAACCCCGGTGACATTTTCTACAGAGTGATAGTAGAAGGTAAAAACTACTATTTCTCTGATAAGGATCAAGCCACAGCTTATGCTTCAGCTAAAACCGGTACTCTTACTGAATATATTGGCGGCCTTTCTTATTACAATGTATTCTTGAACCCTAACCCTGCTAAGGGAGAAAATAAATTCGACGTATTACGTAATACGATCTATACCGTAAACATCACCAAGATCAACGGACTGGGTGAGGGAAAAGATGTTGCAATTGATCCGGAAGTTCCCATTGTCGCTCCTACTAATCTGTCGGTAGAAATAGATATTGAAGATTGGTCAACAAACGATCAGGATAGCGAACTTACAGGAAAATAATCCTTAGATAATTCTATATGTATATACGTGGGCGGGACTAACCTCCCGCACGTATATCAAACAACCTTTTTATACGAAAGCAAAAAAACGAAAACAGATGAAGCGATATTCTTGGTCCTCCCTTTTAACCTTGGCTGTACTTCTCTTTTTGACTGCGTCCTGCATTCATGAAGATAATTCGGACTGTCCGCCTGAAAAAGTAAGGGTGTACTTTTCCTACCGTACCACTTACAGCCCTTCGGTCATCGATCCCACAGTGATAGAGCGTATCGATCTCTTCGTATTCGACCGGACGGGAAACTATCTGGGTCAGTGGACGGATTATGAAGCGCAACTGAGCCCCTCTTACTACATGGAACTACCCTTGGCGTATGGTGATTACCGCATTGTCTGCTGGGCTGGACTCCATGAATCATCCTATACCCTAAACCACGACCAGACAATCCCTTTTGAAGAAAGCCTGCTTGCGCTGCAAAGAACCGAGCAGCAAACCGTGGAGCATATCCCCACACACCTCTTTCATGCGATGGAAGCTCAGGCGATGGTAGATCGACCCGATTGCCACTTTACCCTTGCGATACAACAGTTAACTAATAGCATTGACGTGACCACCGAAGGTCTTGAAACTTCGGATAAAACATACCGCCTGAGTATCCGTGATACCAATGGCGACTACCAATTTGACGCTTCACCGGCAGCCGACTGCGGCGTGTTGGACTATATACAGACTTGTGCTAAAGATGACGATAGCCAACCCTATGCCTGCCTGCGTGTGATGGCACTGAGCGAACAACGCCCCACGCCCGTGCTACGCCTGACGGACATTACAGATGATAAAGTACTCTATGAGGCAAACCTCATCAAATTGATCCTTAAACTCCGGGATCAGGGTGCGACAGTCGATTTTGAGAACATCCATGAGTACCAAATCCACCTGCGATTCAATACGGAGATGGGCGTAGAAGTCTCTATCAACGGATGGGATCTGAATAATACGGAAACAGAACTATAAATGAACCACTAAATACGAACAAGCATCATGCAAAAATTATTCTATGCGCCACTCTTTCTGCTAATGGCCTATATCTGTTGGGGTTGCTCCGCCGATCGGGACGACTTCCACTCTTTGGGAACCGGCAAAGATACCCGGCTTACCTTTAGTGTGAGTCTGCCTACCAAGGCGAACACGTACAGCCTGAAACCCACCAATGAGAACAATGTTTCGAGCATCTATGTACTGGCATTTAAATACCAAACCAACCGATACGAATTGGCTGACTGGTCACAAGCTCCTGAAAGTGACATCTGGGATAACGGAGATAGCAACAAAAAGAAATTCACGATCACCTTTACCCGCCTTAAGAAAGGTGACAGTTATAAGTTTGTTCTATTGGCAAACGCCAAAGATGAGGTCGATGCACTCTTCCAAGACGGAGTGACCGTGGGAGCGGAGAAAAACACTACGCTGCAAAAAGTGCAACTCTCGGGAATTACCCATTGGAACGTTGATCCTAGTACAGACCCTAGTTCTAGCTACCGGGATATTCCCATGTGGGGTGAAACTCCTTCGCATAACGGAACGGGTGATATGGCAGTGAGTCAGGATATGAATATCACGGGG
>NZ_BAIV01000072.1 GCF_000517545.1 Bacteroides reticulotermitis JCM 10512 | reverse complement strand
CCGCCTTTGCGCTGAAGATCCGCATACAGTAGCCGCCCTCGAAAGCCCTACTGACGGAGTTAAAGTATTCGCCTATGTCGGGAACTGTGAAGGACGTTACCGGGAGGCACAACAATTCGTTGCATCTTATTATGACCGCCTACTATGCATGGAAAGTGACCCCGCATGCAAAGACGAGAGCCGCCTCTGTTATGTCACCTTCTCACCCAACGGTTATTTAAGTATCCTTTTCCAAGAATTCATTTTAGAACATTCGATGGACACAGTCCCGCAAAAAACCGAACAGCAGATAGAACCGTTCTTGCCCAATGAAGAAACAGTTCCATCCAACGACGATATTAAGATGTTCGTTTCGTCCTATATTTTCCTAAATCCGCTCACTACCGGAAAACGACACACCAACCTTTTTAAACTAGCTTGTGAAGCTCGGCGTCGTCTCTATCCCGAAGAAAATATACTTCGTGAACTTGAGCCTTATTTGGAGCATACTAATTTCCCTTCATCCGAGTTAAAGAGCGTCATATCGTCTGGTTATAAACAAGTTAACTATTCAAGTGACTTTTCATCAACTCCAAATCCCAGCGTTTCCCAAAAAGACAAATGGACAAATAGCCCCTATGACCACCTTGAGAAGGACATGGATGCGGAAGAAAACTATTGGCAAGGCGAAGAGTTACGCAAATCCACGCCCGTTTTCCCTGATAATTTGTATCAAAATATGCCCGATCTACTCAGCGAATGTATACTTGAAGAATGCACTTCCCGTGAACGGGATATTTCCTTCCTGTCCGATCTCACCGCGCTAAGTGCTGTGCTCCCTTACACATTCGGTATCTACAATCACAAGAAATACTCACCACATCTCTATTGCGTCGTCATCGCCCCAGCAGGTAGTGGTAAGAGTATCGCCCAAACCGGGCGTTACCTGATTGAAGACATACACAGCCAAATCCTGTTGGACAGCGACCAACAGCAGCGCAACTATAAAAATGCTCATAACGCCTGGCAAGCACAGTTATCCCGAAAAAACAAAGATGAGAACAAGCGACCCGAAGAACCCCAAGCCCCACCCTTCCGAATGCTAATCATTCCCGCCACCACCAGCTACACCCGTATGCAAATACAGATGCAAGATAATGGAACGCAGGGAAGTATCATATTCGACACCGAAGCACAGACTCTATCAAATGCTAATCACCTCGATTGCGGTAATTTCGATAACATCATCTGCAAATGCTTCGAACACGAAAATATCGACTCCTCCTACAAAGCCAATGGAATACGTCCCATCTACATCCGACATCCTATGCTGGCACTCTTCCTCACAGGAACTCCCGGACAGTTAAGTGGATTGCTCGAAAGTTCCGAGAATGGGCTGGCAAGCCGCATGCTCTACTATACATACAGAGAAATGCCCTACTGGAAAGAAATGGGCGACAATTCCGACTCCTTCGAGGAACATTTCAAAACTCTGGCACAACGTGTTTCCCTATTATACAATTTCTGCTTGAATCACCCAGTCATGTTCCATTTCAGCAATACGCAATGGAGGCACTTGAATACACAGTTCTCGCAATTACTAGCCAATGTATCTCTCGAAAGTAACGACGACCTGCAGGCAGTAATCAAGCGGTATGCTTTCTTGGTGATGCGCATCAGCATGATCCAAACACGCATCCGCCAATTCGAGAACAACGATATATCACCCGATATTTACTGTACTGACATTGACTTCGAGCATTCCCTAGAGATTGTTCTCAGTTGTTATGAGCACAGTCGACTGCTACTTTCTTCCATGCCCTCCTATTCTTCTCAAGCATTGAAAAATCCGGATATCAACAAAAACTTCATCAACGAACTTCCCGCACAATTCACCCGTGAAGACGCCAATCAATTGGGCGTAAAATACAACTTCAATCCACGTCGGATAAGCAGGCTTCTAAAAGCAGCTATCGGACTAAGAATTAACAAAATAGCTCATGGAGTTTACCAAAAGATTACTCACTAGGTGGTCATATAGGCCATTTGACTATTTGTCTATTTCGAAAACCGGGAAAAAACGTCTAGATCTTTTTGAAAAACGTCTAGACGTTTTCACCAAAAGATCGGGATCTTTTCGGACAAACATCCCGATCTTTTTCCGGGCATTATCATCTCTTTTTTAGTTTGACTTTACTTTTATCTGTGCGTCAATGAGTGTCAATGTGCATACCCGCCAACCGATGGTGTATTACCTTTGCCACGTAATCGATTACAAGAGTTAGTTAACCCAAACAAAAAACTTTAAAAAAGAAGATTATGCAAAATTACGTTATCATCCCTCGCAAGAACCCGTCGAAACCGATGGAAGCTCCTAAGTTTTATGCAGTAGCCCGAAGCGGGCGCACCGCAAGTGTCAAAGAAGTTTGCCGGCGTATATCAGAACGCTCCTCTTATTCAAAAGGCGAATTGGAAGGAGCATCGGAGAATTCCTGTTAGAAATAGTCAATGTCCTACAAGAAGGCAACATCGTCCAACTAGGCGATCTGGGCAACTTCCGAATGGGTATTAAGACCGGCACACCCACCGAGACGGAAAAAGACTTCAAGTCCTCTTGTATCCAAAAGAGTAAGGTATTATTCTATCCCGGAAACGACCTGCGTAAGCTATGCAAAACCATGGATTATACCCCTTACAAATCAGGTGAGAAAAACGACGAAGAAGAGAAGCCGGATAACGGAGGGGGCAACAACGGTGGCGGAGAAGCACCTGACCCATCATTATAAGCCATGAAACGCATCTCTGGTCTAGTTTTAAA
>NZ_BAIV01000073.1 GCF_000517545.1 Bacteroides reticulotermitis JCM 10512 | reverse complement strand
GTAAGCCATCAGCAAACCCCGTATTCGCCCAATAGTTCCCAAAGGCTATCTTCGCGCAAATTCTAAAATGCGCAGAAATGAAATATCAAACCATTGAACAGTTCAGGGAGCTTTACAACGAGTGGAAGTCCAGCCGCCTCACGGTCCGTTCGTTTTGTAGGAATATGGGGATTAACGAATCCCGGTTCTATTATTGGAAGAAGAAAATCGAAGCACCCATAGAGACGGCATCCGGCAGCTTCATTCCCATTCAGATGAACCAGGTAGGAATGGAAAGATACAGATATGCAGTCCGCAACCAGGCAAGAGTATGGGACCCGCCTCCGCTTCCGCCCAGGATGTCTGCGAAATTGTTTACGGCAATGGCGTCATCCTGAGAATCAAATCCGACATGAGCCTGGAAATGCTCAAGGCATTAATCACCCTATAATCCTACTGCCATGTTCTGCCTGAATGATAGCAATCGCTTCTTTCTTTATCCTTATCCTACGGACATGAGGAAAAGTTTTTATTCCCTCAGCGGGATAGTCTCCAATGAAATGAGTATGAATGTCCAAAATGGAGACGCATACGTGTTTCTGAATAAAAACCTGACCAATCTGAAGATACTCCATGCCGAGTTCGGAGGGCTGGTCATCTATAATCTGAAACTTGAAAGAGGAACCATACAGCTTCCGGAAATGGACAAGGAGGACATGTCCGGTTCGCTTACCGTAGCCTGGTCCGAGCTGGTTCTGATGGTGCAGGGACTATCACTTTCGCAGTGTACCAGACAGACCCGGTGGTCGCCTAGGAAAAAGTAGCTTTTTTAGCACAAAAAGTGCTTTACAGTTGCCTGTGTCAGCGATTTTCTGTATCTTTACATCGTAAGGAAAGAATAGAAAATCATGTCAGAACAAACCCAAGAACAAGAATTGATTGCACGCCTGCTGCTCGACAGGGATGACGAATACCGTCGTGCAAACATGGCGGAGCAGCAGGTTGCCGAGCTTTCTGACATGAGCGTTCTGAGACAGAAACTTGAACAGCAGATAGCTGACCAGGACAAGGAATTGTCCAAGAAGAAGCAGACCGTAGAAAAGTTGGAGAACAAGGTCAGCGAACTTGAACAGAAACTGAGATACCTGGAGCGTAAAGTCTGGGGTTCCATGTCGGAAAAGAGACGCCTGCCCGAGGATCCTTCCCAATTACAACTGGACTTCGGCAAATTGGAGATGTCGGAAGACGAACAGGAACTCGTCAAGGAAGCGCTTGATGAAATCAAGGATTATAAGAAAGTCCACGTAAAAGAGCATGTGAAGAAGGTTCCAGTAAGGCAGAAACTGCCAGAATATCTTCCCCGCATCGAAGAGCATATCTATCCCGAAGGCTACAAGGGATATGAAGATGAATGGATACTCTTTGAAGACACCGAGACATCGGAACATCTTGAACTAAAACCCGCTGAATTCTATGTCCGTGTCACGGTTCGCCACAAGGGCATGCGTAAGGAAACCAAGGAAATTATCACAGCGCCGGTACCGAATGAACCGCTTGCCAAAAGCTATGCTAGCACCTCCCTGCTAACAGACCTGATGGTCGGGAAATATGTGGATCACCTTCCTTTCCACCGGCAAATACTGATTTACAAACGTATCGGAGTCACCCTGCCGGCCTCCACCATCGAACTCTGGTTCCATAGCGTGGCCGACCTCATGAGGCCCACCTATTACAGACTGAAGGAGTTGATCCTATCAAAGGATTACATCCAGTCCGACGAGACAACCATCCCCATCGTGGACAACGAAAAGCAAAAGACCGTCAAAGGGTATCTGTGGCTGGTTAAGGACATCGGAAGCAATCAGGTCTTCTTCCACTACAACGAAGGCTCCCGAGGACAGAAGGTGGTCATCCAACTCTTCAAGGATTACAAGGGGGCCATTCAAACAGACGGTTATACCGGATACAGTATCTTGGAAAAATTTGATGGAATAACGACTCTGAACTGCTGGTGCCACGCCAGACGCTACTACGACAGGGCTTTGAACAACGATAAGGCGAGGGCTGAATACGCACTTGCCCAGATTGGCCTGCTCTATGACGTGGAGCACATGGCCGACGACCAAAATATGGACGATGAGCAGCGCAGACAACTCCGCGTCCGGCTGGCATACCCCCTGATAAGGCTTTTGAGAAATGGTGTGTCGCCGAATATCCCAAGGTGCTTCCCAAAAGTCCCATCGGAAAAGCATTGGCATATACCATCACTTATACGGATGGGCTGGCGCGTTATGTGCTGGATGGGAAATACCGCATGGATACGAATCTGATCGAGAACAGCGTCCGTCCCGTAGCCGTAGGAAGACGTAATTATTTATTCTGCGGCAATCATGAAGCGGCAGAAGACGCTGCCGTCATCTATTCACTGATGGGATGCTGCAAAGCGGCTGATGTTGACTTCAAGGCTTGGATGAATTATTTCCTGAACAACGTTCACGAATATGACGCAGACTACAAGAAAGATCTTGCAGAACTTCTACCACTCTCTCTGAAAAAGAATCAAATTATCTGATACTTCTGCAAGAGTGTTGGAGAAATCTCTAAAACATCCTCTGATTTTATAGAACCTCTCCAAGAAAGTCATAGCTGTCTACAGCTTTTTAGGAGAAGATTCCTAAATTCTCTGAGACTTCACTGACTTTTTCAGAGGGAGTTTGAGATACGGGGTTTGCTGATGGCTTAC
>NZ_BAIV01000074.1 GCF_000517545.1 Bacteroides reticulotermitis JCM 10512 | reverse complement strand
ATTCACACAATCGATGGCCCGCTGCATAAAATCTTCGTCCAGACTGGTATAGTTGAGATCCTTAACCTCAAAGACCAACTGATTCTTAAAATCACGCGCCATGCGTTCTTTATACTTCATCAGGTTACGGATGCGGGCATGAAGTACCAGCAGATTAAATGGTTTACTGATAAAAGCATCCGCACCAACCTCATAGGCTTCCGCACGGTCTTCTTCTTTATTCTTAGCGGTAAGAAGAATTACCGGGATATGACTCATCTCCAGATTGTTCTTCACATATTTACAGAACTCAATGCCATCCATTTCAGGCATCATCACATCGGAGACAATCAAGTCTATATCCTCATTCTCCAATATGATAATCGCTTCTTTACCGTTTTCAGCCGTACACACATTATAGTCAGGACTCAAAAGTCTGATCATCAATTGCAATAAGTCTTCATTATCTTCCACAACCAAAATCGTGTTTTTCTTTTCCCCCGTATCTGTAGACTCATTTGCCTGTTCACTTACCACTTCTTTCTCATCGCTCTTAGGTAAAAAGAGCACTGCTTCATCATCAATCTGTTCTTTTTTATAGAATGATCGATCGATAGGCAACACCACGATAAACTCGGCACCCTTATCAATATCACTCTCTACAGCTACCGTCCCGCCGTGAAGATCAACCAAATCTTTCGTCAGCGAAAGACCAATGCCCGTACCAATCGTTTTGAACTTTCGATAATCTCCTTCGTAAAAGCGTTTGAATAAGGTTTGTTGCTTCTCTTTGGAGATTCCCTTTCCATTATCTTTCACCCGTAATACAACGTGATCTTTATCCTGGGCATAAGTCAATGTGACCTGTATATATCCGCCCTCCATATTATATTTAGCAGCGTTTGAAAGCAAGTTATACAGTATCTTATCCAATTTATCGACATCGAAGTATCCCATGATTGATTCGGGATCGCAGAGTACCGAGAAGTGTATTTTTCGTTTCTTAATCAAAGGTTGGAAGCTCTCCGCCTCATTCCTTACAAAGCCGGCAATGTCTCCCAGAGATACCCGCAACTTAAGATTACCGCTTTCCGCCTTACGGAACTCAAGTATCTGTTGCAGCAAACGAATTAGGCGGCGCACATTGTTGCTCATAATCGTATAGATCTCCGTATGTTCGGGAGCTTTCATTTTCAGTTCGTCTACTGTGGCCGAAATGATAGTCAACGGAGTGAGTAGCTCATGAGTGATATTGGTAAAGAACTGCAATTTGGCATGATTTAGCTCCGCCGCTTTTGCCTTCTCCAACTCTCGCAATCGCAGTTCATTTCTCAACAAGATACGATTCTTGGCTGTACGATAAAGGTAGAAACTAATGACTGCTACCAAAAGTATGTAAATGAGATATGCCCACCAGGTAGCCCAGAAAGGAGGAAGCACGATTACAGTCAACTCTCTGATGTTTCCACTCCAGACCCCATTCTCGTTGGTTGCCTTCAGTTGAAACTTATACGTTCCACTTTGTAGGTTGTTATAATAAGCAAATCTGCGGTCCGCATCGGTATATTGCCATTCCTTATCAAAGCCGACTAACCGATAGGCGTAATGATTCAATTCCGGATTCTTATAGGTAAGAGCCGCAAATTCAATGCTGAAGTTATTGTATTCATAAGGTAATTCGATCTCTTCTGTAAAAGTGGGCATACACGAAGAGATACGCTGTCGAATTTCCAGTGAAAAGGAGCTAAAAGAACGATTGAACAGCTTGATATCTGTGATTACAAAAGGTACTTCCCGATTGGTCTCTTCCATATTATCCGGGAAGAAACTATTGTATCCTTTATAACCGCCAAAGAACAGCTCTCCATCCCGACTGCAAGAAGATTGTGCAATAAAGAAGTTATCCTGCAAACCATCGGCAGTGGTATATACGCGTACAACAGGTGTTCCCTTGGGAGCATTCGCATTCAGTTTGACGAGCCCGTTATTCGTTCCCAGCCATAGATTCCCTTTACTGTCTTCCTCAATACTCCCCACCATATCTCCGGGAATGTTGTACTCCTTGCTCTTGGCTGTGAACGATTGCTTGTCCCGTTCGTAAAGGTACAAGCCGCCTCCTTCGGTTCCAGCCCATAAACGCCCTTGTTTATCAACATGAAGACTTAGCACGGTGTTAGTTAGTAACTTTTGATTTCGGAAACTGTAGTTTTTATACTTCAAAGTCCCGGGCTTTTTAACATCTCCCATAATATGCACAATTCCGTAATTGGATGTGGCTATCCACATACTATTGTCCGTATCGGCAACGATATCGCGTACATAAAACCAAGCATTCGTCAGCCCCTCTCCAAAATCTATTGTACCGAAATTATAGCTTTCTCCATCAGCTAACGCTACACTTATTCCTCCACGAGTACCTACCCAGCAGTTCCCAAATTTATCTTCGTAAAGAGCCGAAACACAAGAAGAAGATAAGAAATCACAATTATCCGGATCCAAGTTCTGCACCCGCATACCTTTCCGGTAAACAAAGATCCCCCCATCATAGGTACCGATCCAAATATCCCCACTTTCTTTTCGCTGAATGATCGTATAGATGGTCGGTACTGACTTTATTCCGGCAAATTCCGGCATATGCGTATGTAGCATAAGTTGTCCGGTAGCATGATTCTGACAGGCTAGTCCATAGGTCCCGATCCCCATCCAGATATTCTTGTTAGCATCTGCAAACA
>NZ_BAIV01000075.1 GCF_000517545.1 Bacteroides reticulotermitis JCM 10512 | reverse complement strand
AAATTCCAACAAACGTGCCCCCCTGCGTCCAATTCAAGTTGACCCCCTGTTTTTCTTTCCCTAAAGTTGTCATCATCATTTCAACACAAAAGCTATCTGAACTCTATCAGTATGCTGGGTTATAACTATTATCTATTTTTAAATTTAGTAATTTATCTTTTCTTTTGCAACTTTCTCAACGAGTCTCCGTATAGTTCTATTCGGATTGCCTGATGAACAATTCTATCCAGAACAGCATCCGCAATTGTTTTTTCTCCAATAACATCATACCAGTCTTTCACGGGAACCTGCGACGTGATAAGTGTTGTTTTTTTACCATACCTATCTTCTATTATGTCCATCAGGTTCATTCTTGCTCCGGCATCAAATGGTTGCATGCCAAAGTCGTCCATTATCAGTAAATCCATTCGTTCAATCTTTTTAAGTTCTTGTAGTATGTTTCCTTTTGCTTTAGCCATTTTTAGTTGCCCCATTAATCTGGCTGTATTGACATATAATACCTTGAGTCCTTTTTGGCAAGCCCTATAACCTAAAGCGGTCGCAATATAACTTTTCCCCGTTCCGGAACTCCCTGTTATAAAGAGATCCTTGGATTCTTTAATAAATGAGAGTTCTGCCAGCCTCTCCAACAAGTTGCGATCCAGCCCTCTGTCCAATGTGTAGTTAACTTCTTCCAGGGAGGCCTTATAGCGAAAAGAGGCTTGCCTTATTAGCCTCTCAATAATACGATTACAACGATCATCCCATTCATTGGATATTAACCACCCGACAAACTGGTCGGTTGTCATAGTCTCGGACTTAAAACTTTCCATACTTGTTTTAAAAGCATTATACATGCCTAAAAGACGCATTTGGCGCATCATCTCTAATGTTTCTTGATTCATTTCCATTGTTCTTGATTGTTAACTGTAATATTCTTTTCCACGTATATTCTCATGAGCAGGCATCTGATGACTTCCATCATCTGTATTTTCTTCCATAGGAAGTTCATCTTGCCTGTTTTTAAGTATTTTCTCTATGGCCGGGTAATTATACAATCCATGGCAAGAGGCCCATCTGCAGGCATTGATGAGTCTTTTTCGTCCGACCCGCGAAGCGAAGTTAAGTATACCCCGACACGATTTGTATGCTTGCTCGGGATGGATCTTCAGTTCTATGACTTGTCGTATAAAACTCTCTACATCGGGGTGTATAGAGGCTGCTTCCACAAGAAACTTTTCTGGATTCCAATCTGTAATTACACGTTGACAAGAAGCCAGGTGTTCCTGCTGGGAAGTGTAGCCATAGAGTTTGTAGTTCCTTGTGTGAGTCGCTATTTTCTCGTACTTCAAATAGATATCCAACGTGGTGCTATTGTATAACACATTGACTTTCTTGCCGATGTGTTTGTATGGAACACTATAATAATGCTTCTCTAAGCGTATGAAACCGTTCTTTTGTACGGTTGCCGTATGTCGAAGCTTGAGTTCAAAACGGATGGGGTTTAAAGGTCCCATACAACTACGCTCGATCTCTTCGTATTGCTCCCGCCTGCTGTAGCTTCTCTGGGTAAATAAAGCATTATTGTGTAGTTCAAGAGCTACGTGTATGGCAGCGTTTAAAGAAGCTAAATCGTAAAACTCACGACCTTCAAGTTTAGTGTAAATACTTCGATAAATTAGTTTAATGGCTCCTTCTACCAAAGCTTTATCGCGAGGCTTGCGTACTCTGGCAGGAATGACAGCACACCCATAATGTTCGGCAAAAGCAGCAAAGTCTTCATTGAGTTCCGCTTCATAACGACTGGGCCTACTTACAGCGGCCCTTAGATTATCTGGAACAATGGCAGCAGGGGTTCCGCCGTAAAACAGCAATGCGGCTTCACAGCAATGAATTAAATCTTCTTTGCGCTGGCTCATAACTGCCTGAACAAAAGTGAGCTGGCTGCAAGGGAGAATGGATACAAATACTTCAACAGGGAGGATCTCACCGGTATCAGTGTCTATGATGGAGAGCTTGTCGCCGGCATAGTCAATAAACATCTTATCACCAGCTTTGTGTTCCAACCGGGCTATAGGATGAGATTGAGCAAAATAAGCCCGGAGATATGCGCAAAAACGACTGTGAGCATATCCATCAGAGTGAGAGGATCTATACTCTAAAAATAATTGACGGCGACTCACACCTTTCTTTTTAAGACGCTTTGCGTACTCTGGAAGAAGTACCTGCAAGGCTTGATAGCGTGCTGAGGGTTCTTCAATAGGCTTCTCTTTTACCTGGAAAAGAGTATGAAGGGAAGAATCCTCCAGAGAGAGGACTTCTTCCATACTTAAACCACTCTTTTGATAAATCTGTAAATACTTCTTGACGGTATTGCGAGACATACCCAGCATGTGACTAATACTTTTAGTCCCACTACCGGAGGCATAACAACGTAATACTTGACGAATCTTACTCATGCTTAATGAATGATTGGGCATACAGTCTGTTTTTTAATTATTTAACAGACAAGATAAGATTCAGAGAGCTATTACGCAAATGATTTTTTGAACTTTAGGGGGTCACTTTCAATTGGACACAAGGGGTCACTTTCAATTGGATTTAGGGGATCACTTTACGTTGGACAAGAGGGGTCAACATGGAGCGGATTTTCC
>NZ_BAIV01000076.1 GCF_000517545.1 Bacteroides reticulotermitis JCM 10512 | reverse complement strand
GTCGAGTAGGTCAGCTCCCTTACGGGAGCCTTCCCCTCTAAGAACCGTACTTGAAAGTTTCCAATCATACGGCTCAAGCAACACGCCCTTATTCTGGCTATTAGAATAAGTACGCCTCATTTCCTACCAATTTTAGATTTAGTCACCTTGACTTTGCAGGACGTGTGAACGAGTGTTCGAACCTTTTTACTCCCGACAATATTCTCGGTAATGCTCCAAGGTCTTTCTCTATCAATACGTTCACAGCAGACAGGACAGATTTTACCTTGCCGCTTCCATATTGCTACCAGCGAATCCTTACCTTTAAGCGTTTGCTTCATTCGGTAGGTTTCCCGCCATTCATAATACGGTTTGTCGGCAGGGTCATAGGGATTTGTATAATGCCGCACCTTAGCAAACTTCTCATGGTGGAAATTAGGTAGGTATTTCAGTTCGATAGTCCTGATTTTAGCACCTTTCTCCATGTCGGCTATAAACCGCCATTTACGTCCGTTAACAGTTTGGAAATATTTTTCCTTTACCCATCCTTTGCTTTTTCGCGCATGTCTTCGTCTTGCCCATTGCCATATTTTCTTGAAGATTTCCCAGTCAACCCTGTGAAATGCCTTTGCGGAAGTTCCGTACTTGTAGTAGTTACCCCAGCCCGTGATTATCGGGTTTAGCATTTTAATGAGTGACCTTTGTTTTACGCACTTGTTGGATTCAATCACCTTTCGGATTTTGTCGCAGAATCGTTTCTTCGCTTCATTGGATGGCTGTGTGAGCAACGTATTATTGGGAAACTTACGAATGTTGAAGCCGAGAAAGTCGAAACCGTCGCTAATATGCGTTATTTTGGTCTTTTCTTCCGATAGCGTCAAGCCTCGTTCCGCCAAAAAGTTGCGTACAAGGGGGAGAATAATCTTTTCAATTGTTTCCTTGTCCTTTGCTGTCACAATGAAGTCGTCCGCATAGCGTACCAGATGTATTTTGGGAACAATCTTTTTATAGTTCACCTGATACTTCTTAACACACTTTTCCAATAAGGATTGTAATCCGTCAAGTACCATGTTTGCAAGGGTCGGAGAAATTATGCCGCCTTGTGGAGTTCCCTCTTCCGTGGGGAAGAGTTCACCGTTGAAGACGTAGCCACATTTGAGCCATTTACGGAGTATCGCCTTATCCATAGGGATATTTTTGATAAGCCATTCATGACTGATGTTGTCAAAGCATCCTTTAATATCTGCTTCGAGAATCCATTCGGGTGCACATGACCTTGAAAGCAGAATAAAGCATTGCTCGATAGCATCATGGGTACAACGGTGTTTGCGAAAACCGTAAGAGTGAGTATCACCCGTAGTCTCGGCAATCGGGTCGAGTGCCATGAGATATAAAGCCTGCATTGCCCTGTCTTTCATTGTCGGTATGCCCAATGGACGTAATTTCCCGTTCTTCTTCTTGATGTTTACCCGTCTCAGCGGCTGTGGCTTGTAATCACGGCGTTTGAGCGAGATTATGGCTTTGGCTTTCGCCAGCGGAGATGACCAGATTGCCTTGTCAACACCCGCAGTGTCTTTACCTTTATTGGTAGTAACTCGCTTTACTGCCAGAGCTTTGGCATAAAACGAGTGGGTCAGCATCCATTGCAGGGCTTTCACCTTGCCCGTTCTGCCTTCCCTTTGAGCCTTTACAATACGTGCTTGTAGCTTTTGAACAAACAATGCACACTTGTTCCAGTCGATTTCCGACCAGAGTGTATGGATGTCATTTTCGGGCGCACACGCCAATTTAATTGCGTTCATTTGCTTTCCTTCTTTTAAAAGTTCTACTAACTATCTTGTAAAGAGTTACCATACGGAAGTCTGCCCGCTTTCGCGCCGGATAATGTTATCGGTATCAACACGTGACTCCGGTTCAATCCGTATCCCCTCCATTACAGAGCGGCATTCGCTTTTTCCGCTTTCCTGTACCCGCACCCCATGTAGGCTCACCTTGCGGCTTGCTTACCCTCTTGAGAGAAGTGGGAGAGATACGGGCTTACCGTGTTCTGTGCAAGTGACAAATAAATGGGTTAGGTCCTGTCTATTCCACCGGCAGTGCTTTGTCCGTGTAACCCCAAAATTCAGGAGGTTATCCGACTGCTTACCTTTTGGTTCGAGCCCAACATCATTTGGCTCGTTATACTTTACGATGTTTATCAGACAGTTCACTTTCGTTGACCATACCATTAAGCCAAGCCCCTCGCGCCGATTGATGTTACCGGCCGTTGACGTCCCCTTGCGGTTCGGTCTTCTCCTTAAAGGAAAGGTTACCTTGTCTGGACAGCTGTCGCACAAATGGATTACTCACTATTGCACGTGCCCATAGGCTACTCCAGACGGAACTGGAGGTATAATCATTCTGCTTCTCTAAGCAGAAGTCACACAATCACTTACACAACTTTCACGTCACAC
>NZ_BAIV01000077.1 GCF_000517545.1 Bacteroides reticulotermitis JCM 10512 | reverse complement strand
TTATGTATAGTGACGCATAAGCATCATTGCGTAGGTGGCTATTCTTCAAAGGAAGATTCCCTTATCCTTTCGGCAACCATTGACGGCAAACGTATCGAAACCGTAGAGGTATCCATTTCCAAACTGAAAGTAATCCAATGCAGGGGATTATGCAACAAGAACAGCAAACACCATAGTCAGATACTTTCCCTTGTGAATAACAATATGCCATTCATTGAACAACGATTGGCAGCATAACAAAATAATAATCAAAATGATACATAATGATATGAAAAAGTGTAGAATAGAAAAAAAAGGAAACGGCTTTGCTGTAAGGGGTACAAACTTTCTTAACTATTGCGATGCCGATATATACGCCTATTATTTGGCAAATACGCTGAATAACGGAGGAAAACTGATATATGTTTCGGGCGTGGACGAAGCCATTGAAAAGCATAACCAATTAGAGGAAGTTACCAATGGCGATTGGTTGAGGGCTTGTTGGAACAGAAACGCAGAGTGCTACCTGCACACCAAAAATGTGTACGCACTAAAAGACAATCCACTACACGGCAACAAACACCAATGGTACAAAGATGCCGACCAATGGTGGGAGTATATGCCTATCGAAACAAAAGCGGTCATTTCGGGTATTGACAGCCAAACGGCAACGGATTACCATTACCGTGCTTTTTGGGCGAAGATACAACCCTCAGACAAGAACTGTATTCATAAATATTGGCGACATAGGAACGGCTTAATAAGGCTTGACGAAGACGATGCCAATTCCCTGCAAATGGAAGTTATCTGCGAATTGGCAGACTTACAGTTGGAACAGGAGTACAGCAAAAGCCGAGAGGATATGTGCGATGAAAACGGCTCATTTGACGAAGAATATCAAGACAGGTTTAACGACATCTACGATGAAATAGAAGCAAGGCTTTTAGATAATGAACTTTAATAATTGGGGCGACGACAGTCGCCTACAACAACACATAGAATGAAAATCATAACTAAAGGATATAAGAACAGTAAAGTACAACCTTTTCCCGAATGGGATTTAGAGGTGCAGGATGCCATATATGAAGCAATGAACCTCATTGTAGGCAAACACGGATTCAGAACCCATTTTGAGATATGGCGTAATTGTGAACTGATAATCACTATCGGGCATAATATTCACACCACCTTGATAGAGATACGACCGCCAGAAAAGTAGAATTAATCTAAAAATCAACAGACATGAAAGCAAAAGACGTAAATGAAGAATTAATCGGAAAACGGTGCAAGTGCATCTTTACGGGACTTATGGTAACGGGAACTATCGAAGACGTAAAACATACGGAATATACCGCAGAGGTAAAAATCCGTTTCGATGAACCGCATAATTGGGGTGGAGAACTCTATCGCTTTGATTGGGCGCACGCCCGACTACATGATGATTTTGGCTCACTCCACCACCTTGAAATAATAGACGACAAATACCAAACCTTACGGGTAAGGTTTACAAAAAGCATATCTGTTATTGACAGAATGTTTGCACAAGATTATAAAGCATGGGGAGCCGTCAATTTGAAAGAATGGATAGATAGCTATGAAAGTTCCCGTTTTACACTGATTGGCTATGATATGGCTGTTATTACCTCTGAATACAATATCGAGCATATAGAGGAATGGCTACGCATGAATACCCCTATTCTCTCTATTGAAAAAACTATTTGACCATGTATAAACTATTTATAGGCTTTCGGAAATTGGACGAGTTTCCGACCATACAAGAAACAAAGAAATATGCCCAATACAGCGAGGAAGCAGGCGTTTTTTCGCTCATCGGAGATAATTACAGCGATAGTTGGTATAAATCAAAAAATCAATAAAATGGAACTTAAAATTAAAGACCTCACAGGGGCAACAATCGAAGTAACCGATTTGAATGCCGCCATTGACGAATGTAAGCGTTGCAAAGACAGTCCGTATAAAATGGAAAGCGGACACACCGTAGGCGAAAATTATGCCTATATACTGGAGCAATTGCTCCCGATTCAACAACAAAACCGTCGTTCACGTTGGTTGGAAGGTACAGAAATGCGCTACAATCAGGGCAAGCGTTTTACAAAAATGGATATTGCTTACGAAATCGGTCGGCACGAACCGTATCACCCCGCCTCTCTCTATTGGGATAGCCTACGACGGGAAGAGCTTGTAGCGTTCTTCAATGATATGTTTGGAACTTATATTAAATAAACGGACGGCGGATTTTTTCCGCCGTTACTTTTTCCATGAGCCGGAAAGTAAGCGGGAGAAAAA
>NZ_BAIV01000078.1 GCF_000517545.1 Bacteroides reticulotermitis JCM 10512 | reverse complement strand
ACCTGACAACTGGGATGAAGTTAATTCTGCAGTTACTGCGCCAACTATTGTTACCGGAGCAGAAATGGCGCAAGGTAAGTACTTCACTTTTTCCACTAGTGCTACTAATAAAATAGAGAATCGGATTTATACATTTGAAGCAGATAATGCAGCTAAGGCGGTAGCGATAGGCTCGATGCTACCTGTCTGGTAGTTGGCGGAAGGTATCAGAGTAATACAAGTACTGTTTATTATCGTATCGACCTGAAAGACTATGCCACAGATACCTACTTTGATATTCTGCGGAACCATTCGTATAATGTAACCATCACTTCCGTAACGGATATAGGAACGACCCGCGATGATGCTTATAAAGGAGTTAGCACAATTAACGCCGATATAGAGGTGTGGAATGAGGTCGCAGGTGATTTTCAGTATGGTAGTGAAAACTTCTACATATCAAACCGTTACCTTGGGATAGGCTTGGATGGAACGACTGTGGCTACAACCGGATCGAATACATTTAAGGTACGAACTAGTCATCCGAAGTGGAAGGTTAAATCTAAGCCGGCATGGGTTACGCTTTCTCCAACAAGTGGTATTTCTACTGTCGAAGCAACCACAACCGTAACATTTACTGCTACTACCCATCCTGAAGGGCGTGAAGGAGAAATCGTTATCGAGGCTGGCAATATGGAATATACACTTTATGCCATGCAGGGCAATTGCGGAAGAAGTGGCATACCGCTTACCCAAACGATCGGTAATCGTACGTATAAGACCCACCAGTATCCTACGGGTACATCGGGTGCCATGCAGTGTTGGATGGTAGAGAATAGTAAAGAAGGTTTCGGTTCCGGTAAAGGATATGGTCTTGATTGGGCGGGAGCATCATTGGTACTATAAACGGGGATGCTAATCCGTCTTATCGAGGTCAAGAAAATGGCTATTACTATACATGGGAGCAGCGAAACAATGCTTGTCCTCCGGGGTGGTCTGTACCTACCCTGGCCCAATGGCAGAAGCTTCAAACTATTATAAACAATGACTTGGAAGCTAATGCAGCCATCTGGTGGGCAGGTTCTCGTGCTGCAGCCAATAATGTTTTTACCGGCAACAGTCTCAGCGCAACCGAGGCTCATCTCGCACTTGGTATAGTTGGGGGCTAAACTCCCCCTGGTGGTCATCAGAAGCATACCGATACTACCGCGGCGAGAAAATTATGACTGGGGTGCATACTACTAGTGATAAACACTGGCTCAGCGTGCGTTGCGTACGAAATTAATCTAAACCTTCTTGATATGATAAAACAAAAAAGATATATACTCTCCATCCTTTGTCTCTGCGGAATCTTTATTTCCTGTAAGCCAATCAAAGAGCCAACGATCGCTGATTGGACGAAAGTCCATGCAACTGATGCAGACTTTATCAAGCAGGCGCGCCACTTGATAGATAGCGTTGGCAAACAATCACTCGACTCGCTCGAACTCTTTGTTCGCCAAATAGCCGATGCGCTTTGTGAGCAGGGGCAGGAGAGGCTAGCAGCCTCTGTGGCAGCCTATCCCCATGGCATCGATCTTTCAGCAGACGATTCCAGTGAGATCGGTCTTCGCCTGCTTCGTCAGTTACAACTGATAGGTAGCAAGGCGCCGCCACTGCCACAGATAGAAACAGACGCCAAGGAGGTAAAAGGTAGCATCGTGCTGTTCTTCGAGAGCGACTGTACTGCCTGCGATACGATCATCAACGAGTTGAAAGCAAGTTATGACAAGCTGCATACAGCAGGCATCCGCATCGTAAGCATCGCTTCCGACAGTGACAAGGATCTATACGAAACTCATGCATCATCCTTTCCGTGGAAGGATAAGTATTGCGACTATGAATCTTTCTTTGGCGAGTATTTCGAGAAATGGGGTGTAGCATCAACCCCTACCTTGTACTATATAGATGAAAAAGGAATCGTCCAAGGACGGTACTACATATTAAAAGATATAAAATCATGGACTTAACTTTACTCAATCCCCAATTCATGGCAGGATAAGCTTATTACATATAAAGCACTGCCAAACTATCCTTATATTTTAGCGTGCATTAAAAAGTTAATATGGTGAAGTGAAGTTTCAGTATCGCTTAACGTTGATATTGGCTTCCTATAATTTAAGCCTTTGGGGA
>NZ_BAIV01000079.1 GCF_000517545.1 Bacteroides reticulotermitis JCM 10512 | reverse complement strand
CACCTGGAGCCAGAAGTACAACATGATCTGGGATAAGATGTGGAACCTGAATCTCTTCCCTAACAATGTAATTAACACAGAAATCAACTATTATCTGACGAAACAGAATACCTACGGATTACCACTAGACTCCCGTAGAGATTACAGCAAATCCGACTGGATTATGTGGACGGCAGCCATGTCTTCCGATCAAGCTACTTTCGAGAAGTTTATCGATCCGCTTTACAAATACATCAACGAGACTCAAACCCGCGTACCCATCAGTGACTGGCATGAAACACAAACCGGCAAGATGACCGGCTTCAAAGCACGCTCAGTGATCGGAGGCTACTGGATGAAAGTACTTATGGAGAAATGCAGCAAAGCAAGCTGAATAGAAGTGACTTCCCGCCAGGGAAATCAAGCACTCAATTACCCCGAAAAACACTTGTCTACGAAATATCAATACTAATACTTAATGAAAATGAATACAATGAAGAACTTTTTTGCCACAGCCAAAGCAAGCCACATTCTTGGTTTGCTAGCAGGTATATACCTATGCCTGGCATGCGGCTCGGATCATCCGGTCACTGAAGATGATACCGGAGGCATATCCGGACAATACTAATGTTGCAGCAAAGCGGATTGAATACAGTTTCAGTCTCCGGCAACGATGAAAGCTATACATTCCCCCTGACCGTGAAAAGAGTGGGAAGTAACATAAACTCCCAATCTTCCGCTAAGCTGGAAGTATGGAGCGCGGATGAACTCGCAACCTATAACAACAAAGAGAAAACAGATTATACCTTCCTCCCAAGCTCGTTGTATACGATTAGCTCACCAAGCGTGGTTTTAAATTCGGGAGATGCGCAAACAAGTGTGGATATCAAATTCGATCCGTCGCAGGTATTCGCTGAATTGCAGCAGACCAATGCCCGGTATGTCATTGCTTTGAAACTCAAGAGTGAGGTAGACAAAGTAAAAGACCGGCAAGGTACACTGTTACTTGCCCTTTCCATCGATTTCCCAAAGGTTAGCTTTGCTTCTTCCAACTCCAAAGAGGTTAGCGTCAATGAAGGTACTACACGTGTGAGTATCACTACAAACCTGACCAGTCAGCTAAGTGGTGAGTCGATTGGCAGCTGGTGGGATTTCACCTGCAAACTCAATGTACCCCAAAATGCGAGCGAGCTAGTAGCGGGATATAACAAGCAACATAACACCAACTATGATCTATTACCCTCAGATAGCTACAATCTAGGAGAAGGATTCGCCTATAAAGCGGGAGAAAGTCAGACAACAGGTAGCTTCACTGTCATCCAAAGTAAACTGGATGTGAAATATTATCTTTTGCCCTTGCAGTTAGCCGGTGCAGGCAATGAGCATGTGATGTATGATGATGCCATACAGTATATGGTAGTAGCCAGAACCTACAGTAATCCGATCATATCGGATAAGAGCGTGCCCGATCCTACTGTGATTCGTGCCAATGACGGTTACTTCTATCTTTATGCCACTCAGACCAGTAGCTATTGGATGCCGATCTATCGTTCCAAAGACCTGGTCAAATGGGAGTATATGCGTACAGCTTTTACACAAGCTACGAAGCCTAACTTATCAGGCGGAGGTGCATTCTGGGCTCCGGAAGTTCAGCATATCAATGGGAAATACGTGCTCTACTACTCATGGGCTAAAATGAATGGGGCCGATGTCAGCTATACAGCCGTAGCCGTTTCAGACAATCCGTTAGGTCCTTTCCCCGATAGCAAAGCCCTGATAACGAATGAAGAATTCGGTTCCAACGTCATCGACCAATACTATTACGAGGAGGGTGGCAAGAAGTACATGTTCTTTGGAAGCTTCAC
>NZ_BAIV01000080.1 GCF_000517545.1 Bacteroides reticulotermitis JCM 10512 | reverse complement strand
AACAACTGGCTGTAACTAGCTTATTATCCACTACTTAATTTATCAGCATGACGATAGGGAGATAATAAAGCAACGATTATAAGAATCTGTTCATATTCTTATTGTATAAATAGAGGAAGTGAGAGAAAGCTCTTTTATATAAGGAGAGCAGGGGGAGGTATAATTCCATTTAGTCCGAACTTAAGATGAAGTTCGGACTAAATAAATAAGGTATATGATAATTGCTGAGCGTTCATTCATGAAACGCTATAGCAGCTGATTGAAGATTTCTCTAAAGACTTTATCTGCATGTTCCTGCATAATCTTGACATAATTAAAAATAGGGCGATTATTCTTCATGCTATGACCAATACAATACTCTATTTTTTCGATTTGTATACCTAAATTATAACCGTGCTGCGCAAACGATTTTCGGGCAGAGTAATAAGTTACTTTCTTATTAACTCCTGATAATTGAGTTATTTTATCAATAGAGCGAAAGATTAGGCTATATAATTGTTCATACGTAGTATATTTCCCGAATATGAGTTCACCTCTTTTAGAAATATATTGCTGAATAATATTCTGTGCCTCCGGTTGTAGAGAGAACACGATCTCACTTTCCCCTTTTTTACTATTACGTGTTTTATGTCGTATATATCTCATTGAATCTTTATTCTTGAAATTATAGACCAATAAGTCTCTTAAATTAATCCCGCCTAAGTAATAAGTCAGCATAAAGACGTCTCTGGCTATATTCAATTGCTTATTTGGCAGTTTTGCATCTCGAATCTTCTTTAATTCTTCTATAGATAGGTCGAGTTCTCTAATGTTACTGATTGGCATCTTAAACAACACGAAAGGATGGATGGAATATGTTATGTAGTTCATTTTACTAGCGTAATTTAGCACAACTTTGATAAGAGTCATATAAATTCGTATCGTTGTACTAGCCAAATTCTCTTTGTATAAAACATCAGCAAAACCTTGTATATGGAGAGGCGTTAATTGGATTAAAGAGAAATCACCTTTCATGTACTCTACTAATCGCTTGCACGCTATGCTATAAAGCTTATATGATTTGTTCCTCTCTTCATTTTTCATAAAATCCATATACTCATTGGCTACAGTTTGAAAGGTAATCCCTTTCTTTCGCTGCTCATAAGTGATAATATGTATTAATTCGGTGCATGAAATAGCTGATAAGTAGCTGATGGAGGATAAGATTTCTTCGTATTCATCAATTGTTTTTCGCAGGCTCGCATTTATATTCATTGCATTCTCATGCCGTATTACCCTACCGCTTTTAAATTGACTAGTAGAATCCAAAGTGAATTGGGTTGGTATATACCTTGTTTTGGAGCGGTGCGCAACAGCTATCCGAATCCGATGTCGACCATTGACCATTCTTTTTGTTGGAACGACTACAATTGAAAGATTTGCCATATATATCTATAAAGTTAAATAAGTTATTTATCATACAATAAAAAAGGAATAAAGCTTCCATTCTTTATCAGTTTTTCCTAGAAACAGGACCTAAAACCTGTTTTTTGGTACAAATGACGCAATTTTCCATGTTTTTGTACGATTCTGCATTGCTATTTTTTGCTCTAGTAACTAAGTTTGCAACACTTTTTCACAAGTAGGAGGTGATATACCTCTTTTGAAAAGAG
>NZ_BAIV01000081.1 GCF_000517545.1 Bacteroides reticulotermitis JCM 10512 | reverse complement strand
GCAGGCCGGTAGCAAAGCTGCCGCTCGTAACAAACAGGAGGTACAAACGAAGCGTGCCGACAACCGGAAGATGGAACGATATACAAAGCGTCAATAGATAAAACACGAAAAGCGATAACGCTATATTAATTATTAACTCAATTTTAAATTTAAAAAAGACAAGTATGAAAGCTAAATTTAAGTATGTAATGCTAATGGCTGCTGCCCTTACAATGGGTTTAAGCGGTTGTTCGAATGAAAGTGACGTCGTAGATGACACCTCGAAAGAAGGAGTTAAAACGTATGCCAGCATCAAATTCAGTTCTCCCACTACGTATGCTACGCAAGAGGGTACTGCGGAAGAATCTAAGATCAACACTGTTGATGTGTTTATTTACAATGTCGGTGGCTTCTTGAAAGACTACAAACAGTTCACCAACTTTTCCGATGCCGGATCAGGTGTTTGGAAAACAGACGAACTGATGGAAACCACTTCAGGTGCCAAGCAGATTTATGTAGGAATTAACCTTCCTGATGAAATTAGAACGAGCTTGTCTGAAACCAACAAGACGCTTGCCGCTCTTACTTCCGTAGCCCATACAATTACAGTTGCTCAAATTGCTACCGATAATAAATTTGTAATGGGTAGCGATGTGACTCCTGCAACTTTTACCCCTTGGATGGTGTGACGGGAAGTATGCCGGCCAGCAATGCCATTACGGTAGATGTGAAGCGCTTTGTCGCTAAATTTACTGTAGAAGAGAAAGCTAATTTGGCTTTAACAAATGTTGATGGTGGAACACTGAGTAACTTGCGCTTTGCACTGGGGCAGGTGAATCTGTCGACTTATGCTGCACAGAAGAAAGTGGGAACTACCATTGAAGACCCTAACTATACCGAACCCGCTATTCCGGGTGACGGATTGAGTAGTACACTGGTAGATAACGACTATTCCGATGTGAATGATGCTGGTTCTTTTCTGGCTGTAAAATATGCTCCTGAAAACACCAATGATAACGTAATAGCGGGTAACCTGACTTATGTGAGCGTAAGCGCGAAATTCGCTCCGGCTAATGTATTTACCGGAACAACCGGTAACTGGACGGTAACACCACATGGTACAATCGGAGATTTCTGGTGCATCAAAACAACCACAGGCAACCTGTACTTCAAATCGGTAACGGAAGCTACTGACTATGCCACTGAATTAGGACTAAATGTGGGTGATGTAGTGAAATATACAGCTGGTACTTGCTACTATACCGTATATGTGAATAAGGCTAAGAATTACGATATATTCCGTAATGACTTCTACCAAGTTATTATCGATGAGATTATGGGCTTGGGAGATAAAGAGGAAGGGCCCACAGTACCAACTAATCCGGTTGACCTAGCGACTAAAATCAAAGTAGAGGTTAAGGTTGCACCTTGGAATCTGGTGGGTGAAAACGTTAACCTGATTCCTCAATAAATCATAGACTGACAGATAGATAGCAAGAAGGATTTCTGCAGGGAAGGGAAAGTTCTCTCTTCCCTGTAATAATCTGCTGCCTGATAATCCGTCTTTGAACGGATATTTAAAAACGATACAAAATAC
>NZ_BAIV01000082.1 GCF_000517545.1 Bacteroides reticulotermitis JCM 10512 | reverse complement strand
TGACTTATCCTGAATCTGGTTGTCACTATTTGTTGCTTGTTACTAAAAACGTTGTCAAATATCTTTTTCTATTTCCAATACGGTTGTCATTCATTCTTCTACCTTTCGAATTTCGTTGTCACTTCAAAAACAATGGACAATCCGGAGTTTTTCTTTTTCTGGGTAAAAGCTGATGGGGCTCGATGCCCTATCAGCTTTTGGGTAACAATGGCATAAACCTTCGCTCCCTTTTTCTGGTTCAACAAATATAGTTCATAATTTTGTCTTCCCTTTCTTTTTCCAGAGATTTTCTCCGGGTACCTCTCCTTCATACACATCCATTGGCTTCTTCATTCCGATACTCATGTGTGGTCGGTCATAATTATAGAATTGTATCATTTGACCGATCCTCTGACGTGCTTGCTCTTCGTTTTTAAAGAGAGATATTCCGTAGATCCATTCTGTTTTCAGTATCCCATTCATTCTTTCTGCTATTGCATTATCTGTAGGTTTGCTATCCTCTGTCATACTGATTTGTATATGATGATCGGTTAATAGAGAGATATACAAATAGCAGGCATATTGCGTCCCCCGGTCGGAATGATGGATTGTTCCACACAAGTTACCTCCACCGGCTTTGGCTATAGCTTGTTCAAGTGCCTGCGCCGTGTACTCGGCATGTAGACCTGGTGCAAGAACCCATCCCAATACTGCATGAGAATAGGAATCTGTAAGCAAATGCAGGTAACAGACACTTCCTTCTATCCAAATATAAGTAATGTCACTTACCCAAATATGATTAGGGTATGTGACTTGCAAACCCTTGATCAGGTTGGGGTATTTGCGAAACAAGTGATTGGACTGGGTGGTGTAACGTGGCTTGCGAGCGGGAAGCATCATCTTCTCTGCACGCATGAACCGCAGAAAGGCATCCCTGCCTCCTGTCACCTGATAACCATATAGGGTGGAGAGTTCGGTGTGCAACTTTACACCACCCATGCCAGGAGCCTGTGAACGATAATAGGAGATGGCTTCCAGTAAAACAGCACGTAACTGAGATTTTGTTATTTGCGTCTTTTTCTTCTTATAATAAGCCTGACGAGTCTTGCCAAACAGACCGCAAAGAGTATCCAAACGCTCCTGTGGATACTCCCCGCGAAGGCCTGTTACTGCTTGGCACCACCTTTTTTTAATATAGAAATGCCTTCTTCTTTTTCAGCAACTTCGATCAGCTTTTCAAAAGCCCGGGAACGAAGCTTTTCTAATTCCAGAGCTTTCTTGAGTCTTAAAACTTCATGCGCAAGAAGCTCTTCCTTGCTCTTTTCTTTGTTGGACATTGAAAAATTGGATATGGTTTCTAAGTCCAAAGATAATAACTCAGAGTCAACAGGAAACTGGTTTATCCAATAATGTAAGACGCGAGCACAACTCAAATCCCACTTCTTAACAATGAATTTTAAGGATATGCCACTAGAGTAGTAATCACGTAAAACTTCTAACTTAAAAGTTTCACTGTAATAACGATGTTTTGATTTGGTCATAAATACAAGTGATTTATGCAACAAAACAGTGTAAACCTAATCCAGTATAAGACA
>NZ_BAIV01000083.1 GCF_000517545.1 Bacteroides reticulotermitis JCM 10512 | reverse complement strand
GACAAAAACTTGCCGGGTGGAGAGTCATTGCCTGTGGCAGCGTTGAAAACAAATCTGCTAACGGACCTGACGGGAACTTTTAACCTGGGTGCCGAGTTCCGCTTGTCGAACTACCTGACGCTGGATCTGTCGGCTAATTACAATCCGTGGACTTTCTCGGATAACCGGAAACTCAAACATTTCCAAGTTCAACCCGAACTTCGGTATTGGGTGCATGAACCTTTTAACGGACACTTTCTGGGTGCTCACGTAAACTATACAAACTTCAATGTGGGTAACCTGAACCTTCCGCTGAATATCTTTTCGGATCTGAAAGATCACCGCCTTCAGGGGAATGGGTATGGTGTGGGTGTTGCCTACGGTTACCATTGGCTGCTGTCTCCTCGCTGGAGCATGGAAGCCTCACTGGGACTGGGTTATATGTATTTGGACTATTCCCGTTACGAGTGCCACACCTGCGGTAAGAAACTAAATAGGGACAGCAAACATTACTTCGGCCCTACCAAGCTGGGCGTTTCACTAATCTATATTATTAAGTAAAGATCTATATGAAAGGGATAAAAAGAGATCATATACCATTCACGCTCTACGCACTACTCTTGTTGTTGGGGACAACGAGCTGTTTTTCGCAGGAGGCGGTTCGCGTGAAATTTCTCCAATTGCAGGAGAAGAACGATAGCCTGCATGTAGGTTATCAGCTACAATTGCCTTCCCAAAGTGTGGAAAGCGGACAGGGACTGCACATCGTTCCAATGATTCAAGCGGGTGATTCGGTTCTCCGGCTTCCGCAGATGACTGTGTTGGGTGAGAATAAACACAAAGTGCTTAAACGGTATCATAACAATCGTAAACTCGGTAATTCGTATTCAAGCTTAACGCCGAACGATTTGCCTTATCACTACCACGTTCGTGTTCCGTATCAATTGTGGATGGATTCCGCCCGCGTTTGTGTCCGGCAAGAAGTGTCGGGCTATCGGGGAAACAAAGTCGTCACAGAGTATCAACTAACCGACCAAGTGGAACTGGAAGCACGCATTCCGTATCAGGTAGTCCCTCATGTGGGGTTCATCGTTCCGCAGAAAGAAGAGAAACGTCGCAGCCGTCAGGGTAAAGCATTTCTCGACTTCCCGGCAGGCCGTTCGGGTATCCTGCCTGCCTACCGGCGTAATCCACAGGAATTGCGCAAGATCGACGATGCGGTGCGAGATGTCATCGACAATAAAGACGCTGTTCTGCTCGGTCTGTATGTGGAAGGCTTCGCTTCGCCCGAAGGATCTTATGCTACCAACGAGCGTTTGTCGGGAGAACGGGCTATTGCCTTGAAAGAATATATCAAGGCCAAGTTTACGCTGCATGAAAAGCTGTTTACTGTTAGCTCCATTGCCGAGGACTGGGAGGGATTGGAAGTGCTGGTCAAAGCCAGTGATTTGCCCCATAGAGATAAGGCTTTGGAAATCATAACCTCTGAACAAACTCCCGATGCCAAAGAAACGGCATTGAAACGCATGGGTG
>NZ_BAIV01000084.1 GCF_000517545.1 Bacteroides reticulotermitis JCM 10512 | reverse complement strand
GGCTAAATATACGAATAAAAGACGATTCTGTCAAATAAAACCACCGGAAAACACGTCAAAAACGGACATTAACAGACAAAAAAGTACATTAACCGACATCATCGGACAAAGAAGGACATCCCCCCTCAGCCCTGCCGTATCTTTGTAGTGTCAGAAGCAAGGAACCACTTCCGGCCTAAAGAATAAGTTTAAAAACAATCAATCAAAAAGTAAAAAAGTTATGGCAAAAGTATTTCCATTTACCAGCGTACTCCGTCGGAATATGTTGGAGAAAGAAAAACCCGATTTGTACTACGCGCTTGCCAAACGCAACGGCGAAGTAGACATCAACGAATTGGCAGAACGCATCCAGCGTTCGTGTACCGTCAACTGGGCAGACGTATTGTGCGTGCTGCGCGCCCTCCAAACGGAGATGATCGAGAGTTTCCGAAAGGGCGAGGTAGTCCGTCTGGGCGATCTGGGATCATTCTTCGTCACCCTGCGAAGTTCAGGCACACTCATCCTCAAAGATGTAAAAGAGGGAATCATCAAAGGCGCACGTGTCCGTTTCCGTCCCGGAAAAGAGATCAAGGACGCCATGAAAACGCTGACGTACAGCAAGTTCAAACAAGAAGGAGAGAAAGAAGATCCCGAGGACCCCGGCGACGGTGGCGGAGAAGCACCCGACCCAACCATCTGACCAACAACCGTAGAGGAGAAAATGCCATGAGGAAGATTAACCAAATCGTTATCCATTGCTCCGCCACACGGGCAGATCGCACCCTCACACCGGACGATCTGGAGACGATGCACCGGCGGCGTGGATTCAAAGGGATAGGCTATCACTACTACATCCGCAAGGATGGAACGGTGCACCTCACACGCCCCATCGAACGCATCGGTGCACACGCCCGGGGGTGGAACAGCAACAGCATCGGCATCTGCTACGAAGGCGGACTGGACTGCGGGGGACGCCCGGCAGACACCCGGACGCCGGAACAGCGCACCTCTCTCCGGCTACTGGTCGGCCAACTACTCACTCAATTTCCCGGCAGCCGAGTGTGCGGACATCGCGATCTCTCACCCGACCTCAACCGGAATGGAGAAGTAGAACCGGAAGAGTGGATCAAGGCCTGCCCCTGCTTCGATGTGCAGGCGGAGTTCGGCACCCCGTCCACTACCTAAAAGCATCAGTTTTCAACAGAAGCCATCCCCCGGGCGACGGCATAAGGTTAAGAAGAATTCAGGAAACAATCAACATTTAAAACGCTCGAAAGGAGGTGTATAAAGTTATGGCAG
>NZ_BAIV01000085.1 GCF_000517545.1 Bacteroides reticulotermitis JCM 10512 | reverse complement strand
AAACACAAAGAACCCCCGAAAGCTGTTTCCAACTTTCGGGGGTTACCTTTTCTATTTTCTTTGTTTTACGATCTGTCGATCCGCTTATTTAGCGTGGTCGATTGTACAGATGCTTACGCGGTTCCAGTCAGCTTCGGAGAACATATCACCAATACCTTGACCTTCGGCTACGATGCGGTCTGCACTGATTTTGTACTTCTTAACCAAAATAGACTTAACAGCTTCGGCACGTGCAGCAGCCAATTTTTCGTTGAATGCCAGGCTACCTTCTGGAGAAGCGTATCCTTTGATCACTACTTTAGCAGTAGGATACTTGTTCAAGTAAGAAGCTACGCGCTCTACGTTCGGAAGTTGAGAAACGTCTACAGTTGATTTACCTTGTTTGAAGGTTACGATTGATTCCGGAACACGGTCGGATTTAACGACTGTTTGAACTGCGGGAACTTTGTTGCGGCAATCATCAAGCTCTTTTTGCAAAGCGTTGATTCTTTGTGCTGCTGTACCGAGTTGTCCGTCTTTGTCGTTAACTTGTGAACGAAGATCGTTTACACGAGCGTTCAGGTCGTCAATTTCACCTTGGTTGTAAGGTCTAACGGTGCTGAAGTGGTGTTTGCCATTGCTACCTTTGAAGTGGTATGTCAAACCGGCCATTACTTCAAGACCAGCGTTGTTAGCGTTGAAACGGCTCTTGTGCTGGTTGAAATCACCTTGCATATCATAAACCAAAGCGGGTTTAATACCTACGGTCCATGCTTTTTCTTCACCTAAGTTGAAGTTGAAGTTCAAACCTACTCGTGTTGACCAAGAGTTGGCATCACCATCACCATTTACATAGGAGTGTAACCAACCCACACCGGTTACGGTTTCGATTTCGAATGTGCGGGGAACACCGTTGTAACCACCGAAGAGGTTCATCAAGTTGATCTTACCTACTGCGCTAACGTCTGATCCATCAATAGCAGTCTTACTGGCTGTGGTGTTGATGTATCCTGTTCCGATAAGGCCGACACCGAAGATAGGAGTCAGTTGCTTGGAAACTTCCAAACCAAATGCCGGGCGGGCATTCTTGAAGATAGCACTGTGAGTGAGCGGAGTAATTGCGCCACCGTTGATCCCGATAGACCAGTTGTCAGCGAATTTACCTAAAACTACAGGTTGTTCTTGTGCTTGTGCAGCAAGACCTCCCATTATTAAAGCTGATAAAACAATAATTTTCTTCATAA
>NZ_BAIV01000086.1 GCF_000517545.1 Bacteroides reticulotermitis JCM 10512 | reverse complement strand
GATCTAGATCTTTTCAAAAAAGAACCTGATCTTTTGGTTGAAAGAGCCTGATCTTTTTTTAAAACATCAGGCTCTTTTTTATCAGTTCTTTGGTTTTATAGAATCAGTCGATTAGCTTGTTTTTAGTTAACCTTTCAGGTATTAATAGACTGAGGCTGACGTGTTAATGGCCTATCGCTTGGATATTAATAATCTAGTACTCAAGTAACCTGAACCTAGTACTAGAGTTACTCAAACCTAGTACTAGAGTCACCCAAACCTAGTACTAGAGTTACCCGAACCAAGTACTAGAGTTACCCCAACCATGTACTAGGTTTACCTCATTCAAGTACAAGGTTTAGTAAAAACGAGCGATCAAATTAGAATCACCTGCAAAACCTTGTGGTTACTTATCAAAACAGAAATTCGGGCTTCGTTTGAGCTAAAATATGCTTTCAAGCGTGTAAGTGCAAACGAATCATGTCATAATCACTTTTTGTCGTATTTATCTGATAATTAGATTTATACAATGCGGGAACTCTTTGGAGGTTGATTTGCTGAATGAATTATCTTTTTGGAGTGCAAGCCATGCGTATCACGCATTGGAATGAAGGAACCTAAAAAAGAAGACGCAAAATAAGTCGCTGATACATTGATAGATACGCGAAAAAGTGACTGTGACGACAAGTCAAGTTACATTGCGTTTGCGACACCATAATCCGTGTAAAAGCTAACAGCAAAATGAAAAAGAATAGCTTTTGGGAGAAAGAGAAAAGAGTTAGCTACATTTACTCGAATTATTATCGGATAGTAGAAGCCATTTTGTAGAACTCCGAGTGGCCTTAAATAAAAAAAAGGACTATCCCATATTTTGTGTAAACTGGGACTCTCTCTAGTTTTGCTTCAACTCACAAACAGCGATTAGTCGTATTTGGTCTATAGCTTAATACAAATGTCACATCTTCCTCCGGTTACTTTTCTCCGCGTCTTTGATCTATTGTCCCTTTCGCCGATCACGAATGCGCCCGATTTGTTTTCCCCCTCGCGCATGTATATATATAATGTGTCGCTTTTCCCTCCTTTTGTTTTCCTTCCATAATTGTGTTCTTAGATTGGGTTGTTAATCAACTCTTTAGTGTTTTTCTTTCTTTTTCTTTTGTTTTTTTGATAG
>NZ_BAIV01000087.1 GCF_000517545.1 Bacteroides reticulotermitis JCM 10512 | reverse complement strand
TGGAGTGATGAATTTAATACGGAGGGGAAATTAGACCCCTCCGTATGGAATTTTGAACAAGGCTATGCGCGGAATGAAGAAGCACAATGGTATCAGTCGGATAATGCATATTGTAAAGACGGGCTGCTTGTTATAGAGGCCCGTAAGGAGCATAACCGGAAAAATCCCGGTTATGTCGTAGGTAGCAGTGATTGGCGTAAGGGCCGTGAATTTGTTGAATACTCTTCTTCATCGGTAACTACTGTCGGGAAAAAGGAGTTCTTGTATGGTCGCTTTGAAGTAAGAGCACGCATTCCTGTAGCTAAAGGCGCATGGCCTGCTATTTGGACACTGGGTAGTAATATGGAATGGCCTTCTTGTGGCGAAATAGATATCATGGAGTATTATCAGATTAAAGGTATACCCCATATTCTAGCTAATGCTGCGTGGGGAACAGATCGTCAGTGGCATGCGAAGTGGAAGAGTCGAGCTGTTCCGTTCTCCCATTTCACCGATAGAGATTCGAGATGGGCTTCCAAGTTCCATATTTGGCGTATGGATTGGGATGAAGAAGCGATTAAGCTCTATTTGGATGATGAACTGTTGAACGAAATTCCGCTAAGCCAAACTGTAAATGGTAGCATCGGAGAAGGAAGCAATCCTTTCACGAAGCCACAATATTTATTATTGAATCTAGCCATTGGAGGTATTAATGGAGGTCCTATTGACAATGCAGCACTACCCATGAAGTATGAGATTGATTACGTGCGGGTCTATCAAAAGGAAAAGGGGATCGCTTCGGGTAAAATCTGGAGAGATACTGAAGGTGATGTGATTAATGCCCATGGCGGAGGAATACTTTATCATGAAGGAAAATACTATTGGTATGGTGAACATAGGCCCGAATCGGGATTTGTAACAGAAAAAGGTATCAATTGCTACTCTTCAACGGATTTGTGTAACTGGCGTTATGAAGGAATATCGCTTCCTGTATCAGATAAGGTAGGGCACGATCTGGAGAAGGGTTGCATTATGGAACGTCCCAAAGTACTGTATAATGCGAAAACCGGAAAATTTGTAATGTGGCTTCACTTGGAATTGAAGGGACAAGGATATGGCCCTTCACGTGCAGCGGTTGCTGTGAGTGATTCACCTGTAGG
>NZ_BAIV01000088.1 GCF_000517545.1 Bacteroides reticulotermitis JCM 10512 | reverse complement strand
TGTATTTCTAACTTATATCCTTTCCCAAACTTGGCTTTCCAGCTGCCTAAACTCTGCTCTACAAGGTCGGCTATATCGTCGCCGGTTTTGAATGAGACGGCATACGAAAACTTCGGGAGAGTAGGCGTTGGTCATCAATTTCCCATTGGGATCGAATAGTTTGATATCAAGCGTAATCAGCGAATCCGGAATTAAAGTCTGATAGGCGACTTTCATAGACAGATTTTTAACCTGAGCACCTATAATTACCTCTCCGTAGTTATCTATTATCTTTCCTTTTTTGTTGACGTTTGCAAACTGTATGTTGTTGATAAACAGAGAAGGGGATTCTGTTACAGCAATCTTGTCCGATTTGTCAGGCTCAAAATAAAGGATGTTGTCTCTTTTAGTGTATACATACTCTATATAGCCCCTTTTCCCGGTCTTTCTTTAGGATGATGGATACTCTTCTAAGGTTCGTATTGTATACTTCATCCCATGTGCCGTCGTTGTGAAATTCTGAGGACTTCATACCTCGTATTTCTATTCGTTTATTAACCGGCCTGAGTATAAAGTATTCCGGGTTCTCGGCGTTAAGACTAATAGACATGTTTTCGATTACCGATTTATCGCTTACTAAACAGCCTTTGTATTTATAATCTATCGCGTGCAGATTACTTACAGCTAAGAGACACCCAAAGGTAAAGAGAATTATTCTGCGAGCATAGGCTCTTAAAAGTGTTTTGTTCATAATTTGAATGGGATTGATTAACTAGAATATTTTAAGTATAAAGTATATTTGTCGCTGTCTATGGATGTTTATATTCAACGTAAATATCTGATACCGGTTCATGTTCTGTGTTTTGATTCTACAAAAATAGTGATATAAGGTTATTATAAGCTCTAATTTTGTTTTATACTATATCATTATTGTTGAATATATTCCAAAAAGGACTCAGAATTATCGAGAAGTGCAGGCAAAGCAGGTTGGCTATCGTGAAATAGTTGAGAAACCTGCGCTGACCTGCGCTTCAAGGGGATTACAGATTCATCGCATTACCGCCCAGTGCTCCCAGCACTGCCGAAGCCACCGCGATGACTACTTTCAGGATCTTGTCCCAAAGAGACTTTTTGA
>NZ_BAIV01000089.1 GCF_000517545.1 Bacteroides reticulotermitis JCM 10512 | reverse complement strand
GTTTTCTTCAGGATTCAGGCACCCATTACCTTATGCAGGGACTTATCCCTGGAGGACTTATATGCAAAAGTGAAGAAAAAGAGAAAAAAGGCATATAACCCTGAGCACAACAACCTCGGGGAACTGGATATGAACCCGCAAATAAGGCAATTGGTAGATAACATCAACCAAGCAATCGAGCATGGGTTAACATGCCATTACTGGCTTGAGATAAAGGTACAGGAGTTCTTCTTACTACTTAAGATCAGTTACACCCGGGAGAAAATCTATGAGTTTCTATACCTTATATTAAGTAGCGACATTACTTTCTCCGAACAGATACGACTCCATTGGAAGAAATTCCAAACAGCGGCGGAGTTGGCGGCTTTCCTGAATCTGACAACCAAAAAGTTCACCATGCAGTTTACCGCAGTGTTCGGGCTGACACCCTATCAGTGGATGTTGCAGGAAAGAGCACGTAGTGTCTTGTTTGAAGTCAAGATCAACCGGAAAGCTATTTAAAGAGATAGCCGTAGAAAACGGGTTCTCATCGGAATCATCCTTCACACGATTCTGTAGAAAGGAATTTAACAAAACTCCCACACAAATAAGACTGGAAAGATTGAAATAAAAAGATTGAATGTAAAATAAAAAGCCATTAATGATAAGAGCGATACGGGAATTATACCCTATCTTTGCCCCAGAAATTTAAAGGAATTCATGCCGACCTCTGACACTCTACAAGTGTCAGATCATATATATCCGTCTAGTTACATGCTTTTGCAAAGGTAAAAAATATAATCGAGACTAGACAATTTATTATTTAAGCCCATTCGGAGTTCTACAAAATGGCTTCCACTATCCGCTAATAATTCGAGTAAATGTAGCTAACTCTTTTCTCTTTCTCCCAAAAGCTATTCTTTTTTATTTTGCAGTCAGCTTTTACACGGATTATGGTGTCGCAAAAGGAATGTGACTTGACTTGTCGTCACAGTCACTTTTTCGCGTATCTCACAATGTGTCAGCGACTTATTTTGCGTCTTCTTTTTTAGGTTGCTTCATTCCAATGAGTGATACGCATGGCTTGCACCTAAAAAAGATAATTCATTCAGCAAATCAACCTCCAAAGAG
>NZ_BAIV01000090.1 GCF_000517545.1 Bacteroides reticulotermitis JCM 10512 | reverse complement strand
GGGTAGTATATATCAGAATTGTACCCGGAGCAAGCCGACGATCAATCTTTAGATAGAGGTCGAATTTATCAATGAATGACCTGTCCAATGCGGAGAAAGGAATATCTGAAAGTTTGTATTTCTCTTTCAGGAACTTTGTGAGATGGTTAAGTGTGAACCAATAACCTTTTTCCGAACCCGCTTTGCGGTTTACACCGATACGCTTATCGAAATTCTCGTTATGGGTGCGGAAATAGGATAATAGCGTTTCCTGCCCGGATGCCATGCCCAGCAGAAGACTTTTCACGTCTTCGGCTGCTACCTTTTCTTTTGTTGCCGACAGTTCACGGTAATATGACAGGGCAGATGCCCTGATTTCGTCCAACTGACGGTTAATCTCATTTGCCGTATGGCTTTTCCCTGTGGCGCGACCGGATGACCATAAATCTGCCGGAACGGTCATTTTTGCACTAAAGATAGTTTCGGAAAATTTCCGATTGAAAGCCTTGCCATTACAGGGCTTTTACCATCCTTTTTCGTTTCATTCCTTTTGAGGTAGAATGACACCTTTACGTCCTTTGTCATAACTCTGTTATTTAAGTGTAAAATTACTTGTAACAGAGTTATTTTCAGTTGTATAAAATATGGAGCGAATGGGAAACAAACTCCAATTTTCTACTAAAAAACCCATCTTTCTGCCGTTAGTGCGAAAAAAGGGTTATTTTTGAAAGACGTTTTTAGAAAAACAAGCTGCTCTTTAAGGTGATTATCTTTATTCAGGTTGTTTTTGCTTCCTAATTCGACTAATCAAAAAGGCAGTATATAGGTAGCAAATCTTTCGCTTAACTGCTCTATATTCTTCCACTTTGCCTATTAGAAGAATATAGCGAAACAACGCTGAACGAACCTAACAACCAAATACTTACTCTATTCTTCCAAATTTTGCCTATCTTTGCGAGATTCTT
>NZ_BAIV01000091.1 GCF_000517545.1 Bacteroides reticulotermitis JCM 10512 | reverse complement strand
CTATTTTGGAATTAATTGTAAAATTTATATATTTAATAAAAATGTATAGGTTATGAATATAGAAGGAATTTTAATGGTTTTATTTATCTTTAATTGTATTGGACATATTGGGATAATATTTACTCTTGCAGCAATATACTGTAAACTACATAATATTGATAAAGATAGATAAATGCTGTTTTTATTTGAGAAAGCAGGTGATTATTGCACCTGCTGCACCTCCACCAATTATTGAAACAATACAACTAATAATAGCCATTGTTTTACTAAATGTTCTGTCCTTGTGAATATTCTTATCAAAATCATGGGCAAACCTAATTAAAGGGAATGCCCATTTCTTATTTTTCTATTTCTTTAAATATTTATATTGAAAAGATAGTGTTATGAATAAAGAAAAAAACAATCAAAAACCACCTTTTTCATTTTTTGAAAAAGATATTAGAATAAGTAGTTTCAGTAAAACAACAACAATACATCTTTTTGGAATTTTGATTTATAGATGTGTTATTCATAGTTTTGATAAACCTATAAATAAAACTGTTAACAAAAATGAGAATGGTCAACATAAACCAAGAGTTAGAGTTTTACCTGATGATTGGTTTGATAATCTGTCAGATGATATTCATTTTGATATGGATGATCATTAACTATTTTTCTACAGGGTTCAATTGATAACCCAGAAAATCAACATATTCTACTGCTATAATTGAATATTTCACCTTAGTTTTAGAAGCTGCATTATTAGCAAAAGATAGTACCTTCTCTACATCACAATCACACTCTTTAATGTATTCTGCTGTAGGCAAATGAAACTCTTTGTTGTCATCATCTATAATAGTCTTACTAAAACCCTGCTTTTGCATTTCTGAATGGAGAGTGTTGTAATGATCATCATCTGCATTATGTAATTCAACTCTTACTAAA
>NZ_BAIV01000092.1 GCF_000517545.1 Bacteroides reticulotermitis JCM 10512 | reverse complement strand
CCTTTTACCATTTTCACAACTTCTACTGCCGCCTTTGCTGTTTTTCGGCAATTGTCGCACAGTTTATGTGCCGGTTTGCGTGCATTCTTCATATTTGCTTCATTATTAGTTTATTAAGTCAATGTTTTACAAATGTTTCACAAATTTCTTTTGGTTTTTGCTCACTAGCCGTCTTTACTGTACTAGTAACCAGTCTCCTTCGATCCTTTCTTTTCTTTCCCTCTCAAATAATGTTTCACAAATGTTTCACAAGTTATTTTTTAGGGCATAATAATGCTTTGTAATTCATTGTCTGTCAGTGTTGTACGTTTCAAGTAAAAACCCCTCCGACACTCTACAAGTGTCAGAGGGGTTAAGTCCGAATTCTATGAAGCTCAGAAATATGCTTTAAATGGCATTTTATAGTTGTTTTTTACTGATTTAACTCTCTTGTTGGAAAAGAGAAATTAAAACTATTGGGTAAAGTAAGCATATATAGGTGATATTTCATAATGTATTATTCTTTTTGTGAGAATATAGCGTGTGTTGTGTCTTATTTTCCAGTATTCCATACCCCTAAAATTAGATTGAATGAATAAACTATTGGCAAAACTACTATTGCTGTTTCTCGTCTCACCACTTTTGCTGCATGCTCAGCAACCGTACCCTGCAAACAAAAACTTGCTGGGTGGAGAGTCATTGCCTGTGGCAGCGTTGAAAACAAATCTGCTTACCGATCTGACGGGAACTTTTAACCTGGGTGCCGAGTTTCGCTTGTCGAACTATCTGACC
>NZ_BAIV01000093.1 GCF_000517545.1 Bacteroides reticulotermitis JCM 10512 | reverse complement strand
GGCTTTGGTAACTCAGGTGTCGTGAGACACTGGTGTTTAGTTTTATAAATTTTGTTATTGACCGCGTGGATTGAGATAATTCGCGCGGTTTTCTTGGCTTGGCATCTGGCTGTATGAACTAATATGAAGTCGATTTCTGAACCATATTGCAAAGTAATGACCATCTTCACTTCATTGCTTTCGTTTTTCTGGTTCTGCTTCGCGCGTATATATAATAATGAGTCTGTTTTTGTCTTTAGCTGGTTTCCCTTTAAAACTATGTTCTATAACATCCTTATCAATCAGCCAGTTATAAAAAAGTTCAAATAATCTTTCAAAAAAGAGTTGTATATATTTGCTTTGTATTGGTAAAGGGACTACTTTTGCACCCGCTTTCCAAGAGTAGAAAGCCTTATGATTTGAGATTCTGGCATGGTTTAAGTTTTATCTGAAAATAAAAACAAAAAAACTTCAATAAAGTTTGGAAGTTATCAGTTAAAGTCTTTATCTTTGCATCCGCTTTCCTTAAAAAAGATGAAAGCAATTTTAATGTGAATCGTCACATAAGTTCTTTGAATTATTGATAAACAATACAAGTAGTACAAATTAATAGAACCGTCAATACTTATTTATTTAGGTATTAAATGAATGTCAATAAATTGTACGGCATCCTGAACAGAGCAAGAATTGCCTACTTTAACGGGTAGGTATCT
>NZ_BAIV01000094.1 GCF_000517545.1 Bacteroides reticulotermitis JCM 10512 | reverse complement strand
GTTTTTTGCTTCCATGATTGAAATATATTAAGTTATTAGATAGCAAATTTGAATTTCCCGGCGATACGTTTCTCCAACATTTTCATATCCTCATCAATCTTGTCGTTGGTGATTTTCGCATAAATCTGTGTCGTTGAAATCTGGCTGTGTCCGAGCATACGGCTTACCGTTTCAATTGGAACGCCCTGTGAGAGCGTAATTTCCGTGGCGTATGTGTGCCGCCCGCAATGCCAGGTGAGCCGTCGGGCGAAACCGCAAATACGGGCGATATTTTTTAATTCCCTGTTCAATTCTCCATTGGGATACATCGGCAAGAGCCGTCCGCCGGATGCCGTTCCTCGGTAGCGTTCAAGAATCAGTAAAGGCAGTTCGAGCAGGGGAATCTCATAGTCCATTCCGGTTTTCTCGCGGAATGTTTTTATCCAGACTACATTATCTTCGGCGACCGAAACATCCCCGTCAGTTAATTTGAACATATCGCAGTACGGGATTCCGGTATAGCACGAAAAGAGGAATAAATCACGGATAAGGTATTGCTTTGAGGTAACAAGCGGAGTTGTCATCAGCTTATTCAACTCCTTTCGAGTAAGATATTTTTGTTGCCGTTCAGGACGCTCCGGCTCATAACCGGCGAAAGGATTTTTGGTGATGATGCCCTCGGTTATAGCTTCCCCGATAATAGTGCCCAACC
>NZ_BAIV01000095.1 GCF_000517545.1 Bacteroides reticulotermitis JCM 10512 | reverse complement strand
AATTTTTGTTTCCATGATTGAAATATATTAAGTTATTAAATAGCAAATTTGAATTTCCCGGCGATACGTTTCTCCAACATTTTCATATCCTCATCAATCTTGTCGTTGGTGATTTTCGCATAAATCTGTGTCGTCGAAATCTGGCTGTGTCCGAGCATACGGCTTACCGTTTCGATAGGAACACCCTGTGAAAGAGTGATTTCGGTGGCGTATGTGTGCCGCCCGCAATGCCAGGTGAGCCGTCGGGCGATACCACATATACGGGCGATATTTTTCAATGCCCTGTTCAACTCCCCATTTGTACATCGGCAGTAGTCGTCCGTTGGTTGCTGTCCCCCGATAGCGTTCAAGAATTTGCAAAGGAATTTCGAGCATGGGAATTTCATAGTCTATTCCGGTTTTCTCACGGAATGTTTTTATCCAGACTACATTATCTTCTGCAACCGAAATATCCTCGTCCGATAATTTGCACATATCGCAATATGGGATTCCGGTATAGCACGAAAAAAGGAATAAATCACGGATAAGATAATGTTTCGGCTTGGTAAACTGTGTTGTCATCAACTTGTTCAATTCCTTGCGGGTAAGATACTTTTGTTGCCGCTCAGGGCGTTCCGCCTCATAACCGGCGAAAGGATTTTTACTTATAATCCCCTCGGTTATGGCTTCTCCGATAATAGTACCAAAC
>NZ_BAIV01000096.1 GCF_000517545.1 Bacteroides reticulotermitis JCM 10512 | reverse complement strand
GCTCTGCTGAAAGAATTAGACGGAGATACTTTAGGTCACCTTTTAAATCGAAAAACAATCTCACATATGTAGAAATTGAATCGTTTCTCTTGCAATAAGGGCCTAGGACTTCTTGACATATAATACTGGGTGTTCTTCCAGTGGTAGTTGGTATCCTCATTCTACCTTGCCAAGGTTCTGATTCTACACCTTCAAAGGGGTTTTTCTTGTTTCTGATTTCTTTACGGCCATTGCTGTTGTACTCAATAATATATGTGTTCGAATCCGTCTTTTCATACTCGGTCTTTAGAGTATAGATTGTTAAACTTTTCTTTTGAGAGAAAATACAGGTGAGACTGCATAAAACCAAGGTAAATACTATAATCCTTTTCATACGCATACTTTTTAAGAAACAGATTGCTCTTTATTTGATAGAAATGCTATTATGTAATAAGCTTTCTGGAAAGCTATTTAATAGAGGTGCCTCCGTTTCTGGTAATTAGTTTAATAACCATGAAGAAAGTGTGGCATTGCCGAACGTGGTTACAGCTATTTTTTATATTTTATATATACATTATATGTTCTACTAGAGGCAAGA
>NZ_BAIV01000097.1 GCF_000517545.1 Bacteroides reticulotermitis JCM 10512 | reverse complement strand
CTTAAGTTGCTGCGAATGGTAGCGCGTATCAATGTGCGTGTAGATGATGCAAATGCTACTTCTGCTTCTTCTTATTTTAAGCTAAAAAGTGTAGACCTCTACAATGTGCATCAAAACGGGCGGGTAGTGCCCGATATGAAGAAGCTAGTAGACGGTTCGATGTCGAAGGTGACAACTCCTACAATCGCAAAAGATAGCGAAGTAACAAAAGGGCCTATTGTTTATGACGGAAGTATGGCGGGATGTGCCGTTAGTGATGCCGAATTGAGCAATACAATCTATACCTTCGAAACAGAAGTTCCCCGTGATGGTAACAAGAAGGTTTTATATGATAAATTGACCTGTTTGGTTATCGGTGGACAGTTCGAATCGGATACTAAGACGACCTATTATCGTGTGAACCTGAATAAGAAAGAGAGCGGCGACAAAGTGACTTATCTGGACGTGCTGCGAAACCATACCTACAATATCAAGATCGTCAAGATCAAGGGTAGTGGATACGATACCTCGAAGGAGGCTTTCGATGCCAAGGCGATAAATATGGAAGCTGAAGTAGTAGGTTGGGACGA